>CAVSAM010000014.1:0-860490 GCA_963725935.1 uncultured Acidimicrobiaceae bacterium | reverse complement strand
AGGGCGAAGTAGTAGTTCTTGAGGGCGTTATAATAGTCGTGCCAGAACTTCTGCAACCGCTCCTCTTCGGAGGTCAGGCTCTTGTAGCGTTTTGCGAAGATGTTCTAGCAGGGTTGATAACCGCTGTAAGACCGCGCCCCAGCTCGCGCTGGCCTGGCTGTCCGGCGGCGTGAGCAGCAGGCGCAAACCAGCAAGCCGAACCGTTTCATCGCGACTCCTTTCACGGATTTCTTCCGGAACCAGGCACCGGTTCAAGGTGCTGGGGCTGACCTGTCCGTAAAACCCCGTCCCCAGGTACAGCCGACCGGCCATTCGCAGATGATGCGGCCCGTGTTATTGTCACGTCCGCCGCATTCAACACAACTAGAATCGGACGCCCCTGGCCGGCAGAACAAGAAAAAACCGTACTTTCCTCGCACCCGGAGTTTGCGTCTCTTCCGAATTATCGACAAAGTCAATGGAGTCTTGCTGAATTGCCCAGACAATGCAAACCGATTTATCGTTTCGCGTCCTCTGGACGCAAAAACGATGAATCGGCGTTGGTGAGCGACACCAGATGACCTTACCCCAGCTTGATCGGTCACCGTCTTCATCTCGGTGTAGTGCTCCAGCGCCGCCTCGCCGTTCTCGCGGCCCTGGCCGGACATCTTGAAGCCGCCGAACGGCGTCGTCGTGTCGACGACGTGGTAGCAGTTGACCCACACCGTGCCGGCCTTGACCTCGCTTGGCGTACAGATGGGCCTTGTCGATGTCCTTGGTCCAGATCGCCGCGGCCAGGCCGTAGTAGGTGCTGTTGGCCCGCTCGATCACTTCGTCGACGTTCTTGAACGGCAGCACGCTGACGACCGGGCCGAAGATTTCGTCCTTGGCGATGGCCATCTCGTCCTTGACGTTGTCGAAGATCGTCGGCTCGACGAAGTAGCCCTTGCTGCGCCGACGCGCTTGCCGCCGGCGACCAGCTTGGCCCCTTGCTTCTGGCCGATGTCGACGTAGCCGAGGATCTTGTCCAGCTGCTCCTGCGAGACCTGCGGGCCCTGCTCGGTGGTCGGGTCGAGCGGATCGCCGACCTTGCGCTTCTTGGCCTTGTCGGCCAGGCGTTCGACGAACTCGTCGCGGATCTTCTCTTCGACGAACAGCCGGCTGCCGGCGGTGCAGCACTGGCCGCCGTGGAAATAGATGGCGTGGAAGGCGCCGGCGACGGCCTCGTCCATGTCGGCAGTCGGCGAAGATGACGTTGGGGCTCTTGCCGCCCAGCTCGAACGTGCGTCCGCTTCAGCGTGTCGGCGGCGGCCTTCTGGATGATCTTGGCGGTATCGACGTGGCCGGTGAAGGCGATCTTGTCGACGTCGGGATGGACGCACCAGGGCGGCGCCGGCGGTCTCGCCGAAGCCGTTGATGATGTTGATGACGCCGGCGGGAAGCCGGCTTCGAGGGCCAGCTCGGCCATGCGCAGGGCCGGTCAGCGGCGTCTGCTCGGCCGGCTTCATGCACGATCGTGTTGCCGCAGGCCAGGGCCGGGCCCCATTTCCAGGCCAGCATCAGCAGCGGGAAGTTCCAGGGAATGATCTGGCCGACGACGCCGACCGGCTGCCGCAGCGTGTAGCGACAGGAAGTTGCCGCGGACGGGCACGGTGCGTGCCTTCGATCTTGTCGGCCCAGCCGGCGTAATAGCGGAGCGTGTTGACGACGCCTTGCATGTCGCCCGTGCGAGTCGGTGATGGTCTTGCCGCAGTTGAGCGATTCCAGGGCGGCCAGCTCGTCGGCTGTTCTCTCGATCAGGTCGGCCAGCTTGAACAGCAGCCGGCCGCGGTCGGCGGCGTCCATCTTCTTCCAGGGGCCGGTTTCCAGGGCCTGCCGGGCGGCCTTGACGGCCTGGTCGACGTCGGCGGTGCCGGCGGCGGCGACCTTGGCGATCACCTCGCCGGTGGCCGGGTTGAAGGTCTCGAACGTGCCGCCGTCGACCGGGTCGACCCATTTGTTGTCGATGAGCAGTTTGGTCTGCTTGATGGCCGGCGTCGTGGGCCGCTTCAGTGTCGCTTGCAGCCATGAAAGTGACCTCGTCGAGTTAAGGTTGACGGATGCGAGTCTCGGGCGAGTCCTTCTGTGGGCCATGATAGGGCCGGTCAGCCCTGTGCGGTCAACGCTCCGGCCGCCAACTCGATCCCTTGCAATGGGCCTCGTTTGCCCTTCCGACAATAGGAGGGTAGTAAATAGGGGGAAACACTTCCGGCTTTGAGGACGGTATGTGTTTCCTGGCTCGTTGGCCTCGTTGTCTGGCCATCTCGGTCACTCCGTCTCGCCCAGGCCGGTCCAGTTCCTCCGCTCTGTCGCTGCGCAAACTGGCCTACCAGGCCCATACTGTCGTTGTCACCAGTTCCGACCAACCCAACCGGCAACCGGGCCGCTTTCAGGGTGAACGCTGTTTGAAGGGCAAACTCCAGCCCGGCGCAGGTAATTCGGGTCGATGGCTTGCTTACCTTCTTGGCAGAGGATACCGAGATCATCTGCTGGAAAAACGTGGCCGTGGCTTGCCTGTTCCTGACCTCGGAACCAGCGAGGTGCCCAACTTATCGGTTCGCAGCCGCAACCGGGATTATTTGCCTGAGGCGGAACAACGGCATCTATCGTCCGCTGTCCTTGGGTGAACCTGGCATTTTTCGCTTCCGCAGCGCCGTAACGCGAGCCCGTGGGAAGAAAGCTTGGCCGGGTGCGGGACGAATTGGTGGAGGTTCAGCGGCTGCAGCGGGCTCGCGATCTGCCCCTGTCCCACGCGGCGCAACCAGGCCTGCTCGACTGGATCGAACGGCATCGCCGCGAGTTGCAGGAATCGGCCTCGGGCCGCCGGCTGGCGAACCTCGACAGGGTGTCCACGGCTGTCGCCGGGGGAGGCGCAGGACCTGCGGGAACGCGGCTGGGGTGATCTGGAACGCCTGCCGTTTTTGTGGGTGCTCGACAGCGGCGTGCTGGCGGATTGCTGGCGGGCCGGGGAACTGTACGCCGAAATCAACGGGGGCGATTGCCTTGGTCTGGAACGGCCGACCTTGGGCTCGCCTGCCGGCCGAAAGTTCCTCGTTGAAATTGCCCTGGACGAACGGCATCTGGAAGGCTCCCGACGCCGGGCGCTGCAGTTGCTGACGGCCCATCCAACGCTGCACGGTCCCAAGACGCCCCTGGACGCCGGGGAACAGGGGCCACGTTGAAACGGCTGGGTTCCCTGCTGCGGGCCCAAGCGCGACCACAGGCCTGGCCGCCCTGGCGGTGCGTGAGATCAGCCCGGCCCTTGCACCGGCGACGGAGTTCCGGAAGGAGTCGTTACCGGCCCTGGCGCAGGCCTACCGTGACGAGAAGCCCGGCAGTCTCGGGACGCTATGGCGGAGACCGTTCGCCTGATTGGCGGCATCGCGGACTGGCAGGAAGCTGACCGGCCGGCCCGACGGGTTCGCTGCCTACTTGCAGGACCTCGGCACGCGCCCCGGACAGCTCTATTTCTGGCTGGCGCGCGGTCGCGCGAACACGTCAAGGAGCGCCACGCTGATCATGGAACGTTTCAACCCCTTCGGTAAGGTTGCGGCAAAGAAGACAGTGCCGCTTTGGCCCGCCTTGCAGCCGACGCCGGAGAAGTGGAAACTCGACTGGGCTGCCTCCTTGCCCCTGTTCGTGGAGATTCCGGTCAAGGGGCTGGAACCCGGCAACTGGCACTTGACCGTGGAAGGGACGGCGGGCAAGGACAAGGTGAAATGGCACTCGGAGCCGCGACTGGTCCAGCTCGTGCCACCGAAGAAACCGGGCCCCGGGCAACCAGGCAATCCCTCCAGTCTGGTTCCGTTTTGACTCTCGTGGATTGATCCTGGCATCCTTCCTGGGCTCCGGTTGCCGGCTCATTGACCTGTCACGTACTATAAGAGCAAACGAACCACACCAAGGCCGCGAGTGTCAACCCACCATGGACAGCCAGCTCAAACAATACGCTGCCGACCATCGCTATCTCCTCGAACGTCGCCCGCGAGGCCGGCTTCGCTCGATCCCGTCGCCGTGGACATGGATGAGTTCTACGTGCCGCTGATCAAGGCCGCGCGCCGCCGCGAGCTGGCGCCCATCGACGGCGTCCTGGTCCGCGACTGGGACCCCGACGGCCGCCACACCAGCCCCGGCATCCAGATGGGCATGCGCCTCTACGACATCGAGGGCGTTCGCTTTGTCCGCGTCCGCTTCGTCCACAACGACCACAGCAATTGCTGGGGGCTGGATTTCGTCGCCGTCGATCAGCAAGGACTATCGCCGGCTGTACAAGATCGCTCTGCGCTGCCGCCGCGACGACGAGCCGCCCAGCCAGCCGCCGGTGCTGCCGAAAGACCAGCTCGACCAGCTGTGGAAGAACACCATCGGCTATCTGGACGGGGCCAACCTGGAACGCATCAAGGTCTACGGCGGCCGGGCCAAGCGCGGCGTGCTGCTGACCGGGCTCGCCGGGCAACGGCAAGACCATGGCCTGCCGCTGGATCTGGGAAGCGTGCCGCCAGCGCCGCTGGGAATATCGCCTGGTCACGCCCGACAACTACCGCCAGGCCCGCGGCCACGACAGCATCGAGGACCTGTTCAGCGTCGAGCGCCGCGGCATCGTCTTCTTCGACGACATGGACCTGGCCCTGCGCGACCGCGACAAGATCGCCGAGACCGAGGACCAGGCTGTCTTCCTGACCGCGATGGACGGCATCGCAGGTCAACGAGGGCGTGGTCTTCGTCTTCACCACCAACTGCTCGCTGGACCTGATCGACCGGGCATTCAAACGGCCGGGCCGGCTCGACCTGGTGCTGCACTTCAAGGCGCCCGACGCCGACGCTGCGCCGGCGGCTGATCGATCGCTGGCACGCCGACATCCGCGACCACATCTCGACATCGAACGGTCGTCGCCTCGACCGACGGCTACAGCTTCGCGGAGATCGAGGAACTCAAGAACCTGCTCGTCATGCACTTCATGGACAGCAGCACTGGAACTGGGACTGGGCGCTGAAGCAGTTCGACATCAACCGCAACGAACTGACGAGCCGGCCGCACGCCAGGTTGGTTTCGGAGGAAAGGCTCCATACGCGGGGTTTCGCAAGGACGAGGACGAGATCCCCTTTTAGAGTTTGTTCCGAAAGCCGCTTGCGGCTTCGCGCAACAGGCGACCCTCGCGAAGCCGCAAGCGGCTTTCGGAACAGAATTGTAGTGGCCCGTGAAACGTCTTGAGAATGTCCACGAAACTGCCGCCGAATCGTTTGCCGCTGCTGCTCACGGGGATTACCGGTGTGGCGGGCTTCAACGCACTGGCCCACTTCCTGGCCAAGTATCCCGGGCAGGTTGTCGGCATTCGACCGACGGCGACCTGGCAGATGGTCGGGCCGGCCGTCACTCCGCTGGACACCGAGGATCGCGACGGCCTGACCGACCTGTTCCACAAGCACGGCTTTCGCTCCGTCCTGAACACGACCGGCAACTGTGCCCTGAAATCGTGTGAACTCGACCCGGTCATGGCCGAGCGGACCAACGTCCTGGCGCCGCTAACGTGTCGCGGTTGGCCCGAGACTTCGGGGCCCGCCTCGTTCACCTCTCGTCCGACCTGGTCTTTTCCGGCCTGGCCGGCCGACCCTACGCCGAAAGCGATCCGGTGGACCCGGTCACGGTCTACGGCAAGACCATGGCGGCAGGCGAACGCGAGGTCCATGACGTCCGACCCGGACGCGGCGATCCTGCCGCCATCTCGCTGCCCATGGGGCCAAGTTTCAATCGCCACGCCGGAGCAATCGACTGGATCCAGTCGCCTTCAACAACCGGCCTGCCGCGCTTCTATTTCGACGAGGTGCGATGCTGCACCTCCGACTGGACGACCTTAACCGAGTCTTCGAGCGTTTCCTGGCCAATGACGCGGCCGGGTTGTTTCACGCGGGAGGGCCGCGCGGCATCACGCTTTACCAGATCGCCCAGGTGATCAATCGGGTGGGCGGCTACGAGGCCCAGCTGCTGAAGGGGATTCCGCGCCGCGAGGCGGGGCCGATCCCTCCTCGTGCCGGCGATTGTCGCATGGACAGCAGCAAACTGGTCGCGGTGCTGGGCGAGCAACCCTTTCAACCCTGGCCGCTCGGCGACGAACTCTGGCCGCTGGACCGCATCTGGCACTTCGAGCACCCGTTGGAAGAGAATGGCGGCCTGGAGTGGTTGGCGGCCCGACTGTATCGCTATCCAGCAGGCTGCTGAAACGCGAACGGCTTCCAGTCCACTCGGGACCGGAAGCCGTTCAGTCGCCTGCTCGGGCTTTGCAACCCGACACGGCGTCAGGGAATCGTGACGTCCTTCAGAGTGAAGGGGATGTCGATCGTGGTGGCCTTGCTGGTCGAGTAAACCAGTTTCGCCGCCTCGTTGCCCTTCTGCAACTGGAAGGTCAGGACGTACTCCATCTTGAGGACGTTGCCGTTCTGACGGAACTGCTGGTTGAAACCAACCGCTTGCAGGACGTTGCCCTTGTCGTCAACCAGGGTAAACCCGTTGTCACACCGGCGCGGCCGGGAAGCCGAAACCGCCAACTCCAATCTGGATCTGGACCTGGCGCCGCGGCGCAATGGCAGGCTGAGCCTGGACCGGCGGTGGGGCCTTGGCCGCTTGTTGCTCTCCCTGGGGAGCCTCGCCCTTCCCTTGTGGTGCCTGCTTCCTGGGAGCCGGGTTGGGTGGAGCCGGTGGAACGATGGGCAGAGGCGGTGCCGGCAAGGGGACGATCTGGATGCCTGGATTGCCCGGGAAGACCCCGCCCTGAAATCCACCGAACGGGTTGGCTCCGTCGAACTCGAAGCGAACGCGAACCTGACCGTTGGCGGCCTTGGCGACTTGCAGAACCTTCGGCGCCCGTGCCGTCCTTGCCCTTCGTTTCCTTGTTGGCCATCTTCATGATGTTGTGCACCGTCAGGGCCTCAGTGGGGACCAGAACCTGGGCGCTGACCACGCCGGAGACTTCCTTGAGGCTCTTGCTGGCCTTCTCGCCCTTCTTCAGACGGTACTCGGCATACTGGTCGGCGAGGCCGAACGGCATGCCCTGGAAGCCGGCCAAACCGCCACCGAAGCCGGCGATGCCGAAACCGCCCCAGGAACCGTCAGGATCGGGGCTGCGACCATGACCTGGGTCAGTTTCTGGCCCTGGTCGTCGATGGCCTTCTCCACGCGGACGGACACCAGTTGCTGCCATTGCAGCCTGGGTTCGGGGGTGAGCTGCAGCCCCATGAGGATTTCGTTCTCGGCCGGCTTGGCCTGCTTCTTGACGTGGTCGGAGGTGCGGACGCGGACCGCAGTGCTGTAGTCCGTCGGCTCCTTCGTCGGTTTGCCATCGATCAGGGTGATCTGGTTTAGGCACACCGCCAGGGCCAACAAGGCCGGGCATGCCAGGGAAGGGAGCTCCTGGCCCACCGAGATCAGCCCACCGAAGCCGGCTCCACCTTGCCGCGCCTGGGGAGGAAGGATGGCGGGTCGAATCTGAACCTGGACCTGAGCCTGCACCTGGGCCACGGGCGGCACCGCTTGCTGCGGCGGAGCCTGCTGGGCCTGCGGCTCCTTGTTCGGAACGCGCTCGGGCTGTTGTTCCGCAGGCGGCACGGCCGGCTTGGGCTGCACACCAGGACGGATCGGCTTGACCGGGGCATCAGGTGGAGGGAGCGGAACGCGCTCGGGCTGTTGCGCAGGCGGCACGGCCGGCCTGGGCTGCACACCGGGAAGGATCGGTTTGACCGGGGGAACGGGCGGAGGGGGCGGAACGAGACCGCCAGGAGGCACCACGATGTTCGGGAGCGGCACAAACGGGCCGGGACCGAAAACGAGTGGGACCCGGTTGCGGTTGGGGCATCAACTTCTGAACGTCGTCGGAGGTCGCCTCGACCACGCCGGCTTCCCACCAAGAACAGGTCGAAGGCCTGCCAGAAGGGAACGTCACCGGTGTTCAAACTCATCTTGCGGTTCTTGAGTTTGCCCTGGGGGTCCAGCAGACTGAGCGAATAGCCGCTCTTCTTGGCGAAGTCCTTGACGGCCTCGGCCACAGGAGTGTCCTTGTAGACCAGGTTCACCTTGGTGGGGGCGAGAATCTTGCTGCTCTCCTGGCGTTTCTCGATCTTGGCGACCAGGTCTTCGCACCGGCCGCGCACTTCGGCGTCGTCGCTCTTGACCGATTTGCGCAGCAATTCCAAGCGGGAATGCCGATGGCGTCGAGTTGCTCGGTGGCCTTCTCGCATCCTCGAAATCACCGCTGCCCATCTTCTCGATGAGCTTGCTGATCTGTTCCTTACTGACCGGGTCGGCCGCCGGTGCGGGAATCGCCATCAGGGTTCCCAGACCGAACGCCAGAACCAGCAGCAAGCCGCTGTACGACTTCATCTTGACTCGTCCTCCCAGTGTGATCGACCAATAGCAGGCACCAAACGGGCTCTTCCCTCTGACAGATTCAACAGGGAAGCATACCCTTTTGTTGGGATTGCACGCAACTCTTTTCCCAGGTGCTTTTCCCAATTTTCTAATCACCCGGGACAAGACACAGACGAGATAGGGTTGCCGAGAGATTGGCTGGAAATGAAAAAAGATGAGAAGCCGAGGAGCAGGCAAGCAACCTGCTCCTCGGCCAGGACGCGAGCATCAGGCCAGCAGCTTCTCGACGACCTTGCCTTCGCGGAACAGCTGGATCGGCCGGCCGGTGGCGGTCTGCAGCTCGGTGTGCGGGTCGATGCCGAGGCTGCTGGAAGATCGTGGCGGACACGTCGTCCGGCGTGCAGGGGTCGGTGGCGGGGCCATGCCCTGGGCGTCGGTGGTGCCGTGGACGTAGCCGCGCTTGAAGCCGCCGCCCGCCAGCACGACCGCCATCGAGCGGGCCCAGTGGTCGCGGCCGGCGTTCTGGTTGATCTTCGGCGTGCGGCCGAACTCGCCGGCGCAGTAGACGATGGTGTTGTCGAGCATGCCGCGGTCGTCCAGGTCCTCGATCAGGGCCGACAGCGCCTGATCGAGCTGCGGCAGCAGGCGGGTCTTGCAGGCTCTCGAAGTTCTTGGCCGTGCGTGTCCCAGCCGCCGAGGCTGACGGTGACGAAGCGGACGCCGGCCTCGATCAGCCGGCGGGCCGCCAGCGCGCCCTGGCCGAACGGCGTGCTGCCGTAGCTGTCGCGCAGCGCTTGCCGGCTTCCTGGTCCAGGTCGAAGGCCTTCCGGGTCTTGTCGGAGCGCAGGATTTCCAGGGCCTGCTGGTGGAAGGCGTCGAGGCCGTCGACCAGGTCGGCGATTTGTCGAGCGCTCTGGAAGGTCGTTGTCGAAGCCTGCGCAGCAGCTTGTCGCGGTTTTCGAGTTCTTCCAGGGTGAAGCCGGTCGGCAGCGTGATGCCGCGGACGCGGAGGGTTGCCGCCGCGCCCTTGCCGCTTGCCGTCGCCTTGCCGCCGGCGCGCCTTCGACGATGAACGGGTTGTAGGCGGTGCCGAGGTAGCCGGCCTGTGCCCGCGCGAGCCGTTGCGCAGCTCGCTGAAGGTGACGTACGGCGGCACGCCGCTTGTCGGCCGGCAGCAGCTTGGTGGCCAGCGAGCCGAGGGCGGGATACTGCAGCGCGGGCGTCGGCTTGTTGCCGGTGGTCATGAAGACGGTGGCCGGGCCGTGCGACGGGATCGTGTGGGCCAGCGAGCGGACGATGGTGGCCTTGTCGATCGACGCTGGCCATCTTGGGCAGGTGCTCGGAGATCTCGACGCCGTCGGCGTTGGTGTCGATCGGCTTGAACTCGCCGCGGATGCCTTCGGGGGCGTTGGGCTTGAGGTCCCACATGTCGATGGTGGCCGGGCCGCCGCCCAGCCAGACCATGATGACGGACTTGGCCTTGCGCGTCCTGGTGGCGTCGTCGGCCGTCGGCCGGCCTGGGCCTCCAGCCGCAGCAGTTGCGGCAGGGTCAGGCCGAGCAGCCCGGCGGCGCCGACCTTGAGGAAGTCGCGGCGATGGAAGCCTTCGCAATCCGTCCAGCGTGCCATGGTGTGGTCCTCAGTCGAGTCCGTTCCTCGGACAGGCTCGTTTAGCCCCGAATCCCCGCAGGAGGTGCGTCAGGCAGCATGACTGTCCCCGCTAGCGATCAGTGGTTCGCGCGATCGGATTCCAGCCCGTATCACACCGCGGTTGCGGCTGCACGGGCCTCCCAATGATTCAAAATAAATTCCCGCGTGTTGATCAGCGCCCACAGCGTGTCGGTGAAGGCCGCCGTCGCGGTCCGTCGTCTTCGGCCGGATGGTCGGCGAAGCTGGCCTGTTCTCCGCTCGGTCGGCAGGCGGCGTCAGCGTCGCCAGGAACAGCTCGTCCAGGACCTCGTCGTCGGTCATCTTGGTCTTGAGCAGCGTTGCAGGCGGCCGGTCGGTTGCGCTGAGCTTGGCCAGCAGGCTCGGATCGGTCATGCAGATACAGCGTCTGCGGCAGGGCCGGCTCCATGGCCCGTTCGCAGTCGCAGGCCGTGGTGCGCGGCGGCCGGCCGAAGATGCGGAAGGCGTAGGCGCACGTCCTGGTTCTGCAAGCGGCTGGCGCCGACCTCGATGGCCCGGCATGCCCGGCGGGGCTTCGGTGCCGAAGTTCTCGGTCACGCCCAGGGCGGAGTTGAGCACGTCCACCACCACCTCGGCCATCATCGGCCGGACGTAAGCTGTGCGAGTAGTTGTTGCGGTCGAACTTGTTGGTGGCGTTGGGCGTCGAGGTCGAAGCTGATAGGTCCGGCGACAGCAGGATCGTCCGCTCGATGTGGCGGATGTCGTACTTGTGCTCGATGAAGTCCTTGGCCAGGGCGTCGAGCAGCTTGGCGTTGGACGGCGGATTGGCCAGCGAGAAATCGTCGACCGGATCGACGATGCCGACGCCGAAATAGTGGCCCCAGACGCGGTTGACGAAGCTGCGGGCGAAGAACGGATTGTCCGGCGAGCGCATCCAGTCGAACAGCGCGACGCGCGGGTCCTTGCCCTTTCGACCTTGAATTTCGGGCCGCCCAGGGCCTTTGGCGGGCAGCGTCGCGCCGGTGTCGGGGTGCGCAGCATCGCGTCTTGCGGCCGTGGCCGACGATGAAGACTTCGCGGACCAGGTTGATCTGGCGTTGTTCTTGGCGCTTCGTGCCGCCGCGGCTCGGCGTTCTCCGCGTCGACCAGCCTTCTTCGACTTCGGGCGACACGCGCGACGGTCACCTGGCGAAGATGTTGGCGAACGCGCGGTAGTCGGCCTGGGTCCAGCGGTCGAACGGGTGCTTGTGGCACTGGGCACATTCCAGGCGGACGCCCAGGAACGCGGCGGCCGTCTTCTCGCCCCACTGCTCGACGGCACGTGCCTGCTGCCGCCGCCAGAACAGATCGAGCGTCTGCGCGCTCGGCATAGGGGCGTGTCGAAGCCCTTCGCGACCGCCTCGTCGATCGCCTTGACCTGCTTGATCCATTCCTCGGCGGTCTTGCCCTCGCGGCTGGTGGCGGTGAGGATGCCGCGTGACGATCTCGTCGTAGGGCATGTTCTCGGCCATGCGTTTGCGGAACCAGTCGTGCCACTCTGGCTGCGCTTGGCCTTCTGCTGCTGCGGGTTTTCCAGCGAGTCGGTGTTGTTGCCGGTGATGTCGCAGAACTTGGTCGCCCACAGGGCGGCGTGCATCGGGTGGGCCAGCAGCTCGTCGATCTTCTTCGTCCGCTTGTCCGGGCGCTTGTCGGCCAGGAAGGCGCGCACCTCCTCCGGCGTCGGCAGGCGTGCCGATGGTGTCGATGGTGACGCGGCGGAGGAATTCGGTGTCGCTCGACAGGTCCGACGGCACCATGTTCAGCCGGCGGAGCTTGGCGAACACTTCGCGATCGATGTAGTTGACCTCCGGCACGTTCGGATACTGGAACCCGGCCGGCAGCTCGCCGGGCACCAGGACGCGGACGGGCAGGACGTTGCCGCGGTAGGAGACGATCGATCGCCGTGTCGCCCGGCCTGCGCGAGCCTTGACCTGGCCGAGCGAGCTCACCTCGGCGACGGCGTCGTCGTTGGTGCGGAAGTCGCAGAAGCGGCGTGATGTCCTCCTCGGCTGCCGTCGGCGAAGCTGGCCGTGACCGGCAGCTGCGCCGGTCTGCCCTGGCTTCGCGAAAGCGTACTCCGGCGGGTTGATCGCTGATGGACTCGACCTCGCCGCTGCCCTTGTTCCAGTTCGGCGCCCTTGCGCGATCCATTCGCGGAAGACTGATACTGCCAGCGAGTCCGTGCCGAAGCGGCTGCCGCCGTCGTGCTGGCACCTGCCCGGTCGCCTTGAGCAGCAGCAGGCTGCTATCGGGATCGACCGGGTTGATGCGCCGGCCAAGGGTCTCGCGGGTCAGGGCGCGGAAATCCTTTTCGGGATCGTAGCCGAACAGCGACAGCCGGAAGCCGCCCTTGCCCTGGAACGAGCCGTGGCAGGAGCCGCTGTTGCAGCCGATCCGCCGAACAGGCCCATGACGTGCCGTTCGAAATCGACGTTCTGGAGGGATTCGCCCCCCGGCAGTTTGACCTCGCCAGCCCGACCGGACTGGGGCAGCAGGCAGACCAGACCGATGGCGAGAATCCATCCACCGCGGGTGATGCAGGCAGCTTGCATTCCTCGATCCTCCAGACGTCAAATGTCCCTCAGGAGGGTGGAAAGAGGGACTGGGGGTGGGGTGTTCAGGCAGGCTCTCGTCGGCAGGCGGAGCAGCCGATTCATTCACAATTCAAACCACGTCCTAGCGCGAAGGTATCGCGCGTCAGGAAAACAAAGCAAGCAGATTCCGCAAAAAACAGAATCACTCGCCCGGTATTTGCACTCTTCAAGTAAATGGCACGCGGTCGCTTGCTTTAGGCAAGTTTTTCTCCGCAAGGCGAAAACAACCGACCGGGCTCGCCGAGCAGCGTGAGCTGCCTGGCGGCCGAGCCCCGTAAGGGGCGGGGTGAAAAGGGATCACGGTCTGTCCACGACAAGCGACCGGGCCGAAGAACCCGCCGGCAGGACGACGACCTCCGCAGCTCGCCGGTCCTTCTCGACCAGCAGCGGAGCGGCGCAGAGTCGAGGCGGCGTCCAGCCCGGCGATCATCACCAGCGAGAACCGTCGCTCCAGCGGGTTCTCTCCGGCGGCCAGCATTGCCGTTCGAGCGTGGGCATACACCACTCCATCGACCGTGAAGGAGCCTCTGCCGAACTTCACCGGCACCGCGGACGCCAGGCGCTTGCTGACCCGGTTGGTTTCGGGCCGCCCGATGAGCAGCAGGTGGTTCGTTTTCAGTTCCTCGTCGGTCACGTCTTTATCGCTCTTGATCGGCACCGTGACGTTGGTCCAGCGTGCCCGGATGGCCTGTTGCAAGGCCTCGGCAGCCTCGCGATTGGTCGCTGGCTCGCCTTCCGTGCCGAAAACGATCAGCGTCTGTTCGATCTCACTGTGGAACGTCAGCACCGAGAACGGCCCCGTCCTGGGTTCTCCCGGCAAACCGGTCTTCTCCAGCCAGGAAGTCAGGAACTCGTCCATTTTGCTCCCCGCGACCTTTTTCACGTGGGCGACGAATTGTTCCGTCCTGACCGTTTTGCCCGCATGTTCCTTACCGAACTCATCCATCAGCCGATCAAACTTCTCGGCCCCGATCTTGGCCCGCAGTCGGGCCAGCAGCAGGACGCCCTTGTTGGCGGCAACGCGGTGCCATTCGTCGGTGCGCAGGTCGGCCTGGGTATCCTTCAAGGCGCGTTCCGGGCGCGAACGCGAGGCCAGTTCGTAGTCGGCCCGGTGAGCGAACAGGGCCAGTGCCACCTGCTTTTGCTCTGCTTCCGACAGTTTGCCGTCAGTCGATTCGATCTTGAGCGCCTTCTCCAGGCCGCGATGGCTCATAGTCGGCGAACGCCGCCGCCAGCCAGATGTCGCCGTCGGCTTGCCGGCAGCAGCGTGCCGTGCCAGGCCGGCACGTTCGGCGGCGTGCACGACGTGCATCGTGCTGCTTCAGCCAGCGGCTCGCCTGTGTTCGGGATCGTGCAGATCGACGGCGATCTCACCGTCTTGGCTTGCCGACGGCCGGCGGCTGCGGCGTGCAGGATCGTCCAGGGATTGCTGACCAGCGGCTGGATCTCCGGATACTTCTTGCGCTCCTCGATGGTCGGCTCCCAGGTCCGGCCCAGCGGCGGGCCGAACAGGGCACAGGTCTTCAGCTCCTTGGCCATGTCGCGTGGTGGTGAACTTGGCGTCGAGCGAGGGATAGGCGGCCAGCGGCGGCGTCGTGAAGGCGCAGCTTGCCGAAGTCGGCGTCGATCTTGCCCTTGTGCTGCTCGTAGAGCTTGCAGCCAGGTCGTGTCGCGGTCGGAGGGCGTGAAAGACGACGTTGGCCGGCCGGCCTTCGACGCTGGCGATCGGTCTCCAGCCGCACCTCCAGGTCCTTGGTGTTGTTGCAGCCCCAGTAGAAGCCTTCGGTGCCGCCGAACCATTCGTTCTTGCTGCTGCGGTAGCAGCTTGCTCTTGTGCGTGCCCAGCTCGAACATGGCGATCTCGTTGGTGTTGATGTCGGCCAGCAGCCATTCGTTGGTGTACAGGCCGTTGTTGTCCTTCTTGAGGATCTCGACCGCCTCGTCGATGGTGTCGGCATACTGCATGGCCTGGCGGATGCGCGAGGCCAGCGGTCATGCCCGTTGATGTCGAAGCGGGTCTGGCCGATGGTCGTCTCGGCAGATGAGCAGGCCGGCGTCGTTGATGTAATAATCCATGCCGCTCTGGATGCCGCCGGGATAGGTCCGCATCAGGACGCGATGGCCCTTGGCCGGCTTGACGTCGAGCCAGACGTTGTAGAAGTTGGACGGATACAGCTCGAACATGGTGATGTGGCCGAAGACGATCTTGCCGTCGGCGGTGGCCGGGCCGGTGGCGGCGAAGGCGCTGCAGTGCATCGGCTTGGGCGGCCGGCTTCGGCTCGCGGCTGCGGCTGGGGAAAGCGCATGCCTTCCAGCCCGGTCGGCGTGGCTTCGAGGGCGGAGTCGAGCGTTTCGATTTCGGGCCAGCAGTTGAGGGCGACGATGTCGACCAGGTCGATGGGCCGGCCGTCGAAGCGTGCCCCGGCGGCGGCTGGCGCCGTCGGCGATGCCCTTCATCTCTTCGAGATACTCCTTGTCGAAGCGGCGCAGGAACAGGGCGTTGACCAGCGTGCGCGTCGTCTTCCAGCCTTCGGTCGGGCGCCTTGGAGTCTGCGCATGGCGGCGAAGCAGCGCACGTAGCCGGCGATCTCCGGCGCCAGCAGCCGGCCGTGCTGGTAGCCGCGCTCGTACGGTTCGCCCTCGATGTGCAGGACGATCCAGCCGGCCTGCGGATAGCGATAGGCCGGGCCGTACCGCTGCACGACCGGCGGATCGGGCTGAAAATCGGCCGCAGGCTCTCGCGGCCGACGCGGAAGCACACGACACAGCGGTCAGCAACAGCACAGACAGGCGTCGAAACATGGTCAGTCCTCGCATCAAGGCACGCAGTTAGAAGACGGGAAAGGAGAGTTCGGATATTATCCGCTCGGACCGCCGGGTACGCAAAGCAAAACGTCAGAATTCCATGCCGTGTCGGCGCAGGCAAGGCAGCCTTCTGCTAGAATAGCTACAAGATTGTTGTATGAGAACGAGTACAGTCGTGAGAAGACGCGATGAATAATCCGAATTTTCGCAGTCGCTGGGCGTCGCTTGTAGATGATCTGGGGTTGGCACCCGAACGGAGCCGACACCGCGGCTCCGCTCCGCGTCGAGAAACCGGCCCGAGCCGGACCCCCGTTGCGAGCGTCGAGGACCGACAGAACCAGCCCCTGCGCCGTTGCGGAAGAAAACCGACACGCGGTCAGCGGCGCCGCCGCCTCCACGAGGTGCCGTCGAGGCAGCGCCGATGGAAACCGCCGCGCGGAACTGCACTCGAAGCACAGTCAGGAAGAGCCGGAGGCCGTCGAGGAGTGGCGAAGCGTCGCCTGACGAAGGCGAGACGAAAGCGGCGGGACGACGGCGTCGCGGTCGGCGTCGCGGCGCGGGCGGTCAGCCGAACAGGCCGAGGAACCCGCCGAGAGCCGAGGAACCGGCCGCCGAAGAGTGAGCAGGCTCCGAAAGTGTCGTTGCCGAACACGTCGAAGACGAAACCGACCGTAGCGGAGGTAACGGAAGGCGAGCCGCGATCGCGGAAACAGGAAGACGAAAGGTCGCGGAACCGACGTCGCCGGCGGCGAGGAGCGGCCGGGGACGCGGAAGAAGAACAGCCAGGAAAGGGACTCGCGCTGCCGCGAGCGAGGCGGCGGCCGAGGCCGGCAACGAAACCGAGCCAGCGCCGATCGAGATCGACGAGCGAGGAAGCAGACGACCATCGCCGAGACGATCGAACCACGGAGCCGGAAGACGAGGACGACGGCGACACCGAAGACGTGTCCAGCTGGGAAGTGCCCTCGTGGAACGAGCTGATCGCGGCCCTTTATCGGCCCGAACGCTGAAGAACTCTACCGTGCCGCAACCGGTTTCGCCGAATTCAATGAGGCGAACTTACCATTGTTCGGTGGGTGAGGAGTGCCTCGAGGCTGGCTGAGGGTTCGCACGTGGCCGACGCCATCATCGACATGGTAGGGCCGGAGGAACTGCCATGCATTGTCGAACTGTACAACCAGATCTTCCGCCCGGCGCGGGACATGGAATCCTTCCGCCGGCGCTACCGCGGCCGCTACAACGTGCTGCAGCTGGTGGCCCGCGTCGAGCGACCAGCCGGTCGGCTTTTTCCTCGGCTTCGAGCTGAAGCCGACCGTCTTCTTCGCCTGGTTTTACGGCGTGCTGCCGGATTGCCGCCGGCAGGGCATCGCCTCGCAGCTGATGGAGGCCGTCCACGGCTGGGCCAGGCAGAACGAATACGAGTCGATTCGCTTCGAGTGCCACAACCAGCATCGGCCGATGCTGCACCTGGCCATCGCCCTGGAGTACGACATCGTCGGCATCCGCTGGGACCCCGACCGCGGCGACAACCTGGTGATCTTCGAGAAGGTGCTGGCCGGGTAAGGACCCGACTTTCTCCCCTCGGGGAGGGGGTCTCTTGCTCCCCTCGCCCCTCGGGGGTGAGGGGGCTGGGGTTCGCGGCCGTCCATCACCCCTCACCCCCAACCCCTCTCCCCCGAGGGGCGAGGGGAGAAGCAGCGTCGTTCAACCGGCCGCGAATGTCCTTGTACAGCGCGCTCGATGAAGCGGACCATGGAGGCAGTCGCCGCCGCACTGGATCCACTGCACGCCCAGGCCGGCGACCTGGACCGCGTAGTCCACGTTTGGTCCCATGCCGATGCCGGTGAAAAGGCCGGCCTGCCGGGCCTTTGTCGCGATCAACTGGATGGCCTCCAGCACCCTGGGATGCGTCAACTGCCCGGGCAGGCCCATGGCTCCTGAGAGATCTGCCGCCCGACGGACCAGCGAATCAATCCCTTTTACGTTCACGATCGCGTCCAGGGCCTGAAGGGCTTCGACGGTCTCGATCTGCACGGCGGCAAAGAGGTTCTTGTTACTGTGTTCGAAATACTCCGCACCCTTGATGCGGTCGTAGTTCGAGGATCGACGGGGGCCGAAGCCTGGCGCGTACCCTGGGGGGGATAGCGACAGGCCGACGCGAAGGCCTGGACCTCGGCAACGGTGCGCGCCTGCGGCAAGATGATCCCTTCCGCGCCAATGTCCAGCATGCGCTTGGCCCAGGCGATGTCGTTGCTGGGAATGCGGCATCGATGGCCGGGGCTCCACCCGCCCGGGCGGCCATCAGGTGTGCTTGCAGCGACTCGAGGCTGATCGGTGAGTGCTCCAGGTCGATCCAGAGAAAATCGACGCTCTCGCACAGAGCTTCCGACGCTGCCGGGTCGGTGAAACTGATGCCTGTTCCCAGGCAAACCCGGCCAGCCCGCATCTTGTCGCGAAACTTGTGGATGTTGCAAATCATGGTTCTTACTCCGCAATGAGGTCGCGGATCGCCTGCGCGATCGTTTCCGGGTTCGGCACCACCGCCGCTTCCAGCGGCGGGCTGTACGGCGTCGGCGTGTGCACGCCGTTGAGCCGGCGGATCGGCGCGTCGAGATCGTCGAAGCCGCGGTCGGCGCATCTGGGCGGCGATCTCCGCGCCGATGCCGAACGGGGCGAACGCTTCATCCACGATCAGCAGCCGGCCCGTCTTGCGCGACCGATTGCAGGATCGTTTCGATGTCGAGCGGCGCCACGGTGCGCGGATCGATCAGCTCCACCGAGATGCCCTTCCTTCGCCAGCTGCTCGCACGCCTTCAAGGTCTGCGTGCACCATCAGCGCCAGGGCGACCACGGTGACATCCTTGCCTTCGCGGACCACCGCCGCCTGGCCGAAGGGGATCTCGTAATCCTCTTCCGGCACCGGCCCCTTGACGCCGAGCAGCTCGCGATGTTCCAGGAAGAGCACCGGATCGTCGCAGCGCAGGGCGTGGTGCAGCAGCCCCTTGGCATCGTACGGGCGTCGACGGCACCACGACGCGCAGGCCGGGGAAGTGGGCGTACATCGGATAATAGTTGCCGGAGTGGTGCGTCGCCGCGGAGTGGCCGATGCCGATGCAGCCGCGCAGCAGGATCGGCATCTTGAGCCGGCCGCTGCTCATGTACTGCATCTTGGCGATCTGGTTGACGATCTCGCCGACGGCATCGAGGACGAAGTCGGCGAACATGAAATCGATGACGGGCCGGGTGCCGGTCATGGCGGCGCCGCAGCCGAGGCCGACGAAGCCGCGTTCGCAGATCGGCGTGTCGCACAGCCGTTCGGGGCCGTAGAGATCGTACAGCCCGGCGGTCGATCTTGAAGTTGCCGCCGCGTTTGCCGATGCCCTTCGCCCAGCACGAAGATGCGTCGGGTTGCTGGGCCATCTCCTCGGACAGCGCTTCGAGCGTCGCTTGCATGAAGCTGATTTCGCTCGTCGCGTCCGGCGTCGTTCGCGGACCGAGGCTCGAGGTCGAGGATCGCGCATCGCGGATCGGCTTCCGGCAGTAGACATGCGTCGGTCGCCGTGGCCGGATCGGGCCAGGGGCTGCGTCTCGGCGAACTGCTGGGCGTCGGCGACGACTCGTGCTTGATTTCCGTCCTCGATCGCGGTCAGCTCCGTGGCCGCCATCGGCCGGTCCGTCACTCCAGCAGCAGTCGTTGCGAAGCGAGCGATCGGGCAGCGCGTCTTCCACTCCTCGACCTCTTCGCGGGTGCGATAGGTGAAATCGCCCATGCCCTCGGCGTGCGGCCGGGTGCGATAGGTCTTGCATTCGAGCAGCGTCGGCCCGCCGCCCTGGCGGGCCCGTCGGACCGCCTCGCCGGCCGCGTCGTGCGACGGCCAGCACATCGTTGCCGTCCACCTCGACGCCGGGCATGCCGTAGCCGCGGCCCGCGACGGCCACGCTCGGATTGCCGGCGGCGTAGCGCGAACGGCACTTCGGTGGCGAACTGGTTGTTCTCGCAGACGAACAGCACCGGCAGCTTCCAGATGCCGGCCAGGTTCAGCCCTTCGTGAAACGCGCCGTTGTTGACCGCCCCGTCGCCGAAGAACGCCACCGCCGACCCGGTCGCGTCTTGAGCAGCTTGAAGCTGTAGCCCGCCCCGGCCGCCTGCAGGATGCACGGCCCGACGATGCCGCTGGTGCCCATCATGCCGACTTCCGGCGCGAACAGGTGCATGCTGCCGCCGCGGCCGCGCGAGCAGCCGGTCGCCCGGCCATACAGCTCCGCGATGAGCTGCCGCGGCGGCACCCCCTTGGCCAGGGCATGGCCATGCCCGCGATGCGTGCTGAAGACCCGGGCCACGAAATCTATCCGTACCTGCTGCGCGGTGTCGCGATCAAAAGACCAAATCACGTCTGGAGACCCATATCACGTACATTCCGATGCGTGGCGGCTTTCTCTATCTGGTCGCGGTGATGGGGACCTGGTTCAGCCGGTACGTGCTCAGTTGGGAACTGTCCAACACGATGGAAACCGGCTTTTGCGCGGCCGCGCTTCACGCGGCATTCCTGCTTCGGCCAACCCGAAATCGGAACTCCGATCAGGGTTCGCAGTTCACTTCCGCCGACTTCCTGGCACCGCTGAAGAAACGTGGAATTTCCATCAGTATGGATGGCCGCGGCCGCGCACTCGACAACGTTTTCATCGAGCGGCTGTGGCGTTCGCTCAAGTACGAACTGATCTACCTAGGCGACTTCGCCACCGGCCAGGATCTGTTTCAGGAGCTGGAAAACTACTTCCACTTTTACAACTACCAACGGCCCCACCAGGCACTCGGCTATCAGACGCCGGCGGATCTGTTCCCGCACAATTCCAAAAGGAGCAAGTCTTCCTCCTGATGGGGCACGCCGTCCCCCAAACCCCCTGGGATTTACCGCTTTGGTTTTCCAGAATGGATGTTTTTCGCTTTACTGAAACGGCGCCTGCCGTACAATCGATTTGCTTGCTAGGAGGATAGGGCTCTCCAGGGATGGAACCCGAGCGCCAATGCAAGTCCGGAATGGATGGCGGCCTTCCGGCCGCCGTTCGGATCAGCCCGCTACTCCATCTAAAAACGGACGAAATTTTGTCCAACCGATGGGGTCCATCTCCCCCTGCACTTTCGGATTCCCCGACTCGATCACGTAGTACTCGTCCGGCGCGTGCGCGCCATTGCCGTGCCCCAGCCCGAAATGGCCCGCCGGCAAATCGCAGCGGCTCGCCCGTAAATACGTACCCCGGCCACGACCCCGCCAGCCGCGGCCAGCAGAATCGGCTCGATCCCGCCGCGCCGATACACCGCCGCCTGCGCGCGAATGAGCGCCGCATCCGCGGGCGTGCGTGGTCGGATCGTAGCCGCCCGTCATATTCACTTCGATGTCGCCGAATCCGCGCTTCGCCAGATGCGCCTTCAGCGCCGCCAGCGCACCTTGCGCGGTCATGTCCGGCACCAGCCGCAAATCGAGCTTCGCCACCGCGCGATGCGGCAGAATCGTCTTGCCGCCCGGCCCCGTGTATCCGCCACCAGACCCTCGATATTCACCGTCGGCCTGCCGACGCCAGCAGTTCGAGCGACTCCAGCCAGTCCACATCGTGCACCCAGTGCTCCACGCCCATCTGCTTCTTGGCCAGCGTCTTCGCTCTGCCGTTTCGCGGCTTCCCGGATCAGCGCCTTCTCTTCGCGCGTCAGCGGCCGCGCCTTGTCCGCAAAACCATCGATCGCCGGCGTGTGCCCGTCCGGACCCACCAGTGTCGCCAGCGCCTGCACCAGGTGCCACGCCGGACTGTCGACGCGCGCTTCGTTGCTCGAATGCAGATCCTGCTTCGGTCCGCGATGCCACCGCTCGCCGCTCGAAACCAGTTCCAGTTCCACCACGCCTTTCGCGCCCAGATTGATGGTCACGCTGCCATCCAGCGCCTGCATCGGCATCGGCATGTACACGCCGGTGCATTTGCGCAGCGCGGCCAGAACTTCGGGCTGGTGCACCACCTGCGGGAAATGCGGCGACCCGATCTCCTCTTCGCCCTCGGCCACGAACACCAGGTTCACCGGCAGCTTCCGCCCCGCGCCTTTGAACGCGTGCAGCGCCGCCAGCCACGTCGCCTCCGGACCTTTCTGATTCACCGCGCCGCGGCCGATCAGCACCTTTCCCAAGCCCGGCTTGTCCACCATCGCGCGCCTCGAACGGCGGCGAAGTCCACTCCGCCGGATCCGCCTGCTTCACGTCGTACATGAAGTAGATGCCGACCGTCTTGGGCGCGCCCGCATCCAGCGTCGCGAACACCCCGGGATGGCCATCGGTCGGAACCTTCGTGACCTGCTCGAAACCCGCGTCGCGCAGCATGCTGCATCATCAGGTCGCAGCCTTCCTTCATGCCGCGATTCTCGGCGGCGATCGACGGCTGGCGAATCCAGTTTTGCAGCCGCTGGACGGCTTCGTCGTGACGTTTGTCGGTCTCGGCAAAGAGCGGCTTCAGGTGGCGCTCGTCGTAGTCGTCCCTGAAAGATTTGTCGTCGTAGTTATCGGGACCGTCGTTGTCGCAGTTGACACGGTTGTGGTGGTGCTGCCGGAGGTCGTGGTGCTCGAAGAGGCAGCGCCGGAGGTCGTGGTTGTGGTGGTCTTCGGCATCGAGACCTGCGTGGCGGAGGTGGTCGGCACCGTGCTCGTCGGAGGCGTGGTCGTCGTATGCGCCCCGGCCGTGGTCGTCGTGGTGGGCTCGGCCAGGGGGACCTGAGGACCGATCCCTCTAGAGCGCGCCGGGGGCTTCGTCGTCGGGACCGGCACCGTCGGGAGCGTGGTTGTCGGGACCGGCACCGTCGGGCTCGGCGCGGTGGTCGTGGGGGCCGCAGTAGTGGGGGCCGCAGTAGTGGGTGCCGCAGTAGTGGGTGCCGCAGTAGTGGGTGCCGCAGTAGTGGGTGCCCCCGGAGTGGGTGCCGCCGTAGTGGTGAGCGCCGTTGTAGTGGGTGGCGCATACCTGGGTGCCGTGGTGGCCGTGGTGGCCGCAGGTGCAGAGGTGGGCGCGGAAGTAGTGGGCGCCTTGATGGCGCTGCGCGGCGAGGTGGTGGTGGTGGAGCTGGTCGAGCCTGTGACGGGGCCTGGCATGTTGGCCTGCGCTGTGCGTGTCATAGAACCCAAATCTCGGCTGAGCTTGGCGTTCTCCGCCTCCAGGTTCGTGGCGCGCTGCATCTGGACGGCCAGCTCCTGCCTCAGCACGGCGATCGCCGCGGTCTCGCCGGCCGTCGACGCCTCCGTTGCCAGCGGCGCTAATGCCTTTCCGAGCATGGCCTTCGATGCACGTTCGATGTACTGCTTCGCTTTTGCCGGGTCGTGCTTGGCCAGGTAGCCGCTGGCATAGTCAAGGTCAACCTGGACCTGAGCTTGGTTGCTGGTCGGGCCCTGCTGTTGCACCGCACTCGAAAGGGCCGCGCCGCCCACTACTCCAATAACCAAGGTGACTGCTGCGGCAGCCAACAACCTCGTCCGGTCGCGCCGCTTCGCCGCACGGACCGCCAAGGCTGCGGCATGCACCTCCCTGCGTCCCCCGGTGGGCAGCGAAGGCATAGGCATCGCTGCCCGCAAGCCGGCTGCAAGGTCGGCGAGGTCATCGGCCGGGCCGCGAGGGCCAGCGCGGCCCTGGGCCTCCCGGTCGAGCGCAGCATCGAGGGCCTCAGCCAGGGCACGTTCGTCGCGGTCCGGGAACTCTACGGTCATGACGTCATCTGTCCTCGGAGCGAGTCGAGCGCCCGGAGCTGCTGCATCCGAACGGCGCCTGCCTTTTTGCCGAGGACCTTCCCGACATCGGCCGCCGAAAGGCCAGAGCAGACCCGCAACCAGAGGACCTCCTGGTCGGCCTGCGGTAAGCGGGCGAAGCCGCGCCTGATCTCTGCGACGTCCTCGGCCAGGATCGCGACGTCGTCGCCGGAGGGCTGGGGACGGTCGTCGGTCTCCGGGATCTCGGCGACCACGACAAGGCGCGCCCTGAAGCGGTGCTGGTCAGTCGAGACGTTGCGGGCAATGCTGAACAGCCACGCCCGGAAGGCATAGGCGTCGCCCCTAAACGAAGAGGCCTTATCGATGGCGCGGGCAAAGGTCTCCGAGAGGGCCTCGGCTGCATCGTCTCGGTTCTCCAGCCTCATCATCAAGTACCCCATCAGCGCTCTTCCGTACATCAAGTAGGCGGATTCCCAAGCCGACGGGTCACCCCGTTTGGCGGCCTCAACACGGGCATCGTCGAGTGGCGGCGCCGCGCTCGCCTGGGCCGTCGTTTGACGCTCTTGTCGGCTCGGTTGCCCCTCTTGTCTGCTCGGACTTGTGGAGAGACGGAGAAACCCGGGCGGTGTCACTGGAAGGCCGGCGGTAGCGGCCGGCGTAGCGCCATCAGGGTGCCGTCTCCCGTTGCCGGGGGCCTTAATGACTGCTGAAGCCTCAGCGATGGGGTCTTGGGGAAGTAGGGAGGGACCGCTGTCGCGTTGTAGGCCCCTCCGAGATGACCGGGCCACTCCTATCCAGGCTAGCCGGGCTGCACAAGGCGGCTGTCCGAGGGCGACCGCTGCCCATTTGGGGGAGGCTCACCAACCCGCTTGGGCGGCCCAGAGGTGGGCCCGCTAGCCCAGCAGTTCCTCGTAGAGCGACCGGTGCTCAGCAAGTAGGCGCTCGTAGCCGAAGCGCTCCGCCACCCGGACGCGGCCTGCTTCGGCCAGGCGCCACGACGCCTCGGGTTGGGCGATCACCTGTTGCAGAAGGCGAGCCAGCCCGGCGGCGTCACCCGCACCGCACAACCATCCAGTCTCGCCGTCCTGCACCACGTGACGAACACCTCCGACATCGGTGGCGACAACGGGCCGGTTTGCAGCAAGGGCTTCGATCAAGGCCACGGGCGTCCCCTCGTTGCGGCTAGAAAGCACCACGACGTCGAGGTCGGCCAAAGCCGAGGGGACATCCGTCCACCAGCCCGTGAAGTGCGTACGGTCTGATATCCCGAGCTCGTTCGCCAGCGCTTCGAGCGTGACCCGAAGCTCGCCGTCACCGAGCACAGCCAGGTGCAGGCCAGGCACGTTTGCCAGGGCCGAAAACAGGGTTGCGTGGTCCTTCACCGGTACCAGCCTTCCCACGGTGCCCGCGAGCGGGACGTTCTCCGCAAGACCGAGCGCAGCGCGCAGCCGTCCTACCGGGCCTCCTGGCGAACCGACAGCGAGGAGAGGCGCTAGGTCGAAGCCGAGCGGTACAACTCTGTACTGCGCCAGTTTGCCGATCCCGAGGTCGAGCAGCTCGTCTCGCACCTCGGGGCTCACGGCCACGAGGACGTCGGTGCGCTTGGCAAGGATGCGTTCGAACTGGACGAAGGCCCGCTGCTGAGGACCGGCGAAGTAACCCTGTAGGACATGGCCATGGAACGTGTGGACCAGCCGTGGGCGCAGGCGCGATGGCGACGAAAGGGCAGCCAGCCGCCCTATCGTGCCGGCTTTGGCCATGTGGGTGTGGACCAGCCGTGCGCCGCTCTCGTGCAGCAGCCTGCGGACAACCAGAAGGCATCGCAGGTCGGTAGCAGGTCGGACTGGGCGCACAAGAGGGACGTGGCGCACCGGGACATCTGGGTCGGTGAGCTCCCCTTCGGCCTGTTCGGGGCGGCCAGCTGCGAGGACTGTCGGGAACTCCGCTGAGAGACCCTTGGTCAGCAGGATCGCCTGTCGCGCCGGACCGCCGATGTTCATGCGTGTGATGAGACGCAGGACGGTCGGACGCGTTACAGGGGCGGGGTCGGGCTGAACGCTTGGCACCTTAGCGCCCGCCAGCCATCCCTCGACCGGCTCCTGCGCTACAGCACGGCACCGGCTCGTGGGAGTGCTCTAACCTGCCTTGAGTGGCAAAACCAAGTCGGCAAAAACGGCGCTCGCAGGCGCGTGGGACGTCTGCGCGCCCTCGCGCTGCCGGCGCTCCGAGGCGTGCGGCCCAACAGGAGCTGCTGAGGCGGCAACAGCTCCCCGTCGGCGGTCCCGAACGCCTCGTCGAACGGGCGGGGGCTTTGTCCATCAAGGCCGGCCTCCCCGGCTGGGGTCTGCCCGCCGGCGTAATCGTGCTCCTCCTCGTAGTGGTGCTTTGGGCCACGGGCGCCGTCGCGGGAAGTTTCGCGTTCATGCTGGGCGCCATCCTCGGGGCCGCAATGGCCACTGGCTGGCTTATAGCCGCCGTAGTCAAGGGTAAGGACGGGCTGCGCGCGGCCCGAGCCGGGGTGTTGGTTGCGCTCGCCACCTTCGTGCCTGTCATCTTCGACCCGCACACAGGAGACGTTTACAATCTCCCCAAGTACACCCTCGTGGCCGTAGCCTCTCTCGCACTGGCCGGGCTATGGGTCGTTGCAGCCGTCCACCGGCGCCCACTCCCCCTCTGGCGCAACGGCCTTCAGTGGCTGATAGGCGGCATCGTCGTATGGACTGCGGTGTCGGCCTTCGCCGGAGTGGACACCCACGTCGGGCTGCTTGGCAACTACGGTTCCTACGACGGCCTCTTCTTGGCAGCCGCTCTCGGGGTAGTGGCGATGGTCGCTGCGGAGGCCTTTGATGTAGACGACGTGCGCAAGGTCCTGGCTGCGCTCGCCTTCGCCGGCGGAGGCGTCGTGATTTACTACGGGCTAATCCAACTGCACGACGTGGAGTTCCACGGCTCGAAGCCGTGGGACTTCATCAAGTACAACACGTCTTCGTTCGCCGGGAACATCTTCTCGACGTTCGGCAACCCGAACCACCTCGGCGGCTACCTGGCCATGATCTTCCCCGTCGTGGTCGTGTTGGGCCTGGCAGCGAAACGTTGGTACTGGCGCGTCGCCGGTGGCGTCGTGGGCGTCGTCTTGCTCGTCGAGGTCGTACGAACAGTCGCTCGCGGCGCTTGGGTCGCCGTCGTCGTCGCCGCGTTGGTGCTGGCCGCCTTCGTTGCGCCTGAACTTCGGCGAAGGGCAACCGTGATCGTCGGTGGGGCAGTCACTGCGCTTGTCGTCATCGTGACCGGCATAGCGGCCTTCGGCCGTCGTTTTCTGGCCCAGCCGTTGTCTTCGCTTTTCCAGAGCGGCGGCGGCACCTCCATCTGGCAGCGAGTTCAAATCTGGCGTACAGCTTTTCACATCGCACTGAAGAACCCAATTGCGGGGATCGGTCCCGATAACTTTGCCCTCCTCTACCCGAAATACCAAAGCGCTGCGTGGGTAAAGACGTTGGGAGCCACCTTTCTGGTGAATGGTGCTCACGACATCTTCATGAACGTGCTAGCCGATCAGGGTTTCGTCGGTCTAGCCCTTTTCTTGGCGATCCTGGCTGCTGATCGCGCTACGTTGCGTTGGCGCGTGGCGACGTTGTCGCGCGACCGAACGAGGCGAAAATACCGATGCCGCTGCAAAAGAGCGCGCCCGCTCGCTCCGTGTGACGCTCGGCGTCGTGAGTGCCTCGATCGCGGCCTACCTCGTACAGGCATTGTTCAACGTCCAGCAAGTCGGGCTTTCCTTTACGTTCTGGTTGCTAGTGGGATTGCTGGCCGTGCTGAGCCGGGGCGCCGGGGTACCTGACACACTGCGGCCAGCGGTTCTCCTCTCCCCCGAGACAAACAAACTCATGGTTGGACAGGACGGTGAGCCCAGGCGGCCCGGGTCGTCCCCGTTGTTCGTACCGTGGCAGACCGGGCTAGCAGCGCTGTTGGTCATCGCTGTCGTCGTGGTGACCTCCTTGGGCGCTGACGGGCCTTACCGAGCAGACCACGACTACTGGGCCGCGCACACGAGCCTCACGGAGGCCCCCGCGACGGGGACTTCGACCCAGCCTCATACCGAGGTCGGCCCGAAGTTTTTTGCCGATTTACAGCATGCTGCTGCGCTAAACCCCTGGGAGCCGACCTACCCTGCGCTCGAAGCGACCGTCTACGAACAGTTCGCAACGGAGCGCATCCAGTGCGTCCGGCGAAAAGGCTGTCGTTGGTGACCTAGTCCAGGCCAGGCACCTGTTCGCCGAAGCGGTCGCGCGGGAGCCGCTCGATTCCCCGGACCTCTTGAACGAAGCGGACGTTGACGGGTACCTGTCCGAAGTACAACCGACTGAGGCTCATTCGGATCTCACGGCGGCTGCGGCATTGGCCCGGCGGGCGATCAGCGAAGACCCGCGTAATACTAATTACCTGGCCTTCTTGAAACAGGTCCTCGCTGCGGAGCACCCAAAGGCGGCTAAAAAATCGGTCCCCAAGAGATCCTGAGCGCGCAGATATCAAGCCTTCGCTGGCGTCCGGGGCGCTGGCTCCGGAAGTTGGATAGCCTCGGCGCCTGGGCCATCGTTCTCTGGGCCACCGTTGTCTGCCTGGCGAGGCCCCGTCTCCTCGTCCGGCAACGAAGAGAGCTTGCGACCCTTCGCGTGCGCCCACGGCACCTTGTAGACAGGCACGCGGTATAGGGGAACTGCTGCGAGAGCAGCCACCCCCAGCAGGACGGCTACACCGACCAAGCGCGCAGACGGGACCTGCGTCATGGCGATTGCGACGCCGCCGAGGGCCGCCCCCACCAAATAGGTCAGCGCGACGGCTTTGCGCACCGACAGGCCTAAGTAGACGAGACGGTGGCTCGTGTGGTCCTGCCCGCCATTGAAAGGGTTCCTCTTGTGCGCTAACACGAGAAACCATTACCAAGGTCGTGTCGAATAGAGCGACACCAGGTACAGCGAGGATGACGGCGACCCCGACACGGGTCGGGGCATTGGCCCGCAGTGTAAGCAGGAGCACCGAAATCGTGAAACCCAGGAACAGGCTGCCGGCGTCGCCCATATAGATCCGCGCGGGGTGAAAATTGGACCTGAGGAACCCAGCGGCACACCCGGCAAGTGCGATCGCCGAGCGCCGCAACCAGGTACCTGTGCTGCAGCCAGGCAACCCCGAAAATGCTCAAGGCCGCAATGACGCTCACCCCGGCCGACAGGCCGTCCATGTTGTCCAGGAGGTTGAAGGCGTTGGTCACCCCCGCAACCCACAAGACGGTGACGACCGCGTCAAGCGCTCGGGGTACCCCGGCAAGGTGGGCGGCGTAACCCATCGCCCAGACCGCCACGCCGGCCGCCGCCTCGAGAGCCGAGCCGCAACCATGGGCTCAAACCACCCCTGACGTCGTCGGCCAACCCGACGAGCGCGAGGAGCACGCCGAGCCCCAGGAACCCCGCCAGCTGGGGCAGCCCGCTCGGCGGAGGCCGCACCAACGCGGCGACCAAGATGACGCCGGCGAAGGAGACCACGATTGCGGTCCCGCCAAGGTACGGCACGGCTTTGACGTGGGCCTTGGCAGGCCCGGGATGATCGAGTACGCCGAAACGAACTGCCACACCGATGGCTAAAGGCGTGAGGACGAGGCTCAGGAAAAGGGACGCCACCAAGACGACGCCGTAGCCCCAAAAGGGAAGCGAGCTCACGGCTGCGCCAGCGCTCCACCCGCGGTCATCGCGTCACCATCATCGCGCAACGGGCGCCTGGCAACGATGAAGAACCCAGCCTCGTCGCGAACTGACTCGACGTTCAGTCCTTCAGCCGCAAACCAAGGCTCGAGTTCAGACCACACGTACCGGTGCTCCACAGGCGCGCTCAGGCGGTCGAACGTGTCTAGCCAAAGCGCTCGGAACGATCTCCGCCTGTACACGGCTAACGGTAGTTTCTTGAGCCAAGCCATGCCCCAACTCTCACCCCACGTACCAGGGGTGACGAAGGTCACCCTTAGTGCAGCTGCCATCGGAGCGCTCAACCACCGCAGGGCCCGCTTGTCCATGCGGACGGTAAAGCGCCTGAAGAGGGTGGCGAGCTCGATCCCGGCCCACCGCACCCCGTGGCCGGCTGGTTGGCTGTAGAGGTACAAGAACATGACGCCGCCAGGCGCTAACAAGCCGGCGAGGAAGCGAAAACCAGCGGCGGGGTCATCGAGGTGGTGGAGAACTCCGAGGCTGGACACGAAGTCGAACGAGGCTCTCGCGAAGGGCGCTGACCTGAGGTCGGAGCGAACAGTTACGATGTTGTCGAACGTCGCCAGGTCTCGTGTGGCTACCTCGATCGCCGCAGACGCGTCGAGCGCAACAAGCACCGCCAGGTGCGGTGCCAGATGCCGTGTGTAGCGACCCTTGCCGCACCCGGCGTCGAGGCCGACCTTGCCAGCCAGCTCGTCCAAGCGGAGGTCGGCGAGGTACCACGAAGCGAACATCTTGTCTTCAGACCGAACATCGTCGAAGGTGGTCCACTCATAGCCAAAGCTTTCTGCGGTCTTCCGGCTGACCGCGTCTTTACCAGTCGGGCCGTCCGCAACGAGGTACCCATCGCGAAACGCCATCTGGTGACCGTTCGGGCACGCGTAGCCGCTGCCGTCAGAGACAGTCGTCACGGAAAGCTCGCATTCAGGACATCGCAAGCGTGCCGCTAGACCAGCTATGTTCCACCGGTCTAGGACAGACGTCCTAGTCAAGGTGCCGATTCGGTGTCAGAGGTACTCAACCGTCTCGCCACGACACCGATGGCGGGTATCGAAAACGTAACGAGCATGTTTGGAAACCAAGTCGTAATCGATATCGTCGTGGTCGGTAAGCACAACCACGGCGTCGGCTGCCTCGAGCTCTTCTACGCTGAGACGAGCGCGCACCAAGTGGCCCGCGAGGTCGGAGCTCGACACGTTGAGCTCAGGTACGTGGTCGTCCACATAGCGGACATCAGCCCCCAGGCGCAGCAACCGCTGAGCCACGCCAATTGCCGGGGATTCCCGCATGTCCGAAGTATTGGGCTTGTAAGCGAGCCCGAGCAGCAAGGTACGGCTCCCGTTGAGAGCAAGCTTGCGTGTGTTCAGGGCAACTGTCAGACGTTTTACCACGTACTCAGGCATATGGTCGTTGACGTCATTGGCAAGCTCTACGAAACGAAAACTTTGGCCAAGTGTTGTGCGCACGTGCCAGGACAAGTAGCTCGGGTCGATCGGCAAGCAGTGGCCGCCCACCCCCGGGCCCGGGTTGAAGCGCATGAAGCCGAAAGGCTTAGTGCCTGCCGCATCGAGAGCCTCCCAGACGTCCACCCCGAGGTCGGCTGCGAACATCGCTAGCTCATTGACCAGGGCCACGTTCACATGGCGGAACGTGTTCTCGATCAGTTTGGTCAGCTCAGCTTCACGGGTACCCGACACCGGTATCGTCTTGTCAACGATCGAGTCGTAGAACCGCTGCACAGCCTCGAGGGAAGCTGCATTCACGCCCGATACCACCTTCGGCGTTCCCGCCAGCCCGAAGTTCGTGTTGCCTGGGTCGATCCGCTCAGGGCTGTAGCCGAGGTAAAAGTCCCGCCCGGCAACCAAGCCGGAGCCTTCGGTCAGCAAGCCCGCCAGTAGCTCGTCAGTCGTGCCCGGATAGGTTGTCGACTCGAGCACCACCGTCGCCCCAGGCTGAAGGTAGGCAGCCAAGGTCCTGCCAGCGTCCTCAATGAACGACAAGTCGGGCCCCCCGTCCTTTAGCGGCGTCGGGACCGTGATGAGGGCGGCGTCGAAGCCCGCGAGATCGGCGGGATCGGTTGTGGGGAGGTAACGCCCGGTAGCGAGCGCTTCGGCTAGCTGGCTCGACGAGATGTCCTCGACGTAGGAATCAGCGGCCTTTAGCCGCTCCACGCGCCGGCGGTCAACATCGAAGGCGACTACATCGTGGCCGACTTCGACGGAGCGAATAGCGAGAGGTAGGCCCACGTATCCCTGGCCGACGATCGCCACCTTTACCGCCCGCTCGGCCATTCAGCCATGATGCTTGGAGGCAACGCTACAGTCAAGCCGTGAGGGACATGTTGTGACCAGCTCACTTTCAGAGGCTCTCGCGCAAACATGCCCTGGTCGGCGGGTGCTCGTTACCGGGAGCACGGGTTTCGTGGGCTCCTGGCTTTCCTACATGCTGAGCCTGCAAGGGGCCGAGGTCATCGGCCTGTCGTTAGGTGTGCCACGCGATGCCTCGCTCGGGCGCGTCGAGATGCACCGGGCGGTCCAAAACGTCGTCGGGGACGTCACGAACTATGCGGGCGTGCTTGCGGTCATCCAGCAGTACAAACCGGAGGTGGTGTTCCATCTCGCCGCCCAGGCGCTCGTGCTGCCAAGCTACGAAAATCCGCTGTCAACCTTCTCTACGAACGTCATGGGGACCGCGAACGTCTTAGAGGCCCTTAGGGTCACACGGTGCGCTGGCTGCTGCGTCGTCATAACCAGCGACAAGTGCTACGCCGCGCCGCTCGGGAGCTACGCCTGGGCCCACTCCGAGACAGACCCTTTAGGAGGCGACGACCCCTACAGTGCAAGCAAGGCCGCCGCGGAGATCGTTAGCCAGTCCTACTGGCAGTCCTTTGGCGGCAGCCAGCTGCCCGCGATGGCGACCGCTAGGGCCGGCAACATACTCGGGGGCGCAGATTGGGCCCCGGGCAGGCTCGTGCCTGATTGGGCGCCGCTCTGCGCGCGACGGCCGGCCCCTCTCCCTCCGTCATCCAGACGCTGTTCGGCCGTGGCAACACGTCCTCGACGCTATTGCAGGCTACGTGCTGCTGGCAGGCGCCTTACTGGCCAGCGCCTCCGCTGATCACGCGGGTGCCTGGAACTTCGGGCCCAGCGAGCGCTCGGCCACAACCGTGCGACAATTGGTCGACATGTTGCAAAATAGCTGGCACGGTCGGACGGGAAGCTCCCCCGTCCAGGTCCTGGCGGAAGGCATGAAGGAAGGCGAGCAGTCCGGGGAGCGCTACTTCCTGGCGCTCGATAGCTCCAAGGCAAAGGTGAGGCTAGCCTGGGACCAACTGCTTGACATCGACTCGGCGGTCGACTGGACAACCGAGTGGTACGCCGCCGCCTTGCAGGGTGGAGAAGCAGGCGCCACGGCCGTGGTCAACGCCCAGATCGCCAGGTACCTAGAACTGAGCAACAAGACAGGGACAGCTGCGAATTGAAGACAGTCATTTTGGCGGGTGGCCGCGGCACCCGCATTTCCGAAGAGACCGACACCCGGCCGAAGCCGATGGTGACCATCGGCGGCCGCCCACTCCTTTGGCACATCATGTCGATCTATAGCCGCTACGGGTTCCGCGAGTTCATCATCTGCCTCGGGTACAAGGGGTATGTGATCAAGGAGTATTTCGCTAATTACCTGCTCCACAATTCTGACGTGACAATGGACCTGGCAACTGGCGATATCAAGATCCATGCGGCAAAAACCGAGCCGTGGAAGGTAACACTCGTTGACACTGGTGCAGAAACGATGACAGGAGGTAGGATCCGTCGCGCAATGCCTTTTGTGGAAGGCGACGATGCGTTCTTCTTGACATATGGCGATGGGTTAGGCAACATAAATGTGGGGCAATTGCTTGAGTTCCATAGAGGTCATGGGCAGCTCGCCACCATGACAGCTGTTCAGCCTTCACCGCGGTTCGGCTCTCTTGAGCTCGAGGGAAGCTTGATCACTCATTTTGCTGAGAAAGCGCCGGCCTCGGCCGGATGGGTAAATGGTGGGTTCTTTGTGCTCTCCCCAGCGGTCTCGGCTTACCTGAAAGACGACTCTACGATCTGGGAGCGCGGGCCCCTCGAGGACCTCGCCAAGGAACATCAACTGATGGCTTACGAGCATCGTGGTTTTTGGCACCCCATGGACACTGTCCGAGATCGCGATTACTTAGACGAACTGTCGGGTGCAGCTGTCCCGCCATGGATGGTTTGATGCTGAGCTGCCGAGGCTGCTCGGGACCACTCAACGACGTGTTCGTAGACCTCGGCCTTTCCCCGATCGCCAACAACCTCCCGTTAGCCGGCGCAGCCGAACCAGACCCCCTTTACCCGCTCACAGCTTGGTTCTGCGAGCGTTGTCTCCTTGTTCAGCTCGGCCAAGTCGAGTCCCCCGAGGTAATTTTCAGCGACTACTTGTACCTGTCGTCGTACTCGACGACTTGGTTGGAACACACGGCCCGATATGCAGTAGAGGCGACCAAACGACTTTCGCTCTCGCCAACCAGCTTGGTAGTCGAACTTGCCAGCAACGATGGCCACCTGTTGCGAAATTTCGTCGATGCCGGGTGCCGGGTCTTGGGTGTCGAGCCCGCCGCCAACGTGGCCGCACTGGCGATAGACAGAGGGGTGCCTACCTGTACCGAGTTCTTCGGAGCAGCGGTAGCGGACAAAATCCGCGAGAACCACGGCCTCGCCGACCTTGTGGTCGCCAACAACGTCCTTGCCCACGTCCCCGATGTCCATGACTTTATCGACGGGGTACGACGACTTCTCTCCCCTTCCGGCACAGCCACAGTTGAGTTCCCACACCTTCAGAACCTCGTCGCCCAGTGCCAGTTCGATACCATCTATCACGAGCATTTTTCATACTTTTCGCTCCATACGGCCAAGTCTCTCTTCGAACAGCACGGGCTCCATGTTTACGACGTCGAGCGGCTCCCCACCCACGGCGGTTCGTTGCGGCTCTGGGTAGGCCACTCGGCGCGGGATTTCAGCCCCACCCCGTCTGTGGATGGGGTGGGCCTGGGGGAGCATACTGCGGGACTGGATGACCCGTCCGTCTACGGAGTTTCGGCGGGCGCTGCATAGAGCTAAGAGACCGACTGCGGGGAGTCGTCGACGAAATCGTGTCTGACGGGGAACGCTTGGTCGGGTATGGTGCCCCTGCCAAGGCTTCTACGCTCCTGAATTACTGCGGGATCGGACCTGACAAGCTGGAATTCACGGTGGACGCTAACCCGTACAAGCAGGGGCGAATGGTCCCAGGCGCACGGATCCCGATCTACGCGCCATCTGTGCTGGACAAAGAACGGCCCGCAGTCGTTTTCGTGCTGGCTTGGAACCTACGCGGTGAAATCTCGCAACTTGTGGCCTCGGCAGTGAACATGCCTCGGCTGTTGTTCCATCAGCCAACGATAGAACTGGTCTAGGGCACCGATGCGTTTCCGCCCACTAAAGGTCGCAGGCGCGTACGCTGTCGAGGTTGAGCCCTTGGAAGACGAACGGGGTTGGTTCGGGCGACTGTTTTCGATTGACGAATTTGCACGACTTGGCGTGGACCCGCACGTCCACGAGTGCAGCCTGTCGTTCAACCGGAAAGCGGGCACCCTCCGAGGTTTGCACCTTCAGGTTGCTCCCCACGGAGAGAGCAAACTCATCTTGTGCGTCTCGGGAGCCTTGTACGACGTAGTGGTAGACCTCCGTCCAGGCTCTTCCACCCACAAGGTTTGGGACGCCGTGGAGCTCACTGCTCCTGAACCCCTTGCGGTATTCGTGCCGCCCGGAGTAGGCCACGGCTATTTGACGCTAGTCGACAACACGACTGTCTACTATCAAATCTCGGCTCCCTACGACCCGAGCAGCGCTTCGGGGGTTCGCTGGGACGACCCCGCTTTCGGGATCAATTGGCCCAGCCGAGCCGGTTGTGATCTCGGCACGTGATTCAGGTTTCGGAGACTACACAGGTTGACGCGGATACTGGTTACCGGTGCGAGCGGGTTCATCGGGCGCTACGTGTTGGCGGCCCTCGACGAGTGCAGCGAAGAAAGCTACGAAGTCCACTGGCCTGTCTCGGCGCCCTCCCGCTGACCAACCGGGCGTCTTTTGGCACCAAGCCGACCTGCTGTCCCCCAGCGCCGACAAGGTCATAAGGGACATCGGTGCTACGCACCTGCTGCACCTGGCTTGGGCTACCGAGCGTCGTAGCCTATTGGACCTCCGACGACAACCTGCTCTGGCTCGATGCGAGCACCCGCCTTCTCCGCAACTTCAGAGTGGGTGGGGGAAATAGCTTTGTGGGTGTAGGTACCTGCTCGGAGTACGCTCCCTCCTCGGAGCGATGCTCCGAGCTCACGACGTCCTATCGCCCCCTGGAGCATCTACGGCGCGAGCAAGGCCGCCTTGGCTTCGCTCGCCCCGTCACTGCTTGGGCCGGAGGTTACTGCCACCTGGGCCCGGTTGTTCTACCTTTACGGGCCGGGGGAACCCGAGGAGAGGCTCGTCCCGCGGCTCCTGGGTGCCGCTGCCTCCGGTGGGGAGATAAACGTGCACGCTGACCACGTCCGCGACTACCTTCACGTCTCGGACGCAGCCAAGGCGTTGGCGGTGCTTCTACATTCGCAGGTCGGGGGCGCGGTGAACGTCGGTTCTGGCCGGGGAACGAGAATAAGCGAGCTCGCCGGCTGCGGCTGCCATCGCTAGTAATGGCCGCATCACCTTGTTGCCACCCGTCCAACCGACCGATGAACAGTCAGGCACAAGGTTCTCGTCCGCCCCTGGTTATGTTGTTGCTGATTGCCGCCGGCTGACGGCGCTGGGCTGGGAACCCGCGGTGAGCCTCACCGAAGGGTTGCGCCAGATGGCCGAGCTGGCGGGCCACGACGTCGAGCCCCAGCAATGAGAATCGGCTACTCACCCTATTCAGCCAGCCTCAGCGAGCCCGGGGACCGCCGACGTTTTCTGTGCTATGCAGCCATCAAGGGCTTGGATTTCGACGTCGTTAAGGACGTCTCGAACCGTCACGACGTGGTCATCCTTTCCTCTAAAGCCGACATCGTGGCATGGAGCTCGCTGCCCCTGCGGCGGCCCGAAGCTTGTCTACGAGCTTATCGACTCGCAGTTAGCGCTGCCAAAAGACGACTTAAAAGTGGAACCTTTTAGGCACCGCAAAGGCTTTGACCCGCGAGCTTGCCCGACCCGTCTTCAATTATCGCACCGCTATCGAGGCGATGTGCAGGCGAGCCGATGCCGTTATATGCGGGTCCCCTGAGCAGAAGGTCGAGCTGGAGAGGTACAACGAGAGAGTCTACGACATCCTCGACTTCAACGAGGAAATCGGCGGTGAACCGAAGTCAGACTTTGCCATAAGGGACCGCCCGACGCTGGTGTGGGAAGGCCTGTCGTACTCCGTAAAGCACTTGCGGGTACTCAAGCCAGTCCTGGACCAGGTCGGTATGGCTGTGGACATCCGCGTCGTTACCGACCCTTTTGTACCGAGGTTAGGCTCTCATTATTTTCGGACGCCTACTGGCCGGATATTGCGACGCACCTTCCCCCATTTCGACTTGAGGCCCTGGGCGAGGCAAACGATGCCGCCGCTCGTAACGGAGTGTGACATTGCCGTCATACCAATAGACCTTCAGACCCTGTTGCCAAGGCGAAACCGGAGAACAAACTGATGCTCCTATGGCGGCTCGGTATGCCCGTCATCACGTCTGCCACTCCTGCCTATCAACGTTGCATGCAGGCGGCTGGTCTCGACTTGGCGTGCGAGTCGACCAGTGATTGGTTGCGTGCGCTCGAGAAACTGCTGGCAACGAGCGAAGCTAGGAAGAGTGCCGCTCAAGCAGGGCGCGCCTACGTGAACACGAGCTGCAATACCACTGTCCTCGTAGAACGATGGGACCGCGTGCTCTCGGAGCTGCAGGAGTCAAGATCAGGCGCCCAGCTCTTGGTCCCGACCTCTGGAGCAACTGGTCATGGCTGCGTGATTACCGCTCTGCCGCCACGCCCGTTTGCGTAGATCTCCGACGTGCCAGCCGCTTGTTGCCAACATTGTCGTCAAGGTTGCTTCAGTGAACTCTCGGACGTGGTCAGCATCGCTTGAGAAGCTCCTCCCCATGGCCAATCGGGCAATATTGAGCGGATCGCTGTCAAAATCAGGCACCTCGATCACCAGAAGGTCCGCTACGTCATGCATTTGGCGAAGAAGCCCGGGTGCATCGTCGATATGCTCGAGGAAGTGCACCAGTAACGCCACGTCGAAGTGCCTACCTCCGACGACTTCAAAGGCCGGTCCAAGGTGGTACTCGACGTTAGTAGCGGTGGTCAGCTGACGTGCCACCCCTAGGTTTCTTGCGCTGTGGTCGACCCCGACGACCGTACGAGCGTAGGGGGCAGCACGGCGGCACCAACGTCCCGGTCCCGCAACCTACGTCGAGCAGCGTGCCACCGGCGGGGATCACCACCCGGAGCACGTCCTCGTCAAGGGCGAGCGCAAGACAGTGGTATTCCTCCTCGCCGAAAACCCTCGCCGTCGACTCGTAAGCCAATCGGTGGCTGAGACGGGCAATGTCCAGCAATCCGGAAAGTGTGCGCCTTTCGCCGACCAGGCGACCTGCGAGCCGGACCGACCGGTAGGCCAGAGCCGTGAGCGGCCGGTGACCGCTCTCTCGGTCGAATTCAAGGGACTGCGGCGAAGGCCGGATAAGCGCGCGATCGTGCGCGCCCGTTATCCCTTTATCCGCTATGCCACTCATTGCTGGCTCCTTACGACGCTCTTCACAATTTCATACGCCACCAGGACAAGGCATCACGTCACACTAGCCATCTTCTTAACGTTCGTCCTAGCGCGACGATAGTGTGTTGTCGCTCATGGAACTACCGCCGCTCACCTACCTGAGCTTCGACTCCCTGTCCGAGGGCGTCGGCGCTTCGCAGGTGTTGCCATACGTCGAGGGCCTCGCGGCCGTGGGCTACAGGTGCGGCTTCACACCTTCGAGAAGACCGCCCCGTCGGAAATGTTACGGCGTCGCCTCCAGGAGCAGGGCGTTAGCTGGTCTATCCACCCCTTCGGGACACTCGGCACGGCCGGCGGGCTCGGGCGTGTGGCTCGAGCGGCAGTCGCCGTGCGAGGTGCCCAGCTGCTCCATGCCCGCAGCGCGCTTCCAGCAGCAGCCACCCTTCTGGCACGTCCCAGAGCCTGGGTTTGGGACATGCGCGGCTTTTGGTCCGATGAACGCATCGAGCTCGGGACACTACGCCAGGGATCCGTCGTAGAGCGGGCTGTCCGAGCTATCGAGCGCCGAGCCGCGTTGTCAGCCGGGGTGATCATTACCCTCGCCGCGGCGGCCGTCCCGGTGATCAACGAGCGGTACGGCGACGCGGTCGGACGACGGGCCCGTGCCATCCCGACCTGTGTCGACCTCGAGCGCTTTGCGGTTTCGGAGTTCCCGGCCACCCCTGTTCGGCTCCTGATAAGCGGAACCCTCAATAACCGCTATGACGTTGACGGAATGCTCCGTCTCGGGTCCTGCCTGGGGCGGCACTTGCCCGTACGTGTGCAGGTTCTTTGCCCGGATCGCATCCCGTTTCGAAGCGGAGTTTCGAGCGGCTGGTGCCGTTGCAGAAGAGGCTAGCCCTCGGAGATGCCGGCGCTCGTCACCCAAGCACATGTTGGGTTTAGCCTCCTCAAGCCCGGGGTGACACCCGCCAGCAAAGCAAGTGTACCCACGAAGCTGGCCGAGTTCCTAGCCTGTGGTCGTCCGATAGCTGTGAGCAGGCACCTTGGAGACATGGACGAACTGATCAGGCGCTACGACTGCGGTGTCGTCATACGCGACACATCGGACGACGAACTTCGAGCGCGGTGCATCGGAACTGGTACGGCTGCTAGAAGATCCTTCGACACCGCAACGCTGCCGCGAACTTGCCCAGGACAATTTTAGCCTCGACCGCGCCCTGAGTAGCCTCATACAGGCATACCACCTCGCCTTTCAGGGTTACGAAGCAGACCCATCGCTCACGCCAATTTGACCACTACAGGTGCAGGACATACTCTGGTCCGGATTTGCATAAGCCACGGACAGTAGCAATGAAGACCCAGAAAGGAATAAAGCTGGGGCGCAAGGCGCTTCAGGCTGTTGACCGCGGCGTCTGGGTAATGTGGCAAATCCGGCGCGATCTCCGTGACCTGACAATGGCTCCCGCGTCGTACCTGGTCGACCTGGCGGCAGCGGTGGACACGGTACTCGTCCAGAGAAAACCTGGTTGCTTCGTGGAGTGCGGGACGTGGCGAGGAGGCGCGAGCTTCCTCATGGCCCGTAGGGCAATTCACCTCCATCAGCCTCGGCAGGTGTGGATGTTCGACTCCTTCGAGGGCCTTCCTCCACCGAAAGAGATCGACGGGCCAGCCGCCAACGCTTGGGCTGCGGATACAAGCTCTCCTGGCTACTTCGATAACTGTCGGGCAAGCCTGGAGGAAGTACAAGATGCGGCAGAGAAGTTAGGCCTCTCAAGCAGTGTCAAGTTAGTAAAGGGCTGGTTCAACGAAACGATCGCGGCCAAAAAATCTGAGGTGGGCCCGATAGCTGTCCTGCGGATCGACGCGGACTGGTACGAATCGGTGCTTTTATGCCTAAACGAGTTAGTACCTCAGGTGGTTGACGGTGGGGTAGTGATATTGGACGACTATTACACTTGGGACGGCTGTGCGCGAGCCGTGCACGAGTACCTCGCGTCACGTGATCTGCCTTACAAGATCCGCCGGTTGGGAGGGGGCGCCTTCTTTATCGAACCCCGCTCGGAGCCAGCACTGTAAAGACAGGGCATCGTTGCGAGGCCTTAGCCGGCGCTCAAGAGGGTGCACCGTTACTTCGGATCTGAGCCAATAGCGCCAGCAGACCTTCGCGCTCCTTCCGGCTCAGGAGCACTTGCCAGGTCGTCGCCGCGTAGACCACACCGAGCCCAATTGCAAATGCGAGCCGGGGGAACAGACCGTGGGCCACGGTCGCCAGTACAATCACAGCGGCACCGAGGGTGACAGGCCCAGCGACGGCCAACACTCGCCGGCTCGACAAAGGGGACGACGGTAGGTGAGCGACGCGCCTAACCACCATGAAGCAAATAACCGAGTCGATCAGAACTCTTGCCGACCACGCGAACGAGGCCCCCAGGGCGCCAAAATGTGCCGTGAGGACCTCAGCTCCTACAAGGTAGGGCACGATCTCGGCCAGGTGGATGTAGGCAATCGTCTTGGTGCGCCCGCAGGAATAGAGATAGGAGAAGGGCACATAGGAGAAGGCATTGAAGAGTAGGCCAGCAAGGATGACGAAGAACGGGCCTGTGCTGTAGCGGCCATAGATCGGGCCAGCCCACTCCGCGAGGAACGGGTGCGCAACGAAGGCCAGCAGTATTACAGCAGGCACGAGCACGAGGTAAAGACCTTGCAGGCTCATCCGGTACAGGGCCCGGTGCTCCGCGTACCCGCCCCGCGGCCTCGAGCCGGACAAGACCGGGCATTAGCGGGCCGATCAACTGTTCCGGCAGGACCAGCAGGATAGTGCCAAGGCTCCATGCCACCAAGTACTCCGCAACGACGACCGTCGAGTGATTGTTGGCGAGGAGGAACCGTTCGGCGGTCATCAGCGGTATCTGGGCCAGGCCCGAGACTGTCAGGGCACCCCCATAACTCAACAGTGGTCGTACCAGGTCGCGCCTAAAGCGGGTTTGGCGAAGTGCTGGCTGATAATGCAGAGCAAGTGCGGCGTTTCCCAGCGCGCCGAGCGTAGCAGCGCCCAACCAGACGGCCGAGGCCGTGAGGACTCCACCTGATATGAGCGCGAGCGCTAGCGGCACAACACCTATCAGGAGGATGTTGGCACTCTGCGTAATCAACGTGTACTGACCCCAACGGAGCCGCACCACTTGGGGGGTATTGACGGTGCCGGCTACCGACTGAGCCACGAAGACACCGCAGACGATCCGCAACGCCAGTACGCCGGAGCGCGCAAGCTCGGCCGGGACATGCAACAAGTTGAGTATCTCCGGAGCCTCGATGCCGACCGCGACCGCGACGGCAAGGGTTGCAAAGACCGTCAGGCTGAGTGCTGTCCAGATTACGGCGGACTCCCCGAGGCCATCTCGGGCCGCATAGCTTTGAGCTGCAAATTTCGTCGAAGCGGTGGCCATCCCCAAATCAGCAAGGGTCGCCCACGTAAGCACGGTCTGGAACAGGGCCCACAGACCATACGCGGACGGTCCCAACAGCCGGATAGTGAAGGGTGTTGCCAACAAGGTCACGACCAGCACTGCGACCCGTCCTATGAGCCCCCAGGCACCCCCTGCGGCGACACTTCCTACAAGCGAGCTCTCCGGCTCTTGACTGTCCATCAGTTAGCTGTCTTACGCTGCTCCGGCGGAGCCCCGGCCTACGGAGCGGCGAGCCCGTCTAGCGAGGCCCTCCCATAGCAACTTGACAGCACGCGGAAAATCCGTGCGCAGCGCGTCAGCGAGAAAATGTAAGGCACGCCTATACTCGCCTTGCGAAAAGGTGTCTGCGGCAAGGCACACATCGAGGCTGCTCAGTGCCGTCGCGCGCCGAACGCCAAGGGTGCTCGGGAGGAGGTCGGAAGCGAACGCTTTATCGACGATCAGCCGCATATCGTGTTCGAACACAGCTGTGTTGAGGTGCATCTGCCCCCCGTGTTGGCGGTACAGGGCGACAGGTCGACGGGCACACGTCGCCGGGCCAACCAGAAGCAGCCGTATGACCAGATCTGCGTCCGCGCTGGTGGAAAGGATTTCGTCAAAACCTCCTAGGCTCCTAAAGGTATCTGCCCGCACCACCCCAGTCGAGGCGAACCATGGGACGGGGGGCTCAAAAAGGAGAACTCGGCGCAGCGCTTCCTCAGGTTCGGGTGGCATAACTGTAGAAGTCACGTTGAGCCGCTGGTCCGTTATATGGTAGCCCCCATAACAGAAGCACGAACCGGGGATTGAACCAAACGCCTCCTGCTGGCTTTTCAACTTATCGGGTAACCACGTATCATCGGCATCTAGGAACGCCAGATATTCGGCGGTCGCCTCCGCAGCCCCACGGTTACGCGCAGCCGAGACGCCCGAGCGAGCCTGTTGAACGTATCTTATTTCGCCACCGAGACGTCGCACCACTTCGCCGGTCGAGTCCGTAGAGCCGTCATCTACCACGATGCACTCCACCGAAGGGCCCGTTTGCATCAGCACGCTCTGGACCGCGTCGGTAATCCACCTCTCCGCGTTGAACGCAGGGATAATCGCTGCGAACTCGGGAGCGCTCATGGAACAGGCTCTCTGCAAACTGCTATCAGACCGTGGCACCGTTCGATACCAGAACTCACGAAGGCAAACTCATCTTCTTTCGGGTAGAGATCGCGATGTCCACGGAGACGTTTTGCAAGCGAAACGAGGAACGTCGGTCTTGCCCGCAACTGGAGCTTCCACGGGATACCTCGCAGCATCGTCTTCCACGACCTCGTCCCTGGGCCCTCATCCCAGTAAGGACATGCGCCGAATGAGGGGGAAACTCGCTGTCCGAGCAGGGCCACGTTGCTGAACCTAGTGAGCAGGAGGTCGCGGAACTGGCCCGGCGTGTACTCCCGAATGTGGAAGGGGTTGCGGGGGGCGCGAGACACCGACCCCGTGTGAAGAGCGTTAGGAGTCGAAATCACAAGGGTGCCTTGCGATTTCAGCATTCGCGCGATCTCAGCCAAAAAAGCGCGGTCGTCATCGATATGCTCAACGGTCTCAAACGATGCTATTACGTCGAATGCTCCCGATCGGAAGGGTAGCGCGGTCCCGTCTGCTCTGCTCAGCACAACAGTGTTCTTCGCACCGGTGCGTTTCCCATCGGCCAATCGGAGCGCGTCCGTGTCAAGGTCGACCCCGGCAAGAAGAACGGCGTACGGAAAGTAAGAGAAACCCAAGCCAGAACCGCACGCGACGTCAAGGAGGTGCTGAGGCGAGCTTACGGCGGCGGCGAACCGGTACCTCGCCCTATGCTCGGCCAGTAATGCAATGTCGCTGTCCGGGCCCGCCCGCTCGGCAAAGCCAGTACTCACCTTGCTCCTCAGTTTTGCTCTGCGCGTCTGATCCGTCGCCACGTTAGCCTGAGACCATGTGCGGGATAGCTGGCAGCGTAGGGCCGGGGACATCCCAAGGAGCGGTGCAGGCACAGCTACGGCAACTAGAGCACCGCGGGCCGGACGCCTCGGGCATCTTCGGCATGGGGCCTGGTGTGATCGGCCAGACGCGCCTGGCCGTGATCGACCTGGTCACAGGCGACCCTCCAATGAGCTCCGAGACCGGGACCGTTGGCGCGGTGCTCAACGGAGAGATCTATAACTACCGATCGCTGCGCAAGGGGCTGATCGAAGCCGGTCACGCGCTTGTGAGCGAGGGCGACACCGAAGTGATCGCTCACCTCGCCGAGGCCGCTGAGCCCGTCGCGTTGGCGCGCCTGCTCGACGGGATGTTCGCCTTCGCTACGTGGGACGCCTCAAGGGAGCGTCTGGTACTCGGCCGCGACCGCCTAGGGAAAAAACCTATCTACTACTGGTACGAGGGGAACACGCTTGTGTTCGCCAGCGAAATAAAGGCGCTGCTGGCCCACCCTGTGGTCCCCCGCCGGCTGGACAGCGAAGCTCTCCCCGGCTACCTGACGTTTGGCTATGTCCCGACACCCCGGACCTTCTTCGAGGGTATCCGCAGCCTCCCACCCGGTCATCTTCTGGTGTTCGACCCCGGGACGGCCCCGCGCCTGGTCAAGTATTGGGAGCCCGTAGCCCCTGGAGCAGGCCTTGCGGAGGCGGCCCAGATGTCTTTCGACGATGCTGCCGGCGCCGTCCGGGCCCACCTCTCCGCCGCGGTAGAGCGCAGACTTGTAGCTGACGTGCCGCTCGGGGCCTTCTTGAGCGGCGGCGTTGACTCCTCCAGCATCGTTGCCCTGATGGCGGGGCTCATGAGCCAGCCCGTGGCCACATTCACGATTGGCTTCGAAGACACACAGGGGTTCGATGAACGTCCGTACGCCCGCCTGGTAGCAGAGCGCTTCAAGACGAACCACACGGAGTTCGTGGTCAACCCAGATGCGGCGAGCCTCGTCGAGCGGCTCGTTTGGCATTACGACCAGCCGTTCGGGGATTCGAGCGCCCTGCCTACCTACTTGTTGTCTGAGCTTACTCGCAAGCACGTAACAGTTGCTCTCTGCGGCGATGGCGGCGACGAGCTCTTCGGCGGCTACGAACGGTTTGCGGGAGCACTTGCCCTCTCCAAGTTCCAGCGGTTGCCGAAGACCCTCCAAAGCCGAACGCAGGCGTTGGTCGGCCGCTTGCCCCCAGACGCCTTTTCGGGGCGGGCCAGGAGCGTCCAACGCCTACTCGATCGCAAGGACGAACGCATCCCTGACGCCTTCCTCTCCTGGGTCAGCTACACCCCATCGTCGTGGCGGCACTCTATGGCTCCCCGTGGCTCGACCTGGGACCTAGAAGATTACGACGAGATCTGGCGGGGAACCGAAGGTGCGAGCCTGCTTGACCGGCTCCTGTTGTTGAACCTGAAGACCTACCTGCTCGATGACCTCCTGCCGAAGGTAGACCGCATGGCCATGGCTCATGCCCTGGAGGTCCGGTCACCTTTCCTCGACACCGCTCTGGTGGAGCTTGCACTGCATATTCCCCCCAAAGCGAAGGTGCGCGGCATGTCACTGAAGAGGGTCCTCAAGCGGGCCGTGTCCGACCTGCTACCTCCCGAGGTGCTGAACCGTAGAAAGCACGGCTTTGGCTTGCCTCTTGAGCGTTGGCTCCGAAACGATCTTCGCTCCTACGTCGAGGCCCGGCTGCTCGCCGGCAGCGCGCGTACCCGTGCCTACCTCGAGCCAACCGCCATCGACGCCGTGGTAGGCGAGCACCTCGTCGGCACCGTAAACCACTGCCACACTATTTGGGCACTGCTGACGCTGGAAGAGTTCCTGGTTAAGCAGGGTTGGTAAGCGCGGGGAACTTGCCAGGTTGCCGAGGATGCGCCTAGCCTCAACGTTCGTGGCGCGTTACCTTGTTACCGGGGGCGCCGGTTTTATAGGGTCTCACCTCGTCGAAGAGTTGCTCCGAGGCGGTAACGAGGTGATGGTGCTCGATACTCTGTCTACCGGGCGCCTCTCCAACCTGGACGCAGTGAAGGAGGCGGCTGGCTTTACCTTCGTGCAGGGATCCGTCCTCGACGAGCTGGCGGTCGACGAGGCGGTCCGGCGATGTGACGTCGTAGTACACCTAGCCGCAGCTGTCGGCGTCAAGCTCATCGTGGAACAGCCGCTGTACTCACTGACGACCAATATCAAGGGCGCCATAACGGTGCTTGAAGCGGCACATCGTTACCGGCGCAAGGTCATGGTGGCCAGCACCTCAGAGATATACGGCAAGAACAACTCTGGAGCGCTCAACGAGCAGTCGGACCGCATACTCGGCTCCCCCGCAGTAGCGCGCTGGGCCTATTCGACCTCAAAAGCTGTCGACGAGATCCTCGCCTACGCCTACCATCGGGAGCGGGACCTCCCGACGATTGTGGTCCGGCTCTTCAACACGGTGGGGCCTCGTCAAAGTCCTGCATACGGCATGGTCGTGCCGCGGCTCGTCCGCCAAGCTGTCGATGGTGCGCCACTAACCGTGTACGGGGACGGCTCGCAGACTCGCTGCTTTTGCCATGTGACCGATGTCGTCGATGCTCTCGTCCTGCTCCTCAACGAACCGACTGCCGTAGGTGACGTCTTCAACGTCGGCTCTTCGGAAGAAATCTCGATCGAACAGCTGGCCAAGCTCATAATCGACAAAACGGCCAGCACCGCGGAGGTTGTCCATGTACCGTACGAGGTTGCGTACGAAGTGGGCTTTGAGGACATGGTGCGTCGAGTGCCAGACGTCAGCAAACTTGAATCTATGACTGGTTGGCACGCACAACGCTCGTTGGACCAGATACTCGACGACGTCATCTACGAGGTGCGTTCAGAGGCAGAGCTCGACGCCAATGACGGCAGGTTGCAGGCGAGCGGCTAGCGCGGGGATAAGTGACGTCCTCGACCACCTCCGGCGGACTTGACCTTGTACGCCCGCAACGTGCCCAAACCGCGGTGCGAGCGACGTGGTCACTGGCAACCAGGCATCCTGTCGGAGCGTCCTTCGTGGTCGCAGGCGTGCTGCGGCTCGTGGCGGCAGTGGGCATCACGCTGTTTAGTGGCTACCTCTTCCCCGACGAGTCGGAGTACGTTGTCCTCGGTCGCCTCGCCGCTTCAGGGCACCTGACCCCGACTTTCTGGAGCGGTTACGGAGAAACACTGTTCCACTCGGCCGCTTCTTTTATGTGGCCTATTGTCGTGCTTTTCAAATTGTTCGGCGCCCATCGCGTCGTGGCTGCCTTATGGGCCGGCCTCTTTGGGGCAGTCACCGCGGCCTTGACCGCCGTGATCGTCGGTCGGGCGCTGGGCCGCACGTGGTCAGCTATTGCGGGTTTGACCGTCGCGTTCTTTCCTTCCCAGATCCTGTGGTCATCGGTGGTGCTCCGCGAGTCCATGGTCTGGGCTGGCCTGGCCGGTGCCGCCGTTGGAATATCGATTTTCTCACGGGCAAAACGCTGGCAATCGCTTGTAGGCGCCACGCTCATGGTGGGTGTTTGCCTGCTTTCGTCTCGCATTCTTACGCTCTTGGACGTTCCTGCCAGCCGCATGGGCAACGGCACTGGCAGTCTGGCTCTTCCGTCCGGCCCGTCCAGTTCCCACGCGGACCTTGTGCGCCCTACTGTGCCTTCTCGTCCCATTGGCCTCAGGCCTCGGTATTGCGGGCAACAGCTACGTTCGGCACCACGGCGAAGAACTAGGTTACGAGCGCAGCGTGCTCGCTGAAGGTGCCAAATCGGCCTTCGTCCACCCAAAGCTCGTTGCGGCGCCAGCGCCTCGGTCGGGTGGCCCAGAAGGACGGGCGGGTAAGAGCGGGGCGGCGGCGAAGCCGACCACAACGGTAGCGACTGCTCCCTCCGCGATTGCGAACGAGGACATAGTGGTACCGAGTGGCTTCGGTAACGACCTGAGGGCGTTGCCAACCGGCTTCGTAGCGTTCGCCTTGCGACCGTTCCCGTGGCAGCACGGTGACGGGCTCAGCTACGACTTTGCCGCCGTCGAAGAGCTGCTCTACTACCCGCTCTATCTGCTGGCCCTTGTCGGTGTCGTCGCCTACCGGCACCGGCGCGACCTGATCGCTTTCCCGCTGTTGACAAGCGTGCTAATAACCGGGATTGCATCTCTGGCCGAAGGCAACTTGGGAAGTGCATTTCGCCACCGTGACCAGCTCTTTTGGGCGGTCGCGTTCTTCGCTGCCCTAGGTGCCAACCACCTCTACAGGGGCTGGCGACGCCGAAGGAACCGCGAGGCAGCGTTCGCTCAACCGCTCCAGGACGCGCGATCTCTCACGCTGCAGGCGAGCCGCTGACCGCTCGGTACCAGCTCGACCGTCCGACGCAGTCCATCCTCGAAGCTGACCTTCGCCTCGAACCCGAGGACGTGGCGCGCTGCTGTGACATCTGCCTGGCTAGCCCGGATATCGCCCGGACGCGGTTCGACGTGCGCTGGCAGCCACGCTTACGCCGATTTCCCGTCCAAGGACGTCGAGCAGCTCAAGCAACGAATGTGAGCCGCCGCAGGCAATGTTGAGCACCCGACCCACGGCGACATCGGCTGGAGCGCCGGCGGCAGCCAGGTTCGCCTCGATGACATCGTCCACGAAGGTGAAGTCGCGGCTCTGTCGGCCATCGCCATGGACGGTCGGCTGTTGGCCCAGCGAGAGCGCACGGATGAAAAGAGGGATGACAGCGGCGTAGGCCGAGTCAGGCCGCTGCCTCGGACCGTACACGTTGAAATAACGAAGGGTCACTGTCGCCAGGGGTACAGCTCGGCGAACACACGGCAATAGTGCTCCCCGGCAAGTTTGGACACGGCGTAGGGCGACCTCGGCAGCGGCGGAGCGGTCTCCACGCTTGGCAAAGCGGCAGCTCCGCCGTAAACACTGCTCGACGAAGCATAAATGACCCTGCGCACGCCGGAGTCGACCGCTGCCTTCAGGACCGTCAAGGTCCCGTGCGTGTTCACCTCGTCAGTACGAAGCGGGCGCTCGACCGACCTCGTAACCGATCCGGCGGCCGCCTCGTGGAACACGATCTCGACGCCGGCGATCGCCTGACGCACACACTGCCGCGTCATCGAAACTCTCCTTCGACCAGGTCCGCCCGAAGGTCGACATTGTCTCGCAACCCGGTCGAAAAGTCGTCCAACACGCGCACTTCATGGCCTTGGTCCAACAGTCGCTCGACCAACCTCGAGCCGATAAAGCCTGCTCCACCGGTGACGAGGGCCCTCATTTTGGCAGCATCTCAGGACCTCGCCTCAAACCACTTCGCCGTCCTGGCAATACCCTCCCGAATGCTTATGGTGGGTTTCCAACCGAGGAGCTCCGCTGCCAGACTGATATCGGGCCGCCTACGTTTGGGGTCGTCCTCGGGCAGGGGGAGGTACTCGAGCTCCGACGAGCTCGCAGTCAAGGACTTCACGATGCCAGCTAATTCGAGGACGCTGTGCTCCTCGGGGTTGCCCAAATTGACTGGTCCTCGCACGCCCGGCGACAGGGCCATCGCGATGAGCCCTTCGACCAAATCTTCGACGTAACAGTAGCTCCGGGTCTGGCTCCCATCGCCGTATATGGTCAGGGGTTCCCCGCTCAAAGCTTGCACGATGAAATTAGGCACGACGCGGCCATCCCCCGCACGAAGTCGGGGGCCATATGTGTTGAAAATCCTCACGATCCCACTATCGAGCCCTCTCGATCGGGCGTAAGCGCTTGTGAGGGCCTCCCCGAACCGCTTAGCCTCGTCGTAGACGCTGCGGGGGCCCACTGGGTTGACGTTGCCCCAATAACGTTCGCGTTGAGGGTGCTCCAAGGCATCGCCGTAGACTTCTGATGTGGAAGCAAATACGAAGCGGCACCCGTTAGCCAAGGCTAACTCGGCGGCGGCTTCTGCTCCTTTGCTACTTGCTGCCAGAGTCTCAAGTGGCAAACGAAGGTAGTCAGCGGGAGAGGCGGGGCTGGCTAAGTGCATGACACAATCGAACGGGCCTTCTACTGGGATGCCGTCGACCACGTCTGCGTCGACAAAGCTGAACCGATCGTTCTGCGATGCTTTATCTATATTTCTCCGGTCTCCCGTTGAGAGGTTGTCGACTGCGACGACCTCGTCCCCGCGGTCCAACAACGCATCGCAGAGATGGGAACCAACGAAGCCCGCTCCCCCGGTTACGAGTGCTCTCACTTTGTCCCGATGCCTGCGTATTCGAAGCCGGCCTCCCGGAGGAGCTTGGGGCCCAGAACGTTTCGCGCGTCAACGACTGCCGGAAAGGCCATGACGTCAGCGAGCCTGGCAAGGTCGAGCCAACGGAACTCATCCCACTCCGTCGCCACGACCAGCACATGGGCTCCCTCGGCTGCGAGATAGGGGTCCCCCACTACCTCGATGCCGCGGCAAGCGGAGGGAGGTACAACCGGGTCGACCGTCGGGTCATAGGCACGAACAAGCGCACCGCGTTCGGTAAGGACGTGCGCCACAGCCAGCGCCGGGGACTGCCGGAGGTCGTCTGTGCCGGCCTTAAAGCTAAGACCGAGCAGGCCCACGGCCTTGCCAGCGAGCGAACCACCTACAAGGTTGGCAGCTTTGTCCGCCACACGCCGGTGCTGCTCTTCGTTTACAGCGATCACACCTCTCAACAGGCTGAAGTCATAGCCGGCGTCGGCGGCTATCTTGACCAGGGCGGCGGTGTCCTTCGGGAGGCAGGAGCCACCCCAGCCGGGGCCCGGACGCAGGAAGTCTGGCCCGACGCGTTTGTCGAGACCGATCCCGGCCATTACGTCCACTACGTCGGCTCCTACCGATTCACAGAGAGCTGCCAGAGCGTTGGCGAAGCTGATCTTCGTGGCCAGGAACGCGTTGGAGGCGTACTTTATAGTCTCGGCACTTGCCGGGTCGGTCAGGACCAGGGGTGCGCGCAAGTCGACATAGAGCGCCGCCAGCTTTAGGCCGGCCTGTCGGTCCTCAGCCCCTATTACGACCCGGTCGGGGTGCAAGAAGTCTTGAACAGCGGTACCTTCTCGGAGGAACTCGGGGTTGGAGACAACGGCGACATCGGAGCGGTCAAGCACCCTCTCGATAACCTTGGTGGAGCCGACCGGAACCGTGGACTTGTTGACCACGATGCAGCCCGGCGCCAACTCGGGCGCGATCGTGGCCGCCGCCGCTTCGATGAAGCTCGTATCGGCGTGGCCATCTGCACCTTGGGGTGTTGGCACGCACAAGAACACGAAGCCGGCCCCGACCACGGCGCGGCCATTGTCCTCGTCAAAACGCAGCCGTCCAGACGAAAGGCCACCCCGCAACAACTCGCCCAAGCCCTGCTCAACTATTGGGACCTCGCCTCGCGACAACATAGCCACTCGGTCCGGGGAAATGTCAGCGCAATGCACGTTGTTACCCAGATGAGCCAGGCACGCCGCGGTCGTGAGACCGACATAGCCAGCACCTACTATCGCGACGGTTGGCAAGCTGCGAGGCCTCCATGTGACGATGGTCGCACTACCCTACCGTCCGAGTCTGGATTGTGCCGTCCCGACAGAAGATGAGCCCTCTCCAACCCCGGGGCTCGTGACCCTCCACAATGAGGGCGAGCCGGTGACAGCCCAGCACTTCGGATCTCGAGAGAAGTGTTGAGCAGGAGCGCCACCAGCTTCGACCCGATGGAAGCTGCCCCACGTGCGACCAAGACGGTCATTGCTGACATGAGGCCATCGGGGACACGTTAGCGTAGCCATCCGTGGCGTCGGTACGACCTGATGGAGGCGGCCAACCCGTCAGGGCTTCGCCTTCGACCTCCAGCCGGAACTCGGCCTCTCGGCTCTTGGCGGAGTTCGGCTCCGCCTTCTTTGCGCTGCTCGCGAGCACAATCGTGGCTCGCCACATGGGACCTTCTCTCAAGGGCACCGTCTCGACGCTCAGTTACATCGTTGCCATCATGGCCCCGGCCTGCGCAGTGGGGATGGGCGAGGCCGCAATCACGCTTCTCGCTCGGGGGCACGCGGATCTTCGCCGGGCGCTCGCGGCCATTGTCGCGCTCCTCGTCCTTACAACGTCCGTGGGTGCCCTCATGGCTTTCGGCGCCTCAATTGTGATCATGGGCGCCCCATGGCGCGAATTCCTGCACCCCCTAATTATCACTGCGGCGACTGTGCCCCTGGCGACAACCGTCGGGGTGTTCGGCCTACTAGTGGACTCTCAGCGGCGCATCGTGTTCACCAGCACAGCTCGCTTGGCAAATGCCTTCGTGGGCACCCTGATGACATTCGTCCTTGTCGACCTGCTAAACCTTTGGACAACCGGGGCGATGTTAGCCATGGCGGCCGGGTGGGGCGTGGCATTAGTCATGCTGGTAGGCGCCCTGGTGCGCTCGGCAGGCTCGCCTCTTCCCAGTTGGGACACCACTTACCTCAGCCGGGCGGCACGGCTAGGAGTGCCCGTCCAGATCTCGTTCCTCCTGATCGTTGCCTCATCACGTTTGGACCTACTACTGGTCAACGTTATAGCCGGTGCTACCGCGGCGGGCTTGTACAGCATTTCGCTAACTGCAGCAGCTCTCGGCACCTACGCTGCGGCTTCGTTCGTTGGGGCTAACTACCCCCAGTTAGCTAGCCTTTCTCTGGAAGACGAATGGATAGCGTTCACCCAGCGGCTTTTTCGGCTGTCGCTGGCAGCGGCAGCGGTGAGCGCGGCGGTAATCGCCCTGTGCATCCCGGTGCTGACTGATCCCATTTTCGGCCGGGCTTTCGGGCGCTCAGTTCCAGCGTCACTCATCTTAGTGCCCGGTGGTCTCGCCTGGAGCGGGCAATGGGTCATTTGCCGAGCCTGGGCTGCCCGAGGCAAGACTGGACTTCTGGTCCAATCATTTACGCCTGCCGTGGTGGCTATGGTGATGCTCGACATCGTCCTCATACCGCCATTCGGGATAATAGGTGCCGCGGTGGCATTCGACGTAAGCCTGTTTATAGGGCTCGGCGTCAGCTTGGGCGTTTATCATATGACGACCAGAGAAGCTCGGGCTCTCCTGGCGCTGGTCCCGCGAACCTCCGACTTTATCCAACTTGCCAGGGCTCCCTTGAGGATCGTCCGTGGGATGAGGTAGCCCAATTCTCTCAAACCGCTGTTCCTTCATCAGTTGTAGCTGGTTGGCGTGGTATGTTGCCGCGCACCGATCCGCGCTCTGTACCGGCGAGCCCGTCTAGCAAGGCCTCTCGATAACAAATCGACCGTGTGGAGGAAATCAGCCGTGAAAGCTCGCGTAAAATAGCGTACAGAGCGAGAATAATTCCCCTCTGACAATGCGAACGCGCCTAGGTACGCGTTGAAGCTACTTATGGCCGATCCTCGTCGACCGCTAAGGTCACCCGGGAGCAGGCCGGATGAGAACGCCTTGTCTATCAGCACGGGCATATCATGCTCGAATGCAACCGTGTTGAGGTGCATCTGACCTCCGTGCTGGCGGTACAACGCCACCGGACCTTCAACACGAGTGGCCCGGCCATGGACAAGGAGCGCTACGAGGAGATCGGCGTCCGCGCTGGTTGATAGGCTCTCGTCGAAGCCACCAAGCTCCATGAAGACGTCAGCGCGGACTACACCGGTCGAAGAAATCCATGGAGCAGGGTGCTCGAGCAACAGCACTCGCCGCAGCGCGACGGCAGGCTCGGGCGCTGCAACGGACTCGCGGACCTGCAGCTGCTCGTCCGCTATTTTATAGCCGCCATAGCATAAGCAGGCCTCAGGCGACAAACCCAAAGCGTCCTTCTGCTGTTCGAGCTTACCCGGGAGCCAAACGTCGTCCGCGTCTAAGAACGCCAGGTAGTGAGCCGCCGCCGCCTTAGCACCACGATTGCGGGCGGCCGACACACCGGAGCGCTCCTGCTGTATATATTTTATATCGTTGCCAAAACGGTGGACGACTTCGGCAGTGGAGTCGGTCGATCCGTCATCTACGACAATGCACTCAACTGACGGCCCGGTCTGCGCAAGCACGCTTCGGATAGCATCACCAACCCAGCGCTCTGCGTTGAAGGTCGGGATGATTGCTGAAAAGTCAGGCCGGGTCACGGTGCGGTTGCCTACATATCGCTATCATGTCGTGGCAGCGTTCAATCCCCGAACCCACGAAGATAAAATCGTCCTCGCCGGGGAAGAGATCTCGATGTCCCCGGAGCAGGCTTGCAAGCGAGACGAGTGGTGGCCAACGGACGTGGAGCTGCAACTTCCAGAAAGCACCTGACAGCCGGGTTGTCCAAGGTGACCCTGGGCCTTGTCCCCAACGTGGGCACGGACCGAAGGAAGGGGCGACTCGCTGGCCGAGGATCTCTACGTGTCCGAATACGACAAGCAAGAGCTCCCGAAATTGTGCCGGCGTGTACTCTCTGATATGGAAGGGGTTGCGAGGGACACCAAACGAGGGGCACGTAACAGTCGCGTTCGGGGTTGACATTACCAGGGTCCCTTCCGGCGACAATAGACGCGCAAGTTCGATGAGAAAGGTCTGCACGTCGGAGATGTGCTCGACTGTTTCGAACGAAGTTATTACATCGAACGATCCCGACGGAAAGGCTAGCGCGGTCGCGTCTGCTCGTGCGAGCGCAATCGCGTTCGGGGAACCGGAACACGCGTCATCGGCGAGACGCAACGCATCAACGTCTACATCAACTCCCACCACCAAAGCTGCTTCAGGAAAGTACGAAAAACCCAAGCCCGAACCGCACGCTATATCGAGAAGACGCTGCGGGGCGGTCATCTTGGCCGCAAAGCGGTACCTGCACCTGTGCTCGGCCAGTATCCCAACGTCACTATTGGGGCCTACTCGCTCGGCGGCGCCAATGGTCACGGTCTCTTCCCAATTTTGTGTGTGGGAGCTTTGAGGGTCGTCGGTGCAATGATATGGTCCATTGGGACTCTTGCGATCGAGGCTGGCCCGAACAGCTAAGGCCCAAACGCCCAGACGCCACCGAACGAAACAATGCCGGACGGCTCTACGGGGCCCTTGCGGTCCACGTCGATGCGGAGCACGTTGCGGCGCACGTCGTACGGGTGGGCCAACGTGAAGTCCGTTAGCGAAGCGGTGATGTCGTATGTGCCGGGCAAGAGGGGGAACCGGTCCATCTTCAGGTCCACCCAGCCGCTGCCGTCTATCTTCTCGGGCACCTCACCGGACTCCCTGGTGGTCGGCCCGCTTACCACAACGCCTTGCAAAGTCTGTACCGAGATGGTGAAAACCGGCCGTGCAACCGGCTCGGAAGTCGCCCACCACAGGCGCACCGTTATCGGCTCGCCACTGCCGACCCGCATTACCTGCTTGCCGAACTTGTCGATCAGCTCAACCCGCTCTATGCGCGCCTCCCCCGAACCCCAACGGTCGCCCGTCTCGGTGGCCCGGTGCTCGCTGAGGAAGAGCGACCCGGTATAAGCCTCGACGACCTGCCGGGGGTCACCGTCGGCCATCTTGTTGCCCTTTTTGAACCAGATGGCGTGGTCGCACATGTTGACGACGGACTGCATCGAGTGCGAGACGATGATGACCGTCTTGCCGTCGTTTTTCAACTGCGCGAAGCGCTCCAGGCACTTGCGCTGGAAAGCCTCGTCACCGACTGCGAGGACCTCGTCAACCAGCAAGATGTCGGGCTGGACGTTGATCGCCACCGAAAAGCCGAGCCGGACGTACATACCCGAGGAATAGTTCTTGACCGGCTCGTCGATGAACTGGCCGATTCCGGCGAAGTCGACGATGTCGTCGAAGCGGGCTAGGAGCTCTTTCTGCTTGAGGCCCAAAATCGCCCCGTTCAGGAACACGTTTTCGCGCCCTGACAACTCGGGATGGAAGCCGGCGCCCAGCTCGAGGAGGGCCGACATCTTCCCTGTGGTAGTGACGGAACCCTTGTCGGGCCGGAGGATCTTGGCCAGGCACTTGAGCATCGTCGACTTTCCCGAACCGTTCTCCCCGATGAGGCCCGTAGTAGACCCTTCAAATACCTCGAAGCTGACATCTTCGAGCGCCCAGAAAACGTCCACCTTGGCGCGCCCACCGCGCATGACAGCTGCCTTTATAGAGGCGTTGCGCTCGCGATAGAGGCGGTACTTTTTCGAGACGTGGTCCACGACCACGACCGGCTGGCTCAAGGTTAGAGCTCCTCCGGCAGGCGTGCCTCGTACTTACGGAACACCCACAATCCGACCACCAGGGAAACCACAGCCCAAACGACCAGGTAAGCGAGGTCGCCCCAGGAAACGCTGGAGTGGATAACGAGTGCGCTGTACTGCACGATGTTGTGAGCTGCCACCAACTTCCCGTTGACCGTGGCCGCTGGCACAGCCAGCGTGTTCGCGAACTTGGCTATATGGGTGGAACCGGGCAAAGCACCGTTGTACATGAACGACTGGAACACGAGCACGGCATCGGTCATCGGGTTGATCTTGAACAGCGACCCGAGGTTGACCAGGTGGCCGAAGATGTGGACCAGCTTCGGCGCAGCGACGCTGCCGGACGGGCTGTTCACGCCGCCTGCGAGGATGTAGTAAGGGTAGGCGATAGGAGTAAGGAACATCCAGATGAAGAAGAAAATGTTGGAGAAGTGCTGGATATCGCGGTAAAAGACGTTGCCGATAGAGAACAGTAACGATAGCCCGAGGGCGAAAGCCGCTATCACCGCCATCATCAGGAGGACCGCCGGGATAAAGATGAGCGCCCTCCAGTTGCCGAACCCTACGATGACCACCAGGAGCAGGCCCATCTCGATCAGGTGGGAGACCATTTTGGAGGCAACCGTCGCCCCTGGGATCAGCTCACGGGGAAAATAGGTCTTCTGGATGAGGTTCTGGTTACCGAGCAAGGCCCCCATCGACTCCTGGATGCTGCCCTGGAAAAAGTTCCACGGCAACATCGCCGCCAGCAGCATCAGGGCGTAATTGTCGAGCCTGCTGGGCACGCCGAGGGGCGGCTTGATCTGCAGCAACAAGGAGAACACGACCGTGTACACGGCCATGTTGGCAAGGGGGTTGATCATCGACCAGCCCCAGCCGATGACCGAGCGCTTGTACTTGGAACGAAGCTCGCGAAGCGTCAGGTTGTAGAAGAGCTCTTTGTACTCGCCGTACTCACTCAGTTTTATGCCCGTGTGCGAGGTCGTTGTGGTCGTAACGCTCCGCCCCGCCCGCCGTTGCGCGCGAGCCGTTGCCGTTGCCGTTACCGTTGCCATTTGCCGCCTCCGCTCGGTCCTTCACGGGGGTTTGCTTCGACGGGCTCATGGTTCTGTCCTGAAAAGCAGCCGGTTGCGGTTCAAATTGGGGTTGTAATAGGGGTCACAGGAAGAGCGCGGGCGCCAGCGCTCGTTGAACAACGGTGCGTCTTCGGGGTCTTCGACGAGCCCCCGGGTCGACCCCTCGGCGTGGTAGAGCTCGGCGTCGGGTTCGAAAACGACCTGGTAACCAGCTTGGTGCAAGCGCAGGCAGAAGTCCACATCGTTATAAGCCACCCGGAGCCGCTCATCATAGCCGCCGACGCGCCAATAGACCCCCGGCCGGGTTGCCATGCACGCTCCGGTCACCGCCGATACGTCCCGGAGCAGGTCGCCCATTCGCCACCAGTTGCCCCACTCGATCGAGTTGGCGTGGCCGCGCCAGGCCCCGATCAGGATGCCCTCGTGCTGGACATCGCCGTTCGGGAACCGCAAGCGGGGACCGACCGCGCCGACCTCCGGCCTCATGGCCTGCTCGATAAGCCTGTCGAGCCAATCGGCGGTCGCGACCTCGGTGTCGTTGTTCAAAAAGACCAGAAGGTCGCATTCCACGGCGGCGACGGCCAGGTTGAGTTGACGGGGGTAGTTGAACTCGTGCGGGTAGCGCAAGCACCTTGCCGGGCAGGGTAGCCAGGTACTCGAGCGTTTCGGGGTCGTCGCTCTGGTTGTCCACCACCACCAGCTCGTAGTTGCCGTAGACCGTTCGCCCAAGGACGCTCTCGATGCAGCGGCCGAGCAGGTGGCGGCCATTGCGGGTCGGGATGATGATGCTCACCTTGGGTTCGCCGGACCGCCTGAACCTGACCCGGTGGACGTCGAACCAGGCACCTTCCTCGGTCCACCCCCCGGTCCCCCCACGGTCTTCCCTCCGGTAGAGCCAGTCGCCGAGGGCTCGCTGCGCCGCCATCCACGCCCAGGGCTTGTTGTCCCCCAGGGACGCGGCAGACTTCTCGTGCATCCGCCAGCTGTAGAGCGAGTCAGGGATGTGGGCGACCCGGTCCGTCGCATCGGTGGCCCTCAGCACCAGGTCGTAGTCCTGGCTCCCGTCGTACTCGGAGCGCAGCCCCCCCATGGTTTCGATCAACGAACGCCTGAGCACCAGGAGATGGCAGACGTAGTTCTGGCATAACAGCAGGTTGGGCGACCAATCAGGCTTCCAGCGTGCCTCCGTGAACCGACCCGCGGGGTTCAGTTTGTCCTCGTCGCTGTAAAGAAGGTCGAGCGTCGGGTCGGTATTGAGCCACCTGACGACCTGGGCGAGCGCATGGGGCTTCAAGACGTCGTCATGGTCCAAGAAGGTGACGTAGTCGCCGCTAGCGAGCGAAAGGGCGGCGTTCGTCGCTGCCGAGATCCCCGATCGCTCCTCGAGCCTGGTGACTACGATCCTGTTGTCACGTATGGCCATGGACTCCAAGGCGGCCAAGGTTTCACGCCTGGTGGAAGCGTCGTCGGCCAAGCACAGCTGCCAGTTGGGATAGGCCTGCGCCAGCACCGACTCAACAGCAGCCTCGAGCATCCAAGCCTCGGTCTCGCACACCGGCATGAGCACCGAGATCGTCGGCTGGTAACCCGCAGCGGCGGCCTCAGCCCCGATAGCGGCGACCACCTCGGCGTTGGGGCCGCGGCGCTCGTGCCACAATTCGTAGCGCTCGTCGTCGCTCAAGCTGTCAGCCACGAAAACCGCAGGCGGGTCGGCCACAGCGGCTGGGCGCAGGGGCACCCTCACGGGAAGGGCCTCCGGGTGCGTCGACAGGCGTTCGACGGGCCAACGTGGCCCTTCGGGTGGGTCGATGCCCGCAGCAACGAGGGCGGCACGCAGGGCCGCTTCACGTTCGGCGACGACTCCGGCAAGCCGGGCCGAGATAGCAGCCGAGAAATCTCCCCAGGCCCGCTCGTCGGTGAGCAGGGCCCATCCCCGGTGGCCCATCGTGGCGACGTCGGCGACGACTGCCCGTGCCTCGAGGTCGTCGAGGAAAGTGCCGGTTACAGCCTTCTCGGTGGTCAACCAGGGCGTGCCTGCCGCCATGGCTGCCGGAACCCAGGACGACACGCTCGTGCCGTGGTTCACCGGCGATAGGACCACTCTCGCATTGCTCAGGGCAGCGACGAGGTCGCCGCCCGAAGGGACCAGTTCCGCTCCGTACCTTCCCGCCGCCTCGGCCAGCCCGGGAGTAGGCCAGTCGCTGACGACCCTCACCCGCAGGCTCATGTCCCGGCGCCGCCACGCTGGCACCAGTTCCTCGAGCGCGCGCACTGCGGGCTCCTCGGCGTCGCCTGATACGTCGAAATTGTCGGTAGCGACAAGGACCACGCCCTCCCTGTCGGCGTAGCCCTTCACGGCACCCTGTCGCACGAGCGGAGGCCCCACGCGGGAGACCGCCAGCTGGGGGCCAAGACCGGCGAGCAGGCTGGCGTCGGCACGGCTCGCGCACCACGCCGCCTGGAGCCCTTCAATCTGGTGGAGCAGCTGCGTCTGGCCGATCTCGGCGACTGTGTCGGTCCCTTCGGTGTGCCAACTGGCGTCGCCCAGCGCCTGGGCCCGCCTGAACGGCAAGCATTCCGAGTACAGGACCGCCATGGCCTGCGGCTGCGTCGTCCGCACGAGCTGCCACAAATGGCTCGTGAGGCCTTCGTCGCTAACGAGCACATGGGAGTAGTGGTAGCGGCGGTCGGCGCACCACTCCGGCCAATCGACGGGCCCGGCTATGACCTCAATGCCCTGGCGCTGGTAATGCCCCCCGTAGCGGGAGGCGCCGAAACCGTCGGCGCAGGCGAGCGTGACTCGGGTCGAAGCGCAACGCGCCAGGGACTCGAGGACCTCGATAAGCCCCTCGGCCCCCACCAAGGTGCCGGGGATCGTGCCGGTCACCACCAGCACCCGCGTCGGGCAGGCCTCGTCGCGCTCCGCCCAGCGCCTGGGCCCGCCGGCCCGGGAGAGAAACGCACGCCTGGCGGAGCGCTCCAGCGCCATGACGGCTCGTAGACCGTGCGTAAGCCCTTCGAGCGGACGTGCTCCAGCACCTCCTGTGCCGTCGGGGGCGACGCACGTCTCTTGGTAGTCGGCAAACCATCGAGGGCGGCGGTGCTGACCGCAACGACGCTGGACGCGCTCCCAGGGACGTCCCGGCGGAAATTGTGCTCGGGCGACCCCAAAGCCGCTCCGACGTTGAACGGTATTGCGGCACCGGACCGCCCAAGGTAGGTGCCCGCCTCGGCAACCCGTCCCCGCTCGTCGTAGAGGAGCGGCACAACAGCGCCGATGCCGAGAGGTCCGCAGAGCAGGTCAACGAGCGCCTGCTCGGGGACCGGTGCTTCGGGTGCTGTGCCGATCAAGACAAACTGGCGGGGGGAGCTCAGCGTGCCGCCCTTCGCAGGCGCCCGTAGAACTCACGCGCAGGAGCCAGCGCACGCATCGTCATCGTCGCGTGTATGGCTCGGAGCTCGGCCTGCTGCTCAGCGGTTTCTTCCTGGAGCCGTCGCATTTCTTTTTCCGTCGTTTCGAGGCGCCTGCGCAAGATGACGTCCTGGCCGTGCACCGCCTTGATGGCCGACTGGACGCTCGTGTGGGCCGTCCTCTCCAGAAGGGCTGACCGTTCGCCGAAGCGAAGGCGCTCAACCGCGAGGCGCTGGCGGAGCGAGTCGTTGACGGCTTGGAGCTCGTGGAGGCGGGCGTTCAGCGCTGTTTGAGAGCTGGGGCCTCCGCGACCGTCGGCTGCGAGCTCGGCCGCCCTGTTCTCCAAATCACCAGCAGCCTCGTCGAGGGACTGGTCCAATGTCGCCTCCAGTCTTTTGAGCCCGGGGGGCCTACCCCGGCGGGCAAAGATGTTGTCGATCGTTGCAATCAGTAGAGCGGGGGTCTCAGCGAGAGCGCTCGCATCGCCGGTCCAGGCGGCGAAAGCGCTGGCCGGGCTCTCTTCGGGCGCGACGGCCGCGTGCGGGACACCGAGCGCCCAGGCGAGTGCCATCATCGAGCCGCTCCCGGCGACCACGACGCTTGCGCCGGCGACCGCAGCGGCCAGGTCGACCGGGCTGGTCACCCTGAGCGGGAGCCTCGGCCTATTGGAGTACCCGGACCAGTCTTCGGGCTGGTAACGGCCCTCCTCGGTCTCGGTCCTCCGCGACTGGAGGACCGCCTCGACGACCGGGTCGTCAGCGGCAAAGGGGGCGGGCGCAAGCCTGACTATCTCGGCCGGCCGGTCTCCCCCAGCCCTTTTGGCAAGCTGATGAAGGGCGAGCTCGAGGTCCGCGCGGGTTGCGAGGCTGGTCGATGGTTCCTCCAGGAGGCTCCCCTCCACAAGGACGTACCGCCTAGGCAGGCCCTCGACCACCCGGAGGTAAGCGAGACGAGCCTCGAGCGTGGCGCGGGGAATGTGGCGCGCAGCCAGCAACGCCGGCTCGGGCACTGCGAACGGGGGGCCGACGCTCGAGTGCGGGCCCAAGCCCCAGAACTCCTCTGGGGCCACGGCGACCACAGCACTGCCGGCCTCGGCGAGGCGATGCGCGACCTTTGACCCGGCGCCGTTAGGGCTACCTGAGGCTACGAAAATGTCCACCCCTATCGAGTCATCGTCGGCCCAGTCCATCGCCAAGCTGATGGCAGATGTTTCTCCGGTGAACCCCGGATCTGCCCAGGACGCCAACGCTCCGTGCACCAACACAGGGGAGAAACCTGGGCAGCGCCCGGTCAGCTCCGACCTGAGCAACATGCCTGATAGAGCCGCGAGGGGGTCACCTGGCTCTGCTCCCGCCCACCAGCCGACGCGCATCTGCTCTAGGACACTTGTCAGGCCCATTTCCGGCAGATTACTACTCACCATGAGCTGGTGGCTCCCTCTGGCAGATCCCACCGACGAACTACGCTGCCGGATAATGGGCCCCGACCCCAGCTCGGCTGGGACGACGCTGGTCGACGCGCCCGGCTCCGAGGAGACGGCGCCACCTTTAGCTTTGCCAAAGCCTTGGCGACGGCATCGGCATCGGCCTGGTACCGACGCTGCGACTGCGGTCCATTTCGTGAGCCTTCTCGGGGCATTCGCATTTTGGGCCTGGCTCGACCGAGGGCTTTGGTTTTTCGGTGACGAATGGGATTTCCTCATCACCCGTGGGCTCCGCTACGGGCCGACAAACCCAGAAAGCATCTGGTTCCCGCATAACGAGCACTGGTCGACGCTGCCGGTCCTACTTTGGCGGGGTTTGTTCAGCGTTTTTCATTTGAGCAGCTACTGGCCCTACATCGTGCCGGTGCTCCTCGCCCAGGTCGGCGTCATGCACCTCTCCTGGCGGCTTTGCCGGCGAGCCGGTGTGACCCCATGGGTAGCCACAGCTGCCGTCGCGCTCCTCGGGTTGCTCGGGGCCGGCGCCGAGGACCTCACCTGGGGCTTCCAGATCGGGTTCGTCGGCTCAGTTCTGTTCGGCTTGTTGGCCTTCGACCTGCTCGACAGGCCTTTGGCCGGCCAGGCGGCTCACCGGGCGGGCACTCTTGCCTCAGTCGCCCTCCTTGCCAGCTTGATGTGCTCGACCATCGGCGACGCGATGGTTATCGGGGCCGCGCTGTTAGCCTTCGCACGCAGGCCCAAACGGGAGGCGGTCAGGGTGCTGGCGCTACCCATAGGGGCCTACGCCATCTGGTTCGTGGTCGTGGGGCGGCTGGGACTGACGGAGCACTCCGACCGGTTCCCGCTGGCTTCGTTCACGGGCGTCCCGGACTACGTGTGGAGCGGGCTTTCGTCGGCCCTTGGCCAGGCTTTCAATATCGCGGGTGCGGGCGCCGCGATCCTGGTCGGCCTAGGAGCATGGGTTGTTTGGAAAGGCGGATCACTTTGGCGTCAAAACCCCGCTCTCATCGCGCTCTGTGCCGCAGCGGTTGCCTTTTACGCGCTGACCGCTCTCGGCAGGGACAGCAGCACGGTAAGCCCTGGGCTTTCCCGTTATGTGTACGTGGCAATGGCCCTTCTCTTACCGGTCATCGCCAAGCTTCTGAGCCCCGCAGGCCCGTCCCATGCGGGCCGCTGGGCGGCAGTAGCTCTCCTTGCGTTCAGCGCCCTCGGCAACGTGGGCCAGGCGCAGAGCTGGGCGAGCTCACGCGTCAGCTTTACCTTCGGGCTGGAAACAAATGTGTTGGCAGCAGGAAAACTTCTCGGTTCTGGCGTACGGGACGTCTCCGGGCCCTCCGCCGCGCCTATCAACTTCGACCCGAACCTTTCGGCATCCGCCCTCGCCGCGCTGCAACGCTCCGGTTGGTTGCCCCGCGTTGCGCTCACCCCGCTCGAACTGGTAAACGCACGAACCCTCCTCGCTGTCGGGGATTGGAACGGCTCGGCCACCTCCCTGACGAGCAGGCCCCTGTTCACGGGAGACTTCTCCTACGAAAAAGCTAGTTTTGCGCGGGCACTGGTAGGTGCCGGGAACTGCATGACGTTCGTACCAACGGTTATAAGCCCGCCTTTCCAGGTATGGCTCGATATACCTTCGGGTGAAACGGCGGCATCGGTGAAGGTAAGTGTCCCCACCCCCCCGCCGGGGACGGCGCAGTACCTGGCAGCTGTGCTGGCGCCGCCAGGCGGGCCTTCCAGCTCGGTCCCGGCGCAGCTCGCGGTCCCGCCCAATGGGGCCGGTTATCTGAGCGACAACGACCCGGGGGCACAATTGGTGATCAGCTGGACCCGCGGCACGCCCCTCACCCTGTGCGGGCTCGCCGGGCCCAGTTGAGATGGCTGCCCGACGCGCCTCGCGCTGGCGCACCGAACCTGGCCGGGCTTTTGTTCCCCGTAGCAGCTCGTTCTCCGAAATCTCGCCCCAGCTTGGCCGGCACTTACGTGACCGCGTTGGTAGCCATTGGCGCCGCGGCGCTCCTGCGCCAGTCGGGTTTGCCCGCTACCTCCACGATCTGGGCCGAAGACGGCCAGATTTTCTACGCCCAGGCACTGCGCATGTCCTTCTGGCGGACGCTGGTCACGCCCCACGACGGCTACGGTCAACTTTTCCCACGGGTTGTCGTTCAAGTGGCGCGCCTCGCGGCTCCCGGCCAAGCGGCGGAAATACTGGCCAGTGCCGGCGCTTTCAGCCTGGCCGCCATCGCTTGCCTGGTCTTCCATATGGCAAGAGGCCACATAGCGTCTCCGGCACTGCGAGCTCTGCTCGTGGCCGCCATCGTCCTGCTCCCGGTCGCAAGCGCAGAGTTGCTCGACAATGTCGTAAACGTACCCTGGTGGCTATTTTTCGCCGGTTTCTGGGCACTGCTTTGGCGTCCCAACTCTGCGACAGGGCGAGCCGCAGCAGGTCTCGTTTGTCTGTTGGCGGCCGCCTCAGAGCCTTTGGTTGGTCTTTTCCTGCCCCTGAGTGTGGCAAGAGCTTTAGCTCTTCGCAATGCCCGAGATCACGCGCCCACCGTTGGGATCGTCTCAGGCCTGCTCTACCAGGTCCTCGTGATGGTACGGTCGAGCGGCAACATAGTGTCGAGCGCGGGAAACCTTCAGGGCCTGGCGCAGTCTTTGTCGGTCCGGGTCGGTCTTGGCTTAGCCGGGGGAGAAAAGGGCACAGACTGGCTCTTCATGCATGAGCGGCCAATTGCCGTCGGGCTGGGTGCGGTGGTGCTCTGCTCGTTGCTGGCGATAGGAGTGTACTTCGGGGGTTCGCTGCGGGTACGGGTGTTTACCCTTGCAGCAGTGGGCTTTTGTGTGGGTTGTTACGTGGTACCGGTGTGGCTACGAGGTCTTGGGCCCACCGTGCAAGTAGCCAGAGTGGAGGTCGCCAGCCGCTATCAGGCTGTGCCTGTCCTGCTGTTAGTGAGCACCATGTTGGTGATCGCCGACCAATGGGCCAAGGCACGAACCGTCGCTGCTCAGCGATGGCGCACTGTGATGGTCGTGGCGGTCTGCGCCTGCCTGCTCGGCCCCACCTGGGTGGTCGACTTCCGGGACTCGAACCAGCGCTCGGCCGGGCCGGCTTGGGGCACCGAGGTGGCCAAGGCAACCGCTTTGTGCCGGCGCGCACCGACCGCACCGGTCTCGCTCCCGATCGACCCGCCCGGGTGGAATGTCTCGCTCAGATGCGCGGATCTGCTCACCAGTCGGCTACCACTTGCTAGGGCGCTCGATAGATAGCTACCGTTAATCGATCGGTTCGGGAGAAGGGGCGTCCCGCCCGTAAATGGTGCGCCAGTCGAAGATCGGCGATGGGTCCAGCTCGCGGATGCCGTCGTCCAGGTGTAGCTTTTCTGGCGAAATAATGAGGCGCTCCGGCCACGAGCTCATGTTGTCGTAGTGATAATTGCTCCCGCCACGCCGTAACCCCGCCCTGTCGACCTCCAGGCGGCGGGCCATTTGGACTTCGCTCCGCATCGGGTAATGCCGGAGGTTGAAAAAGGTCGGGTAGCGCTCCCCGAGCGGGGGGTTGTGGTTGAACTGGCGGATATTTGTCGCCGACGCCCGCCACGAGCGGATCCGTGGCCCACAGTCAGGAAAGAGACTGTAATGGCGGACTCGTTCCACTGCCCGCTGCAAGCCTTGGTCGTCGGCCCTTGTCCACCAAAAATTGTAATTATTGAACTGGACCCAATCGTAAGGCGACTGCGCCACCTCTTCGAGCCATTCCTTGTAGGTGCGGCCGCGGTCCGGGCCTTCCAGGAACTCGTCCTGGTCCGGCCAGGAAACCCAGTCGTAACGCCCGGCATATTCTTTCATCAGGTGCTCCGACATCGCCGGGTACAGCCCGTAGAAATCTATGCTGCGTGGGACGCTCTGGAGCTCGAGCAGCTCACCAGACAGTGAGCGCAGGACCTCGGGCGTCTCGTCGGTCGACCCGTGGTCCCAGACAATCACGTCGTGGCCCTGCTCCCGCAGGTAACGGACCGCATCGACCACCAGGTCGCCGTCGTTGTAACACAGGAGCACACCCAGCAGGCGCAGGTTTGGCTTGCCGGCGGCTTGGCGACCGCGACGCCACGGGAACAGCCGGGCCGTTTCTTTGGTCATCTGCGTTCAAAGGCTATCTTCCTGTAGCTTCGCGGCAGTGGGAGACAAATCGCGTGGGCAGCCCGAAGGCACTGGGCGGTCCGGAGGCACTGGGCAGCGGGTTGGTGTCGCGATACTCGGCATGCACCGGAGCGGGACGAGCGCTGTAGCTGGCTTCCTCGCCAAGGCCGGGTTCTTCGCAGGCGAGGAAGACGACCTGTTGCCGGCTGCTGAGGACAACCCGAAAGGGTTCTTCGAGCGGGCCGATGTGAACGCGCTGAACGACGATCTCCTGGAACGGCTCGGTGGCAACTGGGACAGGCCACCTGGGCGCACCGTCGTGGCGGAAGGTGCGCCGGCGTGGCGGCCGAAGGTCGACGAGGTGCTGGGCACTCTTGCTGCTGAGGCTGCGAGCCGCCCGTTGGTGCTGAAGGACCCCCGCATCAGCCTGCTGCTCCCGGCCTGGCTCCCGGCCCTGGACGACGGCTTCGAGATCGTCCTGGTCGACCGCAACCCCATCGATGTGGCCCTTTCTGTCCGCAAGAGGGACCGCCGCCCGCTCTATGTCGCCTTGGCACTGTGGCAGCTCTACTGCACCGAGCTGCTCGATGGCTTGGCCGGCAAGCGGGTGCTCGTTGTGCGTTACGAGAACTTCGTGGAGAGCCCGGCAGGCGGGCGACAGCTCCTCGAGCGCTTGGGGGAGCGGCTCCCGGCGAACGTAGCTGCCGCAGGACGGGCGAAAGGTTTTGTCTCGGGCGATATGCGCCATCACCAGACCGCCGCCCAAGATCCTGCCCACGAACAGCTCCTCACCACAGCGCAGTTGGCTCTCTACGGGTGGCTGCGTGAACTGCCCGAGGGCTGGGTCGAGCTCCAACCACCCAAGAAGCTCCGGGCCGAGCCCGAAAATGCCCTCGTCACAGTGGCCGAGTACTACGACGCGATGGGTGACCGCTACGGCATGGAAAAGGCGTACGACACCGAGCGCCACCGAGCCCTCCATTTCGAGCAAGCAACCGAGCTCAAGGACCACCACATCGAGAACCTCGAAACCGAGCTGCGCCACCTCCGGCGTCGAGCCGAGAAGCAGGAGACCAGGCTCGCCGACGTCGAGACCGAGGTGCAGGAGCTGGGCAGCGCCAACGAGACCTTGCGCGCTGAGCTGCGCAAGCTCCACGAAGACAGCCGCGCTGCGGCGAGCAACCTCGTTGCCGTCGCCAAGCGGGGCCTGTCGGGGCGAGGCCCGGGGAGAGATTGAAGCCCAGTCCTAGCCGGCGGCCGCTTCCGGGCTGAGGCGCTCCACCAACAGGTCCGGCGCTCGCCTGGGCGACGCACAGAACTCGAGCAGGGGCCGGGCGCAGTATTCCCATGTGTGACGCTGGGCGACCGCGGCAAAACGCTCGGCGGGAGGAGGGTTCCCCAGCATCGCTCCCAAAGCGTCCTCCAAAGCCCGGTCGTCTCCCGCCGGGACCGTGACGCCGAGGCCGGCGTTGGCAATTTCCTCGGCGAGGACGTCCCCACCCGTCAGCACCATCGGGAGGCCCGCCCACAAGTAATCGAGGACTCTCGACCTGAACGAATATCGCGTCTCGACATGGTCGAGGTGCGTGCTCACCGCCACGTCGGCGTCGAGCAGGAAGCCAGCCCGCTGCTCGTACGGCACCCAGCCAGCGTTGAAGAACACGTGCTTGCCGGTGAGCCCAAGCCTGGTCGACAGCTCCTGCAGCTGGGTGGCAACGCGCATCGCCGGGATGTCGGGGTTGGGGTGCCGCATGCCTATGAAGACAAGGCGCAGCTCCGGGACACGCCTGCTCAGACGTCCCACAGCCGTGAGCAGTGAAATAGGGTCGAGCCAGTTGTAGATGCCCCCGCCCCAGAGCACGACCTTGTCGTCGGGCCGATACCCGCCACTTCGCCTCGTAGCCCGTGGCCCTGCCGGCGCGGTGGCACGCTCGGCAAGCCGAACGGGACGACGGAAACGAGCCTGCTGAGCAGCGGATCTCCTTCGTAGTTGAACGGGTTTACCCTGCCCACGGCGGCCAGGCTGCCGAGCCAGAAGTCCCGTTGGCGTTCGCTGGCGCAAGTGAAAAAATCACCCCTTCGCAGGGCGACGTTGATCACCCCGGCCAGGCGGGTCACAACCCGGTCCTGCGCGGGCACGCCGCCTCCACCCATCTCCAGGTTTTCCAGGTGGTAGGGGTCGTAGATGTCGACAACGACCGGCTTGGCCGTCTCGCGAAGCTCGTCGGCCATATATACGAGGCTGCTCGGAGCGAAAGCGACATCGGAGGCCTCGACCAGTTCGCGGATAGCCGGGCCGGCGGCTAGGCGCATCTCCGCATTGGGGTGAGTGCCCGAAACAGCGACGGTGCTCGCCAGCACGACATCGAAGTGCTGCGCCAGGACGTTTGCCAGCTCCCACGCCCGGATCGCTGGGCCCGGCATCTCGGGCCAAACGGGGTCGGTGGAGAAGACGACGACCCGAGTACGCTGCCTGGCTGTGAGCGTGTCCGCCATCGCCGAGAGGCTACTGGGCCGCCGCCGTGACGGCTGGCAGCGTGGCCACGATCAGGCCGTCGGGCGGCCGAGGATCGAGCGGGGCTGGCGATGACACGCGTCCTGGTGGTCACGCCTGACGTGCTGCGCGCCCGGATGGCCGGGCCGGCAATGCGGGCCTGGCACATCTCCCAACGTCTTGCCGAAGACAACGAGGTCCGCCTTCTCACCACTTCGCCCTACTGCGAGGTGAGCTCTGCGGCGTTCCTAGTCGCTGCGGTCGGGCCGGACGGCTTGGCAGAAGCCGAGGCCTGGTGCGACGTCATGATCTTGCAGGGCTACGTCATGTACCACCACCCGTTCTTGGCGATGTCCCAAAAGATCATCGTTTTCGACATCTACTCCCCCCTGCACTTGGAAACCCTCGCGCTGACCAAGGGGGCCTCGAGCGAGGCGAGGGACGCTCATGTGCGCCTTTCGATCGAGACCTTGAACCACCAGCTCGAACGCGGCGACTTCCTTATCTGTGCGAGCGAGCGCCAGCGCGACCTCTTCATCGGCCAGCTCTGCGCTGTCGGGAGGGCGAACGCTCTCACTTACGACCCCGACCCGACACTCCGCCGCCTGATCGATGTCGTCCCCTTCGGGCTCCCTGACGATGCTGCCGAGCACCGTAAACCGGCAATCCGGGGAGTCGTCCCAGGTATCGGGCCCGACGACGACATCCTCATTTGGGCAGGAGGCGTCTACGACTGGTTCGACCCGCTCACCCTCATCCGGGCGGTGGCACGGGTCTCCGAGAAGAGGCCATCGGTGCGCCTCTATTTCATGGGCTTGCAGCACCCCAACCCGGACGTCCCGCCGATGCAGATGGCAATCGACGCCAAGGCGCTGGCCGAAGAACTCGGGGTTGCCGGAAAGCATGTGTATTTCAACGACGGTTGGGTCGAGTACTCCGAGCGCCAAAACTTCCTACTCGAAGCGACCCTGGGTGTATCGACGCACTTCGAGAGCATCGAGACCCGGTTTTCGTTCCGGACCCGTGCGCTCGACTACCTGTGGGCAGGGCTACCGATCGTCGCCACTGAAGGCGATTCGTTCGGCCAGTTGATCGAGGAGGAGCACCTCGGCTTGACCGTGCCCCCCGAAGACCCGCAAGCCCTCGCGGAAGCGATCCTCCGGCTCCTTTCCGACCCGGAACTGTCAGAGGGTTGCCGCGCACGGGTCGCCGAAGTCCGCAAGACCTTCCGCTGGTCCGTGGTCCTGGAGCCTCTCGCCGCCTTTTGCCGGGAGCCACGGCGGGCGCCCGACCTGCTTGTGCGTCCGACCATGGGGGCGGCGAACACGGAAGCAGAGACCTCAGTTGTTGAGCCGGCGGCTGGCAGTGGCCAGCGCACCCTCATGCAGCTGGCTCGCCACCATTACCGGGAGGGTGGCCTATCCCAGGTGGCCAATCGAGCCGCGAACAAGTTACGACGCTTCCTCAACAAGCTTTGAGCTTGGTCACTCCGCTCTGAGCGCGATCGCAGCGACCGGGAGGAGGGGGACGCTGGGGTCGGGTACAGCGTCTATTTCTTGGGCGAAGAGCTCCCACAGTGAACGGCCCAGCGCGATGCCCAGGGGCACGCCGACAACCGTGCCCGCTCCGACAGCCACGCTGGCCTGCCAGGCTATGGTCGACGCCAACTGACGGTTGGTAAACCCAAGGGTTTTCAAAAGGGCGAGGTCATGGCGCCTACGTCTGACCGAGTGCCGCCCGTCCCACCGAACGCCGGTGGCGAGGTAACCGCTGCGGCGGTGCCGAAAAGTGGCCCGCGACCGGTACCAGGCGAACGCCAGGACCTGCTTCACGACACCAGAGGCCCCTCGGGTCAGGCCGTTGGGGATCTCATGGCTTTGAGTCTCGTCGCTCTGACGGCCGGAGCCCATGTAGTCAGCCACCCTCAGCTCGTTCGTACTACTACCACCGCGTGTGAGGAGCGCTACTTCCGGCGCGCGATGGGTAGCGTGCGGTCATGACCATCGCGACACGCCCACTAGGCAAGACCGGGACGGACGTAACAATCCTCGGGTACGGGGCAATGGAGCTAAGAGGACAGCCCCGAGGCCCGGCGATTGACGACGAGGACGCCGGTCGCCTGCTCAACGCGGTTCTCGATTCGGGGGTCAACCTGATCGACACCTCGATCGACTACGGGCGCAGCGAGGAGTTGATCGGACGTTACGTCGGGCCCCGGCGCGACGAGTACTTCCTGGCCTCCAAATGCGGGTGCCTCCTCAGCGACCCGCCGCCCGGCGCCACCCCGCCGTTCCCCCACGACTTCCGGCCCGACAACATCCGGGCGGGGATCGAGCAAAGCCTGCGCCGCCTCGGTACCGACCGCCTCGACCTGCTGCAGGTTCACATGTCGCCGAGCCGCGAGCAGCTGGAAGCTGACGACACTATCGAGACCATGCAAACCCTTCGTGACGAAGGGAAGATCCGCTTCCTCGGGATGTCGGGCACGCTGCCCAACCTTCCCGACCACATCGCCATGGGCGTTTTCGACGTCTTCCAAATCCCCTACTCGGCGGTCCAGCGCGAGCACGAGGCCCTCATCTCCCAAGCAGCGGCGGCCGGCGCCGGCACTCTCATTCGTGGGGGGGCCGCCCGCGGCGCTCCGGCCGAGGACAAACAGTGGAAGCAAGGTCCGATCGGGCTATCTGAGGGCGAGGGCCAGCGGCGTTGGGAGGCATCTGGGATCGACGACCTCCTCGGGGATATGAGCCGCGTGGAATTCGTACTGCGGTTCACGCTCAGTCACCCCGACTTATCGAGCACCATCGTCGGGACCTCCAGCCTCGGCCACCTCCGGTCCAACCTGGCGATCGCCGAGAAGGGGCCCCTGCCGGCCGACGTCTACGAACAGGCTCGGCTCCGTTTGGAGACCGTCAGCTCGTAATTGTCAGTCTTGCCCTGGTGAGCACCCTGATAGCGGCACTCCACGATTGGGCGGAAGAACGAGGGCTACGTGGTCGAACTCGGCCGTGGCTGGTATTCAAACCGCCGATTGGGACGTTCGCCAAGGGAGCTGCCGTTTTCGAGATTGAAGAGCCAGCGGCCATGGGCCAGGTCACTCTCTGGGAGGGCGGCGAGTGCGAGGTAGACCTTGGTTCGGCTACGGATCCGACGAGAACGCTCATCAAGAGCGCACACCCGATATCGACAGAGGCGCTCATTGACCTTCTGGAGGAAGCGATGTCGTTTTGCCAAGAACTCTTGGCCGAATAACGCTGCCCGAGCACTCTGCGTTGGTTCGGGCTGGTGCAGGGTCGGGGCCTGCACCGGGTGCGCGGGTCTGGCCCGCGTTGGCGGCCGCGTTCATCCTCCCGCTGCGCGCCACGCCGCCTGGAACCGCTTGACGGCGCGGCTACATTGCCTGTCGAGCACCACCGTTTGGTCTTGACTATCGAACATATGTTTGCTAAGGTGTGCTGAGCTGTAGTTTCAAGCCTCGGGGCCGGCATCGTTGGTTCTCCTCAAAAAGTGGTCTCCCCTGATCGTGGGAGCGCAATGCCCGTTGAGGAGGTGCTGTGCCAGCTCGCCTGGTTGAAGCCGCTGAGGCCTATTGCTCTTTGCTCGCTAGCTTCGACCCAGCGCTGTTGTCCGCGAGCGACTGCGCCGCCGTGGTACGAGTGCTTTCGAAGGCAGAAAAGGCCTCTGCCGCAGCCCTTCTGCTCGCCTCAGCCCGTGCTGTTTCCTGCGGCGCCCACAAAGAGCTGGGCTTCAACGATGGCGCTGCCTGGATGGCCCGCCAGGTGGGCAGCACTCCTGGCCAGGCCCGCCAAGCCTTAGAGACAGCGGCCGGCTTGGCCGATTGCCCAGAGACCCGCTTAGCCCTGTTGGGCGGCGAAGTGTCCCTGAGCCAGGCTGGCGAGATCGTGCGGGCGCAGTCCGAGACGCCCGGCGCTGAAGCCGAAATGCTCGATGTGGCACGGAGCTCAGACCTCGCTCAGCTGCGCGACATGGCCCGCGAGCACCGCCAAGCCAACACCGATGTCAATGACCTCCATCGCCAGCAGATGAGCGCCCGGCACTTTCGCCACTGGCGCGACAGCCTCGGGATGGTCCGTTTTACAGGTGCTCTCCCACCCGAGACCGGCGTGCCTTTCATCAACCGGCTCGAGCTGGCAGCACAGCGCGCGCGGAGAGACGTCCAACAAAGCGGCGGCGAGCGCGAACGCTTCGAGGCCTACGCCGCCGACGCCCTCGCCGCGATGGCAGTTGGCGAAGGCCCGGCGCGTTCTGCCAGGGCCGACCTGGTGATCGTCTGTGACGTGTTCGCCTGGCGGCGAGGCCATACCCACCCCGGTGAGGTGTGCCAGGTCATCGGCGGGGGGCCGACACCGGTAGAGCTGGCACGCGAGCTGGGCAAAGACGCCTTCTTGAAAGGTGTCCTGCACGATGGGGTTGCGATCCAGATCATCAAGCACTTCGGACGGCACTTCCCCGCAGAGCTTCGTACCGCTTTGGACCTTGGCCCCGTGCCGCCTTTCACGGGAGCACAGTGCACCGACTGCGGGAGCCGCTTCGGCCTCGAGTACGACCATGTCAACCCAGTGGCCAACAACGGGGAGACTTCATATTCCAACGTCCAGGCCCTGTGCTGGGACGACCATCAAGCCAAGACCGAACGAGACCGGCAAGCCGGGCTCTTGGGGCCCGACCCGCCATATCCGCCATACCCGCCATAGGCGCGAGGGCCGCTCGGCCCCTTGGGAGGGATCTAGGCGAGAGCTGGCTCGCCTACGTGGCGAGCCTTAGAGATGACCTGGTCGATGAAGCCGTAGTCCTTCGCCTCCTCGGCGGTGAACCAGCGGTCGCGGTCCGAGTCCCGCTCGATGCGCTCGACGGTCTGGCCGGTGTGAAAAGAGATCCGTTCTGCCATCATCCGCTTCAGGTAAACGATCTGCTCCGCCTGGATCGCTATGTCCGTAGCTTGCCCCTGCATCTGACCAGAAGGCTGGTGCATCAGGATCCGGGAGTGAGGGAGCGCATACCGCTTACCCGGGGTCCCCGAACAGAGGAGGAACTGGCCCATCGAGGCGGCGAGGCCCATGCAAACCGTGGAGACATCGCACGGGACGTACTGCATCGTGTCGTAGATGGCCAGCCCGGCCGTCACCGAGCCGCCGGGCGAGTTTATGTACAGGCTGATGTCGCGGACCGAGTCCTCCGCTGCCAACAGGAGCAGCTGCGCGCAGATCAGGTTCGCCGAGCGGTCCTCGACCTCCGAACCGAGAAAGACGATCCGCTCGCGGAGCAGCCGTTGGTAGACGTCTGCACTCGGGTCGGCTCCGAGGCCCCCCGGCGATTGGAAGAACGGTTGCATTGGCAGATTGGGCTCTGACATATGTCGAGGCTACCGCGCCGGCGGGAGGTGCCGTTCACGGGTGCCTCCGCAAGCTAACGAGCGTGGTCAAGGCCGTCGTCGAGAGAGGCTACGCTTATCGTCCCATGCGGGCGTGGCGAAACTGGCAGACGCGCCAGGTTTAGGTCCTGGTCCTGAAAGGGATGGAGGTTCGAGTCCTCTCGCCCGCACACTCTCGCCCGCACACTGTGATGTCGCCCGCACTCTTCGTCCGCAATTGTGCCAGCTGTTGCGTTCGTCGTCGCGACTCAAGCATCCTGGTTCCGTGCCAACCACGGCCGGCACGAAACTAGGGAGGATCTCATCGAGTAGGCCGGCTCCCGTACCGCTCTATCAGTTTGCTGCAGAACCCATGAAGAACGCTTAGAGATGCTGAAAACACGTGGCGCGGCTAGCCCCAGAGCGCACCACAGAGAAAGGTAGGAAACCTTGTACAGACATCAGCTACACGACAGCCCGAGCCAGCCTAGGTATGTTCCGAAGCACCTTGCCACAAGGAAAGGGCGCCCCGACAAAAAGAGGTTCCTCGCCATCCCTGTTATCGTGCTGCCGCTTGTCCTTGGGCCCGCCGGGATGGCCCTAGCCGCCAACCCCACTAACCCGCCGCCGCCCCTGCCGTCGGACCAGATTGCCCTCGTTGGAGTTTGCTTGTCGCCAACGCAGGTGACCACAGCTGCGCAACAAGCGCTCGGCCAGTACGCTGCCGGAGGCCAGCCCGCCGGCTTGATCATCAACGGCAACTGGGTACCTGCGGCGGCGGTTGCTGATACCGAGACGTATGTCAACGGGTGCGCTGTCCCCGAACTTCCGACGGACAGCACCCTCGTTCCGGCGGACCAGATCACCATCAGCGGTTGCCCATCAATAACTCAGGTGGAGACCGTGGCACAGGATGCGATTTCTTTTTACGTTTCGGGTGACGAGCCGGCCGGCGTGATCGTGAACGGGAACTGGGTCCCTGCTGGGGTCGCGGCTACTGGCGGCACCGTCGCCAACGGGTGCGCTAACTCCTGAGGGCGCCGAATCGCGCCGCATCTGGCAGTGCCCGGCTTTGACGCCGGGATTAGAGCGACCGGGGGTGAACCCCCCGGTCGCTCCAAGGGCGTTGTCACGAGATGCGACGGCGGATCCACCAGAAGCACAGGCCACCCAAGATCACGGCCAGACCGAGTGCGCCCGAACATTCCTGGAAGCAGAGAAGCAAGAGAGCCGGGAGCCTCTTCGCCCCCGGCTCTCAAGTTGATCAGACATCACCGGGCCGCCGTACGGGCGCTCCCCGATGGGACGCCAGCGGCAGCCGCTATTAGGCCACGGCGGCAGCCGTGATGGTCAAGGCAGAGTTGCGACCCCGTTCACGTACGAGTTGACGTCCACGGGACTGGTCACATTGGCAAAGGTGGCAGGCCCGCCAACGCCGTCGATAACCGAGTCGTCGCCTCCAGACTGGCTGGAGTTGAAACAGTCGGCGTTCACCTGGCATGTGCTGGAGATGAACAAGTCCATAGCATCGGTGAACTGCACACCGGGGCTCTGCGGGGCCTCGAAGGCTGCCGAGTCCCAAAGGGTGGCATTGGTGTAAATGAACACGACGTAGCTAGCCATGCCATACCCATTGAAGTTCTGGACGTTGTTGGTCACGAGGAACGACGGGTAGCCGGGCTGCACGGGCGACGTCTGCCACGCCGTCTGGCTGGGCGAGTCGTAGGGCAGCTCGTTCTGGAAGAAGATCACTGTTCCGTTGTTGCCGCTCCAGGTGACGTCGTTCTGCTGGTAGTGCTCGACGGCGAGGCCGTAGGCAGTCACGTTGTCCCCGGTGACGTCGAGCCCGATGTCGCCCTGGTTGTACGTCCATCCCGCCCCTACCTGACAGAACGGGGGAGCCGCGGCCGTCGAGCACCCTGGGGGATTGGTAACCGAGGTGTTGGCACCGTGGTCGGCGCGCCAGGCCCATACGTCGTCGATGATCGAGTTGTTGGCATTGTCGAGCAAACTGACCGTGGCCGATACCGGCGTGGTCTCGGCGCCACCAATGCGGAAGAAGACATCCTGGATGAGGTCGGGGTCATTGGCGTTGCTCCAACGGGGCCCGTTGCCGCCCAAGTTGAAGCCGGGCGTGCCAACCGACAGTAGGACCGGCGAGTTGACCGGTCCGGCGTCGAAGATCATCCCGGACACCTTCACCCCGTTGTCGGGGACCACTACCAAGGACGCATTGCCCGTCTGAGGCACAAGCACCGGGAAGCCCAGGCCCAGGACGTCGGTGTCAGGATGGCTGACCACGATGGGGGCGCTGAGGTCGTAGACGCCGGGCGTTAGGATGAGGTTCTGGCCGTGATCGAGAGCGCCCTGGATTTGGGGCTCCGGCGTGCTCGGGTTGGCGATGAAGAAGGTCGAAAGCGGGACGGAGGTCCCGGCGGGGGGGCCGCTGACGAAGTTGGGGCCGACCGCGTTGTCCTGTACGGCGGGCACGAAGGCGTTCCAACCAGTGCCGGTCGAATTGGTGTACAGGAACGGCCCTTGCTCGCTCACGGGGCTTTGTGGCAGCTCTGTGATCTGGTTGATGCCATAGATCCCGTCCTTGCCGCTCCCGACGCCATAGCTATTGTTGAACGCATCTTCGGTAGGAGAGCAGGCCGTAGCCGGCGCGGTCGGGGTGTAGCCGGGAGGGCACTGGTCACCGGAATAGACGTAGTTCCAGACGTAACCGACGGCGCTCTGGAAGTCCGTGTTGACGGCTATCCCCTGTTGGTTGCCGGACCAGTTGAGCTGCCCGTTGATCACGTCGTTGGCGACATAGCTGCCGCTGCCGTAGTTGTTGGATTGGTAGTTCGTCTCGGAGCAGAACGACTGGAAGACCAAGCTGCCGTTGAGGATGACGTCCCGGACCGGCGTGGCTTGTGACACCGACCAGAAGTCGTCCCCGCCGGGTAGGGCTCCGAAGCAGTTGCCGTCGTTGATGGGCGCCTGCATCGTGATGGGCGTCGGCACCAAAGTGGGGGGGTTCGCACAGGGTCCCGGGGCAGTTGTGCACCCAGGCTCGCCATATGGGATCGGTGTCCCGGTCGTTACGTTGAGCGTGAGGTCGGACATTGAGCGCCAGAAGTTGACGGTCGAATTGGCCCAATAGCAGGTTCCCCCAGGCCCGGCATAGCAGTTGGTGCCCGGCCCTGTGCAGGTCGAATAGCCGGGCAGGCACTGGGCTTCAGAGTCCAGGGCGTTGGGGAAGGCGTCGATCTGGCCGTAGATGGTCGTGTCCTGGGGCAGGGCTCCGAGCCCCGCCACCTCGGTGTAGTAGCCCACCTGGAAAACCAGCGGGTCGGCGGGAGAGCCGTAGGTACCCGGCTCGAACAGGAGGGCGTAGCCAGTGTCGTCGAACTGGGCTGAGAGGGGGACCTGCTGGGTCGCAATGTTGTTTACGACCGCCTGGATACCTGCTAGGTCCGTGGCGGTGGCGGTGAGCGTCGGCCCGCTTGGAGGTGTGAACACGCACACGTTGGGGCCGAACTGGGCCGTCGCGTACGCCCCGCATAGCGAGGACGGCGGGGGGGGCGGCGGCGGGGGTGGGAGGGCCAGCGCAGTGCTCGCGGGCACCAACGACAACCCGGTGGCAGCGATCAGTGCCGCGGCGATGAACATAGACGGGAATCGCAGCAACCGGCGAACCCGATTGGTTTCGTGCATCAGTAGCTTCCTCCTATGTCTAGGCAATGAGCTCGTGGGCCGAGGCGCGCCAAAGAAGGGTCCAAAAGGTGGGATCCCCCCCACGTCGGGCCGATTTGGACGCTAGACCGCACCGCCTGGGTGGTAAAGCGCGATCTTGTAAAAAGTTGTAAACGAAGGTCTAAGACCACGTTCAGCGGCTACACGCGCGCGATATGTGGGCCTCGGGCTGGTGCTGCCGGGTGCTTCCCGGCATGGCCTCGAGCAGACGTACCTCCTGGTCAGAGGTAGTGAGGCGCGCGTGTATCCGCCGTTGGAAGCGGTCCAACCAGGGCCGAAAGAAGACCTGGTCCGCGATTTATCTCGTCATCTTCGCTGATTGCCGTAGTCCGCCTGGCGTCCGTCGCGGGCGAGATCCCGGCACGGGACTGAGACCGCCCAGGGCAACGGGTCGATCGCAACCTCGACCATGCCTCCCCGGGCCTCTGCCCGGCAGGTTGCAACCGCTAGCGAGAGCTGGCTTTGCCATGTGGGCCCATGTGCGCGGCCGTTCGTATCCCGGAAATCCGCCACCCACGCGGGCAGCAACAAGACACAACAGGCAACGAAGGCCCATCGCGCGCGGCTCCCGCCCGAGGGGTTACCGGCAGCGGCGGACGGGACCGTCCCCCCAGCAAGGTGGGCCGGCGCCCGCCGGCGATGATCTGTCGACAGGTCCCCGGCCAGAACAAGGACGGCGCTCACGACCATCAGAATTGAGGTCGCTGCATAGCGTCCTCCGTAGCCGACTGACGTCGTCGCCAACTGCATGAACGGCCCGGAACCCCTCAGCCATACCGGCACTGCAAAACAAATAGGCGCCATGATCGCGGTAGCTACGACGAACGCTCGACCTTGTCTTGACCCGAGCTTCACGCCCGCTAGGACAATCGACGCGAATAGCACCCCACCGAGGACTTCGGCGAGCGACCTGTCCCAACGGACGACCGCGTCGGTGCCTCGCAACCCGCTCAGCCAACCGAGGCCGACTCGGAGGGCGAAGTCTGCAGGCAAGCCCGATAGGCCGGCTTTGGGGAACGAGCTTTCCCCGTTGCTACCAAGTACGACGGAGCCCTGGTACACCAGGCCGATCGCCAAACCGACGGTGGACGCCTGCTCTTTGAGCCGAGGCAAGGCCCAAACCCTGAAGCCAGCCAACAGCACGAAGACACCCACGAGTGGCTCCGAAGCTGCCGCCAGGAAGCAGATCAAGCCAGCGATGACCCGGCCAGACGCGGTCTCGGGCCTCCACAACAGCGCCCAGAACGCGGCGAAGAACAACCACCACGGCAGGTTGACCAAGTTGTCCAACATCTCCACGTTGGCGAGGGGCAGCGCCACCATCGCGACCACAAGGAGGCCACGCAAGGCCGGCGAGGCGATGTGGCCCCGAGACATGTGGAACACAAGGCAACCCAACCCTGCGATGCCGCCCGCTCCGCATAGCGCGACCACGGTGGCGGCGTCGGCGATAGGCGCCAGCTTGGTGAGCTGGACGATAAGGCGAGGGACAAGCTGGTCGTAGCCGTTGTACGCGGTAGTCAGCGTTCGCCAGAATGAGTGCACCAGGGCCTGGGAGTAAAAGATTTCCCCGTCCTCGGCCCACAAAGTGTGCGTTGCCGAAACCCCCGCCTGACGGACCAGGGCAACGGCTGCCAACAACGCAAAGCCGACGCCATACCCGCCAGCGAGCACGGACCGCGGCGACCTGGATACGCCTACCAGCGGGAAGAGGGGCTCTCGCCGAACGGCTAGTTCACCAGGCCGCACGAATAGTCCGGGTCGACACCATCGGGCGGGGTGGCACCGTCATACCCGTACTGTACGAGCCATGGCACACCGCCAGCGAAGCCTATAGACGCGGAAGCGAGCGTCGAAGGATCCCCCGCGGAAAGCGCGCGCTCGCAGAACGACTGCGCGCTGAAATCGCCGCCGGTCAAGGTGTTCGCTCCGGGAACCCACAGGGGCGGCGAGACGGGCGGGATGTACGAGCCAGTTATCTCGCCCCACTGGAACCAGGTGCTGTAGACCCCGCCAATGTGCCCGGCACCCTTGATCGCGTCGAGCGCACCTTGGATTATCGCTGCGTTGACCGGCTGGTCCACAGCTGCCGTCGGCCATTGCTCGCCGATCTCCACGTCCACCCACCAGACTTTGGGGCTGAGGCCGGCCGCCTTCACGAAGGCCATGTCGGCCATCGCGTAGTTATAGCCCCAGTCATAGCCGAGACAAGAGTTGCTGGTTTTTGCGCAGGACGCCTCGGGGCCACTGGTTTCCTGTACAGGGTTGTTGCCGGGGGCGGGCTCCATGATGATGTACATCGACCGATTGGCGCCAGCCCAGGCAATCTGGGCCGTGAAGCAGGTATCGAACCCGTTGATCTTGCCGTTATTGACCCCGACTACTCCAAAAGCCGGGTCGGCCGGGAGCGTCTCCACCTTTGCCGAACCGTGCGGGGAGCATTGCGGCCAGGACACGTCGTAACCTGTGACCTGAGCCGGGTAAGGGTAGTTGGGGCTCTCGGGAGCAGGCTGGCTCGTCGTGGTCGTAAGCATGGTGGTGGTCGTAGTGGTGGTCGTAGTGGTGGTGGTCGTAGTGGTGGTGACGGCCGTCGTAGTGGTAGGCACCGAGGTCGTAGTTGTCGTGGGTGGCAGCGTGCTCACTGATGGACCGGTAGACGGAGACGTGCTGCTCGCAAGGCCAACGGCCATTGCCACGACTTTGGCCCCGGCCTTGGCGGTCGCCGATCCCCGGTCTGGAGCATTTCCGAAACTGAAAAGGGTACCGTTCTTCTCAACGAGCCAATAACCCTTGCCGTCAGGTGTCACAGCGATGCCGACTATGGCGCTGGGGAGCTCCTTCGAGCCAGTGGACCCGTGGAAACCAGCGTCGCCAAAGGCGAAAATACCGCCGTCGGAGGCCACGAGCCAGTAGCCGGCTCCGTCTGGCGTGGAAGCCATTCCCACTATTGGCTTGTTGAGGCGGTCGGAACCGGTCGACCCCAAGAAGCGGGCGTCCCCGAACGCGAAAATGCCGCCATCGGTCGCCACGAGCCAGTACCCGCCCCCGTCCGGAGTGGCTGCTATCCCGACTATGTGCTCGTTGAGGTGCCTTCCGCCCATTGAACCGAAGAAACGGGCGTCGCCGTAGTTGAAAATTCCACCGTCCGAAGCGACCAGCCAGTAGCCGCCACCGTCAGGAGTTGGGGCCATCCCCACGATTGGGCTATTGAGCCGGAGCACTCCTGGGGAGCCATGGAACATGGCGTCCCCGAAGCAGAAAATTCCACCGTTCGACGCCACGAGCCAATAACCGCGCCCATCCGGGGTCGCGGCGGCACCCACAATTGGCCTGTTGAGCTTCACATTCCCAAGGTCACCCAGAGAAGCGGTGCCGAAGTTCTCAACCGTGCCGTCCGCTCGCACGACCCAGTACCCGGGCGGCCGGGCCGGCGCGGGCCTAGTCGTGGTCGTGGTGCTTCTCTTCGTCCTTACCGTGGTGCGCCGCGCGACCGTGCTGGTGGAGTGGGCGACCGTTGTGGTAGTGGGGCTGGTTGCTCCGCCAATCGCGCTCGTAGTAGTGCCGGTCGCGGTGCTGGTCGTGCTGCCGGCCGTTGCGGTCGTTGAGGCAGAGGGCTGAGTAGTGCTCGTCGTGGCCGTCGACGTGGTCGACGTGCCATACGCGCTTTGCATGCCAGCCGCGCCGAAGATGGTAACCAGGCACACAACGCAACCGGCGAGGCGGCCTCCGCGCCCATCACCCCGCTTGAAAACCGGACCGCAGCCCGGGGCCCGCCCTACCCTCAAGCCGTCCTCCTCAGATAATGCCCTCTTTCAGCGCATTACGCACCCACGGGATGACCTCGTCCAGCATGTCTTCGAGCGTTGTGGTCGCCTCGAAACCAAGCACCTGCTTGGCTTTCTCTACCGAGGGGATCCTCTTGGCGACGTCGTGTTCGAAGGGAGGGTCGCTGACGTAATGGAAGGGCACTTCCGGGCCACGGATTTTTTGCCAAATGACGCCGGCAAGCTCCAGGACGGTGGTGGAGGTAGCTGTTGAAAGATTGAAGTCCTGGTTCATGGCCGCGTCGTGCTCCATAGCAGTTACGATGCCCCGCGCTAGGTCCCCGCCGTAAGTATAGTGCCTCACCTGCGAGCCGTCACCAAGAATGTGCAACGGGTCCTGTCCCATGAGGACCTTCTGGACCAAATCGGGCACAACATGGCTCATAGCCAGTTTGACGTTGCCGGAGGCGACTTCTACGTCGCCTAGAGCGCGCCCCTCCCCCACCCCGACGCAATTGAAAGGACGGACGATCGTATAGGGGAGCTGGTGCTGGTCCCATGCGGCATGGGCGAAATACTCGACAGCCAGTTTCTGGAAACCGTACGAGGACAGCGGAGGAGGGACATGGCGTTCGTCTCCCTCGACCGAAGGCCATCGGTCTGCGGACTCGTAGACCATCGAGGAGCTCATGTAAGTCACCTTGCGTAGCTGCCCGCGGCGGTGGGCCGCGAGCGCAGAGTCGACCGAGGCGGCCATGATCCGTTCGTTGGTGGCCAGAAGGTCGTAGGCATAGGTGTGGAAATATGAGATCCCGCCGATCATCGCCGCGCCGGCGATGAAATGATCGGCCGCCGTCAGCAGCTCCTCCATCAGCGCAGTGTCCCGGCAGTCCGCCTCGACGAAACGATAGGAAGGGTGGTCGTCGTAGGACTTCTTGACCGGGCCGTACTTCGAGAAGTTGTCGACCCCGATCACGTCGTAGCCCCGCTGGAGCAGCTCTTCGACCACATAGCCGCCAATGAAGCCCGCGGACCCGCTCACCAGAACTGTTGTCATTTTTTCTTTTCTCCGGACGTTTGCTTGTGGAGTTGGTCAATGCTCAGCTTCGGCCCAAAGGAGAACCGGTACCAACGCAGGTAGGCGGACAGCCATTTAGCGATCTTGAAATGAGAGACGCCGGTGGTGCGATCGAGCCAGATCGTCGGCACCTCGGCGACTGGGCGGCGCAGGCGGCGAGCCTTGGCGACGAGCTCGATGCCGACTTCGAAGCCCTTGTCGCTGTCGATGCCGACCTCCCGGACAAAATCTCGGTTGTAGGCCTTGAACGAGTTGGTCGGGTCCCAGGTCCCTACTCGAGCGAAGATATAAAGAGATGCCCCGGCCGTGCGCGACATGAGGCTCTTGAGGAGCGGGCCTCCGACCTGCTGACCGCCCCTGGAATAGCGCGATGCCGCAGCGACCACGACACCCCTCTCGACGAGGCGAGTGAGCTGGTCGATCTGTTGGGGGTCGTCGCAGCCGTCCGCCATGGTCACAACGACCACGTCGGCGACCGCAGCGTCGAACCCGGACCGGATCGCTCGCGCCGGGCCAGGGCCGTAGGCGTTGATGACGAGGCGCACGCGGTCGTCCTCCTCGGCGTACTTCTTCACCCACGGCACTGTCTTGTCTTCGAGGGAGTCACAGACCACCAGGACCTCGCACGGGACCTCGACGGCCTCAGCGATGCGGGCCAATGCCCCCATAATCGCCTGGTCCTCATCTTTTGCAGTGACTACAACGGAAACTCGCGGCTTCACACCCTGACGCCTCCTCCCCGCAGTCCCCAGACGTCGACCACGGGCTTCACGATCTCAAGTTCGATGTACCTCTTATGGGGCGCTCCGATGACGACAAGATCCGACCGTTCGAGCACCTCTTCCTCGGGCACCAGGTCGTCGTCGACCTTGACGTACGGGTCAGCGCAGATGACGCCTGCAGCCTTGAAGCGCAAGATGCGCTTCAACTTGTAAGCGAGGCTCGACCGGATGTCATCGCTGTCGCCCTTGAATGCCATCCCGAGGATCCCGATCGTCATCGTCGAAAGGTCATAGCGCCGGGAAAGCCGGTCGACCATGTACAAAGGTAAGCCCTCGTTGACCATCATGGCGGCATGACCCAGCACGAAGTTGTTGTTGTTGAAAGCCGCCAGCTGCATCGTGTCCTTAAAGTAGGCACGGGCCGGCAGCAAAACCGGCCGCCGGTAAGTCAGCAGCGCGAGGGTAATTATGGACGACCCCCTGGCGTATCCGTTCGTAGTCGAGGCCGAAGTCGTTCGCCATCATGTAGAGCTGGTTGGCCAACGCGAACTTCAAATATCGGTAGGCGTTGGTGAACAGCTTGGCCAGTTCGGCTTCTTCGGGGAGCAGCTCGACGGTCTCGTTCACCAGCACTTCGAAAAGCTTGCGGGCTCTCGCCATCGCCGTGGGGTTGCGCGCCGACACGATCTGCGGGAGCTCGAACAGCTCGCGGAGAGCCTTGCCCTCAGCGATGCGCTCAGGGCAGAACGAAACGTCCAGCTCCAGGCCGAGGCCGGCGATACGGCGCTCGACCAGCGCAGTCACCCCTGGGTACACAGTGCTACGAAGCACGAGCAGCTGGCCGGGGCGCAGGTAAGGCGCCAGAGCCTCAACGGCGGACGGCACCGCTTGAGGGTCGGGGTTGAGGTGCTCATCGACAGGGGTACCGATCACGACGACGATGTGCTCGGCCCTCGAAACGATCGCGGGGTCGCTGGTTGGAACGAGACGGGAGCTCGCGATGACGCGCTCGAGCACCTCGGGCGCACCAGGTTCGTCGAACGGCATACCGCCTGATTTCACGGTGCGCACGGCGGCGGGGTCGATGTCGTAAGCGCCGACCTGCAGGCCCCGGTCGGCGAAAGCCATAGCGAGCGGCAGGCCAACGTGGCCACAACCCCCCACGACGACGACGTCCAGGTCAAATCCCATTAGTGCCCCTCCACGACAGTCTCTCGCCAGCTCGGCACCGGCATTTGGCTGCTCAGTATTGGTCCCTTGATTGGTCCAGTGCTCCTGCGTCCGATAGCTCGCGCCCGATCGGCCAGGAGGGATGGGACCGGGTGTTCGAACGATCGTAGCAGCCGGTGCTGGAGCGCTGCCAGCAACGGGGAGGGCTGCGGAGCGCGGAAAGAGCCCGGTCAGGCGGGCGGCGGCTGGAGTGGTGGGGCTTCCGGGGCGAGCGGGGAGCCCGGGTCGAGAGGGACGAGCCGGGACCCCGGGTCGAGCGGGGCGTCGCTCTCCACGACCTTGTCGATGAGCGACGGGCCCCTGCTTGGCACCGGGGCTGGCGTTTCCTTGCCGAACAGCTCGATGACCCAGTGCCAGCGGGCCCGCCACAAGGCCCTTCGCTCCGCCAAGCCAGCCGGGCTGGGCGCCGGCGGGTGGACACGCAGCGACAAGTAACTGATACCGCCGACGGGGATGGGCAGCCAGAAGTTGACAAGCCGCCAGGCAACTACCCCAAGGATCACGATCGCCCTGGGCGGGCCAAAACCGACGAGGATCCCGATCAGCGTCAGCTCCAGCACCCCGAGGCCCCCTGGCGTAAAGGGGATCGCGGCCGCGATGTTGGCGACACCGTAGGCGACGAGAAGCGCGACCGGGTCGACCCAACGGCCGAAGGCGCCCAGGAAGACGAAGAGGGACGCGGCGTCCAAGAGCCAGTTGGCACTGGCGAAGAAGAACGCCCTGGCGAGCTGGCGGCGGTCCGTAGAAAGCTGCCTGAAGCGCGCCACGAGCTGGCCAAAAAACTTGGGGAGTGTCTCGGGGTGGAGGAACCGCAGTTTGGTCCCAACCGCGTTCACGAACCTCATGGCCCGTTCGTCGCCTTTGGTCATCAAGATGACAATCCCGGCGATAAAGGCCATGAGCAGCAGGCCGAGGACGGCCACGAAAAGGTAAGCCACCCGGAAGCCATAGATGGGGAGCGACGCGACTAGCGCGAGCCAAAAGATGACGTTCAGTACAACGGCCGAACCGAGCCCCTGACTGGCGAGCGCGAACGCCGTATCGGTTGCGCCGACCCCGGCACGCGTCAAGAGCCTGTAGCTGAGCGTGGAGGCCGCGGCATTCCCCCCCGGGACACAGTGGCTGAGCGCCAACGTCGAAAGCTGGATCCTCGAAACCGTGGCAAGTCCCGGGTCTTCACTTTTCGGGATGAGCGAGCGGGTCAGTTCGAAGTAGGCGAAAAGCGAAAGGGCCTCAAGCCCGAGGCCGACCACCGGGAGGAACGGGTTCGCCGTCGTGAGCACGTGGAAGGCCTTGTGGGTGCCTCCGATCTGGGGGACGACGAAGTACTCCAGGATGAAGCCGACGATCAGCAGCTCAGCAAGACGACGGACCGTTCGCGGCCATCTCCGCCGGTGAGGCTTTATCGTCTCATCCAACGCGCTGGCTCCGCTCTCTAAATTAACCGTCAGCGCCGAGCGCGACCACGAGCGCCCGGAAGGCCCGGCCCCGGTGGGACAGCGCGTGCTTGGCGTCGGGCGATTGTTCCGCAAGCTCGCCGAAAGTACGCCCGTCTGACTCCGTTGGTACGAATACCGGGTCGTAGCCAAAGCCGCCGCTCCCCCGGCGCTCTGACGCCACCCATCCCTCAACCGATCCCTCCACGCTGATCTCCCTGCCGTCGGGCCACAGCGCCACCGCAACCGTCACGAACCTGGCCCTGCGTTCCTGCGGCGCTCGCCTTCCCTGGAGCTCGCCAAGCACACGATCGACGTTGGCCTCCTCATTAGGCGGTTCTCCCGCATAGCGCGCTGAACGAACGCCCGGCGCGCCACCGAGCGCCTCCACTTCGAGCCCAGTGTCCTCGGCGATCGCCGCCAACCCGGTCGCTTTCACGAGGCTGGAGGCCTTGAGGCGCGCGTTGCCGAGCAACGTCGGTTCGGTTTCTTCGACGTCGGCCACGTCCGCCGGCCTGGCCAGCAGCTCGAGTCGAAGACCAGCGCCAGCAAAGATCTCGCGGATCTCGCGTGCCTTGTTGGGGTTGGTCGTAGCCAGCACGAACGGCCCCAGCTCACCCACGGATAGGCGATCCTCGTGGGTCCCGTTCCGGGGGGGCGCCGCGACAACGTGTGCCTGAGCGACTAACAGTTCGGCGATACCGCGGTCTGCCAAGGCCAGCATCTCGTCAAGCTCGTCGCGCGAGAAAGGGGCGCCCTCTGCGGTCCCCTGCACCTCGACAAGGCCACCAGAGCTGGTCATGACGACGTTCATGTCCACCTCCGCTCCAGCGTCCTCGACGTATGCGAGGTCCAACATAGGAGTACCCCCAACGATCCCCACCGACACGGCGGCGCAGCCCTCCCGTACGGGATGAGACGTCAGCCGACCGGCACCGACCATCCGGCTGCAGGCGTCATGGAGAGCCACCCAGGCTCCTACGATGCTTGCGGTCCTGGTGCCGCCGTCGGCCTGGAGGACATCGCAGTCGAGGGTCACCTGTTGCTCCACCAGGACCGAGAGGTCAGTGACTGCCCGGAGGCTCCGACCGATGAGGCGCTGGATCTCCTGGGTCCGGCCGGACTGCCGACCGCGGGCTGCTTCTCGTTCCACCCGGTCAGGGGACGATCCGGGCAGCATCGAGTACTCGGCCGTGACCCAACCTTTCCCCGTCCCTCGGAGCCATCTCGGGGCTTCTTCGGAGAACGACGCAGTGCAAAGAACCGCCGTGCGGCCCATCCTGACCAGGACCGAACCCGGCGCGAACTTGGTGAAGTCCCGCTCGAGCTCGACGGGGCGCAGCTCTTGTGGACTGCGGCCGTCGGCACGAGGGCGTCGCTCGGTCATACCGTCCACGTCTTGCCCACCTCGGCAACCTCAACAGGTCTACCGAAGGCAGCTGTCGCCTCCACGCAGGCAAGCTCCCGGTCAATCGTGGGAGCAAAATGGGTAATGACCAGCCGCTCCGCTCCGCAGCGGGCCGCCGTCAGACCAGCCTGCCTCGCGCTCAGGTGCTCAAAAGATCCTTCGTCCTGCAAGCTCAAGGTCGCCTCCACGAGGGCCAATTGGATGCCTTCCCCCAGACTGCTCAACTCCCATGCCGGCCCCGTGTCAGCGGAGTAGCCGAGCGCTCGGCCCCCCACTTCGACCCTGGCGGCCAGGGTCTCGACCGGGTGGTCCGTTCGCGACCAGCTCCAACGAGCCGGGCCCACCTGGGCTGTCTCGCCATCGCCTATCACCCGCCAGTCGAACGTCCCGTCGGGCTTCTCGCCCACCATCAAGTCCCGCAGCCCTTCGGGCGCATAAATGGGGAGGCCCTTCCGGCCGAGGAAGTACCGCATGGCCACGTACAGCCCCTCCAGGTCGGTCCAGTGGTCCGGGTGAGCATGGCTGACCACCACTGCGCCCAGGCGCGATAGCGGGACGTGAAGCTGCAAGTTCGCCATCGTCCCTGGCCCGGTGTCCATCCAGGTAACAAAGTCGCCTGCTTCGAGGAGGTAACCACTGCAGCAACCCCCAGGACCTGGGTAGCTGCCGTCGGTCCCGAGCACTGTCAGGGAGAACTCTTGCGAGCTCATCGGTTGAGCATCTCCTCGGTCCGCAACGCCTCGGGTTGCGGCGCTTCGTGACCGAGCTCCTCGTTACCAGCGACTCGACCGCCGGCGGCGGCAGGTGGCTCCCAGTGGTCCGCTTCGTCTAGCTCAGGGCCAAACAGGTGCTGTCCCACCCGGACAAAGGTCCCCGCCTCACCGGAGGAGATCCAACGCTGACTGCCATGTGAGCTGGCATTTGAGCTGGAGCCTGAGCTGCCATTTGAGGTAGTCGGGCGCCGACCGAGGCCGGTCTCTGAAAGGATCCCGCGGACCTCGAACGCGGTTTCTTCAGCCGAACTGACTAGTACTACTTTGGGCCCCATCACCTCACCTATCGTGCGCGCCAGGTAAGGGTAATGGGTGCACCCGAGCAGGAGCGAATCGACCCCGGCTGCCACGACGGGCGCGAGCAGCCGTTTTGCCAGGGCAATCGCCTCGTCGCCTCCGGTCTCGCCGCGCTCGACGAGTTCGACGAACCCCGGGCACGCAGCGCATGTGAGCTCGATCGGCGGGCCTGATGCGGCAAGCGAACGCCTCTTGAGGGCGCCCTGGTAGGCGCCGGACGCAATCGTCCCGACGGTCCCTATCACGCCAACCCGGCCGCGTCCGGGTAACCGACAGCAACGCGGCAGGCCAGGGTCGATCACCCCTACGAGGGGGACGTCGAACTCGTAGCGCAAATGCTCGAGAGCGGCCGCAGTCGCATTGTTGCAGGCGACGACCACCAATTTGACGTCGTGGTCCTCGATAAGCTTATGCGTTATCTGCGATGCGAAGAGCCGCACCTCCTCCAGGCTCCTCGACCCGTAGGGGTAGCGGCCGGTGTCCCCCACGTAGACGAGGTCCTCGGATGGGAGCAAGTCGATCAACGCCCTGGCGACCGTCAGGCCCCCAAAACCGCTGTCGAACATCCCTATGGGCCGGTCGTCCATCCCGGGTGAGCCTACGCCAGAGCCTGGCTATCTCAGCAGTACAGCGCTCTTGCTCAGAGCTCAGAAGTACAGCTCGTGGCGCGCCCGCTCGGCGACCGTGTCGAGGTCGCCCGTCCACACGTCGGTCGAAAGGTACTTCCAACCGCCGTCGGGTGACACCGTGACGATCGTCCCCTCGTCGATCTCCTTGGCGCATTTCGCCACGCCGGCCATCGCCGCACCCGTGGAAATACCAGCGAAAATGCCGACCTCAGTCAGGCGCCGTGACCACTCGATGCTTTCCCTCGGGCCGACGATCCGGCTGCGGTCGACGAGCTCATAGCCATCATTGTCGGTGAAAACCGGCGGGATGAAACCCTCGTCCAAGCTCTTCAGCCCTTCGACGGTCTCGCCTGCCGGAGGCTGGACAGCCCAAATACTCACGGACGGGTTGCGTTCCTTCAAGAAGCGGCCCACGCCGATTATGGTTCCTGCCGTACCGAGCCCGGTTACGAAATGGGTAACTTCTGGGCAATCTCGCCAGATCTCAGGGCCTGTCCCCTCGTAATGCGCTTTGGGGTTCGCAGGATTGCCGTACTGGTAGGAGAAGAACCAATCAGGGTGCTCTTTCGCCAGCGCCTGGGCACGGCGCATCGCGCCGTTGGAACCCTCGGCGGCTGGAGAGCTGATGATCTCGGCACCAAAGGCGTGCAGCAGCTTGGTGCGCTCCACCGATACGTTCTCCGGCACAACGACGGTGAACGGGTAGCCCTTGACCCTAGCGATCATGGCAAGACCTGCAGCCGTATTGCCTGATGACGACTCGAGGATCCGCTGGCCCGGGCCAAGGCTGCCATTTTTCTCGGCTTCTTCGATCATGCACTTAGCGGCACGGTCCTTTACCGAGCCGCCCGGGTTGACGCCCTCGAGCTTTATGAGCACCCGCACCCGAGGGTTCGGGCTCAACTCGCTGATCTCCACGAGGGGGGTATTACCGATGGTGTCGAGGACGCTGTCGTAATGTGCCATCGTTCAGCCTCCCGCCACTGCGGGCATCAGGGTCACCGTGTCGGCGTCGCCCACCTTTGCATCGAGCTTGCCCAGGTAACGGACGTCGTCGTCATTGACGAATACGTTCAGGTGCCGGTGCATCTCTCCATCGGGCGTGAGCAGCGAAGAACGGAGTGCCGGGTACTGTCGCACCAGGTCGTCGAACACCTCTCGTAGCGACGCCCCCTCGGCATTTACGGTGGGCTCCCCAGCTGCCATGGGGCGCAGGATGTTCGGCAGGCGCACTTCGACCGTCACAGCCTCTCCCAACGTGCCACGCGCCCTCCCAAGTGAGGCGGCCGGGCCAAACCCGACCTATCTGATCACCATTGTAGGGCATCGCCTCGAGCTTGGGCATCGCCTCGAGCTTGGGCATCGCCTCGAGCTTGGGCATCGCCTCGAGCTCGAGCCAAAGCTTTGGCCCTCAAGCCTCGGTTTGAACAGGCTCCTCCTGGACCGCGCCGTCGATGATCCTGTAGCTGCGGACCACCGGCTCCACGTCGCTCAGCGAGACGAGCACATAGTGCCAGTCGGGGTCGGGGGCCTGCTCGATGTCAGTGGGCGAGGGGTACGCCAGGGTGTGGGTATGCGAGTGCCAGACGCCGATCAGCTCCCAGCCCGCGGCCCTGGCAGCGCGGTCGGCGCGCAGGACGTCCCTGGGCTCGACCGTGTAGAGGCGCGCCGAGCGCGCAGCGTTGACGGCCGGGTAGACCTCGAGCACCTCGCCCTCGCGGCCGGCCAGCAGCCCGCATGCTTCGAGCGGGAGGCCGTCGAGGCAGTGGGCGACAACACGGTCCCAAAGCGGCCTTGCTAACAGGAGCACGCCGACGAAACTACCTTTGATAGGCCTATGGCTGCGAAGCAGGTCGACGGACGCACGCTGGTGGCCCAAAACCGCCGGGCACGCCATGAATACGAGATCCTGGGCACCTACGAGGCCGGGATCGTGCTGGTCGGCAGCGAGGTCAAGTCCTTCAGGGAAGGCAAGGTGCAGCTGCGGGACTCGTTCGCCCGGGCCCAGGACGGCGAGGTTTGGCTGCACGGCATGCATGTGGCGCCCTACGGGTACACCAGCGGCTTCGGCATGTTCGACCCTGACCGGGCTCGCAAGCTCCTGCTGCACAAACGCGAGATCCTTGACCTGGCCCGCGAGACCCAACACGGGCCGCTCACCCTGGTGCCCCTCGCGGCCTACTTCAAGGACGGCCGCGCCAAGGTCGAGATCGCGCTTGCCAGGGGCCGGCGCGCTTACGACAAGCGGCGGGCCATCGCCGATCGCGAAGCCAAAGAAGAAGCACGACGTGAAATGGGTACTCATCGGGAGCGTCGGGAGCGAACGCCCAGGCACTAGCCCCGCCAGGCACACCCGCCTGCTACATATGGAAGACGGGAAGACTGGTCAACGTTGCTCTTAGTGTTGGGACGGTTGGGCCGAAGGGAAGAGCTTTGGAAGACAGCCTGAGGTTGGGAAGAGTTGGCGGCGTCAAGATCGGCGCGAACTGGAGCATCTTCGCTCTCGCAGCCATCGTGGCCTACTTCCTGGCAAGTTCGCGGCTCCCCACAGACGTCCCCGGTTACACGCAAGGGGCCTATTGGGTGGCTGGGTCGCTGACGGCGGTGGCACTGCTGGTCGGGGTGCTGGTCCACGAGGTCGCCCACGCCGTGGCCGCGCGCCGGGCCAAGCTCCATGTCGACGGCATCACGCTTTGGTTCATGGGCGGTGTGACCCGCATCGAAAGCGACAGCCGCAAACCTTCGATCGAACTGGTTGTTTCCCTGGTCGGTCCCGCTGGCAAGCGGCGTACTTGGCGGGGTTTCTTTTGGGCTCGCCGCTCTCGCCCAGTTGGCCGGGTGGGACCTCGCCGCCGGCTCGCTGCGCTGGCTCGGCGTGATCAATGTGCTGCTCGGAGCGTTCAACCTGTTGCCCGCGTCCCCGCTGGACGGCGGGAAGGTCCTGCACGGGTTGCTTTGGTTGGTGACCAAGAACCGCTGGCTGGCAACTCGGCTGGCGGCTGGGGCCGGGCTGGTGCTCGGCGCGGCGTGCTCCATCATCGGCCTGGTCGCCTTCGAGGAGAACGACGCCGTCGACGGCTTCGTCCTGTTGCTTATGGGCTGGTTCGTGATCTCTTCGTCGAAGCGGGAGCAGCTTGCAGGCAAAGCTCAGTACGTCCTTGGCGACGTCCGGATCTCCGACGTCATGAGGCCGGCTGTAATTGCCCCTGGTTGGCTGACCGTCAACGCCTTTTGGAACGAGTGGGTTAGCAAGTACCCCGATGCGGCGTTCTTACTCGAGCGCTGGGGCGGTGGGGGTTGGTCTGGGGCAGTCACCGCCCAACAGCTGGCTGCAGTACCCCCGGGGATGCAGTGGTCGGTCCGTGCCCAGGACGTTTCGGTGCCCTTGGAAGCCCCCCTCGCAGCAGACCAGGTCCCCCTCGCGCCGGGCCTGCCAGCTCTCGCTGTGGCGGGGCGCGGCGGTGCGGCGTTGCCGGTAATGGACCACGAGACGCCGGTGGGGGTCGTTCTCGCCGCTGACATAGCCGCATTGGTCGCCCGGGGTACGCCAGCACCCCGGCGGACCTGGTCAACGGTCTGGTCGCCTGCACCAGCACCTACGCAATCTCGCTACGCCTGAGCTTGCCCTGAGCTGGCCGTGAGCTTGTCGAAGGGGACGCCAGGCGCGGCCAGCTAGCCATGCCTGCGACGGGCAGGGCCCGTGGGCCCATGGGTGCGGTACCATGGCGAGTTCTACATGCAGATTGACATGGGGGTGACAGGTTTCGACTTTGGCTGTCGACCCGGGAGAAGCGAGCCGTGGTCCCCGGATGCCACGTTAAACAACTGGGAAAACAATAAACGCCAATAATGGCAATGCGCGTCTAGCGCTGGCTGCTTAAACTCAGCCCGTCCGTCTGGCCCTAGTCCTGCGGGCCAGTAGCGGGCGTCATTAAGCGGGGCTTACCTTGTAGCTGCGCCAGCCGGTAACAAGGGAAATTTAGTTGGCTTTAGCCGCCGGCCGGCGTCAATGACGAGCCGGTGGCCGAGAAAAATCATTGACTGCGCTCGGAGAATGCTCGGTGAGAGGCTGAAGGACGCGGGTTCAATTCCCGCCACCTCCACACACACACCACACACACAGCGACCGACCGACGACCGACCGACGACAACGACGACGACACGAACGAAGGGACGAACGAACGACCTCTGGGATGTTCGTGAATTAGTCCCGCAGTGAGCGCGCTAAAGGCCGGCTGTCGCTGGCAACCGGTCAAGCGAGCTCACTGCGCTTAGCAATCGCTACGAGGGCCTCGGTAACTGCCTTGGCTAACGCACCCGAGGCCGGTGCCGCCCTTTGCCTAGCGGCGTTGCGGCCCGATAGGACGTGCCGTGGCACCAACACTCTTGGCTAACCTATGACGGCACGCAACAAGGAGGGCGCATGTCGCTAGGGACGTTGTGCGGTTTGACGGGTGTTGCCTGCGCGGCCCTCGGGCTCCCCCCGGCCCCCCCCGGCGCACTCGGCACCGTCGGTACTTCAATGGCCGTGCCCGTCGCCATAAGCGCCCACTCGCCGCAGCTACCGGCCAGCGGCTCTCCGGGCACAGCCTCGGGCCGATGGACATATAGCGGTCTTGGCGCGCTGGTCCGGGCGAGTTATTACGCCGCCTACCGCCGCGACCCCAAGCCGCAGGACATCTTCGGGGTGTCGGCCGGCCTTCCTGAAAGCGACATTGAAGAGCCCGGCATCGATGACGCCGGTGTGATCTATGGGCGTTCGGCTAGCAGCAACTCGTACTGGGTGGTTGCCGACATATGCTTCCGCTCCCCCACCGGCTGCGAGGACATGGGTGCTTTCCAGGTATTCCACCGCACCGGCCCAAACGGCGACTTCGCCTATGGGACGTTCGACATTTGCAGCATCCCGCCTCCTTTAGCCGGCCTGTGGTTCCCCGGTGGGAGGGGCCCCATGGGCACGCATTGCCCCGAAGCCGAAGGCGGGGCTACCGCGGCACAAGTTGCGGCGGCCCTGACCGCGGCTGCTCCTGGAATGGCTCACGACATCGTGGCTATAAGCAGAGGGCGCTACGAGGCGGCTGTTTTCGACAAGGCGGCCCACATCGATTTCTGGGAGTTTTCGGGGGCTAAGTGGTCTGAGGTTGGGCGGTCCACCTACCCAACACTGCCAGGTCAACCTCCCTTTGTCAGGGTCGTCGGCCGCCAGCTCACGGGGTCGGCTGATGCGACCTTCATAACGACAGGTATCTTTACCGGGGACAGCACCGGCCAGGCCCTGGCATTCGGCAAGGGCCTGCGAGGATGGGGGGCTATCGCGTGGGAGCCAGGGAACGTCCTTGTACCAACCGGGAACGGCTCGACGAACAACACCACGCCCGGCATATATTTCAACGAGCAGTTCTCGGGCGGTCAAATTGAAACGACATCTCTAAACCCGTATTTCAGCACGGCTACGGGGGCCGAGTTCCCGTTGACCACGTACTGGTCCTGGGACGCCTCGGCGTCGCATTTCGTCGACGCCAGGGACAACTCGTTCACGTCTTCGCAACCCAAGTGGGGCAGCTCGCTAAAGGCAAGCGGGCCATTTCTTGCAAAGTGCTCGAAGACACCGCTCACCGGGGCCTATGAGGTGCTGGCCCAAGTTGGGACGCCGAGGTGGTCCGCCCGCCTGGGTGAGGGCCTGCCGGTAGCCGTCCACGCCATAGAGCCGAACGCTGTCGGCCCGACCTGCGCTTCGCAGGTGTTGCCCAGCACCATGCCCATCGTCGTAGATGGCGCGACTGCAGGTGACAAGAGATACGTCTTTATTACAGCCCCCGCTTGGCTTCTTGACGTCCAGGTCATAACTGCTGGCCCTGGCCCTGGCGCACTGACCGTCCAACCAGCGCCGGTGGGCACTACTCCGTGGGTGGTCCCCCCTTCTCTTGACATCGCGACCATCGTTTCTGACCTCGGTACCTCGGCACAGAACGCTTACGGGGGCCAACACGAAGAGCCTGTCGGCGCAGTTTGCACCTTTGAGCACGGGGTTATTACTGGCTTCGTGGTGAACGGCACTGTATGACCTTCAGACCGCTGGCGAGCTCCACTCGGCCAGGTGCAGGGCCTGCTTACCATCGCGGGACGCAGGCTTCTCGGCGGGCAGGGTCCTAGGACGCGGGCTCGGGCGCAAACCTGGCCGGGAGGGGATGCCGTGTTGTACGGGTCCTTGTCCGAGGACCAGGTCCTGCTCCGGCGGTCCGCTTGGTCGGGCCTAGGTGACACGGCCGATCCTTCGACGAACGCCATCGAGTCCATCCCGCCGTGGGCAGACTATGCTCCAGCGTGAGGAACAGGCTCACCGTTGCGGGAGTGGTGATGTTGGGAGTGGCGATTCGTGGGCCAGCGAGCAGACATGCGCAGCGGGCCGCGATGGTAACCTGCGCGTCAATCCTGACCTTCGTCCTACCCGTGACTATGCCCGCCGGAGCGAGTTCTGCGCCCGCGCATGTCGCTGCCGATCGGACGGGTGCGGCCGTACGGGCGCCGGCGAATGACCCGACCGATGGGGACTTCGAGGCAATATTCACGCCTGTGTTCGTGCATGTCGCGGCGGTCGAGGCGCCGACGTCGCGTCTCGCGGGCGCGTTCAAGTCCCTGAACCAGCTCTTTGGGGTGCAGACCCGCTTCGACGAGGACGTGGTGGCGCTATCCACATCGCTGGACCGAGCCAAGGAAGCTGCTGTGGCCGGCGATCAGCTCTGGCTGGGCCGCCAGGCGGATAGCTCAGCCCAGTACGCCCTCGAGGCGTTCAGCATCCTGAAGGAGTTCCCTAGCCTTAACGCTGCGGTTAAGAGCGCTTTTGTCGCTGATGGGTTCGCCTTGAAGGTGACGCCGAAGCAGTTCGCCGCTGGGCAAACTTACCTCGCCCAGCACGGGCTGTCGCCGGAGTCAACGCACGTGCTTGGGGTCGCGGCCGGAGCGCTCCGGCCCCAGACAAGTGCCGAAGTCAAGGCGCTGAGTGCCCTACTGTTGGACCCGACCATCTTCGAGCAGGCGATAGCCCGCGCCAGTCCCACCTCGATGGATCTGCCGGCGGTGCTCGATGCCCTTACCTCCGCCGAGGACCGAGCGGCCGTCGCGTTCCAGAGTTACGCGGACCACATCCTGCACCCGACGACGACCAAAAACGCTCAGTTCCGTGGGTTAGCTAATGCCTGCAGCGGTTGCGAAGAACAAGAGCCCACGGGTTGGTCCGAAGTGGCCGAGAACGAACACCACCTGACACAGTTCGCAGAAGGGGTCGAGGCCGCGGCCAAGCAGGCGAGCTCGTTTTTCGGACAGCTCGGAAATTCGGGGGCTGCGGAAGGTCTCGAGCACGCCGCCGAGGGGGCGGAGACCGGGGGCCAGATCGCGGGGTACGCCTTTGCCGCGGCGGCGTTCTGGGCGGCGTCGGACGCCTTCGGCATGCCAGGGGGCGGGGGCGGTGGGGGAACCGGCTACACCGATGGCGACCCGCATCTGCAGGCGCTGAACGGCGACGACTACGACTTCCAGGCTGCTGGGGAGTTCACACTCGTGCGCTCTGGCGACGGTCTCGATGTCCAGGTGCGCCAGCAGCCGGCGTACGGTTCGGACACGGTGGCATGGGACACCGCCGTCGCGATGCTCGTCGTAGGCAAGCGGGTCGAGATCGATCCCGGTGCTCCACTGCGGGTACTCGTTGACGGCCACCGCGTCCAGCTGCGGGGATCGGTCCCTTTGCGTCTGAGCGGCGGCGAGGTCTACCTCGACCACGAGGGGGACGTGATCGTGAAGTGGCCGGACGGGAGCGAGGCTGATGTCTATGCCGACTTCTTGGGCGAGAACGTCACCTTCACATCGGCTCCCTATCTTGTCGGCAAACTGACAGGTCTGCTCACCGCGGACGCGACACCGGAGGTGAAGCCAGGCGTTACCTCCACCAAAGAAGTGCTCATCGGCGGTAACGGAAAGCGCTACACGTTCGACGCCTCCACCAAGTCGGGCTTTTTGACCCTCTACAGAGACTTCGCCCCGAGCTGGCAGATCACCCAAGCAGAGTCTTTGTTCACCTACTCGCCAGGCAAGAGCACAAGGTCCTATCGTCCTCAAGGACTTTCCAAGTCGCGAATACAACCTCGCCTCGATCTCGCCCGGCCGGTTGGCGGCTCTCAAGAGCATCTGCCGCAAGGCAGGCATCACGAACGAGGCACTGCTCGACGACTGCGTTCTCGATGCTGGCGCCACCGGGAAGGATTACAAGGTGATCGCCCAGGCGACTGCGAGGGTCGAGACCCTCGTGAACTCGGCCGCGCCTGGACCGGTGCTCAAGGTCGTCCCTCCGACGACCGCGATCGGCTTTGCCGAGGCGTCCAACCGCAGCTTCCCTGGCCATTCCGGCACGGTCCTGCACGGGGTCTCCTGCCCGACGGGGTCGAGCTGCGTGGCCGTCGGCCAGGACCTCGGGAACTACGCCGGCGCCAACGGCACTATCGAGATTCTCCGACACGGGAGCCGGCTGGACACCCGCCCCCGTGGCTGTCCCCTCGCCACCGCCGGCGCACGCAGACGACATCCTGTCGTCGGTGTCTTGTTGGGCGCCGGGGGCGTGTGCGGCAGTCGGCGACTACGAGACCACCAGTAACGGCACCGTCCCACTGGTAGAGACCGAGACGGGCTCGGCCTGGCAGCCGGCGGCCAACGTGGCGCTGCCGGCAGGTGCCAACGGCACCGGCCCGGTCCTGAACGGCGTGGCGTGCACCAACGTGGGGACTTGCCTGGCCGTGGGCAACTACGGCGACATTTCCGACCCCGAGGCCATGGGGGTGCTCAGCACCGGGGGCCAGTGGGGCCAAGGGGCCGAGGCGGTAGAGATCCGCCAGCCCAGTGGCCCGGGCGGCAACCCCCGGCTGAACGCTGTTTCTTGTGCTGGGACCTGGTGCCTCGCGGCTGGCGAGTACAGCAAGAGCTTCTATGTCAGACCTGGCATGGCCGTGGCCGAGTCGGGGGGCCATTTCCGGCCCGCCGTACAGGTCAAAGCGCCGGCCAGTAACCCCACTTTTATTGAGACCACCCTCAGCGGTGTGTCCTGTAGCGGGCCCGGCACCTGTGCCATCTCGGGCAGCTACTTGAACCCCAAAAGCGACTTCGTCCAAGCGATGGTTGCGAGCGAGGTCAATGGGGCTTGGCAAACCTCGGTCGGGATCAAGCTCCCGGCCAACGCCGATGCCACCGGTACCAGTTCCCTAAATGGCATTTGGTGCCACGACGTCGGCGGCCTGGCCCCCCAGTTGGCGCCCAATTGCGTGGCCGTCGGCTCCTATGTCGACAATGCCGGGGTTACCCGGCCCATGTACGTCGACGAGTCAGACAGCCACTGGGCCCAAGCCGTAGAGCTCGCCGTGCCTGCCGGCGATGGAAGCGTCACCCTGTACGGGGTGGCTTGTTCGCCCGGTGGCGTGTGCGCCGCCGTCGGGGACACCCAGCACGGCGACGGGATCGTCGCCTTGTCGACGGCAACCCATGTCGTGACCCGGACGGTCAACCCCTCCCGGTAGATCTCAGGTCATTTGTAGGTGCCCCTCGGCTCGGTGCGGTTGTGAACGTACTACCTCATCGGCACCATCTGCAGCCCCTGAGGTAGCACTGGGTGTTCGGGTAACCGTCGCCACGGTATGCAGTGCCGCTTCGTTGTTATTGTCGCCAGCGTCAGGTGCGACGCGACCGCGGCTACCGGCGGCCTGCACCGGACCAGAGCTTGCCGATACCCCTGGGTCGTACCAAGTAGGGTTCACGCACGTGGGCCTGGCTGTCGAGTTGAGCGAGCCTCGCTTTTGTAGAAGGGGAAGTCTTCAAACGCTCGGAGCCCAGACGGGAGCTGCCCCTCGTACGGCGCTTTGCTCGTCACCCGCGCCGGGCGCGAGCAAAGCCGTGCAAGTGCCACGGTGGCGGGGCTGGGCCGGGCCTTGTGGAGACCCTCCCCCTTAGCCTGTGGTCAATCACTCGCGGAAGCGCCGGAGGGCCTGGTCACCCGGTTTCCTGGACATGCCACGAACCCACCCAACGTGTCGACATGGAAGAAGTCGCACGCAAGGGTGCTGCCAGCCTGAGACCGAAGGAACTCTGACCACGACAGCCCCGATGCCCGCGGTGCTGGCCGGCCTCGGCCCCCATACCATCTTGCCGCCAAAGTGGCCCAAAGTCCCTAGGCACAACGGGAAAACGGCCTGTCATTTCATGGGACGATCAACTAAAGTTGACATTAATGCGTCGAACAGTTCGCCGTTGGCCGACAGCCCTGGTAGAGCACGATCTGGACAGGGTCCGCGCCGCGGCAGCCCTCGTGCGTTCAGGACAGCTCGCAGTCGAAGACTGCATCCGGTCAGCTCGAGCCCATGGTGCCAGCTGGAACGACATCGGCCTAACGCTGGGCACCACGGCGCAAGGAGCGCACCAGCGTTACCGGCACACCGCACCAGGACCAGTCCGAGAGCAGACCCTCAGCACAGCGGACACTTTGGATCTTCGCACGCCCACCAGTGCAAGACCGGCTCACCGAGCAGTTCCGCCTTCTGGCGAGCGTCGCCCGTCAAGACGGACCGGTGTCGATGCGGTCCCCCTCTCCGCCGCCGGCGGGTCTTCGTCCTCGCCGCGGGGCGGGCGATCCGGTCAGCCCGCTTCTCACCATGCCCCGCTTAGCCACAGCGCAGTTCCACCAGGACCACGAGTACGCCCCGGCCTGCCATGTAGCGTCCTAGCCAACGCACCGTCGCTGTCGTCCTCCTCGTAGCCGTGGGCGACCACCGAGCACAGCTCGGTGCGGGTGGCCGAGTCGCCGGTGCCGTACAAAGTGACGTGGACGCCGAGGTCGGTGAGGGTGGCGCCTACTTGCTCCACGGGCCGTAGCCGCGGGGAACTGTGGGCCAGTCGATGGGCGCCAGCATGATGACCCGGATCACGGCGGACCGATGGTGCCCATGAGGGGCCCGCCAGCGGACTCGGGCTTGCAGGGGTGCTGCTCGAGGTGGTCGAGCAGGGTAGCCAGGCTGGTCTCGGCGACGCAAACGACGGTGTCGGCGGCGCCGTAGTACAGGTGCAGGGTGTCGCCGTCGTCCCGCAGCACCCATCCGCAGGAGAATATGACGTCGGGCACGTCTCCGCCCTGCTCGTAGGACTCGTGTGGCCCGAGGACCCATTCGTTGCCCCGGGCCAGCATCTTGGTAGGGTCGTCGCGGTCGAGCAGGGCCAGGCCGAGCCGGTAGATCGATCCCGACGCCGTGACCCGCACGCCGTGGTAGCAGACGAGCCAGCCCTGCTTGGTGAGCAGCGGCGGCGGGCCGAGGCCGACCTTGTTGGCGTCCCACCACCCGCCTTGCCGGGCCGGCAGCAGCACCTGGGAGTCCCCCCAGTGCCGCAGATCGGGGCTGAACGACAGCCATATGTGCGTGCCGAGCCCGGCCATGGACGGAGCGGGCCGGTGGATGAGCGCCCACCGGCCCCCGAACGTGGTGGGGAACAGCGTGGCGTCCTTGTCCTCGGGAGACATCAGCACGCCCCGGCGCTCCCAGCGTGTGAAGTCGCGAGTGGTAGCTAACAAGACCAGCGGCCCCGCGGCCGAATACCCGACGTAGACCACGAAGTATTCGTCGCCCACCTTGGTGATGCGCGGATCCTCGATCCCCCAGTGCTCTTCGAAGCTGTCGACCATCGGGTGAAGCCCGCGGACCGGGTCGATCTCCCAGCCGGTGAGCCCGTCGTCGCTCGTCGCGGCGACCAGCGAGGACAGCCCAGTGCGGTACTCGACCCGCAGCAGCAGCAACGTCCGGCCCTCGAACACCGTAGCGCCCGGGTTGAACACGGCGTTTACCATCTTCGGGAAGTCGTGGGGGCGTAGGATCGGATTGCCCGAATAGCGCCGCATCAGCTCGCGAGGGTCGGCGTTGTCGCTCATCGGCATCCACCACCAACGCCGTTCAGGCGTGCTCTGATCGTGTGATTATACCCGTGCCATCGTCCCATCGCCCCAGGTAGGAGGCGCCGGGCGTGAAGGCACAGTCATCGCACCCAGACGCTACTGGAGACCGGTCAACAGGTCCCTTTCCAAAGCGGACCACAGTGACGTCGCGTCCACGGGGCCGGAGTGTTTCGCCGTGGCCCAGGCGAGGTCGAAGCGCTTGTGCTACATGAGTGCCCCGCCCCTACCCGTGTGAGCGCCACGAGTGCAGCCTCGACCCGTGGCGAACAGCCCCCAAAGGTTGTTCTCGACCCTTGAGGCCGACATGGCACTGGCTGGCCTGCAACCCCGATCGCGAGGCGGGACCGTGCGATGACCGCGGCTCGTCCCTCCTCGGTACGACCCTGAGGCCTGGCGGCGCACGGCGAGGGGCTATTCGTGGGAACCATATCCTCGGGTACCGTCACGCAGGAGCCACTGGGTCCTTGAGGAGATCGCCTGGGTCATCAACCCGAGCTCGAAGCAAACCGCCTTCACCAACAGCTGCACCGGCGCGCTGCCCAACCTCCCCGTCCACGTTGAGCTCGACGACGCAACCTTTGCCCACTGGCCTGATGGGCTGTTCATGCTCGTTGATGGCTGCTGCAACCTTCAAAAGGTGGACATCACCCGACAATGGTGGACACTCCTCAACGGTCAAAGCCGTGAAGCCACATACCCTTAGCCTGTGGAACCACCGTGCCGGGACCCAAGGACATCGAGATCAGGGTCTTTCGTGAACATCCCACTCTACTCTCTCTTCCCAAGTAGTAAAAGTGCTGGTAGGAGCCCTCTTTTGGAGAGCTCCCGGCGCGTCAGGACGCGTGGAGGACGCGGGAGGACGCGGGCAATGCCGGTATGGGAGGGTCTTCAGCGGTTTACTGCGGGCAGCTACGGGCGCTGTGAAACGACCGGTTCGGGAACGTTTGCCGCGCCCCGACCGACGGTCACTGAACACGCACAGTGGCGGACCTCCGAACCAACCTTGCGCCTGGAGTCCCAGTCTCGACCGCAACTTCAAGACCAGTCACAACCGAGGCCCGAACTCCGAACCACTGGCGCGACCTGGAGACCGAAGGGAGTTGCGACAACGGTCGTTTCGTGCCTGCAGCTTGGGACGGTGAGCATGTCTGAAACCGATGCTCGCGATTGGTCGTGAGGGTCTCTCAAGGTGCTAAACAAGGGCTTCGTGTACCCGCGCCCTTCGCGGGGTCCATGCTGTAGTCGTGCCAGCGGGGGTGCCCACCGAGAACGTCGAGCCGCCAGAAATCGTCCGCCGGATGGCTGTCGGGTCTACGGCCCGGTTGGTCTGGCAGAACGAGCTGGGCGGCCTCACCTTTGAACTTGAGGGGCGCCAGGGGCACGTGTTCGTCAAGTGGGCACCTCGCGGCTCCGCTCTTGACCTGGCAGCGGAGGCGGAGCGGATGACGTGGGCGCGGGCGTTTACCCCTGTCCCGCGGCCGGTCGCCCAAGGCGCTGACGCCGAGGGCACCTGGCTCGTCACCGAGGCGATCCCGGGCGAGTCGGCGGTCCTCGACCGCTGGAAGACCGAGCCCGAGCGGGCGGTGATGGCTATCGCAGAAGGTCTTCGCGCCCTGCACGAGACGCTCCCGGTAGCCGAGTGCCCGTTCTCCTGGTCGGCTGAGGAGCGCCTTGCCATGGTCCGTGCCCGGGCATCGGCAGGACAAATCGACCGTCGTGCCTGGCACAAGGACTTCGAGCACCTGAGCGTCGAGCAGGCGCTGAACATTGTGAGCGAGATCCCGCCGGACGACCGATTGGTCGTCTGCCACGGTGACGCCTGCTGTCCGAACACCCTTCTGGGGCCCGACGGCCGTTGGGTCGCTCACGTCGACTTAGGTCAACTTGGAACTGCCGACCGCTGGGCCGACCTAGCCATAGCGACCTGGAGCACGGCATGGAATTACGGGCCCGGCTGGCAGCCGTTACTTCTCGATGCGTACGGAGCCGAAGTGGACCTTGAACGCATCAGGTATTACCGACTTCTTTGGGATCTTGCACCGTAGGATTGCGAGCACTCGAGGGTCGCCCGGAATCGTCGCTGGCTCAACTGGTCGCTTCGACTGAGCACTGCTGTCCGCACCGCGTGTTCTGTCGCCATGGGTGGTGTCGGCACAGCAACCAGATCCGTCGATCTGGACGGTTTCCCTTTGAGAGGCAACGCTTTCGCTGCCGACACAGATCCGGTGGCTCTGCGTCCCGTCGGGCAGCGGTGCTCGAGTTGAAAACTCGGGCTCTCGGCCGGGGCCAGTACTCATGGAGGTTGCTTCTGCCGACATGTCATGGGAACGATGTAGGCCAACGCTTCGCTGCCCACTCCTCCCAGGACCGGTAATCGGGAGGAGGAGGGCCAGGGGTCCGCGCGGTTAGTTCCGCCTCGTCCGGTTCCTGAAAGCCCCGGCGCCATAGCTGCAGCTCGGCCAGCATCATGGCGAAGGCCGTAGCAGGTTCTTGGGTATTGCGTTCACGGACACGCCGCGCTTGCTCGTCGTCGTCGACTTGCATGTAGACGAGTTCGAAGCGAGCACGGGTGGATAGTGCCAAGTGGTGGAGGGCAGATCGCTCCTCTTTGGCCCAAACGCCGAAGTCGAGGACGACGTTGGTGCCGAGTTGCAGGGCGCGGAGGGCCAACCAGACCAGACGCCCCTCGAGGACATCGCGCTTCCCGCCCGCCAGCGACTGGCCGAACGGCCGCGGGGCCAGGTCAGCGAACAGTGGGATCATCCACTCGTCAGGCGTCAAGCGCAGGGCATTGCAGTCCGTCTCGATCTCTTTGGCGCGCGTCGTCTTGCCAGATGCCGGAAGGCCCACCATGACGTACAGCGTCGGGGTGTCAGCACCAGACGCAGGAGGCTCCATCACCCACAAGTGTGCCCCTCGATCGTGCTTGGCGGTTGTGATTTATGGCCGCTACCAGGCCCGCGGAATGAGGCCGACTCCGGCCTTCTGCGGGACTTGGAGCGAGGGTCGGGCGACCTCCTGGCGCGGCACCAAGCGTTCCGGAGCCGTCGGTCGGCTCGCCGCCGAGGACCGCGACATCACGGCTCCCCGAGGCGCAGATGAGGCAATCTGGCGTCGTGTCAACGATCAGCGATCATCCAGTAAACGGTCCCTTGAACGCACTCATCGACGCGTGCTGCGCTCGACGGGACCTCAGACCTCTCGCACTGCTACTCCCGGCCTTTACGTCAAATTTCGGGCTCACGGACGACTGGGGCAGGGTCATGGAGGCGCTTTACGACCTCCGGGCAAGAGGAAGGCTCCCCGACGACGAGAGAGCCGAGATCGAGCGCCTGATCCCCCTCGTCGAGGGGATGGTCTACCGGACATAGCGATCCGCACGCGCGTTACGGCCGCTCAGCAAAGCTGCTGCTGAGCGACAAGATCCGTTGATCTCGCGCACATTTAAGGCCGGGCATCAAGTGAAGGTGGCTGCCCAATAGCGAGCGTTCTGAGTCGAGTGGCTAAGTAGCCGTTTCGCATCCGGAGGCTACTGCTGAGTCAACTTGGGCGCTGCCAAAGATGAACCAGCGGGTTGTTGCGAGGTGTGCAGCCCAGCCCTCTTTTGCTAGGAGAAGCTCCAGCTCGTCCGGTTCGTACACGACCTTGACGACGCGGTACTCCTTCCCATCGGACAACCGTCGCAGGTGAAGATCGGGACCGTACTGGACGACGTAAGGGTCATTTGAAGGCATCGTCGGGGCGGGGTCGTCGAGGTTGTCGATAAAGAAAACCCGGCCGCCAGGAGCCAGGCACGACCGGACCAGGTCCCAAAATGCCGTGAACCTCGAGCGGGGAACGTGCGACAACCAGAACGAGAAGAAAACTACGTCAAAGACCCGGTCGGGCGCCCACGAGAACAAGTCCGCGACGATGTATTCGACATCCGGTATCCCCACGCGCCGACGGTTCAGTTCGAGGGCCTCGGACGAGGCGTCGACAACGGCTAGCCGCCCGGCGGTCCTCGATAGTCGCTCCGTCCACCAGCCCGTACCGCCGGCGAGCTCCAAGACATCCCCGTTCGCAACGAAGGCCTCAGGGCCTTGTCGATTACCGCGACCTGACGGTCCCACTCGGCTGCCATCTCCCCGCCTCGGTCGTAACGGCCCCTTCTCTGCCACCACTCGTCGTACTCGGGAGCCCGCGCCTGATAGAACGCTCGTTGTTCGGCTAGCAGGTCGTCGTCGTCCACCGGGGCAGACTACCAACCGTCCTTGATCGATCCCTCCCAACCAGCTCTACCCCGGGTTCACCGTTACCGGAGCGGGTGACGGACGCGGGCGACGATCCGCAGGTAACTCCCTGTAGTCGCGCCATAACGTGAGCGAATCTCGTTACGGTGTCAGTCAAGTCCAAAGTGGGTGCGGCGCTCCGATTCGGCGTTCTGCGCCAATGAGTGGCTACTCGAGCGACCAAGAATATGAGCGCATAATATCCCTGACATGCCTAGGAATTGTCCTCTGGCAGTAGGGCGCGAATACCTTTTCTTTCCGATAGCCGCCGCAGCGAGCCAGTCAAGTTGCCCGCGCCAAGGATGGCGCGGCCTCGGCCGGAGCTATGGATGGTGGAGGCCGAGGGTCAGCGACTTGACGGGTGGACGAGTGCCAACCGGGCATCCTTGGTCAGCCCCCCGCCCAGGGGGGGCTGACCGCCCCACGCCCGTCGCGGGAGCGACTCTGGGCCGGGAGCAATCCCGCGGATCGGGGCTCTCAGGACGACCAACTGTCGGCGCCGGCGTCACAGGTCAATGCCGTAGCCACGGTCGAGGTCGTGATCAATGCCGAGACGGCGAGCGTGCTCGCGGTCCTTCAGTTCTTCCCAGCTCCGTTGGCGCTCGTTTTCTTGCTCGCGAGCGATGGCTCGGTCGAGTGCGGCGAGGCGGTTTGGGACCTCGGGGTGCTGGGTGAGGAACGCCTCCCGGGAAGTGCGCGCCTGCTCGAGCAGAGCGGTGTCGGCACCGAGGCGCTCCCGCTTGGCTTCCAGGCGCGTGGCGTACGGCTGGCCGATGCTCTCCCAAATGACGAGAGCTCGGTGGAAGCGGTCGCCCGCGTCGGCGAGCGCCCGACGGGCCTTCTGGCGGGACCACCGACCGAGCGCCGGGCTCTCCAACAACCCTTGTGCTCTTTGGTGTTCGGCAGCGGCCTCCCTGGCGGCTCGAGCTGCCATGCCGGCGTCTGTATTCGCCCAGCGCCCGGTGCCGTTGTATAGGTCCGCAATGTCTCGCTCCGCATCATGGTTTTGACGGTGCACATGGTCGAGCTGGTGAGAGATGTCCGGTGGCACCAAGCGTGACAGTCGCATGCGCTCGGCATAGAGCTCGACAAGAGCCTTCTCCGCTTCGTTGCCGATGGCCCAGGACTGGCGACGCTCTTCACCCCATGCCCAGGCAAGGCGGGAGGCTGCCTGGGCTATGTCCGGGGCGACGACGTGGACATGGCTCTCGCCTCGGGCACGGCTCATTGCGACGTAGGCCAGCTCACGCCCTCCCCCATCTTCGAGCGCGTAGGTGACGTCCACGGTCGAGCCTTGAGAACGGTGGGCAGTGATGGCGTAGGCGTGGGCGAGTTTGTCGCTGCCGATTTCCTCGGCGCCCAGGGCCAACTTGGTGCCCTCAGTCGTGCGAGCAACGAGAGACTGTGCCGCGGGCTCAACCGAAACGACGACGGCACGCTGGGAAGTAACCCATGTGCCCCCCGGCCCAGGAGCCAAGGTGATGACACGGTCCCCGGCCCGGTAGCTTCGGCCTCCAGGTGCCTCCAGCTCGGGCCCGGAGAGCTTTCCTAGTCTCTGCCACGCTTCCCGGGCGGCTCGGTTGAGAGCTTCGACGCTGTCGCGGTGGAAGGCGACAAGGAGGGCCTCGCGTCCCTCGGCAACGTCGCCGGCCCATGCCGTCACCATTTCGGACATGGCCATGTCCTTGCTCGGGACCGCGTGCACACGACCGTGCTCGCTATACCAGTCGACAGCGCTTGGGACGTGACCTGCGCGGCAGGTGGTCGAGGGCGTGGCGTTCGGCTGGGTCACGCTGTCTCAAGTTGTCACTGAGCGTCCAGAGGTGCTCCGGGTGGCGGGCGACGAGGGCCTCGAGCGCGCCGCCTGGGCCGACCGAGCCGAGCTGGCGGTAATCGCCTACGGCGACCAGTTTCGCACCCGAGGACTCGACGGCCGCCAGAAGCCTGCCAACGTCTGAATCAGAAGTCATCGAGCCTTCGTCCAGGACCAAGACGTGGCGCGGGGTGAGGGTCTCCTGGCCGTGCTCGATGCGCCAGCTGAGCGACGCCACCGTGCGCGAGGCGATACCCGCTCCTTCGCCGAGAGCCTTGGTTGCCTGGCCAGAAGTTGCTGCGCCGAGCACTTTGTAACCCGCGGCCTCGAAACCTTCCCGCACCGCTGACAGGGTGCTCGTCTTGCCCGAGCCGGCAACCCCGACCACCAGGTCCAAGGAATGTACCGAAGTGAGAACCCCCTTGGCGACTTCGACTTGTCTCTCGGTGAGACGGAAGCCCCTGGCTAGCTCTACGCGACGCACGGCGGCTGCCGCGTCCGCAAGGCTGACTGCCGCCCCGGGCCGCTCAGAGAGCACCGAAGCAAGATCGGCGATACGGCGCTCGTCTTCGACCACGCAGGCTGCCGCCCAAACGGGCTCCCTGGCACGGGAAACCAGCGGAAGGGCGATCGCGTCCTCGTGCGTAAGCACCTTGTCGATTGTGCTGTCCAGGACCGAGACGGGCAGGCCGTGGAGATGCGGCGCGACAGCGACGATGACATCAGCGCGGGTGAAGGTCTTTTCTGAGGCGAGGCGGCCGTCACGTCCCAGCAGCTCGGCCGCGAGGCCGTCGAGGACCTCCATGCTTGGAGGCTCGTAGGCGAGGCCCGCCCGCTCGACCTCGGCGGACAGCTCCGCTGCCGGGTAGCCCGCTTCAGCCAGCTCATCCCTCCAGCGCGGCACGAGTTCGTTGACGCGCTCATGGCTTTTGCGGTCGCGTGTAGCGCGCGCCGCCACAGAGCGGGAGCGGTAGGAGGCGTCCGGTCCGACAGCCGCCTCGATCTGGGCCGAGCGGTTGGCGTGGACTTCCCAGGCTTCCTTCGGGATGCCCGAGATGGCCCAGCCGCCAAGGCGACCCGAGGGACCCGGGTCTGGCTCGATCGCGTAGCCCAGTTCCACGGCCTTAGCCGCTGCAGCTAAGCGGCCGACGGCGGTTGCGGCGTGGAGGTGGTCGCGCAGCAGCCCGGTGTCCAGCGCTTTCCAGCCGCCTCTTTCGTCGCCCATGCGTACCAAATTGGCGACCAGGACATGATCGTGGACTTGGGGGTCCCCTGCGCGTGTCGTCGCATGGCGGGACACGGCCCAAGTGAGGCCTTCTGTAGGAGTACGCAGCTGTGCGCGCCCGCGCCTGCCGCCCTGGTCCTGCACAACACTGTCGAGGTAGCCCATCGTGGCATCGTGTTCCGCGTCGAGGATTAGGTGCATGTCCTCGGCGCGGCCGATAACGCCCAGCTCGGCTATCGATTTAGGCGGGCTTACAACGAGCTCCATCCCTGGCCGCATGCAGTGCACGAGACGCTCGCCGCTCTCTGGGTGGCGTGCTCCAGCTGTGCCTAACACGGCCCTCCACTCGTCGATGTCCACCTCGCCGTCCAGGCCGAGCCAGGCGGCGCCGGCGCCGCCCCAGGCCATCGGCGTCTCACCTCGGGACGCGTAGTACTCGAGGGCGTTGCCGACCGGGTCGTCCTCGCGGCCAAGGACGGTCCGCTCGTGGTAGCCGACGGAGTCGGCGCCCATCATCCGCATCCACGCCACCGGCCAGCACCTTTCAAGTTCATCGCGAGGTTCATTAGGACCTTCACAACGGGACGTTGTAATCGTGTTCCAAATGACTTTGTCTTTTTACTCCTTGGGCTGAGCGCTGTAAAGCAATTTCTGGTGACCGGACATTAACGGACAATAGCGGTTAATTAGGAGGACCCGTTTTGAGGTTTTTGGGAACGCTCAGCTCGCGCACCAAGTAGCGAAGCAGGACAAGGGAGTTGACCGGACCGGGCGCCTGTAGGGCACGAACATCTCGGTCACGGTCTTGCTCAGATGAGGAGCCTTCAATTAGTGCGGTGTGGCTCTTGGGAGCAGGGTGGCAATAACGGACAGTGACGGTCTCTGTCGGATAAATCCAACACGGTCCAAATTATCCGGCGCGCTGAGTTGCTGACATGGACGACTTGGAAAGACGGGCTCAGCGCTTAGGACAGGCGGGCAGACCACTGCTCGGCGGCGGCCGAGGCCTGTGCGGCGCCTTAGCGGGGCAAGATCGCCAGCCGCTAAGGACAGGGCAGAGGCGAGAGGCTTTTCAGGTTCTCGGTTAGCTTTCGCCCTCTCGTGACCCAAAGAGTAGGTGTGGACGCTCGACGAGCTCGTTGCCAGACCGGTGACGGACATCGGCGCAGCTTGGTCGGTCCTAGGAAGCCCGGGCTCGAACCTTTTTGAGATTTGGTGTTGCGTTTTGGGCCCTTCATAGACCGGGAGAGGGACGGGAAGTTTCCCTACGGAGGAAGACATGCCAACAACGGTGCCTGAACTTATCGACATAGAGACCCTTGCCCATCTCCTAGGTGACTCGGTGCGCCACGTCCGCCGCCTCGTGGCCGAGCGCCGTGTGCCTTACCTCAAGGTTGGCCACTTCGTCCGCTTCGACCCCGCAGAGATTGTCGAGTGGCTGGACCACACCCGGCAACCGGAGAGACCCGGTGACCCTCGGACCGGTCACCGTGTATGAGGCGCTGCAGTTTGCGGGTGCTGTTACAGGGAGCGCACCCACTGCGTCGGAGGAGCTTCGGTAGTCGGCTCGCTTGGCCCCTTAGCCGCCCTTCCGAAGTCGGGCACAAAATCCCTTCATGAACCGCAGCGCTCTAGGTGCTCTGCCACCGGCTGGCACAAGAAGGGCTCCGGGACAATGTGCCATCACATCTGTATGCACGATTGTGGGCAAGCAGACACGCGCGGTTGTGCCCTCGCCGCTAACATCAGCGAGCAGCTCGTCCTGTGGGTTTGTGGCATACGCGACGTCGCAGAACGGCGCGACCTCAAGGAAGTCCCGGCGATCCTCGAAGGATGGCGCGAAGGTAACCGATGTGTATTGGTGGCCCGTGGCGCTAGTCCGCCGCCTCTCGACCTTCCGTCGCACGGGCACCGAGGCTCCGCCTGTCGGCTGTCGCCCTCGGTGCCCCGTCGAGCGAAGAAAGTCTTGGCCCGGCTCGGTCGAGGGTCACCAGGACTTCGCTATCGCCTCGCGCCGTATCGGTCCTCCGACATTTGGTCCGGCCGGCTCGGAGTCTTTAGCGCTTCGTATCTGGCCAGTCCGTGCGAGCTGGAGGTCTCCGTTGCCGAGACCCTTCGACGCCTCGGGCGAGCGTTTAGCGCAGGACGGCTACAATCGGCAGAAGAGACCAGCCAAGCTAGATCCGCCTAAGAGGGAGATCTCCCTTGTCACGTATGAGGAAATCATTCGTCTCGGTAGTCGCTTTGGCTCTGGCCCTGCCGCCGACTTTCGGCGCCCAGGCGGCTCTCTCATCGACATACGCCGAGGTGGCTGAGCTACATGCGCCCTCCTCTCTCGGCCGTCAGATGTTCGGCTTCGCGGTGGCCATTTCGGGTGCCTACATAGCGGTTGGCGCACCCGGCGACGACGACACTGGCCACGTCTTTGTATTCAGCCAAACAGGCGGACGGTATGAGACGGCTGTTCTACACGGCTCCGAGGCCGGCGACGAGTCCTTTGGCGTGGCCGTGGCCGCATCGGGGGGCACCGTGGTGGTGGGTGAGCCGGGCCTTGGCGCGGGGGAGGCTTACGTCTTCGGGCTAACTAATGGCTCGTGGCACCAGCTGGCCAAACTGGAGGACCCGCACCCAGTGACTGATGCGGGCTTCGGCTTGAGTGTCGCCATCTTCGGGCAAACCTTGCTGGTCGGTGCTCCCAATGCACGACAAATCTATGTCTACTCCAACGGTGGCAAGGGCTGGCGTCTGCTGGAGGAACTGAAAGGGCAGGGGGGCGCCGATGGCCCGGCTTTCGGGTCGTCGGTCGCCATCGCCGGTCGGACTGCCGTCGTGGGCGCGCCAGGCTATGGGCTAGTCCGAGGCGCGGCTTACCTCTACAACGTTTCGTCTAAGGGCTTGGGCAACCGGGTGACCTTGGAGGGCGTAAACCCTCCGCCTCGCTATCGCCCGTCGCTGGGGACATTCGGCTCGGCGGTAGCAGTGGCCGGGACCACGGTGGTCGTCGGGGCACCGCCCGACTCCATAGCCGACGGCGGCGCTTTTGTGTTTGAGAAGAAAGGATCGCACTGGGACCAGGTGTCCGCGCTGGAGGACTTCGACGGCTACGGACATATCGGCCCTGAGCCGTTGGCCGTCTCGGCCAACACGATCCTGGTCGGCAGCCGGACTGCGGCCTATGTATTTCCGCGAACAGGAAACAGCTGGTCTGAGCAGGCTCCGCTCAGGCCATCTCCTTCAGCCAACATCGACCTCGGCTTTGCTGTCGCGGTCTCAGGGCCGACCGCCGTTGTCGGGGCAAGCAACGACCCGTCCGGGAACCGGATTTACGTGTTCCGACGGATATGACTGCCGTGGCGCAAGTCACGCGCAGTCGAGCCGCACACGTTGGCACCGTAGTCGTCGAGACAACTCGGAACGTACGGGGTGCGGCAATGCCGCTCATCGCCAGCAGTACCCGCAGGCGAATCCGAGGTCCCCAGTCGCCAGTGCCTGGTACGAGATCTGGCGCGTCGGTCCTCCGACGTGAACCCCCACCTCGGACCCTTCCATTCGTAACATCACGCGACCGTGCTGCCCGCCGGGTCCGTCTCCCCAGGCCGGCGCGTACTATGGCACTGTTGAATCCATGCACTGGATTGACCGCATGAACCTGAGCCAGCGGATCATCGTCATCATCTCTCTTGGCATGACGCTAGCGTTGGCCCGATCGTATATCGTCAACCGAGGAGACACAGGTTGGTTCGGTTACGCACCTCTTACCGGCGCGATCTACGAACCGGGGCCGTCCGCAGCCGTTCGCCTAGTCGTGTGGCTCGGACTGATTGCAATCTGGGCGCTGGCGTCCGCCGCCCTGCTGCGGTCGCCTGAAGCGCGAGGCGGAAGTCGGTAGCCACTGGGTCCCGTCTACGCAAACGAAAAGAGGACGAAGAGCAAGACAAAGCACGCAAGCAACGCGGCTGTCCATGCGTAAACACCCCTGCGTTGCTTTAGGAAGTCCGCTGTAACCGCCATGTAACCACATTCCAACGCGCCAAAAGTGCTCACCAACGTCAATGCTGCTTCGATGTACTGATACACGGTCACCGATGGCGAGGCTCCAATGACCTCACATCCAAGGCTCGTACATTCGGGGCCAAGGACTTCGAGGGCTGTACCGGCGCAGGCCAGAGCCAAGACGGCCAATGCCACCGCAGCCACCCCGCCCGCAAGACGCCCCGGCAGGCCTACCCGCCGACGACTCGTGTCCGATGCCGTCACCATGAGGGAATGGTAGATCGAGCATCTCGGCCCACCGAGCCTCGGCGCAGTTTGCGGTATTGGGATGCAGGGAACGCCGTCGCATCGTGAGTTACGCCGGCTCGCGGGGCGCCTGAGGGCACTTGGACCCACTACTCGACCACTGCTTATTGCGCGGGCTACTTCAGCTGTTGAGCCTGATTAGATGGGCGTAAGGCGATCGAGGGAGGGCGACGATGAATGAGCCGGCGAACTCAAATGTTGGCACGCTTAAACGGCCAATAGCCGTACCAGGAGTCCCGAATGACCACCGCCCGCTTCGGACGGCACTCTCCGCTATCGTCGCGGGCGTCGTCGTGATTGCATTGTTACTCATCTTAGCGCCTTTTCGGCCTTCGTCCGCCTTTGCTTCACGATCAAGTCGTCCTGATGCGGCAGTTAGTAACTCGACGCCTACAGGCCTGAGCCCGAGCGGTGAACTGCTTTACCGATTCGAGGAGTTCCTCCAACAACGGTTCGGTGCGACTCCTGTCTCCGTGGTTGATAGTTCCCGACGGAACGGCATTCTAGAGTTCGTCGCCTGCACCGGGGGCTGCTCACCTCTGGCGATCTACGACCCGTACTTCGACACTTTCGCCCGAGCAACAGGCTCGTCCAGTCTCTCGGTCTCTCGCTTGTCTGTCGCGGCCTTGAAACAAGCCGGCCAGAACTTCGGCAACTACGGTGTGCCGGTAGTCGTTGGTGGCCACGTCATCGGGTGCAGCACAAAGCCGACGAAGTTCCTCATCGTCCATGCCGACGCCGTTTCCTTCTCGCTTGGCTGTGCGCAGCCGCGGAATGGTTGATCGTCCAACCAACGCTTATCCTCTGCGGCTTGTGACGCGCTTCCTAGGCCGAGGCCTGCACTCGGATCGTCGTCGTCGGCCCCACAGACCTCCGTAGCGTTTGCGGTGCTGGGATACAGTTAGCGCCCGCGCCTGAACCGGGTACGCTCAAGCCATGCGTCCCGAGAGGCTCAAATCGCCAACGTCCCGATCAAGGTGCCTTTCGTTCCTCGTGTCAGTGGGCATCGTCCTCACGGGCATTCTGGGCGAGACGACACCAACCTCGGCAGGAGTCGTTCTCCTGACGACTCATGATTGCGAAACGCAGCGCACTGATACCGCAATGTTCGGATGTGAGGAAGCTATAGACAAGGACCTGACCGGTGTCTTGAACCACGACCTCGCTCACATTGCTACGGGATTCAACTCCTCGCAGGCACGCAGAGCACAGTCAAGCTGGACCAACTATCTCGAAACCGAATGCAGCTTAGTGTGGGATTTTTATTACCCAGGCACCGTTGCTGCGTTCGAGAAAGCCAAGTGCCAGGTGGAATTGACACAGGACCGGATAAACGAGCTACAGCCGCTCGTGAACCCGGAGGCGTACTCCTAGGCCGAAGCCTGCACTCGGATCGTCGTCGGCCCACCGGCCTTCGTGCAACTTGCGCTGCTGGGCAAAGGGAGCGCACCCCGCTGTGTCAGTAACTACCCTGTGCGCTGCCTGCCTTCATGACCGTTGTACCGTTCAAGTAGTACAAGCCAGTGCATATTGTCACAGCCGCGCGTGCCGAGAAATGGCGTTGAACGTCTTTTAGGGTGACTTCGAGCATCGAGGCTACAACGGCTTGACAGGACTGCGACCCGCGGGTCGTGTAAAGAAGAGTCGAACTCGCGTACCCACCAGGGGGTAGGCGAACAGGCGGCGAAACGTCAGGCTCAGGCGGCCCGACGTGATCCTGTGGGGTGCCAGCTATGGTGACTGCTCGGGAGCCGCCAAGTAAGTCGACCGTCGGGTACCCATAGAGGAAGCAGGGATTCTCGCCCACGTTCTTGAAGACCATGACGACAGCTTGACCCTCTTCAGTCGCGCTTCCCCTGTGAGTCCTGAGACTGAGGCTGTCGCGCGGGCAAGCAATGACGGCAACCGACACTTCGCTCAGGAAACTGTCCGCGCCAATAGAAAGCGGGAGCGGGACGACACCTTTGGTCACAACGAGCTTCATGTTCCTGGCGGGTATGTTGCCCACAACGTCGAAGATTTCGCCCAACAACGGCGCGGTCGTAGCGGGGCCAGCCCAGACCGTGTGCTCAGACTTCCCAGGGTCCAATGTTCCCTGGTCGCAACCCAACTCACATCGCAACAATGGCTGCCCTGGGACCAAACCTGAGGCGAAGGGCTGCAGTTGAGAAACCGGGAGGACGCCGACGTTGGAGACGGTAAGACGGAACCGCACGAGTTGGCCGAGGCGGGCAACACCGACAGGGTCGGAGAGGCTAAGCCGGAGCGGGCTCGGCCCCGTGTAGGCGGCAGGGTTGCCGATGTAGCGCGTGCCGTCCCACGTCCATGTCGCCTGGTACTCGTAGGCGTAACCGGAGCAGCAGGTATCGGAGTAAATCTCGGCCGAGATAGTGCGAGCCGTGAAGTGCAGTTGGCTCCAGTTCATAAACCAGCCGGGGTCCATAAGGACCTGAAACAGATGGGCAGTGGTGGGCGAAGAGGCTGAGTCAAAGACCCAGACCCCCATTGCGGGGTGGCCCGCACCTCCGGAGCACGCGTCCCCCTGGATTAGTGCAAGGTGAACAGCTGGCCCGGGGCGGAGGTACGTTGCCTCCACGCCTGCGCTGGTACCCTCTTCGCAGTTCAGCAAGGCGTTCATCACGGTTCCCCACTTGACTGAAGTGAGTGGGTACCGACCGAGCATTGCGCCGGCGGTCGCGTGCCCGACAGCCGGGGCTGTCCCGAGCCCTAAGACAAAAGGGAGCACTGCCACGCCGATAGCCAGTCGACTAACTAGAAACCTACCCACATCTGCAAGACCCATTCGCGAGCTGGCAGGTTCCCGAAGAAACACTAGAGGCCTCCTTAGCACCCGCTGCCTGCCAGGCGCCAGTGCCTGGTACAAGAACGAGCGCGTCGGTCCTCCGACGCGAACCCCCACTCCCAATCCGCGAGGTGGCAACACTCGGCCCTAGCCATCGCCCGGCAGAACCGCCCGGCCGACCCAGATCAGGTCAACGGTACCGACCGCCGCTCCCGGATCGTACGTGTGCCGGTAGATCACCTCGACACCGTCGGCGTCTGGAAGCAATGCGGCCCGTACCTCATACTCGGGTTGGTTCGATATTTCAGGAACGGGTCGGCTCGGGCGAGCCCAGGGTTTCTCTGCCAGTTGGGCGATCCAGGCCTCGACCGGCCGGGCCTCACGGTACTTGGGGTCATCCCGTTCGACCCATTCTCTGAAGGCGTCGAGGTTGCCGAGAGGCACGTGGAGCGCGGCTTAGCCGAGCCGCGCCATCCGGTCGCGCAGGAACTCCATGAATGCAGGATCCCGCGCGATCCTTTCAGCAACGGCCTGGGAGCGAGCGTGCAGCAACTCGACGAGGCGACGAACGCCGTCGTAGTCACCCTGGAGCCAGGCCTCGACGATGGTGATGTCACCGAGTTCGGGGAACCGCGTTGTGCTCCACCAGCCAGTGATCGGCTCGGCACGGTAACCCATGTCCTCCAGCATCTGATTGACCCCGGCCTCTACCTTTTGCGCGTCCTCGGGCGCCAGGCTCGGCCCGGGCGGCGGGTAAAGGCTCGTCTCCATGCTGCGACCCAGCCTAGCGGTGAGCCGGAGCCGAGCGCCGTACCTGCTCGAGCTGGACGAGCTCGCCGCTGGCGGGATCGGCACTAACGCGCCGCAAGTCGTCCAGGCGTCGCGTCAGATCCTCTTGGGCACCGGCAAAGAGGTGACCGTAGACACGCAATGTGACTGAGGGATCGGTATGGCCCATGCGCTGTGCGATGGCGAGCACGTTGGCGCCCTGCTCGATCAGGAGGCTGGCATGGCTGTGGCGCAGGTCATAGGTCCGCAGGGTCTCAGGAAGGCCAGCGGCCCGAAGTGCAGGACGGACCACGTCCTGGCGGAACTTGTCGAGGTTGAGCGGCAGGCCAGTGGGCCGGACGAATAGATACTCGTCACGGCCAAGACCGCCCGCCCGGCCGGCCCCGCGCTCGGCGAGCATCGCAGCCAAGTCGTCGCACAACCATGCAGGGATCGGGATATCCCGGTCACCCGCATCAGTTTTGGGCGGGCCGGACACAAGTGAATAGGGGGAGCTACCGTAGCGGTGCACTGGGAGCAGCGTCTCGGATACCCGGACCAAGCGGCGAGTGAAATCGATGCTCCTCACCCGGAGGCCGCACAGCTCGGACGGGCGCAGGCCGGTGAACGCCATCAGCCAGACAGCGGGTTTGTACGGGTCGCGGACCTGAGCGACCAGGCGCTTGATGTCAGCCATGTCGGGGACATCGCCAGGGCGGAGCTTCCGTTTGACGACCCGGATTTGGTGCCCGGCGGCGGGGTTGTCCTTGCGGGCGTTGGAGCGTACGGCACACTTCAGTACAAGAGAGGTAACCGAGATGGCATCTCGCACTTTTTTCGGCGACAGGCCCTCGGAAAGCTTGGCCGCTATGAACTTCTCGACGCACATGTAGTCGATGTTGCCCATGGCCCGAGCCCCGAAATACGGGAGGACGTGGCCCTGGAGGAGCTGCCAGTAGCCGCGGCGGGTTGTCGGCCGCAGCTTCACTGTTGTGGCCCACCACGTGTTGGCCCAGTCAGAAAAGTGACGGCGCCGCTCGACCGGGTCGATGTAGTCGCCCCGCTGCATGTCCGCGCTAGTGCGAGAAAGGAAGTCCTGGGCTTCGCCTTTGGTGGCGAAGGAGCGTGACCGGGCGCTGCCGCTCTCGTCGCGATAACGGGCTTTCCAGGAAGTCCCGCGGACGGGTTGCTTGCAGCGCCGGCCACCACTGTCCGTGGCCCATGTGAAGTTGGTGAGCTCGATAAAACCCATCCCTAAATCCTCCCGCGTAATGACAATGCGATTGATTGCCAGTACAGATAATAGCGTTCAGGTGTGACGCGAAAAGACGCGGCGAGGACGCGAGAACGCGGCGAGGACGCGGAAAACCGGCCTCCAGCGGTCACTACCGGCACCTAGTGGTCAAGCCATTCGAGCAGCTCAACAGGCATTTTATGCCGCCAAGCAGGACCGGCGGAAGAGGGGGACCGGCGGGTTCAATTCCCGCCACCTCCACACACACACACATCCACACACAACAGGCCGGCTTGGCTCACAAACGCGAGACGAGCTCAGCCACGATCTCCGCCGCTGGTCGTGGCTGCCTGGCGAGCGCGACGCTCTGTCCGGCCCACATGGAGAGCGCTTCAATGTCACCGGTGGTGCCAACCATCGGCGGCGCTGGCTCGTAGCGGACGATTGCTTCGCCCGAAGCGAAGTCCGCGATGACATCGCCCACTCCGGGCCTACTCTCCAGAGGCGGCCGGCCCGCGGCCTCCCACATCTCGGCCGTCGAGTTGCGGAGCGCGCGGTGGGGCGAGTTCGGCCAGTCGACGTCGTAGAGGTCGGGGTACCACTCCGCGTCGGTCTCGACCGCGTTGATCAGGCGAGTGCGGTACTCCTGGTGGATGGGCATCTCCTGGGCAAGCAGAAACTGGGTACCCACCCACGCCGCCTGGGCGCCCAGGGCGAGGACGGCAGCCACGCCGCGAGCGTCCCCGATCCCACCGGCCGCGATCACTGGCACTGGCGCCACCGCGTCCACGACGGCGGGCACCAAGGGGAGCGTCGCAATCTGACCTCCCACGTGCCCCCCAGCCTCCCAACCCTGCGCCACGATGACATCAACTCCGCTGCCGACCGCCCGCCGCGCCTCTTCGGCGCTCCCGACCGTACACAGAGCGAGCCCGCCCGCATCGTGGACCCGCTCGATGTAGCCAGCGGGATCCCCCAGAAACAGTGACACGATCCGCAAACCGGCCTCGAGGGCTTCATCGAGGCGACGGTGCTGATCGGAGGTGAGAACCAGGTTGCCGCAGAAGGGACGATCGGTGAGCGCCGCCGTCCCGCGAACCACGTCTCCTGCCGGATCGGACCACGTCAGCGTCACCATGCCGAGCCCACCGGCATTCGAGACCGCTGCCGCCAGTTCGGGCACCGCCACCATCGCCGCCAAGACAATCGGTTGTTGAATCCCGAGCAGTTCGCAGACCGGCGTTCGCACCACTGCCACCTACCCCTTCGATCCAGGCCGTCCTCCACCCAACACGGACAGATCCATATTCATCTAGGACTCATACGATGTGGGCATCGACTTTGCGGCCCGTTTGTTCCAACCGTGAAAGCTCGAGTAGTCGCCTGCATCCCAGGCTTCGCGCAATCCCGTTTTGCTCAGGTCCCAGTCAGGGCGGATCTCGCTCGACGCAGCGCACAAGTCGGACCACAGGTCGTAAAACGACGGGCGTCCCCAGAACCAGTAGCCGTTGTAGACACTGTGAATGAGGAGTCCAGGCTTGAGCACAAGTGTGTGGGGGATCATCGGATCGTGCTCGGGGTCGGTGTACTCCTGGATGTCGAGGTCCTTTTGGATCGTCCGAGCTGGGTCCGAGAGAAATGTCCATTGGGCACCCACTGAAGCCCGGAACTCCTGCAGGGTGTGGTGGTCGTCGGTGGCGATGGTGACGACCTGGGTATAGGCGACGGCGATTTTCGGATAGTTCGCTGCGAGCTCCAGGTGCTGCTGGTGTTCCTTCGGACAGTAATTGCCTCGCGCCAACGTGAGGATCATCGGATCGTCACCTTGGAGCTCACTGAGTGTGCGAACGATGTTGGTGTGATCCGGCAACGAGTAGTCGGGGAACACGCCGCCTGGTCTGATGTCGGATCGCATGGGGTGACTGCCTTTCACTCGACGATGCCTGCGGGGATCTCGGTGTCGGTTGGACTGGCCTGCTCTCGGAGTTCGTTCTAGATAGACCGTACGCCTCTCGCTTATGTATCGCATACGTCGAAGTCACCGGTCTGTCCCCTGGCTTCTCGCTGTGGCCCTGGGCTGGGACACCCGTTCGCGGGGAAAACGGCTGAGAGCATCGAGGCCGCCATTGTCGGCCCGGGCTCCGGCGGCCCGGTGTGGAAGTGGGTGCTCGCCCGTGCCCGTTCTCCCACCGCCCCGCTAGTGCCCCGTCCACAGTGGCGTCCGGTCTTGTCCTCGACATCGGACGCGCCCAGCGGTCCTTGTGCCGCTCTCGCCCGGCTCGGCCCGCCTCGCGCCGATCAAGCAGAGCCGGTCCTCCTGGCCGATGATAATCTGACCTGCCTCGGGCGGAGCATTGCCCATGATGCCCCCGCGGAGCCGCCCAACGGGACGTCGAGACAGCAGGGACCAAGACAATTCCCGTGACGACAAAACACGCAGGAGGTCACTAATCTCACTGACTCTCAAACAGGTAAGAGACAATTGTCAAAACGCGCGGGCCAGCATGCAACGTGCTCGCAATGAAGACTGGGCCTTTGGGGCATTTAACTTAGACGACGAGCAAATTCTAAAGGCTGTCGCCCGGGCTGCTCAAAAGAACCAAGCCCCGGTACTCGTAGAAGTCAGCCAGGGCGAAGTCGATGACCTTGGCCTCGACAACGTCCGGGACATGGTTGACAACTTTAAGAACGACTACGCCCTGGAGATCTACATCAACCTGGACCACAGCCCGAGTGTCGAAAACGCAATTAAAGGCATCGATGCGGGTTTTGAATTTATCCGTATTGACGTCTCCCAGGCCAATCATCACGCTTCTGACGAAGAGATCCTCGCGGCCACCAAACAGGTCGTCGAGTACGCCAAGTTTACCGGTGCGTTGGTCGAAGCAGAGCCACACTACTTTGCGGGCAGCTCGACTCTTCACACAGAACGGATCAACTACGAAGAGATAAAAAAGACTTTCAGCACACCAGAAGGTGCCAAAACTTTTGTCGACGCTACTGGCATCGATACCTTTGCAGCAGCGGTCGGCAACCTGCACGGTAAGTACCCGGTACCTAAGGTACTTGACCTTGAGCTCCTGCAGCGCATCCGCAAGGCTGTTGATTGCAACATCTCCCTTCATGGTGGCAGCGATACCCCCGAGCACTACTTTGTAAGCGCGGTCGAGATCGGGGTAACGAAGATCAATATTAACTCTGATATGTGCTACGCGTACCGGACGACTCTCGAGAAAGTACTCAAGGAAAACCCCGATGAATTCTCCGTCGCTAAGTTAGCTAGCGGGGAGGTGGTCGATGCTGTCCAGGCGGTGGTGGAGAGTAAACTAGAGATGTTCAACTCAAGTGGTAAGGCTGTCTAGGACCGGTTTATAGTCTCACTTTTGGAGCTGCGACTCTTGCTGACAACGAGACCAGGTGAGGCCTTGTAGCACGAGGGTGCCGCTCTGCCCACCGGCAGGGTTTCCCTGTGGCAAGGTGCTCCTTGAGGGGATCAGTGCGCCTGCCCAGCCGACGCCGGCTATCCCCCGTCGATGAGCCCGATGATCGTCTTGCCGGGGGTGCGCCGGGCGGGGGCGAACGCTGCAGGTGCATCGGCAAGCGGCCGTACTGCCCCAACCATCGGCTTGAGGCGTCCATCTCTGAGTCGCTGGGCGAGGTCCGAGAGCCGGGAGCGGTCGGTTTCGACGACGAAGAAGATGGCGCGGCCATTCTTCGGCTGGACCGTGGGCACCCTGATGGTGGTGACGAGCGTGCCGCCGGCGCGCACCAGCGCAGCCGAGCGGTCGAGTATCTCGCCACCGATCACATCGAGCATCACTCAACCTCGTCGGCGTCTTCCAGCTTGTCGGCCTCGAGGTCCAAGAAGGCGTCCACTCCCAAGCCGAGGGCTGTGTCGCGGTCCGCCGCGCGGCCGGTGCCGATCACGACGGCTCCTACCTCGCGGGCGAGCTGCACGGCGATCGAACCAACACCGCCCGCGGCGCCGTGGATCAGGACGGTCTGGCCTGCGGTGAGGCGAGCGTGGTCGATGAGCGCCTGCCATGCGGTCAGCCCGGAGATCGGCAGAGCGGCGGCCACGGTGTGATCGACGTCAGCCGGGAGAGGAGCGAGGTTGCGGGCCTCCACCGCTGCGTACTCGGCCAAGGACCCGTTGCGAGCCCAGTCGATCAGTCCGAACACCCTCTGGCCAACGGTGAGTGCGGTGGTCCCGTTCCCCAACTCAACGACGACGCCCGACAGCTCGTGGCCGTGCACGCTCGGCGTCCGGTCGCGCCCGGCGCGGTCGGTCCAGGTCGTCGGCCAGTCCAGCTCGCCGGGGGTGAACCCCCCGGCATGTACCTGCACAATGACATCGTTCTGGGCGGCGTTGGGGTACGGCATTTCCGAGAGCGAGAGCCCAGTGAGGCCGGCATCGCGGTCTCTAACGGTGATGGCTTGCATGATTTGCCTCCAGGTGCTCGGTGCAAGAGCGGCTAATTCCAGACGGGGTTAGAACGACGACAAGACGTTCAGATCCGCCGGGTGGGATGGACAGAAATCGAACCCGTCTTTGGAGGTCCATCCCTGCGACGAGAGCAGTGCTCGCACATACTCTTGCAACTCGAACTCTCCCGGCTGCTCGCGGATCAACTCGTCCACGTATTCCACGCACTCCGGGTTGTCACATGTGATCCTCTCCACGTGCACGACCGACACTGGCATACCTCCTTAGGCTCTTTGCCTACTCAAAGTGTGGGATAACCTCACTGCTCGTAGTCGCCAAGCAGTTGGCACTCAGCGGAGAGGACTTGCCACACGGTTGGACATCCGACGGCCAAGCTGGCCAGTGCATGGCCGGTAAGGGCTCCAACCCGGCTGAGCCCTACTGCGGCAACGCTCCCCTCCCGGGTTGGCAGACCAGCGACGAGAAGTTTGCTGCGTGCGTAGGGGTCCCGGTCTCCCAGAATCCCCCTCGTGGCCGGGTGGGACGAGCCGGGCGAACCGTTCACCTACTCGTCATCTAGCTATACGGCACCTGGACCACCCGGGACAAACACTGACTTCCAAGCGTCAGTACAGTCCGCCCTTATGATCGAAACGTCCGCCTCTGAACAGGAGAAGGACTTGGCAGCCTTTTCCAAGCCTTCGTTCCCGGTCTGCTTCAGAATCCTGGAGTCAGGACCCTTGTTCGCCCTCATTGACGAGTTTGTCAAAGCTGAACATGGGACATTCTTCTTCGGTGGAATGCACCGAGTCTCTGAGCCAGCTAGGGCCGGTGTGGCCGCTCCGGGGCGGCAGCGTCCCTGGCACGTGGATCGGCCGCTACATTCCACTTTTGCTTCCTTCTCTGCTCTTCTCCTCTCCCCACCCAGTTCAGTCGGGGCAGAGCGAGCCGTGCGCCTCAGCCAAGTTGCGTGAGTATGTAGCTGTGGAAACGCGGCTGGCCCGTTTAAGCGATGTCGAGGCGCCGCCGTTGTTGGCCGGCTTGACCGAGGAGTACGACACGCGTTATGGCGAGAACGTCGAGATGACGAGGGCGAACGACGACGAGTTCGACCCTCCACACGGGCTGTTCGTCGTTTCATGGACGGCCCGACTACGGTCGCAGGCGGAGGATTCCGTCGCTACGACACGGCAACATGTGAAGTAAAGCGGATGTGGACACACCCCCGTTACCGCCGGCGCGGACTAGCAGCCCGCGTGCTTAAAGCTCTCGAAGACGCTGCTCGGGAAGCCGGTTATACCCGCTTGATCCTGGAGACCGGTCCCCGCCAGCCGGAAGCTGAGGCCCTATACGCCGGACGCGGTTACACCCGGATCGACTTCTACGGTCACTACCTTGAGGCCAGAGCCTTCAGCCTGGATCTCTCCTTGGGGACCACGAGACGGGAGGAGGTGCGGGAGCGCCGGCAGACGGAGAGAACGCCGCCGGAGCCGAGGCGGCCCGAGGGCCCGTAGGAGACCCGAAAACAGTTGGTCAGCGGGCGGATCCGTAGTCGACGTTTGTTATGATCTCGTGGGCGATGGCCCCCCAGCGTCCGCCGGTCTTCCGGGGCAGGACCACGGAGCGGGAGCAGCTGAGCCGGCTGCTGGACATGGCCCGTGGTGGCGAGAGTGGTGCTCTGGTCGTGCGCGGTGAGGCTGGGATAGGTAAGACGGCGCTCTTGGACCATTGCGCCCGGCAGGCTTCGGATTTTCAGGTCCTCCGGGTCGCAGGGGTCGAGTCCGAGATGGAGTTGCCCTTTGCTGGGCTGCACCAGCTATGTGCTCCGATGCTCGCCGCTGTCGACCTTCTTCCGGATCCTCAGCAGAACGCGCTACGGGTGGCATTCGGCCTGATGTCGGGCGACCCTCCCGACCGCTTTCTGGTGGGTCTAGCGACGCTCAGCTTGTTGGCTGAGGTGGCGCTGAAGCGCCCGCTGCTTTGCGTCGTCGATGACGCGCAATGGCTCGATGCCGCGTCCGGACAGGTTTTTGGGTTTGTCGGTCGGCGGCTCCTTGCCGAGTCCGTGCTGATGCTTTTTTCTATCCGTGAGCCCACCGAAGACCGAAACCTCGCGGGGTTGCCCGAATTGGCACTGCACGGCCTTACCGACGCTGATGCCCAGGCCCTGCTGGCAGCGGCAACCCCAGGTCGAGTCGATACCGGAGTCCGGGACCGTCTCGTTTCAGAGACCCGGGGTAATCCTCTGGCGCTGCTAGAACTGCCACGGGGTATGACTGCCGCCGAACTGGCCGGTGGTTTCGCAGGTCCCCGCTCGGGGGATCTTCCCAGTCAGCTCGAGGAGCACTTTCTGAGGCGGTTCGAGTCGCTGCCTGAAGCCACCCAGCGATTGATACTGCTGGCGGCTGCTGAGCCGACCGGGGACGTCGTTCTGCTCTGGCGTACGGCGCAAGCACTCGGCATTGGAGGAGACGCCGCCGAGCCTCCCGGCGCCGAGCAACTCGTTGAGTTCGGAGCGCAAGTGCGCTTCCGGCACCCCCTGGTTCGCTCCGCGGTCTACTCGAGAGCATCCGGGCAGGACCGGCGAGCGGTGCATCTGGCGTTGGCTGCGGCCATGGATCCGCAGAACGACCCCGACCGTCGTGCATGGCACCGCGCTCTGGCGGCGGAGGGGCCCGACGAGGAGGTGGCGTCGGAGCTGGAGCGGTCAGCCGGTCGGGCGCAGGCGCGTGGCGGCCTGGCAGCCGCCGCAGCGTTCCTGCAACGAGCGGTCGCGCTCACCCCGGAACCAGCACAGCGGTCCGAGCGCGCGCTTGGCCGCGGCACAAGCGAGCGTGCAGGCCGGGGCGTTCGATGCGGCGCTCGGTCTGCTGGCGACCGCGGAGGCCGGGTCGCTGGACGAGCTTCAGCGCGCCCGGATCGACCTGCTGCGTGGGCAGGTCGCGTTTGCTTCTAGTTGGGGCAGTGACGCCGTGTCGCTGCTGCTGGGGGCGGCTAGGCGGCTCGAGCCGCTGGACCTCGACTTGGCTCGCGAGACCTATCTGGAGGCGTGGGGCGCGGCGATGTTCGCGGGCCGCTTAGCAGACGGCGCCAACGTCGCGGACGTGTCGCGAGCCGCCAGCGCGGCCGCTCCACGGGCGGACCCACCGCGTCCGTCGGATCTGTTGCTGGATGGTCTTGCGCGTCTGATCACCGAGGGCCGTGCAGCAGCTGCACCGGCACTGGAGCGGGCGATAGGCGCGTTTGCCGGCGACGGGATCTCAGCAGAGGCAGGGCTTCGGTGGGGCTGGCTGGCCGTGGTGCCCGCCCTCGTGCTGTGGGACTTCGACGGGTGGCTTGCGATCGCCGACCGGGGGGTCCAGCTCGCCCGCGACGCGGGCGCGCTCGGCTTTGCTTCCGATCGTTCTGACTAGCCGGTGCGTTTGCCGCCTCGATGGTTGGAGAGTTTGCGACGGCCAATTCGCTGATCGTCGAGGCCGATGCGATCGCGGAGGCGACCGAGACTCGCATCGCTCCGTACGCCGCCCTGGTGCTGGGCGCTCTCCGGGGCCGGGAGGCCGAGATTTCCGAGTCGATCGCGGCGACGATTCAGATATCCGCGGCTGAGGGTCAGGGAATCGGGGTGCAATTCGGAAAGTGGGTTGCCGCAATCCTCTACAACGGGCTCGGTCGCTACGACGAGGCGCTGGCCGCGGCCCAGGAGGCGAGCGAGATTATCCCCGAGCTGTACATCTCTACCTGGGCCCTGCCCGAGCTGATCGAGGCGGCCACGAGGACCGGAGAGATGGCTCGCGCCGTCGAGACGCTGCAGCGGCTGGTGGTCGAGACGAGCGTCGGTGACAGCGATTGGGGGTTGGGAATCCAGGCACGAGCGCGCGCCCTGGTAAGCGACGGCGAGGAGGCCGAACGCTCCTACAGAGAAGCGATCGAGCGGCTGGGGCGCACGCACCTGCGGCCGGAGCTCGCGCGCGCGCACATGCTCTACGGAGAGTGGCTACGTCGCCAGAGCCGCCGCATAGATGCACGGGAACAGCTTCGCCGTGCCTACGACATGTTCAGTGAAATCGGCATGATGGCTTTCGGCGATCGTGCCCTCCACGAGTTGCGGGCGACGGGAGAGACAATCCGCAAGCGAGAAGACGACACGCGCAATGACCTCACGCCCCAAGAGGAGCAAATAGCCCGTTTGGCTCTAGAGGGACGGACCAACCCAGAAATCGGCGCTCAGTTGTATATCAGCGCCCGCACCGTCGAATGGCACTTGCGCAAGGTGTTCATGAAGCTCGGTGTCACCTCACGCAGAGGACTGCGCGATGCGTTACCTGGCCGAGGGGGGACTGGAAGACGACAGTGAGATCCGCCAACCTGACTAAGCAGAGGACTTGCCCGGCAAACGTGTCCGCCCGCTCAGCGCAGTAAATTGCCGCCGCACACAACGTCGAGCTAATGGACGGTGGCTCGTTCGAATGACCCTGGGGCGTCCGAGCGGCACGGTTGCCATCCTTCGGTTGGACCGTGGGCACCCTGGCGATGGTAACGAGCGTGCCGCCGGCACGCAGAAGCGCAGTCGAGCGGTCGAGGATCTCGCCACCGATGACGTCGACACCGCGTCAAACTCCCCGGCGTCCTCCAGATGATCGGCCTGCAGGTCCAACAAGGCGTTCACTCCCAAACCTAGGGTTGTGTCGTGGTCCGCGGCCCGGCCAGTGCCGATCACGCGGGCTCCTACTCAAAGTGAATAGCTTGGCGACCCTGAGGACCCGGATGGGCCAGTCGGTTCGATGATGGTGCCGCGTGTCCCACGCAGCAGGTCGCCTGCCTCGTCGAGGCTGCCGATCATCGCTGGTTTGCCGGTGGACTCCACGAATCGGCAGGCGGCCTCGACTTTAGGCCCCATCGACCCGGGCGGGAACACCTCAGTGCGTAGGGCGACGGGCGTGGTGTGCCCGATCGGGCGAGCAGTCTCGGTACCGAAGTCGACCTCGACGTTGGCGACGTCGGTGAGGATCAACAAAGCGTCGGCGTCGAGATCCCGGGCTAGGAGCGAGGCGGTGAGATCCTTGTCGACGACCGCCTCCGCCCCTCGGAACAGCCCATCGTCGCCCCGGACAACCGGGATCCCGCCTCCGCCAGCACAGATCACGATGGCGCCCGAGTCGACTAGCGCTCTAATCGTCGGGAGCTCGACGACGGCCAACGGCTCGGGTGAGGCGACCACCCGCCGCCACGAGGTCCCGTCGAGGCGCATTTGCCAGCCGCGTAGGGCGGCGACCTGATGACCGTCGTCGTCGCTGTACTCCGGGCCAACGAACTTGGTCGGGTTCCCGAAGGCCGGGTCGTTCGACGCCACTTCGGTTTGGCCGATCAGGCTGACAACCTGCCGGCCGTGCAGGGCGTTCTCGAGCGCCTTCAGGAAGAAGTAGCCGATCATCCCCTGGGTCTGAGCGCCGAGGACATCGAGTGGGTAGGGGTGCGGCAGCGCCGGGTCGGCAGCGCTCTCGTTGGCCAGCAAGCCGACTTGTGGCCCGTTGCCGTGGGTAACCACTACCTGGTGCTCCCGGGCCAGCGGTGCCAGGGACGCCACGGCCGCCTCGACATGCTTCTCTTGGATCTCAGCCACGGGGACCTCACCTCGCTCCAGGAGTGCATTGCCGCCTACAGCGACCACGAGGCGCACGTCAGTCCCCGATCGTGGCGACCATTGCCGCCTTGATCGTGTGCAGCCGGTTCTCGGCTTCGTCGAAGACGACTGAGGCAGGCGACTCGAAGACTTCGTCGGTGACTTCCAAGGCGTCTAGGTGGTACTCCGCAGAGAGCTTCTGACCGAGCTCCGTGTCGGTGTTATGTAGCGCTGGTAGGCAGTGCATGAACTTGACGGCAGGGTTGCCTGTCGCCTTCATGGTGGCAGCGTTGACTTGGTACGGGAGAAGCTCATGGATCCGGTCCTTCCACTCCGAGACGGGTTCACCCATCGACACCCATACGTCGGTGTAGACGAAGTCGGCTCCTTCGACGCCGGCGGCGACATCGTCGTCGATGTGAACCCGGGCGCCCGACGCGGCAGCCAAGTTTGATGCAATCGCCTGGACTTCGGGGGACGGCCACAGGTCCTTGGGTGCGGCGATCCGCACGTCCATGCCAAGAAGGGCCCCGGTGACGAGCAAGGAGTTGGCGGTGTTGTTGCGTGCGTCACCGAGGTAGCAGTACCCGACGTGTTCTAGGGGCTTGTCGATGTGGTCGCGCATCGTCAGGATGTCGGCCAGCATCTGGGTGGGATGCCACTTGTCAGTTAGACCGTTCCACACCGGGACGCCGCTAAAGGCGGCCAGGGTCTCGACGGACTGTTGCGCGAAACCCCGGAACTCGATCCCGTCGTACATCCGGCCGAGCACCCGGGCGGTGTCTTTGATCGTCTCGCTGGACCCTATGTGGCTGCCGTCGGGACCGAGGTAAGTGACGTGCGCCCCTTGGTCGTAGGCACCTACCTCAAAGGCAGCGCGAGTGCGCGTTGACGCTTTCTCGAAAATTAACGCGATGTTGCGGCCCACCATTCGTTGCCGCTCGGTCCCGTTCCGCTTCTCGAGCCTGAGCGCCGCCGCTAGGTCGACGAGGGAAAGGAACTCCTGGGCGGTGAAGTCCACCTCCTTGAGGAGGCTCCGGCCGTGCAAGCTGGTAGCATCTACCTGGGAAACCGTGCTGGTCATGCCGGGTCCCTCTCTATCGGGCAGGCCATGCAGTGGGGGCCACCCCGACCGCGGCCGAGCTCGCTGCCGGCGATGTCGACTACCTCGATACCGTGCTTACGGAGCATTGTGTTGGTGGCGATGTTGCGTTCGTACCCCATGACCACGCCCGGTGCCACGGCAAGGAAGTTGGTGCCATCGTCCCACTGCTCACGCTCGGCGGCTCGGATGTCCTCGTCCGCGGTGAGCACGATTATCTCGGGTACCTCGAGGATTTCGGCCAGTGTGTCCCACAGGCTGTGGTTCCGTGCGATGGAAAGTTCGCCCGGGCCGTCACCGGGCGAGATCGTCCAGCTCCGCAGGTGGCGGTCGAAGTAGGGGTAGAGGACGAACGTCCCTGTGTCGACCATTGTCATGACCGTGTCGAGGTGCATGAAGGCGTGGCTGTGGGGCAGTTCGACGGCGACGACCTTGCTGGCTTGGCGGTTCTCGAACAGCGCGCGGGCCACCGATTCCACCGCCATCGGCGTGGTCCTCTCCCCCATTCCCATCAGGACCGCCTGGTGGCCAATGACTTCTACGTCGCCACCTTCGATGCTGGCCGGCTGGTAGTTGATATCGTCGCCGCCGTAGTAGGTGACGAAGTCGCTGTCAGCGAACAGAGGATGGAAGCGGTAGATGGCACGGCTATGGACCGATTCGCGCTGACGAGCAGGCATCGCCATCGGGTTGACGGTCACACCGCCATAGATCCAGCAGGAGTTGTCGCGCTGGAAGAGATGGTTTGGCAACGGAGGGAGGATGAAGTCGTCAGCCTTCAGCATGTCCCACTTCAAGCTGCGGGCGTGCAACGAATGAAGATCGGCCTTAAGGAGCCCGCCGATGAGCGCTCCCGCCAGCGTCGTAGGGTCTTGCTCCTCGAAGAGGCGTCGGACCGGCTCCACGAGCGACGGCCCCAGGAACTGCGGTGTGCACAACCTGTCAAGGACAAACGTTCTTCCGGCGGGCAGCGCAAGAGCCTCGGCAAGAAGCTGCGCATAGTAATGAACGACGACGCCTTTTTCACGCAAGGCCTCGGCGAAGGCGTCGTGTTCCTCCTTGGCCTTCGACGCCCACAGCACATCGTCGAACAAGAGGGACTCGATGTTGTCGGGAGTCAGCCGGGACAGCTCCAGACCGGGCCGGTGGACGATGACCTGGCGAAGCTGGCCTATTTCGGATCCTACGTTGAATTTCATAGTCGTTCCTTTGGTTGTTGTCAGCGGGGGTTTCACGAGGCTGTCGAAAGTTCGATGGCCGGTTGTTCGTCCGGGTTGTCGACCGGCTCGGGAGTCTCGCCGAGCCGCTCGCGTTGGCCGTTCAAAAAGGCGTAGAGGACGAGCCCAGCGAAGACAACCACCAAGGCTTGGTATACGACTTGGTAGCCGGAGGCGAACGTCACCCACATCGAGAACAGAACGCTGGCGCCAGCGACCGAGAGGTCCCGGGCAAGCAACCAGCCGTGGACATGCCTGCGCCCGGAAAGGAGGTAGGTGAGCTGGGCGACGGCCGAGAAGAAATACGGGATGGCCACCGTCACGACTGTGAGGTCGACCAGATAAGTGAAAATTGTGAGCCCTGAGCTCGCCTCGTAGCGCCAGAGCATGAGGAGCGAAGGTAGAGCCGTCCCGACCACGATCCCGAACCACGCCGTGTCGTTGCGGTCAGCCCAGGAGAAAGCCTTCGGAAATAGCCCATCATTCGCGATGGCCCGCGACGTTTCCGTCACGATGAGGGTCCAGCCGTTGAGGGCGCCGATACCTGAGATCACGGCCAGGGCGGCGATGAACTTCCCGGCCCATGCGCCATGGGGGAAGATCGACTGGAAGGCGTTCACGAACGGAGCGCCGTTGTTGAGCAGCACGTGGTGGGGCACCAGTCCGAACACGGCAGCGGTAACCAGCACGTACAGGATGGCACTGGCCCCGGTCCCGAGCACCGAGGCACGCCCGACGTTTTTGCGAGGGTCCCTGACCCGCTTGGCTGTGACCGCCGCTGCCTCGACCCCGATGAACGAGAAGAGCGCCACACCGGCGGCGATCCCGATCCCGCTGTAAAGGCTTCCCCCGGAGGCGTTGAAACTACCGAAGTTTACCGAGCGGACGAAGAACCACCCGACCACACCAATAAACGCCAGCGGCAGGAACTTGAGGACGACGGTGACATTCTGGAACCACGCGACCTGCCGCACACCGAGGAGGTTGATGACGGCCGGCACCCACAGCCCGAACAGGGCGATACCCCAGTTCTCAATACCGCTCACATGCTTGAGCCCAAAGAGGGAATCCACGTAGAACACCCACGAGGCGACTATGGCCGCATCTCCGGCCCACGCCTGTATCCAGTAACACCAGCCCACCAGGTACCCCGCCAAATCCCCGAACTCGTGGCGGGAGTAGGCATAGAGCCCGCCGTCACTGTTGGGGACCCGCTTCGTGAGCTGACCGAACAGCACTCCTAACAGCAGTGCGCCGACGGCGATCACGCCCAGCACAACCAGCGACATGGTGCCAGCGCCCGCGAGCACAGCCGGCATCGTGAAAACTCCGGCCCCAACGATGCTGCCCACAACCAACCCGGTCGCCGAAGTGAGCCCTAAGGTGTGCGCTTTTTTCTCGTTGCGCGCCGACATCGTCTTCGGGCCGAGGGCCGAACCGCGTGGCTTGGGACTCCGGACCAGATCCGGCGGTTCGGTCGCGCCTGAGGACCGAGGGGATTCAACGATCGCCATTTGAGCCACCTTTATTTGGAGTTTCCTCTGACATGACTAAACGCCTCCTATCCACAGGGCCCCGCCCCTTGAACCGAATGGACGCACCAAAAGCGTGACGCCCAAACCGTGGGCCGCCCAAGAAGTTCTCTCCCGAAAACTGCTAACTCCCGTAGCTCCTCACAAACGAGATGGTCGCTCTTTCGCCCAGCTGTTCGAACCCGTTGGATACCCTGGTTGAGCCCGATGGTCTCTGACCAGTCACCCTTGTTGAGCGGCGTAGCCCAAAAGGCCTTCGTAAATTAGTAATAGACCAGGGCGTTACACGGGCCCGATGAGTCGCCTTAGACGCGATCGTCACTAGGGGGACTACTGCCATGGTCGATGCAACATCGTCAACTGTCGGACATGAGCATGATGACCGTGACAGACCTTTCCGGAAAACGGGCATGCCCAAAGAAAAGGAGAAAATTTCATGAGCATCATCGACGGGGCGCTGAACGCCAATGCAACCATCGCCAAGGACTTCGATCCCCACCGCGGGGGACCGCCGGCGCCAAAGATCGCGATCGTCACGTGTGCAGACCCCCGGCTAAGCAACATCTTGGAGATGTTGGGTCTCGCCGATAAGGACGTCGACATGATCAGGAACTTCGGCACCGTGATCGATGACGACGCGGTCCGGTCGCTTGTCCTCTCGACCAGGTTGCTGGGCACGCGAGAGATAATGATCATCAACCACACGGACTGCGGGATGCTCAGGTTCGTCGACAGCGAGCTCGAAGACCGCCTCCGCAAGGAGACAGGGCAGGCGCCGATTGCGCCGGCCAGGTTCTACAGTTTCACCGACGCCGAAGCGAACACCAGGGAGCAGGTCCAAAAGGCGAGGTCGCACCCATGGATCTCCCAGGAAGTCCCTATCAGGGGGTTCGTATATGACGTCAAGACAGGGCGACTGAGCGAAGTCTTTGCGGACACACTGACCGTGGTCGGTTAGTAAGGACGTCGCCTCCATCCCAAATGAACCGTAGCTCGGCTTTCCCTCAATCAACGGAGAGAACCCGAGCCGACACAAGGCGAGACCGGTCCTCTGACCGACCGACTGTACTAGCGAATAGCGAGCTTTTCTCATGCCTACAAAGACACCGTCCGTGTTTCAGGATGCGCTGGTCAACCGCGGGACAGCGTTCACCGCCTCCGAGCGCGCCCAGCTCGGGTTGATCGGGCGGCTGCCTGCCGCAGTGTCCACTTTGGAGCAGCAGGCTAACCGAGCGTACGCACAGCTGCAGGCCCGGTCGAGCGACTTGGCCAAGAACCTGTTTATGGCGAGCCTGCAAGACACCAATGAAGTGCTGTTCTACCGACTTCTAGTCGACCACCTAGTGGAGCTCAACCCGATCGTCTACGACCCGACCGTTGGTGACGCCATCGAGCAGTACTCGCACGAGTACCGCCGGCCGCGTGGGGTGTATCTGTCCATCGATCATCCGGACCAGGTGCGAGAGTCGTTCGAGGGCCTAGGGCTGGGCCCCGACGACGTGGACCTTATCGTGGTCACGGACGCGCAAGAGATCCTCGGTATCGGCGACTGGGGCGTGAACGGGATCGACATCTGCGTCGGCAAACTGGCGGTCTATACCGGCGCGGCGGGGATCCATCCCGGCCGGGTGATCGCGGTCGGATTGGATTGCGGTACCGACAACCAGGTGCTGCTCAACGACCCGCTGTACCTGGGGAACCGGCACTCGCGCACCACCGGCAAGGCCTACGACGACTTCATCGCGCTCTACCTGAAGACCGTCAGCGAGTTGTTCCCCAACGCCCTGTACCATTTCGAGGACTTCGGCCCGAGCAACGCCCGGCGGATCCTGGACGACAACGCCGCCACCTACCGGATCTTCAACGACGACGTCCAGGGCACTGGCGCCATCGTGCTGGCTTCGGTCATCTCCGCGCTGAAGGTCACCGGCCAGTCGTTCCGGGACCAGCGCCTGGTGGTCTTCGGTTCGGGGACCGCCGGTTGCGGGATCGCCGACTCCCTGCGTGATGCCATGATCCACGATGGCGCCAGCCGGGAAGAGGCAATCAGCCAGATCTGGCTGGTGGACAAGCACGGCCTGCTCACCGACGACATGGTCGACCTACGGAACTACCAGCAGCCCTACGCCCGGCCGGCGGCCGAGGTCAAGGCGTGGAGGACGACGGCACCCCCGACCTGCTCACGACCATCAAGCACGTCAAGCCGACGATCCTGCTCGGCACCTCCACCGTCCACGGAGCGTTCACCAAGCCGATCATCGACGCAGTGTGCGCGGGAGTCGACCGACCGATCATCCTGCCCATCTCCAATCCCACATCGAGGATCGAGGCTATGCCCTGCCGATATCATCCCCTGGAGCGACGGCAAAGCGCTGGTCGCCACTGGCATCCCGTTGGACCCGGTCTCCTACAAAGGGGTCGACTACCAGATCGGCCAGGCCAACAACGCATTGCTGTACCCAGGCCTTGCCCTGGGCACCATTGTCTGCCGGGCCAAGCACGTGACACCCAACATGCTGGTAGCGGCCGCCGACGCCGTCGCAGGCCAGGTCGACCCGACCGAACCCGGGGCCCTTCTGCTCCCCCCGGTCGCGCACCTGCGCGCTTCGTCCACCATCGTCGCTGCCGCGGTGGTACAGGCCGCCATCGATGACGCTGTCGCCACAGTACGGCCCGATGACGTCGTCCAAGCGATCCAGGATGTCATGTGGGAGCCCGTCTACGGCCCCGCGCAGGCGCTTTGATGGCCACCGCCCAGCAGTCCTCCCGCGGGTCTTCGCGCGGGAGGGACGCCGGTCTGAACTCCTACGGTCCTGCACCGAGCGGCTCGAACGGCCGGCAAGAGAAAGCACCGAAGGTGCTCAACCTGCCGGTCGGCCTGGACGCCACCGGGACGCGCCACGAGACCGACTCGATGGGTGGGATCGATGTACCGGCCGACCGGTACTGGGGGGCGCAAACCCAGCGGTCCTTGGTGCATTTTTCGATCGGCGACGACCGGATGCCCCACGCGGTCTACCACGCCTACGGGTACGTGAAGAAGGCGGCGGCGATCGTCAATGGCCAGGCGGGCCGGCTCCCCAGGTGGAAGGCCGACCTCATCGCCCGGGTCGCCGACGAGGTTATCGCGGGGGACCTCGACGACAGCTTCCCGCTCTATGTTTGGCAGACCGGCTCGGGGACCCAGTCGAACATGAACGTCAACGAGGTCATCTCCAACCGGGCGATCCAGCTACTGGGAGGCCAGCTAGGCAGCAAGACCCCGGTGCACCCCAACGACGACGTCAACCTGGGACAGTCCTCCAACGACACCTTCCCGACGGCTATGCACATCGCCACGGTGCACGAGTTCACCAGTCACCTGGCCCCTTCCGTACAGGGCCTCCAGGACGCCGTGACGGAAAAAGCCCGGCAGTGGCATGACGTCATCAAGATCGGCCGCACCCACCTCGAAGATGCCGTGCCGCTCACCGTCGGCCAGGAGTGGTCCGGCTACGCCACCCAGCTCGAGCAGGGCCTTGACCGGCTGCAGTCGACCTTGGGTGGGCTGTACGAACTGGCCGTGGGAGGAACCGCAGTCGGGACCGGCTTAAACGCCCCGCCCGGGTTCGCCGCCGGCGTGGCGGGGAGCATCGCGGAGTTGACCGGCCAACCGTTCACGACAGCGCCGAACAAGTTCGCCGCCCAAGGCGGCCTCGACGCCATGGTGGCAGCCAGCGCCGGCTTGCGGGCCGTGGCCGTACCGCTGATGAAGATCGCCAACGACATCCGCTGGCTCGCGTCCGGGCCGCGCTGCGGGATCAGCGAGCTGGTCTTGCCGGCCAACGAGCCGGGTTCGTCGATCATGCCGGGCAAGGTGAACCCCACCCAGTGCGAGGCCATGGTGATGGTCTGCATCCAGGTACTGTCCGAGGACAGCTGTGTGGCGTTCGCTGGAAGCCAGGGCAACTTCGAGCTCAACGCTATGCGCCCGATCATCATCAACAACGTTCTACGTTCGGCTCGGATCCTCGGCGATGCCTGCGAGAAGCTCCGCGAGTACTGCATCGTCGGGGCGGCACTCAACACCGCCAAGATCGGAGAGTACGTCGAGCGGTCACTGATGCTTGTCACCGCTCTCTCCCCAGTCATCGGCTACGACAAAGCCAGTGCCATCGCCCACAAGGCCAACGACACAGGAAGCACCCTGGGCGAGGCCGCTCTGACCACGGGCGACATCAGCGCCGACGAGTTCGACCGGGTCGTCGACCCGAAGACAATGGTCGGCGCCCTGAGAGGTTGAGACCCAGCGCAAGGACCGTTGAAAGCGCAGTTCGCGCCAAACTGCGCTAAGGGAGATGCTGACATGCCCAGCGAGGCAATGCAGGACTTGATCAACGCCCTTAGGCGGGAGCAGAAGGCCGGTGCTAACAAGGATCCTCTGACGCTCGAGGAGCGCCGAGCTCCCTTCGCCCCTGCGGGCCTGGGTTCACTAACTCAGTACGAGTAGCGGTTGGGTCCGACAGCCGGCTGCCTGGCCATGCCGCCGTAAGGCAGGTCACAGATCGAGGACTAGGTCGTCGTGGGGCTGTGAGCAGCAGATCAATACGCTCCCAGTAGTGGGAGGTTCAACCGGGTCGGGGTCGTAATCGACGTCCCCCGCGATGAGCGTCGTCTCGCATGTGTGGCAGACGCCGGTGCGGCACGACCAGCGGACAGGTACGTCGCAGGATTCGGCTAGTTCGAGGAGGCTCTGGTAGTCCGTGCTCCATGGGATGGTGAGGTCGCTGCGAGCGAACGCTATCTTGGGGCCGCTCCCGGGCTCGCCGGGGGGCGGGTGGGGCGCCCGCGCAGGCGTCGTTGCAATCCCCGGCATCATGCCCGCCGCCGGGCCGAACACTTCGGTGTGGATGCGGGAGGGATCGAGGCCCAAGGCGGCCAAGCCCGCGCTGATTTCGTCCATGAAGGCTGGGGGGCCACACAGGTATGCCTGGGCGTTGGTGGGCGGGTCCAGTCCCGCGAGCGATGAGGCCGTGAGGCGTCCTGCACTGTCGAAGTCGCGGCCTTCGACGTCAGCCGGGCCAGGTTGGCTGTAGTACACGTGGGCGTGGGCGTTCGGCAGCGAGGAGAGGAAAGCCCGCGCCTCCGCGGCGAACGGGTGCTCGCGGCCGTTTCGCGCGCCATACAGGCACCAGATCTCGCGGTCGGAGCGCTCCTGCGCGAGGGCTTGCAGCATGGCGAGAACCGGGGTGGCGCCTATCCCGGCGCTGATGAGCAACACCGGCACATGTGTCTGGTCGAGAATGAACGCACCGCGTGGTGCTGCGATGTCGAGTTGGTTGCCAACGGCGAGACGGGTGTGGAGATAACCGCTGACGGAACCACCCTTTTCGCGCTTGACGGTGATGCGGTAGTAGTCCGCCCCGGGTGGCCCAGACAGCGAGTAGTTACGCAACAAAGCCGGCTGCGCCTTGTCGGGCTGGACTCGTAGGGTGATGTACTGACCCGGGCGGGCCGGCGGCAGCGGGGCACCCGTGGGTTCCTCTAGGCGTACCGAGATGGCCGAGTCGCTTTCGCGAGTAATGGCTTTGACTGTCACCTGACGAAAGCCGGGCCAGGCGGGAGGCGGGCTCGTCACCACGAGGCCGGCGTTACCGCTGCCGGGTTCCTCGTCCAGCAGGGCTCGGAACGAGGCCTGCCAGCCGGGGCTCAGGGCGGGGACCCGGAGCGCGCGTAGCAGCTCTTGGTGGCTGTGCCCGGGAAGGTAGAGCAGCGCGTCGACGTCAGCGACCGTCATGTGCTCGGGCCCTGAGGAGAGCTTGGTGATCCCGTCTCCAGCCTGCACCTCGCCCTCTTCGAGCACCCTGAAGTAGAAGCCTGGACGGTGGTGGGAGACGAGCAACCCAGGGATCTGCGGGTTATTCATGCGGATGCCGACGCGGTAACAGGTCACACGAGGCTGGGTTATCTCGAAGGTCGCGCTGCCGATCCGGTATGTATCGCCAATGCAGACTTCGTCGTCACCTAATCCCTCCACTGTGAAGTTCTCGCCGAACTGTCCGTACACGAAATCGTGGCGTCCGAGCACACGTTCCCAGTAGCGGTACGAGGCCATCTGGTAAACGAACACCGCCCGCTGCTCACCGCCGTGCCCAGCCAGATCGCCTTGACCGTCGCCGTCAATGTTAAGCCGGCTGACGTGCCGGGGACCGGGCGCCGGATCCTTGAAGACCCCCGTAAAGACTGTTCTTCCTTGCCAGGGCACGTTTTTTGGCAAACCGACGTTGACCGACAACAACGTCCCAACGTGCTGGCCGGCGAGCACGCTTGCCTCGGCCCTGTTTGGCTCCGGCTCACTTGCAAACGTTGCGCCAGGGTCTCCGGTGGTCATCGTCACGATGATGGTCGGCCTGACTGGGTCAGCGGCCCGCGGCCTGCCCGCCATCGATGTGCAGGTTCTCGCCGGTGACGAAGGTGGCGCGTTCGAGGTACAGGATGCCCTCGACGACGTCGGCAACTTCGCCGACGCGGCCGAGGGGGTGAAGCGCTGCGAGGGGCTCGTAGCCTTTTGGGTCTTGCAAAGGGGTCTTGATGACGCCGAGGGTTACCACGTTAACACGGACGCCGCGTGAGGCGTATTCCATGGCCAGCGAACGGGTCACTGCCTCCAACCCGCCCTTGGTGAGGGCGGCCAAAGCGCTAGGCGTACTACTGTCGGGACGATCGGCGAGGCTCGTGCTGATGTTCACTATGTGACCCTCACCCTGGGTGACCATCTGCCCGATTACCTGCTGGGTCATGTGAAAAAAGCCTCTCAGGTTTACCGACGTGATCGCTTCGTAGTCGTCAAGACTATAAGCCGTGAACTCCTTCCCAATGTAAATCCCAGCATCATTAACCAGGGTATCGATGCGCCCGTAGCGCTCGAGAGCCTGCTCTACCACCCGTCTGGACGTCTCAGGATTAGTAATATCGCCCTCCACCGTCGCAAAGTCCGGCGAAAAGGTCGCGGGCATTGTGAGCGCCGTACCTACCACGGCGTAGCCGGCGCCAAGGTACCCAGCTACAAGGCCGGCACCAATACCCTGCGAGGCGCCAGTAATGATGGCGACTTTCTGTGACTTAGCCATTTATGATCCTCGCTGTTTTGTAGGGAGCGACCGAGAGAGCAGGGATGAGATGGTGGGCTCACCCAACCAGATAGGTCTCGTAAATCACCGCTCCGGTCTGGCGACCGGCGACACTCACAAAGACCCCCTTGTTGAGCCAGTCAAGTTCGCGGCTGGCGGTTTCGATCTGAGTTGCTGTCCGAAAGGTGTACTCGCTCGCATCGACGTTATCGTCGCGCGCCAGGCGGTCCAGAACTTCGGTACTGCCGTGGCGTACGCCTCGTGACTGGACGTACAGGAGATCTCCACTGCCTGTTTGCAACGTGTAGCGGACATCACCGAGCGTCGTGCCGTCAGGCAAAATGATCTGCCAGTCGGCGCTCGCGCCGGGAAGCAGTTCCCCGTTGAGCTCGGGGCCGGTGAATCTTCCGCCCGTCAAGGACACGATACGCCGATGGCCTTGGGGGGTCTCGCCGAGATCGAGCGGTTGAGCCACGGTAGCCTCCAGCCGATAGACCCGGGTGAGGCCAGGCGTAGGAAGAACGCTGCTCATTGCGAGATCCTTTCGGGTAAGCGGCGGCCTCAGATGAGCTGCTGGCCACCGTCGATGTCGTACGTTGCACCCGTGAGAGCAGTGTTGATCATGATGTGTACTGCAAGGGCGGCAACATCGGCCGGCCCGACGACGCGGCGGATAGGGAGGGTGGAGCGTAACTCGTCACGTCTTTTCTCTATGTCATCGCCGAGCGACGACGCAGACAGCTCTGTGTCGACAAAGCCGGCGGCAATTAGGTTGACGCGGACCGGCGCCATTTCCAAGGCCAAGTTCGCCACGAGGGCCGGGAGCGCTGCCGCCAGTACCGCCGCCACACTCAAGCCGACGCCTGGGCGGCGGGCGGCGGTCCCGGTCATGTACAGGACAGTGCCTCCGGGTCGGACCGCGCCAATGACGTCCCGGGCGACTCGCATGGGAAGCACTATGTGCTCCTCGAACGCACGATGCACCTGCGCGAAGTCCAGGTCGGCCAGTGGGGCGTAGTAGGAACCGCCGGCGGTGACCATCACATGGTCGACGGGCCGTGCCAAGTCGTCGAAGAACTCTTGAAGACGGGCGGGATCGGTCGCGTCGAAGGCTGCGGTGCTCACCGCGTTAACTCGACCGGCCGCGTCTTGCAGGCGTTTGGGGTTACGGCCGGTGATGACAACCTTGGCCCCTTCGAGACTTGCTCGTCGAGCGGTCTCGAACCCTATGCCTGCGCTTCCCCCGATCACAACAACGGTCTGACCAAGTAAGTCAGCCTGACCTGTGGGCTGACCGGTGATCGTCCCTGTGCTTGCGGTCATGATCCTCCTTCTGACTTTTGAGATGACCCAGCAAGCTTGTCGCGCCCTGAGGCGAGCTCGCTCAAGACGGCTCGGCCTTCGCGGGGCCTGCGGACTTTATTTCTTTGCTCAGCGCCTTGAGCGTGGCGACAAAGATTTCGGAGAAGGTGGGGAACGGCTGGATCGTGTCGCGCAAGACGGGTAGCGGGATGTGGGCACGGATGGCCACAGTGGCCTGCTGTAGCCACTCGCCGGCCTCAGGGCCGACCGCATAGGCTCCCGTCAGTCCTTCCCCTTCGCTCAGCAAGGTCAAAAAACCGTTCAATTGGGCGTAGGAATGGGTGTAGGTGGCTGTTTTGGCCACTTCGGACAATGCAGTTGTGGCTGAGAAGCGAGCCGTGTCGGCGCCCACCGCTGCTACTTGCGGGTCGGTGTACACCACGCTCGGTATTGCCTCGTAATTGGCTGGGCGAGGCTCACCGAGAATGTTGGCGGCGACGACCTCCCCCTGGTATTTGCCGACGTGGGTAAGCATGCGTACCCCGGTGACATCGCCGATAGCCCAGACGCCGTCGGCAACCCGCAGTTGAGCATCGACGGGGATGCCGTGCGGGCCAGCCTCAACTCCTATCGTCTCGAGCCCAATACCGGCCACCCGCGGGCGCCGGCCAGTAGCCACCAAGAGACGATCGCCGCGTACCTCGCGACTGTCTTCGAGCTCCAAAACGTAGTCCCCGCCGTCCCGCCGAGCGCCGGTGACGCGCACGCCAAGCAAGAGCTCAACGCCGTCCCGACGCAAGACGTCGCCCAACGCCAGCCCGAGCGGTGCCGGTTCGCGAGCCAACAGCTGCCCCGCCCCCTCGACAATCGCCACCTCGCCACCGAGACGCCGCACGGCCTGAGCCAACTCGACACCGACCGGACCGCCTCCCAGCACTACAAGACGTTTAGGCACGACCTTCAGAGCCGTCGCCTCCCGGTTCGTCCATACACCTGAAAGGTCGGCCAGGCCTGGGATCGGCGGTATCACGGCATCCGATCCGTTCGCCAACACTATGTGGGAGGCGGTGTGACGCACCCCGTCCACTTCGACGGCGCCGGCCCCAGCCAAGCGGCCACTCCCCCGCAGCATCTCTATGCCTTTGCCAGCCAACCAGTCCACCTGGCCGCTGTCGGAGTAGTTCGCCACCATGAAATCACGCCACGACAGTGCAGCGGCCACGTCCACCTCGGCCGTCGCCGAAACCTCGCGCGCCTCCTGGACCGCCTCTCCCGGGCGAAGCAGTGCCTTGGACGGGATACAGGCCCAGTACGAGCACTCACCGCCGAACAGCTCCCGCTCGACCACGGCGACGCGCAGACCGCCGTCAGCCAGCTCGCCGGCGCAATGCTCCCCCGGGGAGCCGCCACCGAGCACGATCACGTCATGGTCAACGCTCATCGGTCCACTCCCCGCCCAATAGGAGACCTTGCCTCGAGCCATCGATCAATAACATTTTCGGCTCCCCTTCCCCACGGAAAACAAACAGGCAATACGAGTACTTCAATCTGTCGCCCTTAGCGGTTGGAGCACAGTGTCGCGGTCTTCACTGATGACCAGGCCGGCAACGTGAACGTGACGCCTCCAGCTCCTACATTTTGCGACGACAAGGAGCTGCCGACGCCGTTGGGTACCCGCTGCGGCGGGAAGAACTCGTAGCCTGCGTCCGAAGCGGCACCCGCAGATCTCGCACCGAGATGTGGCCGCAATGTTCCGGTAGATGAGCTCCATCAACCATGCGTCCATATCAGAGCTTTCGGCCACTGGACCGCGGGGGACTCCCGGGGCCTCTTGGCGTCGACCCATTGGGAGCGAGCCACCTGGGTCGCGGGAGGCCTGCTCCCAAGGCCATGACATCCACTCCATCACTACTTCTTCCCCGAATGATCCTGCCCGTATGGACCGAAGGAACCTACTTGTGCGTCCGGTCACTTTTCCCCCAGAAGCCATTCCAGCCCGACCAGACGGAGGGCCCGAAGACGCGTGGGCTCGGTGCGGCGACGATCACTTTGCGACCGAGTTGAGCACCGTAACGGGCGGTACTCACGAGCACGCCAAGCCAGGCTGCGTCGATGAAGCCGACCGCTGAGCAATCGATGACCAATGGCCCTCGTCCTGTCTCCAGCGCTCTCCGCAGCTGAAGCCGACCGAACACTGCCGTCGCCACGTCGAGTTCCCTAACCAGGGACACAGTCTGGGACAGCGTCCACGGCGATGCACTTGTTATGCGGCGTCGCTCTGGTGCCCAATCGGCCCACCCCGAGGTGGAGAGAGCCGGTACCCGTTCTGAACGTTCGTCCTCGCCGGTTAGCTGCCGGTGAGCGGGCTGGTGCCCCGTCACCCAGACTGGCCGCGTGGGCAGACGAGTCCTCCCGACGTGGGCGGCCGACCGACTAGCTCCGAGATCACCGATAAAGGTTGACATGCGATTTGCTCTCCTTGTGACTAAAGCTCATACTCGCTTGTTTGCCACGCGGGTCGAGCCCGTCGGAGACCCTGGTCCGGCCCCAGTCCCCCGTTGAGCGGCCCTGGCGTGTCCCGCGGGTCGTCAGCTGCCACCGGTCGAAGAGGCCAGTGGCCCACTAGGGAGTCCCCCTGGTGCGAACGGCTCGCCTTTGGGAGAAAATTACTGTCATAGAACCTAGGAGGTAGCTATGAGCACCGCAGAGACCGACGTCCACCCAGCTGTCGATGAGGTATCCGTCGCTAATGTCGACATGAAGCTCGAGGTGGTCGTCATCCCTGTGTCGGACGTCGACCGAGCGAGAGACTTCTATGTCAACCTCGAGTGGAGGGTCGATGCCGACGTCCACAAAGGTGATTTCCGTCTCGTCCAGTTGACGCCACCGGGCTCGCAATGCTCGGTGCAATTCGGCACAGACATCACCCCCGCCGCACCTGGCTCGGCACAATGGGTATACCTGGTCGTCTCGGACATCAAGAGTGCACGCGAGGACCTGGCGGCACGTGGAGTCGAGGTCAGCGAGGTGTTCCACGAGCAGATCCTCGGAGACCGGTTCCATAACAAGGCCTGGGTCGCCGGACCGCCGGCCGACAACGGCAGCTACGGTTCGTTCATCTCGTTCAGCGATCCCGATGGCAACACTTGGCTTCTCCAGGAGATCACTCAGCGGTTGCCCGGACGTATTGACACCACTGCGACATGCTTCACATCTGCGACTGACCTGGAGGACGCGCTTCGGCGAGCGGAGGCGGCCCACGGCGAGCACGAGAAAAGTCTCGGCCACCCGGACGCGAACTGGGCCGAATGGTATGCCGTCTACATGGTCGCCGAACAGACCGGCGCGAAGCTTCCCTCGTAAGAGAAGGCGCATCGCGGCTGCCGTTAGGACCTTGCGCACTTCCGCTACCTGTCATTCTTGGGCAGATTGGGCTGCAGCAAAGCCTGCGTTTTGGCGATGGTAGTGTCCCGTCGCCCGACTAAGCCCCCCGACCAGTCCCTCGCGAACCGACTTGTTAACTGAAGGCTTCAGACCCGTCGTAAGCGAGGCATGAGCCCCAACGAGTGGAGGTGCCAATGGCCGTACCCACGCAGCCGGCAGCGAGAATGGTGGTGTGCCACTTCATCGTCTCCGATGACGTCGAACGCTCCCGGCGCTTCTACACCGAGGTACTCGGCGGCACGGTGGTCTTCGGCCCAGTGCCGACCAATATCGCTTTCGCCAACAGCTTCATCATCATCAACGGTGGCGGAGGCCCTACCGACGACAAGCCCACGGTCACCCTTGAGATGCCACGCGACCCCGACCGGGTCAGTAGCTTCCTCAATATCCGGGTCGCAGACACCCACTCCGTGTACGCCGAATGGAGCGCCCGGGGCGCGCAGTTCCTGACGCCGCCGAAGCAGCACCAGTACGAGATCCGTTGCTACATCCGAGATCCCGACGGTTACATCATCGAGGTCGGGCAAACCACTGACCCACAGGGAGACTGGTGGCCCGCCGACTGGCCACCGATCAACACCGGCGGGCAACCCGACTGAACCGCGTCTCCTCCATGTCACGAGATGGCCATCGCACCTGAGAGGCTTCAGGACGACGGCTCCCAGGAGGGCCGCACACCCATCCAAGGGCTGCACCGCCTCGGCGCCGCCCACGCAAAAGGGGTGGAACCTAAGAAAAGTAGCTTTCCCCAAAAGGCCCTAGCAACGGCGTACCCGCTAAGGTGGGTCAAGCCTCGCTGCGCACCAATATCGGTTACGTGATCAGGATGCTGGGCGCCAACCTCTGGCCAGCGTCGTTTGCCCCACCTCTATTATGTAACCGTCGGGATCACGGACATAGCAGCGGATCTCGGTCAGGTGCTTCTTCGGCGGCGTCAGGAATTCGGCACCCCGCCGGCTCCACTCCTCGTACACCGCTTCAATATCCTTAACCCGGATGTTGAGGAAACTGTTCACCCTGTTTGGGTCAGGCAACGTCTCAAGAGTAACAGTCGGCTTGTCGTCGGTCGGACCTCCTCCGACATTAATGATGACCCAGCTGTTGGCTAAAGCTACGTACGTCACTTCGTCGTCCCCCTCGCCCGTAACAACGGTCTTACCACCAAGGACCTCGGTATAGAAGCGGCGGGAACGCTCGACATCATTTGAGACGATGAAATGGGCCAATACCATTTCCTGGTTGATGCCCATGCTGACCTCCTTCTCGATCTGACTTGATGGTCGCACCCTGAGCCGCACATCGCGCCTGGGAATCTCCCTGGTAGCTGCCCCGGGCCGCACCGCCAATCACGACGCCAGTGCGACTACCAACGTGCACCCTCAGGTGGGTAGGAGCCGATTGCGCGGCCACTCGGTCCTCCGTGATCCCCCGGGTACCGACCAGGGCCTTGCACAGGCGCGAGGGGTGGCTAAAGGCGGGACCCTAATGATGACGAAAACCGACCTGTGGAGGTCACCGTGAGCGCGACTGACGTGAGCAATAAAGCGGCGAAGACCACGAATGGGACATCGCATTCCCGCTCGGAGGCGAGCGCAGACCGTGTTACCGGGCCGCTCGACTACCGCGGTGCCGCCATCGGGGCCGCGCCCGAGCCCGCAACGACTGTTCGCGATCGCGATCGTCGCTGCTGTGCTGGGGCTTGGGATCACCCTGTCGTTTGGCTATGCCGAGCACGACCCCAAACCGCACGAGGTTCGCGTTGCCGTCGCCGCGACACCGTCGGTACTCGCCGAGGTAACGGCCGGCCTTCAGCGGGCCGAACCGGGTGGCTTCGATCTCATGAGCTACCCCAGCGTCCGGGCTGCAACTCAGAGCGTGCGCTCGCAGACGAGCGCCGGGGCCTTGATCGTGCCCCCGAGCGGCACTGTGACGCTCGTGACCGCCGGTGCGGGGGGCGTCCTGCAGCAGCAGGCGATCACGACCGCGCTCACAGCGGCGTCGCAGTCGATACATCGTGCCACGAAACCGCTCGACGTCGCCCCGCTTCCAAGTGGCGACCGCAGCGGGTTGTCGAGCTTCGTTTTCGGTCTCGGGCTGCTCCTTCCGAGCGTGATCGGCGGCATCGGCATCTTCCTGCTCGGCATGCGGCTGCGGCTGTGGTGGCGCGTAGCAGCCGCGACCCTATTCGCGCTGCTCGCTGCCTGCGGCGGCGTCTTGGCCGTGGGCCCGGTGCTCGGGGCCCTCACCGGCGCCAGCGGCGCGCTGATCGGCATCGGGTTCCTCGGCGCGCTCTCCTTCGTGCTGTTCGTCGCAGCCCTGCAAGCGGTCGTCGGCCTGCCCGGCACCGCCCTGGCGGCAGTCGCGTTCATCTTCGTCGGCAACGCGGTCTCCGGTGGACCGGTGCCGGTCGATTTCTTACCGGGCGGTTTCCGTCAGATCGCACCATGGCTTCCAAACAATGCGATCGTCCGCGGCGCACGGGACGTCGTCTACTTCCATGGGCACGACCTCGCCCACCCACTCCTCGTACTTGGCCTATGGCCGGCTGTCGCACTGAGCGTCCTCGCGGCCGTCGATCTCATACATCTCTCGGAGCGCCGCCGCGATCCGCATGACGCGCACGATATCTACCGCACGCCCGCAGTTGTGCACCTGAGCCGACGGATCGGGACGCGACACATCCGCGGTCGAGGTGGTGCCAGCCACGCCGGCGCCCGACAGCCGCGCCACATCCTGAGCTTCTGCCCGACCCGAAGCAGTCACTGCCGCTGCCACGGTTTGCACGCTCGCAACCGACCGCCCGGTGGTACCCCTTTCCGGGTTGCTGGATCTCAGTTCAGTCTGCCGGCCCCGGTTTGTACGGATAACGCGTCGGGCAGCCCTCTGCGTGAGGTGATGCCAAGCTTCGTGAACACCTTGCGCAAATGCCATTCGACCGTGCGGGCGCTGATATACAGCCTGGGCGCCGATTTCTGGGTTGGTTCGCCCCTCCAGAGCAAGACACGCTATCTGCTCTTCCTGAGGTGTGAGCTCATTGCGCGTGTCCCCTATTCGCTTGCGGACCGTCTCACCCGTCGCCAGCAGCTCATGGCGGGCACGTTCGGCGAAGCGAGCATCCCGATGTCATTGAAGATGTCGTGGGCGCCGCAGGGCTGTTGTCGTGCATCCATAGGGCGGTTCTGGCGGCGCAGCCCCTCACCGTAGAGCAGGTGCGCACGCGCTTGCTCGGGTCGGAGCCTTGTTCTACCGAAACGGTCGATGGCCTCCCCGATAGTGCGCTGAGGAGCTTCTCTCAATTCCCGATGCCCGTCGCCGGCCGGGCGGGTAACGCATCGCGAAGCCCTCTGCGTGAGGTGATGCCGAGCTTTGTGAACACCTTGCGCAAATGCCATTCCACGGTGCGGGCGCTGATATACAGCTGCGCCCCGATTTCTGGGTTGGTGCGTCCCTCCAAAGCAAGACGCGCTATCTGCTCCTCCTGGGGTGTGAGGTCATTGCGCGTTTCATCTCGTCGCTTGCGGACGGTCTCGCCCGTCGCCTGTAACTCGTGGCGGGCACGTTCGGCGAAAGCGAGCATGCCGATCTCGCTGAACAGGTCATGGGCCTTGTGGAGCTGTTCTCGGGCATCCACCCGGCGGTTCTGGCGACGTAACCACTCGCCGTACAGGAGATAGGAGCGAGCGAGATCCGGGCGAAGCCGGGTTCGACTGAGATGCTCTATCGCCGAACGGTAGCAGTCTTCGGCGAGCCTGGCCGGTACTTACCAGCGCACGTAATCGGGCGTCGACCCCCAGCGCCCAATCGGTACCTGAGGTGGCTGCGACCTGGCCGAACTGTTGCACTGCGTCGATAGCAAGCTGGGAGTCACCACTGCGCGCCGCCGCTTCGACAAGTTCTGGGAGCGCCCAAGTGGATATGTGAAGCTCGGGAACAGTCTCGCTGGCGTCGCGAGCCGGACGGACGGCGTCTTGGTAGCGCCCCAGCCCGTTGTAGTAAAGCGCCTCCACCCATTGCGCCACCTGCAACAAGGCCCCCTGGCGCCCGGCGCGCCCCGCACTCGCCGTCGCGGCGATCGACGTCAGCGTCTCCGGTCCTCTGCCCTCGAAGACAGCGAGCAACAGGCCTGCGTACGGCCCAAGCTGGGTCCCGATTACCTCCGCGATCGCTTGGCCCTCCGCAATAGTCGATGCCGCGGTTCGCAATTCCCCAGCGAAAACCTGCTGTATCCCTTCCGATACGAGGGTAAAAGCCAGTACCGCCAAAGCTCCGGCGTCCCGGGCGAACTGGGTCGCCCGGCGGTTGACCGCTTCCCAAGCCTCGAAGTCCCAAAGAGCACAAGGCAGCGTAGGCAGCAACCAGCCCCACCGGAGCTCTTCGTCGGCCGGGGCCGCGGCGTTCAGGACCGCCGCAAGGGCTCCTCGTAGCGTTGGCCCCGCCGCGGACCGGCCTTCGACAACCAACAGTGCCACGGCATCGAGTGCCAAATCGCACAGACGTGGGTCACCCTCTGGCCGCGGCGCCGTCAGCGCCGCGCGGCTGATGTCTCCCAGTGTTCCGACGGTGGCAAAGTCCCCTGTCATCATCGCGCTCCTCCACGACTGCAGGTACGCCTCCCGCGCCAAGGCGAGGTCGAGCGGTTCGAGGCGTCTGGCTGCCTTGAGTAAGAGTGCGGGCGCCTCGCCGCTCACGGCGGAGGCGAGGGCGATCTGTCCGCGCGACAAATCCACCAGCGCGCCCTGAATCTCGTCCAGCGACCCGGCCTCCGCGGTCGTCAGCAGACCGAGCGCCGCATCGAACGCCCCCGCCTGCACGCTCGCTTGTGCCGCGGCCAACGCGCGCTCGGACCGCTGTGCTGGTTCCGGGGTGAGCGCGACCGCTCGTTGTAGGAACGCTGCGGCCGCTGCCAGGCCACCACGGGACTGCGCCCGACCGGCTGACCGCTCCAGCTCCGACGCCACCTCCTCGTCGGGCCCCTCCGCCGCCAAAGCGCGGTGCCATGCACGACGGTCGGGGTCGTTCTGCGGATCCATGGCCGCAGCCAACGCCAGGTGCACCGCTCGCCGGTCCTGCCCGGATGCTCTCGAGTAGACCGCGGAGCGAACCAGGGGGTGCCGGAAGCGCACTTGCGCTCCGAACTCAACGAGTTGCTCGGCGCCGGGAGGCTCGGCGGCGTCTCCTCCAATGCCGAGTGCTTGCGCCGTACGCCAGAGCAGAACGACGTCCCCGGTCGGCTCAGCAGCCGCCAGCAGTATCAATCGCTGGGTGGCTTCAGGCAGCGACTCGAACCGCCTCAGAAAGTGCTCCTCGAGCTGACTGGGAAGATCCCCCGAGCGGGGACCTGCGAAACCACCGGCCAGTTCGGCGGCAGTCATACCCCGTGGCAGTTCTAGCAGCGCCAGAGGATTACCCCGGGTCTCTGAAACGAGACGGTCCCGGACTCCGGTATCGACTCGACCTGGGGTTGCCGCTGCCAGCAGGGCCTGGGCATCAGCGTCGGTAAGGCCGTGCAGTGCCAATTCGGGCAACCCCGCGAGGTTTCGGTCTTCGGTGGGCTCACGGATAGAAAAAAGCATCAGCACGGACTCGGCAAGGAGCCGCCGACCGACAAACCCAAAAACCTGTCCGGACGCGGCATCGAGCCATTGCGCGTCATCGACGACGCAAAGCAGCGGGCGCTTCAGCGCCACCTCAGCCAACAAGCTGAGCGTCGCTAGACCCACCAGAAAGCGGTCGGGAGGGTCGCCCGACATCAGGCCGAATGCCACCCGTAGCGCGTTCTGCTGAGGATCCGGAAGAAGGTCGACAGCGGCGAGCATCGGAGCACATAGCTGGTGCAGCCCAGCAAAGGGCAACTCCATCTCGGACTCGACCCCTGCGACCCGGAGGACCTGAAAGTCCGAAGCCTGCCGGGCGCAATGGTCCAAGAGCGCCGTCTTACCTATCCCAGCCTCACCGCGCACGACAAGAACGGCACTCTCGCCGGCACGCGCCCTATCCAGCAGCCGGCCCAACTGAGCCAGCTCTGAGGTCCTGCCCCGGAAGCCCGGCGAGCGCCGCGGAGCCATTGCGTTCGCGATGCTAACAAACAAAGACCAGGGCCTCAAAAACTGGGACCAGGGAGTTAACCAGGGCGAGCCCTGGTGCGATGCCCGACCCACAACCTGAGAGACCTCTGCTCGGCACCCATCCAGAGGACAACCTCCCGCGGCGCGTCGTTTGAGGTCCGGCTTAGACCGTCGCGTAAGCTCACTAAGGACGCCTAGGGCGGGTTGAGACGCATTGCCGACGTTCCAATGTCCCGCTGGACCTGGCCGGACCCTTGTTGTCTTCGGTGAGCGGATCCGCCGCGAGAACGACCCAGTCGACGCCAGCGAGGAGCTTCGTACCGCTCGCGACATATTCGTGGGACCGACGCGGATGTCTTTGCCGAGGATGCCAAGCCTAAGCCGCTGGCGTCCAGCGAGAAGGCGTGCAACCTGCCGTCTCCGCAAGATATGTAGCGAGCTCGGCGCCGGTTCCGCGAGAGAGCTCAGCCGGAACTTGCCGAACGACCCACAAACGAGAACGGTCACGCGGACCACGTGCCGCCCAAAGATGCTTTATTTTCCTGCTCTGATCCAGCAATAAGATTGGGGCATCAGTACGCTTGACCCTGATCGGGCATAGTGGAAGATCCCTGTGGTCGTATATTCGCTAGCCGGGATGAAAGGGAGTGCCGCATGAACGAACTGACGGAATTAACCATAGGGAGTGAAGTTGTCTGCAGTGACGGTACCTGCGGTGCGCTGACACGCGTAGTTATTGACCCTGTCAGTCGCGACCTCACGCACCTCGTTGTCGAACCCGAACATGGGGTAGGACGAGGGCACCTCGTACCGGTCGACCTTGTGGTCTCCGTCGCCAAGGAACAGGTCCGGTTGTCATCTACGATCTCCGAGTTCGAAGGGCTCGACGAGGCAGAAGAAACCCAGCTCCTCCCTGGAGGAGACGGGGAGTGGGGCTTTGCGCCAGACCAGATGATGTCCTGGCCTTATTACGGGCTAAATGTAGGGCCTTACGGCATGGGCGGTTTGGGGTCAGATGCCGGCCTCGGCATGGGTACCCCTAACCCGCAGGCGATCACCAATGACCGAGTGCCCATAGGAGAAGTAGAGGTGCGCCGGGGGGAACACGTCTTCGCCACCGACGGCGCCATCGGGCGGGTACAAGGCTTGGTTATCCACCCCGACGATCATCACGTGACACATATTCTCCTCGACGAGGGCCACCTTTGGGGCGAGAAGCGCGTCGCCATTCCCATAAGTGAAGTGGGGAACATTGACGACGGCATCCAGGTGGCGCTCACCAAGGACGAAGTGCGCGACTTACCGCCAGTTGATATAGACGCGTCGCTCGTCCCGTGGGCCTCACGGAACGGGAAGGTGTAAACGTCGAAGGGATTGGAGAACTCAGACCAGGGGTTTGCACTGATGCGACGGGCCGCCACCGGCACCATGATTGGCGTGTGAGAGCGACCATTGCCAGTCCCAAACCTCATGGTCATCGGCAGGCGCTGCTTGCCAAGGCCTCCTCTCGGCGCTCAGTAATACTGCCAGGGGTTCTGGCAGGTCTAGCTGGCACAGCCGCCATGGATACCGTGCTGTACATCATGTACCGGCGCTCGGGGGGAAAGGACGGACCTCTAAGATGGGAGTTCTCCCTTGGCGTCGACAACTGGTCGGAGGTATCGTCGCCCGGGCTCGTTGGCAAGGCTCTGCTACACCGCCTTCTCGGCCGCGATGCCCCCGAGCGGTGGGCTAGGCCCACGCAGAACGCTGTGCACTGGGCCACGGGCGTCGGATGGAGCACACAGCTCGCACTGGTGGCCGGAGCTAAAGAGTTGTCGTGGAGGTCGGGCTTAATATTTGGTTCGGTCGCCTGGCTCACGAGTTATGTCGTCCTGCCGTTCCCCAAGATCTACAAGCCGTTCTGGGAGTATGACTACGGGACGCTGGCCAAGGATCTCGTGCCGCACCTCGTTTATGGAGTTACCACGACCGCAGCGCTCGCCTCGTTCACCCCTCGCCCTCTCCAAGGGCTCCGCGGGCACTGAACGGGCCATCATTCCTCGCCGACCGATAAGATTAGAGAAATCTCACGTTCTACTGGTTAGGTCGGGGCACCGAGGTTCAGCGTGACGTCGAATTTGTCACGCTCTCCGCGGGATAATCCTACGTCTCGTCAGGGAAACTGATCGACCCACTCCGAGTGGGCTCGCGCACCTGTTGACAGTCGGGCACGGGGCCATGTGCCACAACTTTCAATCGAGGGGAGAGCCAGGGCATCTTACGGGCGCGACGGGCCCGGTGGGGCGCGAAAGTTGTGTGATGCGGTCAGGAATTCTCGCCATTTGCCCGAACAAGGGACCTGAGGTCAGGTTCAGATGATTACCTTCGATCATGTCACAAAGCGATATGAAGATGGGACCCTTGCAGTCGAGGACCTTAACTTATCGTGCGCAACAGGTGAGGTAACGGTCCTCGTCGGTTCTTCAGGGTGCGGTAAGACGACGACTCTTCGGATGATCAATCGATTAGTGGACGCGACGTCGGGAGCCGTCACAATCGATGGCAAAGACGTCCGCAGCTCCGACCCCGTCGGATTGCGTCGCACGATCGGGTACGTGATCCAGTCGGGTGGGCTGTTCCCGCACCGTACGGTTATAGACAACATCTCGACCGTGCCCCGACTGTTGGGGACGTCCCGAAATGCTGCTCACCTACGAGCGGCGGAACTAATGGCTCTGGTGGGGTTACCGCCAGAGATGGCGACCCGCTACGCGAGCCAGCTCTCGGGCGGCCAACAGCAGCGTGTTGGCGTAGCGCGGGCCCTCGCGGCCGACCCCCCGGTGCTCCTTATGGACGAGCCCTTCAGCGCCATCGACCCCATCGTGCGCAATGAGCTTCAGCAAGATCTGTTAGACATCCAGTCAAAAGTGCGGAAGACCATCGTCCTTGTCACTCATGACATAGACGAAGCGGTCAAGCTCGGCGACCACATTGCGGTCATGAGAGCTGGAGGAAAGATTGCCCAGTTCGATACCCCCGAGCAGTTACTGGCCCACCCTGCCAACGATTTCGTGGAATCCTTTTTGGGCCTCGATCGCGGCATCAGGCGGTTGTCGTTCTTCCCAGCGGCCTCGCTAACCCTACGGGCCCCGCCGACGGTAGGCAAGGCGGCACCGACAACCGATGTCAAGGCTGCAGCGAAAGCGGCCGGTGTGAACTGGATCCTTGCGCTGGACGACGACCGGAAACCCCTTGGTTGGGTGGACGCAACGGCAATGAACGGTGCCGATCGAGGACTGGACGCGAGCTCGCTACGACCGTTAGGGCATACGTTTAGGCCGGCCAGCGAGTCGCTCCGAGCGGCCCTCGATGCCTTGGTGCTGTCGCCGTCGGGCCTTGCAGTGGCGGTCGACAATGCGGGAGTTCTTCTAGGCGTGGCGTCAGACGACGACCTCTCCGTGGCGATGCGCGGCGCACCAGGGGGGAACTGAGATGTCCGCACCTAGCCCGACCTTCACTTTCCAGAAACAAGGCGACTGGCAGTGGGTCACCTCGCACTCATCTCTATTCTGGTCGTTGTCGAGGACGCACCTCTACCTGGCTCTGGCAGCCGTAGCACTCGGTTTCCTGGTGGCGCTCCCCCTCGGTCTGTTGGCCGTGCGTTTACCCCGGACCTACCCCCCCATTCTGGCCGTCACGACCGTCCTCTACGCATTGCCTTCGCTGGCCGTGTTCGCGTTCTTGGTCGGCGTTACTGGCCTAACTGACAACACCGTTATCTTGCCGCTCGCCTCCTATGCATTGGCGATCCTGGTGCGCAGTGTCGTCGGTGGGCTCCGCAACGTGCCAGAACAGACCCGCACGGCCGCTGTGGCGATGGGGTACCGTCCGCTTCGTCTGCTTTTGAGCGTGGAGCTGCCAATAGCGGTACCAATCATCATTGGCGGTCTTCGAGTGGCGACCGTCGCCAGCATCAGCCTCGTGACCGTCGGCTCCCTGATTGGCATTGGCGGCCTCGGCCAGCTTTTCATCACGGGTGAAAACAGCGGCTTCCTCACCGAGGTGGTGGTCGGAGTCGTCATCGTGGCCTTCTGGGCCGTGGTGTGCGATGGTCTATGGCTTGCTGCAGGCTACCTGCTGACCCCTTGGACCAGGGCGCAATCGTGATGACCAGCTCGCGGACCTCCGCTAACAGTATTTTCTCCTACCTGTCGACCGCGGCCCACTGGGAAGGGACCAGCGGTTTCCTACACCGTCTGTACCAGCACCTCGGATATTCGGGCCTGACCCTTGCGATCGCTGTTGTTGTCGCTCTCCCGCTCGGGTTGCTCACCGGCCACACCCGGCGCGGGGGAATCTCACTCACCCTCATTAGCAACGCCAGCCGCTCCCTACCAACCCTCGGGCTCCTGATCATCTTTGCCATCGTCATCGGCGTAGGCCTCGAAGCCGCCATCATCCCGCTCCTGCTCCTGGCAATCCCCCCGATCCTGGTCAACACCGATCTAGGTATCAGAAGCGTCGATGCGACGGTGGTTGACGCTGCTTATGGGATGGGCATGAGCCCCACCGCCGTCCTCGCTCGCGTCGAAATCCCTCTAGCGCTGCCCTTGATAATCCTCGGCCTGCGAACAGCCGCACTCCAGGTCGTGGCTACTGCGACCATCGCCGCATACGTAGGCCTCGGCGGCCTAGGCCGGTACATCATCGACGGCGAGGCCAACGCCAACTTTACCGAGCTGGGCGCAGGAGCCGTGGTCGTCGCCAGTTTCGCAATCGTTACCGAAGGCTTGTTCCAGCTTGCTCAGCGCGTCATCGTTTCGCCAGGTGTCCGTCAACACGCTCGTTCCGAATAACCGTCTCATCGCTGTCTCTAGCAAAGGAACTCAGATGCATCGTCCACTAAGCATTGCTGTTGCCGTTGCTGCGCTCCTCGACGTCGGCGGGCTCGGCAACTCCCCTTCCAAGTCATCCTCACCCACAACAGCGCCCGCAGACCAGACTGGGCTGGTGGCTGACACGTCCCGCACGGTGACTATCGGTTCAGCAAACTTCCCAGAGAACGAGATCCTGGCCGACGTTTATGCCGATGCTCTCGCCAAGGCTGGGGTCCCGGTTGTTACAAAGCTCGACATAGGTAGCCGCGAAATATACTTCAAGGAGATTCAAAACGGGGTGCTGGACGTGTTCCCAGAGTACAACGGAGCACTTCTCGACTACCTCGACCCCTCATCCACGGCCTCGTCGACCCCGGCCGTAGCGGCGGCCCTAGCGGCAGTACTACCGCGGTCCCTGGAGGCATTGCAACCCTCTCCCGCCCAGGACGCTGACTCAATCACTGTGACCGCAGCGTTCGCTGCAAAGCACCACCTCAAAAGTATCGCTGACCTCAGACCGATCGAGAGCCAGGTCACGATCGGGGCCGACCCGAATTTCGCCACGCGCGAACAGGGTATGGTCGGCCTGAAAAGGCTCTACGATATTACTCTGAAGTTGCGATTGCTCGACGAATCCGGGCCCCTCGATATTGCCGCCCTCAACGACGGTTCCATACAGGCCGCCGACATATTTACCACAGATCCCGCTATCAGCAAGTACCATTTCGTGCCCCTCGCCGATCCAAAACACCTCTTCCCAGCTGAAAACATCACTCCCATCATCGACAAAGATATCGCCACACCCCTCCTAGTCGGCACTCTGAACGCGGTATCGGCCGCTATGACCACTAGCGACCTGGTCCAGCTCGTCGCAGGTGTCGAGAACGACCATGTCGACGCGGCGACGGTCGCTGACGCGTTCATCACCGAGGAGCACCTTCGCTAACGCGGCACCGAAAGGAGTCATCACTTGCGATCAGACATCGTTGCCGGTGGAAGTTCCCCTGACTACACCTTGCCGGACCATGAAGGCACCTTGCACGCTCTCAGTGATCTCCAGGGCCGCGACCCCTTGATCCTTACACTGGCCAGAGGTCACTACTGCCCGAAGGAACACCAGCAGCACCTCGAGCTGGCGGGGTTCCAAGCCAAGGTTAGGGTTGCCTACACCCAAATCGTCACGATCACGACCGACGACCAACACACGCTGCAGGAGTTTCGTTCCTCGGTGGGCGCTTACTGGACGTTTTTATCCGATCCGGACCGGACCGTCCAACGCGACCTCGACATCCAGGAGTACACAGATCCTGAGAACAACCCGATGATCCCGCACACCCTCGTCCTCAAGCCGGAGCTCGTCGTCTACAGCATCTATAACGGGTATTGGTTTTGGGGTCGCCCATCCCTCACCGATCTCTGGCACGACCTGCGAGTGGTGACAAGCGAGGTGCGCCCGGATTGGGACCTGAGCAAACCGGGACTGCGCGAGGCGTGGGATGCTGGCGATTGGTCGCTATTCCACGGCTGGGACCGACGCTCGGGCGACGGGCAACAGCAGCCATCTGCACCGACCACAGACATACCCAACCCCACCCTTTAAAGCATCTATACCCACCGGCTCCGACCAGAGGTCGCGCAGCCAGAGACGAATGCCTACCTGGCCGGAATACCCTGAAGGGCCGAGCAGACGGTACGGAGAGCGTCTGATCGGCCCAACTCAGGGAGGTCTATCGTGCTTTCACGCCTGCAGAGGTGAGACTTGGAGGAAGATCTCGCCCACCTTGCCGCACGCAGAGAAGGGGAACGGCACGATCTTTGATGCCTTTTGGCCCGGTGGGTAAACCCGTAGCCCTGCAGCACCCGCCTGAGGGCACGAATTCGCGGGAAAATTAGCCACATCTGTTATCCGAAGCGTGGATGTCGCAGTGGCTCTGTTGGCGAGATCGACGGTGACCAGCCCTGCCGCTCCGACGAAGGAGGCGGCATTACCAAGTTGTTGACCAGACAGGTTGACAGCGGACACTCCCGGGTGCCCGCCAAGTGCACAAGTGTGCCCGGAGAGGTTCGTGAACCTGAGGTCGTAGTAAGAACTACCCGCTGCCGCCGAGCCAACGGGGATATACAACCAAATGACTGTCGTTGAGGTGGCGCATGATGGCGAGCTCGCCGAGCTTGCCGCTGCCCCCAACCCAGAGACAACCCCTAGGCTGCCGGCGAGAACCCCAACGGCTGCACAGGCCTTGATTGCCGCTTCGTGGCGTTGGGTACGAACTAGTTTCCTCTTCATCGTCTCTCCTTGATGCGTGGCATGGGTAATAGTCGCGCTGCCGCGGGCCATGTCGCGTCAGTAGGATCCCCGGGTCCCCACCAAGGTTGCCGACTAGGGGCCGTTACGGGCGCGACGGAGCAGGGGTCATGCGACCCTGGTTAAAGGACGCGAGCTGAGAGCACACAAGGGGGGTTTGACGGTGAACTATGAACAGCTGCGAAAAGTGAGAAGTGGGCACGGTCTCATTGCTGCACTGGACCAAAGTGGCGGTAGCACACCTAAAACGCTTGCGCTTTACGGCATTAGCCCAGATAGCTATTCGAGTGATGCCGAGATGTTTGACCTAGTGCACGAGATGCGCACCAGGATAATGCGTAGCCCAAGCTTCCAGGGTGACCGTATCGTTGGCACAATAATTTTCCAGGACACGATGAGGCGCCAGGTCGATGGAAAAGCGACTGCAGACTACCTTTGGGACGCAAAGGGGATCGTTCCGTTCTTGAAGATCGACAAGGGGCTTGACGCTGAGCTCAATGGTGTGCAGGTCATGAACCCGATACCTGATCTCGGGTCGGTCCTGGCTGACGCGATTGCAGCGAGGATATTCGGGACAAAGATGCGCTCTTTCATCAAGCTGCCGGACAGAGTGGGCATAACCGCCGTTGTTAGACAGCAGTTCGGTCTTGCGTCTCAGATCGTGGCCGCCGGGCTGGTACCGATTATCGAGCCCGAGGTAGACATCCACAGCCCGGGCAAGGCAGAGGCTGAAACCCTCTTGAAGGCCGTGATAACCGAGGAACTGGGCAGGTTGTCTCGGGGGCGACAGGTCATATTGAAGCTCACGCTGCCCGATAAGGACGATTTTTATGGCGAGTTCGTCGCCGACGCAAGAGTCCTGAGCGTCCTGGCTCTCTCGGGAGGTTACAGCCGTGAGCAGGCCAACGAGCGCCTCGCTCGCAACCACGGCGTGATCGCGAGTTTCTCGCGGGCTTTGCTAGAGAGCTTGCTTGTCACGCAAAGCGCTCAAGAGTTCGATGCCACACTCGAGGCCTCGATTGCCTCAATCGTCCGGGCCTCGGCCACCTGAAGTGGGCTAAGCGTCCGTGAACGGCGGTCTGGCCCATACTCTGCATACAAGAGCTCGGCCCGGCGCATAATGAGCAGCTGGTGAAGCATTTCCATGTCACTGTCGAGCGGGCCAGCGGAGCGCAAGGACTCCAGGTGTTTGAGCTGATCGCGGAGATGACTTAGTTCAAACTGGGCGTCGCTCACGTCCACTATGCTCGCCAATTGCAGCCGAGCCATCCAGGGCCGATAGGCAGTTCTGGGCCGGGACTTATGACCCGGGTGGGGAGGCCACAAGACACGGACGGGCCTGGGGTACCGCTCGAGCGTTGTCGTAGGCCTTGGTTTGGTACGACGAGTTGCTGCTTCAGGCGGCGCGCAACCGGCCGTCGAGTGAGGCCTGGTCTAGGCGTCGACGGAGGGCAATTCGCGCACCTGGTCGATGGTGAGCAGGAGCCCGATACCGCCACCTAGGGCTGTTACGGCGCTCATCGGGATCGCGACCTCCTTCTTTCCCCACAAGTGGCCCTCATCCAGGAGTACGTGCGCTACCTGGTAGGTGCCTGGATCCGCGAAGAAGCCTTGGATACGCCCGATTTCGCCGCCCGTCGCGTAAACGGGGTCCCTGCCCCGCAACCTCACCTCACCGGCCTCCACGGGGTATTCCCGGACCGTTATATGCGTCCCCTGTGGATCGTTACTGTCGTCGAAATCTATATCCTCAGCCGCCCGCAGAGACTCGAACTCGGCACGAGAGCAGCGCAGTCGTACCTCCGTCCCCGGCCTTGTCGACGAGCTCTAGTGGGACGAGACGACCCCCTCGCCAATGGCCTGGCTCGACAGCAAGATTAGTGACGGCCCGCGCATTAGCGTCGACGATGATCAGGCGGATGCGCCCACAGTGCCCATCAGTACAGTCAACCTCGGCGCCGAAAATGAGCCGCAGCGTCCGAGCCTCGCCAGTCATGGGTATACGACCGTTACGGACAGCGGGCGTGTTGGGCGACTTGCGAGCTCACCGAGCCGAGGAGCAACTCAGCGAAGCCGTCCCGCCCACGTGAGCCGACGACCACCAGGCCGGCGTCCTCGGCCGCTTCAAGAATGACCCGGGTGGGTCGGCCTTGGTTAACGTAGCGCTCGAGCGGGACGTCTGGGGACGGCCCGAGCACGGCCGCGATCTGTGATACGACGACCGACGCCTCGGCCTCGCCTGGAGTACTGGCCTGCACGTACGCACCATCACTCAACCTCGGAAAATGCCAAGCGTGCACCACCAGAAGGATCGCACCCGCATACGGGCCTCTTGCACAGCCCAGGCCAGTGCCCTCGCAGAGCCCTCCGACCCGTCAACGCCGACAACAGCCACGGGGCCACGCCCCTCCACCAGTTCGGATTGTCCTTGGCCCGGGGCCGAAGGCTCCGTCGCTCCCATCTATACTTTCACCCCAGAGGCGAGCTGTTCCAGCTGGGCGATCCTATCCTCGATCGGAGGATGGGTGTCGTAGAGATGGTGGTACCACTTGTCATGGTGCTGCAACGGGTCATCGATGCACATCGCGGCCGTGGCATGGTTCATGCTCTTGAACGGCTTGTCGTTCTGCTGCAACTTTTTCAGCGCGCTCAACAGCCCGGCCGGGTTGCGCGTGAGCTCAACACCACTGACGTCTGCCAACGACTCGCGGTTGCGTGACAAAGCGAGCCGGATGAGGGGGCCGACGACGAAGCCGACCACGGTCAACAAGGCAGCGGCCGCTATGACGAGCACGACGAACTGACTCCCGTTGTTGTTCCCACCGCCATTGCCGCGACCCTCGCCGTTACTACCCGCGAGACTTCCCCAGAAGGCGCTCCGCCACAGGACGCTCGCCAAAAGTGCGGCAAAACCGACCAAGGTAGCCACCACGAGCAGGAGGCGGATGTCGTGGTTCTTGATGTGGCTCATCTCATGGCTGGTGACACCCTCTAACTCTTCGCGGTTCATGATGGCCAGGATGCCGGTGGTGTAGGTGATGGCTGCCTTTTCTGGGCTTACCCCGGTGGCAAAGGCGTTGGGGGAGGGGTCGTCGATGACGTAAACCGCTGGTGCGGGTATCCCCTCACCGATGGCCAGTGTCTCCACAAGATTGTTCAGTTGAAGGTACTGAGCCGGATCAGCCGGGACCGCCCCTGAGACACGGAGCACCAACCTGGCACCGGCGGTCAAGGAGTAAAGGATCCCGCCGATGGCCAGGAAGCCACCGATCGCTATCGCCGACGAACACGGGCGCCCAGCCGGCTGCGGTCGGGTGGGCCGGCGCCAGGCCCTGGGTGGAAGCGGATTGGTAAATAGCCCGCACCGCAAGGCCGATGACAGCGCCGACGGCCACCCAGATCACGAAGAACAAGCCGACGAAGATGATGGTGCGTCGCTTGTTACTGGCGATCTCGCTGTACATTGGGGTACTCCTCGAGCGCTCGGTCGCTCAGCTGGCGGGAGTCGGGCTAGGCGGAACGGCACTCGTGAAACTGACCTGAGGAACACTGCGTTCGTCCTCTGTCGTGGCGAAAAACGCCACTGGCTTGAAGCCGAACGGGCCGGCGATCAGGTTGCGCGGGAAAGTTTGCAGCCCGATGTTGTAGTCCCGAGCACTGGTGTTGTAGTACCGACGGGCATACTCGATTTTGTCCTCGGTGGAAACAAGCGTCTCCTGGAGTTGCGTGAAGCTCTCGACCGCACGCAGCTGCGGGTAGTTCTCAGCGACCGCGAATAGCGAGCGGAGCGCGCCGGATAAAGCGTTCTCGGAAGAGGCGATCCGGTCGACGTCGCCAGTCGCTCCTGCCGCGACAGCATCGGCCCGCGCCTTGGTAACCGCCTCGAAGGTCCCCTGCTCGTGGGTCGCGTACCCCTGCACCGTGGACACCAGGTTGGGAATGAGGTCGTGCCGCCGCTTAAGTTCGATGTCGATCTCGGACCATGCCTCCTGGGTCCGGTTCCGCCTCTTGACCAGGCCATTGAACAGAGCCCAAAGGCCGACGGCAAGCAGTACAACGATGACAATCACGACTATCAGGGCGGTCATGGTCAGGTTTCCCCTTCTTCCGGATGGAATACTTTTCGTGGGATAGCAGGTGTGTAGTGGTTCCTCCACAAGTCTCCGCTCTCGTTCATCTCCTCGCACCCGTGCAAGACCCTGGTACGTGCCCTACCTATGCGGGTCCGGCCAAAAGCTGCGTCCGAGTCAGGTACGGTGGCGTCGTCCTAAGTGGCGAAGGAGCGAATGCCGTGAGCACTACCCCCATTGCCGAATACGCTTTGCTTTCCGATCGGCATAGTGCGGCGCTAGTAGCCCGCAACGGGTCGGTGGACTGGTTGTGCTTTCCCCGTTTCGACAGTCCCTCGATCTTCGCTCGCCTACTCGGTGAAGAGGCCGGCCATTGGGCGATCCTCGCTACGGGTACCGAACAGGTCACTCGCCGCTATTTGGACCGGACCATGGTCCTCGAGACCACCTACCGCACACCCACGGGCACCGTGGTAATGGTCGACGCCTTAGCCATGGGCGACGGCAACAAGGGCCATGAACTGGGCAGAGATGCGCCCCACCTCCTGTTGCGCCGAGCGACATGCACCGAAGGGGTGGCCGAGATTGAGCTCGAGTACGCGCCGCGCCCCGAATACGGGCTGATCTACCCTTTGCTGGAAGTCGTCGAAGGTGGCCTAACCGCCATCGGCGGCGCCGACGTGCTGGTCCTGTCAGGTCCGGTGGCCCTAACCACGGACCGATCGTCGGCCTCGGGGCGGCTGCGCCTTCGCCGAGGCGAGGAGGCTGGCTTCGCGCTGCACCACAGCAAGCAAGCCGAGGGGGGCACGGCTCGGGTGTGGGCCCAGTCCGAGATCGCTGAGCGGTTAGCCGGCACGGTGTCGGCGTGGGAATCGTGGTCCGACCTGCACCAGGCCTACGCGGGTCCGTGGCATGATCTGGTACACCACAGCGGCCGCGTGCTGCAGGCACTGTCGTTCCAGCCGACCGGTGCCATTTGCGCCGCAGCCACCACCTCGCTGCCTGAGACCGTCGGAGGTACCCGTAACTGGGACTACCGTTACACCTGGGTCCGTGATGCCTCCTTCACCATCGAGGCCCTCTGGGTGGCGGCCTGTCCCGACGAGGCCAACCAGTTCTTCGAGTACATAACGAACTCTGCGGCCGGCTCCCTCGAGCGGGGCGCCGATCTGCAGATTATGTTCGGGGTCGGTGGCGAACGCGACCTGACCGAACGAGAGCTCACCCGTCTAACCGGTTGGCGTGGCTCTGTGCCCGTGCGCGTCGGCAACGGTGCATGGAGCCAGCGCCAGCTCGATGTCTACGGGGAACTCCTGAACGCAGTCTTTCGCCTCTCCGACCACCTCTTCGACGAGGCGTCCCGACGGGTTGGGCCGCTGGCCGCCCCCGACAAGTGGGACGCACCTCCCGAGCTGACTCCAGCCACCAAACGCTTCCTTATAGAACTGGCCGACGCCGCTGCGTCGCGCTGGCAGGATAAGGACCAGGGGATCTGGGAGATCCGGAGCGAGCCGCGTGACTTCTTGTACTCCAAAGTGATGTGCTGGGTGGCACTCGACCGAGCGGTGGCGTTGGCCGGTCCTCTCGGCGCGACCGACCGTGTGCAGGCATGGGAACAGACGAAGAGCAAGATACACGAGACCGTTGTAACCAAGGGCTGGAGCGAGCGCGCCGAGGCCTTTACCCAGTCGTTCGGCTCCGACGACCTAGACGCCTCTAACCTGCTGCTGTCCGTGGTCGGGTTCCTTCCCCCCGACGACCCCAAAGTGTTGGCCACCATCGACGCGACCGAACAACGTCTAACCGATAAGCGGGGACTGGTTTACCGCTACCGCTCCCACGACGGGATCGGGGGCGAAGAAGGGACCTTCCTACTGTGCACCTTCTGGCTGGCCCAAGCCCTGGCCCTTTCCGGTCAGCCAGCGCGGGCTCGCACCGCCTTCCAGCGGGCTGTCACTTTTGTCAATGACGTCGGCCTGCTCGCCGAGGAAGTTGACCCCACCAGCGGGGAGCTGCTGGGTAACTTCCCCCAGGCTTTCAGCCATATCGGGTTGGTCAATGCAGCCTGGGCGATTTTCGAGGCGGAAGGGCGGGAAAGTACAGCCGCGACGGCACCACCTCGGCACTGACGCCGCCCAACACTTCGCACTCGCGCCGACGGCCGCGAAGTACCGTCGAAATGGCAGGAAGGCTCGGACTTGTCACTAAAGGTGCGCCATGACGGGGTATTGGTCCTGAGGCCCTCCCTGGCCGCCAACTAGGGCGCCGACAAGTGACCTCCACGGCGGGACCGGTGTTGGTATCGACGGGGTACTCCATGTCCCCTGGCCTGCCACCCGGGCCCGCTCGACCCCGTCGGTGTCGAGCACACGTTCGCGGATCTCTCTGCGAGAGCTGACCCCGAGTTTCGAGAACACCTTCCGGAGGTGCCACTCGACGGTACGGGGGCTGATGAACAGCCGAGTGCCGATCTCCGAGTTGGTAAGTCCTTTACTCGCGAGCCGGGCGATCTGCAGCTCTTGAGGGGTGAGCTCGTCAAAGGTCTCGACATTGCGCTTGCGCACGGTCTCGCCCGTGGCGAGAAGCTCGCGCTGCGTGCGCGCGGCAAAGCCTTCGATACCCATCGTTTTCAGCATGTCTTGGGAGATCCGTAGTTGTTCACGCGTGTCCACGCGGCGGTTCTCCCGCCGTAACCACTCCCCATACACGAGATGGGCTCGAGCCAGGTCAACGCGGATACGAGTGCGCCCGAGATGTTCGATCGCCTCCTGGTAGAGGTGCTCGGCGTTCTCCCCCTCGTTCACCAAGGCCCGCGAGCGCGCCTCAATCCCGAGCGCCCAGTCGGTACCGCTGGCGCGTGTTGCTCGCGAAAGCCACTGCAAGGCGCCAGTGGCCCGCTCGGGCTCGCCAGTCCTAGCCGCCGCCTCGATGAGCTCGACCATAGACCAAGTGGCCAAGCCCAGCTCGTCAGGGAACTCGCTCCCCTTCTCAGCCGCGACCAGGGCCGCGTCGTAACGGCAAAGACCGTTGTTGATTACTGCGGTAGCCCAGTGAACTGCGGTCAGCCAGCGGCCTTCACCGCTTGCCAACATTTGCGTGGTGGCTGACGCCACCACCTGAGAGGCTTCGAGTTCCCGGCCGCGCCAAGCGGCGAGCAGCAAAAGGCCGTAGGCCGCCAACGGGCTTCCCGTCGCGTCTGCAACTGCTACGGCTTGGTCTGCCATTGAGGCGGCAATGGAAAACTCGCCGACCAACATGTGAACCTCGACGCCGAAGACAAGAGCCGCAGGGAGCACTGCCATCGCGCCGGTCCGGCGGGCTAGCTCAATTAGGTCTGCAGATAGCGCGCACAAGCTCTCGTCGTCCCAAAGGTCGTGGGACACTCGGCACGCGAGCGGCAGCCACCGGAGAGTCTCCTCGGTGTGAACACGGGTCTCGCCGAGCTCGGTTAGCGCTTGCCTCAGGACCGGCACGCTGGCGATGTAACCCTGCGTAAACGCGGTTGCCAGACCCTCGAGGAGCCCGTCAGCGCCACGCAGCGACAGCCGGCGCGCCCGCCCCGTGCCGGCCGCGCCGGCAGCCTCGGCAACCTTTCGCAGACCGCCGCGGCCCGCCAACCGCCCTGCTGCGAGGGCTGCGTGAAACGCGTCGCGGTAGGTCTCGCGCGCTGAGCGCGGAGTCCAGCGGCCCAAGGCGTTTAGCCGCCTCGAGCAAAAGGGGAACCGAGTCGCGACCGCGGCCGGAACCGAGTGCTATCTGAGCCTGCAGCTGCTCTGCCTGGGCGCGCCCAAGCTCATCGAGCGGCCCGGCCTTCGCGATGCCCAATAACCTCAGGGCCGCCTCCGGCGCGCCGGCCAGGTGCTTGGCGTGTGCGGCCGTGAACGCGCGGAGGGCCTGGCGGCCTTGTTCGGGCGTCAGCATGGCGGCGCGTTCGTGGAAAGCCGCTGCGGCCACCAACCCGCCGCGTGCCCTCGCCCGGTCGGCGGCGTGCTCGAGCTCGGAGGCTATCTCCTCATCGGGCCCGGGCGCCGCCTGAGCACGGTGCCAAGCGCGGCGGTCGCCGTCCACCTTGGGGTCTGTTACCTCCGCCAGGGCGCTGTGAACGCCGCGCCGTTCTTCCGGCGCTGCCGCCAGGTAAACCGCAGACCGAGCGAGAGGATGACGGAACCGCACCCCATCATTGAGATCCACGAGCCCTGCGATGGCTGCGGGTGCTGCATCATCCACGCGGACGCCTAGCCGATCGGCCGCGCGCCGCAAGAGCACCCGGTCGAGGACAGGGTCGGCCGCGGCAATCAACAGCACGCGCCGCGTCGCCGCTGGGAGAGGCTCCAGTTGGCGCCGGAAACGCTCCTCGAGCCGAGCCGACAAAGCCAGACCGTCGGGCAAACCGAACCCGCCCGCGAGCTCTTCCGGCGCCAACCGGCGTGCCATCTCCAGCAACATCAAGGGCTTTCCCCGCGTCTCGGCCACGATGCGGTCGCGCACCTGATTGTCGAGCGGCCCGACCGTGACCGACTCCAGCAGTGAGCGGGCATCGTCCGCAACCAAGCCGTGGACGGCGAGACTGGGGAGACCCCTCATGTCGTGGTCCTCACGGCACTGGCGCACCGCAAAGATAATCGCAACAGGATCGTCCCCGAGGCGGCGCGCAGCGAACTCGAGTGCTTGCACCGAGGCCCGATCGAGCCGCTGCGCATCGTCTACCACGCAGACCACAGGTCGCTCCTTAGCCGCCTCCGAGAGCAACCTCAACACGCTCAGGCCAAGCAAAAACGGGCCGGGAGCAATCCCCTCATATAGGCCTAGCGCCGTACCAAGGGCGTTGCGCTGTGGGCCAGGTAGGCACTCGAACCTATCGAGCAGCGGTGCACAGAGTTGATGTAAGCCCGCAAAAGCCAGCTCGGTTTCGGAGTCTCGGCCCGACGCCAGCACCACGCGGCAGTTAGACGCCCGTCGCAGCACGTATTCCAGCAGCGCCGTCTTGCCGACCCCCTCGGCGCCCCGTAAGACCAGCACCTGGCTCCGGCCAGCGCGCGTACTAGCGACGAGCCGGTCAAGCACCTCACACTCGCTGCGACGACCACGCAGCCTAGGCTCTCCAACCTCGCCGTCAGATGCAGACAGCGTCGTGGCGGTTGCCATGGTACCCATGTGAGCCTCCTCCTTTCCAGGACCTAATCCCATAAACGCGTAAACCAACTTCGGAGGTCGCTCCCACGTCCTTTCACCTAGGTCGTCGAGATCCCTCGCCCGTTTCGTTCACCTTTCGATCTTCGCGTCCCCCGTCTTGGACGCCAATGGAGCCTCCACCAAATCTGCTCGGGGCTGTCCCGTCGTTGCTGTGTGGCCTGTCCCCGATGGCGATCATTGGGTTTTCCCTATTCCCTTCCGGCCAATCCTCCGTCACAGTGATCGGGTGCCCGTGTGCGTTCTAGTGGTGGATGACGATCCGTCGTTTCGCGAAGCAGTGGGCGAGCTGCTGAGCGCCCGAGGGTTCCGAGTGGTCGGCTATGCACAGGACGGGGACGAGGCAACGGCGGCAGTTCAACAACTGCGGCCCGATGCGGTGCTGCTCGATATTCGCTTACCGGGGGCGGATGGCCTCGATGTGGCACGACGGCTCTCGGTTGACGACCCCGCACCTGTCGTTCTTCTCACGTCATCGGACCCCGACGCCGCCAGCCAACGGCTTGCGCTGGAGTACGGAGCCGTCGGCTTCGTACCAAAGGCCGAACTGGGGGCCACAGACTTCGGGCGCTACTTCGCTTCTTGACGCGCAGCGCCGAGTTGAGCGGGTCAGCGGCTGCGAGGGTGGTCCTGCGAGTGGAGGTAGAACAGCACAGCAAGGACCCGACGGTGGTCCTCGGGCGTCGGGGTAAGTTGCAGCTTGAGGAAGATGTTCGTCACGTGCCTCTCTACGGCGGCGGCACCTACCACCAGCCGGTCCGCGATCCCCTGGTTCGAGAAACCCTCGGCCATGAGACCTAAAACCTCCTGCTCCTTTGGTGTAAGTGAATCGAGAAGGGCCCTTTGTCCGCGGACGCTCCACCATTCTGCGTACGACCTCGGGATCGAGCACTGAGCCGCCCTGGGCGACCCGTCGCACTGCGTCGGCGAAGACCGACACCTCGGCAAGGCGGTCTTTGAGCAGGTAACCCACGCCCTCGGCACCCTCACTGAGTAGCGCCAGGGGGTACTGGGCCTCGAGGTAGTGCGACAGGACTAAAACTGCTATCTCGGGGTGCGAACTGCGGATGCGACGCGCGGCCTCGAGACCGTCGTCAGCCATTGTCGGGGGCATTTGGATGTCGGTCACGACGACCTGGGGCAGAAGCGCCTCTGCGAGCTGTACGAGCGCGACGGCGTCGGCCGCCACTCCTATCACGTCAAACCCGGACTCGCTCAGGACGTGGACAATGCCTTCTCTCATCAGTGGCTGGTCCTCGCCCACCACAACCCGGATCGGCTCGGTGATGGCCACCTCCGGCACACTAAGGGCTACCGTGCGCAAGCGCTCCGCGCGATCCCCGACGGCGTCGCCGCCAGCCATTGCGCTAGCTCATGCGTCGGGTGCCCAGGGCAGCGGCAGAACGGCACGCACGATGGTCCCCTGGTCCCGCGCACTGTCGACTGTGAAGGTGCCCCCAAGGGCGGCAACACGGTCATCAAGGCCACGCAGCCCGCTACCTACCTCGAGTAGGGCACCGCCGACGCCGTCGTCGCTGACAACCACGACAAGGGCCGTGGGCTGTTCGACGACCCGGACGTCCGCCCGCGATGCGTGGGCGTGTTTGCCCACGTTCGTCAATGCCTCGGCCACCAGGAAATAGACGGCCGCCTCTGTTTCAGAGGGGTACCGCGCATCGGGCGCCTCGACCGTAACAGGTACTACGCTCCTCGCCGCGAGCGCGTCTAGCGCCGCCCCCAGCCCACCTGTTGTCAACACCGTGGGGTGCAGGCCGGCGGCCAAGTCGCGTAGGTCTTCGAGGCCCTGTTTGGCAGATTCCATGGCGGAGCGGAGACCCCGGTGGGCGGCCGCCGGGTCGCTCTCAATTCGCTCTTCAGCCAGTTGGAGATGGATCAGCGAAGTAACGAGCCGCTGCTGGGCGCCGTCGTGAATGTCGCGCTGCACCCGCCTACGAGCCTCATCAGCGGCTGCGATGGTCCGCGCTCGGGAGGCGATGAGCTCGGAGCGGGCCTTCGCATTGGCGACGCTGATGGCGGTTAGCTCCGCCAGGCTCGCCACGCTTTCCGCGGTCGTCAGCGGAAGCGGGTGATCGGCCCCAACGTTGATATGCCCCCATGCGATACCGTCGACCAGGATCAAGGCCGTGGTGTCGTGGCCGGCCGATGGACCGTTGGCCCGCTCAACCCCATCACGGCTCCATTCCGCCAGCTTCAGATTGGTCCCATCGGCCCCGTACTGGACCACACGCACCTCGACGGCGCCCGTCAGACCACGGGCTTCGCGGCAGACCGCGCCGACAAGCTCGGCCAAGTCGGAGCCGCGAGCCACAAGCGTGGCAACCCTTCTAAGGAGATGCTGCTCATCAGCAAGCCGGCGCAGATCCTCCTCAGCCCGTTTGGCCTCCGTGAGGTCTCGCACTGCTCCGCATACGAGCAGGGGCTCACCCTCGATCTGGCTCAGTACGAGCTCGACAGGGAACTCGCTCCCATCAGAGCGCATTGCCGTCATCTCGATCCGCTGCCCGAACAGGCGCTTCTCGCGCGTTCGGGCAAAACGTGCGAACGCGGAGTCGTGCCTGGCGCGTTGCGCCGGAGGGACGATCAACTCGCTCAGGGTTCTCCCGAGCGCTTTCTCCCGAGGATAGCCAAACACCTTCTCGGCCGATGGGTTGAACTCGACAACGCGCCCTAACTCGTCGGCCATCAATAAACAATCGAGTGCGGCCTCAAGGAAGCTTCGTTCCCGAGCATTACTCGGGGCCTGGCCACGACGGTCGACGTTGGGCCGGGGCTCACCGGTGGCTTCACCCGCCCCAGCCACAGCACGATTATCTTTCGTTGTCGAGACGAAATCAACCCCTAACTTGACAGCCCCGGGGTCACCGCCAGGCGGTAAGCACCTGGGACTAGGCCAGGAAAGGGACCAGGGCTTGCGACGGGTGCGACGAACCCCGCCCGAGCGAGATGATCAGTGTCGTCCGTGCGAGGTGGTCCCACCACCGGGCCGGGGAGGTTCCGAGGATGAGCACCCGCCAACTAGGTCAGGATGTCTTCAGGCAGGCCCTGCCCGAGGACATCGACTGGGAGCCGTTCCCGTCGTTCCCGCCATCGGCGCGTCTCGCCGTCGTTGTGGGCGACCCGTCGGAGCTCGCTCCCTACGTCGTTCGGGTCAAGGTCCCGTCGGGCGTCAGGCTGATGCCCCACAGGCACCACGAGGACCGGGTCTACACGGTCATGTCGGGCGTGTTCTACATCGGGGTGGGCGAACAGTTTGACAGCGAAAAACTGGAGGCGTACCCGCCGGGTGCCGTCATCGTCCTACCTGGCGGTACCCCTCATTTCCATTGGGCTAAGTCCGGTGAGTACGTCACCCAGGTAACGGCGAACGGGCCGATCAGCCTCGACTACGTGGACCCGAAAGACGACCCGCGCAACAAATGAGACGTCTCGGCGGCTACGTACAAGAACCTGGTGGCCCGGCGGTGACGACAAATCGAGCAGAGAGGACAAAATTATGAGCAACGTGGCAGACGACCTGCTGAAGGTCCTGGTCCAGGCCGGTGTCACCCGCGTGTACGGGTTGGTCGGCGACAGCCTCAACGCCTATCAGTGACGCGGTCCGTCGCAGCGGCGGCGCAGCCAATGGCGGTATGGACTGGGTGCATGTGTACAACGAGGAAGGCGCCGCCTTCGCGGCGTCGGCCGAAGCTCAGCTCACCGGCCGTCTTGCGGTGTGCGCCGGGAGCTGCGGGCCCGGCAACACCCACCTGATCCAGGGGGTTATGGACGCCCACCGCTCCGGTGCCCCGGTGCTTGCCCTGGCCACCCAGATCTACACCCGTCAGATCGGCACCGGTTACTTCCAAGAGACCAAGCCCGAAGTACTCTTCGGGCAAGCCAGTCATTACGCAGAGACCGTCAACCATCCCAACCAGGTCGTGCGCCTCGCTCGTTGCCGCAATCCAAAATGCCGTCGGCAAGCAGGGCGCGGCGGTACTGGTACTCCCCGGTGACATCCTCTACGAGCACTCCGACGGAGCCGTCCCGACAGTGCCGTGGTCACCGCCCGGCCCCGCCCTGCGCCCCCGGAAGCGACAATCGTCGGAGTTGGCCCGGCGGATCGGCGACGCTGAGAAAATCTCGATCTTCGCCGGCATCGGCTGTACCGATGCCCGCAGCGAAGTTCTCGAACTCGCTGCCCGTCTGAACGCCCCGATCGGGCACACCCTGCGGGGCAAGGACCTCATGCAGATACGAGAACCCGTTCGATGTGGGCATGACCGGTTTGCTCGGCTACGGCGCCTGCTATGAGGCGCTGCACAAGGCCGACCTCGTGCTGCTTTTGGGCACCGACTTCCCCTACGACGATTTCCTGCCCACGAACAATAACATCCAGGTCGACATCGATCCCGCCCGCTTGGGTCGCCGCGCCCCGCTCGCCCAAGGTGTCGCCGCCGACGTGGGTGAGACGCTGCGGGCGCTCTTGCCACGCCTACCGCAACGAGCGGACCGGACATTCCTAGATGAAATGCTCAGGAGCCACGAGCGCAAGCTCTCTCATAGCGTCCAGACCTACAACGTCCATCATCCGGACCATCGGCCGATCCATCCCGAACATCTCGCCGCCATCGTCGACCGGCATGCGGCGCCTGACGCCATTTTCACCGCCGACACCGGTATGTGTCTGCACCTGGATGGCCCGCTACCTCACCCCGAACGGGCAGCGGCGGCTCATCGGGTCGTTTAACCACGGTTCGATGGCCAACGCCCTACCGATGGCTATCGGCGCCCAGCTGTCCTATCCCGGGCGCCAGGTGGTCCCGGTGTGCGGCGATGGCGGGCTGGCGATGCTGCTCGGGGAGCTGCTCACCGTGAAAACCCACCAGCTGCCGGTCAAGATCGTGGTGTACAACAATGCCAGCCTCGACATGGTCCGCCTGGAGATGTTGGTTGCCGGCGATCCTCCCTTCGAGACCGACCACGACCCTATCGACTACGCCGCTATCGCCTCAGCGGCCGGCTTCCTTACCCGCCGGGTGGTCGAACCCGGTGACCTTGACGCGGCGGCGACGGAGGTGTTCGCTCACGATGGCCCGGCTCTGCTCGACGTGGTCACCACGCCGGACGCGCTCGAGGTGCCGTCGCACATCACGGTCGCGGAGTCAAAAGGTTTCGCTTTATCGCTCGGCAAGCTGGTGCTCGAAGGTGGCATAGGCGAAGCAGCTCAACTGGCTCGCCTTAACCTGCGGAACATCCCACGACCATGACCTCGACCTGCCAGAACGATCGTCCCTGCGCTGTCCAATCTCTGGTTGACCAGAGGAACCATCCACTGATGTCTGACACCAATTTGACCTTCGAACACGACATCAAGCCGCTCTTTAGTGAGCCAGCGACCGTACCGCGATGAGCAAAGCGTTCGATCTGTGGTCCGCCACCGACGTTGCCGCTCACGGTGCTGCCATAGCCGCTCGGCTCCACGATGGCTCGATGCCCTGCGACGGGCCGTGGCCCGCAGAACGTGTCGCGACCTTCACGAGTTGGCTTCATGGCGGGGCCAAGTCATAAATCTCACCTTGGTAAGGACACTACGGTCTACATGAGACTCGTCGAGCGAAAGGCGGCCCGCCAGTCGAGCGAACACGGGCCCGCCAGGAGCAACTAAGCGCTTTGTATTTGCCGGCGGGACCTGCAGGCCAGAAATGCCTCGAGCGCCCGAACCCTGGCCTGCCGCCGAGGCCCAGACGCGGCTGGCACGGGACAAGGATAAGTCGGCGTGCGCCGACGGTGGCACAAACCCGGCGGTTCACGGCGATTTGACAAATAGGCCCCTTAATCGCCGATGAAGATGTCCTCGGGAAGGAAAGCTGACACGAGCATGTTGGGAATGTCCACGACCTGGCTGATTTTGAGGTCGACAGCGACGCTGCAGATGGCGTAAGCCTGCTGAGGGGTCCAGCCACGTTCGCCAAGGCAGTCGATCATATTGAGGAGCGCGTTCCTGGCCGCCAGTGAGATGTCCTCTGAGCGGTCGACCCCATCCCGGGTGACCGATATACCCGTCGTTGCGGTGAACCGCTTCGGTGCGGAAAATTCGGGCGGCAGAGAATAGTCCTGCCTGGTAAAGCGCGGGTATCGAATTCCCTTTTGGGTCGCCTCACCCTTTCGGAGTTGGAACCGCACGTGCAGCGTCGCGTCCATCTCAACGGCGGTCCCGCAGGTCTCGCAGTCCCCCTGGGCGAAGTGCGCGTCACCAGCCGAGAACAGTGCGCCCTGAGTATCGACCGGAATCAACAAATGGGCACCCTTGCTGAGCTGTTTAATGTCCATGTTTCCGCCCTGCTCCCGGGGAGGGGTCGTCCGAAGACCGTGCGCTGCGATGCGTGAGTCACTCGGGACAGCGGAGGAAGCCTTCGGCGGGAGCACGAAGCCGCCACGGTCGAGTAGCGCCTGCTCTCGAGCGGTTGTCGTCGCAAGTAAGTCGTGGCCGGGAGAAAGACCGATCGTACCCATGAAGGGAGCTCCCGGGATCCGGATGCCAGGGAGGTCGGCGGAGGTGGCCCAGCCGTCTGCAATGTCCCAACTGACCTTAAATGGGCCGGGAAATTGGTCACGCAGGAACCCAAAGCCTGGGACTTGGACCGTGTAACCATACCGGTCCGATTCGATATCGAGGATCTCAATGTCGAGCAGATCGCCGGGCTCTGCGCCGTTTATGAAGACGGGGCCCGTCAGGGGGTGCAACCGGTCCAGGTTCGCCGCGGCGACTTCGTCAAGTGAAACCTTCGGCCCCATCTGGCCATCGAAGGCGTCACGGGTTTCAAGGATTACTTCTTCACCGGGGTCGCACCATACGATCGGCGGGATATCGGGGTGCCACCGGTTGTGACCAGTAGCGGGCTCCTCCGCCAATGTTTTTGTGCGGTCTATGCGGATTATTGGCATGATTTTCATGTTGTTGCTCCTCCCTAGTATTTGGGCCAAGAGCGACTGGCCCTGTCAACGTGATCCTTTGCGCCGGTCGGTCCCGGTATGGCCATGAGTTCTTGGGCCGGTCCCGGACCACTACGCAGCCCTGTGGCGGAACGCATCCGGAATCTCAGAGGGGCGCTTGCGCGGCGCACATACCCCACGCTCCCGTCCCGGCAAAACGCACGGTCGAAGGCTGACAGGAACACCACAGTCATCGTTACGTTGTGTGGCTCATGGTCGCGCCCGTGGAGATCCCTGGTCGGCTCGGGCCGCTGGAGAGAGCGTTTGCTCCGCCGGCTAGGCGCTCCGACCGGTGCGATTCGTCTCTCCGGGCGCAATTATTAACGGTGGGTTACTGCTTGGCCAATTGTCGCCGTGATTGCCCCGCAGGCTCGCCCTAGGCGAACGGGAGGGGTGGGAATGGTCCTGGTTGTTCCGCAGACCAAATGCCCACCCGCATCTACGACGGCCCCCGTCCTCACCCGCCCCACCTGCTCGGATGCGCCAGGCCAGTGCCCCACTAGTGCCCGACCAACGACTGGACCAGTGCCCTGGCAAGGCACGGCCAGGGTCCGACCAGTGCTTCGACGGGTGCGAAGCGGGCTCTTATCCGCCAGAGTGATAAGTAGATGTCGTCTATGAGATGAGGTGCCAGATGAGCACTACCTGCGTGGATCTCCGTGAACTGCCGGCTCCCGTCACAGAGGTAGCGCCGTGTGAGGAACCCCGTAAAGAATGGACCTCGTTTGGCGATGTCGACCTGTCCCTGCGTGACGCCCCAGGGTTCGTGCACGCGACTGCTCCCCGTCCAGAGAGCACACTCGGCATCGGCGGCGATGGGGGCGCCTCGAACCTTCTTTTGCGCGTGGCTGAGCGCCTCGCACCTACCGACGGGAGACTTGCTCGGGAGGTGTACCTGGAAGCATTAACCCTTGAGATATCTAGGGGTCTGCGAAGCAAGTTCGGAGTATCCGCTGTGTGCAAAGCGGCACATGCAGCACCGCCGGCCCCGGGATCACCACAAGCGACCGACCTGGCACTCGACGGACTGATCGAGCGTTTCACCGAAGGCTACGCAGCCGCTATGCCGCAACTCCGCCGAGCATTGGATACTTTCGCTGCATCGGATGACATGACCGACCCCGAGCGATGGGGCCGGCTGATGACTTGTATCGCTATGGACCTTTGGGACGACCATCGCTGGCAAGACGTGGCGACGAGGCGATTGGCCGACGGGGAGGAAGCCGGAGGAGACGTGCCGTACGGAGCGATGGTTGATGCGGACCTCGGGATAGTGGTTTCGACCGACTACCGATCGATCTCGACTCAAGCATATTCAAAGGCCGTGATCTGCAATGGACTCGGCCGGTATGAGGAAGCAAGAGCCGCCGCACGCTGGGCTGTCGAGTGCGACGACCTGGGGCTCTCGGGGTGGGCCTTGAGCGAGTTGGTGGAGGCGTCCACGCGCACCGGTCACCATGGTCTCGCTTCCCTGGCCTTCACCAGGCTCCGCAATCGGACCCATGCCAGTGGTACCGACCTGGCGCTCGGGATCGAGTCCAGGGCCTGTGCCCTCGTGACCGAAGGCCAAGCTGCCGAAGTCCATTACCAACAGTCAATCGAATATCTCGGCCGGGCCCATGTCCCAGTCCACTTGGCGAGATCGCATCTTGTTTACGGAGAATGGTTACGACGCGAGGGTCGGCGGGTCGATGCTCGGTTGCAGCTACGTAGCGCTCAGGTGATGTTCGACGACATGGGCTCGAAGGCCTTCTCCGAGCGCACTTGTCGCGAGCTCCTAGCGACCGGGGAGACAGTTCACAAGCGGACGTTTTCGGCCTATAGCGAACTCACACCACAGGAAGACCAAATTGCCAGACTTGCAAGCAGCCGACTTACTAACTCGGAGATCGGTACGCAACTGTTCATAAGCCCTCGTACGGTTGAATGGCATCTGCGCAAGGTCTTCACGAAGCTGGGCGTGACGTCCCGGAGGGAGCTCCGATTCTCATATGCCGCCACCGCCTTTGCAGCCCGTGCAGGTGCAGATGGCGCGGCTATGACCGTGGAAAGTCATCGGAGGTAGCAGATGGCCGAGGTCGCACCGCCCCAAGAGGAAATCCTGCTCACACACTTCATTGTGTCGGACGACGTCGAGCGCTCTCGGCGCTTTTACACCGAAGTCCTTGGGGGCCGGGTTGCCTTCTCCAGCCCCGGAGGGCCGACCAACGTCGCACTGTCCAATAGTTGGATCGTCATCAATGCCGGCGGAGGCCCGACCGACGACAAGCCGGAGGTCACCCTGGAGACCCCCGGCGACCCAAATCGGGTGAGCAGCTTCGTCAACATCCGGGTCAAGGACATGGAGACGGTGTACTCCGAATGGAGCGCGCGGGGTGCTCATTTCCTGACGCCCCCGAAGCAGCACCAGTACGAGATCCGTTGCTACATCCGTGATCCCGATGGTCACCTGATCGAAGTGGGGCAGACCACCGACCCGCAGGGGGACTGGGTGCCCGATCACTGGCCGTCGAGTACGCCCGCCGACGAGCTCCCATTGCCCCCAGAGGCAATCGTGCTGGCCCACTTCATCGTGTCCGACGATGTCGAGCGCTCTCGCCGCTTCTATACCGATGTGCTCGGGGGCAGGGATGCGTTCTCCGGGCCCGGAGGGCTCACGTATGTCCAACTGTCGAACAGTTGGGTCATCATCAACGTCGGCGGAGGGCCGACCGACGACAAGCCCGAGGTAACCCTTGAGACGCCTGCCGATCCCAACCGGGTCAGCAGTTTCCTCAATATACGAGTGACGGACATGCACGCTGTGTACACCGAATGGAGCGCGCGCGGGAGCGGAGTTCCTGACGCCACCCAAGCAGCACCAGTACGAAATTCGTTGCTATATCCGCGATCCGGATGGTCATCTGATCGAAGTGGGACAAACGACGGGCCCGGGTGGAGATTGGCTCCCCGATCAATGGCGATCGAGCATGTCCGGGTGAGCTTCCTGACGGAGCGGAGGTCTCCATCATGACCACGGCGATCATCGGCACCGGAGGCATCGGATCGGCCATCGCGCGTCAGCTTGCTGCCGGTGGCGAGGCGCTCCAACTCTCCAGCGCTGACAAGGAGTCGGCGCGAAAGCTGGCCGGGGCGATCGGCGGAGCCACGGTCGTCGCGCTCGACCGACCAAAGGCGTGCCGCCGAAGCCATCTTGAACATCGGCGGCCGGTATCACTGCCAGCTCCAGGACCACGAGCTCGCTGCCCGCCTGGAGAAACTCGAGGCTTGCCTGGCCACCGCTGAACAGCCCGACGCCTACCGCCCTGCGGACGGGGACCGATCATGAGCGGCCACCGAGAGCGGGTCCGACGTCTCGAGAAGCTGGTGCCGGAGCGGACTGAACGCAACTCGCCCACGGCTGCTTCTGCGGCGATCTTGGCCGGGAACGGCAACCCTGGACTGGTCGCCGTTGCCTGCCGGCCCCATCTCGGCAAGCTGCGGACCAAAATGCTCGGCTACGGTCGCTACGCCATGCAGAACCCGCGCCCCGTTTCCCTGCCCTACTTCGGGCTGGCTCTGACCCCGTTACGCGTCCTAGCTGAAATCATCGCCTGCCCGCCCCGAGAGCCGGTTCCCGAACAGCTTCTCAGGTGGCGCCGGCGTCCTTTGTTCTACCCTGACTACTGGCAGCGTCGACGGAGCCGCTACCGCGACCTCTATACCGAGTGGCTTCAAACCGAGATTTCCTGGCTTATAAGCCCTGAGCTCGAAGCCGTCCACCTCCGCCAACGTCTCCACACTGGGAAGCTGCCCGACCTCCCCGATCTCGTCCACCTCGACGGCTCAACAAGTCTCGCCGGGTGGCCTGACGGGCTGTTCATCCTCGTTGACGGCTGCTGCCAAACGGAAAGAGGTGGACATCCCTGGACAAAGATGGACACGCCCTGAGGGTCGACGTTGTGAAGCCACCTGACGTTAACCTGTGGAACCACCCTGTGAGGACCCACGGACATCGAGGCCAGGGTCTTTCGTGATCATCCCACTCTCGACGACGACACGGACGGAACGGACGGACGGACAGACGGACGGACGGACGGACACTGGGATGTTCGTGAAATTCGACTATGAGTGATCACGAAATCCCTCCTTGCAGGTGGCGGAGGCACTTTGTGGCTCCGTTACCCTCCACGATTCAGTGCGCCGCCGGCTTTCGGGCCGGCGGTCTGCGCGTCTCGGGGCTCACCTGCCGTCCCCCACCTCTCGCCGGGACTTTTTGGGCCTTACAGGCCAGAGCGCCCTGCCCCGGTAGCTCGGGACTACGATCCACAAGGCTCTTCCTCAGGAGGGAACAATGCAGATCACGGTTGTGGGAACAGGCTTCATGGGGGGTGTCCTAGGCCGTGCGCTGGCGACCGCCGGCCACGACGTGACGTTCGGCTCCCGCCGGCCCGACAGCGACGACGTGGCCGCTACCACCAGCGCGCGTGCGGCGCCCGTCGCGGACGCCCTGGCGAGCGCAGAAGTCGTCGTCCTGGCATTGCCGGGAGCCGCGGTCGGCGAGCTCGCAGCCGAACACCGCCGGGAGCTGGAGGGCAAGCTCGTCATCGACGCCACCAACCAAATGGGCCAAGCAGTCGCCAACGCGCTGCGCCTCGCTTCCCGCGAGCATCCGTTATGCCCGGGCGTTCAACACCCTGGGCGGGGAAAACGTGGCGGAGCCGGTGTTCGCAGACGGGCAGCGTGCCGACATGTTCTTTTCCGCTCCCGGGAGCGACCGTTCCACCGTGGAACAGGTCATTTCCGCCGTGGGTCTGCGACCCGTTTACGTCGGCGAGGACCAGGAGGCGCTAATCGATGCTCTCTTCGTCCTATGGGTCACGCTCGCGTCCAAACAGGGCCGCGGCCGGCGGATAGCCCTCAAGCTCCTGGAGGGCTGACCCCAGTCATCTGGCACCGGTGCCCGCCACGGCGCCCCGAGACCGCTAGCCCGCGGCCGGGGAGGATCCGAACAGGGACTAGCGCCAAGGAATGACGGGCGCCACCCTGGGGGAGCCAGAGCTGTGCCGTCGTAGGGGCGTGCACCGGCTCCGCCCAGATCGGAGCAGGGCCGAACCGCGATCTGCGATGCTCCATGAGTGACTTCGGGAAGGCGCAGTCTTCCTGAGTCTGGCTACCCAGCTCGGGCTGGGCGCAGCGTCAGCTCGGGGCCCCAAGGGGCACGGCAGCGGCCAGGGTGACCACGCCATATAACGTGGTGCCGCGGCACGGGACGCCCACCAGGAAGGGGCGCCGCTGTGCTCGTTAGCCAGAAATGGAGTGCCAGCTATGAGCTCGCAACAGTGGGACGGGGTCGCCGGCAAACGGGTCGTCATCACCGGCGCCACTAACGGGATCGGCCTTGCCGCAGCCGAGGCACTTGCGGCGCGAGGCGCTCTGCTGGCAATCGTGGCCCGTGACCAACTACGTGGGGAAGAGGCGGCGCGCCGGGCCCGTGCGGCGGCCGCGACCCCCGAAGCCACGGTGGACGTGCTGCTCGCCGACCTGACATCGCAGGCTGAAGTCCGCCGACTTGCGGCCGAGATCTCAGCCCGTTACAGCGCGGTCGACGTCCTGGTCAACAATGCGGGGGCCATGTTCAACGCCCGTCGGGTCACTACCGACGGCATCGAACAGACTTGGGCCCTCAACCACCTGGCGCCTTTCCTCCTCACCACCTTGCTGTTCGCGCGGTTGACCGCCGCGGGCGCTGCCCGTGTGGTCACTACAAGTTCCGATGCTGCAAGACGCTCTCGACTACCTTTTGACGATCTCGACGGGAAGCACGCCTATAAGAGCGGCACCTGGCCCGCTCGGGGTTTCCGCCGCTACGGCGAGACGAAGCTGGCCAACATCGTGTTCACCATGGAGCTTTCACGGCGCACCGAGGGAATCGGTGTGAGTGCCTTTTGCTATCACCCCGGCAACGTTGCCACCAATTTCAACCACAACAATGGCCCACTGATGAGCTTCGGCATGGCTCTCACTAAGCAGTTCTCCCGTTCCCCGGCCAAGGGCGCCGAAACACTGGTCTGGTTGGCCGAGTCGCCGGACTTGGCCGGCAAGAGCGGCGGGTATTTCTTCGACCTGAAACCGCGCGAAATCCCCGAGGGGGCGCGTGAGCCCGGCGGGGGGAACAGGCTATGGGAGGTCAGCGAGGCCCAAGTGCGCGCCTGATCCGAGCAGCGACCGGCATCCAGGTCGGCTCTGCCTTCGCGTTGTGCCGTCGGTGGTGTGCCTATGGCCCCCGGGACGCGGGGTCGTTGGGCCTGGTCGGTCGGGTCGGGCGCCGGGACAATGAACGTCAAGATGACCGCGCCAGCCGACACTGCCTCCACGCCTCAGGCGACGACTCTGGCCGTATCGCCGTGGGCAGCCCTCGCTGTGCTCTGCTCCTCGCTGCTCATCATCAACCTCGACACGACGGTGCTCAACGTGGCCTTGCCCACGCTCGTGCGCGACCTGCACGCCACCTCGAGCCAACTGCAGTGGATCGTCGACGCCTACGCCCTGGTCTTCGGCGGGCTTCTCCTCACCGCCGGCAGTCTGGCCGACCGCTTGGGCCGCAAGCGCACGTTCCTCGTCGGGCTGCTCGCCTTCGCCGGGGGGTCGGCCTGGGCAGCTTTTTCCGGCTCGGTCGGCCTGCTCATTGCCGCGCGAGCCAGCATGGGCGTCGGCGCCGCGTTGCTGATGCCGTCCACCCTGGCGATCATCACCGACGTGTTCCGCGACCCGGCCGAGCGCCAGAAGGCGATAGGGCTGTGGGCGGGGGCGAGCGGTGTCGGCTTCGCTGTCGGCCCTATCGTCGGCGGGTTGCTGCTCGCCCACTTCTGGTGGGGCTCAGTGTTCCTCATCAACGTCCCGATCGCCTTCGCCGCTGCGCTCCTCGCATGGCGGCTCGTGCCCGATTCGCGCAACCCCGCCGCCCTGCGCCCCGACCTCGCCGGGGCGCTCCTGTCCGTCGCCGGCATCGGGCTAGTCCTGTGGGCGGTGATCGAAGCGCCCGTCGACGGCTGGACCTCGAGCCTCGTGATCGGTCCGGGAGCTGGGGGTATCGCCCTTCTAGCAGCCTTCACCGTCTGGGAGCGAACGAGCTCGCACCCGATGCTCAACCTCGAGTTCTTCCGCGCCCGCAGCTTTTCCGTCGCCGTTTCTTCGGTCGGGCTCGTGATCTTCGGCCTCGTCGGGTCGCTCTTCGTCCTGACCCAGCTCCTGCAGTTCGACCTCGGCTACTCAGCGCTGCAGGCGGGCGTGCGGATGCTCCCGATCGCCGCCATCCTCGCCGTTCTCTCGCCTCTGTCGGCGGTGCTCAACCGCCTAGTCGGGACCAAGATTACGACGGCGGCCGGGATGTTCTGCGCCTCGGCGGGCCTGTTCATGATCTCGCACGCCACCGTCTCCTGGGGCTACACGACGATGCTCCCGGGCATGGTGACCATCGGCGCCGGGGCTGCGCTCGTCATGCCTTCGGTATCGGCCTCGGTGATGGGCTCGGTCCCAAGAAGCCACACCGGCGTCGGCTCGGCCACCAACGGGACCTTCATCCAGCTGGGTGGCGCGATCGGCGTCGCGGTCATCGGAAGCCTCCTTTCGACCCGCTACCACGCACGGATGACACCGTTGATAGCGCCGGACCACGTCTCTGCGTCGATAGCGGCCACCATTCTCGGCTCCATCGGCGGCGCCCTCGGCGTCGCCGGCCATCTCGGCGGGACGCTTGGAGCGCAGCTCGCAAATGCAGCGCGCTTCGCCTTCATCAGCGGGACTGACCTCGCGCTGCTACCCGCCGCCGCCGTGGTGCTCATCGGCTGCCTGCTCGCCGCGGCGGCGCTGCCGACAAGAGCGCGACCGCCCGAGCCGCGGCCCTTGGCGCTGGCCCGTACCCGAGCCGAAGACGGAGGGTTACTTCAACATCGAGCCGAACCCGCCATCTCCGTTGCAACGACTTGGTTGAGGTTCGACCTGTTGCGGGTGGCGGAGGCACCCTGTGGCTCCGCCACCCTCCTTGAACCAGCGAGGCGCCGGCCTTCGGGCCGGCATTTCTTTTAAGCGGCCACCTGTCGCGTCGTTGGCGTCGGTGACCACCAGGCGCGCCCCATTGAGCCCCTGGTTGCGCAGCGAGCGCAAGAAGCGGCCCAGAAGGTCTCCGCCTCGCTGTCGCCAACGGCCAGGCCGAACACCTCCCGAAACCTCGCTGCACGTGATCCCAGATGCGATCTTCTTCAGGACGCGTCAGCTTGTCTTTGGGCTTCTGGCCGCCCGGGCGAGGTTCGTGATCGGCCGGCTCGTCACCCTCATGTGGGCGGCTGATCCCAAGGACACACGCTCCAACTATGTGCCCAGATTGGTGTGATGCCTCGCCTGGTGCGGGAGCCCGTCGCTCTCAGCTGGCACAACTCCACGGGTGGCACGGCGTCATCACAAAGGTGCCCGGGTTGCCCGCCAGCTCACGGGCGATTGTCGTCGCAGCACCGTTAGGAACGACTGGCGCAGCAGAGGCTCCTTCTCGAACGAGCGCCACAACGGCACCGTTGCGAACAGGCGCCACTGCGGCTGCCGAATGGCTCACAACGCCACCCGCAGAAGCCATCGCGGCGATACCCAAACCGGTGCCCGAAAGCGCACAACAAAACAAAACAACTGCGCCCGATATAATTCTCTTCATTTCCCCGAACCTCCTGGCTACTTAAGTGGCCGCTCAGCAGGGGAGGAACTCGGGCTCGGTCGTACAAAAGGCCCAGCGACGCCGGTGCCAGAGAAGCCAGAGGTCTGTCCCCTGAATGAACTTTCCGGCACAAGCATACCACCGATAATGCCAAGTTGAGCAAAAGGGTGACCTCGGCAAATTCCGTTAGCAATCACCAAGAACATAAGTTGCCAAATCCTAATTTAGGAGATCTCCATACCTTATGAGAAATGTTAGGGCGTGATGAACAGAACGAGTACTGTTCCCGAATATCACACCTAATTGCCGGGCGTATGTACCTCATGCCTATTGCCCCAGTAGGCTCTTCGGCTCTCACCGCACGCATTGTCAACCTCCTAGTTGTCGAGGCCCGGGTTTAGCGGAACAAAGCCGGGAGCTGCTCGCTTAAGGCCCTGTCAGCGACTTCATGCGTGCTCTTCCGGCCCAGGTGCGCAAAGAAAGGCGGGAAAGGGATGCTCGCTACCGGCACGATGTGGTTGATAATCGACAGCTGGGCAAGGCGACGGACGCCCTCATGGTCACCATGCAACCAGGCCTCGACGATGGTGACGTCACCCAGCTCCGGGAACCGCACTGAGCTCCACCTGCCAGTGATCGGCTCGGGACGGTGGCCCATGTCCGCCAACATCTGTTTGATGCCGGCGTCAACCTCTCGCGCTTGCTCAGGCGTCAGGTCAGGCTCGGGTGGCAGGGCTGGACGACGTCGCTGTTCGGACGCTCTTGCCTCCCGGTGGCTAGGGTTTTGGGCACATAGGAGGGTGCCGTCGCATGAGCGCTCATAATCGCAGCCAAGAATGGTTCGGGGCCGAAGGCCGCTCAGGGATGGTCTACCGGTCCTGGGTCCTCAACCAGGGCTATGGCCCAAAGGTGTTCGACGGGCGGCCCGTCATCGGGATCGCTACGACGTGGTCCGAACTGGCCCCCTGTAATGCTCACCTTCACCGTGTAGCGGAGGCAGTAAAGCGGGGTGTCTGGCAGGCGGGTGGGTTCCCTCTCGAGTTCCCCACGCTCGCCACCGGGGAGAGCCTGATGCGGCCTACGGCAATGCTTTACCGCAACCTGCTTGCCATGGAGGCCGAAGAACTGATGCGAGCCAACCCTCTCGACGGGTTGGTCCTGCTGTCTGGCTGTGACAAAACCACGCCAGGGCTACTGATGGCGGCCGCCAGCGTCGACCTTCCTGCCGTCATGGTCACCGGGGGCCCGATGTTGAGCGGGAAATTCGAGGGGCGTGACGTCGGCTCAGGGACCGAGGTTTGGAAGCTCGAGGCCGAATTCAAAGCTGGCCTTATGACCCAGGAGCAAATCCGGGTCGCAGAAGGGTGTATGGCCCGGTCTGACGGCCACTGCATGACGATGGGAACCGCGTCGACAATGGCGTGCATGGCCGAAGCCCTCGGGATGCAGCTCCCCGGTTCGGCGAGCTGGCCTGCGGTTGACGCCCGGCGTTACGAGGTGGCCCAGGAGGCGGGCGTCCGGATCGTCTCGATGGTGCAAGAGGGCCTTCGCCCGAGCACCATCATGGAGCGGGCTGCCTTTGAGAACGCCATCAGGACTAACGCTGCAATTGGCGGCTCGACCAACGCGATCATCCATCTCACAGCCATCGCCGGGCGACTTGGGGTGGCTCTCTCGCTCGATGATTTCGACCAGATGGCGCGGGCCGTACCGACACTCGTCAACCTGATGCCCTCCGGGCGCTTCCTGATGGAGGATTTCTGTTACGCAGGCGGCCTGCCTGTGGTCATGCGTGAGCTGGCCGAAGCGGGTTTGCTCAACTCCGGTCAGATCACTGTGACAGGTAAGAGCGTCGGCGACAACGTCGCAGAGGCCGTGTGCTGGAACCGCGAGGTGATCCGCACCATTGCCGAACCGTTCCAGCCACGCGGTACCGGCACGGCCGTGCTGCGAGGCAACCTTTGCCCCGACGGAGCGGTCATCAAACAGTCGGCGGCGTCCTCCGAGCTCATGAACCATCGTGGTCGAGCGGTCGTGTTCGACTCGCCGGAGGCCTACCATGCCGTCAGCGACAGCGACGATCTGGACATCGAAGCGAGCGACGTAATAGTCGTGCGGTACGCCGGTCCCAAGGGTTACCCCGGCATGCCCGAAGTCTCCAACGTCGCTCTCCCGACCAAACTGCTCAAGCAAGGGGTCACAGACATGGTCCGAATTTGCGACGGCAGGATGAGCGGTACCGGCTTTGGCACTGTCGTGCTCCACGTCGCACCTGAGGCAGCAGTCGGCGGGCCTCTGGCACTCGTGGAGACGGGTGACATCATAAAACTCGACGTGCCCGCGCGTTCGCTCCAGCTCGAAGTCCCCGACGAAGAGCTCGCCCGACGGAAAGCTTCATGGGTACCGCCGGTACCGAGAGCACGGTCCGGGTACACCTGGCTTTACACACAACACGTAATGCAGGCGGACGCCGGAGCAGATTTTGACTTCCTCCAGGGAACTCGCGGCCACGACGTCCCACGCGACTCCCATTGAGCTGGGCTGGCCGTACCGTTCGCATCGGCATAGTCGGGCCCTTGGCTGTGGTCTTGGCTGTACGCCCCGGTGCGCCCGTAGCGGCCGCCGCTACGGGTTGGAGCGTCGTCCCGAGCCCCAACGTGGGACCTGCGGCCGCTGACGATTATCTCTCGGGCGTCTCGTGCATCTCGGCTACTTGGTGCATGGCATCCGGGTATTACGTAAACGCTCAGCTTGGTTATACGGCCTTCTTTGAGCACGGCGACGGCCGCAACTGGTCCGTGGCGCAGAGCCCAAGATCAGGCACGCCGTCCAGCGACGTCTTAATCAACGGCGTCTCATGCACGTCAGCGCTCTTTTGCATGTCGGTCGGGACATCGCGCGACGGAGGCCTTGCTGAACAATGGGACGGGACCAGGTGGTCAGTTGCGCCGGTACCTATTGGCGACGACGTGCTTTATGGCGTGTCGTGCGTTTCAGCCGAGACCTGTGTGGCTGTCGGGTACCGCAGTGCGAAAGGCGAGAACGCACGGTCGCTAATTGAGTTGTGGGACGGTGCCAAGTGGTCTGTTATGGCGAGCCCCAATCCGGGGCCAGCCTCCGAGTACGCATCGGCGAGCGGTCCAGCCCACGTCTTGCTGCAGTCCGTGTCCTGCCCGTCGCTGGGGTCGTGCGTGGCGGTCGGGAGCTACATCACTCCGACCGGGCGTGGGGACACTCTGGTCGAGCAATGGGACGGCACGAAGTGGTCCATAATGCCGAGCCCGGACAAGCCGTCAATATCGACAGGCCTGGACGCCGTGTCGTGTGCAACGCCGCAGTTCTGCATGGCTGTCGGTAACTTCCAAGCCGTCGGCTACGACACCCTCGCCGAGAGTTGGGACGGCGACCACTGGTCAATAGTGGCCAGCCCGGACGGTGGCCCGACGGGCTTCGACGACGAGCTGTTCGGGGTTTCCTGTCCATCGGCTACCTCGTGCGTTGCCGTCGGCAACGACGGGGTGAACCCTGCCGCTGCAAGCGGGAAGACCCTTGTCGAGTCCTGGGATGGCAGTGCCTGGTCGGTAGTGACTAGTTCCAACGAGGGCTTCAGCGGCTTGTCAGCGGTGTCGTGCCTCCCGTTGGGGCCGTGCACCGCAGTCGGGGCGCACAGCAGCGGGCGCAACGGAGGGACCCTCGTGGAGGCCTCCCAGCAGACCATCGGGGTGCCACGGCAACGCGTCGATCGGGTTTGGTAAAAGTCGGCGTGTCTGCGTCCGCAGCACCGACGTGGCGTCCGGCGCCCGAGCGCTGCATTCTGAGCCGGCGACGGGCTGTTTCAGGGGCGGTTTGTGGTGGTGATCGGTCGTGTGGGGGCGAGGAATTTGGTCTCGATAATGACGGGGTCGAGTGGGCGGGCCAGGAGGAAACCTTGGGCTTGGTTGACGTGTTCGTCTCGGAGGTGGTCCATTTGGTCGGTGGTTTCGACCCCTTCGGCCAGGGTAGTGAGCCCGAGGTCCTTACCGAGTTGCACGAGCGTGGCAATGAGCGCTTTTGATTCAGGGGAGGTGGCGTTGGTAAAGGAGCGGTCGATTTTGAGGCAGTCGACGGGGAACTGCTGGAGGTAGGCGAGGGAGGAGTACCCGGTACCAAAGTCGTCGATGGCAATACGAACACCAAGGTTTCTGATTTCCCGGAGGCGGCCAGCGGTGGCATGGATGTTGCGCATCAGTGCAGTCTCGGTGACCTCGATGATCAGCGACGTGGCGTCCAGGCCGCTCAGGCTGAGGGCTTGTCGGATGTGGTTGATGATGGCGTCGTCGTCGAGCTGGCGCCCGGAGACGTTGACGGACACGTCCAGGGTGTCGCCTCGGGCGTGCCATGCCGCGGTCTGCGCGCAGGCTTGTCGCAGCACCCAGGCCCCGACTTCGCGGATCTGCCCGGTTTGTTCGAGGATGGGGATGAACTCGTCGGGTTGGACGACGCCTCGGGTGGGGTGGTCCCAACGCAAGAGGGCTTCTACAGCGACCAGGCTGAGGTCGTCGAGGTTGTAGATCGGTTGGTACAAGAGCCGGAACTCGTTGCAATCGAGGGCGGACCGCAACTCGGACTCGAGTTCGACGCGGTGTTGGATTACGGTTTGCATCTCGGGGTCGAAGATTTCGTAGCGGTTCTTGCCAGCCGCTTTGGCTTGGTAGAGGGCGACATCCGCGTCGCGTAGCAACTCACCGGGGGTTTCTCGGTCACCCAGAGCGATGCCGATACTGGCGTGGACGACGCGCGGCATCGTGGTGCCGGGGAGGTCGAAGGGTTGGCGGAGGACGTCGAGGAGGCGTGCGGCGACGAGTTCGGGACCGACCTTCAGGACGGACCCGTCGATGAGCACGATGAACTCGTCGCCGCCCATCCTGCCGATGGTGTCGGCGTCTCGGAGGGTGGATTCGAGGCGTGCGGTGACCGCGATGAGGAGCTGGTCGCCCGTTTCGTGGCCCAGGGTATCGTTAACGTTTTTGAACTCGTCGAGATCGACATACAAGGCGGCACCGAGGGTGCCCGCGCGACGGTTGCGGGCCAGGAGTTGTTCGATGCGGTCCATGATCAGGGCCCGGTTGGGCAGCCCGGTAAGTGCGTCATGCAAGGCCTGATGGCGGAGCTCGCCGGTTTTTTCAGTCACGGTGCGCAGCGCCCTAGCCCGGCCGGTGCCTAGCACCAACACCAGCAAGCCCAGCAGCACGCCGAGCAGGGAACCGATGATGAGCACGTCGACAGAGTTCGGGTAGTCGAAGACCCCGGCGGCAATGCGCGCTTTGTATGTGGTGACCGTCCACCCGTTGTGCAGGTTGATCGTGGCCGTTCCGGCGCCGACCGGGACTTGTCCGCTGTGGAACACCGCGTTCGAAGGCCCGACGTGGTACGTGAAGGTCACTGCATTTTCGGGCTGGCCCACCAACGCCCTACCCAACACCACCTGCGGCAGGACTGCCATTCCTATCCAACCCAGGAACGCTGCTTGGCGGGCGTGAACAGTGAGCGGCGTAAGACCACCGCGGTAGACGGGGGTCAGGATCGCCAGCACGGCGGTCTTGCCGATCTGGTAGGGCAGGTACGCGCCTTGGCCGGAGTCTTCGGCAGCCAACTCAGCTGTCCGGTTGGGCCCGGGAGGACAGAAGTCGGTGCCGGCCGGCAACGTCGTCTGCTTGCCCACCGACACTGAGGCCACCAAGAAGCAGTAAAACGAACGTGTGCCCGGCGGTGTGACCACGAAGGGCCCCTTGGCGGCTAACGGGCCCACTTGGTCGGCGACCGACCGTGCTTCGAAAGCGGGCAACTCGGCAGATGACACGATCACCAAGCGAGTCATGCCAACCAGTTCGGGGTATCGGGCCAGGGCTTGTACTGAGCTGGCCCACTGGTCGAACTCGGAGCTCGACGCCGTCGGGTCCCCGGCGATGAAACCGCCGGCGCTAACGTTGAGGTCGCTTTCGTGCTGGATCGCCAACTGCAACGTTGACGCGATAGTCCCAGACGAAGCCTTGAACGCTTCCCGCGATCTCGCCGCGGCAGCGCTCGCGAGCGAACCCGCCGCCAGCCACGAAATCACCACGCCCAGAGCGACCAACAGCCCGGCTGTCGCGAGCCAGAGCGGACGTCGTTTCGAGGCCGCAACGGCGCTATGACGGGACAGCCGTCGAGGCCCCGACGACCTCGCCAACCGTTCACCCATCAGCTTTCCCGATCATCGCAACACAACGGCAGCCCGGTGGGCGCTCACCGTCGTATCGGCATCTGCAGCCTCGACCTGGTGACATTCTTCCATGGGGAACCTGAGCGGTGGGCAGGACGGTTCTTCAAGATCGGGGGCTCTACCACATCCCGAGCGGCTCCTAATACGTGGAGTTTTCCGACCAGAGCGGCGAGTACACGACGCAGTGCTACAACGACAAGCCCTCCCAGGGGACCGCCACACCGATCACCGTTCCCACCGGCCAAGCGACGCTCAGCGCCATCAACGCTCGGTCAGAGCTTGGGGAGGATGGCCTTGGCGAGCTGCTCCTCATCCTTCAGCACTAGCTGGAGATACTTCTTCGGAGACGGGATAGGCGGCGGGGTGACCGCGTCGCGCAGGTAGTAATTGCCCTTGAGCACGCTCAAGGACGCGTAACCGTCGAAGAAGGCCCGGTTGCCGATGCCGCTGACTGGCTGGGCCTTGACCTTGGACTCATAGTCCTTGTACCACTTCAAGGCGTTGGGCCCTTTCACCACGACAACCCGCACGGAGTCGCCCATGGGCACGTCGGCATTTCTCAGTGCCGGCGGCACCGCGGGGCCGTAGAACACGCAGGCCAGACCGCCTTCCACCGTGGCGTGGCCGAGGACGCCGGCCGTAACCGCCTGTCCGAGGGCGCTAGCCGCCTCGGCCCTGGTCACGACGGAGCACGAGTTGAAGTTACCGGCGGCTGTGGCCACCCCCGGAGCTGCGGCTATGGCCAAACAAACCGCGGGGATAATTGCGACCGCGGATTTGGCGAAAGTTGAGCAGAACTTCACAGGCCCCTCCCTTACCCAGCGACGAAAGGCTGTCGCGGGGCCGAGCCTAGCTCAGGCCGGGTGCCCCTTGAGGCCCCTCATTTCAGGCGCTTATGACCGCCATCTCGGGCGTGACCGGGAAAATCTCAGAGGCTGACCGCCCGTCCACCGTCATAGTGGCCGTTACCAGAGCGGCGGGGTTAGCACCCACGGGAGTGCAAAGCCGCGCATTTACCGCGACGCGGAGTTCCTCTGTCGGGCTCATGCTGCAAGGACCGGCCACTAGGCGTAGTGCCAAGGAAGGCTCTTAGTCACATGGACCGAGGGCCAACCGTTGCTCATTGCGCCTCCTTGACGATGCTGAGCTGGGTGCCGTAGCTCTCCTCCTCTATTATCAGTGCGTTCATAAAAGCAGCGATCCTGCTGTCATCGTAGAAAGGGTCGAGCGGGCCGGCGCAGAACTTAGTGGCCTGTGTTTGGTAGAGGTTGAAGGCTGTGTTGTAGACCGCTTGCCCGATGCGCCAACCTGGGTTGCGCGTTTGGGCGCCTGCCACTTCGTGCCAGAACCTCTTGTGGTCGAAGGTCACGTTTTCTGCTCCTTTCCCAGTAGGTCGCACGCGATCTCGAATGGGAACTGCGGGTGCCGGACCGCGGTTATTACAGCGACAATTCTCTTCATCATTCCGTGCTCCTTTTCCCTGCCTCTGTGGCTGGTCTAACCACTAAGGGCCCCGGAGCCTCTCGGAGCGTCGTACTCTTGTTACGTGCCTAGCCGCTCCGCCTCGGGCTTCGCTAGGGCCGAAGGTCGGTAGTCGCTCCACCGAGGTCGCATGCTCATGGGCTAGACGACCACCAACCTGCCACCTCCGTCGCCGCGGGCGGCATTGCCCATACCGGGTGCCTAAGGGCCCTGGCGCGGCATTCTAAAGGCCCTGATGGCTACGTCGCGCTCCAGCGCTACATTGCAGGTCAACCGGGGAGGACCCGGTGGACTGAGCGTTCCGCCCAAAAGGGGACGCTACCGACCGAGCCTCCTCGCTAAAGACTAATCCGTCGCTGCCCTCGCTTGGGCCGAACAGGCGCCAGGGCCTTATCTGGAGGGCACGATGACTGCTCTGATGCACTTGTTGGCCGCCAAGCACAAAGAACGCAACGATTTGACGTTGGTTGCACACCGAGATCAGTACGCCGGGGTCTCCGTACCGCAGCCCAGACTGCGCCTAGTAACTCTTGTCGGCGTAGGAGGCCTCATCGTCCTAAATGGGGCCGACGTTGTCACCACCCATCTCCTGTTGGCTCACGGGGCCGTAGAGGCGAACCCTCTCTCTTCTGTCCTGTTGGCAAGCGCCAGCTTGCTGTGGGTGAAGCTCGTGATCCTCGGTGCTTTGGGCGTCATGGTCATCAGGCACATACCCCGCTTTGGCGTGATTGCGGTCGTCTTCGTCACCTTAGGCATGTACGCCACGGCGGTGCTGTCCAACCTGCTCATCCTGAACCTGGTGACGAAATAACAAGGTCGAGTGTCATGTTGCTGACCTGTTTGCCGCGATCCCGCTAAGGCATCCACGCAGTCCCTAAGGAGGACATCATGGGCATCATCCACAAGGCCACCAGCATCAGCACTCTGGGTGCAGTCCACCACCGGACGCGCAGTCAGAAGACGGCGCGGCACGCCAAGAAGTCGTACCACCTCGAGAAGGAGCAAGCGCGTCAAGCTTCTAGACGACCCAACGAAGCCGACGAGGCTGCCGCCGCGATCGCATCGGTCATGCGAGGAGTCGAAAAGATGTTCGGTCACCGCGGGCCAGAGTAGGTCCGTTAGGGTCTCGAAGTTAGGCAGACCTGTCAGCTAGGCCGAAGCTCCATTTCCGTAAGCTCCCGCCTCGCCATCTCGACGGCGCTCGGGCCATCGAGGACGAGCGCGCTTTGTGGGTCGTAGAACCACCCGTCGCTCACGGAGGCCAATGTCGAGGAGGCGGCAAGTGCCGCAGCAAGTTCCTTCATATCCCCGCCGAAACGAAACCCCGCCAGCCTCGGGTGCTCGGGCAGATAGCCAACGAGACCTTCAGGGCAGTCGTCTGCGTTGACCTCATCGAGATAGAACTCGAAGCCGGTGGGAGCACCCTTAAAGGTCATGGGTTGGAACCCGCTTGAGCGACCTGGGTCAAAGTCCGGACCAAGCTCGGTCCAGAGGTCGGACCGGGCCATCTCGGCTTGCCAGCGTTCGCGGTCCGGGAGTAGTTCCCGGTCGAACACGACGTTGAATTCCATCGACATGCCCGAATTCTCGCACCCCTGGAGGTTTTCTGCCATTCCAACATTCGGCTAGCTTCGGTTCAGCGCATACCTTGTCCTTCGGACAGCAGTCCAGCGAAAACAGCTCTCGCACACCGGCGCCGCGACCACACCTGATCTGGTCCCGCGGTGTTCAACCCCCGTTCGGGGCAAGCACCTGACCTGGTATAAATGCGAGCGGTTATTTCCTCCGTGCGAGATGAAAGGACCGGATGTCGGGGCTTGAAATGAACTGGCGGGACGTGCTCGGCGAAGGCCGACCGCGACGAGAGGAAAGGCACCATGTGCAACCAGGTAAGCGCGACAATTTGCTCAATATGATGCGGAGTGGCGCCCACCATTGGTGGGTAACGAGCCGATGCGTGGGCAATGTCAAGAAACTGGCTGTCGCGATCACGGCGTTCGGTGCGGTAACGAGCCCGGTCGGCACCGCCACCGCGGCTGCCGCCGCCACGCCTGCTGCCACAACGTCGTACTACGAGCGGACCGCTAGCCCGAAAATATTGTACCGGCAGGGCGAGAAGGCGGGGAAGGCCGCCGCGCAGGGCGTCGTCATCCTGGATTTTGGCCGGCCGGGCGTCGACGGCCCCCGCTTCGGGACGATGACGTACAGCGGCGCGTTTGTCTCGTTTGCAGCGATCAAAGCCGGCGTAAAGAGCTATATCAGGGCCTACTACCGGTACGCTCCCCGCTACACCAAACTCAACGTGGCGGTTGGGACCAACAACAGCTGCGGGACGGGCCAGCCTTGCGGCGGGACGCTCAGTTGCGGCTGTCCCGATGAGCCTCCCAACTTTGTCGCCTGGGGCCGGCACTTCGCCCTCACGGTGGACCAGGTCGACAACTGGGCCAGCGCTCTTCGGGCGCAATACGGCTATACGGACCAAGTGCGCGCCGTGGCTGCCGACGACGCTGAGCCGGCGTACGACCCCGGCTACCAGAACACCTTCGACGTCTTAAAGGGCTACGCCAATTTCGTTGGTGGGACGTTCCCACCCATGGTGGACTTCGGGTCCGCCGAGCCGAATTACTGGACGGAAGCCCAGCTGCTTCAGGTGGCCTACGGCTTTCGCCCCGACGTGCCCATGCCGCAGATCTACTACGCCACTCAGGCTGAGCAATGGGCCGGACTTTTGCGGTACGCGAAAACGCGCCTCGGTAAAGTGATCGACATTTACGGCGTCTTGACTACGGATGCAGGCACGAACAGCCCGCAGACCGCATATGCGGACATGCTTCAGGCTGTCTCGAGCGTCACCTACCAAGGAGCCATCCCCTGGTTGTCGAGGATCCACCGCTGACACAGCGGTCTCGCTCCAACGTTGCCCACGAACTCTCAGTCGACCGCGGCATCGACCGCATCGTGGGCCCCGGGAGGTGTTGCACACGCCTCGGCAAGCAGCCTATCCGCCGATGCCGGATTTGAGGTCTGGGGATGGGGACAGGCCCCGCTGGCCCGACAGCGGCCGCCCACAACGTCTGGTAGCAACACAGGGCGCTCATGCTGCCCGGTCCACGACCTCCAGCGGCTCCTCGGCCTCCTCGTGGAGAGCCTCACTGACAAAGACCTTGTGCTTGTTACTGGCCGCAATCGCGGCCCACATCATCGAAGCCGGCCAAACGAAAATCAAAACGTAACCGAGCGTGGGGACAACACCAGCGGCCGCCAAGACGATCAGGGCGACCGCGCCCCCCACACTGGCGTAGAACAGGCCCAGCGGCCCGAACAGGAAGGTCAGCACCAGCGCCACAGCAACAGATTTGTCTTTCATCATGTTCCCTTCTGCGAAACGATTTCCTGCAGAGTTCCAAATCGGTGCTCAACTCGTACTCTTAGCCAGGCTCCCACTTTCCAAGGGGCTGGAGTAGGGCCGGTGGGCCCCATCTTGTGCCCACCGGCTGGGTTGGGTCATTGGTCCCTATCCGGCCCGGGGCCGCGCCGATTATCGTCTCCCTCAAACGAATTGAGGAGAGCTTTCCGCGGTGGTACTTGTGTCGCGTGACTGGTACCGCATGGGCCAGTCGTGAGCAGCCCGATGGGATCAGGGCGATGGCCGGTCATAATCCAGGGGGGGATGGGCGTCGGCGTGTCGGGCTGGCGCTTGGCGCGCGCCGTTGCCATTGCCGGCCAGCTCGGTGTGGTATCGGGAGTGGGGCTGGAGATCATCATGGTCCGCCGGCTCCAGCTCGGGGACCCAGGCGGGCACACCCGCCGGGCGCTAGCCAACTTCCCTAACCCCGACGTGGCCGATCGGATCGTGGGCCGCTACTTCGTCGACGGCGGCATTGACCCCGACCGGCCGTTCCGCAGCGTCGCCCCACTGTCGGTCAACCCGAGCGAGCGGACCGCAAATCTCATCACCGCGGCCAACTTCGTGGAGGTTTTCTTGGCCAAGGAGGGCCATGACGGGCTCATCGGGGTCAACTATCTCGAAAAGCTCCAAATGGCCACCCCGGCGTCGGTTTACGGTGCGATGCTCGCCGGCGTTGATTTCGTGCTGGTTGGAGCCGGCATCCCGGCCGAACTCCCTGGCCTCCTCGACGCATTGGCAGCCGGGCGTACCGGCCAGATCTCCGTCGACGTCCTAGGCGCCGGCGTCACGGCTACGACGGTCGCGGTGCGCCCCCTGGCGGTCGACGGGGCGACCGAGGAACTAGGACGTCCCCGGCTCCTTGCCATCATCGCTTCGCACGTGCTGGGTTCGTACCTCGCCCGCGACCCTCGTACCAGTCCGGATGGCTTCGTCGTCGAAGGACCTATCGCGGGTGGCCACAACGCCCCACCCCGCGGTCGCCTCACGCTGGACGAAGAGGGACAGCCCGTGTACGGCCCGCGTGACCTGGCTGACCTGGGCACGATGGCTGCTCTCGGCTTGCCATACTGGCTTGCCGGTGGCTCCGCCAGCCCCGAGCTGCTCGAGCGAGCACGGCTAGCCGGAGCGACAGGAATCCAGGTCGGCTCTGCTTTCGCGCTGTGCGAAGAGTCCGGCCTCCAGGCCCCCATTCGACAAGCTGTGATAGAGCGCGCCCTGTCTGGCTGCCTGCATGTTCGGACCGACCCGCTGGCATCGCCTACCGGCTTCCCCTTCAAGGTGGCGGACCTACCCGGGACGCTCGCCGACGCGAAGGTCTACGCCGAGCGTGCGCGGGTATGTGACGCTGGCTATCTACGTACTCCCTACTGCAGGCCGGACGGTGAGGTCGGGTACCGCTGCCCTGCCGAACCGCCGGTAACTTATTTGCGCAAGGGCGGCAAGCTCGAGGAGACGCTAGGCCGTTGCTGCCTGTGCAACGGGCTGATCGCGGCGATAGGGCTCGGCCAGCGACGTCGGGACGGGACTTCAGAACCGCCCATCGTGACCATGGGCCAGGATCTCTCCTTCCTTCCGAGGCTCGTCGCCGCCAAAGGGACAAGCTACACGGCGGCTGACGTGGTGACCTACCTCCTCCATTGCAACGCTTAGGCGCTCCATCGTTGTTCGTCACCCCGAGCTTCGGTCCCTCTCACGGGCCAGCCGCTGGACGGGCTTGCTGATAAAATGACAAATTGATGTGCTTTTCAACTTGCCAGATGCCGTTGTCTGCACCTGAGGACGCCCGTCTCCGCGCGAGCCCTGGACGTGAACAATGACTCGGCCGATCTACCAAGTGAAGGCGGATTTCTTCAAAACCCTCGCCCATCCCGCGCGTATTCGCGTCCTCGAGCTCCTACGGGACGGCGAGCGCTCCGTCGGAGAGCTGATCCCCGAAGTCGGCCTTGAGTCCTCGCACCTCTCGCAACAGCTCGCGGTGCTTCGACGCGCGAACGTCCTCCAAGCACGGAAGGAAGGCACCTCTGTTCTGTACTCGGTCACCGACGAGAGGATGTTCGAGCTTCTCGAAGTGGCGAAGGCGATCATCACCAGCACGCTTGCGGAGTCGACCCAGCTAATCGCCGAGCTCAACAACTTGGAGTTCGTGGAACACCCGCCGTCGCGACGGCACAAGGGCGGCTGACCGCCGCCGTCGCGAGCCGCGATCGCTTCAATCGCCGTTTCATAACTGCGCCGCCAAGGCGATGCGTTGGCAAGTGAGCACCTCCAATGGTCGTTGACCGAAGTGGCAACCTGCCATCTTGCGTTCCTTATCCGTTGATGAATTGAGAGCATGATAACTTTGTCAATCATGCGACGTCGATCCGTCCTCCGGTCGCTCCTGTCGCGCCCGGTGACCGAGGAGCTGCCTCGCGCCGAACAAGGTGAGCGCGAAAGCGCCGTTCCGGGGCTCGCTGCAGCTCCGCCACGTCGACGTCGGCTCCTGCAATGGCTGTGAGCTCGAGATCGCCTCGGCCTTCGGCCCGCACTACGACGCAGCGCGCTTCGGCGCTCGTCTCGTCGCCTCACCTCGCCACGCCGACGGGCTGCTCGTCACCGGCGTCGTGACGAAGAACATGGCCGGGCCGCTGCAGAAGACGCTCGAGGCGACACCCGAGCCCCGAGTCGTGATCGCCTGCGGTGACTGCGCGGTCAACGGCGGCGTCTTCGCCGGCGCCTACGGCATCGAGGCCGACCTCGACGAACTCGTCGAAGTCGACGTCCGCATTCCCGGATGCCCACCGCATCCCGACCGCCATCACCGAGGCGCTGCGAGGGCTCACCGGACGCTGACCATGACCCTCTTCCTCGTTGGCCTCGGCCTTGGGCTCGCCGGGGCCATCGCCGGCGCGACCTTGCCCGGTCGTCTCCGCGTGATCTCAGCGGCGGCGCTGCGGCTCGGGCGCGTGCGTCGCGACGTTCACTCGCCGCGGCGCGAGTCCTCGCGTCCGGTCACCCCGTCACGTTCCACTCAGCGAGCAGGTCCTGCCCCTCACCGGCGTCGACCTCACGCTCGACCCGCTCGGCGCGCTGTTCATCGCAACGACGGCCGTCGTCGGCCTGGCGGCGAGTTGCTACAGCGTCGGCTACGCGGAGCACGCGCTCCGAAGTCGGACCGCGACCGCGATGTTCCCGCTGTTCCTGACGAGCCTGCTCCTCGTTCCCGCCACTGCGAGCGTCGCGACCTTCATGGTCGCCTGGGAGCTGATGGCGCTCACCTCGATGCTCCTGCTCCTCGTCGAGCACCGCCATCGTAGCGAAGCCGCTCGCGACGCCTACCAGTGGTACGCGGCGATGACCCACCTCGGCGCGGCGGCGATCCTGATCGGGCTCGTGCTGCTCGCGGCCCACGCCGGCGGCCAGACCTTCACCGACATCCGCACGCACGCCGCAGCCCTCTCGCCGGCGCTCCGCTCGATCGCGTTCCTGCTCGTGCTCGTCGGATTCGCCTCCAAGGCCGGCGCGGTGCCGCTCCACGTCTGGCTGCCCCGTGCGCATCCGGAAGCACCGAGCCCGGTCTCGGCGCTCATGTCCGGGGCGATGGTCAACCTCGGCATCTACGGCATCATCCGCGTCGGCGAGTCGCTGCTCGGCGGCGGCTTTCTGTGGTGGTGGCTCGTCGTCATCGCGCTCGGCGTCGTCTCCGCCTTCTACGGCGCGCTGCACGCCTCGGCGAGCTCAGACCTGAAGCGGCTCCTCGCCTACTCGACGGTCGACAACATCGGCCTCGTGCTGATCGGCGTCGGTGCGGCTGGCGCCCTCTCGGTCACCGGGCATCGGGCGCTCGCGGCCCTCGCGATGCTCGCTGCGCTCTTCCATCTCGTCAATCACTCCGTCTTCAAGGGCTGCCTCTTCCTCGGCGCAGGTGCGGTCGAGCGGGCGACCGGGACGCGCGACCTCGACCGGCTCGGGGGGCTCGCCCGTCGCCTTCCGCTCACCGCGGTGCTGTTCGGCGATCGGCGCCTTCTCGATCAGCGCGCTGCCGGGGTTCAACGGGTTCGCGAGCGAGTGGCTCTTGCTCGAGTCGCTCCTCCATGGCTTTGCCGCGCACGGTGCCGCGACGCTCGTCGCGCTCCTCGCTGGCGTCGCCGCGCTGGCGCTCACCGGAGGGCTGACCGCCGCGGCCTTCGTCAAGGCGCTCGGCATCGGCTTCCTCGGCCAGCCGCGTTCGGACGGCGCGGCCAAGGCACACGAGGTCGCTCCGTCGATGCTCGCCGGCATGGCGCTGCTCGCGGTTCCCTGCGTCGTGATCGGTGTCGCGCCGGGTCTGCTCGCGTCGCCGCTCGCGCCGGGCGACCGCAGTGGCGCTCGGAGCTTCGTCAGCGACGCCGCTTCGCTCCGGTCTCGGGCTCGACCTCTCCGGCATCGAGGGTGCGATCGAGCCGCTCCTTCTCGTTGTCGCCGTCCTCGCCGCGATGGCGTTGACCGTTCGCAGCAGTTCGCCTCGTCGCGCGTCGGGGCGTGCGCAGGGCCGAGGCGTGGGGTTGTGGTCGCGAGCTGCAGACGGCGCGGATGGAGTACACCGCGACCTCGTTCGCCGAGCCGCTCGGGCGAGTATTCGCCGACGTGCTCCGACCGGACCACGACATCGAGGTCACCCACGTCGCCGAGTCGCGGTACTTCGCGCAGGCGATCCGCTACCAGACGCGAGCCGATGACGGGATCGAGCGCTCGCTCTACCGCCCGGTGATCAGTCTCGTCTCGCGTTGGGGTGCGTTTGCTCGCCGCGCCCAGAACGGCAGCGTGCATCGCTACCTCGCCTACGGCTTTGTGGCGCTCGTCGTCGTCCTCGTGGCGCTCGCATGACGGCCACGATCGCCACGACCGGGCTCGGCGCGTCGATCGCCATGTCGATCGTCCAGCTCGTCATGTCGTCCTCGGCGGACCGCTCCTCCTCGGCCTGATGGCGAAGGTTCGGGCTCGGGCCGAGGGCCGCATCGGCGCGCCGATCCACCAGCCGCTGCGTGACCTGCGAAAGCTGCTCACGAAAGAACCCATCCACGCCGAACACTCGAGCGCAGTGTTGGCGATCGCGCCGTTCGTGCTCGTCGCGACTGCGGCGGTCGCCATTGCGATCTCGCCGCTGGTCACGACGACGCCGGTGCTCGCGCGCAGCGCCGACCTGTTCGTCGTCGTCTTCTTGTTGCTCATGGGCTCGGTCGCCCTCGCGCTCGCCGGGCTCGATGCGGGCACGGCCTTCGGTGGCATGGGGTCGAGCCGGGCGATGACGATCGGTGCGCTCGCCGAGCCGGCGCTCCTCGTCGCGATGCTCGCGCTCTCGATCCAGGCCGGGAACGTCGAACCTGCCGGCGATCGTCGCGGCGACGCTCGCGCATCCGAGCTGGGCGGCGGGCCCGGAGCGCCTGCTCGCCTTCGTCGCGTTCCTGATCGTGGTCCTCGCCGAGACCGGGCGGATCCCGGTCGACAATCCCTCGACCCATCTCGAGCTGACGATGATCCACGAGGCGATGGTGCTCGAGTACGCCGGACCTGAGCTCGGCGCTCGTCACCCTCGGTGAGGCGATGCGGCTCGGCTTCCTCCTCGTCGCTGGCGGCGAACCTCTTCTTCCCGTGGGGCATCGCCACGTCGACCAACCCACTGCATCGTCGCTGATCGCCGTCGTCGCGCTTGCCGCCAAGGTGGTCGTGATCGCCGTCGGTATCGCGCTCCTCGAGGTGCGGACGGCCAAGCTTCGGCTGTTTCGCGTCCCCGAGCTCCTCGCCGGCGGCTTCGTGCTTGCCGTGTTGTCCGTCGTGACCGGACTCGTCACGCAGATGAACGGACCTGGCTACGTCGAGGCGCTCGATCTCGCCGCCGGGGCCGTGCTCGTCTGCGGGGTGATCACGCTGTGGCGGCGCGACCTCCGCGCGATCGTCTCGGCGCTCGTCGCTCCAAGGGATCGCGCTCGGCGTCGTCGCCGCCGTGCTCGCCGCGCACGAGCACGACGTCGGGCTCGGCGTCGTCGCCGGGGCTCGTCCTTGTCGCCAAGGGCATCGTCATCCCGGCGCTGCTCCGACAGCTCGTCGCGTCGCGATCCCGGCAGTCGTGAGACCGCGCCGTTGGTCAACGTCTCGGCCTCGCTCGTCGCCGCGGCCGCGCTCATCGTCGTCGCCTTCCTGGCGAGCGGGAAGCTCACCGCGCTTGCTGCCCGACACGCGCGACCCACCTCGCGCCGATCGGGCTGGCGACGGTGCTGCTCGGCTTCTTCCTGCTCGTCACCCGCCGAAAGGCCGTCTCCCAGATCGTCGGGCTGCTGCTCATCGACAACGGGGTCGCGCTCATCGCCTTCCTGCTCACCGCCGGAGTGCCGCTCATCGTCGAGCTCGGCGCGTCCCTCGACGTCCTGCTCGTCGTCGTCGTGCTGCGGGTGCTCGCGTCGACGATGCACCGCGCGCTCGGGCCCTTCGACCTCGACCAGCTCCGCGAGCTGCACGACTGATGCTGCTCTACGCCATCCTCTTCGTCCCGCTCGCCGCGGGGTTCGTCGCGGCCGTCGTGCCGTGGCGCGCGCTGGGTCGGTTGGCTGACGACCGTCGCGAACGGCAGCGGTCCTCTGCCTCGGCATCGTGCTCGCCGCGAGGACCACGAACCGCCCTGCGATCGGCGCGCTCGACGGGGCGCTTCGCGCCGACGCGCTCTGCTCGTTCATGGTCGTCGTGATCGGCACGATCGCGCTCCTCGCGGCGTGGCAGGGCATCCGCTACCTCGGCGTCGAGATCGAGCGCGAGCAGTCGAGCCGACGACACGCCGCGCTCTACACCGTGCTCGTCCAGGTCTTCGTGACCTGCATGCTCGGCGCGGTGCTCGCCGCCAACCTCGGCGCGATGTGGGTCGCCGTCGAGGCGACGACGATCGCGACGACGTTCCTCGTCGGCCACCGGAGGAACCGATCGGGCGCTCGAGGCGTCGTGGAAGTACATCATCATCTGCTCGGTCGGCATCGCGCTCGCGTTCTTGGGCACCGTGCTCGTCTACTTCGCCGCCCTCCACCCGGTCGGCCACGCGACGGGTCGTCGGCGCGCAATCGCACGGGGCCGGCGTCCTCGACTGGACGTCGCTGATGGCGGCCTCGCGCCACCTCGACCCGGGCGTCATGCGCCTCGCGATGGCGCTCCTCGTCCTCGGCTACGGCACCAAGGTCGGGCTCGCGCCGATGCACAGCTGGCTCCCCGACGCGCACAGCCAGGCGCCCGCGCCGGTCTCCGCGCTGATGTCCGGGGTGCTGCTCACCGTCGCGTTCTACGCGCTGCTGCGCTTCAAGGCGATCGCCGACGGCGCGCTCGGCATCGGCTACAGCCGGACGCTGCTCGTCATCGTCGGGCTCGGCTCGCTCCTCGTCGCCGCATCGCTGCTCATCACCCAGCGCGACTACAAGCGGATGCTCGCCTACCACAGCATCGAGCACATGGGCCTCATCGCGCTCGGTGCCGCGGCGGGAAGCTCGCTTGCGATCGCGGCGGTGCTGCTGCACATCCTCGGCCACGGCCTCGCGAAGGCGGTGCTCTTCCTCGCGTCCGGTGAGATCCTCATCGTCGAAGGGACGAGCGAGATCGAAAAGGTCCCGGCGCTGCTGTCACGCCGTCCCGTGCTCGGCGGCATCTTCGGCTTCGGCCTCGTCGCGCTGTTGGGCCTGCCACCGTTCAGCCTCTTCGTGAGCGAGCTGAACATGATCCGCGCCGAGGTCGCCGTCGGCCTCGGCTGGGCCGCCGGCGTCTCGCTCGTCTGCATGGCGGTGATCTTCGCGGTCGTGATGGCCCACGGCCGGCACCTCCTCCTCGGAGCAGTCACCGGGCTCCGAGCGCGGCCGTACCGACGCCGCGGCTCGTCACCGTCCCGCTCGTCTCCGGCCTTGTCGCGTGCGCGGCCTTCGGCGTCCTTGCCTGGCCGCTCCAGCCGCTGCTCCACGCCGCCGCGCAGGTCGTCGTGCCATGAACGCGGACACAGCGACTCGGCGGACCGACGCGAGCCCAGCCCGCGAGAGCTCGCTGATCGCGGCCGACGAGCTCGCTGCCAAAGCCGCGCGCGCTGTTGGCTGCAGGGCTTCCGTCTCGCGACGTCGCCGCGCACGACGACCGACACGGCGCTTCGCGTCGTCTACGTCTTCGTCGCCGGGCCACCGGACCGGCGAGTCGAGCTCCAGCTGCGCCTCGACGCCGGACCGCCCGTCGGTGCCCTCACTCGGCCACCTCTCCTTCCCGGCGAGCCGCTTCGAGCGCGAGATGCACGACCTGTTCGGGATCGTCCCGGACGGGCACCCGTTCCTCCGCCCCCTGGTCCTGCACCAACACTGGCCAGAGGGGTGGCACCCGATGCTGCCACGACGCCGGGCCGCCACCACCGATGCGGACCGACGCGGGCCCGTTCCCGTTCGTACAGGTCGAGGGGCCCGGCGTCTATGAGATCCCGGTCGGACCGGTCCATGCCGGGCTCATCGAGCCGGGGCACTTCCGCTTCTCGGTCGTCGGCGAGACGATCCTCAAGATGAAGGCGCGCCTGTGGTTCACTCACCGCGGCATCGAGAAGCTCTTCGAGGGCCGCGACATCGAAGACGGCGTCGCGCTCGCGGAGCGCATCTCCGGCGACAGCGCGATCGGCCACAACCTCGCCTACTGCCTCGCCGTCGAGGAGGCGTGCGGGATCGACGTGCCCGAGGAGGCGGCCGCGCTTCGCGCGCTGCTCCTCGAGCTGGAGCGCGTCTACAACCACGTCGCCGACATCGGCGCGCTCTGCAACGACGTCGGTTTCGGGCTCGCCCAGGCGCGCGCCCTGACGCTCCGCGAGCAGCTGCTCCGGCTGAACGCCGAGGTGACCGGCCACCGCCTGCTGCGCGAGCGCGATCCTGCCCGGCGGCGTCTCGCTGCAGCGTCTCCCGACCTCGCGCGAGCTCGCCGAGATCGCCGAGCGCTTCGAGGAGCTGGTCGACCTCGCGACCTCGAACACCGTCGTGATGGACCGCTTCCACGGGACTGCCGTGCTCTCCTGCGACGACGCCGTCGGCATCGGGCACGCTTGGGCGTCGTCGCCCGGGCCTCCGGGCATCGCACTCGATGCTCGTGTCGCGCATCCCTTCGCCGAACTCGGCGAGCGGTTCCACCTCGTGTGCGAACAGCCGGGGACGTCATGCTCGCTTTGCCGTCCGAGTCGGCCGAGGTTCGTGTCTCGTTGGCGTTGATCGATGACACTCGCCGGGCAGGCCTCGGCGCTCAGTGTCGCGGCGCCGCGGGCCGTCGCGCCGCGGCGGCTCGGGGATCGGCATCGTCGAAGGTTGGCGTGGGAGCATCGTCCAACGCGTCGAGGTCGACCGCTTCGGCGCGATCACGCGTCTGCAAGATCGTCGACCCGTCGTTCCTCAACTGGCCGGCGCTGTCGGTCGCGCTCGCCGACACCATCGTCCCGGACTTCCCGCTCGCCAACAAGAGCTTCAACCTCTCCTACGCGGGCAACGATCTGTAACGAGGGCGACTGTGCCTGACCATCACATTTGCCTTCGGCTGCTCGGGAGCCTGAGGTGCATCCGATGTCCCTGCCCGAATTCCGTGGCGACGAGCATGACCCCATCTGCGACCGATCCGTCTACGGGATGAATTGACACTGCTCGCTGCTGCTGGGGTGTGGGCCGCGACAAGTGGTCGATCGTCGGCGTCCGTAGGGCCTTTGTGCCCTGGCGGCGGGGCTCATTGGCGCGGCTGAATAGTGGGGTGTTCGTCGAGTCCGAGGTGTCGGTCGCGTTGCCGTTCCAGGTAGCCAAAGAGGCATTGGACCATGCTCTGGCCGATGGAGGCTTGGTGGCCGAGTCTCGTCGGGCGGTCGACGACGGGCTGGTTTTTCTGATGCCGGTGGGGCCACGGGGCAGCCACGGCCCGGCCCGGGAGGTAGTGGTCCGGCTCCTGGCGGGCCGCCCCGTCGGTGATAGTTTTGTCGTGCCGCTGCGTTGGGAGGCTCGGGCCCGACCGGGCGGCTGTTCCCTGCTCTGGATGCGAACCTGGAGTTGACTGCTACCGACCCCGACGCGTCACGTCTGTCGATCATCGGTCGCTATGAGCCGCCGCTGGGCAGGTTGGGCGCGACGATCGACCGAGCCGGGATGTCCAAGGTCGTCTCCGCGACCATGACCGCGCTGTTGGGCGAGGTCGCTACCCGGCTGGAGTACTGGGCGCGATGACGGCAGTGCCCTGCAGAGCCCAATAACCCGAAGGCCCAACAAATAGCTCGTTTGCACCTGGGGGCACGCGGTTCCGGGAATAGCAGCGCCAAACCGGGAGTAACGGCGCCAAAAGTGCCGTAAAGCGTCCAGTTTACTGAACAGCCGTACGGCCATCCACCCGTTGAGGCTGCTAGTGGGCCTGCTATGCCTGATGGCCACGGCTGCCGAACTGAGAGCGCGCTCGGACCGCTGGCGGGTACGTTACGAGGCCGACGTACGCCTCGATCCCGGGCTCCGGCGGGCGCACTTGCCTGGCCGGGGCGCCGGGGCCGCGATGCCGGCGGCCCTTAGGCGTTGGGACCTTTTGCCCTAGCTGCTGTCGGCGGCCGGAGCCGAGAATGCTCAATTAGGCAGACCGAAATTTACAGGACTTCCGACCTGTGACCCGAGGGTAGTGATGGCTAAACACAAAGGGCTTCACAGGGCGGCGGGCTCCTGAGACAAGACACCATAACCGGTCCTCGCGACCACCGCGATGTTCTCCGGTGGTCAGGGGACCACGAGCACAGGAGCAGTTCCTAAATGGCCTACCAGTCATCAGCAATCAACGCAACGGCAACGCCTTCCCGGCGCCGGGCGCGGGCCTGGGGGGCGGCCGTTGCCTCGGTCGCCCTGTGCGCCGGTGTCTTCGCCAGCCCTGCGGTGGCAAGTGCCTCGGCCGGCAAAGTAGTCGCTTTCACCGGGCACTACACCGGCAAGGCGGCACTGCTCATCAGCAACGGCAACGTCACCATTTCTTCGGTCAAAGGGACCGGCACGGGTACCCTGGTGGGCACCAGTTCGGTCCTGGGCAGCGGCGCTGCCTCGGCTGCGGCCCAGTGCGACCCGTTCACTGGCACCGGCAGCATCACCGGGACCGGTGGAAAGATCACACTGGTGGTGACCAAGTCCACCGGGACCCAGGGGTGTTCCAACGGCGAGAGCGGGCCGGTCACAGTCACCTTCCAGGGCGTGGCCAAGGCCACCGGAGGCACCGGGAAAACCAAGGCTGCATCGGGGTCCCTCAAGTTCCACGGCACATTGCAGCTCGGTAATACCAGCGGTGCCCAAACCGGATCCTTCTCGGTGACCTTAACGGGCAAGCTGTCGGTCAAGTAGCGCACGATAACCAGAAATCTAGGAAAAACAAAGGAGAAACAACCGATGAGAAAGCTTCCCACGATCATCACTGGTGGCATGGTGGCAGCAGCAATTGCCGCCGGCATCGTGACTACCAGCGCCGGCGCCGCCATCGCCCAGACGGCTCCGACGACTACAACGTCGCCACCATCGACTACGACGACGACGTTGGGGCCACCGGCCCAGGGCAATGGCGGCCACAAGCTGTTCTTGTACGTGGACACCGTCAATGGCGGCCAGTACAAGCCCAACGGCGACTGCGCTATGAACAATGTGTTCCAACCCGGCCAGACCGTTGTCTTCCGCATGGATGGCGTCGAGATCGCCACCGGCGGCACCGACCTCACCGGCCAGACCGTCCGGGACGCTTTCGTCAAGATCCCGGGCGAGAAAAACCAAACCTTGTACTACGGGACACATGGCAAGACCTCTTACTGGACAGCCGGTTGGGCCGTCCCCAAGAGTTACCCGCTCGGCACCGTCAATTTCACCGTCTGGGTCACGACCAAGGCAGTTCCGGCATCGCCGACGCAGGCCGCCGTGCCTGCAGAGACCGGCGTCTTCTCCCAGGCCGGCCTGGCTCCCCCGTCACGGCTCACGATCGTGAAGGCCTAACCGCTCCATAAACGCCTCAGGCGAAGTGGCTTGCTGCCGGCATACCGCCGGTGGCGGTCGTTTCCCGTCATTTTTGTACCCGTCGCATCGTCAGTTGTTGTCATCCGCCCTCGAGGGCTTTGTTCCCGTTCGCACTCTCCTCCCAAAGAAGGAAACAATTCCATGACCGAGCACCTGAAAGCTAAGAAATTGACCTTGCCGTGCCTGGCCGCGCTGACTGGAGTAGTGCTCCTCGGCTCGGCGGCCACCGGCTCCGCCCAAGTGAGGGCCTACCCGGCCCGGACGACAGTGGCGAACGCAACTTCTCTCGCAGCCGTTCCTCCGGGAGTCGACGTCCTTCAGTCGCCGGACATCCCCGGTGTGCCCGCTCTGCCCGGCCCGTTGGCCAGCCTGGCGCAGCCAAGCAGCAACATAGGGATCCTCGACGTGTCCCCGGACCAGGGGGTTGCAGGAACGCCGATGACCATTTCGGGGTCCGGGCTCCCGGCAAACGCCAGCGTGGAGCTCACCTGGTCCACCGCCGATGCGACGTGGATGGTGCAGACCGAAGCGGACACGGTCAACTACCGGGGTTCGATGGACAAGTACTTCTCCGTGGTGCTCGACACGACCACCACCAATGCTGCCGGCGCCTTCAAAGTGGCGCTCAAGGCGCCCGTGGACTTCGGTGGCCTGCACGATATTTATGCCGTGATAAAAGGCACAGAGGACGCTCATGGCGGTTTTCTGGTGATGCGTACGATCACGGTGACCCCCCGCAGCGGACCGGTGGGCACGCCCATAACGGTTACCTATAGCGGGTTGGGGGACAGCCTCTATACAGGGGGAGCCTCCTTGCTCTACGACAACCACTATGTGGGTGAACTGATGGCCAACTGGACCAGGGGCACGGCGCAAGCCGTTATCCGGGCCTCGGGCGCGGTCGGGCCGCACACCATCCAGATCGGCAACGCCATTAGCTACCTGTACCTCAACGTGCCCCAGTCACCCATCCCGTACACCAACGGTTTCCACGTCACCTTCACCGTCACCAAGGACAACGGGCCGCCGCCGGCGTCGATCGACTGGCCGGTGAATGTCGCCCCGACCATCAGCGCGTGGACGACCCTACAGGCCACCGGTCTTGCCGCGACGAGCAAGGTCACTGCGTCCCTTACCAGCACCAGCGGGCCAGTCAACACCAGCGTTGCCCTTACGGCGTCGGGGTTCACCTCAAACGCCCCTGTCAGCATGGTGTGGTCGACCGTGGTCGGCAACCGGGTCAACTGCAAGAGCACATGCTGGGTCTTCGTCTCGACACCACTGGGCACGGTTACACCGGCAAGTGGTGCACTCCAGACAAATGTCACAGTCCCCGATGGCCTGGGCGGCTGGCACGTTGTCCAGTTGATGCAAGATGGCCAACTATTGGCCCAGATCCCGTTCTATGTCGAGGAGAGCATCGTCGGCCAGGGCGTGTCCTCCCTCGTGGTAAAGGAGGGCCAACCCTTCACCATCCACATAAAAGGTGTCGGCTGGACCCAGCTGGACAACACGGTCGGTGTGGATTACGACAACAGCTATATGGGTTACGGGTGCGGGTTCAACTCCAATGGCGACGTGCTGCTGCACCTGATCGCCACCGGTGGCCCGGGCACCCACCTGATCGACCTCTACCCGATGTTGTACTCGCTGTCGCCCTCGTTCGCGAACACGCCCTACGGGATGGTCCCGGTGCTCACCTACGCTCAGGACTACCCCGGCCTGGCGCTTGGGTACCAGCTGCCCGCCTTACGCTTCGCCATAACCATTGTAAAGTAAGAGAAATCGGGACTACACGTCCCCCGCTAAGAACATTGAGGCCTCGTCTCTCAGGGTAATGAGAGGCGAGGCCTCCACGCGAAGCAGCCGGGCCACCGATGGCGGCAACCACCAATTGCGCGGGCCGATCAATGCCATGACGCTGGGCATGAGCAGGCCTCGTACCACCGTGGCATCGAGCAGGGCCCCGAGCGACAGCCCGACGCCGAGCTCCTGTAAACCGGCCACCCGGCCACCGACGAGACCCAACAAGGCTCCGACCATAATGAGGGCGGCGGTGGTCACGACCCGGCCGGTGGTAGCCAGGCCGTACACGATGGAGCTGGCGTTGTCGGCACCGCCGTCCCAGTCTTCTCGCATGCGGCGCACGAAGAACATCTGGTAGTCCATGGACAAACCAAAGAGCATGGCGAACAAGAAGGCCGGTACCCAACCCTCGATCTGAGGAACGTGGTACAGGCCGAGGAGGTCGTGGCCCACCCCGTAACGGAACACGACCACGGTAAGCCCGTAGCTGGCGAACACCGACCAAACGTCGAGGGCTAACGCGACGAGGGGGAGGACGAGCGAACGCCACGCCCGCACGAGGACCAGATAGGCGACGGCGAGCATGGCGAGCACTAGCCAGCCGAAGGGGCCGTAGACCCGGGCCAGGAAGTCGGCTCCTTCGGCTGGCGCTCCTCCCACATAAACGTGGGTACCGGTCGGGAAATTGGCGCCGATCACGTACCGGCCCCGGATTTGGTGGACCAAGTGCTGGGTCGCTTCGGACCCGAAATCCTGTTGGGCGACAATGGTGACCGTCCGGTAACGGCCCGTGCTGTCCATATAAGGAGGGTGGGACCCGATGGCCACCACGAACACGTCGGGTGCATTGAGCAGCGCCTGGGCCATGCGCAGGGTAGCCGCCGCCAACGCCGGTCGACCTGCTCCGCCGGGGAAACCGCTGTCGATCACCACCTGTACCGGCGTGACCAGCCCGCTGCCCACCCGGTCACCCAACAACGCCAGGCCCTGGGCCGAGTTGGTGCTCTGAGGGATGGCCGTGACAGCTCCCGGGGTGAGCTGGAGCTCAGCTGCTGGGAGGGCAGCGGCGGAAAGAAAGATGGCTGCGCCGCCCAGGAAGAGAAGGGGACGGGCCACCACCCCTCGGGCCAGGCGCGACCACACCGCATTGGCCGCTGGTCCCGGCGCCAGTTGGCGGGACAGCGCGGGTCGGAGGAAAGGAACGGGCAAGTTCAGCGGCACCGGCCGCGCTGGCCACACGGCCTGAGTGCCCCGGCGCCCCAGAAGGCTGAGGAGCACAGGCTGCAGGCTGAGCACGGCAACCACTGACACGGCGGGGACGAGGATGCCGGCAATGCCGAGGGAGCGCACGAATGGGACGGGGACGATAACGACAACGCCCAGTCCGAGAGCGACTGCGGCGGCCGAGACGAGCACGGTCCGCCCGGCGCTGGCCATAGTGGCTACGACGGCGTCTTCAACGGGTCGGTCGGGAGCGGTCAGTTCCTCCCGGAACCGGTGCACCACCAACAGCGAGTAGTCGACCGCCAGCCCGAGGCCGATGAGCTGGACCAGGTTGGGGACGTAAAGCATCATCAGCACGACATGGGCTAGGCAGTAGACGATGGCCAAGGTGGCGGTGGTAGTCGCGCCGGCAAAGGCAAAGGGGACGATGATCGCGCCCGAGGCCCCGAACAGCAGCACCAGCAGCACCAGGGCCGCCAAAACCGCGACTACCTCACCCCGGAACAGGTCGCTGGCCAACACGGGGTTGATGTCGTACTGCAGAGCGGGCGGCCCGGTCACAAAGGTTGGCGGCGTCGCGCCCGTCCGGCTGGGAGGGGACCTGGCTGGGTGGGCACCGCCCGTGGCTCTGAGCGGTCCCGCCAAGGCCTGCCGTACTGCGGGGGTGTAGGTGGCGGCCTGTTGCAAGTCAAGGGAAGTACTAATGGCGCCGAAGACGATCCCGGCTGCTGCCCGCAGGGGGCTGGCGCGGCCCGTCGGCACCGCTTTGGCCGCCCGCACCAGGCGCTCGTCGAGCAGGTGCATGCTCGCTGACGGAGGTCGGGCCACCCGGAAAACGACAGTGAATGTGCCGTCCGGGTTCTGGCCGAAATGCTGGTCCAAGATTGCCGCGGCCTTCTGCGAACTGGTCCCGGGCACGGCCAATGACGTGGAGAGCAACGGGGGGAGGCGATGGGCGGCCACGGCCCCCATCACGATCACGGCCAGCCAGATGCCGATGACCAACACCCGCCAGTGCAGGACGCGGCGCGTCCAGCGTTCCAGCAGGGGCGCGTGAGGTTTCACCAAGTCTTGGAGATCATGCGGGGTTCACCCGTTATAGCAAAGTGGTCGGATGAGATCCGCTAGCCCTCAACGGTCCAGATGCCCTGATGTTCGTCAAGCCGGCACTCGTCAGATGCCGACGGTGCCGCAACCCGCTGGGTACGCGGCTTGGAAGTTCTTGCTGAACAGGGTTACCGGGCTGGACGAAGCCGAGAACCCGAAGAAGTTAGCCTCGGCACCTGCGGATGATGTCACGTTGATTACGCGGGCGTCGCAGCCGGTCGAGACCCCAACGCCCCCGCCGTTACCCCCGACCTGAATGGCGGTGTCAGCCACCAGGTCGACGAAACCCGCCACATTGAGCCCTTTTATGCCGAGCCCAAGCTCGAGCTGAGGGATCTGTGCCCCCAGGACCAGGCTGATAGGCCCGCTCAGTATGGCGTTGGCCTGGTCCAGGAGCACTTTGCCAATCCCCTGGATCGCGCCGCTACCGGTAGACACGCCGCTGGCTGAGGTGCTAAACCCGGCGTCGCCGTTGTAGTCGATGGTGTAACTGCCTGAAATTGATTGGTTTTTGTTGGAGAAACCGACGGTAACAAAGAACGCCGTCTTGATGCCGAGGAAGAACGGGATGCCACCGATGGCAAAAGGCACCTCCAGTTCACCTGGCAGTTTCAGCACGAACCCGCCATTTTTGCCCAGGCCGAAAGAGCTGAGCGGTTTTAGTTCATAGGAAAGAGTGAACTGCCCACTCAAATTGTTCATCGCGATCTTCGACGACGCGACGCTCCCGTGCTTCACTGCAATGGCGCCAGCGGTGCTGAAATTCTGCAGCGTGCCGGTAACGCTCACGGTCAGGTCGACAGGGGACGACCGGCCAAGGGTGAAGCTCAGCGATACCGCTGTGCCTTCTTGCTTGAACTCGAGAGAGTACGCGTAGCCCGAAGCCTTCCCTTTTAGGGTCACACCGCTCGAGTTGAGGGCCGCCAAACCCAATTGCGACTCCAGCAAACGTGCTACCGGCACAGCCGCCGAGCCGTGTTGCCGCGCCAAAGCGGGCCGTCGAGCGCCGTCAGTGGGCACACCTGAGCCCTGCAGGCTCAGAGCGTTGGCGAAGTTCACCGGGCTGTCCCACGACAGCGTGCCATTTGAGATCAGGTCGGTTATCGAAGCAGGTGTGGTAGTGACAACGAACCCCGAGGGCTGTTGTGCTGTGCTGGTCACCAGGCGCACCGTGGTGCCCTGAAGGAGCATGACGCTCCCGGTCTTGAGCTCACCGAGAACGCCGGCGTGGGAGGAGAACGTGTAGACGGACCCACCACCGCTGACGGAGCGCAGACTAGACGCCACGGTTGCGGCCGGCACCACGACCGTCTGAGGGGTGTACTGGATGCCCGCAGCCTGGGCGACAACGGCGCCGACGTTCCCAACCGTGAGGGTCGCGGTCAGCAGTACAGCTACAACAATCGATAACGGCCGACGAGACCGGGCACTCCGCGTCGTCTCGATCACGGATTGTCCCTTCTGCCAGCTGGGTGCCGGCGCTCGCTCGGGAGCCTAGGCCGCGCACCTGGCGCAAACGGGGACCTGGTGGCGCCGAGTTGATCAGATGACCCCGTCATTGCCCCGTCGATGGGAGCCTTCACCCGGGTTCCTTCTCGTTGGGCTGTCCCTGACCGGTCGAGATGAAGTCCCGCAAGCTGCCAGGGACGAGTCTCAGTGCTCCGTGCGCGACCGTTAGTCGTGCAGGTGTGGCCCGATCAGCGACAGGTCGGCCTCGCTAAGCCGGTCCTTGGCGTACCACGATTGATGCCAATAAGGGTAGATCAGCGGCGGCCGGGTCGCGCGCTCGAGGCGACCCTGTTCCTCCTCGGACAGCACTAATGAGCCGGCCGCCAGGTTCTCCTGCAGTTGCGCTGCCGTCCGCGCTGCCAATATCACACTCGTCACCGCTGGCCGGGTGACGAGCCAGGCCAAGGCAACGCGAGCGGCGCTAACACCATGCCCAGCGCCGATCTCGGCCAACAGTTCGACGATGTCGTAGAGCCGCTCACGGTCGTCAACCGGGGGCTCACGCCATCCCCCGGAGTGACGGGCACCTTCCGGCTCGGGCTGACCCCGCCGGAACTTGCCCGACAAAAGGCCGCCGGCCAGAGGGCTCCAGATCAATAGGCCTAGGCCCTGGTCGAGCGCGGTAGGGACTATGTCGTACTCAGCCGATCGTTCGAGCAATGAAAGGTAAACCTGGTTGCTCACAAACCGGGGCTGACCATCCCTCGCGGCCACTCCCAGGGCCTTCATGACCTGCCATCCGGCAAAGTTCGAACAACCGACATACCGCACCTTGCCGCTGCGCACCAGGAGGTCAAGAGCCGAAAGCGTTTCCTCCAGCGGCGTTTGACCGTCCCATTCATGGAGCTGGTACAGGTCGATGTGCTCGGTCCGCAGCCGCCTCAAGCTGGCCTCACAAGCTTGGACCAAGTGGTGGCGCGACGAACCGGCGTCGTTGGGGCCGTTGCCCGTCGGAAAACGAGCCTTGGTGGCCAATACCACCCGGTCGCGACGTCCTTGCAATACCTGGCTGAGCACTGTTTCTGATGCGCCCGCGCCATAAGCATCGGCGGTGTCGATGAAGTTGACGCCGGCGTCGAGTGCCATATCGACTTGGCGTTGGCCGGCCGGTACGTCGACGGCGCCAGACTTTGCCCCTGCGTCGCTAACGCCGAAGGAAGCGGTCCCGAGAGCGAAGCAGGAGACCCTCAGCCCTGATGCACCCAACTGCCGGTAAGGCATGGAAGATGCCATGGCCGTACAGACTTGCCGACAGGGGGCCGATGGTCAACTCCTCAGGGCTCGGCGTTGTGGGCTTTGGGCTCGGCGATCGGGGTTTTGGGCTCGCCGTTCTGGGTTCTGGGCTCGGCGTTGTCCCGGCGGGCTGCGATATCCTCCGCCCGATGGCGGGTGGCAGCGTGCCCACCCACTACGGCCAACAAGCTCTCCGCACCCAAGGCGAAAAGGGTGACGGGCCCGATGGCGGTAACCGTCGCATTTCGGGGTGAGCTCCGTAGGAGGGCGACCTCGCCGAAACCCTCCCCGCGGCCCAGCGTCGTCACAGGGTGACCATCAACCGAAACCGCAACTTCCCCTTGGGCGACGGCGTAAAACCTGTCCCCTTTGTCCCCCTGCCTAATGACGACCTCTCCGGGGAGCACGTGCACGCACTCGAGTTCCCCCGCCAATGTCTCCAGCCCCGGCCCGGGCAGGTCGGCGAAGTGGGGCAGGGAACGCAGCAGGGCCACCTCCACGACCGGCACCGTCCTGCCCTGATCGAGACGGCGCAGGGCCCCCACACCTAGGACCGCCGCGGCGGGCAAAAGGCCACCTATTACAACCACAGCTAGCCGGTCTCCACCGAGGTAAATGAGCAACGCTGGCAGAACTGACCCCACTGCCAGCCCGAGATTGGAGAGGCCCTCCACGACGCCGAAGACGCGTCCGACCACTTGGGCCGGCACGACCCGCTGGAGCAAACTGCTGGCTGCAACGAACAATACGGCCCGGCCGGCACCGACCACCCCGATCAGGAGGAGGACGATGACGGCTTGATGGAAGAAACCTGTGAGGACTAGGCCGGCCCCAAGAACAAGGACGGATGCCCCGATGACTTGGCTGAGCCTCCAACCCAGCAGATGGGCCGTTAGGACACCTGCAGCCACGGCTCCGATCCCGTAGGCCGCATTGAGGTAACCAACCCATGCCTGGCCCTGATGGAGCACGCCGACGGCCAGCACGACGAACAACACGTCCAGCGCGCCTACGACGACATACTGCGCAGTGAGGAGACCGGTGAGCAACCTGGCACGGTCATCGCTGGTGACCTCGACCAGACCCTCGAAGAGACCATCTAGGCCCGGCTGGTCGTCGTCGTCGTCCGTCAGTGCGATCGCGCCGCCGTGGTGGAACGCGTAAACCAACATCCCGATCCACACCGCGTACTCTGCCACGACGAACAACCCGAACGCGCCCAAGACCCGGGCCACGGCCCCGTTGGTGACGACAACCCCGACGACCCGGAAGAACCGTCCCACTTAGTCATCCCCTCGGCCACGCTGAGGCACGCGATCGTAGTCTGCCTCGCGCCGATGCCTCGCGCCGACCAATGGCCTGCCGCCGCCGGGGACGGCCCGCCCTATGACGATTGGCGATAGATGACACCGACGAACGGGGGGCTCGCCGACTCGTGGCCATAGTCAGCCGTGAAACCCCTGCCAACATGGTTGAAGCGGCCGCTGAACTTGCCGCCCGAGAGCAGGAACAGTTGGAAATCCGTGTTGGCCGCGGGTGTGTGCCCGCCTGCGAGCTCGGGCGCGAGGCTGCCACCGGCGGTGAACATCCCCCGTCCGGAACAGCAGGGGCCAGCAAGGATGAACTGTCCAAGGCTTTTCACGTTGGCGATATCCGTCACGATCGTTCCGTCGCTCCTGTTAGCGAATGTTGCAGCTTCTTGAAGAAGGAACGTCGTTGCTTGGTCCAGTGTCACGGTCCCGTCGTTGGTCACCGCGCCACCGCTATCTTTAAGCGTGCCGCCCGTCAGCGTCAATGTACCCTTGTGTTCGTTGGCAATCCCTGCTTGGAGTTGAACTGTCCACGCCGGATCCTGCACCTCGGCCACGATGGTGCCATTGTTCCGGATCGTGCCACTCGTGATGGTCGCCGGACCACCGCTCGTCTTGCCTGACCCTTGCCGCGTCGAGCACAAGTGTGCCGTCATTGGTGACGGCGGTGTTGCCCAATCCCAGCGTGGTGCCGTTGTAGGCGTCCCCAGCAGAGTTGTACGCTTCCCCAACCACAGTGATCCTCTGACCCGCGGGGATCGTGCCCCGCAGTTGAGCACCTACCGAGTTCACAAGAAAACGACCTGTTCCCGATTTATCGACGAGCGTCGCTCCGTTTTGCAGGACGATCTCGTGGCCACTGATCGGGCCACCGGCCTGTGCCCACGTTGTGGGGCCTGAGCCCTGGTCGACCGTGACTGTCCCGTCGTTTGTGAACTGCCCGTTGTTGGCAAAGCCGGCGGCGGTCGCGAAGGACCCCGGCACGATGGTCAGCGAGGCGCTCGGCGCGACCGTGAAGGTGCCGTCGTTTGTGACCGCCGTCGCCTGGAGCTGCCCCGAGTTGTCGTGGACGCTCGCCCGTTTCTCGTTGGTGAGCGGGGCTTCGAACTGCGTATAGTTCGCGTCCTTGTTGCGAGGATCCTGCACCTCGGTATCGATGCGCCCGTAGTTGAGGATTTTTGCCCCGGTAACGGCCGCGTAACCGCCGGACGGGTTCCCCGGCAGCTTTGAACCGCCATCGGTCGAGTCAAGAACGAGGCGCCCGTGAGCGGTGATAACGCTGGTGGCGGCAACGTTTAAGAAGACCGTGCTGACCTGTTCATTGCTGTCCGACGTGCTGCCCTGCCCGGCGATGTCCAGGGTTTGCGTGCCAGTCCCGCTTGCCCCGCCAAGAGTTAGAGAACCTACGGCGGCCCCGTTGTGATTGGGATCCGCGGTGCCTACGCTCCAGGGTGCCAGCGTCACGGTGTAGGTGCCGGGGACCGTGATGCAGACATCGCTGGTGCTGGCCGGGACACCGGCCGTCCAGTTGGCACCCCCGCTCCAGGCTCCACTTACGGCGCTCTTCCAACTGTCGTTGCACGATGGCGTCGCCACGCCGTTGACCAATGTCGAAGCCGTCGCGGGTACCGCCTGGGTACCGAATGTGGTCACCACACAACCAAACACGATTGTGCCGAGGCGTAAGCGAACGCGAGCCATTGATGGGCCTTTCAGAGGGAGGACAAGATCACCAGCCGCTATCAGCGTAGCAGCCCGCCTCATCGTCGGCCCTGTTACACTCGTCGAGCCACACCCCGCACTGTCACGGCAGCGCGTGCACATGACTGCTGCCTGAGGCCGGCTTTGCCTTGACAGGGTGCCTCTTCGCGGCGATGATCTCTATTCCGTCTGCGAGAAATGCCGGGATCGAAAGGTGGGTGCCGGAATGACGCGTGTATGGCTCATCACTGGTGCTGCGCGCGGGCTCGGGCAAGCCTTCACCGAAGCGGCCCTTGGCGCCGGGGACTCGGTGATCGCGACCGCTCGAACGCACGAGGCGCTCGGGGCCCTGGTCTCGGCCTATGGCGGTGCCGTGTTCCCGCTGGTACTTGACGTCAAGGACCGTGGCGCAGTCAACGACGCCGTCGCGGCTGGCGTCGAGCACTTTGGCAGGGTAGATGTCCTTGTGAACAATGCCGGTTATGGCCTAGCAGGCGCAGTGGAGGAACTCGACGAGGCACGCGTACGGCGTCAGTTCGACGTGAACTTTTTCGGGCTTCTCTGGTGCACCCAGGCGGTCCTGCCCTATATGCGTGCACAGCGGAGCGGTCATATATTCCAGCTGTCGACCCTGGCCGCCGTGAACGCCCCGTCAAATTTGGGAGGGTACAACGCTTCTAAGTCTGCGGTCGAGGCCATAAGCGACTCGCTCTCCCAAGAAGTCGAAGGCTTTGGGATCAGGGTGACCATCTTGGAGCCGGGGCCGTTCCGCTCCGACTGGAACGGGACCAGCATGGACCGAGCCGAGCCGATGGCTGCCTACGACGGAGCCCTCGCCGAGAGACGTAATGCGTTGTCGGGCGAAAGCGCCTTCACTCAACCGGGTGACCCGGCTCGCGCGGCGCAGGCGTTGCTGGCGGTGCTCAACAGCGAGCACCCACCTCGGAGGCTGTTGCTCGGCCGAGCGCGCCGCCGATGTGGCGCCGGAAGTATACCGGCATCGCCTGGCGGAATGGGCGGAGTGGGACCTTGTGGCCCGTGGGGCAGATTTCGAACCTCCGACCCTAACCTGACATTCAGCCCTCTGCCGCGTGATCGGTCAACGCTGCGGCGATCTTTGCGCCGGGGCTTGTGCAATCGCTTGTTCTTGGTCGTTTCCTGGAGCGATGCGAGGCTAGAGCTCTCGACGCCACCGTTCGGACAAACAGCGCCCCTGGGGACTTCGAGAAAGGCCGGTCGCGACGAGTACCGCGTGCCGGTGCCCTCAGAGCGACGGGCTTCCAGTCGGCGCCGTCGCGGCTGTCGGCCGCGAAAAACGGCACTGCCAATAGCACGATGACTGCAACGGGAACCAGCAACCAGGTCATAGCTCCATCCTGGCCCCCCGACAGTTAAGCAATAGCGACGAGTTCTTAACTCTGCTTTAGTATAACTTAACTAACAGATGATCGACGTGCGCCGTCTAAAGGTCCTGAAGGCCGTTGTTGAAAGCGGGTCGGTATCTGGTGCCGCGGCTTACCTCAACTACACTCCCTCGGCAGTAAGCCAGAGCATCACGGCACTGGAGCGGGAGACCGGGACCGTGCTGCTGGAGAGAGCCGGTCGTGGCATCAGGCCGACCGACGCGGCGTTACTGCTCTGCGAACATGCGGGAAGGGTCCTCGCCACGGTCCAACAAGCCGAGGAGGCACTCGCTGCGCTCCGGGCCGGTCGCGGCGGCCGCGTCCGCGTCGGTACGTTCCCGACTGCTGGGTCGTCACTTGTTGCACCGGCGCTGGCTGCCTTCCAGCGGCACCTGCCCGAGGTAGCGCTCGACGTGACGGTGGTCGAGATCGATGAAGCGATTTCCGGCTTGCACGCCGGCACGATCGACGTCGCGGTCGTTGTGGAGATGTTCGCGCCCGGGCACGCTCCGTCTGATGGGCTCACACGCCGCCACTTGCTTGCCGACCCGTTCCGCATGGTGATCCCCCGCGGGCACCGCTTCGCTGCGCGTCGCACCGTCGACCTCGGAGCCCTAGCCGGTGAGCGCTGGATCGGCGTCAACTCGTGCCCGGGTTATTGTCAGCAGGTCGTGAGCGAAGCGTGCCTTCGGGCGGGCTTTGAGCCTTGTTACGGCCTGGAGGCTGACGAGTACCCGACAGCGCAGGGGTTTGTGGCCGCCGGTCTTGGAGTGGCCCTCATCCCTCTTCTGGCGCTGGGGGCGGCCGCTCACTCGGGAGTCGTCGTCCGGCGAGTGAAGGGCGAGCAGCCTGTTCGCCAGGTCTGGGCCGCGACCCGGGAGGCGATCGCGGAACAGGTGCCTGTGCGAACGATGTTGGACGACCTCGAGTGGGCAGCTCGGCAGTTCACCGCCTCCATGTCGTGACCCGCTCCGTGTCGTGAGGACCGCCTAGGCGACCAGGGTTGTCCTCTCCTTGACGGTCTTGCCGCCGGTGACCGTGACGGTGGCGGTCACTTTGATGGTGTGGTGCTTGGCACCGGCAAGGAAGAGGATGCCCTTGGCCCGCAGGTGGACCACAACGATTCCCTTCGAGCCGGCCCGGAGGCTGTAATGCTGGGACCCCACGACCGTGGAAACATCAGTCAGGGTTATATACCCTTTGCAGGCCGCAACGGTGCACTTCAGCTCCACGTGGACGAGATGCGTCTTGGACACGTCGGCCTTGGAGGTAGGGTCAGCGATCGTCGGGTGTTGGACTTTCTTGACGGGCGGCTTGGTGGTAGTCGTCGTGGGCGGGACTGTGGTGGTGGTCGTGGCTGCCGACGGTGGCGGACCGGTCACGGCGCCGCGGATCGTGATCGAGTCCGAGGCGCTGGCGGTACTCGGGTTGACTACGTCCGCCACGGTCAGGGTTATGACGTCGCCTGAGTTGACCGTGTTGGGGACTGTGAAAGTCACATCGTTCGTCCCGCCACCGCTCACGGCGGCGGTTACCGTTCCTGACCCTGCCGAGTTGGTCGAGTCTGTGATGCTATAAAAAGCCGGGCTGTTCGGGAAAACGGTCCCGCTCGGGCCATCGAGCTGTACGGTGCCTGACCCTCCCGCCAAAGTCGCTGAGGCGCGGACGTTCGCGATCGTATAGGTAGCGACGGCAGCGGTCGTAATGGGGTTGACGGTGACCACCACACCCGGGCTTGCGTTGACAGAGATCGTGTAGGCAGGAGCGTCAACGGCCACCGGGTCGCCTGTAGTTGCGGCCGAGAAATCGCCGATCGTCCCCGGGGAGGCAGGGTTGGTGACCCCGACAATGAGCAGGCTGACGGAGTCGCCGGCATGGACCGAGTCGGCGAGCGGGACCGTGGCCGACCCGTTATTAAGCACGGCACCGGCCGCGACGAAACGCCAGTTCTGTGTGGTGTCGATCACTTCTACACCAGAGACGGTCGTGAAGTTCGTCGGACCGCTCGCCTCGGACAGGTAAATGTCGCCCCCCGCGGAGACGGGGTCGCTGGCGGTGAACCCGACCGAGTAAGTAGCCGACGCTCCGGCCACCAGGGAGGAAGGGGCCACGGTCAGTGCGGTCACGGAACCACCAAATGCGATCGAGTTGGTGGTCTCAACCGTACCGTTGCCTGGTTGGACCGCTATGTCGTCGGCCTGGGTGGTCGCGCTGGGGGCAGGGCTGGTCCCCGTGGAGGTGATTGTAAGGGCGTCCCCGTTTACTAGCGCCGTGGCCAGGGTTAGGGTCACGGTGGCTCCGGTGGCTGAAGCGTTTGTCACGGTGTCAGAGCTGGCCGTGCCGCCAGAGGGGATGACGGTCACGGAGTACCCAGCGCCCGTCCCGCTGTCCACAAAGGCGATCTTCTCGGTCCCGTGGGTGGGCGCGGCCGTAAGCGTCAGGCTAGTGCCCGAGGCTGTGAGGCTGGCCACGGTGGCGTTGTCGATCGTGTAGGTCGTATTGGCACCAAAGGCGTAGGTCGCCGCCGTAAGGACAGGGCCGGCGGTCGTCACCGTGATGGTGTTGGACGTAGCGGGTGACGAGTTCTTTGAAGTCGTCACCGCGAAGCTGAAGGTCCCAGTGGAGGCGGGAGCGTCGGCCACGAAGTCGACTTCGGCCTTGGTGCCGCTGCTCAGGCTGCACGAAGCGTTCAGGTCAATGGTCAGCCCCGTGGCGGAGTAGGCGCCTCCGTTTGTACCGGCTTGCACGCACGAGCTCCCGACCAAAGCGATGTTGGACGGAGTGGAACCGAGCGCCGTGGAGGGCACGACACTTACCCAGTCGGCACCGCCCCCCGATAGGGAGGGGTTGACAGTGAAGCTGACCTCGAAGTTCGTGACCGACACAACCGTCGCGCCGCTAGGGGACGCCGTGACGCTCGTCACGGCGGGCGACGGCGAGCCAATGGTGTAGGTACTGGTCGTAACGTCTGCGTAGGCGGGACCGGCAGTCACGGCGAGGACGCCGACCAACGTCCCGGCACCTAGGACGGTGCTGGTCAAGACCGTGGCGGTTGCCAACAACCTCGACGGGCGAGGCGCGCGTCCCCGCCTTAACATCTGATGACCGAATGCTCTCATGTCAGCAACCTACCCATTTGTGCTCTGGGTCAGCCCTCGAGGCCGTCGAGGCTCGACGGCACGTCGACCGCATGCTCTTCGAGGGCGGCTCGGGGCACTATCTCGAGAGCCATCTCATTGGTCGAGCTGAGGACGACGAAGCATGCCGCCCCGTCCCGGTAGGCGTGCAGCCAGTTCACGGCGGTGACACACCACCGGTCGCCCGGGACGAGCCCAGGGAAACCGTAGTGCGGCGCCGGGGTCACCAGGTCGTTGCCGATCCGGCGCTGGTGCTCGAGGAACTCCGCCGTCACGACGGCACAGATCGTGTGGGAACCACGGTCCTCCGGCCCGCTCGTGCAGCAGCCATCGCGGTAGAAACCGGTAAGCGGTTGGCTCCCGCAATCCTGCAGCTCGCCACCGAGCACGTTGCGCTGTGCCATGGTCCACAGTACCTATCAGGCCAGTGCCTCGAGCGGGGCCAGCGAACCTAGTGAAGCAAGCGACGGTATGATCGTGGGCGATCTGGGGTTCAGCTGGCGCACGTCGTGTGCCGGACGAGAGAACACGACATGGACAGGAGTACCACGATGGGACTACAAATTGGCGATACCGCACCGGACTTCGAGGCAGAAACCACCGAAGGCACCATCAAGTTCCACGATTGGATCGGAGACTCGTGGGCGGTGCTGTTCTCGCACCCGAAAAACTTCACACCCGTCTGCACGACTGAGCTCGGTTACATGGCCAAGATCAAGCCGGAGTTCGACCGCAGGGGCGTGAAGGTGATCGGCCTGTCGGTCGACCCGGTTGCAAAGCACGCCGGATGGGCCCAAGACATCGAAGAGACGCAGGGGACTGCGCCTAACTACCCGATCATCGGCGATGCGGACTTCGAAGTCTCCAAGGCCTACGGGATGTTGGGAGCAAACGTCAGCGGAGACCCGGCAGACCGCACCGCGGCCGACAATCAGACGGTCCGGAACGTCTTCGTGATCGGGCCCGACAAGAAGGTCAAGCTGATCCTCGTCTACCCCATGACTACCGGCCGCAACTTCGACGAGGTGCTCCGGGTCATCGACTCGCTCCAACTGACGGCCAAGCACAAGGTCTCGACCCCGGTGAACTGGCATCCCGGCGAGGACGTCATAATCGCGGGCTCAGTGTCCAACGATCAGGCCAAGGAGATGTTCGGTAGCTGGGAATCGCCCAAGCCTTACATCCGGATCGTGCCGCAACCCAGTTAGCCGGCCGGCGGCGCCTCGTCGAGGGCGAATGAGGCCATGATCCTGACGCAGCATTACCTAGGTTGCCTATCCCAAGCGTCCTACCTGGTGGGAGACGAGACCACCGGTCGAGCCGTGGTCGTGGACCCGCGCCGCGACGTCGAGATTTACCTCGAGGAAGCCAGGGCCGAGGGCCTGACCGTCGAACGGGTCATCGAGACTCACATCCATGCCGACTTCGTCGGGGGTCATCTCGAGCTTGCGGCTCGGACGGGCGCGGTCATCTCCTACGGAGCGGGTGCCGACGTCGGCTTCCCGGTCGAACCATTGCATGACGGGCAGCGGTTGTCCCTGGGCGAGGTAACCCTCGAGGTCATCGCCACGCCGGGGCACACCCCGGAATCGATCTGCATCCTTGTGTACGAACATCGCGGCGACGAGGTCCCGATGGCTGTGTTGACGGGCGACACCTTGTTCGTCGGTGACGTAGGCCGCCCGGATCTTCTTGCCTCGAGCGATGCTGAGCTTTCAGCCGACGTCTTGGCTCGGCACCTTTACCACTCCCTTCACGGCAAGCTCCTAGCCCTGCCGGATGAGACGCGAGTCTTCCCGGCGCATGGTGCGGGCTCGTCGTGCGGCAAGCAGCTGTCGAGCGAGACCAGTTCCACCATCGGTGAGCAACGACGGACCAACTACGCGCTGCGACCAATGGACGAGGACGCCTTTATCAGCGTCGTCCTCGAAGATCAACCGGCACGGCCGCACTATTTCGAGTTCGACGCGCAACGCAACCGGGAGCTCCACCCCCTCCTCGACGACAGCCCTCCTCGACTGCTCAGGACCGACGAGGTGCTCGCCTTCGCAGAGCGCGGAGCGGTGCTGCTCGATTCACGTGAGATCGCTGACTTCGCACCCGGCCACCTCCGCGGTGCCGTTAATATCGGGCTGCAGGGGCGGTTCGCCGAATGGGCAGGCGACGTGTTACCGCCCAACCGCGACATCGTGCTTGTCGGCGACCCGGCCAGCGCCTTAGAAACCAAAGTCAGGCTTGCCCGGGTTGGACTTGACCGAGTGGTCGGGCAACTCGAGGCACCAATTGCCCTCCTGGCGGCCCGGCCTGAGCTCCACGAGACCAGTTCGCGCCTAACGCTTGAACAGCTCGCCGAGCTTCAGAGCCGAGGCCCGGAAATCCAACTGGTCGACGTGCGCAACCACGGTGAAACGGCGCAAGGCACCATCGTGGGTGCCCGTGAGATCCCGCTCGCAACCCTTACTGGGTCGCTCGCAGCGTTGGACCGGACCGCGCCAGTCGTCGTCTACTGCGCCAGCGGTTCCCGCTCCCACGTTGCATCTACCGTTTTGCGCGAGGCGGGGTTCACTGACGTATCGGACCTTTTGGGCGGTTACGCTGCGTGGGAAGCGGCCGGGCTGCCCGTGACGGCCGGGATAGCCTCAGGGGAGCGGCGTACCGCTCGGTCGTGAGGGCGCGATCGACGAGCGCGGGCCCCCTGCCTCTGGCCCTCCATCTGCTGGAACACCGCTTGCTGGAATGCTGCTTGCTGGAACGGCATCGTCCACCCAGCAGCGCTCCCTGCTACGAAACGTCGCAGCGCACGGGGGCCTACTTCGACGGCAAGCACAGCAATCCCGGCACAGGCTGCGCCCGCTAGCACGTCCACCAGGTAGTGGTTGCCCGTCGCCATGACCACGAGCGCCGTGACCAATGGGTACCCGATACCGAACGCCAGGGAGGCGACCTTGCCCGAATGCGTCCGGGCCAATCGCCAGGCCACCAAGGAACACCACACGGCGTAGCCAATGTGCATGGATGGCATCGCTGCCAATTGGTCGGCGTGCTTGATCAGGGAGTCGTGCCAGGACCCCAGGCCTCCCGACTTCGAAACCACGTCGATGTAGCCAGGAAGCATTCGCGGGGGCGCCACTGGGAACGCCCAGAACACCGCGAAACCGATGAGGTTGGTCAACACCAGGTCATTGCGTAGAGGGCGATAAAGGTCAGGACGCGCCCACCACAGGTACGCAGCGAAGGCGAACGTGACGACGAAAATGCCGTTCGAGTAGAAGGTCGAGAGAACAAAAGCCAGGACGTGTTGATGAGCAAGCCAGTGGTCCAGGGCTCTTTCAGGGTCAAGCCCGACGCTTATCTCGAACGACAACAGTGCCCTGGCATTCACGAAGGCCAGAGTGCGCCGCAAGGGGGCCAAGTCCTGGAGCCAGTCGTATATGAACACGAGGAAAAGTAGCCACGCGAGTTCCACGGCAATGCGGCTCCGCTTCGGCTTCGCAGCCGTTGGCACGACGACCAACGTCGGCGGTGCCTCCACGCTGCTCGCCTTGACTTCAATCACGGACCCGATCGACACCCAAATACTCCTTGCGTTCCGACGGACACTGTAAGAGGTCGCAGTAGCAGCCCCCGCGGCCCCGTGCTACTTCACCCGACGTTTACCTGAAAGACATGACTGTGAAAGTTAGTGCATTCCTGAGAACTCTCGAAGTCGGGCAGGCCACGGGTGGTACGGACCGGACCACTTCCCGCGGCCCCCGGCCCAGTTGAAGGTGTGCTGCTCCATGGCGGGCCTCTCTGGCTGACAACCCACGATCATACGCTCGCCGCCCCGGAGGGTACATGCCCGCTCGGTTTGGCTGGTGTCAGCTGTCGTCGGACGTGAGCCGGCGACGGAGCTCCACGAACACCTCGGTGCCGACGGTCCCCTCTAGCTCCTGGGCAAGGGACTCGATCACCGGCCGCTCGCCGACGTACGCCCTGTCACCTTCGGTGCAACACCACGCCATCGTCGCCCCCTCAGCACCCCAGTCCACGCGCGTCCAACGACGAACGGTTGCGATCTCGCCCCCACCGTCGGCAGCCTCCCAATCGACCTTGATTGGCAGCTGCCAGCAGACAGCGGGCTTCCAGTCCTGCGGCCGCTCACCGGCGTCGAAGGCTGCCAGGTGCAATGCGCAACCTGCACCACCGCTGAAACCCGGCCTGTTGAGGAAAATGCATGCGCCGTCAACGACTCTTGTGCTCGCCCGGCTTGCGTCGCTGAAAACGCCACCCGCCTGCGCTTCAGCGTGGAACTGGAAACGCAGCGGGTCGAGGGTCGCGCCCAGAGCGCCGATCAGGCGAGCCTCGTCCTCGTCCTCGAAGTCAGCCCCTACGGAGCAGCACCCGTGGCCAAGCTCGGGTGAAGGTTCGGGCAGGATACCAAGGCACCCACGGCCCCAAATGCACGTCCAGTTTGAGCGCAGGAAGGCGGTATCGAAGCGCCAAACCACTTCGCCGTCATCGATCTCCTCGATCGGCCCCTCCATGTTGGAAGGGTACCGCCATCAGTTACTTGTAGGAAAAGACAAGTGAGAGGTTGTCAGCGAGCCCGTCGTTGTCGCCGCCCTCCAACAATGTCATCACGAGCTCGACCTTGATCTTCTGCGTTCCCGCTGGCACCTTGCCAGTGCCCCGGCGGAAGAACAAACCACTGACATCGTGGCGTTGAGCAACGGTAACGGGCCCGATCGTTGTCGTTTTGAGGGCCATCCCAGCGGAGCTCTCGAAGGTGACGATCAGCCGGGCATTGTCGGGCTGATCGCTATAACCGCCCAGCCAAGCCGACAGGACGTAGCTCACCCTCCCGCTCGAAATCCCCCCTGTGCCAACGGTGATCACCTGTGCCCCGGTCGACAGGAGCGCAGAAGGGCCGCCATAGAAGTAGTTCTTCCCCCGATTTGTCGGCCCAGGTGTCGTCGTCGACAGGTCAGCACCCCAGGCGTACTGCGCCGCAGTGAAAGCACCGGTCTGCTTCCAGTCAGGCACCTTTACCACTGAGTCGGTGGCGGTACCTTTGCCGGCTTCTGCGCCTGGGTTGGCGATCAGGTTGCGGCCACACGCGTGGCAGGCCCGGCAACAGGAGCCGAGCCGGCTTCAGCCACAGCGGGTGTGATTGCGAACGCCGCCGCGGCGATCACGGCGCATGCCGTCAGCACACGACGGGCGCTGGAAAACGCCACCGTCAAACCTGGATCTCAGCTTCCTCGATCCCCAGATCCTTGCTCAAGGCGGCCTGAAGGCCCATGTACTGAGAGACTAAAGCTGAAAACTGAGATTCGAACGATTTGATACTCGTTATGTGGCTCAGTATTGGGACCAACTTGTTGTTCACCTTAATCAGAGATGCGATGTCTGTCCCGGTCTTGCCCGTGAAACCGATCTTCTTTAGCGCCGTGTCGAAAGTATTGACCGCTGGCACGAACGCGAGGCACGCTTCGGACAGCTTCGATACAGACGTTTTGTTGCTAAGGGTGGAAAGGAAGGAGCTCCACGTGTGATCAGCCCTGGCGAATGTCCCGTCGACGCTTATCCATTCAGCACGCTGCTTGGACGGGACCGACGCTGATGCCGGCTGCACCCCAAGACCGAAAACTGCCGCAGTAGTCGCTAGTACTGCGAAGCACTTCAAACGCACTGCCGACTTCCGCATTGAGGACCTCCTTGGCTGAGTCGCGGCTGGCCGCGGGTTCCCTGAGCGCGGCGCACCCAAAACAAGCATAGCTGAACGTCCTGTCGGCTTTGTTGACGCAGGCCCCGGCGCCGGGCCGCTTGCGACCCGCTGAACTGGCCCGCCGGCAGAGGAACTATCTGTCGGGCCCGGCGGAGGTGCGCTCTCCCGCCGCTCTCGCCGGGGCGAGCAGTAGGGTCGTCCTATCGCCTGACCTGGCGTATTACAAGGAGGTTCGATGGTAGCTACGTACGACGATGCCGCTCTGGTGGTGCAGCTCGTTCGCTGGGGGACGGAACTCGGCCTCAGCGACGCGGTGCATACATTGCTTTCTGAAGGTTTCGACCCGTCACTTGCGTCCACAGACGACGTGGCTGTACGCAAAGTGCTCGAATTCGGGGAAGTGGTTGGAACTCTGGTCAAGCAGAACGTCCTCAACAAGGACCTGGTGCTCGACTTGTGGTGGGCCGCCGGGGTATGGGAGCGCGTGAGCCTCGCCGCCGAGCACGACCGCGAGCGCGTCGGCCAGCTGAGGCTTTATGAGAATTTCGAGTCACTCGCTAAAGCGGCCGGGCCCTAAGTCTGCTGGGCTCCGCCAGCAGTTTACGGAACATCCAGATCGCTAACTCTTGGCCAGCCAGGTCTTGAGGAATGGAACCGCGCCCTTGTGTATTTGCGGGTGCGGTGGTTTACCCCAGGCACCATAGACGACCGTAATCACGAGACCGTCGACATTTTCGATGATCTCGACGGGTAGAGGTGGGCCGGAGGCCTTCAGGTAGTCGGTTTGGCTGATAGTTAAACCTTCCGCCTTGGTCGATTGGCTTATCCCGATCACGCTCTGGCCGCGGATCGTCGTCGTTGGCCCGATCACCGGCTTGCCACCGAGGTACAGCATGTACGCAGCCGTCCCGACGGTGAGGTCAACCTCCCAGCTGTCGAACACCGCCGCCGTCTTAGGCACTCCAACCCAGTGGCCGGCCTCCGCCTTTGATGCCGAAGCCGTGAAGCCCAAGAAATTCCCGAGCCCAGCAGCGTTCCCCTCGACGTACAACTTGCCGTCCAGGTCGAGGCTGAGGTGGCCCGTCGGGCCGCCAGCGTTGAGGGTGCGTGTTTGAGTGCCGTCCGACTGACCGCTGTGCGCCACCCAGGACTCCGACTTGCCGAGGAGCGACCAATTGAGCGTCCACTCGGCCCCCCGCTCGAGCTGGAACGCAGCGATGGCCGTGTCAAGCAGCAACGCCGGGTTGGTTGGCGCGCTAGTGGTCGTCGTGGGGGAACTGGTCGTCGTTGCGGGAACCGTAGTGGTGGTCGACGGCGGAGTTGTCGTGGTGGTCGTAGAGCCGGTAGTGGTGGTAGGAGGGGCACTGGTGGTCGTAGTGGGCTGGGCTATCGCCGTCGCCCCCAGCGCGCTCGCCAAGATCACCGCCGAAATTGACGTGCCAATTCCCACAAAACCGCGCCGCACGCCCACTCCAACGATACTGACCGCCTCTTGGCCCGATGTCAAGTACTCAGTAGTAAAGCCCGCTTGGGCCGGAACTGCGCGAGCTCAATTGAACGGTGGGCCGGCGAGCTGAACAATTGGCTCAACACGACGCACGCCGCACCTCTAGCCCAGGCAACATCGTCGACTGAACCGACAAAAAAGTCCATATTTCGGTCGGTACCGGCAAAACAATGCTCTCGTACCGATTCGAAGGCCGCTTCCCAACCGAGCGGTCCCCCCAGGGCCCTTGCCCAAAAAGTATTACTAGCCTTGGGTTCAGCAGGTTCACCAACGCGGCGATCCCTAACCCAAGCATGTGGCCGGCACGTTGCAGAGCGGCCGCCGCAATCGCGTCTCCTTCGTCTGCCGCGACGCGCACCTCCTCGATCGTCCTGTTGGCCGGGCGTGTCCTGGACAGAGCGCTCTTCTCGCCCTGAGCGATGGCTTGTTCGACGTACGCGAGGACGGCGCCTTCGGAGCTGACGGCCTCGAGGCACCCGAAGCGCCCACAGCAGCATTGCGACGTTGCTCCTGGGACCGGCACGTGGCCGATCTCGCCCGCAGCGCCATCGGCACCGCGATAGAGGTTGCCGTCGATGACGATCCCCGCGCCTACGCCCTCTCCGACCGCGACGACCACGAAATTGTCGACCCCGCGGCCCCGCCCGAACCACTGTTCTGCGACCGTCAGGGCGTTGCAGTCGTTCTCTACGAGTACCGGGCGGTCCAAGCGCTTGGCGATGGGGGCAGCCACCTGCACATCTGTCCACCCGAAGAGCGGTGTATACCTGCAAGTTCCGGTCCGGGGCTCGATAAGACCTGAAAGACCTATGCCTATCCCGACGACTTTGCCCATACCGACACCGGCACGGTCAGCGGCATCCTCTATCGCCAGACAGATCCGGTCGAGCGCCGAGACCGGGTCGTGTGCTCCTCGGGCCCTCAAGGTCCTCTCATCGGTCACTGGAGCCCAGTCCAGCTCCACCTTTTCCGAATAGAGCACCTCGGCCCTGATGTCAGTCACCACGATAAAAAGGCCGCGTCTCATCACCTTGACGCCGACTGCGTAGTTACGCTCGTCGTTGATACGCAGCATGAGCGGTGGCCGCCCACCTCTGGACTTGCCTTGGCCAATCTCGTTGACCAAGCCGCTTTCGATCAACTCAGACACGATGGCTGAAACAGTCGCCGGGCTCAGCCCGCTCGTCCTGACAACGTCGGCGCGGGATATGGCACCGGTCCGCAATACGTTGAAGACGAGGTTGCGGTTCATCTCGGCCATTAGCCGGCGGTCCCCGCGGCGGATACCGTGCGCAGAGAGCTGTTCGTCACGAGCCACTGCTCGGCCCACCTCCGTGCGGGGGGTGCGGCGCGCCCGTCGCGTACCCAACTTCTTACGCTCTACAAACTAAGGCTGGCCTGGCACCTTGTCAACGCGTTGAGCGAGATGCACGCACTCTGAGTGGTAATTGGGCGTCTTTTAGGATCGTCGGGCGCCGTTTGAGTGCAGGACGAGGCGAAAAGACCGAAAGCCGGACGGAGCGTCAGTGTTCGTCAGCCGAGGTGGGCAACCCGACGTCCGAAGGATGACGGTGTGGCATGGCTTCGGCCGGGATCTTCCCGAGGCGGCCAGCTTGGTAGTCCTGCATCGCCTGCGCGATCTCCTCTTTGGTGTTCATAACGAACGGACCGTAATGGACGACGGGTTCGCGGATCGGGAGGCCGCCGAGCACGAGGACCTCCAGGTTGGGGCTGGCGCTGTCCTGAGACCTAGCAGCCCCGATCTGTAGCGACTCACCCGGGCCAAAGACGACGAGCTGCCCCGTGCGAACGGGGGCAAGTTGCTCACCGGCGTAGCCCTCGCCAGCGAGAACGTACACAAGAGCGTTGAAGTCCGGCCGCCACGGCAACCTCATTTGAGCCGTAGGACTGATGGTGGCGTGGACAAGCGTGATCGGCGTGAACGTCGAACCCGGCCCGCTGTAGCCAGCCACATCGCCGGCGATCACGCGCAGGAGGGCACCCCCGTCCTCGGTCGTGAGCAAAGTCTCCTCCCGTCCACGTATGTCCTGGTACCGAGGGTGCTCCCACTTGTTGGCGCGGGGCAGGTTGACCCACAACTGGATACCGTGGAAAAGCCCACCGGAGACCACGAGAGACTCCGGCGGAGCTTCTATGTGAAGGATCCCCGCACCGGCAGTCATCCATTGAGTGTCCCCGTCAGTGATGCGCCCGCCTCCACCGTTGGAGTCCTGGTGCACGAAAATCCCATCAATGATGTACGTGACGGTTTCGAACCCACGGTGGGGGTGCCACGGCGTCCCTTTTGGCTCACCGGGACCGTAATTGACCTCACCCATCTGGTCCATATGCACAAACGGGTCCAGCTCTGAAGCAGGTACGCCGGCAAAAGCCCTACGGACGGGGAAGCCCTCTCCTTCCAAACCGCTGGGTGCCGTCGTGATCGAACGCACCGGACGCCCTTCCCCGCCCCCCGGGCCCGGTGTAGTTATGCGTGGGAGCACCAAGATATCTTCGACCGTCACTGCCGGCATTACTGCCTCCTTCAAAGGCGTGCATTTAGCTAACCGAAACTTAGCCTTGTGGTTACTCGCCAACGGCGCGGTCTCGGTCGATATTCCCGTCTGAGAATCCGCCTCGGAGCGCGTACCAACAAAGCTCGGTGCCAGACGTTCACCACCAACGAACGGCCGGGTGCGATGATGTCGCCGTCCAGCTCTCGGGGGAGATCAGCCGCAGCGGTCACTTCCACGTGGCTTGCGGTGTAGCGCTCGAAGTGCCGCTCGGGGTGATGTTTCCCCCCACCAACCACCGCGCTAGGGATGCCCAGCCCAGAAAACCTTTCGGCATCAGGATCCCCACGTCGAGCAAACCGTCGTCGAGGCACGCGCCGGGGAGAAGTGCAAAGCCGCCCGGGAGGATCCCAATATTGCCGACAACTACTGACTGCGCCCTCCTTTGGAGGAGCTCCCCCCCGTCCAGCCGCACTCTCATCTCCTTTGTGGAGCTCCCCAGGTGCGCCAGGGCACCCACCCCGTAGCCGACCCATCCCAGGTGGTCCTTCAGCATGCGCGGGGTGGACCGCACGACTGCTGCATCGAGGCCTATGCCCGCCATAGCGACGAAGGGTGAACCGTCGGCGACCGCCAGGTCCACCTGGCGTTCGTCCCCTCCGAAGCCGACCGCCAAGGCCGGGCCGAGCTTGGAGGGCAGGCCGAGGGCGTGAGCAAACAGGTTCGCCGTGCCCCGCGGGACTATCGCCAGAGGGACCCCGCTGTAGGCGAGAGCGTGAACACACGCCCGCACCGTGCCGTCGCCGCCCACTGCGAAAACCAGTCTGTCGCCGCTGCCCGCGACGAACCTGGACAGATGGCTCTGCAGTTGCGGGCTGGTCTCTCCGGCCTCGGTCCCCATGAACTGGGGCTCCCAGCCGTTGGAGGCAGCAACCTCCCGGCACCGGTTCTTGAACGCGTCGACGCGCCGGATCCGTACCGGGTTGATCACGAAGGCGACCTCTCTCGTGAGGATGCTGAACAATACCCTTGCCACGCGGGCATCGAGTCCCCAACTAGCGAGACTTGAACTGAGTGCAGGGTGCATCACTATGGTCGTCGTCCTTTTTCCGTTTGTTGATGCTTAGCTCTATAGCTCTAGAGCTTGCGCTGGCAATGGTCGTTTCTGGGGCGCTCGGCCTCATAACGGTGTGGGTGTCGGTCACTGCCTCCTTCTGGTCCAACTGGCCTATTGGCTTCTTCGTGGGCACCCTCGCCGTGGTGTGGTACGTGATAGGGCGCTGCCTGGCACGATGGCGTAGAAAACCGGCCCAATGAGCCGTTGGAGCTTGCCGGAGCAGGGTCGCGGTAGGGTCGACATGGTGAACGAAGCGCTACACGGCCTGGTCCAACAACGGCTGCGGAGGATCTCGCAGCGCTACACCACGGGGCGGCGCGAGGTTGTCGAGCTGTTGGCCGAGGCCGGGCACCCCGTCAGCATCGAAGACATCGCAGAGCGTGCGCCCCGGCTGCCTCGGAGCTCGGCCTACCGGCACCTCGTCGACCTGCAACAAGCCGGTGTCGTCCGGCGCGTGTCGGCTAACGACGACTATTTCCGGTTCGAGCTGGCCGAAGACATCACCGAGCACCACCACCACCTGTTGTGCACCCTCTGCGGGAAGGTGCTGGACGTCACGCCCACGCCGGCGTTCGAACGAGCGATGTCCCAGTACCTGGACCGCATGGCCAATGTCAACGGTTTCATCGGCCTCGACCACCGTCTCGATGTGCTCGGAGCCTGCTCGGACTGTCAGGACCGGGCCCCCCGGGCCGGGGAGCTGCTGGCTTCGGCTATTGCGGTGGGGCAACGCGATGGCTGAGACCCGGTCACTGGCACCACCCCACCGCCACGACCCCCGGATCGACCCACCCACCAGAGCTGACCGACGCAGGACCGGATGGTGGGTGGCAGTGCTTGCGTTCACACCAATTTGCCTTGGCGTGCTCGTGTGGGCCACGTTCAACTGGAACGGGAGCTACCCGAACGTCAAGCCGCCGGTACCTCGGGGCTGGCAGGCAGTTCCCGGGATCTATGCCAGTTTCTCCGTGCCTGGCAACTGGTCGCTTCAACCGTTCATGAGCGACGAAGCTTCGGACATCTATTACTCGGGCCCCACGGGAGGCGTGGGGGAGTCGGTCACCGAAGCTGACCAGGAGCCTGCGGCGACGGGCCATCTTCCTGAGATCGTCGGCTCTTTCCTCACGGACCGCTACAGCGTGACCTCGGTGACCCCGTTCAAGCTCCACTACGCCACCGTGGCTTGGCGGTACCTGTTCCGCCTGGCGGACGGGACGAAAGGGACGGGCATCCTCGCTTGGGTCAGGGGGACGCAGTCGGAGGTGTGGCTCATAGCGACACCGGTTACGGCCACGACAGATGAAGCCTTGTCGACCCTGACCGTCGCTCCTTAGCGCACGAGCGGTGCAATACGCTGTAGCGTCCGACACCAAAGAGCACCCAAGGAGGCTCGCGCTTGGCTAGCCAGGTGGCCGATTACGAGATCATAAGTTCCGTGGTCGAGGACCGTACTGCCCCATGCCTACGCGCGCGCCGCCCTCAGCGGCTGGGCGGAGGCGATGCCCCGGTCACCATTTGGGTCCTGGGCCCGTTGGCAAGGACGTCCTGGGCGGCGGCCCGGGCGAGGTTAGAACCGGTTGCTTCGGTCCACGACGATCACCTGCCCGTGTGGCTCGAAGCCGGGATTTCCGAGTGGGCACAGAGACCGGTGGTGTGGGTCAGCGCTGCCACGGCGGTCGCCGGGACCCTGGCCTCTCCACCGCCCGGGCTCGATATGCCGGCCCGGCTCCGGGCGATCGCTTCGGCGGCTCGAGGTGCCCACGCCCTTCACGAGCACGGCCAACTCCATGAAGCAATATGCCCGCAGTCCGTGGCCCTGGTGCCGATTGGCTCACCGGGCCAAGCAACTGCCCCTGAGCCGCGCGGCACCCCTGACGACGGGACGGCGAGTGCAGTGCTCTCGCCCCCAGCGCTCGCAAACGGCCAGGCCCCGCTGGCACAGGTAGGGTACCCACCCTTGGGGTACATCGACCCCCAGCTGCTGAGGGGTGAAGGTGGGCGCTGGTCGGACATCTGGGCACTTGGTGCGACGGTCCACCAGGCGGTCACAGGATCCGTACCCTTCCCCGGCCTCGATGAGCTCCCTGTCGTCCAGGCGCTGTCGAGGCTCCTGTCGGTTCCCGCCCCGGCTCTCGGCGAATTGCCTGATGCTGTGTCGGAGGTGGTCGCCGAGTGCCTCTCGGTCGACCCGACGGACCGCCCCGCTACCGCGAACGAGGTCGCCGAGCGCCTGGACGAGGCAGCCTCAAAGTGGTGACGCCGGACATGTCGACGGCTAATGGCCGACAAATCTCGAGGAGGTAACTGGTTCCCGTGGCAGACAAGCTCGAAGTCCTCCCCGGCCCCGGTCTGGTTGCTCGCTTCGGCGACGTTGCCGTCTGGGCCGGCCCACAATGCTCGCCGGCGTTGCAGGCACACCTCGTGAGCGAAGCGCAGAAGCAGGGACCCTATGCAGGGGACCAACTGGCAAGCTCCTTTATTGCGGTCCTACAGCGCGGCGACCCGGAGCCTCAGGCACCTTTTGCAATCGTCGGGCCTGGGGCAAACGGCCTTGCTCTGTTCCTGCACGGGCCTGTCCAGGCATGGGACAGCGGCCGCTGGCTGGCGCCACAGCCGGTGCCCGGCTGGATGGCAACTTCGATCGGCCGGCCCTGGCCCCTGATAATCCTGCCCTACGGAGCTGCGCCTCCTCCCCAAAGCCAGCAAGGGAACCCCTTCGACCTCTTGTCCGGCGCGGTCCCTGGTTCGGGCTTCGTCCTGCTGCGACCGCCACCGGGACCGGGGCTGGTGAGCGGGACGGCTCCGGCCACAGGTTCGTCACTCACTTCTCCAGGGGGCGCCGGGCCAGGCCCGGGAGCGGGAGGGCCGGTGCCCTTCGGCGGACAGCCTGGCTATGGCGCCCAGCCCGGTGGAGTTGGCACCGGGCAGGCAACTGCGGCTCCTGGGCCTGGTGGTCCTGGGCCGGTGCCGGGTGGCGCTGGGCCAGGCCAATCGACGGCGGCAGCGGCCCCCGTTGCGCTCGCGGGCACGGTGGGAGCTGCTGCCGGAACGCCGGGCAATTCGGGCACGGTGGCCCTCTCAGGGCCGAGCGGCGGGGCGATCGACCTGCGCAGTGTCTTCGCCGCACTGCAGCCGCCGCTCCCGGTCGCATCGAGCCCTGCGGGCGCGTTCAGCACAGACAGACCGGAAGTGCAAGGGGTACGTTGCGAGCTCGGGCATTTCAATCACCCTCGCGTGACCAATTGCATGCGATGTGGCAGACCTATCCCCCCAGGCAGCCCGCAGGTCAGCGGGTCGCGACCGGCGGCCGGGGTGCTCCTGGCTGACGACGGTTCCATTTGGGCGCTCGGTCGGCCCTGCATTATCGGCGCAGAACCGACGTCCGCCGCAGAAGTCCAGGCCGGCGCGGCACAAGCAATCGCGATGCGAGCCGCGCCTGACCATCCAATGGCGCCTGTGCACGCAGAGGTCCAGGCCAAAGGCTGGTCCGCCTACCTTGTCGACCGGGGAGCCGACGGCGGGACCTTCTTTCAGGGCCCGGGACGCAGGGATGGGCACAGTTGGGCCGCAACGAGCAACGGGAACTACCGGACGGCTCGCACATCTCCTGTGGGGGAAGGGTGCTGACCTACTTAGCCGCCTGGCCGGCGTAGCGTGCGGGCTCATTGGCTAGGGGCTTATTCCGCCTAGCGGCTTATTGGCCGAGCAAGTCGTGGAACTTGGGGCACAACTCGTTCACGGCTGCCGAAATTACGACCCCGAGGTCGTCAGGTGGTAGCGGCTCGTTCCCCTCGAGCAGTGGCACGCGGTCCCCCACTTCCTCCACGGTGGCGCCAGATTCAAAGTCGGCGCATATCGCCTGGCCCAAACTGAGCAACTGGGGCCCCGTCCGGTAACCACCGATATCTGGAGCCTGGCTGTAAACGGAGTTGACAAATGCTTGAGCGGCGGCCGGGCTTGTCGAGGAGTGGCTGCCGCATCCCGCGGCTGTGGCCGCGACCACCAAAACTGCAGCTAGCGGCAAGCGCCACGGCACAGACCGGGATCCTAGCGAGAGCTGCTCCGGGTGGCTCAGCCATCAACACCTAGCGCCGCGACAAGCAAAGGTCCCTCCGAGGGCAGCGCTAGCATCAGCTGCACGGTGCCCGCAACGACCATGTACGAACGGCTCGGGGGGATGCCTTTTTTCGAGTCTCTCACCGAGCGCTTCTACGAAGGCGTCGCCACAGACGAGGTGCTGCGCCCGATGTACCCAGAAGACCTCGAAGGACCGCGCTACCACCTGTGCTTGTTCCTGGCTCAGTTTTGGGGAGGGCCACGGACCTACGACGACGAGCGTGGCAGCCCCCGCCTCCGCGCAGGCACCTGCCGTTCAAGATCGACCGGGACGCACGCGACCGCTGGCTGGGTCATATGCGAGCGGCCGTGGAGGACGCTCGTCTCGGCGCTTTGGAGAAAGCCCAGCTGCTCAATTACTTCGAGGCTGCAGCCAACCACATGGTCAACAGCACCGACGATTTGAGCTCCTGAAGTCCAGCGGTACAAAGCTCCAAAAGTCGCGGTGCTCTTCAGATTGAGTCGCGGTGCCCTTCAGATTGACGAGGCAGCATGCAATGACGACGAGCGGCCCAAGACCGGTCCGGCGAAAGGAGCCCGAGGTGTTAGTCAGTTGCGACGAAACCGAAGCAAGCGTGGTGTGCCACGTAGCCGGAGACCTCGACCACGCGAGCGTGGGTGAGTTCCGGGAAGCTGTCGCCCACCTGAGCAAGACGAAGAGGGTCATCTTCGAGCTGTCCGCAGTTCCCTTCGTCGATGCGGCGGGGCTCGGAGCCCTGATCGGCGCCGTGCGACGTATCCGCGACCGGCGTGGTGGGGCGGTTGTGTGCGCCGCCCGGCCGTCGGTCCGCAGGGTCCTCCAATTGGTGGGCATACCCCGGGTCGTAACAATCGTTGACAGCGTCAAAGAAGCTCAGGCGTACTTCAGGCAACCAGGGATGGCATAAGCTCGCCCGCCAAGCCCTTCCCCCGGGCAATCATTCAGTGCCCGCTGGCCGAGCTTCTATCGCAGCCGCAAGCAGGCGGGCGGCGTTGATGAACGCAACGTGGGTAAAGGCTTGTGGGAAATTGCCGACGAGGCGTTGGGCGTCGGTGTCGTACTCCTCGGAGAACAGCCCGACGTCATTGGCCACGGCAGCCACTCGCTCGAATATCTCGCGTGCTTCGCCGACGCGGCCAAGGCGCGCCAAGCACGAGACGAGCCACAGGGAGCAGGGCAGGAACGTGGCCTCGCCACCCGGCAAACCGTCGACACCAGAGCTGTTGTTGTACCTCGCCACGAACCCGTTCACCATCAGGTCCCGCTTCACCGCCTCTATGGTGCCGACCACTCGCTCGTCGTCGACCGGCAAGAAGCCGACGGCCGGTACCAACAGAAGACTGGCGTCGAGCTCCTTGGAACCATACGCCTGGGTGAAGGAGCGCAGCTCAGGGTTGTAGCCCTGCGTGCAGACCTGGTCATGGATGGCTGCGCGCACCTTGCGCCATTCGTCGACAGGACCATCCAGGCCGTGGAGTTCGACCGCTTGGACGGCCCTGTCTAGCGCCACCCAGGCCATCACGCGCGAGTAGACAAGGCGCTGTGGCGGTCCCCTCATCTCCCAGATGCCCTGGTCCGGCTCGTCCCAGTGGGCTGACACAAACCGGACCAGAGCCCTCTGGAGATCCCAGATGGCGCCGGCCGCGGAGATCTCGTGAGAGCGCGCCTGGTGGACGGCTTCCATAAGCTCCCCGTAGACGTCGAGCTGGAACTGCAGGGACGCTGCGTTACCTACCCGGACCGGGAGCGAGGACTCGTACCCGGGGAGCCAATCGAGCTCGAGCTCCGGGAGCCGGCGCTCCCCCGCCACCCCGTACAGGACCTGGAGCTGCGCTGGGTTGCCGGCTGCCGCTCGGACCATCCACCACAGCCACGCCTCGGCTTCATCCCGGCAACCAGCCTCGATCAGGCCGTTGAGAGTGAGCGTGGCGTCCCTGACCCAGCAATAACGGTAGTCCCAGTTGCGCGGACCGCCGAGGGCTTCGGGCAGGGAGGTAGTCGGGGCGGCAACGATACCCCCTGTAGGCGCATAGGTGAGCGCCTTCAGCGTCACGAGAGACCGCTGGACCATGTCCTCCCACTCGCCGTGCACTTTGTTCAACCGGCCCAACCATTCGTCCCAGTAGGACAGGGTGTCTGCCAGAGCCGTCTCGCTGTCCAAATCCCTGCCGGGGCCCTCGTAGGAAGGCGCCCACCACAGCCTGAAACCGATCCGGTCCCCCTCCTTGACCGTGAAGGCCGCTCTGTGGCGCATGTCCGCACCCTTCAGTTGGACCGGGCTGTCCAGCTCGATCGCGTCCGGGCCCGCCACCGCACGGATACCGTGCTCGGTCTGGACCACCCAGGGGACCTGGGAACCGTACTCGAACCGGACCAGCACCTCTGTAACCATCTCCACGCTTCCCCGGAGGCCCTCCACTATCCGGAACACCCTGGGGTGGTGGTGGCGCGGCGGCATAAAATCGGTGACCCGGACGCTGCCGCTTGACGTGTCCCATTCCTGGTCAAGCACGAGGGCGCCACCTCTGTAAGCACGCCGGGTAGCAGGAGCTCCACCCGGCGGTGCCAGCAGCCATCGGCCGTGATCGGCAGTACCCAGGAGGGCAGCGAAACATGCTGCCGAATCGAAGCGTGGCGCGCACAACCAGTCAACCGAACCATCACGGCCGACGAGAGCGGCCGTGTGAGTGTCGCCGATCAGGGCATAGTCTTCGATCTTCTGGCTCACGCCGGCAAATTCTAGGGTGGCCCGGTCAGCGCCGGGAGCAGCCTCGAGATCGTCGCTCGCTGCCTTAGGTCAAACCGACAGAAAGCGCCTCACGGCGAAACCGGAGCCCAGTGCACCGACCAGGGCGCCAACGGCCACGATGAACAGCCCGGTGAGCAAGGCCGCGTGGGAGCTGACGTAAAGGGGTTGGTTCACGTCGATCGGGTTGCTGCCGGTGAACGAGGCGAACGTAGCCCGCGCAAAATATGTGATCAAAAAAGCTATGACGGCTCCGAACAGCCCCTCCACGAGCCCTTCCAGCATGAACGGTACGCGGATGAACCAGTTGGTGGCCCCGACGAGCTTCATCACTGCGACTTCGCGCCTGCGGGCAAAGATCGCGAGCTGGATCGTGTTCACGACAAGGGCGATCGCCCCCAGCATCACACCGCCGGCCACGATCAAGGCCACAGTCCTTAGGGCGGAGAAGTGGGCAAGGGTTTCTGCGATTATCTGCCCGGGGTAACCGACCTGGTAAACGCCCGGTTGGTCGCGGAACTCGCTGGCCAGCTGGGTGATGCTCTGCGCCTTGGCCGGCACGCACTGGAACGACGTAGGCATCGCGGATGCTGTCATTACCTTGACAAGTTCCGGTTGGCCATTGAACAGAACTTTGAACTGGGCCCACGCCTGGTCCTTGTCGAGAAATCGGCAGCTCGTGATTTCCGTCGGAGTCATGCTGCCAACTTCGTGGTTGATGGCGGCTATCTCCTGGGCGCTCGCTCGCGGCTCCATGAAGATGATCATCTCGACCCCGCCTTGCCACTGGACCGTCGCCGTGTTGACGGCCTGGCGCATAATCAGGACCCCGCCCAACGCGGTGAGCGAAACTGCCATGGTTACGATTGCAGCCACCGTCATGACTACGTTGCGGAGAAGGTTACCCCCCGTCTCGCGCAGCACATACGGGCTCGCCATCGTCATCGGTTGCCCCTTTTCCTATCTCGCAGGCCCGCCGGGCCCCTAGGCGTCGACCATGCCGTAGACGCCTCTTGCCTGGTCGCGCACAACATTCCCTCTGTCGAGCTCGATGACCCTCTTGCGCATGGCGTCGACTACATCCTGCTGGTGGGTCGCCATAACCACCGTGGTGCCGTAGAGGTTAATGCGTTCGAGGAGCCGCATTATGCCGGCCGTGGTACCCGGGTCAAGGTTCCCTGTCGGCTCGTCAGCGAGCAGTATCAACGGGCGGTTGACGAACGCCCGCGCGACGGCAACACGCTGCTGTTCGCCACCGGAGAGCTCATTGGGGCGGCTCTCCATCTTCTTGCCCAAACCCACAAGCTCGAGGATCTGGGGTACCTGAGAACGCACGAAACTCCTGGAGCGCCCGATGACCTCGAGAGCAAAGGCGACATTTTCGTACACAGTGCGCTCTGGCAATAGCCGGTAATCCTGGAAGATGCAGCCGATGTTGCGGCGCAAGTAGGGCACTTTCCACGGGGCAAGCGAACCAACTTCTTTGCCCGCCACCCAGATCTCACCAGCATCGAGCGCGTTCTTCTTTTGTCACGAGCCGAAGAAACGTAGTCTTGCCAGACCCAGACGGCCCGACAATGAACACGAACTCCCCGCGCTTGATATCCACCGAGACTTCGCGTAAAGCCGCGACCGTCCCTTTGTAGGTCTTGGTGACTTGGTTGAACCGGATCATAAATTTTGTGTGCCGGCTTTAGGTCCTGCAATGGGCACTAATAAAGCATAGCGGCCAAAAGCCCAGGTACTAGCCTACCCGCCTGTGACCTGGTCATATACGTCGACGGTCTGACGGGCAACCGCCTTCCAAGTGAACTGGGCTAGCACGCGTTCGCGGCCGGCGGCACCGAACGCCCTGCCTAGTGTTGGCACCGAGAGCAGTTGGTTGACCCTCTCCGCGATCGCCGCCGAGAAGGCTTCGGGCTCTGCGGGCGTGCCAAAGGCGTCACCGCTCGGCACGAACGGCACCAGAAAGCCGGTTTCGCCGTCCACGACGATCTCGGGCACCCCGCCGACCGCGCTCGCCACGACCGGCACCGCACAGGCCATGGCCTCGACGTTGATCAGCCCGAAGGGCTCGTATATCGAAGGGCACACGAACACGCTGGCATGGCTGATGATCTGCACGAGAGCGGGTCGGGCTACCATCTCTTCGACCCAGAAGACCCCCTTGCGCCTCTCTGCCAGCGCCGCCACCTGCGCTCGCACCTCCCGCTCGATCTCGGGTGTGTCAGGGGCGCCGACGCAAAACACGACCTGGGCGGCCGGGTCGAAGAACCTGGCAGCTTCCAGGAGGTACGTGATGCCCTTCTGGCGGGTCACCCGCCCTACGAACAGCACGTAGGGGATGTGAGGGTCAATATCCTGGCTCTCGAGCCCAGCCGTACCCGGGTCCGGGAAGAACTCGTCGGTGTCGATGCCGTTGTAGACCACGTTCACCTTCGCAGGGTCGACCGCCGGGTAGACCCGCAGGATGTCGTCTCGCATCGCCCTGGACACGGCGATCACGGCGTCGGCGCCCTCGACGGCCGTTCGTTCCACCCAGCTGGACAACCGGTAACCTGCGCCGAGCTGCTCCGCCTTCCAGGGGCGCAGCGGCTCGAGGCTGTGCGACGTCATGACGTGGGGTATGTCGTAGAGGACGTGCGCCAGGTACCCGGCGAAGTTGGCGTACCAGGTGTGGCTGTGCACAAGGTCTGCGCCCGCGACGTCAGAGGCCATGCAGAGGTCGGCCGACAGTGCCCTCAGAGCCGTCCCTTTGCCGTCTTTGCCGAGCGCAGCCCAGGGCTCGTAAGCGCCCGCCACGAGCGGGTCGTCCCGGGGCGCTCCGAAGCAGTACACGCCTACATCGAGCAGTTTGGCAAGCTCCCGGGAGAGGTGCTCCACATGGACGCCGGCCCCCCCGTATATCTCGGGCGGGTACTCCTTTGTAAGAAGGGCAACACGGGTCAACCGACGACCTTTTCGCCTTTGCCAATTACGACGATGCCTCTCGCAGAAATGGTGAAGCGGCTGGCGTCGATGTCCGGCTCGACTCCGACCTGCGCACCAGGTTCTACCGTCACGTTCTTGTCGATGATGGCGCGGCGCACGACTGCACCCTCACCGATGCGGACATTGTCCATCAGGACCGAGCCCTCGACAAGGGCGCCCTGTTGCACAATCACGCCCGGCGAAATGACAGATCCCCGCACCGTGCCGCCGGAAATTATTGTGCCGCCAGATACGATCGAATTGTAAGCAAGCCCCGCACGGCCTGGCTCCTCGAAGACGAATTTTGCGGGAGGCAGTTGGGGGGCGCTAGTAAAAATAGGCCACTCGGTGTTGTAGAGGTTGAAAACAGGGTGTACTGCAACAAGATCCATGCTTGCTTCGTAATAGCTGTCGAGGGTCCCCACATCGCGCCAGTAACCGTGGTCGAGGTCAGTGCAGCCCGGTACGTCGTTCTCATGGAAATCGTAGAAATGGGCGTCGCCGCTCTCTACGAAGCGCGGGACGACGTCACGGCCCATGTCATGTCGGCTATTGGAGTCCTGAGCATCCTCGCGCAATGCGTCACTAAGGGCATTCGCGTTGAAAATATAATTGCCCATCGAGGCAAAAAGATGCGGGCTCCCGGCGGCGAGGGCCACGGGGTCGGGCGGCTTTTCTATGAAGCGCTTGATCAGCGTCCCCTTGCCCGGCTCGATCACGCCGAAGCCCTTTGCCTGCGCCGGCGGCACCCTTATAGCAGCGACCGTGGCGGCGGCGCCGGTCTCGATATGCTGCGCCAGCATCTGGCGCGGGTCCATCCGGTAAATGTGGTCTGCCCCGAACACCAGTACATAGTCCGGGCGCTCGTCGCCGACGATGTTGAGGTTCTGATAGATGGCGTCCGCCGAACCGGAGAACCACCACGGGCCCCGGCGCATTTGGGCTGGGACCGGGGTTACGTAGGAGCCGAGGAGAGTCGAGAGGCGCCACGTGCGCGTGATGTGCAGGTCGAGGCTGTGGCTCTTGTACTGGGTCAGGACAACGACCCGCAACAGGCCAGCGTTGGCCAGGTTGGACAGCGCGAAGTCGATCAGGCGGTAATGGCCACCAAAGGGCACGGCCGGCTTTGCACGGTCAAGGGTCAGCGGGAGAAGGCGCTTGCCTTCTCCTCCTGCGAGGACTATGGACAGCACTCGCGCCACAACGCCACGCTAGTGCCACGACAGGCAACGTTCGCCGCCTTTGGCGCTGCCCAATGACAATTTCGGCAAACACCCCTTCCTAGGCATAATGAACCATGACCTTGCCCAGCCAAGAAGCTGTCCCGCTACGGACTGGCGGGGCTATACCGCTCGTTGGCTTCGGTACCTGGCGCCTGTCGGGCCGCAACAGTTACGAGGCTGTGCTGCATGCCCTAGCCACCGGTTACCGCCACCTTGACACTGCAACCATGTACGGCAACGAGACCGAAGTCGGCCAGGCCATGCGCGACGGCGGGCTTGGTAGGGAGGAGATCTTCCTCACCACCAAGCTCCTACAAGACGATGCCAACAACCCAGCCGCAGCGATCGACGCAAGCCTGCGCCGCCTGGGCACGGGCTACGTCGACCTGTGGCTCATCCACTGGCCGCCCGGCGGGCGCGCAAGCCCCAAGACCTGGGAGCAGGTCCTCACTCAGCGCGAGCTCGGCAAGACGCGAGCCGCCGGCGTGAGCAACTACTCGACGGAACAGGTTGACGAGCTCATCGCAGCTACCGGGGACGCGCCGACGGTCAACCAGGTGCGCTGGAGCCCGGCTATTTACAACCCAGCCTTCGCCACTGAAAGCTCCGAGCGGGGGGTCGTCCTCGAGGGCTACAGCCCCTTGCGCGCAACGCCTCTCGACGACCCGCGCCTGGTCGAGGTCGCCCGGCAGCACGGAAAGAGCACGGCCCAGGTTGTGCTGCGGTGGCACATCGAGCACCGAGTGGTGGTCATCCCTAGGTCGTCGAACCCGAAGCGGATCGAAGAGAACTTCGACCTGTGGGGGTGGTCCCTGACCACCGACGAAGTGGCTCTGCTCGACAGGCTTTCACCGATGTCGGCTTGAAAAACCGCAAAGAGCCCGGTGCTGCAAGCTCACGCAGTTCAGTTAGTCTTCGCCCGAGTGCCCGCCGGCCGCTCGCTCGAGAGCCGATCCCTCGCTGTGGCCGTCACCGTCGTGCCCGTTACCCTCGTGGCCGTTGCCCCCGTGGCCGTCGCTACCGTCATGGCCATCTTGTGAATGTCCAAGGGTGTGGTAGCCCCCTCGCGCGTCGCGGGTCATGATCCCGCCGACGGGCCGCTGGATCGGGTGCGCATTGGTGTTCTTCAGAAGGGTACAGGTGCGGTAGGCGATGACGCCGCCCACTATCGGGCCTATGAAGGAGCCGTACTGGAGGATCTCGATCAGCAGCTCGAAAGACATTTGCAGGGCGTTGCCGATGAGGTCGGTGGCGCTCGCGAGCGTCAGGTCGAAGAAGAACAGAAGCGCCGCGACACCAATCGCGGTACGCAACGGCTTATCGCGCGGCCTGTCAAGGAGGTTGTGCTCTTCGTAGTCCCCGAAAAGCTTCTTGTCGATCCAGGGCCAGGCGTATATCACGTTGAAGACGATCCCCGGCAGGACGATGCCCGGGAAGAACGGGTTGGGGATCTCGTGGCCGAAGCTGCGGAACTCCCAGTGCGGCCAGAGCCGCAGGCCGCCGTCGAGCCACCCGACGTACCAGTCGGGTTGAGTGCCGGCGCTCGCCCGGGCCGCTTCGAACGGGCCGTAAACCCAGATGGGGTTTATCTGGATAAGGCCGCCGAGGCCGAAGATCACGGCCGCTATGAACATGAGCAGTGCCGTGGACTTGATCATGTACTGAGGCCAGAGCCGGCTCCCGACGATGTTGTGCTCCGTCTTGCCCGGCCCAGCGAAGTCTGTGTGCTTTTGGTGCCAGAGAATCCCGAGATGGCCGCCGAGGAGGCCTGCAAGGGCCAGTGGGAACAGGAACTCGTGGATGACGAAGAGCCTCGCGAAGAACTCGGTGCCCGGGAACGCCCCGCCCCATACGTTGAAAGCAAGCCAGGGACCAACGAGGGGGATCGACTGCACAATCGAGAAGACCACCCGCAGACCGGAACCCGAGAGAAGGTCGTCGGGTAGCGAATACCCGGAAAAACCCTCGAGCATTGCGATAAGCAACAGCGTGACGCCAATGACCCAGTTGATCTCGCGAGGACGGCGGAACGCCCCCGTGAAAAATACCCTGCACATGTGGAACGCAACTGCGGCCATGAATATGTTCGCAGCCCAGTGGTGCGCCTGACGCATTACCAATCCTGCTCGCACGCTGAACGAGATGTTGAGCGTCGATGCAAACGCCTCGGTCATGGACTGGCCGTCGAGGGGTTTGTAAGGCCCGTGATAGATCACGATCGCATCTGACGCCTTGTAGAAAAGCGCCAGGTAAATACCCGTCACAATCAAAAGCACGAAGCAGTACATGGCGATCTCGCCGACCATGAACGACCAGTGGTCAGGGAAGATCTTGTCGAGCGCTGAACGCACCCACGTCGACGAGCCGAGCCGGTCGTCCGCCCAGTCGAGTACCTGTTGTTCGCGCTTGGCCCTCTTGCGGGCGGCCGAACGCTCTGCGACGGTGCTCATGGCTGCGCCAGACGCAGGTTGAGCCGTACGAAGCCCATATTTCAGTCCCCTGACCTGTTCCAGAAACCTGGGCCGATGGGCTCGATGAAATCGCTCAAAGCGATCAGGTAACCGTCAGGGCGGATACCCAGAGGTAACTGAGGTAGCGGCCTCGGCGCCGGGCCGAACACAGGCGCGGCGTCCTGGAGGATGTTGAAGGTCGACTGATGGCAAGGGCAGATCAGCTGCATCGACAAGACGTTGAACAAGCTGACAGCGCAGCCGGCGTGAGTACAGATCTTTGAGAAAGCGACAATGCCGTTCGCGCCCGAGATCACCTCGAAACCGGCCTGGCCGGCGCGGGCCTTGATCGGGTCGCCCCCGATGTTCAGCACGACAACCGGCGACGTCGGGTCGTCTATGTACCCTTCGGGGAACACGGTCATGATGCCGTCGACCACGACGTCGTCCACATGGAGGGCGACGTTGTCTTCGGTCACGAGCCTCGCGCCCTTGTACCACTTGGTGTGGTAGAGAGCCCGTCCAGGACGGGTCCCGAGCGAGGCGAGAGGGAAGATCGCCGCCAGGCCGAAAATCCCGCCCACCGGCACGAGGACCTTCTTCACAAGGAAGCCTCGCCGGGACATCATCGCGTCGGTCCCTCGTGATAACGACTCGACCACGGCAGCACGTTCCTCCGGGCTCGAGGTCCGGTGGTCGGTCCCTCGGCTGGCCGTGATGTCGTGGCCCGGGAGCAGGTTGCGCGCCCACAACAACAGGCCGATCCCGAGGAGGCCGAACCCGACGAGCAGGAACAGCCCCTCGAGCTGAGCTTGGCCGCCTAAGCAGTAGACGATCGCAAGCCCGACGCCGCACAGCGCCGCGATCACCCAAAGAAAGGCGATGAAGTACTCCATCCGCTTCGCACGCCAGGGGTCGTCGCGCAGCGGGTACCAGGTGTCGTCCTGGTCCGGCGGGACGTCGTGCGGCCAGGGGGTGCCTTCGCCGGCACCGTCGTCAGGGCCGTGGGTACCTGTGAAGATCTTCGGGGGCTCGGTCGCAGTCATGGCCTACCCACGGTTCCCTATCAACCTCGAACACAGGAGCAGTACCCCGAGCCCGAAGATCACTCCGACAAAGCCCTCCGGGACAGGGCCGAAGTGGGCGATCCCGAGGCCGCCAGGGTCCGGGGTGTGGCCCAGGTAATAGACGTAGTCTGCTATCGCAGAAACCTGCTGATCGGAGAACTGGCCGGGGCCCCAGTCGGGCATCGGCCGGGGGCCCACCCGGATCGCCTCGCCGACCTGGGTGCGCGTCGCCGCCCGCAGGCTGGGTACCACGTACCCGTGGCTGAGGAGCCCACCAGACCCCGAAGCGTCGTGGCACTGGGCGCAGTTCATCATGAACAAGGCGTTGCCCTCTGACAAGGTCGGGCAGTTAGGCGACTCGTTGTTACAAGCTGGCGTGATGTCGGGGATACCTGGCCCGGGCGTGCCGTGTTCGATGTCAAGGGCGTTGACGTAGGCAACTATGTCGGCGATCTGGGCCTTGTTGAAAAACGGCCTGTTGCTGGTCGGTTCGAGGTTGGGCGAGCTGAGAGGCATCCGGCCGGTGGAAACGAAGAAGTCCACGGCAGCGGCCCCGACGTTGAGCAGCTCCGGGCCCTTCCCACCGATGCCCCCCACCCCGTGGCAGGCGGCGCAGTGCTGGTCGAAGAGCGTCTGGCCCGCCTGAATGCTGACGGGGCTCAGCGTCACGGGCTTCATCTGTGCGGGGGCAGAAGCGGTCCAGAACAGCACCGCGAACATCGCCATGGCGGCGCCGACTAAAGCTGCAGGCCCCACGAGCCGCGTGGCGCAAGCGGCTGCCGGAGGAGTCCTTGCGCCTGCTGGCCGCGAGCTTCTCGGTCGTCATTCGGTAGGCCGTCGTGGTCCAGTTGGCGGGGTCATTTGGGCGAGGTGAGTCATTTGGTCGAGGGGAGGAGCCAGATCATTGCGTAAAGGCCGATCCACACCACGTCAACGAAGTGCCAGTAGTAAGAAAGCATCTCGACCTGCGGGGTACTGCGGTGCCCACCGAAGCGGATCCGAGGGTTGAGCGAACGAAGGTACATGAAAACCATGGCGGCGAGGCCGCCCAGTACGTGAAGGAAGTGAATGCCGGTAAGGACGTAGAAAGCCCCGCTGAAGGCGCTCTGCTGGAGCGAGAAGTTGCGGGTCGCATAGTCGACAACCTGCATTCCCTCGAAGATGGCACCGAGAACCAACGTGAACGCCAACCAGGCTCGGAACTCGGCCAGCCTGTTGCGGTGGACGGCCCTGACAGCGAACTGCATGGTCCCTGACGACAGCACCAGGACAACGGTGGCCACGAAAACGGTCTTCTTGTCCACCACGTCGTGGAAGGGCGGCCAGACCACGGTGGCTGAACGTAGGGTCAGGTAAGTAGCGAAGAGCCCACTGAAGAACATCAGCTCCGAGGCAAGCCACACGATCGTGCCGACATTGACCAACGCCGGCCGGTACTCAGCGGGCTTCAGCGGCTTTGCAGAGCTGGAGGAAGGGCCGGCAGTCGTGATGGCTGTCATGACCCTTACTTTCTAGTCAAAGCCGCGGGCCGATCCCAATCGCGCCACGCCTGTGCTCGTGGGGCGGGGACGTGTACTCGCAGCGGGTCGGGCGTGGATGAGGGCGGACAACCGAGCGTGGCGCATACGCTTGCCGAGTGACCATAGCACCGCGTCTCGGGGCTCTCGGGAACCCGACCGAGTACCGCTACAGCGAGCCGGACGCCAGTGTGCTCGAGACCTTCGACAATCCGTACCCAACATCGGCCTGGGTGGTGGCACTGCTGTGCAACGAGTTCACCACATTGTGCCCTGTGACAGGCCAGCCCGACTATGGCCGGCTCCGCGTCGAGTACGTACCGGGCCGCCTATGCGTGGAGAGCAAGAGCCTGAAGCTCTACCTGATGCGGTACCGCAACGAGGGCACGTTCCACGAGGCCTGCGTCAACCGGGTCGCAGACGACCTCTGCTCCAGGCTGTCGCCGAGGTACCTGCGCGTCTATGGCGATTTCAACGCGCGAGGCGGCATAGCGATAAAGCCCCTGGCGGTCAGGTCTGCTCCAGACCTCTCCCAGGCCGAGGAGGCACGCTGCTTGGCCCTGCTCATCCAGGCGAGCGCCTTCGAACGGCTCCCCGGGTGACGGCCAGGCCGGGTCTGGGAGCCGGGGCCGGGACCCGAGCGGGAGCGGGGGCCGAAGCCGGAGCGGGGGCCGAAGCCGGAGCGACATGTGGGGCCCGTCAGGGAACTGGAGCGCATGAAGGCCATCTGGGGACCAAAACGCGCGTTGGGCGCCCGTTTCTGTCCCCAGAACGCCTTTTTGCCACCAGATCGCCTCGTCGCTACCGGCGTCAGCCATAAATAGGCCTGTATGACCTACCTGGTGAAGTCGATCTTTTTTACCCTCCAAGGGGAGGGGTACAACACTGGCACTCCGGCCGTTTTCTGCCGGTTCGCCGGCTGCAACCTCTGGACCGGTCACGAAAAGCAGCGTTCGCTCGCCACGTGTCAGTTCTGCGACACAGACTTCGTCGGGACCGACGGCCAGGGCGGGGGTCACTTCAAGACCGCCGCCGGGCTGGCGCGCGCTGTGGAGTCAATGTGGCGTCCGGAGTCCTCAGCGCATCGTTTCGTCGTCTGCACAGGTGGTGAGCCCCTGCTCCAACTCGACGAGGGCCTCGTGGAGGCCTTTCATGCCCGCGGCTTCAGGATCGCCATAGAAACCAATCGGGACGCGCGAAGCTCCAGCAAACATCGACTGGATCTGCGTAAGCCCTAAGGCGGGCGCCCAACTGGTCCTAAGGCGCGGCAACGAGCTCAAGCTCGTGTACCCCCAGCCTTCCTTGAGCCCCGCCGAAGTCGAGCATCTCGGTTTCGAGCACTTCTTCCTGCAGCCAATGGACGGGCCCCATCGAGATGCCAACACTGCGCTCGCCGTTGAGTACTGCCTCGAGCACCCCCGCTGGCGTCTCAGCCTTCAGACCCATAAGTACCTTGGGATCCCGTAAATGGAAATATTCAAGGAGTTCACCTTCGAGGCGGCTCACCGGCTCCCGAACGTCCCGAAAGAGCACAAATGTGCTCGGTTGCACGGCCATTCGTTCCGGGTGGTGCTGCACGTCGACGGCCCCATCGGCAGCACCACCGGGTGGGTGATGGACTTTGCCGATATTGCAAGCTCTTTCCAGCCCGTCCTGGAACGCCTCGACCACAACTACCTGAACGAGATCGAAGGTCTCGAAAACCCGACGAGCGAGGGCCTGGCCGTTTGGATCTGGGACCGCCTATTTAGCTCGCTCCACGGGCTCTGCCAGGTAGTCGTGTTCGAAACCTGCACCGCCGGTTGCATTTACCGAGGCCCCTAATGGACGCACCCACTCAGTCGCTGTCGGGTGCAAGGATCTGTACCCGTGGACCAAGCCGAATACGTGCAAGCTGCGAGGGCGATCCAAGAAGCCAACATGGCGAAGATCGGCCGGCGGTACCTGGGTAGTAGGCGGACCATCAGGTTGCTCGCGGACATGGCTCGTCAAATCGAGACCGAACTGATGTCCCTCGATCCTCCTGCCGAGGACGCTGTCGCTATCGAGGAGCACTTCATCCGCCCGTGGTCAGAGCACGCAAGGTTCCTAGCAGCGATGGCGGATGCACGCGTTCCTCGATGGCTTGGCCCTAGTGGCACTCGCAGGTTCCTAGGCGAACCCGTCCCCGGACGTGCGGCTTCGTCCCTAGCCGAGCGACCCCGGCGGGTACTTCACTTCCCAGAGGCAGAGGCCGTGCGGCGGCGCGATCGGGCCTGCGGCTTGGCGGTTGCGGGCGGCCAGGACCGACATGAGCTCACCTGCCTTGCGGCGACCGACGCCAACTTCGACGAACAGGCCGACGATGGAACGGACCATCTGGTGACAGAACGAGACCGCCTCGATCTCGAAGCACATTCGAGCGCCGCCTAGGTCAGACCATTCAGCGCGAAGGACCCGGCGAACGAGGGGCGCTGGGTTGCCACGCACTGCATGGCAGAACGAGGAGAAGTCGTGCTCGCCCAGTAAGACGTCGCTGGCCATCTCCATGGCGCGCAGGTCAAGGCATCTTCCTACATGCCAGGTAGTGGCGGCATTGAGCGGGTCGGGCCACTCAGAGCACAGCAGGTTGTAGCGGTAGACGCGCGATAGTGCCGACCGCCTGGCATCGAAGCCGGCGGGTGCCCAAGTTGCCTCGCGCACGGCGATCGTCGGGGCCAGCATCTTGTTGACGGACCGCTGTAGGCGCGCCAGGTCGGCGTCAGCGTTGACGTCGAGGGTCACCACCTGGCCCCAGGCGTGCACACCGGCATCGGTGCGTCCGGCGCAGGTCATCTCGACTGGGTGCCGTAGGACCCGTTCGAGGGCCGAGCCGAGGGCGCTGGCTACCGTGTAGGTCCCGGCCTGAAGTGCGAAGCCGTGGTACGGGGCACCAAGGTAGGCGACGAGGAGGCGGAGGCGCCGCCTCTGCACGGCCGCCTCTGCGGGTCCTACGAGCGCAGTGGGCTCAGACGAGCTCGATGCGGGCCATTGGGGCGTTGTCGCCCTGCCTTGGCCCGAGCTTGAGGATCCGGGTATAGCCACCAGATCGTTCAGCGTAACGGGGCGCAATGTCGGCGAACAGCTTGTGAGCCATGTCCTTGTCGCGGATGAACGCGACGACCTGGCGCTGGTGGTCGACGCCGCCCTTTTTCGCCTTCGTCAAGCACTTCTCGAAGATCGGGCGCAGCGCCTTGGCCTTCGCCTCCGTTGTCACGAGGCCTTCGCCGGCTATCAGCGAGGCCACGAGGTTGCCCATCATGGCCTTCTGGTGAGCGGCATCGCCCCCAAAGCGGCGGCCCTTCTTGGGACGACCCGGGACGCCGGGCACTTATTGCCCCTGCTTCCCACGCAGCGAGAGGCCCCGCTCGTCGAGCTTCTGGAGGACCTCATCGAGGGACTTTTGCCCGAAGTTCGTGATTGCCAGAAGGTCGTCCTCTGTCTTGGAGACAAGCTCGCCGACGGTGTTGATCTGGGCCCTCTTCAGGCAGTTCCGCGGGCGCTCGGACAGGTCGAGCTCCTCGATGGGCAGGTCGAGGTCGGGCGATCCGCTGCCGGCCCCGGCGATCTCGCCCAGGACCAGGCCCTGGGGGGACTCGCTCATTTCGGCGACCAGGCCCAGCAACGAGCGCAAGGTGCTCCCGGCGGATGCAAGGGCTTCCTTCGGGGTTATCGAACCGTCAGTGGTGATGTCCAGGACCAGGCGGTCGTAGTTTGTCGACTGCTCGACCCGAGCGGGCTCGACTGAGAACGAGACCAAGCGGATCGGGGAGAAAATGGAGTCGACCGGGATGATACCGATCGTGGAGGACCGCTTGTTACGCTCGGCAGCCACGTAGCCCCGTCCTCTTTCCACGGTAATGTCGCACGCCAGGCGGCCCTTTGCATTGAGCGTGGCCAGGACCAGGTCCTGGTTGAGGATTTCTACATCTGCGGTTGTCTGGATCTCGCCGGCCGTCACGGTGCCAGGGCCCCTCGAGTCGAGCCGGAGAGTCACGGACTCGTCGGTGTCGACCAGAAGGACGATGTCCTTCAAGTTGAGGATGATGTCGGTGATGTCTTCTTTGATGCCCGGCAGAGTCGTGAACTCGTGCAGCGCGTCGTCGAAGCGGACCTGGGTGACGGCGGCGCCCGGGACCGACGACAACAGCGTGCGGCGAAGCGACACCCCAAGGGTGTGACCAAACCCGGGCTCCAAAGGCCCTATCGCGAAGCGCTGGCGGTTGTCTTCTTCGTCGCCGAGCGGTTCGACTGCTGGGCGTTGGATAATAAGCATTGCGGCGGCCCTCCTCGCGGGCGTTACTTAGAAAAGAGCTCGACGATCAGCGACTCGCGCACGGGCACATCGATGTGCTCACGCATTGGCAAGTCGCGGACCGTGACCTCAAAACCTTCCCCGCCGGCTTCGAGCCAGGGCGGGATTTGACGTCCCAGAGTATCGAGGTTGTGGCGGACAACGATCAGGTTCCGGGTCTTGTCCTTGAGCGAGACAACGTCGCCACGCCGGGCACGGTAAGAGGGGATCGTCACACGCCTGCCGTTGACAAGGACGTGCCCGTGGCGCACCAGCTGGCGGGCCTGGGACCGGCTGGCGCCCCAGTTGCCACGGAAGACGATGTTGTCCAGACGCAGCTCCAGCATTCGGAGAAGGTTTTCGCCGGTGATGCCCTGCTGGCGGTTGGCCTCTTCGTAGTAGTTGCGGAACTGCTTCTCGAGCACGCCGTATATGCGACGGGCCTTTTGCTTCTCACGAAGCTGAGTCAAGTACTCAGAGCCCTGGCGAGCGCGGTCCCGGCCATGCTCACCCGGCGGGTACGGCCGGCGCTCGATCGGGCACTTGGGCGAATCGCACTCGGGCCCCTTCAGGAACAGCTTCATCTTCTCGCGCCTGCAAAGGCGGCAAACGGGGCCTGTATAGCGGGCCATCTCAGACCCTCCGACGCTTCTTGGGCCGGCAGCCGTTGTGCGGGATCGGCGTGACGTCCTTGATGCCTGCGATCTCGATGCCGGCGTTCATGATCGACCGGACCGCCGTCTCACGCCCGGAGCCTGGCCCCTTGACGAGCACGTCGACCTTGCGAACACCATGTTCCATTCCGCGCCGGGCGCAAGCCTCAGCGGCCAGCTGGGCGGCGAACGGCGTCGATTTACGCGATCCCTTGAAGCCGACGTTGCCGGCCGACGCCCATGCGAGGACGTTTCCCTCCAGGTCGCTGATGGACACGATCGTGTTGTTGAAAGAACTCTTGATGTGAGCGACACCGTAGGCGACGTTCTTGCGCTCGCGGCGACGAGGGCGTCGCCCGCCAGGCTTCGGCTTTGGCATTTTCTAGTGCTTCCTTAGCTTCTTCTTGCCAGCCACGGTCTTTTTGGGGCCCTTGCGAGTCCTGGCGTTGGTATGTGTGCGTTGACCCCGCACCGGCAAACCACGCCTGTGCCGTATGCCCTGGTAGGAGCCGATCTCGATCTTGCGCTTGATGTCCTGGGCCACGTCGCGACGCAGGTCGCCTTCGACCTTCAGGTTGGCGTCGATCCAGGCCCGGAGCTTGGCAACTTCCTCTTCGGTGAGGTCGCGGACCCTTGTGTTGGGATTGACCCCCGTGGAGGAGCAAACCAAGTTGGAAGTCGTCCTCCCGATGCCGAATATGTACGTGAGCGAGATCTCCAGGCGCTTTTCCCGCGGGATGTCCACCCCGGCGATGCGGGCCATCGGTTGCCTTAACCCTGCCGCTGCTTGTGGCGCGGGTTAGTGCTACAGATCACAATGACCACGCCTTCTCGGCGGATCACCTTGCAGTTCTCACAAATCGGCTTGACGCTCGGACGTACTTTCACAGGCTCCTGCACCTCGGGTTATCGGGTCTTTGGGAAGACCCACTAGAGCGAACTTGCCCGTCGCGGCAGGCGCTGAACGCTGATGGGCGCACGCACCTAATGACCCGCGGGGACGGGGTTATATGATAGCGCACCCAGGGCCATACCGTCCATGCGCGGCAGGCGCGTGCCGGCCCCCGCGGCGGCAGTCTGGCCGGGCTGGTCAGTCCTGGACTGTCAGGATCTCCGGGCCGTTGTCGGTGACCGCGATCGTGTGCTCGAAGTGCGCCGACAGGCTCCCGTCGGCAGTGATAACGGTCCAACCGTCGTCCAGCAGTACCGTTTCGGCGGCGCCGACGTTGACCATGGGCTCGACCGCGAAAACCATGCCCGTACGGAGCTTGGGCCCGGGGTTGCCAGGCCAATAGTTGGGGACCGCCGGTTCCTCGTGCATCTCGGTGCCGATCGCGTGGCCCACGTAACCCCTGACCACCGAGAAGCCGGCTCCTTCGGCCACGGTCTGGACGGCGAGGCCGACGTCGTGGAGGCGGTTGCCCTCCACAAGCTGGCCAAGGCCCGCTACGAGGCTCTCCTCGGTCACCCGGAGCAGTTTCTCCGTGAGGGCCGGAACGTCGCCGACCGCGACGGTAACCGCGGCGTCCCCGTGGTAGCCCTGGATGATCGCCCCGCAGTCGATCGAGATGATGTCGCCTTCTTTGAGGACGTAGGGCCCGGGGATCCCATGGACGATGACGTTGTTGGGCGACGCGCAGATGACGGCCGGGAAGCCGTGGTAGCCCAGGAAGTTGGAACGAGCGCCCCTGCGCTCGAGCACCTCGCGGGCCAATTTGTCGAGCTGCGCCGTGGTAACCCCAGGACGTGCAGCGGCTGAGGTGACCGCCAGCATCTCGGCCACGACCCTGCCGGCCTTCCGCATCTTGTCTATCTCATCTGGCCTGCGCCTCATGTCCCCAGGGTACCCAACCGCTAGGAGTGAAGAGCCTTACGCTGGCGGGCCGCCTCCACAGCTTCGACGACGCGTTCGGTCACCACGTCGGGGTCGCCCGCGGCATCGACCGTGGCCAGGAGCCCCTGGCCCTCGTACCAGCCCACCAACGGGGCGGTCACCGACTCGTAGATTTCGAGCCGTCGCTTGACCGCTTCCTCGGTGTCGTCGTCTCGCTGGACGAGCGTGCCACCGCACACATCGCAGGTCCCGGGCACCTTGGGCGGGTTGTCCACGACGTTGTAGTTCGCACCGCAGCTCGTGCAGACACGCCTCCCGGCGATCCGGCGCAGGACAACTTCGGTGCTGACATCGAGATTAATGACGACGTCAAGTCCCTTTGGCCCGAGCATGCCCGCCAGTGCCTCGGCCTGTACGATATTGCGCGGGACACCGTCCAGCACGAAACCAGCCGGCTCCGCGTTGCCTTGCAAGAGGTGCTCGCGCAGGACTTCCATGACGACATGGTCGGGTACGAGCTCCCCGCGGTCCATATAGCTCTGCGCCAAGCGCCCGACCTCGGCGCCATTTCGGGCAGCGGCTCGGAAGGCGTCCCCTGTGGAGATGTGGGGCACCCCATAGAGGACCGCCAGGCGCGCCGCCTGTGTCCCCTTGCCTGATCCCTGCCGTCCGAGCATCACGACCCGGGCAGTCCCGTCCGGGCTCGGCCGGCCAACGCCTGTTTGTCCCCCGGGACCGGCCATCAACCGCGCAAGGGGAGCAAGTAGGGCACTTAGCGTCCGCCGCAGGACAACTTCAACGCAGGAAGCCCTCGTAGTTGCGCAACATCAGCTGGCTGTCGACCTGCTTCATGGTCTCCAACGCCACGCCTACGGCAATCAGGAGGGTGGTGCCCGCGAAGGGGTAGTTCTGGATGTTCCAAAGGGCCAGGAAAATAGACGGCAACAGCGCCACGAGCGCCAAGAACAGGGCACCAGGCAGGGTTATGCGATAGAGGATGTTCTGCAGGTGGCGCTCTGTCGGGTAACCAGGCCGGATGCCGGGGATATAACCGCCTTGCTTGCGGATCACGTCGGCCTGCTGGTGAGGGTCGAAGGTTATGCCCGCATAGAAGTAGGCAAAGAGCAGGATGAGCACCCCGTAAATCGAGATGTAGACGAGGTTGCCCGGCTGTGCGAGGTGGGTGCTTATCCAGGTCTGCACGTCCTTGCCCCAGCCCGTGCTCGGGAAGACGTTGGAGATGAGCAGGGGGAAGTAGAGCACCGAGGCCGCGAAGATGATTGGCACCACACCGCCGGTGTTGAGCTTCATCGGGATGTACGTGCTCTGGCCGCCGTACATTCGGCGTCCCACGACTCTCTTTGCAAAGGTAACGGGTATCCGCCGCTGGCATTGCTCGATGAACACGATCATCACCAGGAAGGTCAGGGCGAGCAGCAGCAGGAAGGTGAACTTGGGCCAGCCGGCGGACTTGAGCAGGGCGTCGCCCTGCGTCGGCAAGCCCGCGATCACGTTGGTGAAGATCAGCACCGACATACCTTGGCCGACCCCACGCTGGGTGATCAGCTCGGCGAGCCACATGACTACCACCGTGCCGGCGGTCATGGTGAGCACCACGAGCAGGACGCGGGGCACCGTGAAATCGGGGATCAGGTCCACGTTGAGCGGTACGGAAGAACCGAGCAAGCCGCCTCCGCCGTTGTGGAACGCATAGGCGAGACCGGTCGACTGCATTATCGCCAGGGCGATGGTCATGTACCGAGTGACCTGGGTCAACTTGCGTTGGCCGCTCGGCCCTTCTTCTCGCCATTGTTCGAACTTTGGGATGACCACCATCAGCAGCTGGATGATGATCGAGCTCGTGATGTACGGCATGATCCCGAGCCCGAACACGGCCATCTTGGTCAGGGCGCCACCTGAGAAAAGGTTGAGGTACGCGATGACCCCGCCCTTGTTCGCAGCCGCGGCCAGGGACTGGACGGCGTTGAAGTCCACGCCGGGACAGATGATGTTGTCTCCGAGCCGGTACACCCCGATGATGAACAGGGTGAACAGGATCTTGTTGCGCAGGTCCCCGATAAGGAAGGCTGCTTTTAAGTTTCGGATGCTGGTGGGTATCGGCATAGCGGCGGCCTCGAACTGCTCCTGGTCCTAGTGTCCCTGTCCGGTACTGTCAGTCCCCAGTCCTATCATTACAGCTACCGGCTCATGAGCGCGTTGCCCTTGGCGGGCGGGCGGCCGTGCCCGAAAGGCGGGGGAATGACCTGGACAGAGCCTCCTGCGGCCTGGATCGCGGCCTGCGCGGAGGCAGAAAAAGCGTGCGCAGAAACATTGAGCCGGCGCGTCAGCTGGCCGTCCCCGAGGACCTTCACGAGGCCCTTTTTGTGGACCAGGCCGACCTCGCGGAGAACCTCCGGGTTGACCTCGGAGCCGTCCATCCGTTCGAGCGTGTCCAGGTTGACCACGGTGTACTCGACCCTGAAGGGGTTCTTGAAGCCTTTCAGCTTGGGGATCCGTTGGCTCAAGGGGAGCTGGCCTCCCTCGAAACCCGGCCTCATTGTGTCGCGAGCGCCGAGGCCCTTGGTCCCTCGTCCTGCGGTCTTGCCGCCCTTTCCTGCGATACCACGGCCGACGCGGCGGCGGGCCTTGGTGGAACCGGGAGCCGGGGCCAGGTCATGGATCTTCATTTAGCTGCCCCTTCGCCTTGTGTACGGACCTCGACCAAGTGTGCAACGCGCGCGACCATGCCACGGATCTCGGGGCGGTCGGGCAGGACGTGCGTCCGGCCGATCCTGCCAAGGCCGAGCGCCCGGAGGGTGCCGCGGTGCTTCGGCTTGGTGCCGATCCCAGAACGGACCTGCTTGATCTCGATAGTGGCTTCAGCTTCTTGAGCTGCGCGCTTTCGCGCCGGTGCCTTGTCGGCCTGGGCAGTTCCCGTCTGTTCAGCCTTGGTGGCGGCAGCTTTTGCCGGAGCCATCAGGCGACCTCAAAAGGCACGTGGGGGGCCTGCTGGGCGGCCTGGTAGGCGCGCAGCACCCCGGCGGGCGTGACTTCTTCCGGCGACAGCCCTCGGCGGCGTGCCACCTCGTCGGGGCGCATCAGGGCCCTGAGCCCAGCCATGGTCGCCTGCGCGACGTTGATGCTGTTGGAAGAACCAAGGGATTTCGCCACGACGTCGTGGATGCCGGCTAGCTCGAGTATCGGCCGAGCCGCACCGCCCGCTATCACGCCGGTCCCAGGAGCAGCCGGCTTCAGGAGCACCCGGCCAGCACCTGCTTCACCGATCACGGGGTGCGTGATGGTGGAACCAGCCAGGGGCACCTTGCAGAGGGTTTTCTTGGCCTCCTCGATGCCTTTTTGGACAGCAAGCCCGGCCTCCTTGGCCTTGCCATAGCCCAGGCCCACGGTCCCAGCGCCGTCGCCGACCACCATTAGCGCGGCAAAGCTGAAGCGTCGGCCGCCTTTCACGACTTTGGCGACTCGGTTGACCTTTATCGTGCGGTCCTGGTACTGCTGCTGCTCAGCCATTTTCTAGAACTCCAGTCCAGCTTCTCGGGCCGCGTCTGCCAGAGCAGCAACCCGTCCGTGGTACATAAATCCGCCTCGGTCGAACGCCACCTTAGTGACGCCCGCCGCCTTGGCCCGCTCTGCGAGGAGCTTTCCCACCGCCGCCGACGCGATGCGGTTACCCGTAGGCCCTTTTGCACGCACAGCGGCCTCGAGCGATGAGGCAGCAGCGAGCGTGCGCCCGGAGATGTCGTCGATCACCTGGCCCACCACGTGGCGATTGGACCGGAACACAGCGAGCCGGGGGCGAAGCGTCGTACCGCTCACCTTTTTCCGGACGCGGTAGTGGCGCCGGCCCGCGCGCTCTGCTTGTCCTTCACGTTGCTCATAGTCTTCTCACTTCGCAGCCTTGCCGGCCTTGCGCCGGACCACTTCGCCTGCGTAACGCACACCCTTGCCCTTGTACGGCTCGGGTTTGCGCAGCTTGCGGATCTTTGCGGCGACCTCGCCAACGGCCTGCTTGTCGCTCCCGCGCACCGTTATCCGGGTGGGCGCCGGAACCTCGAAAGTGATCCCCTGGGGGGCTTCGACAACGACGGGATGGCTGAAACCGAGAGCAAGTTCGAGGGTGCCCGGGCCTTTGGCGATCGCACGGTAGCCAACGCCGACGATCTCGAGGTCCTTCGAAAAACCGGTCGTCACGCCCACAACCATGTTGTTGACCAGGGTGCGGGTCAACCCGTGCAGGGAGCGGTTGACCCTCTCGTCATCGGGGCGCTCGACGACGAGCTCCTGTCCGTCTTGACGGACGGTGATCTCCCCCGCCACCTGATGGCTGAGCGCGCCGCGTGGCCCGGTGACCGTGACGGAACGGCCATCGAGCGCGACGCTCACCCCGGAGGGGACCGGCACCGGTGTACGACCTATTCGGGACATACGACACTCCTCAACAAACGCCTACTCCTCAACACCACTGTCCTTCAACACCACTGTCCTTCAACAACTCGCTATATCTGTTCCCACCGCGCCTGGGGTCACCAGACGTAGCAGAGGATCTCGCCACCGACACGGCGTTTGCGGGCCTCCCGGTCGCTCATGAGGCCCTGGCTGGTAGACAGCACGGCAACGCCCAGGCCGCCGAGGACGCGCGGCAACTTGTCGGCCCCAGTGTAGACACGAAGCCCTGGCTTGGAAACGCGCCGGACTCCCGAGATGGTCCGGGTGCGGTCGGACGCGTACTTCATGGTCACTTCCAGGAAGCTTCCTGGCCGCTTTTCGTCGCTCGTGACCTTGAAGCTCGTTATGTAGCCCTCCCGGACCAGGATCGCCGCGAGTGCTTCCTTGAGCTTCGAAGAGGGCATGCGCACCGTGTCATGATCCGCGACGTTGGCATTGCGCAGCCTGGTCAGCATGTCAGCGATCGGGTCAGTCATAGTCATGTGCCGTTACCTCCTACCAGCTCGACTTAGTGACGCCAGGTATCTCTCCGGCGTGGACGAGCTCACGCAGGCAGATACGGCACAGCCCGAACTTACGCAGCACCGAGTGCGGCCTCCCGCACCGCCGGCACCTGGTGTAGGCCCGGACCTTGTACTTCGGCTTGCGCTGCGACTTTATGACGAGAGCCTTTTTGGCCATGTAGTCCTTGCTCCTAAGACTCGTTCGGGACTAGTTCGATCGGGGCCTGCATCAAGCGGCACCTTCTTTGCGGAAAGGAAAACCAAAAGCGTCCAGGAGCGCACGACCTTCGTCGTCGGTCCTACCCGTGGTGACGATCGTCACGTCCATCCCCCTGGGCGCGTCGATCTTGTCGTAGTCGATCTCGGGGAATATCAACTGCTCGTTGACCCCGAAGGTGTAATTGCCTCGACCGTCGAAACCCTTGGGCGAGAGCCCTCGGAAGTCACGGATACGAGGGATCGCAAGGGAGATAAGCCGGTCGAAGAACTCCCACATCCGGTCGCCTCGCAGCGTCACCTTGGCACCAATGGCATTGCCCTCACGGAGCTTGAAGGCCGCGATCGACTTTCTCGCCTTTGTGACGATGGGCTTTTGACCGGCTATCAGGGTCAGGTCCCGCACTGCACCCTCTAGAAGAGAGGCCTGAGCGACGGCCTTGCCGACGCCCATGTTGATCACGATCTTTTCCATCCGCGGCACGAGCATTGGGTTCGGCAGCCCGAGGTCCTTCTGGAGAGCGCCTTTCAGCTCACTGGCGTAACGGGTACGCAGGCGCGGCGGTTCGCTCGGCCTCGGCGGGCGTCCCGGGGCCGCCTTGAGCGCTGCCGGCCCTCGCGACGAGGCTCCCCTGCCCTGGGGCGCCGCGTTGGGTGCGGCGGCCCTGCGAGGGACCGATGAGCCCCTAGCCGCGCCGCCCTTGCCGCCCTTGGCCTTGCCCGCAGGGGCCTTGCCGCCCTTGCCGGGCGAACCTTTGCCTGCCGGCGACATCAGAGGCCCTCACCGCAACGAACGCAAACCCTGCGCTTGCTGCCGTCTTCGGAGAACTTGTACCCGATGCGCGTAGGCGTGTGCTCCTTGGGGCATATCAACGCCACGATCGAGGCGGGCACGGGGAGATCCTTTTCGATGATCCCGGCCCTCTTGCGTATCTGCGTCGTGCGCTGGCTGCGCTTCACGCGGTGCACACCCTCGATCACCACTTTGTCGCTCTTTGGTAGGGCGCGCATCACCTGACCGCGCTTGCCCTTGTCCTTGCCGGACAGCACGATCACGTTGTCATCTTTATGTATCTTCATTTCACAACACCTCCGGAGCGAGCGAGATGATGCGCATGAAGCGCTTATCCCGCAGCTCCCTTCCAACCGGCCCAAATATCCGCGTCCCGCGGGGCTGCATCTGGTCATTGATCAGCACAGCAGCGTTCTCGTCGAAACGGATATAGCTACCATCAGGCCGGCGCTTTTCTTTTCTGGTCCTCACGACGACGCACTTGACGACGTCACCCTTTTTCACGTTGGCCCCGGGGATCGCGTCCTTTACGGTGGCGACAAAGATGTCACCTATGGAGGCATAACGCCTCCTGGAACCCCCGAGCACCTTGATACAGAGCACTTCGCGGGCGCCCGAGTTGTCGGCGATGCGGAGCCTGCTTTCCTGTTGGATCATTTTCCGCGTCCCCTATCGAGCCCGCTCGAGCACCTGGTCAACCCGCCAGCGCTTCAACTTCGACAAGGGGCGGGTTTCTGAAAGGCGTACCCGGTCGCCGACCCTGGTGTCATTCGACTCATCGTGCGCATAAAGACGTTTGGTGCGCTGCACCGTCTTGGCGTAACGAGGATGGCGGACGCGTTCGATTATGGCCACGACGGCGGTCTTTTGCATCGAGTTGGAAATGACGATGCCCTCACGGACCTTGCGCCGACCTGTCCGTGGCTCGGGAGCACTGCCCGGCGCAGAGGGTTCGCCCGGACGTCGCGCGGGCGCCTTGGAGGTTTTCGCCGCGGGCTTGGCCGGCGCTACGGCCTTGGCAGCAGCCGGTTTGGCTGGAGCGGCCGGTTTGGCTGGCGCGGCCGATTTGGCCGCCTTGGCGGGCGCAGCTGCCTTCGCCGGAGCGGTCGCCTTGGTCGTGACTGGAGCATCTTCTACCTCGCTGGCAGCTTCTACCTCGCTGGCAGCTTCTACCTCGCTCGCAGCGGCCTCCGCGGTGGCAGCCTCCTGCGTCTCCTCCGGCTCCTCGGCCATGTTCGCGTCGGCTATCGGGGTCTTGTCAGCCATTAGCTGACACCTTCGCCTTGCGCGCCGGCGCAGAAGCCTTGCGCGCCGGTGCGGCTTGCTTGGAAGCGGGCGTAGCTGCTCTACGTTTGGGCGCTGACGCTTTACCCGCGGGCGCAGCTGCCTTGCGTGCCCGCTGAACAGCCCCGCGTTGGGCGACCAGGGGTAAGGCGGCGTCGGCCCGTCGTTCCTCGATGAGGGTCAGCACTCTGGCGACCTCCCGCCGAACTTGGCCCAGGCGCGCCGAGTTGTCCTGCTTTCCCAGCGCCAACTGGAAGCGCAGGTGGAACGTCTCCTCCTTGGCTTCGACAAGGTGGTGCGCAAGTTCTTCATCGTTCAGTTCTCTGAGAGCACTTGGGCGGGTCATCTATATTTCGACCTCTTCCTGATGAGCGCGAGTCACAAATCGCGCCTTTATCGGCAGCTTCTGAATGGCTCGTTCCATGGCGGAGCGCGCAAGGGCCTCAGTGACGCCAGCCAGCTCAAACATGATCCGTCCCGGCTTTATCACCGCGACCCAGAACTCGGGGTTGCCCTTGCCCGAACCCATGCGGGTCTCGGCGGGCTTGGCCGTGACGGGCTTATCCGGGAACACGCGGATCCACACTTTGCCGCCGCGGCGAACGTGGCGGGTCATCGCGATACGAGCTGCCTCAATTTGGCGGGCACTAATCCAGCCGGGTTCGAGAGCCTGGACCCCGTAATCTCCAAAGCTGATCTCAGTGCCGCCTTTGGCGAGACCGCTCATCCGGCCACGCTGCTGTTTGCGGTGCTTTACCTTTCGGGGCATCAACATGGCTGCTAATCCCTCGGGAAGTGGGGGGTCTCGTGGTGGTCGCCGCGTGTGCGACGCTCGATCTCTTCTTCTTCCTGAAGCAGCCGTTCCAGCTCGGGGTCCACCGGGACCATCTCTCGTTCCGCAGCGGCCGCGGGTTCCAGCTGTGAAGGACCGGCTACCGCAGGCACGGCGCCCGGTTCGCCCATCTCGGGCCGGCGGCGACCGCCGCCAGCGCTCACGACGCGGCGCGGGCCACCGAGACCGGAGGCCTCGCCGACGGCCATGGCAGCCTCCCGCGTGATCTTGTCCTCAGTTGAAGTCTTGTACGGCAGGATGTCGCCTTTGTAGATCCAGACCTTGACTCCAATACGCCCGTAGGTCGTCTTGGCTTCGCGGAAGCCGTAGTCGATATCAGCCCGAAGAGTATGCAAGGGGACGCGCCCTTCCCTGTAGGACTCTCGCCGCGACATCTCGGCGCCGCCAAGGCGCCCGGAGCACTGCACACGCACACCCATAGCCCCGGCCTTTTGAACAGTCTGGACGGTGCGCTTCATTGCCCGCCTGAAACTGACCCTGCCTGCCAGCTGGTCAGCGATGCCCTGAGCCATCAGCGCGGCATCGAGCTCGGGCTGCTTGATCTCCTGGATGTTCAGCTGCACCTTGGGGTTCTTGGTTATCTCGGCGAGCTTCGTCCGTAGCCTGTCGGCCTCGGTACCGCGGCGGCCGATCACGATGCCAGGGCGGGCAGTGTGGACGTCGATGCGCAGCCGGTCGCGCGTCCGCTCTATCTCGACGCGGCTGACCGCAGCACGCTCGAGCTCCTTGTTGAGGTACTCGCGAATGTGGATGTCTTCTATCAGGTAGTTCTGGTAATCGCGGTCGGTGAACCACCTCGACTTCCAGTCGGTGGTAGTACCCAGGCGGAACCCGTAGGGGTTTACCTTCTGACCCATTAGCTATCCTTCTCTTGCTCGCCGGGCGCATCCGCAACGGTGCCGGCCTCAGCAGTAGATGCCTCGTCGGTTTCCGACGCGTCCTCGGTAACAGCCGAATCCTCGGTAACTGCCGCATCCTCGGTAACTGCCGCATCCTCGGTAGCAGCCTCGTCCTCAGTGCTCGTTGCATCTTCGGTAGCGGTCGCATCCTCAACGGCTGCGTCATCCTCCGCAACGGCGACCTCGTCTTCTGCAGTGGTCTCCTCGGGTGCCGGGAAGGCCTCCGGATGGCGTCGCTCGCGTCGGCTCTGTCCCTCGGCGCTCTCAGCACTCGCCCGCCGGGTGGCCTCGACACGGCGCGACCGCATGGCAAGGTTTTCCGCACGCCGGCGAGCCTGGAGGCGCTCGAGGCGCTCTTCTGGCAAACGGCTCACGATGATCGTGACATGCGCCGAACGCTTACGGATCCGCGTGGCCCGACCGCGGGCACGCGGACGCCAGCGCTTCTGGGTCGGGCCCTCGTCTACGTAACACGCCGATACGAACAGCTCGTCGGCCTGCATGCCGTCGTTATTGACGGCATTGGCCACCGCCGATTGGAGCACTTTTGCGACGATCGTGGCAGAACTCCGCTCCAGGAACCGGAGGAGGTCCAACGCCTCGTGAACCGGCTTGTTACGAATGGCGTCGATGACCTGACGAAGCTTGTAGGGGCTGACCAGGGCGTAGTGCAGGACCGCGCGCGTACCCTCACGTTCGTTGGTCTTGGGGCCTGGCATTAGCGCTTCCCCTGCCGTTCTTGGCCGGCGTGGTAGCGGAACGTCCTCGTGGGGGCGAACTCGCCGAGCTTGTGGCCAACCATCGACTCTGTGACGTATACGGGCACGTGCTTACGGCCGTCGTGTACCGCGATCGTGTGGCCGACCATGTCGGGGATGATCGTCGAGCGGCGTGACCAGGTCTTGATGACCCTCTTTTCGTTCCGCCCGTTCAGGTCGTCCACCTTGCGCAACAGGTGGCCGTCCACGAAGGGCCCTTTCTTGAGGCTTCGGGGCATCGTGTTACCTCCTGGCGCCGCGACCACGGCGGCGGCGGATAATCAAACGGTCGGACGGTCGGTGAGAACGGCGGGTACGGCCTTCGGGCTGGCCCCAAGGCGAGACGGGGTGCCGCCCACCGGACGACTTGCCTTCGCCGCCACCGAGCGGGTGGTCGACCGGGTTCATGGCGACACCACGAGATTGCGGGCGCACACCCTTCCAGCGGTTACGGCCCGCCTTACCGATCTTTATTAGCTCTGCCTCGGCGTTACCAACCTCGCCGATGGTCGCTCGGCAGTCGATCGGGACCCGGCGCATTTCGGTTGAGGGGAGCCGGAGCGTAGCGAAGTCGCCCTCTTTGGCGACAAGCTGGACGCTCGAGCCGGCGCTGCGGGCCATCTTGCCGCCGCCGCCGGGTTTCAGCTCGACGTTGTGGACCACCGAACCAACCGGGATGAACCGCATCGGCATCGCGTTGCCGATACGGATTTCTGAGCCCTGACCGCTGCGCAGCACATCGCCTACGGCCAGACGGGCAGGCGCGAGTATGTAGCGCTTCTCGCCGTCGTGGTAGTTCAATAAGGCGATACGAGCGTTTCGATTGGGGTCGTACTCGATCGAAGCGACGGTCGCGGGCACCCCGTCCTTGGCGCGCTTGAAGTCCACAATTCGGTACTGCTGTTTGTGGCCGCTGCCGCGGTGACGGGCAGTCATGCGGCCGTAAGAGTTCCGCCCGCCCGTGCTTGGCTTGGGTACGGTGAGGGACCGCTCGGGCCGGTCAGTCGTCAGCTCGGTGAACGCCGAGACGGTCTGGAACCGGCGACCGGCGCTGGTGGGTTTGCGGGAACGCAGCATTGGTACCCTCAGCTCGTCTCGAACAATGGGATCGTTTGCCCAGGAGCGAGCGTGACGATTGCCCGCTTCGTGTCGGGCTGCTTGCCGTAAGTCGCCTTCTTGCGATTGCGCTTGCGCTTACCCGGCCGGTTCAAAGTATTCACGTTGGTGACCTTGACGTTGAAAACATGCTCTACAGATCTACGGATCTCGATCTTGTTTGTAGAGGTCGGGACGATGAAGATGTAGACGCCTTTTTCGCTGAGCGCGTAAGACTTTTCGGACACGACAGGACGGACGATGACGTCGCGCGGATCTTCCATCAGGCCTCCTCGCCGGCATCTGGAGCTTCGTCGGCCTCGACAGGCGGGGCCTCGGGCCGCGCTGGCTGCGACGTTGCTGCGGCGGTGGCCTCCGGCTCGGCTGTGGCCTCCGGCTCGGCGGTGGTCTCTGGGTCGGCCGGGGTCTCCGGCTCGGCCGTAACCGTCGCCTTGGGCTTGGGCTCCGCTTTGGCCTTCGGCTCTGCTTTAGCCCTTGGCGCAGCGGGTGGCGCCTCCCCCCAGGCATTGTTGCCCGGAAGAGTCTGCCGGGTGAACACAACCCAGTCTGAGCACAGGACGTCGTAGGCAGCGAGCTCGCCGACGAGGATCAGGTCGACCTCGGGAAGGTTCCGGAACGACTTATACGCCCCTTCGTCGTCGCGCGAAAGCACTAGGAGGGCCTTGCCGGTAAAACCCAGCGTCGAAAGAGCCGCTTGCGCGTCCTTTGTGCTCGGGACCTCCCAGTTCCAGGCCTCCACGACGGCTACCTGCCCGGAACCCGCACGATCAGACAGCGCCCCCTTGAGGGCCAGCTGGACCATCTTCCGCGGAGTGCGCTGGCGGTAGCTGCGCGGCTTGGGGCCAAGGGCAACGCCGCCGCCCGAATAATGAGGCGAGCGCGTGCTGCCCTGGCGGGCTCGGCCGGTCCCTTTTTGCTTGAACGGCTTGGCTCCACCCCCGGAGACCTCGGCCCTGGTCTTGGTGCTCTGCGTACCCCTTCTAGCAGCGGCCAACTGTGCCAGCACCACCTGGTGCATGAGAGGCACGTTCGGCTGAACAGCGAAGAACTCTGGGTCCAGCTCCACGGTCCCGGTAACGGCCCCGTCTTGCGAACGAACCTCGACAGCGGCGGTCATTTGGTCCCCTTAACGGCGTCCCGGATCATCACGAGGCCCCCTCTCGGGCCAGGCACCGCGCCCTTGAGCAGGAGCAGGTTGCGTTCGGCGTCCGCCGAAACCACCTCGAGGTTGAGCGTGGTAACCCGTTCGTTACCTAGGCGCCCCGCCATGCGGGTGCCCTTGAAGACGCGTGCCGGTGTTGCGCAGGCACCCACGGAGCCCGGAGCTCTGTGATGCTTATGGTTACCGTGGCTCGCTCCCTGCCCCTTGAAATTGTGCCGCTCCATGGCGCCGGCGAAGCCCCTGCCCTTGCTGGTCGCGGTGACATCGACCTTGTCACCGGCCGCGTAGATATCCACACCCAGCTCCTGGCCGACGCTGTACGAAGAGATGTCGTCGACCCTGAGCTCCACCAAAGCTCGCCCTGGGTCGACCCTCGCCTTAGCATAATGGCCCGTCAGAGGCTTGTTGATAGAACTGGGCCGCCTCGAGCCATAGGTGACTTGGAGCGCGGAGTAACCGTCCGAGTCATCGGTCTTCACTTGGACAACGCGGACCGGTGTTACCCGGACAACCGTGACCGCGACGGAGCGTTGGCTCTCGTCCCAGATCTGGGTCATACCGACTTTTTCGCCGACAATCGCTCTTTTTGGGGCCTTCGCGGGCATTCCTCGTCCTCTTACGCGGCACGCTCCGCTCGGGTAACCCGGGCGGAGCTCGTTTCACGTTGTGCCATGGCGTCCCCGCTGTCAACGACAGGCGGGCGACCACGGACGTCTGTTAGACGGCTCGGCCAGTATAGCCAGCCTCACGCACTGTGCAAACCGCGGCCGCTTCTCCCGATGACCACTTAACTCATTGCACCGCTTTAACTGGCGGCACCGTGGACGTAGCGGTCCCACCATGGGGTCAAGTCCCTGCCGCACCAGCTCTCCATGTGGGCGGCCAGCTCGCCCGTGCCGGCAGGACCTCCTGAATGAGCCTTGTGCCAGGCGGCGAAGGCAGAACGCAGCTGCGCCGCCCCGCCGGCCATGTGCGCCAAGCCCGACATCAGGCGCGCGCCGGCTGCGTACGCTTCCCGGGGTGTGTGGCGGCTCCACGGGTGCGCCGGGTAGAGCAGGCTCGGGGGTTCGTCCAGGCCAAGTTCTTCCACCGCAAATCGCCCGGCGGTCGCCCGCCGCGACGCAGTCGCCCAGGTCGCCATGGCCTCGTCAACCCAACCGTCGGACGCGCAGGCTGGCTTCACGCCCCGACCGAACCAGCTGTGGAACACCTCGTGCTCGATCGCCGGCTCGCACGCCGTCGTTGCTCCGTCGTACTCCATCCCTCTCGGCATGTCCCAGATGACAGCCAGGAAATCGTCGCCGTGCGCCCATGGCCCGTAGCGCTCCGCGAAATATGAGAGCCACGCGGCAATGTCAGCAGTGACATCGTGCAGATCAGTCCCAGCCCCATCGACACGTGCGACCCTAACCCGGGTCTCCTTGCCTCCGGCTTGCACCGTCGTCTGCTGCGCCCGGACCTCGTCCGAGGGGCCCAGGACGAGCAACGGGGAAAGAGACGTAAAGGTGTCGGGGTAACGAACGCTCCAGCCATAACCGGGCGTGTGCTCGACAGCGGTCCCATTGGCGAGCAGCACATGCCGCCGCGCTGTCCCGGCGATCTCGATTTCGAGCTGCACGGCAAGCTGGTCGTGGCAAAGGTTGGCGGGTAGCCACATCTCGAGGTACCGGCCGGGCTCCAGGTCTGACATGAAAAAGTCCCAGGACACACCGTCGCCAGCGGGCGACCAGACCACCGGGACCGCACCAGTCGCCTCGGGCGTGCCCAGCCGGTAGCGCAAGTTCAAGGCGTGCGTGCTGCCGCCTTCGCAGGCGACGTCGATGACCCTCATGCGGGCGTCGTAACCCGCTCCCATGTCCGCATAGCCCAGGGCTTCGGGCGGGAGCGGCACGCCGTCAAGCTCGGCGGCATCGATCTCCTGGCGCAAGTCGAACACGGGGCAGCCGGTTGGGCCGTCAACCGTCAGTTCGACGGTCGCAGAAACCTCAGTCGTCTGGGAGGCCACATCGAAGCGCACCGATGCTGACATCCGTTGGATATCGACCGGGACCGCCAAGCGGGCCTGCAACTGGACTGGGGGCGGCGGCGAGGCTGGTGTCATAGATCGCTCGTCGGAGAGGGTACTCTCCGGTTAGAAGGACGCTAGGCAATTCGCCAAAAAGGGGCCACCTCGCGCCCTCCGTGCCGATGAGTACGTCAAGGAGTTCTCGAGCGGTCTGTGGCCGGGGGACGAAGCATGACAGGTAACGCTGAGCAGGCCACGGACCGCCAACAGCGCCGTCGCTGGACGGTTGCTGGAGTGACCCTGACAGTCAACCTCGGGAGCTTCCTGTACCTCGTGCTCATAGCGCGTTCGGCCAGCCCGTCCATTTTCGGCGCGCTCGCGGCACTCGCTGGGATAGCGCTGCTGTTCGAAGTGCCGGCCAACGCTCTGCAGGTGGCCCTGGGCCGCGCCGTAGCCCACGGGCCCGACGGGCGCGTCGCGCCGGTCGCTGCCGGGGCGCTCCTCATCGACGCGTGCTTGCTGGGCGCCGGGGCCTGCGCGGTCCTGCTCGCCCTGTCGCCTCTTGTCGAACGGTTCCTCCACCTGCCCTCGATCACGGCTGCTCTCCTGCTCGGGGCGTACGCCCTTCCAGTGGGTATAAGCATCGTCCCCAAGGGCGTGCTGGTAGGCCAGGGGCGGCTGCGGTTGTTGGCAACCGGCCTGATCGCAGGGATGGTGGTGCGGATCGTTGTCGGCGTCGTCCTGGTCCGCCACGGCGGAGGCCTTGAAGGCGCCTTCGTGGCGATGGTCTGGGGTGAGGTCGTTACAGCCCTCATCGTGCTTATCGGCCTGCGCGAGATGCTCAGGCATCCCGAAGTGCTGGTCAGCGGTCTGGGTGCCACCGACGTCGGCTCCGTTACTGAGGGCCCCGCCAAAAGCGCCGCGTTCGCTGGCAACCCGGGATCTACTCGCCTTGTTTGGGGTCACGCCAGATTGGCCGGCGCGGCGTTCACGGGCTACTGGATCCTTACGACCATCGATGTCGTACTCGCACGGCACTGGCTCGGCCGAGAGGTTTCGGGCTGGTACTCGGCGGCAGCAACGATTGCACAGATAGCGCTGCTCGCGCCCGGGGCGATTGCAGCGCTCACTTTCCCGCGGCTGGTCGGCTCGGACATACCACGCCTGGTGGGGCCTGACAGCCGTCCCAACCAAAGGTTGATGTTCGCGCTCGGTTCGACGGCCGTTGCCCTGACGGGTTTCGTTGCAGCGGTGGTGGTGTGCGTTTTTGCACACGGGACCGTGAGAGCTCTGTTCGGGCTGCGCTATTCGCCGGCGGCAAGCGTCGTCGGCCTGCTGAGCTTCAGCAGCGCGCTGTTAGGCCTGGTCACGGTCTTGCTCCACTACCACCTGAACCGTGGCGGCCGGGTCACGGTCAACCTCTGCTGGCCGGCGATGCTCATCGTGATCCTGGGGACAAGCATCTGGCATCAGTCCATGACCGAGATCGCCACCGTCATGGTCGTTGGGACCTCGTCTGTCTGCGCCGGGATGCTGGTAGTGGCCTGGGGCCACACAGAAGGCTCCCGCGCCGGCCTCGTCGAACGAGCCAACCTGGCCCTCCTCGATGCCGACCTCGACCTGACCGTGGTCGTCCCCTATTACAACCCGGGCAAGCTCCTGGTCCCCACCATCGAACGGCTCCTGTCCGTGCTCGATGCTTCGGGGGCGACCTACGAAGTGATCGCGGTCTCGGACGGCTCCACCGACGGGAGCGACCGCGAGCTCGACGAGTCCCTCGCGGGTAGGCCCCAGCTCACAAACGTCGTCCTGGCCCAGAACCAGGGCAAGGGAGCGGCGCTGCGGGTAGGGCTCGCCAAGGGCCGTGGCCGCTACCTCGGCTTCATCGACGCGGATGGAGACCTCGACCCGATCCTGCTCGATTCGTTCCAGACGATGGTGGGCCTCTATAGCCCCGACATAATCCTGGGGTCCAAGCGCCACCCGCTTTCCGAAGTCGAGTACCCGTTCCTCCGGCGCGTTTACTCGTGGGGCTACCAGCAGGTGGTGCGTATCGGCTTCCGGCTGAACATCCGCGACACCCAGACCGGGATCAAGCTCATCAGGCGCGACGTCCTGTCCGCCGTGCTCCCCCGCATGGTGGAAAAACGCTTCGCGTTCGACTTGGAACTGTTCGTGATCGCCCGGCGGCTCGGCTACAAGAGGTTCTTGGAAGCCCCCATCAGGCTGCGCCACCAGTTCACGAGCACGGTCTCGTGGCGTTCGGTCTACCGTTCCCTACTGGACACGATGGCCATCTGGTACCGGTTGCGCATCCTCCACTTCTACGACGGAGACCAGGCGCCGGCGACCCCGGGAGGCGAGGGCCTGCTCATCGACCCGATCGTGCTCCGCGGCGGTGCCGGGACCGCCGCCGGCAGCGCCGGGGTGCCGGGACGCGCGTTGGGAGGAGGCTCGGCCGGTGCTGCGGGCTCGACCGGTACGGGAGATACGGCAGCCGTCGGGGGTTTGGCGGCGGGTGGCAGCGGTGCTGCGGCTGGTGGCGGAGGGCCGGCGCAGTAACCCTGCGCTACCCGTCGTCAGTCACCACTTTTTGCATGGCGGTTACCGATCTGGCCCCGGAAAGGTAACATCACTGAGGCTGGTGCAACAAAATCGCCCCGGCGGTGACCGATTGGGCCATGGCGGGCTCACGTTTGCGGTTTTCGGCGCAGGCCGTCTCCATGGCCAAGCCGCCTCCATGGCTAAGCAGCGTGCCCTTGCCCCCCGAAGGCCTCGAGCAACGCCCCCTCACGCAAGCCCCATTCGCTCACGACATAATGCTCGACACCCAGCTCCTCCGCGATCGCCTCAAGGATGCAGGCACCCAAAGGCAACACCGCTGCTCGCCGGGCGGGCATCCCCGGGAGGGCCTTTCGTTCGTCGAGATCCGTGCGAGCGAGCATGTCGGCCAGCTCAGACACCTGGGCCACCGGTAGGTCCACCTGGTTTACGACCCAGTCCGACCGGCCGACGTGGCGGCACGTCTTCGCGATGGCCAGACGAGCCAAAGCGCGCGCCGTGCCACCGCTTACCACAGTTCTCGCGGCGACTTTGGGGTACTCGGCGAGGTCCAAGCTGACCGTTTCCAGCGCTTCGCGGACGCGCTCGCGCACCTCTTTGCGGTCCTCCCGGCCGAGGACCGGGCCGGTCCCGAGCTCACCCTTGAGCCGGGTCGGGCCGAGAGGGGCACTTCCCGCCTCGTAAATATCGAAGCGGTCGCCGACGACCATCTCGAAGCTCCCTCCGCCCAGGTCGACGCTCAGGGTCGGCTCGTCACCCACGAAGGTGCCCGCTCGTTGGCCCAAGAAGCACAGCCGGGCCTCTTGCTTGCCCTCCAGGACGCGGATGGGCGTACCTATAACCTTTTCGAGGCGGCCGACCACCTCCGGGCCATTGGCCGCGTCCCGGAGCGCGGCAGTGGCCAACGCCACGACGATGTCGGGGTCGACGGTGTCGATCGCCCGCCGCAAGCGCTTGGCTGCGGTGACCGACGCCCTTACCCTTTCGGGCGAGATCACACCTGTGGCCCCCACCTCCAGGCCCAGGTTGAGCAGCGAGCGCCTCTTCAGCACCGGCACCAAGGTCTGCGAAGGCCCCAGCTTGCACGCCAATACCTGGAACGAACTGCTCCCCAGGTCCCACACCGCGCCGCGAACCACTTGTCCGGACGCTACTTGTTGCCGAGGTGGAAACCGTGGATGGTGGTTCGGGCCAGGAGGGGCCTGGCGGCGCGATGCCTCCCGGTCGGGAGGCTCGTCCTACTAGCTACCCAGGGCTCTCAACCCCCCGGTTCGCCTCTGCGGCCGCAAGCAGGATAATTGCTACCATCCGGGCCCCAGCGTCCTCGTGCCCAGCTGACCTCTCGGGGAGCCAGCCCGCACGACCGAGCCGAGGGACCATGCTCCGTGTCGCTTGCGCGCCGCGGTCCGCAGCCGCTGCAGCGGCATCGAGGACCTCCAAAAGCGAGGCACCCTCCTGCGCGCTCGTGGTCGCTGCCTGTGCAGCAGGCACCAAAGCGTCCAACATTGTCTTCCAACCCGGCTCGGCCTTACCGCGTTTGGCGATCGATGCCTGTGATGCATCGAGCAGCTCCGCCAGCTCCGCAGCCCCGGACGAGGAACTCTGACTGGCAGCTCTTGCGGCTCCCATGAGCCCAGTTGCGAGCAAGGTCCCTGAAGTTGATGGGGCTTCTCTTGCAATGGTAACTCCGCACACGTTGAGCACGTCGGAGAGCCCCTTTCCTTCCAACGTCGGCAGCAGACGGTTAACTGCCTCGGCAGCGGTGGTCACCGTAACGCCGAGGTCGCCATCGCCCGCTTCGCCGTCGAGACGGTTCAACTCGTCCGCCCTGTCTTTCAATGAAACCGCGACAATTCCCAAAACCTCGACCAGGCTGGTCATCGACGCATCAGGAAAGGTGAGTACGCGGGCGCATCAAGCAACCGGACCAGCTCATCGTCTAACCGCAGAAGAGACAGGGACATCCCTGCCATCTCCAAAGAAGTGGCGTACTCACCAACCCATGCGCGGCGGGCCGAAGCCCGCGCTCCTCGAGCCTGCTGAACACTCGGTTGCACACGATGTACAGCTCCTCGGGCGGCGTGGCACCGAGACCGTTTACCAAAATGTCGAAGCGGTCTCCTTTGTCATGGGGCAGGTCATCGAGGAGAGCCTCCATCAGGTGGTCGGTAATGGCGTCGGCGCTCTCCAGCGGCCCCCTACGGACGCCCGGTTCACCATGGATCCCCATCCCGATCTCCATTTGGCCAAGTGGCAATTCAAAGTTAGGGTGCCCGACAGCCGGGATAACGCATGGAGCCAGAGCGACGCCAAAGCTGCGGAGGTTCGAGGCGGCGTGCTCGGTCACCGCCTTCACGGTGTCTAGGTCGCTCCCCTCCTGCGCGCTTGCCCCAGCGACCTTGTAAAGGAAAAAGATCCCAGCGATCCCGCGGCGGCGGCTTTCATCTCCTTTGGGGGCCGAGGCGATATCGTCAGCCGCGGTTACTGTCTCGGTATGGATGCCCTCCGCTTCCGCCAGTTCGGCAGCCAGGCCGAAGTTGAGCACATCACCTCCGTAGTTGCCATACAGGAGAAGGACTCCTCGGCCACCGTCGACGGCTTTAACAACAGACAACATCTGTTCTGCGCTCGGAGACGCAAAGACGTTGCCGATAGCAGCGCCGTCGGCGAGACCGCGTCCCACATAACCCATGAACACCGGGAGGTGCCCCGAACCCCCGCCGGTTGCGATCGCGACTTTTCCTTTGACGGGGGCATCAGCCCGCACAATGCCCCTTGGGCCCCCCGAAAGTTTAAGGTCGTCCGGATGCGCTTTCAAAATTCCCTGGAGCACCTCGTCCACGAAGTCTTTGGGGTCGTTGATCAACTTTTGCATAATGGCGCGAGGCTAGCGCCTGGCATACTGAGGTCGCCTACGACCGGAGAAGCGCACCACGGGAAGGCACACGCTGTCTCTACGGGCCCTGTCATACCGCGCGAGCCGACGGCTATTTTGAACCGGTTAGCCGCGGGCGAGGCCATGCGCCAGGCGGTAGTACGCCTGGTTCCAACGCAGCTCCCGTCTGAAGCTCTCGGTGGTCGTCGACGCGTCGATACGGACCAGCTCGACGCCGGCGATCACAGCGTAGTCCTCGAGCGTCTCTATGTCAACAGCGGTGCTGAGCACGGTGTGATGCGGGCCACCGGCGCTCAGCCAGGACTCCGCCGACGTAGACAGGCTCGGTGCTGGCTTCCACACGGCGCGCGCCACCGGGAGCTTCGGGAGAGGTGCGTCGGGTGGGACAACCTCTATGTCGTTGGCGACGAGGCGGAACCGGTCCCCGAGGTCGACCAAGCCTACGACGAAGCCTTTGGCCGGCGCTGCGTCGAAAACGAGCCGGACAGGATCCTCACGGCCTCCGATGCTCAACGGATGGATCTCGCACCTTGGTTTGCCCAAAGCGATGCTCGGGCAGACCTCGAGCATGTGAGCGCCGAGGATCTTGGGTTCTCCAGGGCCGAAGTGATAGGTGTAGTCCTCCATGAACGAAGTCCCACCCGCTCGCTCGGCGGCCATGACCTTGAGGGCCCGCAAGAGCAGGGAGGTCTTCCAGTCGCCCTCGCCACCGAAGCCATAGCCGTCGGCCATCAGCCGCTGGACGGCGATCCCCGGCAGTTGGCGCAGTCCTCCCAGAATCCTCGAAGTTGGTCGTGAAGGCCGTGAAACCCCCGTCGGTGAGGAACGACCGCAGTCCCGCCTCGAGCTGCGCGGCATATCGCAAAGACTCGTGGCGCGCCCCGCCCGCGGCGAGCTCAGGGACGACCTCATACTTTTCCTGGTACTCGGCAACGAGTTCGTCGACCGCATTGGCCGGCACGCCGTCAACGGACGCCACTAGGTCGTTGACACCGTAGGTATTGACCGAGGCCCCGAAGCGGAGCTGGGCCTCCACCTTGTCGCCCTCGGTCACAGCAACACCCCGCATGTTGTCGCCGAAGCGGACGAGACGCATCTCGGTCGTCGCATGGTGGCCCGTAGCCGCGCGCGCCCATGAGCCGATCCTGGCGCGGACCGTTGGGTCGCTGGCGTGGCCGGCGACGGTCTTTCGCCGCACAGCGAGGCGGGTCTGTACATAGCCGAACTCGCGGTCGCCGTGCGCGGCTTGGTTGAGGTTCATGAAGTCCATGTCGATCGTGGCCCAGGGCAGTGAGAGGTTGGCCTGGGTGTGCAGGTGCAAAAGGGGTTTGCGTAGCACGTCTAGCCCCGCGATCCACTCCTTGGCGGGTGAAAAGGTGTGCATCCAAGCCATGACACCTATGCACGCGTCATCGCTATTGGCGTCTATGCACGCTCGGCGAATTTGCGCCGCGCTCGTGAGGACCGGCTTCCAGTTGATGTTGACACCGATCTCGGGGCCAGCGTTCAGCAGCGCGACGACCTCCCTGGATTGCGCGGCCACTTGCCGGAGCGTCTCATCTCCGTAGAGCTCCTGGCTCCCCGTCAGGAACCAGATTTCATAGTTACTAGCGGTCTTAGACGGAACGGTCAATGTGGCCTCGCAATTCTTTTAGACAGTGGACAGGGATTACCCCCGGGCTCTAGCGAGCCCAGCATAGGGCACCCTGTGAGCGCTCACATATCGAGGCGGTAAAATCTTCCCCCTGTGCCTCACGAGGGGTCCCTCAGCCATCTGAGAACGGTAACATTAGGCGGCCCAGTCGTGTGCCCCTGGCACATTCGGAGCCATGTCAAGCACGCGTCGACTCCCTCACGACAAGGTGGCAGGGAACGAGGTGCGTGCTGTGAGCGGCGTGACCGTCAATTGCGGCAAGGAGCGACCTCGCTGCCGTCCGGCCCACCTCGGTCAGGTTCATGTCGATCGTGGTGAGCGGTGGCCTCGAGGCCTCTGCAATGACCGTCCAGTTGTCGAAACCGACGAGCGCTATGTCGTCGGGCACCTTTCGGCCCAGTTCCCTCAACGCCTCGCTTACCCCGCGGGCGATCTGATCGCTCCCGCAGAAGATCGCGTCGACGTCGGGCGCTTGGCGCAACATGATCGACGCGGCCTGCCGCCCCCACTCTTCGCTCCAAACGCCGTGGAGAGGACCGTCCCCAGCCATCGCCAGCCCCGCCTCCTCCAGCGCCGCCTTGGCACCCGCCGCCCGCAGCCGAGCCGCCCGGAAGTTTGCCGGGCCGGTTACGTGACCGATCCTCGTCCGCCCCGTGGCGATGAGGTACTCGACAGCCAGGCGGCCGCCCCCCTCGTCGTCGGGCAGGACCGATGCGTCTTCAGGATTGGCCGATTCGCTCATGGCGTAGACGATCGGGACCGGGAACCCAGCACTGAGCGGCGGTCGCGGGTCGGTGCGCCGCCCGGTGACGATTATCCCGTCCACCCGCCGGGCGAGGAGGGTGCGCACGTAATGCTGCTCCCGGATGGGGTCGTCTCGACCGTCACATAGCAGCACAGCGATCTGGCCGGTCTGAAGCGCATCTTCGGCACCGAGCATCACTGGGATGCTGAAGCGTCCGAAGCTGTCGTTGGTGATCAGGCCAACGGTGAAGCTCCTCCCCGTAAGCAAGCTTTGGGCCAGCGCGTTCGAGTGGAACCCGAGCGCCTCGGCCGCTTCCTGCACTTTGGAACGCGTCTGGTTGCTTACACCCTGCCGTCCGTTGAGCGATTTCGAGACAGTGCCGATCGATACACCCGCAAGCGCGGCGACATCGCCGATTGTCGGTACGCCGCGGCGTCGGTGGGCCGGTAGCGCGGGAGCGTCGCTCGCGCTCTGCTCACCCTCAGGAGGCTCGGACATGGTCGCCTAACGCGGTCGGTCTCTCAGGCCAACGGACATTGTCCCATCCCCACCATGTTGCCATCCCTGCCGCATGCTGTCCTTTTCTCCCTCGTGGGCAGCCATCACTCAGCCCTTGACGGCACCTGAGACGAGGCCCCTTACGTAATAGCGCTGAAGAGCAACATAGATGATGATGCAGGGGACCATTGCTATCACTGCACCGGCGACAAGGACCCCGTAGTCGATTTGGCCATAGGTGTCGCTGGCCTCGACGTTGACTAAGGCTACGGGAAGTGTGTAGATCGAGTCATTTGTCGTGAATGTAAGCGCACCGAGGAACTCGGTCCAAGAGAACAGGAAGGCATAAAGAACGGTGGTGGCTACGCCGGGAACGATCAGCGGCCGCAACACCCGAGTCAGGGTCGTGACGACAGACGCCCCGTCCACCATCGCTGAGTCAAGTAGCTCGTCGGGTAGCTGCTTGAAGGTGTTACGCATCAGGTAGGTGCCAAAGGGAAGGTTGAACGCCGTGTAGAACAACGCAAGGCCAGGAAGGCTGTTCAGCAGGTGGAACACCTTGAGCTCGAGGAACAGCGGGACCACGACAGCCTGGAACGGCACCATGAACCCAAGCAGGACGAGCCCGAAAATGGCCCCCGAGCCCCGGAACTTGAAGCGCCCGAAGCCGTAGCCGGCGAGAGTCGCCACAAAGGCGGTGACGGCGGCCGTCGCGACGGCGACGATGAGGCTATTAATGACGTTGCGGAGGATGTTGTCGCCATTGAGGAGCTTCGTGTAGTTGCTGAGGCTGAGATGGGAGAAGTTCTTCAGCGACGGCGGCGAGACGATCGCCCCCGGAGCTTCGAAAGAGCGGAATATCTCCCAAACAAGGGGTACCACAAAAATAGCGGCGATCATGGCGCCGCCCACAAGGTACAAAGGCCCCCCTTGGTCACGCTTCGACCGCCTCGAAGAGGCCGCGTTGCGGGGGCGCTCAGGCATCTTCGTCGCCCCGGAGGAAACGGAACTGCATGAACGTGATGAAGCCGACGACGGCGACTAAGACGACGGACATGGCGCTGGACGAACCCACATTGAACGAGGTGTTGAATGTCTCGTAGATCTGCATGACGACGCTCTGCGTGCTGGATCCCGGCCCACCGTCGGTGATGATGAAAAACTGGTTGAACGCCAGAAGCGAGCCGATGACTGAGATTACGAGGCTTAGGGCGATCGAGCGCCTAAGCAACGGGATCGTGATCATCCGCTCGCGCTCCCACCACGTGGCGCCGTCGACCGACGCCGACTCATAGAGGTGCTCGGGGATGCTCTGCATCCCTGCCATAAGGATCATCATCGTAAACCCGGAGGCGAACCAGATCACCATGACGCAAATGGCGGTCAGTGCCAACCCGGTGTTGGCGGTCCAGGGCGTATTGACCCCGACGATGTGGAGCTTGGAGAGGAGGACGTTGATCGTCCCGAAGCCCGGTTGCAGTTCTACTTCGATAAGGAAGCTCAGTGTGCTGATGCCCACAATAAACGGGAGGAAGAAACAGGTGCGGAACAGGGTCGTCCAGCGGCGGTTCGACCGGGTGAACACGGCTAGTAAATAGCCGACTACAAGGATCGGCACAGTCACGATGGCCGTGTACTCAAGGGTGAACACAATCGAGTGAACGAACGTCGAGTTGTGCACGAGCGCCCGGTAGTTGGCGGCTCCGTTGTAGTGGTAAGGGCCAACCAGCGGGTAGTTGGTGAACGAGATGAACGCGCCGAAGCCGAGTGGGTACAAGATGAAGACACCCACGAAAGCGATCGCCGGCGCGACGAGCGTATAGCCAACGCGAGCCTCACGGCGCGTTCTCGCCGTCGACTGGCGGCGAGGCGGCGTAAGAACGCGGGGCGAAGCGCTCCGAGATGCAAGAGCCCCTGTTGTCGAGCCAAGTGCTCCCACCTCACACCTCCATTCGAGCTAAAGGTACCCTGGCGCCGCGACCTCACCGATTAAACCAGTACAGAGGACAACCCCGCCGGCCCAACCTGACCGGGACGGCGGGGTTGTGGGGGGTGAACCGGACCTTTACGAGTCGGCCTGGTCGAGCGTCTGCTGTATGCCGCTTTGCCCGATCTGGAGCCCCTGGCTTACGTTGTCCTTGTACACCGCTTCGTCGAACATCGCCAACCAGGGAGAACCCGGGTTGTTGAAGACGGCGTTATACGCGAGCGTGTACTCGACGGAGCCGTACTTGAGCGTGTTCAGCGCAACGGCATCGTAGGGGTACTTGGTGGCGAAAGAGGAAGTGACGACGTCGCTACGCACCGGCGACTCGCCGTCGGCCGGGTACTGCTCCTGTTGGGCCTTGGCGAGGAACCACTGCACAACTTCCCAAGCACCGGAAGGGTTCTTGGCGCCCTCGGGGATGACGAAGTCGTCACCACCATCGAAGGTGCTCCCGTGGCCGCCGTTCTCGCTCGGTAGCGGGACATCTGCGAAGTCGGCGGTTGAGAGGCCCTCTTTCTCGAAGGTGTTAAAGAACCCATAGTCGCCCGGCAACATGCCGATGTTGCCCTTGCCGAAGTCCTGGCCCCACGTCGAGCCGTCCTGGGTCTGGTCAGCGGGCGGCGCCTCCTTGTTGGCCCAAATCTGGGCGTAGACGCTGAGGAGCGACTGAAGGGGGGCATTGTGGACGATGTTGGCAGTCTGGTTGCCGAGGGGCCCGTAATGAGGTGCTGGCCGCTCGCCCAGATATCGGGGAGCATCACGAAACCCAGGCAACCCTGGCAGTCTCCTGCAAAAGACAGCCCATAGACGGGGTTAGAAGCGGTACTGAGCGCGCTCACTGCTTTCGCGTCGGCCGCGATTTCGGCAAAGGTCGTGGGCGGGCCACTGATGTGAGCCTGCGCGAACAGGGCCTTGTTGTACCAAAGAACTGACAGGTCGGACAGGTACGGCACGCCGTAGTACTGGTTACCGATGGCCGCCAAGGCTAGGTGCCCGGGGCTGAGGACCTTCTTGTAAGGGAGTGCGTTGACATCGGCCGTAATGTTCAACAGAGCACCCTCGTGCGAGAACTCGGGGACGTCGATGTCGTTCAGCCCAACCAGGTCGGGAGGATCCCCGGCTCGGATCGCCGTCGCCAACTGGCTGGTGTCGTCGTTGGGGGACGTGACGTGCATAACGATCTTCAGGTTTTTGTGCGTGGCGTTGAACTCGGGGATCAATTTGAGCGCGGCGGACTCCGTCGCGTCCCTGATCCAGAACGTCACCGTGCCCGTGGCGTTGACACCGAACGTCGACGCCGGCCTCATCGTTGTGGTCCCGGCGGACGCCGCCGGGGCTCCTGTCATGGTCAGCACCATCGCTGGCCCGACAGCTAATGCAACAAGCTTCACATAACTGCGCCTCATGGCGAACCACCCTCCTTTGAGCGGGAATGGCTGCGTCAGGTCATTTGGAAACAAGATGGAAAACCTTTTCGCAGCCGTGGTGATGTTAGCGACCGCCACACCGTTTGTCCAGTACCCCGCGCCGGCTCTTGATGCGCGGTAGCAGCATCCCTTACCGGCGGTCCGGCACCCAGACACGCATATCGGTCGCGCCCCTGTTGGCCCAGGCAAAGTAAGGAATGGCGCGCACCTCGAGGTCGCCATTGCCGAGCTCGACCCCACCCTTGCCCGCGCCAACGTCGCCTTTCCTCCCCACCTCGGAGCCGGCGTCGAAGTACGGCCAAGGTGGGGCACCAGTGCTCCGCGCTTGGCCCTGGAGCTTGAGGGCGACCACTTGCTGGCCGCCTATGTCTAGCCCGGGCTCTTCATTCGGTACGGTCGCCCGCACCGAAATGTCCCGGAGGGAGTGCTCGCCGGCGAGGTCATGGCCCTCGACGCAGTACACGAGCGGTCCCCTCTCAAATGCCACACAACCGCGAGCGCCGTCGATGTCGTCGCTGGCCCGTACCACCCGGGGCCGGAGCGGGAACTCGACCACGAGCTCGTCGCCCCCAGACCAGTCGCGCAGCAGGCGCAAATAGCCGTCGGCGCCCGGCTCGCCGCCAACTGACCGACCGTTCAGGGTCGCAGTCGCGTGCGTCGCCCAAGACGGGACGCGCAGCGCTATTTCGCGGCTTGCGGCAGGAGCGGCGTCGACCCGGAATACGACCGTACCCCCGTTGGGGTAGTCGGTCTCCACGGCGAGGTCTAGGGAGCCTTCGCTGCCCGGGTCGGTCTGCACCCGGCACGACGCGTACTGGTGGAACTGGGCACCTTGGTCGGTCGTGGTGACTAAGTAGTGCTCGAGGCTGGCAAGCAAGCGCATGCCGTTAGGTGGGCAGCAAGCACAGTCGTACCACGCGTGGCGGGCCGTCGGCACACGCACCTGTAGAGGGTTTTCGTAGAAAAAGCTGGTGCCATCGAAGCCGATCCCGGCTAGGAAGCCGTTGTACAAGGTGCGCTCGATGAGATCGGCAAAGCGCGCTTCGCCCGTGAGCAGGAGGAGGCGCCAGTTCCACATGATCGAGGCGATGGCAGCGCAGCGTTCACAGTACGCCCGGTCCGGCGGGAGCTCGAAGCGGTCGCCGAACGCCTCGTCGCGGTGGCGTGAGCCGACCCCGCCAGTGAGGTAGGTCTTGGCCGAGACCATGTCGTCCCACTGCGAGAAGATCGGGCTCCGGAGGTGCGCCCCGCCCGTCTCGGTATAAATATCGGTGGCCCCAGCTAGCAGGTACAAAGCCCGGACCGCGTGACCTCGGATCGAGCCGGCTTCTGCGAAAGGTACGTCGTCCTGGAAATAGGACGGGCCGAAGCTGCGCCAGCTGAGGACCTTGTGGCCCCGTCGCGCCAGCAGGTCGTCCGCCAGCTCGACAAGACGTGGGTCACGGGTCGTGCGGTAGAGCTCGACAAGCGCAGTCTCGATCTCGGGATGGCCCTCGACAAAGCCAGCCTGCTCGGAGCCGAGGACATCCACAAGCATCGAGGCGTACCGGTCGACGACCGGCCCGAGCTGCACGGGACCGGGAGCAGCGGTGCGAGCGTCAGCCACCGCAGCCTGGAACAGGTGGCCCGCACAATAGAGCTCGTGGCCCATCGCTGCGTCCTGGAAGCGCCGGCCCTGCTGGACGACGCGCACGTAAGTACTTAAGGTACCCGTCGGGCTCCTGGGCTTGCGCGAGGAGCTCGGCACTCGAACGAAAGAACTTCTCCTGCTCGGGGCCCGGACCGTGTGCTCGTTCCCAAGCAATGGCCTCGAGGACCTTGTAGAGGTCTGAGTCGCGGAACAGCGGGAGATGGTACTGAGAGCTCGAGCCACCGGCCGCGGCCAAGCGAAAGTTCTCAAGGGTGCCCGAGCTCTCCATCATTTCCATCCCGTACGGGATGGTCACCTCGCGGTTCTGGACCTGCCGGTCTCCCCAAAACCCGCTGGTCAGCTGCACCGTGCCCGGGGATATCGGGTGGAGCGCGAGCAGCTTTTTCGATACGGGCATGACGGGCCCTGCCCGGTTTCCGCTCACCGTCCAGCACCTTCCTCCGGGTCGTGTATAAAACCTTTTCGAGAGATTTTCGTATGGTACAGGATCTGTGACACTGGGCAAGCCGGCCGGACGGCAAGCTGGCCGGACGGCGACCAGCCACGGCCAGAGAGTTGGCCCCGGTCAGCCCGTCGGCGCTGGCCCCAGAGAGGCGAAAGCCCTCTCGGCAACGTGATAGCCGGTTACAAGCCGGTCCATGATCCTGTCAGTGGCTGGATCAGGAGCCGTCTCGACCGGGTGAGCCTGCCGCCAACGGGCGAACTCAAACACGGCGTCGCGAAACGACACGGCGGGTTCGAAACTCGGGACGTAGCGCCTGATCTTGGAATTGTCCAGGAGCACGCTGTAACGGAGGTCGCCGAGGACCCCGGTGGTCCAGCCCCAGTCCGGCGCGGCAAGCGGGAAAAACTCAGAAGGCACATGGACGATCCGTAGTCCCACGCCCAACGAGGATGCTAACAACTCGTAGATTTCGTCCCAGGTGTAGACATCGTCCGAAGTGATGTGGAAGGCCTCACCGAGAGCTGCTGAGTTGCCGAAAAGGCCCAACAAGCCCTGGGCGAAGTCCAAGGCGTGCGTCAGGGTCCAAAGTGAGGTGCCGTCCCCAGGGACGACTATCTCATCGCCACGCGCTAGCCGGTCGATGACGGTCCAGTCGCCAGGCACAGGCGGCTGAGCCTCGTCGTAGGTGTGCGATGGTCGGACGATCGTGACCGGGAAGGACTCCGACGCGTACGCCTCGGTGAGCACATCCTCGGCGGCTATCTTGCCGAGGGCGTACTGCGAGAAGGGGTTCCGCCGTTCGGTCGACTCGCGGTAGGGCATTCCACGAGGCGGCTTTTGGTAAACCATTGCAGTACTGATATGCAGGTAATGGCCGGTACGCCCTCGGAACGTTCCCAAGGCACTTCGTGCGTCGGCCGCGGAATAACACAGAAAATTAACGACGACGTCGAAGTCGCGCGCGCCGATCGCCGCCCTAAGAGACAACGGGTCTTTCACGTCTCCCATCAACCGCTCCACCTCGGGCGGCAGCGGGCGCACCTCGGACCGAGCGCGATTGAGCACTGTTACGTCCATACCCCGGGCGACCGCGGACCTGGCACACGAAGCGCTTATGGTGCCGGTCCCACCGACAAAGAGCACCTGAAGCGGTTTGCTCGTCATTCGCCACCCTCTTTCTGTTAGTACTCACTTCTGGCTTCACTTGCTGTAGGGATGCCCGTCTGATAGTCAATGGTCGTGGACCGCCGGCGGCTCCCAATTCCGACATTGTTATCGCACGCGCTTGTAGCAATGACTATCGGATTGGACAACGAGCTCGAACAGCGGATGGCGCACATGACCAACCTGGGACGCAGGCGAGGTCTGTCCGCTGAAGGCCCATGGCTCGTGTCGTGGTCCACATGGGCGAACCTGTTGCGATTTATACCTCCAGCGGGCATCTCCTTACAGGACCTTCGTCGGCGCCCAGGGGTCTCCGAACAACATCTCGGCGGCAAGAACCCGGGGGTCATCCGCTGGGGATATGTGACACTGAGCGGTGGAGTCGTAAGGCCGACGAGCCGGTTGCTCGAAGCATCGGAGACGATCTTCCCTCTCCTCCCCGACCTCGTCGAGACCAAATGGGCTGACCATCTCGGCGCTCGCAAGGTGGACCAGCTAAAGGAGGTGCTCGGAGAACTCCTGGGACGGGTCGACCAGGAACTGCCTCACTACCTGCCACAGGTCGACAACCTGATGTGGTCCCGCTGGGGCCCCTCGGCGTCCCGGGAGGAGGCGATCGGCGATCTCAAGCTCGTCGACCGCTTGGCCCAAGCGCTGCTGTTGTACACCCTCGAACACGAGAGCGTTTCTGAAATACCTCTCACGATGGCCGCAAATCTAGTGAGAGTGATCGCCGAGGAGGGGATCCCGAAAGCGGACCTGGTGCGGCGCTCCGGGATCTCGAAAGAGGCCATGGCGTTCCTCGCCGGCTGGCGCCAACGCCCGCGCCTGAGCGTCGAGAGCGCCGGTGCCCTGACCCTCACCGAGGCGGGCCACCGCGCCAAAACCGACTACGAGACCTTGACGCGAACGATCGAGCAGTCGTGGGCCAAGCACTTCGGTGCAGGCGTGACTGGTCGACTGCGCTCGGCGCTGGAGCAGGTGGTCGTCGACACGACGCTTGCCTGTTCCCCCCTTGCCCAGCTTGTCAAAGCACCGGAGGGATGCTGGCGGTCCTGGGTCAAGGCTCCCGAAACGCTCCCCCATTTCCCGATGATCCTGCACCGTGGCGGCTACCCCGACGGCGCCTAACCCGTGACCAATAGCCGTGTGTTATCCTCTCCTCCGCTAGACCTGGGAGGGCGCTGTGATAAACGTACCTCGTAAGTCAATTAGTAGCCTGGCCGCCTTGGTGGGCGCGGCAATAATGACGCTCTCGTACTCAGTGGCAGTTGCCCCCGCCGAGGCGGCGCCCACCGTAGATTGGTCGATGGCTTCGGTGCAACCGCCGCCGTGGGCCGTCATGGAGGGAATCCGTTTCGATCGGTAACATTTCCTGTCTTTCCAGTGCCGACTGTTTGGCTTCCGGTTATGACGAGCTGCCCAACCCCAACCCGGGGCCAACAGTTACCCGCAGAAGGCACCTAGCTACCTTTATCACCCGTTGTTGTGGCGTTGGGACGGCAAGGCCTGGAGCTTCGAGAAAGCGCCGATATCCGGCTCGGCGATACTGGTTGGCGATGCCTGTCCCGCAGCCAATAGCTGCCTCGCGGTAGGGGGCCAGCTGGTGGGCAAGTTGGGCAACCAGTACGTGGCGGTGATCGAGCACTATGACGGTGCTTCCTGGTCACCTTCTCCGGTCCCGTCTCCCTCAGGTGCGGTATTCAATGGGGTGGCCTGTAGCTCCAGTACCGACTGCTTTGCCGTGGGGACGCGCCAGACCTCTTCGAGCACCGCCCACGTGCTTGTTGACCACTGGAACGGCAAGTCGTGGACGGGCTCTTCTGCGCCGAGCCCCGCCGGGTCGATGTGGGCAGTCATGGACTCAGTCACTTGCCTGAGCGCGACAGATTGTTTGGCTCTCGGGGACTACGACCAAAGTGCCAAGGGTTCCGGCTACTTTTTCGGGGAACGCTTCAACGGTACGTCGTGGGCCGTCTTCCCGCTCGCCAACCCCACGCAGTTCAACATGGGGAACGAGAGCGCGCTCTATCTTTCATGCGCCTCGAGCTCGGCCTGTCTAGCCACCGGTAGCGCGCGCTCACCTATACCCATGGCGAGTCGGGCGCGGCCTTCCCCGGCGGCGTCGCCGAGTCGTGGAACGGCACTTCCTGGGCGTCGGTGACCATTCCGGGCAACCGAACACGTGGGCCGGTTTACACGTTGAACGGTGGTTCCTGCGTCTCCTCCGTAGATTGCTGGGTGGCAATGAGCCCGTCCCCGCCCCTAAACCCGCTTGGTTTTGATGTAGCTCTCGGGTACTGGAACGGTGCGCAACTCAGCGCGGTGACGCTCCCGTTCGATGGTTCGCTGGCTGCCATCTCTTGCCTCAGGACCAATGTGGGGACCTGGTGCGCCGCCTTGGGCCAGAAACCCAGCACATCGAAGAAGGTCGTTAACGGAGAGGTGGCGGCGGCGTTGTTCGGTGGTGGTTTCACCATCACCTCGCGCGGCGGCCCGGGTAAGCCCAACTCTTAACCCTTTTCCACCGGTCTGTGCTCACCGGATCGTTGATGGTTTTCGCGCGCCGTGGGCATCACCGCAGGTTAACGGCCCTATTCGGCGCCTTATAACCTTTTCCCGAGCGAACGCTCGCCTCACGGGGTCGGCAGGTTTTACGAAAACCTTTGCCTCCGCGCCTGAGGACGATACCAGGGCGGACGGGATTAAGGGCGTCGCCTCTTCAACAGGGATTTCGCACCGGGTGCCTTGACAGGCGAACCGGGAATGACGTAGAGTCCTGACCGAACGTTCGCCCAATCTAAAAGGGGCAGCGTCCGGAACAGGTCGAAGGGAAGGCAGGGGGGTGAAACGGGCTTATCCATCCTTGAAGGAAGTAGCCGCCCGAGCTGGCGTCAGCTTCCAGACAGCCAGCAAGTTCCTAAACGGTGGTGAGGTCCGCGTCTCCCCCGAGACTGCTGAGCGGATAACGGCGGCAGCCCGGGAGCTGGGCTACTCCCCCAATAGCATCGCCCGCAGCCTCGTCCAGCGGTCCAGCTCGACCATCGGCATCGTGGCCGGGGACCTCACCGACCTCGCCCTGTCGGAGTTCATCCTGGGCGCTGAGCGCGCCGCTCGGCGCCTCGGGTACTCGGTGTTGGTGGGCGCCCTGGGCCAAGACGAGGAGGCCGGCCCGGGGGTGGTCAAAACCCTTATAGAGCGGCGCGTGGACGGCGTGATCGCCGCGGCACCCCAACTGGAAGAGGACAGCGCCGTGGCTGAACTGCTGCGGCGCTATGTTCCCGCGGTCAGCCTGCACCACGTCCCAGGGGGCGGCGTCCCCACAGTTGGTTCTAACCACCGCGAGGTCGGCCGGCTTTGCACCGAGCACCTTCTCGCTCTCGGGCACCGCTACGTGGGTACAGTGACGGGCCCTTTCCGGCGCTTGGTGGTGCGCTCGCGCGTGCGCGGTTACGAAGAGGCGCTGCGCGAGGCCTCGATCGAGCCGGGCGAGGACATGGTGGTCGAGGGGGACTGGACCCCAGCCGGGGCCGCCACGGCCGCCCGGCTCCTCCTCGAGCGCCATCCTCAGTTGACGGCCATCTTCGTGCAGAACGACGTGATGGCAATCGGCGTCTACAGCGCGGTGAGGGCGACCGGTAGGTGGATACCGGACGACGTAGCCGTGGTGAGCTGTGACGACACCCCCTTCGCCCCGTTCCTGACCCCGCCGCTCACCTCGGTGCACATCCCCTTTGCGGAAACCGGTGCCCGGGCTGTCGAGGTCCTGGTCGACCGCATCAATGGCGGCGAGGTGACAACCGAAACCTCGTTGCTCCCCGTCGAGCTCGTCGTCCGGGATTCGTGTGGGGCGGCACGACCGCTCTCGCAGTCGGGCACGGGGACCAGTTCAGCTCAGAAAAGCAAGGAGAAACTGTGAGCAAAGTTACGGTGGATCCCGGCCGGAGCCTTGGCCGGCTTGACCGCAATGTGTTCGGCGGCTTTGTGGAGCACTTAGGACGCTGCATCAACGGTGGGATGTTCGAGGAGGGATCGCCGCTCAGCGACGACCAGGGTTTTCGCACTGACGTGCTCGACCTTCTCCGCCCGCTCGAGCTGAGCGTCCTGCGCTGGCCGGGCGGTAACTTCGTGAGCAACTACCTATGGACTGACGGTATCGGGCCGCGCGCCGACCCGCCCCCCACGAGTAGAACTGGCCTGGGGGGGCGTTGAGCCCAACCATTTCGGCACCGATGAGTTCCTGCGGTACTGCGCGGAGCTGGGCGTGACCCCGTACATCTGCCTCAACATGGGTACCGGCACCCTGTCTGAAGCGTTGGCGTGGGTTGAGTACTGCAACTCGGCGGCCAAGTCGTACTGGGCCGACCGTCGGCGTGAGAACGGACGGGCGGAGCCCTATGGCGTCCCCTACTGGGGCCTGGGCAACGAAATGTACGGCGAGTGGCAAGTGGGGCAGCTTTCGGCCGACGAATACGTGAAAACAGCCTCGCGCTGGGCCAAAGCCATCCGGCGCCTCGACCCCAGCATCAAGCTGGTCAGCTGCGGGATGAACGGTTGGAACGACTGGGACCGAGTAGTCATCGAGGGCCTGTCAGCACTGGTTGACCTCCATTCCCTGCACATATACACGGGGTCAGGCGACTATTGGAACAATGTCCTCAGCCCGCACCAGTCCGAAAGGGCGATCCGCTACACAAGTACGTGCTTGTCCCGGACCGCTTATACGCAAAGGCTGAGCCGCTCTCCTGGTATCGCATACGACGAATGGAACGTCTGGTACCGGACTGACGACGGGGCCCTCGAGGAGCGTTACACGTTTGTTGACGCCCTCGCCGTCGCCACCTATTTGAACATATTCGTCCGTAACTGTGCGTGGGTCAAGATGGCCAACCTAGCCCAGATGGTAAATGCCATCGCACCAATAGTGACCACAACTCAGGGCGCCTTCGTCCAGCCGATCTACTACCCGTTCCAGCTGCACTCGGGATCCGCCCTCGACGAAGCCGTCGATGTCCGGGTCGAGTCGCCCACCGTCGAAGGCCCGGCGCCGCAGCCGGGCGACCGATGGAGGCACCGCATCGCCGATTTAGGCCCATTCACCACAATCGATGCCTCTGCCACCGCGGACACCGGTCGCTCGAAGATGAGCGCGACGATCGTGAACCGCGACCCGGAGTCGACCGATGCAGTCGAACTGAGGTTGCGCGATGGCACCTTCGCCGGCCCGGCCCGGGTACGAACGATGACGGGGACGGACCGCCCCGCCAATATTTTCTCCCCCGGGACTGCGGATAACCCGGGCACTGCAATTGAAGGAGTCAACTTGGAAGACGGGGTCGAACAACCCAGAGGCGATGTCCTCGTCGTAAAAGCCCCGCCGAGCTCGTTCACCGTTATCGAAGTTGCGATTACCGCACGCTAACCGAGACGGCTTGTTCGCCAATACCTCACCACCAAAAAGGGGGGAGCCTTTGCCAGAACTACTGAGCCCTACCGGAACAAACTCAATCCAGCCACACAATAGTTGCCCAATATCATCGCAACCGAAGGAGCTATAGGGATGACAAGTAGAACAACTAATGGACGCGCTCCGTGTCGTCGTATTATGTGCAAGGTCGTTTCCGGGGGGGGCGCCGCCCTCATGGCCGGGACATTGCTATCCGCGTCCCCGATGTTGTCGGGGACGTCGTCCGCGGCCACCGGAGCTCTAAGCACCAACACCACCTCGTACTGCAAGTCGGGGGCCCCCCAGATCGAGTTCTGGGACTGGGTGCCCGGGATCTACCGCATGGTGGACACGTTCAACCAGACCCACCCCAGCATTTGCGTCAAGTTGGACGACGTAGGGGCAGGCGACACCGAGTACGTCAAACTTACAGACGCCATCAAGGCCAGCTCAGGAGTGCCCGACGTGGCTGAAGTCGAGTTCGACGAGCTGCCGTCCTACGAGATCACCAAGTCGGTGGTCAACCTGGTCCCCTACGGGGCGGACAAATACAAGAGCGACTTCGCCCCCTTTGCCTGGGATGAGGTAAGCCAGGGCTCAGCCGTCTACGCCATGCCCGGAGACGCCGGCCCTATGGACCTGTTCTGCAACAGTGCGATCCTCAAGAAGTACAACATCAACCCCGGGGCCACCTGGGCCGCCTTCGCCACGGCGGCCGAGGCGCTGCACAAGGCCGACCCCAAGACCTACCTCGCCAGCTTCGACCCGGAGGACATGCAGTACCTGGTCAGCGTCATGGCCCAGGACAACGCCTTCCCCTTCAGCTGGAACGGTGGTTCCAAGGTCACCGTCAACTTCACCGGCATGAACGAGATGGCCTGGGCTAAGTACTGGGACACCCTGTTCGCCAACGGGTCGATCAAGGCAGCCGCCGACTTCCAGAACGCCTTCTGGTCGGACTTGAACAACGGCACCTACGCCTGCTGGATCGCCTCCGCCTGGGGCCCGTCATACCTGGCCCCCAACCTGACCAGCCTGTCCCTGGGATCGTGGCGCACGTACCCGCTGCCGCAATGGACGGCAGGGGCCGACGTAGCCGCCAACTGGGGCGGGTCCACTTACCCCGTCTTCACGGCCAGCAAGGACCCGGCAGCCGCCGCGACCTTCTCAGAGTGGATGAACGGCACCAGCCAGTCCTGGGCGATCATGAAGACGGCACCGTCCTCACTGTTCCCCACCTATCTCCCGCTGCTCAACACGCCGGCGTTCCAGGCCATCAGCATCCCGGCCACGGGCACTACGCCCCTGTTCAACCAGTCCGCCAAGGCGGCGAGCCACGTTGAGGCGGCCTCCTGGCCCCCGTTCATGACCTACTTCCTGGCCCTTACCACGACCTCTAACCTCCTCAACGGCAAGGGGACGTTGGTGCAGGACTTCCAGACCCTGCAATCCACCATGACCAGCTACGCCAAGCAGCAAGGTTTTACCGTAAGCAGCTAACAAGTTGTATAGCTAGTTGAGCTAGAACCAGACAAGCTAAACGGGACAGATGGCGGGGGCTACGCCCCCGCCATCCCGGTCCCCAAAAAAAGGGGGGGGCATTGGGCCAGGCGGTGGCAAACGGAGCGTTACAGCGGCGAGAGCCGACCCCACTGCTCGTGCGCGCCGACGGCGGCCCGCAACGCAGAGCCCGGTCGGTGACGGCCCGAGAGCGCCGAGGGCTCTATTTCATCCTCCCCTTTTTCCTCATGTTCCTCTTCTTCTTGGTCATCCCCATCCTCTACGCCCTTTATGACAGCCTGTTCACCAGCCGCCTGGTCGGCGGGACAGTGTTCAGCGGATTAGCCAACTACAAGACCGTCCTCACCACCAGCGCCTTTTGGTACAGCCTGCTTCGCACTCTCATCTATGCGGCTATACAGGTGCCCGTCATGATCATCATCGCCGCCTTCTTCGCCACCATGTTCGAAATCGGTGTGGCCAAGTGGGGCGCGGTATTCCGCACCCTTTTCTTCATCCCCTTCGCCGTCCCCACCATCGTGGCCGGCGTGATGTGGTCCTTTCTGCTGGAGGACCCGTACGGGCCGTTCGACCGTATTTTCCTGGACCTCGGCCTCAAATCGTTCAACTTCTTCGGCGCCGGGGCGCCTCTGCTCGGGTCCATTGTGGTCATCGCAATATGGGAGTGGACCGGCTACACGATGGTCATCCTGTTCACCGCGCTCAAGTCGGTCCCCGCGAGGTGGTCGAGTCAGCCCTAATGGACGGGGTGAGCCTGCGCAAACTTGTGACCCGGGTCAAGCTGCCGATGATCCGCCCAGCCATAACCCTGGTAGCAATAATCAACATCATCGGGGCCCTACAGCTGTTCGTGGAGCCGGAGGTGCTGACAGTGTTCACCACCAACGTGGCCTACAACTACACCCCTAACGTCTACCTCTACAACCAGGCTTATGCAGCCCAGGAGTACAACCTGGCCGGGGCCATCGCCTTCGTGCTGGCCCTGATCATCATTATCATCTCGGTTGGCTTCCTGATATTACGCAGGAAGAAAGGAGGGTGGCTGTGACCACCACCGCCACGTTGACGATCAAGCCGACGGCCAAGGCGCTCACCCGCCGGGAGCGGCGAGCGAAAGCCAGGAGCCGACATAATCCCGCTCCGGTTGTACGGGCTCCGGCGAGGCACGGTGACCATGGTGACAGTCCTGGCCGTGGTGTTCGCCGCCTTCACCCTCACCCCGCTTTGGTGGATACTGGTCAACTCCACCAAGACCGAACCCAACCTGTTCGCCACCTTCGGGCTCTGGTTCGCCCACCCATTCGAGTTCTTCCACAACATGCGCCAGATTTTTGTCGACCATTCTCAAGGGTCGTTGGCCGATTGGTTCCGCAACACACTTATTTATGCCTTCGTGGGCGGCACTGGGGCCACGGTGCTGTCGACCCTTGCCGGCTACGGTTTCTCCCGGTTCCGCTTCCGGGGCAACAACGCACTTTTCATGGTGGTGCTCTCCGCCCTGCTGATCCCCTCCACGGCGGTCGCCATTCCCCTCTACATCCTCTACGCCCGGGTCCACCTGGACTCGACCATGGAAGGAATATTCCTACCGTTCATGGTGAGCCCCGTCGGCGTGTACCTTATGCGCGTCTACGCCGGCGGGGCAGTGCCTCGGGAGCTGTTGGACGCAGCCCGGGTAGACGGGGCACGCGAGAGCCGCATCTTTATGCGTATCGCTTTGCCTCTGATGACCCCGGCGGTCGTCACCGTCTTCCTGCTTTCTTTGGTGTCGTCGTGGAACAACTTCTTCTTGCCCTTCATCGTGAACAACAACGCCAGCTTCGACCCTCTGCCGGTGGGCGTGTTCGTATGGTTCCAGCACTCGGTGAGCGGTGGCGGCTACCAGGACTTCTACCTTTACACGATCTGCGCCGGCTTCCTCACCATCGTCCCCATAATCATCGTGTTCCTGGCATTGCAGCGCTTTTTCCGGGGAGGCCTGTTGCTTGGGAGCATCACCGGCTAGCGGCCCGCCATGGCGGAACCCAATGGTTGAGAACCCAATGGTTGAGAAGGAGCAAACCATGCGCGGGACCAGTGCTGCGTTTGGGCGAGCGTTCGTTCACGGCGTCGCCAGAAGCCTGATCGGCCGGGCCGTGCTGCTTGCGACGCTGGTCATGGCGCTCGGCGCACCGGTGCCGGCGGCGGCCACGCCCGAGCCCGACGCCACGGTGCCCGTCCCGTCATACATGTTCATCCACGACCCTTCCATGATCCGTGAAGGCAGCACCTGGTACCTGTACTCGACCGGTGACCCCAACGGGGAGGTCAACGACGGGGACATCCAGGTACGGGAGTCAACCGACCTGCGGACCTGGCACCTGGTCGGCACGGTGTTCCACACCATCCCCAGCTGGATCACCAACCGGATCCTGGGCGTACAAAACTTGTGGGCCCCCGACATCTCCTACTACGACGGGCTCTACCACCTCTATTACGCCGCCTCTAGCTTTGGTGCCAACGACTCGTTGATCGCCCTGGCGACCAACCGCACCCTCGATCCCTACAGCGCCGAATACCACTGGAAAGACGACGGGTTGGTGTTTTTCTCCGTTGTGGCCGACAATTACAACGCCATCGACCCCGCCCTGATCAGCGCTCCGGGTGGGGCTAAATGGCTCCTTTTCGGGTCCTTCTGGGGCGGTATCCATCTCCTTCGTCTGGACGCGGCCACCGGTCTGCCGGCCTCGGCCCACCCCACCCTCTACTCGCTGTCTGAGGCGCCCGCCCCCGATCCCGAAGAGGGCTCGTACATGATCTATCACGGCGGGTTCTATTACCTGTTCATCTCCTACGGGTACTGCTGCAAGGCCATAGGGAGCACGTACGAGATCCTGGTCGGGCGCTCTCAGTCCATAACGGGGCCATTTCTCGACCCAAACGGCACTGCCATGACCGCGGGCGGCGGGATGGAGCTACAGGGCAGCACCGACGGCATGATCGGCCCGGGCGGGCCCTCCATAACTCTGGACGGCGGTACTTTCCTTATCGATTACCACTACTACGACGCCTGGGCAGCCGGCCAGCCATGGCTCCAGGTGCGCCCGCTCTATTGGTCAGCCGACGGCTGGCCCATAACCGGGGCGGCCATGGTGCCCGTTCCGGGGGCGCCGCCTGGGACCTGATGCCCGGCCGGGGGCGGCACCGGGCACCGGACCAATATGGGTAGGGCACCTGGCCGCTTTGGGCAAATCAGTAGAAAACCGCGGGGCCCGTGTAGGCAACACGAAATTCGTCGCCGTCAAGACGAGACGGAGTAGCCACGGCATCGTGTTGCTGAACAAGCGTGATCCGCTCCAACAAGGTTTCGTGGCCCGTGATGCCAAGGTGGCTGAAGACGACCTCAGGGGTGTAGGGAGCGAGAAAGGCCGGCTGGCACCTCTGCCGGCACAACGAAGGTGCTTCGAGCACCCACTCGGCCGTATTAGCCCGGCCGTTATACCGTTCCGGTGGGCTGGTGAAGCTCCCTCCGCTCGTCTCGTCGGTGAGGTTGAGGTCCCAGTTGGTCCCGTTCAGTTCCCAAATGGTGACCCGGACGATGTCGCCTTCGTCGACGTTCATTCTCTTGATATTGGTGTCCCGCGCAGGGAGAACCTCCCACCACGCTTGCGCGACCGTGTCTAGTGGGTTCACGGGATTTGGGTACTCGTCCACACCCGCCTGGATCAGCGACGTGGCTCCCTGGCCCACCCCCATCCACTCGGACGCCTGCTCCCCGACCGGTGTCCCGACCGACATACCGGGGACGGTGAAGTCGCCTGTAATAACGGAGTACGGGCCTCCCAAAACCTCGTACCCGGACCAGTTAGCGCTCTTTGTCGTTACGACTTGGACCGAAGGCGCATTGGCGGTGAGGGCGCCGGCAGCCGCCGGTGCCTTGGGTGCTGACGATGCAGCCGTAGACGCGGTCATTAGACCGGTGGTCCCCACCGCAATGACGAGGCTCGTAGACCAATGGGGTCGCGCCAAAGGGTCTCCTAACGACGGTCCTGCGAACCTTTCTGGCCACCTGCGGTGAACGCAGCGTACCCCTTACCGAATGACGTCAGACGCTTGGCTGTAGCACGTCAATCAACCGGCCCCGGGGGCTCCCCATACGCCTTGAACGAGACCGAACAGGGCCGGCCGGCGTCAACGACGGGAGAGATCCAGGCTGAAGGCTCTAGCCTCGGGGTAGTGACCGTAAAACTCGGTCCGGGTGTAGCCCTGTCTCACGTATAGCGCCTCAGCTTCCGGCTGTCGGGGACCTGTCTCCAGGATCAAGCGGGTATAACCAGCGTGCGAAGCACCGTCTTCCAGGGCTTTGAGCACGCGAGCCGCCAGGCCGCGCCGGCGGTAACGCGGGTCCGCCCACATCCGCTTCACCTCGCATGTTGTCGCGTCGAAGCGACGGAACCCTCCCCCGGCGACCGTAGTCGGCCCGTCCATGAGAACGACGAACAGCCCGGCTGGAGGGTCGAACTCGTCAGCGTTGGCCCTCGTCATCTCGACGTTCTCGCCATAACGCGTGTCGTACTCCTGGGTCAAGCCGGCCAACAACGGCTCCACCTCGGCATCGCTGAACCGGACCGGCCGCAATTCCACACCTACATACTCACGCAACAATGGCTGAGGTGCATGCCTCTTTCTTTGCCTCGACTGAACTGGGTGGGCACTGACCGTATAATCTTCTTGATCGCTACAAGACCGGATGGCAATGTCGGCTCCTTCTGCTGGACGAAGCTGGCCGAATGATTGCCGAGTTCACAACCCGCCCGACCTTGCGAGGCGTGTTTGGCATGGTCTCGTCGACACATTGGCTCGCCTCCGCCTCGGCGATGGCTGTTCTAGAAGCGGGCGGCAACGCCTTCGACGCTGCTATCGCCGCCGGGTTTGTCCTCCAGGTCGTGGAGCCCCATCTCAACGGGCCCGGCGGCGAGGTCCAGGCCGTCCTATCGATCGCCGGAGACCCGCGCCCGCGCGTGCTCGCCGGTCAGGGACCGGCGCCCGCACGAGCAACCGCGGAGCACTTCGGGTCGTTGGGGCTCGACCTCGTACCCGGCGCGGGGCTGCTTGCCGCCACCGTGCCTGGAGCCTTCGACGCTTGGCTTATGCTGCTGCGTGACCAGGGGACGATGGGCCTGCGCCGCATCTTGCAGTTCGCTATCGACTACGCGGACGGCGGGCACCCTCTAGGCGATCGCGTTGCGTCCACCGTGCGCGCGGTCGACGCGTTGTTCCGCGAGGACTGGACTAGCTCGGCCGAGCTCTGGATCCCGAATGGTCGGCTGCCGGCCGTTGGGGCGCGCTTCAGCAACCCCGCCTGGGCGTCCACCCTGAGACGCCTGGTCAGGGAGGGGGAAGCCTGCGGCCAGGGCCGCGAGGAACAGATAGACGGAGCCCGGCGAGCCTGGCGTGAGGGTTTCGTGGCCGAGGCTATCGACGCCTTCGCCCGCCGGTCGTTGCGGGACTCGAGCGGCCAGTGCCACTCCGGGGCCCTCACCGGAGATGACATGGCACGGTGGCGGGCCTCTTGGGAGGAGCCGGTAACGTTCGCCTGGCGCGGCTTCACCGTCGCCAAGAGCGGGCCCTGGACACAGGGCCCGGTTATGCTCCAGAGCCTCGCCCTCCTCGATGCGCTTGGCTCGGAAGTGCCTGATCCCGGCTCGGCCACTGGTGCCCATCTCGTCGCCGAGTGCCTGAAGCTGGCGCTGGCGGATAGGGAGGCCTGGTACGGCGAGGGCAAGGAGGTACCGGTCGGAGCCCTGCTTTCGGCCCCCTACAACGTCGAGCGGGCCGCGCTCGTGTCGGAGCATGCTTCCGTGGAGCTACGTCCGGGTCAACCGGATGGCCGCACTGCGCGGATCGCCCGCAGGGCGCGAGAGGGCTTCGAGGTCGAAGCGGCCAGACTGGGCCGCACCGGCTTCGGCGCCGACCTCGCCGGGGGCAGTGGCGATCCGACCGTAGAACCCTCGGGGCATACCCGAGGCGACACGGTGCATGTCGACGTCGTGGACCGCTGGGGCAACATGATCTCCGCAACACCGAGCGGGGGATGGCTGCAGAGTTCGCCGACGGTCCCCGAGCTCGGTTTTTGTCTCGGCACTCGGCTGCAGATGACCTGGCTCGAGCAGGGCCTCGCCTCCTCGCTCGTGCCGGGCAGGCGTCCGCGGACGACCCTTTCGCCGACGCTGGTGCTGCGGGACGGTTCGGCCGTTCTTGCCTGCGGCACTCCGGGCGGCGATCAGCAGGACCAGTGGCAACTGATATTCGTCCTGCGGCACCTCGGTGCCGGGATGGCACTCCAGGAAGCAATCGACGCGCCTACGTGGCACACCGACAGCTTCCCGTCTTCGTTTTACCCGCGCCTTGCCGATCCCGGCAGCCTGGTAGTCGAGGACCGTCTCGGTACCGATGTCATCGCTGCCCTCGCGAGTCGTGGCCACCGTGTGATGCGGGCCGGCCCGTGGGCGCTCGGCCGGCTGTGCGCGGTCGGGCGTGACCCCTTAAGCGGCCTGCTGTCGGCAGGAGCAAACCCCCGTGGCATGCAGGGGTACGCAGCCGGACGCTGACCAGTCGGACCGGGTCGGGGGATCTTCCCGTTGCCTTGGCGCCATTTGTTCCCGGGCGGCAGATATCAGATCGCCACAAAAACAACGGTCTAACCAGGTACGCCGAAAGGCGACCGGACCGAGTGCCATAATCGACGTCATAGAACCGGTCGGCATCCATCACGTATCGATCAACGTCGATGATGTTGATGCCGCGCTTGAGTTCTACGTTGACAGGCTCGGTCTCAAGGTCCGCTCGGACAGGCCCAACTTCAGTTTCGCTGGTGCCTGGCTGGACGCAGGTGGCCAACAGGTGCACCTCATCCGAGGCGTCTGTCCGCCGGACAGTGGCCAGCACTTTGCCCTCGCTTTCGTCGACCTCCTGGGCGTGGTCGCCACACTACGACAACAGGGCCTGGATGTCACCGAACCAGTCGCGTCTGGGACGAGCCTCCAGTCGTTTGTGACTGACCCCGCGGGTAACCGGGTCGAGCTGCACCAGCCTGGTGCTATATCGGCCTGAAAACTCAACCCGATCCGACCCGCAGTACCCAATAGCGCCTAGTGCTCGATTGCTTTGGCGTCTGGTGTCTTTGACGCTGCGCCGGTGGCACGAGGGCGACGCGCAACGAAGGCGCCGGGCCCGGTACCTAACCGTGCTCCGGCGCCTTCGTTCGGTTGGCCATCGGCCAGGGCCGTTCTACTTGTGCCGACCCTGTAATGGCAGAAGCTCTTCTAGCTGAGAACCGAGAGGCTCTTGACGATGTAGAGGCGGCCGTTCCACCTAAGCCATTCACCTCTAGCAACCCGGAGCTCCACTAGGCGCCTACCCATTGGCGACCCGAGCCGGAAGTTCTGCGCCCACCGGTACCTGGTGCGAAGGTGGCCGTGGCTTTCAACCCGGTAGGCCACGAGCACCCGTTCTCCCAGCACGAGGCGGACGGAACAGGGGTACATCACGGCGAAGAAGGCATGCCTGGTGGCGATCAAGCTGCCACGGATAAGGAAGTGCGGCCAGAAGCGGACGCACTTTTGCCCGCGGAACTTATAGGGCGGCACGGTTGTAGTAGTTGTCGTCGGCGGGGTCACAATAGTCGTCGTAGTCGTCGGTTGAGTAGTGGGGTTGGAGAGGTTGAACTCGTCGATCGACCACCACATATTTGCGCCCGTATTGAGCAAGACTTTCACGTACTTAGCGTTTTGAGGGCTGAAGCTCACGATCTCAGGTGTCCCGCTGCCCGTGCAGCTGGCGACCTTGTCCCACGAGCTGCCGTCATCGGAGACATATACGTCAAACCCGCGGGCGTAGTCATTGGGCGACCCTGGCATAGACATCTTGAGCTCGTTGAAGTTCTCGGCCGAGCCCAAGTTGACCGCGAAGTACAGCCCCGGCACCTGGTCCTCGTCCGTGCTGAAGCGGCTGCTGTAGTTGCCGTCGAGGGCATTGGCTGGCGCGTCGGCGCTCGAGGAAGGAGCGTTGCTCGTGGCTGTCCAACCCGTACGGTCGAGAGTGAAACCGCTCTCGGTTGCTGAGCAGTTGGAGCCGGGGACCGCAGTCGTGGTGGTCGTAGGGACCGTTGTAGTCGTACTCGTGTCGGCTGTAGTCGTAGTCGTGACGGCGCTGGCCGGCTGTACGACTGGTGAGACGAAGGCGACCGCGATCGCAATCGTGGTAAGCACAGCTGAGCTGGTCACAGCGTGCCGGCGGCACTTGTCAAACCATCGCTGGGTCATTTGCGTCCTCCTTTACATATGGCGGGCCCCGCCTTGCACGTGGAAGGAACTCCGGGTTACGCGGGACGGGAATTCCGCCTTCCTTTCGTTAGTTCCTTTCCTCGCTCTGTGACCTGATGTTGATCAACATCTGATGAAATTGTGAAGGAGCAGAACGTGCACCATCGCAGCCAGTTCGGCGGCCCAGCTATGGCGGTCGGGGCTTGACCAGCGGGTCAGGCCATTTATGGCGTACGTCTCGTGACGGAGGACTTACACGAGAGCCCACCAAATTGATCGAGATCACATGAGCACCAAGCGGCGCCGCGGTAGATCGGGAGCACGACCTCTGCCAATGGAGACCCTCGAGGGCCCACCCGTAGTCGGCACAGGTCAGGACGATCTCGGTGGGCTCCACACTCGGCGTCGCGCATTTGCCATACACCTCTATGGCGGTATCGATCGTGCTGGCGGTTTTGCGAGGCACGCTCGAAGTGGCGCGTACGGTCGTCAGCGGTCTCCTTGCGGTCGCCGTCGTTGTCGACGTCAACCTCGTCGGTGCCACAACCTACGAGTGCCAACGCCAACGCAACCGAGGACAGACCTGCCAACAGGATCGCCTCCATTGGCAACTCCGCGCGTAACTACGCTCCGCGTCGCTTTTCATGTCCCGCCAGGGACCTTGAAGTGCAGACCCGTTCTAGTCCGGGAGCCAAGCGGGCGATCATTGTTGCCGCCTCCGCCGCGGGCAGCGCTCGTGCGATGAAGTAGCCCTGCATGAGATCGCAGTGCGCTCGGTGGAGACCGGCTACTTGAGCCGCGTCCTCGACCCCTTCGGCTATGGTGCTGAGACCCAGGGTGTGCGCGAACCCGACCACGCCCTTGATGAAATCGTACCCGTTCGTGTCGGTCGCGATCGTGTCTACGAATGATTTGTCGATCTTCAGGCAATCAACGGGAAAACGACGGAGATGGCTGAGCGACGAGAAGGCCGTCCCGAAATCGTCTAGCGCCAAGCCCACACCGAGCTGTTTGAGTTGCCGCAGACGCTCCTCCGCTCGGATGGGGTCCACCAGCAACGCGCTCTCGGTGAGCTCCACTACAAGGAACCCAGGATCGAGATCAGCCTCGCGCAGGATCTTCTCGATGCGGGGGACGAGATCCGGCTCCACGAGTTCGCGGGGAGAGAGGTTGACGCTTAATAAGAGGCGGTCCTGGGGCCATTGGTCGTGCCACGACTTTATCTGTGGGCATGCCTGACGGAGGACGAAGTCGCCGATGTCGACGATGGCTCCGCTCGCCTCTGCGGCCGGGATGAACTCCGCGGGCGGCACTAGGCCACGTTCAGGGTGCTTCCAGCGCACCAGCGCCTCTACTCCGGCAATCGAGCCGGTCTCAAGCGAGGCGATGGGCTGATAGTGGACGATGAACTCGCCGTTCGCCAACGCTCGCCGGAGTTCCACGTCGAGACCGACGTCGGGACGGCTCACGTGCATGGAGGGCACGAAGATACGGTACGTGCCTGGCAACTCCCGCTTGGCAGTGTACATGGCGGTATCAGCGTTGTTGACCAGCTCGTCGGCATCGTCGGCACCTCCCGGAGCGAACGTAACCCCCACGCTCGCCGTCACCGAGACTTCGTGGCCATCGAGAGACAACGGCTCGGCCACGGCGTCGATCAATCGCTCGGCGATGGCAGAGACTGTGCCCACCGTTGCGTCGCTTTCCGCCAGGACCAAGAACTCGTCGCCGCCTAGACGTGCGACGGTGTCCGTCGGACGAAGGCATGCCGTAATGCGGCGGCCGACGGTGACGAGCAACTCGTCGCCCGCGGCGTGGCCGAGGCTGTCATTGATGGGTTTGAACCGGTCGAGGTCGATCAGCATGACCGCCAGACCGCGGGAGTGACGGCGACTGACCTCTAGGGCGTGCTCTAGGCGATCGTAGAACAGAGCCCTATTGGCGAGCCCGGTGAGCGGGTCGTGGAACGCCTGGTACCGGACCTCCGCCTCGGCCTGTTCCTGGTGGTGCATGACGTCCGCCAGGCGCAGTATGACCAGTCCTATGACTGCGATCGAGGCGAAGGCGATGGGTAGGGCATCGACGCGTTCTCCCAGCCAGGCCTCGGTGGCCAACAGTCCCGGCCCAACCAGTGTGGCCCCACCCAGCGCCGCGATCCGCAGTCGTGAGCTCTTCGTCTCTTCGCCCGACGGCGGCATGCCCAGCTCTCGCGTCGACGGGTGCAGGCCGCAGGCGCCGACCGAGACGTAGTAGGCGAGCCAGCCAACTTCGACGAGCGACCCGGAGCTATAGGTAACCCCGTGCAAATTGAACCAGCCATATACGGAATCAGTGGCCGCCAACAGGATGAGCCCAGCGGTGAGGAAACGAAATGACAGCCCCCGTTGTCCCTTTCCGGCCAGCAATCGCACCGCCATAACGACCAACATGAGGTCGGTTACCGGGTAGGCAATAGACGTGAGGCGGACCGACAGCGCGAGCACGCCTTCGGTATACGGCTTCATGAGGACCACCCACGACAAGAGGCTGGCGGCAATGCCGACGATCAGCGAGTCGATTACGGCAGCGCGATCGCCGCCGCTGCGTTTACGGATCATGAGGGCGAGGGCGGCGACCATGAACGGGACCCGGCCGAGGTAGAAGGCGTCGGCCGGGCCGGGAAGGGCGTGGAGTGGGTGATGTAGAGGCCTCGGTAGTAAACGAAGTCTCCGATGGTGTAGACCGCTTGACTGACTGCCATCAAGCACCAGGGCAGGACCGGATTCTGGTCTCCACCGCCGAATGCCAACGATGAGGGCAACGACGGCCGACGCGTTGACGATGACGTCGAGCGGATAGCGCGGTGCCCAATCCGGCAGCCCGGGTATATCCGGGTTAGCAAAATAAACACCGATGAGGAGCAGTCCTACCCCTGCATAGACCCAACAGGCCAGGACCGGCCAGTAGCGCACCCGCTCGCGACGGTCCGCTGCTTCGCTCGGCGGGACCTTACCAGCGCGCCGGACGGCGCCCACTCCACCAACCTCAGATGCCACCGCTATCAACCTTCTGCCACCCCGGCAATCAGGGTCGTCGCGGCAGCAGCCGCAGCGCCGCCTGTTGCTGGCCCCGGCTCTCCAGGCTGTCGCAGGCCACGAGGACCGAAGCTTTGAACATCCGGATCCTGGTTACGACTTCCTGGGGGCTTTCCGCCACTATGTAGGTGGTGCCGTCCACAAGCGTGATAACTGTGTTGGGCCTAGCCTCGATACGCTCGATGAGATCAGCGTTCACAACGATTTGCTGGCCGTCAAGCCTCGACAGGAAGACCACTTCGCATCAACCCCCAACACAGTTGCCGGCACGATGAGCACGCAGCTCCGCTTCGCAAGCACAGGCAGCAGTACCGAGCGTGCTCATCGATCGTGAGCGAGGCGCTCAGCGTGAGGAAATCCACGGGGTCGGGTTCGGCGGGCAGTAGATCCAGGGACATTTCTGATGTTCCTCGCCTTCTATGTAATGCGATCGTCCGACCACCGACCTCGCCAGCAGAGCAACTCGTCCCTTTAGTTAGGGACCTTTGACCCAGTTCTCAGTAGTGGACTTCACCCGAACAGGTTGAGCATCAGGGCGAGATCGTGTAGGGAAATACCGGCGTCGGCGACGATCAGCATTAACGCGACCGAGGAGACGATACGGTCAGCCATGAAAGGTGTGAACCGCGCCGGCTTCAGGTAGCCGGGCTGGACGGTGTCCCGCCTCTCGACGCTGAGCCCAGGAGCGCCCACGGTAGCGAAGACACGGGGAGCCAAGGCCCCAGCGGGCCTGGAGGCGCCAGAGTTGTCGGCAAGGCGGCGCTGCTGGATTGCCCACATGGCTCCGAGCGCCACCAGCAGATAGCCGAGCACCCAGCCGGTGTCCAACCCGTTACCGAACCCGTAGCTGTTCGTTGCCGTAAAATAAGCGAAAGAGCTATCGGCGATTGTAAAGGACAGGACCCCCGCGAGGACCAAGCCCAAGCTCCTCCGATCTCGCGCTGCCCCCCGGAACGCGACCACGACCATGGCCGCGATCACTAGGTCGCTCGTTGGGTAGGCAATCCCCACGACGGGAGAAAGGATAGCGTCGACCGGCCGGTGGGACACTAGGCCGGCAAGCGTCGCCAAGCTCACAAAGAACACGGCAATCCCGGCGGACATCTCCGCAGCGAGCCCCAGCAGGTGCCTGGTGCTGCGGTTCGTGCCGCCGGAGAACGCCAGGAGGCCGACAAGTGTCAACGGCACGGCGCCCAGGAACCCGACGTCGGCCAGCGACGGGAAGGGGACCTCGACCCCGCGGACGAGGTCGTAGTAGCACCACATCGCCTCCCCACATGCCCACGCGAAACTAGAAGCGGCGAGCAGAGCCCACCCAGCTCGAGCGCGGCGCTGCATACGCGCTGCGGCCATGCAGGCCGTCGCGGACACCAACGCCGCGACCAGTTCTCCCACATCGTCGACCGCATCGGCTGTCCGCGCCCCGCCGGTACGGAAAGTCACGCAGACCAGGAACAGCAGTGTTAGGGCCGCAAACAGCCAGGCGACCAAACGAAAACCTCGGGTGCTCTCGGCCGATATGATCATGATCGCTCCACCCGGTTCTTCGGTCGATTGGTACCTCGAGTCGAGCGCGCTAAGTTGTTTTGTGACCTTCGCCCCTAGCGTCCAACGCAATTTCTTCCCGCCGAGGCTCGCGCCTTGACCTCGCGCCAGCGCCCGCGGGCGTTAAGGTAGTACTTAGCACTTGGATGGGCGGCACCCATTGGGCTTAGTGCGAACCCACCCAGTGTTGGACTGGAGCCTTCCGGCCATGGACGGCGGGGGGCATGTGTGAACTGACAAAAGCAATGGTTGGTCCGCGCTCAATGGGACTAAAGGCCCTTCTTGTCACTAGGCCGAGTGGCCGATCCTTGCGGCATGAACCCGATGCAGGAACTCCGCTTCGTGAGGGACGAGCTGGAGTCCCTCGCTTTTCTACGCTTGACGGGACCGCTTGACCTGGGCTTGCAGGAAAGGTACCGTACGCTCAGTACGCGGGAGCACGACCTACTTCGAGCGGTGCTGGTGCTGGCCTAGCTGGCAGGTATGATCAGTCTGCCCCGTCCTACGCTTGCCATCGTCGCCACCCATGTACTGCGGAGGGCCTGGAGCGACGCCAACCCGCCGCTTCGTCTACGACGCTGAAGGCAAGCCCGACAACCACGCCGAGATGTGACGAAGGTCACCGCCGCTCGGGCCAATCGATGGGGTCGGCAGGGCTGTGCTACGGGCAAAGTAGTAGCGTATGGCTAATTTGAGCTGCGGCGACCAGTCAAATACCCTTGAAGTCCCGTGTAAACATGCTCCGGAAATGACGCCAACGCTCGAACTGAGCGGCCCGGGGGGTGAGCAGTTGAGGCTCTTCGTGTGCTCGGCGTGCCAGCACCGCTGGTGGCAGGACGACTCCGAAGTTGTCGACCTTTCCGTGGTCCTGAGCGTGATGCGCGCTATCGCCCATCAAGCACCTCGTTGCTGGTCGCCTAAACCCGTGGTCCCGAAGAGTGCCTAACCCGCCGGCCGATTACGGGGGCAACGGGAAGCAAGACAAGGCAGCGCAAGAACCAGCGGTCTTTGGAAGGTTATTCGATTTCGTCACGGACCGCGAATCGTAGCTTCAACAACTCGTTGTTCTCCTGATCCGCAATGGCCTCTTCAACTCGGCTGAATGGCAAGAACGGATGTGTAAACGGTCTTCGATGTCAATCGCCAATGAGTTTTTTCCCGGGACGGCCAACCGAACTGCCAGCCACGGCCAGTTGAACTGCCCACGGGAGGGCCGCCCGGAGACTCAACCCAGGGCGTCACCCCTTTGCCTCGTGTTGCTTGGGTGAGGCTGATCGAGTCGCCACAAGTCAACTGGACAGGCGACGCGGCAGCCGCCCCAAGGGCCGGGGAGGGCCTTGTGCTGAGGAACACCGGCTTTGGCTGAGTGGTCGACACGCGGGCCTGCAAACGCGACGAACGCATCGTGGTTGTGTCGCGCAACCCAGTACAACGCGGGGTCCTTTTCAGTGTCGGCCTCGACCGCGTTGTCCAGGTCGTCTGGTCCCAGCGCGAGGCTCTAGCACAGTTCGACCGGCACCCGACCACCCAAGCTCCTGCTGAACGATTGCACAAATCCGCTGCCCATCCAGAGAGCCGGCGCTGGGTCGGAGCATCATAATGATCCGGGTGAAGTCTCACTCGGGAGCATGATGGTGGGTACGCCGCTTCTGGGCCCCCGTTGGCTCACTTCCTTGGGCGGTCGCGCCACGCCCCCCAGAGGATGTTAGCTTAAGACGATCGACATACAAAAGGCCAGTTCAACACCACCCGCCCGGGTAGCTCAGACGGCAGAGCAACGCACTCGTAATGCGTAGGTCAAGGGTTCGATTCCCTTCTCGGGCTCCATATCGGGTTCCACATAGGAGCGGGTCGCAGGCACAAGCCCCAGGCTGTGGTCGCTCGCAGCTCGGTGGCGCGGGTGAGACAGGCGTGAGGCTCCTGGGGATGCGCCCGGCGACGAGAGTGCCCGTGCGCTGGTGCCTGCAGCCGCCGCTCCATGGCCCAGCTTCGCCTGTGCGATACCCCCCGGACACAGAGGTCAGAGACGGAGCTGCCGGGTAACCGTCGAGGTGCGAGTCCAAACAAGTCGCCCCCAGCCGCCGCCATACCGTCGGGGCCGTCAGGCCCGGTAGGCAGAACTCGAGAAGGCACTCACTAGCGCTCCGGTCGGGCGCTCCAAGGTCGCGGGTTCATCGTACCCACACGCGCGCGGCGCTGGGACGGCGACAGCAGCGCGCGCCGGGCCTGGCCGGCAATTAGTAATGGTTCAGATCCAAGGCTGGAGGCCGATTTTTGCTTGTGAGCTTCCCCTCCTTCCGGTCCGCACCCTGGGAGGCAAAAGTTCCCCAGTGTTTTGTTGCCGAATGGGCATCGAACACATGTACGATAGAGAGGTGGGCGCGGCTGGCAATATCAAAGAACTGGCCGCTGCACTCGCTTGTTTGGCGGTCGCACCCGTGGCGGGCGACATAGAAGAACTGCTGGCACTGCGAGACCGCCTCGACGCAAAGATCTCAGAAGTCTTGCGGGCTTTCGACTCTGAGCGTTGCTGGGCCGAGGACGGCTCGCTGTCGCTCACGGCATGGCTGGCTGCACATGGCAGGCGCTCGCGGAAAGAGGCGCACCGCGAGGCGCTAACGGCCAAGCGGCTTTCGCAGCTCCCCACGACGGCCACTGCTTGGGCAGAAGGGGTACTTTCCTCGTCCCAGGTCGGCGCCGTGGTGGCCAACGTCCCGGCTGAGCACGCAGGCCTTTATGCCGCCCACGAAGACGAGCTGACCCCGGTGCTGGCGGCCTTGTCGGTGCGCGACACAGCGGCCGCGATGAGGTCGTGGCGCCTCCATGCCGAGGCGACCACCGACGGCTCCGAGCCAGCCTCGCGTCCCTCGGAGATTTATCTCGCTGAGACCCTGGACGGCAGACGAGAGCTCTCCGGGCACCTGTCGGCCGAAGATGATGCCGTGGTCGAAGCAGCTATTGCGGCTGCTGGACGCGACTACGACCCGGCCGAGCTGCCGCTGCCGAGCGCGGCCGAGCGGCGGGCCGCTGCTCTTGTCGACCTTTGCCGGTGGTTCTTGGACAATTCCACCTTGACTTCTTCGGGGAACCGCACTCGGCCCCATGTGTCTGTGGTGGTCGGCCTCACCGAGCTTGCTAGCGGTGGCCCGGGCCAACTGGCCAATGGGACGCCGGTGCCGGCTCGGACCATCGAGCGGCTTTCGTGCGACTCGGAGCTGCACCGCATCGTGATGGCGGGCCGCTCTACGGTGCTCGACTACGGCTCTTCGGTGAGGACCATAAGCCCAGCGCTATGGGCGGCGCTTGTAGTGCGCGACCGCCATTGCCGCCACCCAGGGTGTGACCGCCCGCCAAGCTGGTGCGAGGCACACCACGTCGTCCATTTCGCCAAAGGCGGCGCGACGCGTTTAGACAACCTCTTGCTCGGCTGTACACGCCATCACCACGTTTGGCACGACGAGGGTTGGGAGCTCACCTTGGCCCTGGACGGCACGCTCACGTTGGTGTCGCCTACCGGGCTTGTGCTGACGAGCTCGCCTTCGGCACTGGATTTGGTCGGTTCGACCCTGTTCTAAAGGATCCCCAGCCTGGTCCCCCGCTGGGGAGGAGACGTGGGGCGCAGAGGACAAGGTTGGGTTACGTGCTTAGCGCCTGTTCGCGTGGACGTGCACGCGTTTGGGGGTGTGGGGCGGGTCGTGCGTCGAGTGTCGAATTCGTTCGTAGCGAATTCGGCACCAGACGGGCGGCTCCCGCTCCAAGGCCGCGGGAGTCTCTCAGCGAGATTTAGACGATCAGCCCCTCGGCAATAGCCTTTGCACGAGCCGCCGCCGGGCCGAGCGGCTTCACGGCTGGCGCTGGGGCGGGGCGAGGTTCTGCCCGCTTTTTGGCTTGCGCCGGAGCGGGCTTGGCATCTGGCTTGCGCACGACCGCTGCTGGAACTGGGCTGGGTGTGGCTGCCGCCGGAGCTGGGCTCGGTGTGGCTGCCACTGGAGCTGGCCTCTGTGGAACGGGCACTGAGTCTGGCCGTTTTGCGATCGCCACTGGAGCAGGCCGCTTTGCGACCGGTACCGGGTCTGGCCGCTTGGCGACGGGCACTGGGCTCGGCTGCTTTGCAGCTGGCGCTCGAGCAGGCCGCTCCGCGACGGGCGCCGGGGCGGCCGGCTCCGCAACCACACTTGCGGGCGGCACTGCAACCGCCACTGCAACGGGCCGGTCTGCGACTGGCTCAGGAGAGTCTTGCAGCTCGAGCCATACCGCATCGGCGTCGAGAAGTGCTTTCTCGGTCCCCGTGTTCTCCGACACCGACGAGACGTAGGGGGGTACCCTGAACGGCGTATCCTCTGGCTCAGCGACCGTCGGTGTGGCAGCTATTTGGCCAGGGCCCTTGGCGCCTGCTTCTGGCGTCCCACCGGCGAGGCTCCGCTGGGACAGGGGCCGCATTTTCGGTGCGGCCTCATAGGCCCGCAGAAAGTCGAACAGGAGATCCTGTTGTGGTGCCAGATCGCGAGCAACCGGCTCATTCTGCACAGCTGCCTGTCCCAATCTGCGGACGGTGCTCGATTTCGGTGCGACTGACTTGAAATCCCCAAGGAACTCAAGGAGGTCGCGGCAGAATACTGCATCGGCCTCACTGATCGGCCCGGGAACCCGGGAGACTTCTGGAATTACCTCTATTTCCGGCCTCGCCTGTTTCGGGCCGGCCGGTCCCGTATCCCGAAGTGAAATTGTTGTGGAACCGCTAAGCGCGTTGTCCTGAACCCGCTGTTCGGCCACAGCATTCTGCATCTCCGCCCCCTTAGGTCACCACTTGAACGGCTCGCTTCTGGTCCCATCGGAGCCTTGAGCGCGAGCCTTGAGCAAATCGGACATAAGCGGAGAAATCGGTTCTTCTTTCACCGGACGAACGATCTCGAGGACGGTCCCGACGGGCAGGCCCCCCCCCGACGGGCAGGCCCCACCCCCGACGGGCGTAGCCCCGCCTCCGCCGTACCCGGCTACGTTTGCTTTGCACACCTACGACAGGAGCGGACCAGCGATGCCCAACTTCAGCCCGGATGAGACAGGTATCGTCACCAAGCTCAGCTCCCGGTCTGTTGCCGGCACCGTGGAACGTCTTATCGGGATGCTGAAGGAGAAGGGGATGACGCTGTTCGTCGTGATCGATCAGAGCGCGGCGGCGCGCCAGGTAGGGCTCGAACTGCGTGACACCACGCTGGTGATCTTCGGGAGCCCGGTGGCTGGGACGCCGGTGATGAAAGCGTCACCCTTATCGGCGCTGGACCTACCGCTGAAGGTGCTGATCTGGTCGGACGAGGGCCAAACCAAGGTCTCCTACTACGCTCCCGCGGTTCTCGCGAGCCGCCATCATCTCGGGGCTGATCTCGCGCTCAACTTGGCCGGTATTGACGCCCTCACGGACGCTCTCGTGGCTAGTTCGTGACCACTTAAACAGGCTCGTGGAGCTCCGGGCGAGCAGAGTCACCGCGAGATGCGGTAGTCGGCGAGCAGGTAACCGCTGGGCGACATCGCGCTACGGAGCAGTTCGAGGCGGACCGGCGGCAGCCCGTCCAAGAGCCGGCGGCCACGGCCAACGATCGCTGGTGCGACAACGAGCCGTACTTCGTCGATGGCGTCCGCTGCGAGCAGCGCTTGGGCGACCGAGATGCTGGCGTGGACGCCAATGTCACCGCCGGACGAATTCTTGAGGTGCTGCACGAACTCGACCAACCCGCCTTCGATCGCCGTCGCATTGTGCCACTGCCGCCCGAGCGGCGCAGAAGATGCGACGTGCTTTGCGACGCCGTTGATGAACGTGGCGAACGGCTCGATCTCGCTGCCTGGCCAAAACTCAGACCACTCGTCATAGCTGCGGCGGCCGAGAATGACCGCGTCCTGGGTGGCGATGACAGCGGCGAGGTTGGCATCCATCGCCTCATCCCAGTCGATGAAGAACTTGTCAGGGCCCTCGGCTACGCCATCGAGGGACAACAGCTCGTACAACACCACCTTGCGCATGCATACTCCTCCGGTTGAACGGGACGCTAACTACTCTGACCGGTCGATCCCGTCCGACCGGTCAGTCCCGCGAAACTCACCGATGTCGCTAGCCCGCCATGGGGTGTGGCCATCTCCGGGGCCATGGGATGTGGTCACCTCCGAGATAGTAGGTGGGCCGCAGACTGCGACACCTCCCCGTCTTGTGGCGGCATCGACCCGCCATCCACTACAGCGGTCAGCCAAGTCGAAACGCGGTCTTGGGGAGGCGGTACGCGAAGTCGGCGGCGAGCTCGGCGGCATCGTCGAGCCGCAACCGGTGCTCGCAGACCAGTCGGGCCAGGAAAGCGCAGTGGGCGCGGCGCGCGAGGTCATGGCGTGCGGGGATCGAGCAATAAGCCCGCGTGTCGTCCACGAATCCGGCCGATTTGGCGAACCCGGCGGTCTCGGTGACCGCCGCCCAAAACCGTGCCATCGCGTCCGGGGCGTCGAGAAACCACCACGGGGCTCCCAACCATAGGCTCGGGTAGTAACTGGCCATGGGTGCTAACTCGCGTGAGTAGGTCGTTTCGTCCACTGTGAACACGATGGCTCGGAACGACGGCACCGAACCGAACCGAGCCAGGAGAGGTTGCAAGGCGGCGGTGAACCGCGTTGCGAACGGGAAATCCGCACCGAGGTCAGGCCCGAAACGAGCGAGCGCCCCGGCGTCGTGGCTCCGCCATATGCCGGGGTGAAGCTGCATCACGAGCCCGTCATCGGCTGACATCCTGGCCATCTCCATGAGCATGTGGGACGCGAAGAGCGGGCCATCGGCTGGGCCCTGCGAGCCCGTCCGGAGCCGGTCGTAGACAGCGGTGGCCTCCCTCTCGCTGAGGTCGATGGCCTCAGCGGACAATGGCCCGTGGTCGGTGGCCGTCGCGCCGAGGCTCTTGAAAACCGCTCGGCGCGACTCGAGCGCCGCTATGTAGCCCCGGTAGTTCCCGGTGCCGATGCCCGAAACAGCCTCGAGCCGGTCGAGGGAACCGGCCCAATCGCTGGACCGCGAACTGTCGATGAGCCCGTCGGGCCGGAAAGTCGGCAGGGCCCTGCCTTCCCACGACGGGTCGTCCCGCAACGCTGCGTGGGCTGAGAGGTCGTCGAGGGGCGAATCGGTGGTCGCAAGCACCTCCAGGCCGAAGCGCCGATAAAGCGCCCGAGGACGCATTTCCGGAGCGGTGAGCCGCTCGGCGACGCGGTCGTAGGTCTCGTCGGCAGTGGCCTCGCTGAGGGGTTCGTCGATGCCGAAGAGAGCCGACAGCTCGTCCTCGAGCCAGAGCCGCATAACAGTCCCCCGGAACCCCGGCCAATGGCGGCAAAGCTGGCGCCAGACCTCCGCGGGGCGCGGCAACCCCGCCCTCAGGCTCGGCCAGGGGGCGCACGCCCAGTTCGGTGAGAGGCACCCCCTGCGCGTGAAGCAGGCGGAGCACGTAGTGGTCGGGCCGCACCAGCAGGGCAACGGGGTCGGCGTACGGTTCGTCGCGGGCGAGCATCGCGGCGTCGACGTGGCCGTGAGGCGAAATGAGCGGGAGCCCAGCGATCTGCTCGTAAAGCGTTGCAGCTATCTTGCGTACCGCCGGCTCGACCGGGAAGAGGCGGTCTGGGTGAGGGAACCGTCGTTGCCCGCGATCTTCCACTATCGGCACCGTAGCCGGTCACCGCGGGCGGGGGTCGGGCCCGTCCTCCAAGCGCAGGCGCTAAACGAGCGGGCCGGGATAAGCGGCTTCAGCCCTGTCGCCCAGCCTGTTCACCTGATGGCGCACGGCGAACAGGGCGGCCACCACGACCACGAGAGCCACTGCGCCCAGGACCAGGTCGAAGGTGCCCGAAAGCCGCTTTATAGTGCCCGCGGCATTGTACGCGAGCGCGGTGTATATGCCCGCCCATGCCACCGCAGACGCCACCGTTGCGACCGCGAACTTCTGCCATTGCATATGCAGTGTGCCCGCCAGGAAAGCCACGTAGGTACGGAGAACTGAGACAAACCGGCCAAAGAACACCACCTTTGAGCCCTGCTTGTCGAGCACGTACTTTCCCACCTTCAGCTTGTGCTGGTCGAGGCGGATTTTGCTGCCGTAACGCAAAGCCAGGGGGAAACCCCCCTTGCGGCCAATTGAATACCCGGCGATATTGCCCGCCATGGCAGCTGCGGCTGCCACTAAGAAAAGCAGCCACGGGTTCAATTTATGTGTCTCGCCGGCGTAGGCACCGGCCGCGATGACGGCTGTCTCGCCGGGTATGGGGACACCCAAGCTCTCGACAGCGACGAAAACGAACACAGCCAGGTACCCGTAGCTGTGGATCAAGTGTGTGGTGTTCATCCCGGGTTTGGAGCCTACCGGTTGGTCTGCTCGATCACCTGGTCCAGGGAGTAGGGTCGTTCTTGTGGGCAGTTTGGGCCGTCGCAGCGACGTGCGCCTGGGAGTTCTCGCTTCCGGCAGCGGGACCATCCTGGAGGCGGTCATCGAGGCCGGATTGGCAGTTACGGTCGTGGTGACCGACCGCGAGTGCCGGGCGCTGGAGGTTGCCCGAGCGGACGGCGTGCCCGCAGAGCTCGTCCTGCGCGAAAGCTACGGGCCGGGCTTTGACCGGGGCGCCTATACCCGACGCCTCGTCGATGTACTGGAGCGCTACGAGGTCGACGTTGTCGCAATGGCGGGCTTCGGGACTATTTTCAGCACGGAGATGTTTGCGGCTTTCCCGGGCAGGGTCCTCAACACGCACCCTGCGCTCCTGCCCGCTTTCAAGGGCTGGCACGCGGTTCGCGACGCTCTCGCTGCCGGGGTACAGGTCACTGGCTCGACGGTCCACATAGCCACAGAAGCCGTCGACGAAGGCCCTGTCCTGGCCCAACAAGAGGTGCCGGTGCTCCCCGGCGACACCGAGGAGACGCTGCACGAAAGGATCAAGGCGGTCGAACGCCGCCTCTATCCCGAGACCATCCATGTTTTCATGACCCAGCTCCGCAAGAGCGGGACGGCACAAGGAGGCTCCGAATGAAGGCTCTGATTTCTGTTTATGACAAGACGGGCTTGGAGGACTTCGCGAGAGCCCTGGCCGCCGCCGGTTACGAGCTGGTGGCGAGCGGCGGCACTGCGGAAGCTCTCGGCGTCGCCGGCCTCCCCCACACGACGGTCGAGGAGGTGACCGGGTCTCCTGAAATGATCGGCGGCCGGGTCAAAACCCTCCACCCCCGCCTGCACGCGGGTATCCTCGCGGACCTCGAAGAACCCGACCACATTGCCGATCTCGCGAAACAAGGGATCGACCCGATCGCGCTGGTCGTGTGCAACCTGTACCCGTTCCGCTCCGAGCCATCGGTCGAAATGATCGACATCGGGGGCGTGGCTCTCCTGCGTGGCGCTGCCAAAAACTGGGCTCGCGTATGCGTTGTGGTCGACCCGGCGGACTACACGGCTGTGCTCGAAGGTATGCACGGGATCGGCAACTTCGACAAGGACTTGCGGCTCCGGCTGGCACGAAAGGCCTTTGCCCACACAGCGGCCTACGACGCCGCGATCGTTGCGTGGTTCGACGAGCAGATCACAGAGGAAATCGTGGCCGGCACAGCCGGGACGACAGCCGATGAAAGCAAGCCGGAGCCGTCCCTGCCAAAGACGCTCCATCTGTCCCTAGAGCTCGCGCAACCCCTTCGTTACGGCGAGAACCCCCATCAGCAGGGCGCGCGGTACCGCAGTAACGGCGAGATGAGCTGGTGGGACGACGTGGTGCAGCTCAGTGGGACGGAGCTTTCCTACCTGAATGTCTACGACGCGGACGCGGCCTGGGGACTGGTGCACGATATCGCCGACCTTGGGGCTGCAGCAGCCGTGGTGGTAAAGCACGCCAACCCATGCGGGGCCGCGGTGGCTGAAAGCGTCTCGGATGCATACGAAAAAGCCTTTGAATGTGACCCTATGTCCGCCTTCGGGGGCATCGTCGCGCTGTCGAATTTCGTCGACGACGAGCTTGCCGAGGCGATGGTGACAAATGCCAAGGCTGACGTTGTTATCGCCCCTGGCTACAGCAAAGGCGCGCTGGCCCTTTTTGCCGCCAAGCGCAAGAACATGCGCGTGCTCAGCGCCCCTGCACCTAACGTCGCTTCCTGGCATGTCCGCCAGGTGAGCGGGGGATGGCTCGTACAGAGCCCGTACCGCCTGGCCAGAGGTCCCGAGGAGTGGGAACTAGTTACCTCCACCAAGCCCAGCGAGGACAACTGGCGTGACGTGCAACTGGCCTGGAGGGTCTGTGCTGCAGTCAAGTCCAACGCTATTGTGCTCGCTGCGAAAGGGATGGCCGTCGGGATCGGCGGTGGCCAGCAAAACCGCGTCACCGCTGGAGAACTTGCCGTGGGACGAGCCGCTGGGAGAGCGAGGGGCGGGTCTGGCGCGAGCGACGCCTTCTTTCCCTTCAGGGATGGCCTCGATACCATTGCGGCCTCGGGGGTGACATGTGTCGCCCAGCCCGGAGGTTCGGTTCGCGACGCCGAGGTAATTGCTGCGGCCGAGGAGCATGGGATTGCTATGGTCTTCACCGGCGAGCGACAGTTCAGGCATTAGGAGCGAAATGGCCGCAGTTGTTATGTCCGGTGCACCGGTCGCCGATGCCGCTTTGGCCGAGGTCGGTGAGGCTGTCGCCAAGCTCGCCGCGGCCGGCAAGACCGTCGGGCTCGGGACAATCCTCGTCGGGGACGACCCGGCGAGCGTTCATTACGTCGCCCGGAAGCACGAGATGTGCGAACGCTACGGCATCGCGTCCGTGGACCTGCGTGTCCCCGCCGATGCCACCCAGCAGGATCTGCTTGAATCCGTGGACCAGCTGAACGACGACCCCCTCGTGGACGGGTTCCTCGTCCAAAACCCCGTCCCAGCGGGCTTTGACTATGCCGAGGCGCTCGCCCGGGTATTGCCTTCCAAGGACGTGGACGGGCTACACCCGGTCAACCTCGGTTACCTGGCCCTGGGGGAACGAGGCCATCCCAGGCCGAACACCCCTCTCGGCATCCTGGCAATGCTCGAGCACTACAGCGTGCCGGTGGAAGGCCGGTCGGTGGTCATCGTGGGGCGCGGTCCTACTCTGGGGCGCCCCCTGGCCCTGCTCCTGTCCCTCAAGGAACGCGGGGCCAACGCCGCGGTGACCGTGGTCCACACAGGGGTGAAGGACTGGGCCGAGTACACACGGCGAGCCGAAATCGTCGTGGGCGCCGCCGGAGTGCCGAACATGATCACGCCCGACGTGATCGCCCCTGGGTCCTGCGTGATCGGTGGTGGTATCACTTGGGAAGGGCGCAAGGCCCTGTCCGACGTGGACGAACGGTGCGGCGAGGTCGCCGGTTGGGTCACTCCCCGCCTGGGCGGTGTCGGGGTCACCACGGTCGCGATGCTGCTGCGCACTACCGTTGCGGCGGCCCAGGGGTCGATCGGTCTGCAGGGCTGAGGTCTTATCCTGTAGCGATGGCCAGGATCTCGGACCTTCTCGCAGCTGGGCGCACGTACTCGTTCGAGTTCTTCCCGCCGAAGACCGATGCCGAACAGGTGCGCCTTGTCCAGACCCTGTTCGACCTCCAGCAACTTCGGCCGTCGTTCGTGTCAGTCACCTACCGGGGTGGCCCGTCATCTCGGCAACGCACCACGGACCTCGTCGCTTCGATGTTGCGGCTTACATCGCTCCACCCGATGGCGCACTTGACCTGCAGCGGCCACACCCGCTTGGAGCTGGCCGACATACTGGTCAGTTTCAGGAAAGCGGGAGTCGAGAACCTGATGGCGCTCGCGGGCGACGCCCCGACCGATCCCGAGGTCCCAGCGGGCGAGCTGAGCCACGCTCTCGAGCTGGTCGAGCTCGCGCGGGCGATCGGCGGCTTTTGCATCGGCGTGGCGGCCCACCCAGCGGGCCACCCGCGCTCGCCTAGCCTGGTTAGCGACCGGCGCTTCCTCGCTCAGAAATTACGGGTTGCCGACTTTGCTGTCACACAGTTCTTCTTCGATATAGCGGATTATTTCTCGCTGGTCGAAGACGTCGAGGCAAAGGGCCTCAACAAACCTGTGCTCCCAGGGATCCTGCCCGTCACAAGCCTGGCATCTATCCCCCGGATCGCTCGGATGGGCTGTGCCGTGCCGCACTGGCTCGTCGAGCGGCTCGAGGCCGCGGCTGAACGCGGCGGGCCCGACGACGTGGCAAAGGCCGGCGTCGACGCCGCCACCGAGCTGTGCGCCCAATTGCTCGACAAGGGGGCTCCGGGGCTCCACTTCTATACGCTCAACCGCTCCGAGGCGACCCGCCAAATCCACGCCAACCTGGCCCTCTAGAGGTCCCTTAGTGCAGCGCAAGACGCTCGTTTGTGATCCTGATCGCGTCCGGGTTGTCGTCGACGAGCAGATAGCGCCGGCCGAGCTTTTTGGCAGCAACTCCGGTAGTCCCGCTCCCGCAAAAGAAGTCGGCAACCAGGTCCCCGGGGTTGCTCGAAGCCCTCACTATGCGCTCCAGCAACTTGAGGGGTTTTTGCGTCGGGTAACCGGTCCGCTCGGTCCCGTTGGTAGGAACGATGGTCAGCCACCAGGTGTCGGTAGGGAGCTTGCCGCGGGCGGCTTTCTCGGGGCCGACGAGGCCTGGGGCCATGTACGGGACCCGGTCGATGTCATCGATATTGAAGGTCCACTTTGCGGATTTCGAGTACCACAGGATGTTGTCGTGCTTTTTCGGCCACCGGTCCCGGGCGCGGCCACCGTAGTCGTAGGCCCAGATGATCTCGTTCAGGAACCGTTCGGGCCCGAACAACTCGTCGAGTAGGAGCCTCGCGTAATGAGCGGCGTGAAAATCGAGGTGGAGGTAGACAGACCCGGTCGGGCTGAGGGCCCGGTGGATCTCGGCGAGGCGCTCGTAAAGGAACGACAGGTACTCCGGGAGGGCCATGTCGTCGCTGTAGGAGTAGTTCGAGACCACCTCGAACTGGTAGAGGCGGCCGGCGAACCCCTTGCGAGCTTTGGCGCCGGCACCTGTGCGGATGGAGCCCAACTTGCGGACCTGCTGCGTCCCGAAAGGGGGGTCGATGTAAACGAGGTCGACGCAAGCGTCCGGCAGCGAGCGCAGGGCTCGCAAGTTATCTTCCAGGAAGACACCTTCCAATTGCCCGGCCCAATCCTTCGAGGGACCGTGCCGCGAGGCGCTCAGCGGGGCCGTCATTGGGCTACAGGTTAAGGGCTGTTGTCTGCCGGAAGGGGGACCGGCCCTGACAGAGCACGCGATCCAGGGGCGCTGGTCCTACGTCCCCTGCCGCCCCTAGGCTGGCTGACCATGGCTGACAAGATAACTATGGGGCCCGACGGCAAGCTCCGGGTCCCCAACGAGCCCATCATCCCTTTCATAGAAGGCGACGGCACGGGCGTGGACATCTGGCCGGCGGCCCAGCGCGTAATCGACGCAGCCGTCGCCAAGCACGGGTACAAGATCGCCTGGACCGAGGTGCTCGCCGGGGAGAAGGCGTTCAAAGAGACCGGGGACTGGTTGCCCGAAGACACGCTTGCCGCTTTCCGCGAGTACCTGATCGGCATCAAGGGCCTCTCGACGACGCCCATCGGCGGAGGGTTCCGCTCTTTGAACGTGGCGCTGCGCCAGATCCTGGACCTGTACGTGTGCCTGCGGCCGGTCCGCTGGTTCCAGGGAGTGCCATCGCCGGTCAAGCGGCCTGACCTGGTCGACATGGTCATCTTCAGGGAGAACACAGAGGACATCTACGCCGGCCTCGAGGTCGAAGAGGGCACTCCCGAGACCAAACGCCTGATCGATTTTCTCCACGACGAGTTCGGCTGGCAGATCCGACCGGACTCCGGGATCGGGATAAAGCCGATATCCATCACCGGCAGCAAGCGGCTCGTCCGAGCAGCGTTGCGGTATGCGGTCGACCACGGGCGCGAATCGGTGACACTGGTCCACAAGGGGAACATCCAGAAGTTCACCGAAGGCGCATTTCGCAAATGGGGCTACGAAGTCGCACAGGAGGAGTTCGCCGACGTGGCCGTCAGCTGGGACGATTGCGGTGGCAAGCCGGGTGACAAGATCCTGGTGAAGGACAACATCGCCGACATCACCCTGCAGCAGGTCCTCACCCGCCCGGGAGACTTCGACGTCATCGCGACCACCAACCTGAACGGCGACTACCTTTCTGACGCCATCGCCGCCCAGGTGGGGGGTATCGGGATCGCACCGGGGGCGAACATCAACTACGTGACGGGGCACGGGATCTTCGAAGCTACGCACGGCACAGCACCCAAGTACGCGGGCCAGGACAAGGTCAACCCGGGCTCAGTCCTGCTCTCGGGGGTCCTCATGCTGGAGCACCTCGGCTGGCAGGAACCGGCGGACGACATCGTGCGCGCCATGGAGGCGACCATCGCTGAGCGTGTAGTGACATACGACTTCGCGCGGCAAATGGAAGGTGCCACCGAGGTCAAGACCTCGGAGTTCGCAAGCGCGATCATCGGGAAGCTGTAAGCGCGCCATGACCAACATCTCGGACCTCGCCCAGCCGCCCATGAAGGTTGCGGTCACCGGCGCTGCAGGCCAGATCGCCTACAGCCTCTTGTTCAGGATCGCGAGCGGGGCGATGCTCGGGCCAAACCAGCCGGTCGCACTGCAACTGCTGGAGATCCCACAAGCCCTCGGCGCCCTCGGGGGCGTCGCAATGGAACTGGAGGACTGCGCCTTCCCTCTTCTCACAAAGGTCACCATGAGCTCAGACCCCGAAGTTGCCTTCGGCGACGCGGACATCGCGCTCCTGGTCGGTGCGCGTCCACGCAGCAAGGGAATGGAGCGCCGGGACCTGCTTGAGGCCAACGGCGCCATTTTCAGCGTCCAGGGAAGAGCTCTGGCTGCGAGCGCCGCGCGAGATGTCCGCGTCCTGGTCGTTGGCAACCCAGCCAACACCAACTGTCTCATCGCCGCCCACAACGCCGGCCACTCGGCGACCCCGTTGGCCCCGCACCAGTTCTCCGCCATGACCCGGCTCGACCAGAACCGAGCTCTGGGGCAAGTGGCGGCGCGTGCTGGCGCACCGGTCCGGACGGTGACCAACCTCTCCATCTGGGGTAACCACTCGGCTACTCAGTACCCCGACATCTTCCACGCCAAGGTGGCGGGCAAGCCGGCTCTAGAGGTCGTCGGTGGCGTCGACTGGGTGGAAAAAGAGCTGGTCCCAACTGTCCAGCAGCGCGGCGCTGCGATCATCGAGGCCCGTGGGGCGTCGAGCGCTGCTTCGGCCGCCAGTGCAGCCGTAGATTCGGTACGCGACTGGTACCTTGGCACTCCGGACGGCGACTGGACCTCGATGGCGGTTTTCTCCGACGGGTGGTACGGGACGCCGGAAGGCGTGTTTTCTTCCTTCCCGGTGACCGCGGGAGACAGGAGCTACAGCGTCGTCGAGGGCCTCGAAGTCAACGACTTTTCACGCGGGCTGATCGAGCGGAGCACTACCGAGCTCCTCGCCGAACGTGACAGCGTGCTCGACCTCGGGCTGCTGCCTTAGTGGTTCAGTGTGTCAGCGCCGGCGGGCTGACCAAACCAAGGCGGTGAAGGTACAGCAGTTTCCGCTCTACAGCTGCTCGCCAGGCAGCCAGGTCGATGTCGAAGTGGGCCCTGTCACCATCCTCATAGGCATGCTCGAGCTCGTCGAAAGCCTCATCTTCGGCGTCCAGCAATGAGCGGTACTTGGTGAGGAACTGGTCGTCCACTACGTCGCAGAGCATTGCACTGCACCTCCAGTAAACGGGACTGTTTTGCCTTTGACCTACCACTATCCCGCTTCCACGCACCCAGATCAACTGTTTGGGTGGCTTTCTTCGCAAGTCCACAGCTAGCGGGGTGGAACTCAGGCTGCGGGGGCCTCCTGGAGGCGGCAGGCCGTGCCGACAAGGTTGGAACTGAAGGTGTCCGCCTCCAGGGCAAGCTGGTCGGCGTCGCGGCGGTCAGCCGTGGCGGCCTGCTGCGACCTGTCTGAGAGCGGGCGCGGGGCAACACGCCCTCTCAGGTGTTGCGCTGGGCCGATGATGGCTGCGTAGAGGCGTTCTTCGTTGGTGAAGTTCTTCCAAGCTTGGAGCCACTCCTGCACGGTGCCGTGCATGTCGGTCGCAGTCGGGACCGCCTCCAGCTGACTGCCGAGTATGTCCACCTCTCTGGCAGCCAGGACGATGGTCGGCCCGTCCACACTGTCGGCGAACACTGGCCGGTACTTGGGCAGGACGGACGCGCAGTCCCTGCCGGCCTTCGTGACGAAGCTGTCCCCGACGGCTCTGTCCGCGGGCTGGAGGCCGCCCCTGTTCTCATACGGGGCTATTACGGCAAAGCTCGAGATGACTACGGCGAAGGCCGTTACGAACAACAAGCCCAAGAACAGCAGCGGCCGCCGTGCCGGGCCGAGCTTGGTGCTCGGCGCTGGGCGAGGGGACGGGAGGGGCCGGGACCTCCTCTCATGTCCCGGCCAACTCTGCTCGGCCTGTCGGGGCCGCCATGACAAGAACCACTCCCGGGCCCAGGCACCGCTTGTGACTGGTTCGCGCAGTTGCTTAGGGTGTACAGGCCCCTCGACGGAACGGTCGAAGTCGTGCTCCGCCAGGTCAAAAGGTTCAGCGTCTGAGGCCCACGCCGGACGAGACCTGGCACGTGCCGTCCAGGATTGCCCGTCCCAGTACCGCAACGAGCGCGGCTCATCAGGGTTGCGGTACCAGCCGGGACTTGTGGGCAAGTGAGCTTCCATCCGCCATTACTCAAACGTTGTGGTGGCTCGGACGGCGGGCGGGAGGAGGTCCAGCCCACCGATGCCGGGCTCGTTGGCGGAAAGAGCCGCGATGTTCCCGGACACCCGCGCAAGGCCGGCTGAAAGTGCGTCGATGGCCGACAGCTCACCTGAGGCGATCCCCGCCAAGGTGGCGTAACCGGCCCGTAGTTCGACGTGCGCGGGCCGGAAATCCACCCTGCGCGACACCAGCCTGGGGCCGTCGAGCTCCATCACTATCTGGTAACGTACCTCGCCCTCAGGGGCTCCGCTGGCGATAACTTCGACGACCAGTTCAGGCGCCCGGCCATCTGCGGCCACCTGTTCGGCCGTAGTCGAGTGTTCGGTGACGGCGTCGTCGGCGCTGTCGGGTTGCCCAGCGAGCCGTTCAGCTCCGACCGAAAGCTCATCGAACCAAGCATCCGACAAGAAGCGGGCCATTGCATAGATCTACCAGCTTCAGTTACCGCTTAAGTACCCTTGGCGCATGGTCCACGCGTCATTGCCTCTACACGCCAGCATGCTGGCCGCTCATGCCAGGCTCGTGGCCAGCTCTGCCGGCTCGAGCATCCCGCCGTTGCACATCAGTAACTTTCAAGCGATAGTCCTGGGCATTTTGCAAGGAGTTACCGAGCTGTTCCCGATTTCGAGCCTTGGCCATACGGTCATTTACCCCTCGCTTTTCGGGTGGCACGCTCTGGTCGTTTCTCAGTCCCAGCCGGAATCACACTGGCTCGGCTTCGTGGTCATGCTCCACGTCGGGAGCGCCCTGGGACTGCTGGCCTACTTCTGGCGGGACTGGCTCCACATAATCCGCGCCTGGCCCGCTCGCTCGTGCGCCGCAAGATCGAGACGCCCACCGAGAAGGTGGCTTGGCTGATCGTCGTATCGACCATCCCTGCTGGCATCATCGGCATCGCCCTGGAGCACGAGCTACGGGTCCTCCTCGCCAAACCGTTGGCGGCAGCGATCTTCCTAACAGTCAACGGCTTCGTACTGTTCGCCGGCGAAGGCTTCAGGCGCCGGGCGGCGGCGCGCGTCGTCCCGAGCGAGGAGCCCCCCGCCGATGCCGACGAGATCGAGGCTGCGAGCGCGATGGCGGAGCTCAGCTTCGGGGACGCTGTCGTCGTCGGGCTCGCGCAGTCCACAGCCCTGATAGCGGGGATCAGCCGGGACGGCGTCTGCATGACCGCTGGCTTGGCGCGCGGCCTTTCGCAAGAGACGGCGGCACGCTTTGCGTTCCTGCTGGCAACCCCGGTGATCCTGGCTGCCGGCGTGTTCAAGCTGCCCGACTTCCTCGGGGCCACGGGTGCGGGCGTGCGGGTTCCGGCGCTGCTCGGGCTCGTGTTCGCAGCCATGGCTGCGATCGTTTCGGTGCACTGGCTGGTGCGTTGGTTCAAGACCCGCAACCTGACGCCGTTCGCCATCTACTGCGTAGTGTTCGGCCTGGCCATGACCATCTACTTCAGCGTCTCTTAGCCACTGGTCATCCCCTAGCCGCTAGGCCTTTACCCGGGTCTGGTAGTGGTTCGTCGCTGGCTCGCCCGAACCGGCCCACCTCAGTTGCACCTGTAGCTCAACGGGCCACGATTGCCCACCGGGCGATGGCCCCCCGGCTGTGGCCGCTTGCCTGGCGCCCGGTACGGGACCTTCCCGGCCGGTAGCCGCCTTCAGGGTTGCAACGTCGGGCAACCTGGCCATGAGCCGTCCGACAAAAGTTGACGGGCCCGCTGGTACTTCGCCCACGAACCGCCAGGCACGCCCGCCGCCCGCCCATAGGAGCCTCGCCTCCAGGACCGCGTCATCGAGGCGTTCGCGGAGGTCGTTGACCACATGGACATCAGCAGAGAACACCGCCCCGGGGCTGTAGGTCGGAGCGGGCCAGTCCGCCACGACGAGGACAGAGGCACAGGCCTTCTTCAGCACCGCAAAGGCAGCCTTAGGGACGCGTTCATGGTCGAGCAGCGACCAACTGACCGCGGGCTGGGCATCGTTCAGGCAAAACACGGCGAACCCGCCGGTCGGACGGAACTTGAGGCGGCGCAATGTCTCGACCTGCTCCTTGATGAGGCGCGCCTGATAATCCTGGGTGGCGTCACGCCACGCCTCGAACGTCTCGTAGCTCGCAGGAGGGACCAGGTTGTCGAAAATGCTCTTCTGCAGGCAGTAGTGCCCTTCCAGGTCACCCCAGTCGAGGTTGGGCCAACGCTCTGCGGCCATGAAACCGGCCGTGGTGGGGACCGCCTGCGCGCCCAGCTCGCCGACGAAGCGTCCCGCCGCCGGCCAGGCGGCAAGGGCCGGGGGAGGTCCTGGGAGCGGCCGAGGTACCAGCCGAAGTAGAAGTGGCTGTCGGTACCCCACGCCGGGTGCGGGAGTACGCCCGAATGCGCCACCACGGGACGGGAAGGGTCGGCTCGCTCGAATGCCCGCCGGATGCTGCTGTCGAGGACCGACTTGTTCCAGCTGGGCAGGGCGTGCGCCGCTGCCACCCCGAGCGCACTGAGCGCCCCTAAGGGCCCTCCGGGCTGGAGCTCAAACGAAAAGGGCTCGTTGTGGCCGCACCAGACCGCTATCGAGGGGTGGTGGCCAAGCAGGTCGACCGCTTTTACGGCTTGCCGGACGGCCTCACGCCGCACCCCCTTGTACGCCCACTGAAGGGGCATGTCCTGCCAGATCAGGACGCCTAGCTCGTCGGCCGCAGCGTAGAGCTCGGGACGCCCGATGTGACCGTGCACACGCAGCATGTTGAGCCCAGCCTCGAGAGCGATCTCGACATCGCGGGCGACCTCGGACGGAGAAGCGTAAGCAAGATCGCGCCGAGTCGGGGCCAGGTTGGCGCCCTTCAGGAAAACCCTCTCCCCGTTGACCGACCAGATGAAGTCATGGGCGCGCACCTGTCGCAGGCCGGTGCGCAACACCTTCGAGCCAAGTGGTTGACCCTCGATCTCGACGCTGACGGAGAGGTCGTAAAGGGGTTGCTCACCGAGCCCAACCGGCCACCACAGCTCGGGGTCGGGCACGACCAGGCGCCACCGGAGGCGGTTCGCCCCCAAAGCGAGCGGATGTTGCTTGTCCAGCGCCGCCGCGACCTCGTCGTTGCCAGCTCTGCGCATCTCGGTACGGAGCGTCACCGTCACTGCTTGAGCCGCATCTAACTCGGCGACCACGTCCAGGACCGCTCGGCCAGCTCGAGCCTCCACACAAGTGGCGCGCAGCGACGAGATGTGCACCGAGCCCCCGACGACGATCCGGGCCGGGGCCCGAATCCCTCCCGGGTTGAACGCAGGGTCGATGCAGTCCCAGTTCCCGAAGACACCCGTTAGGGCCCGCTTGTCCCGACGCTTGGTAGTCCGTTCGCAAACGACTTCGAGCCCGAGAAGGTGCTCGGAGCGCTCCTCGAGTGCCGACGTAACTTCGAACGCATGGGGGAAAAAGTACCCCTCGGTGTCGCCAAGGTAAGACCCGTCAAGCCAGACGTCCGATTGGTAGAAAATGCCGTCCATGACGAGCCAGGCCCGCTCGCCCTTTGCAAGCGTGCCCATTTCGAAACGCCGGCGATAGAGCAATGGGCCGTCCGAGGCGGCAAAGCTAGGCTCGGCCCGCCAGTGCCCGGGTACTGTCACCGTCTCCCATTTGCTGTCATCTATTTCCGGGCGGGGGAAACTGCGCCGGAGCTCGTCGTCGGCCTCGATGGCAGACCACTCACCGCAGAGGTCCGTCAAACGCCCGGCTCTTGTCTCGAGGTTCTCTTGGGGAGAGGCACTACCCGGCAAAGTAGCGTGCTTGCACCGGTACGGTTTGTCAATGACAGCGCGCTCGACCGCACGACCCTCGACCTTGATGGAACTTCGCGCCTCCGGATGGCGCTCACGCCCGGTAAAGCAAGAGGTGAGAGCGAATGCGGCTCGGCGCATTGCGGCTGGCCAGCCCGTCGTCGAGGGCCTGGTGGGTTACGACAGCACGGTCTTGCCCGCCCTCGAGAACGCCCTCATCGCGGGCCACGACATCATTTTCCTCGGCGAGCGCGGCCAGGGCAAGACCCGGCTCATGCGCAGCCTCGTCGAGCTGCTTGATGAACAGCTGCCGATAGTCGCGGGCTCGGAGATCTTGGACGACCCCTACCATCCCATCTCTCACTACGCCCGGGAACTGGTCGCCGCGAAGGGTGACGGCTGCCCGGTCGAGTGGGTTGGCCGTGAAAAACGGTTCGGCGAGAAGCTCGCTACGCCCGACACGTCGATCGCCGACCTGATCGGCGAGGTCGACCCCGTAAAGGTCGCCGAGGGACGGTACCTGTCCGATGAGCTCACGCTCCACTACGGCTTGGTACCTCGCACCAATCGCGGGATCTTCGCGATCAACGAGCTCCCGGACCTAGCCGAGCGGATCCAGGTCGGCCTGCTCAACGTCCTCGAGGAGCGCGACGTGCAGGTCCGCGGCTACAAGATCCGCTTGCCGCTCGACGTCATGCTCGTCGCCTCGGCCAACCCGGAGGACTACACGAGCCGAGGACGGATCATCACTCCGCTCAAAGACCGCTTCGGGGCACAAATCCGGACCCACTACCCTCTCGACACCTCGACTGAGGTGGCCGTCATCTTGCAGGAGGCCGACCCGGCAGACCTGCAGGACGTCAAGGTGGAAGTCCCTGCCTACATGGCAGAGGTAGTCGCCAGCATTTCGCAATTGGCGCGCCAAAGCCCGCAAGTCAACCAGCGGTCGGGGGTCTCCGTCCGGTTGGGGGTTGCCAACTACGAAACGTTGGTCGCCGCCGCAGCTCGGCGGGCTCTGCGGCTCGGCGAAAAAGAAGCCGTACCTCGTGTCAGCGACCTGGCGGCGCTCGTCTCGCCAACCGCCGGGAAGGTGGAGCTTGACTCCTTGGACGAGGCCAGCGAAGAGGATCTCGTCGGCCGCCTGACCCGCCAGGCAGTCCTCGGCGTGTTCAGGTCGAGCGTCGAGCAGGCCGAGCTCACTAAGGCCGTTTCCGAGCTCGACGATGGCTCGGCCATTGAAGTGGGTGACGACGTGCCTTCGTCTTCCTATGTCGAGGCGTTGGCGCTCCACCCAGGACTGCGCGCACCCGCCGGCAAGCTCGCGGGCTCTGAAAGTGCAGCGGCTCTCGCGGCCGCTACGGAGCTCGTGCTCGAGGGCCTGCACCTGGCGAAGCGGCTGAACAAGCACCCGACAGCGCGTGGCGCCAGCTATCAGGCCAGGCGGTCATGAACCTGTTCACGGAGCGTTAGCTGCAGTCATGCCAGGAGCGATGTACTCACGCTGGGACGGCACCCAGGAACCAGGCGACCTGAGCGGCGACGACGTCCTTCGCCGCCTGATGGACGACCTCACCGAGCACGGGGACCCTGACCAGGCGCTTCGTCGCCTGATGCAACACGGCTTCATGGACAGTTCCGGCAAGGACGTCGCTGGCTTGCGCGAGTTGTTGGACAGGGTGCGCCAAAGGCGGGCACAGCTGGCTCGTAAAGCCTTTTCGGAGCTGCAAACAGCCATGTCCAACGCCTCGCCGGCGGACCTCGAGCACGCTAGAGAGATGCTCTCCGAACTGAACCGCCTGGCAGAGAGGAGGCGCGATGGCGAAGATGTCCAGGGTGACTTCGAAAGCTTCATGGAGCGCTTCGGGGACCTCGTGCCGGGCCACCCTGCCAACCTGGACGAGCTGTTGGAGAACATGGCTCGCCAGGTTGCCGCCGCACGGGAACTGCTCGAATCCTTGACCCCCGAGCAAAGGGCAAAGCTGATGGAGCTCTCCGAGGCTCTCCTCGAAGGTGATCTCGAGCTGCAAATGGAGCTCGAGTCCCTGGCCGCCCATCTTGCAAGTGCCTCGGCCGGGAGCCCGTTCCTAGGGATGCCCCTCTCGCTCGAACCGGCCGGCGCTTTGATCAGCCAGCTGTCCGACTTGAGCGACCTGGAGCAGCTCCTCGCTGGAGCACCCAGCCCCGGCGCGCTGGCCGAGGTCGACATCAACCGCGCGCGCGAGCTGCTCGGCGCGGAAGATGCGCGCTCGCTCGACGCTCTCGGCCAGCTCGCTCGACGCTTGCGCGACTCCGGCTTTGTGGAACAAAAGGAGGGGCGGCTCCGCCTCACGCCCCGCGGCTTGCGCCGCCTCGGGGACCAGGCCCTCTCGGATTTGTTCACCAAGCTCGCGCGCTACAGGTCCGGCCAACACCAAATCGGCCAGCCCGGGACCGGCCACGAGCGTGCCGGGGAAACAAAACCGTACGAATGGGGCGACGCGTTCAACCTTTCGATCGAACGGACCGTGCGCAACGCGCTCGCACGGAGCGGACCGGGCACACCGGTGGCCCTCACGCCGGCCGATTTCGAGGTCGAGCGCACCGAGGCCCTATCGCGCTCGGCCACCGTCATCATGCTCGACCTATCGCTTTCAATGCCGATGAGGGGCAATTTCGTTGCAGCTAAGAAAATGGCGATGGCACTCCACGCCCTCATATCGGGCAGGTTCCCGTCGGACTACCTCGGCATCGTCGGGTTCGCGCGTTCTGCGCGCGAAATACCGTTTCGCGAACTGCCAGAGGTCTCCTGGGACTACGACTGGGGGACCAACATCCAGCACGGCCTCGTCGTCGCCCAGAAGCTGCTTGCACTCCAGAGGGGCACCAAGCAGGTGATCATGGTGACAGACGGCGAGCCCACCGCCCACTGGCCGCCGGGGGCAGCTGAGCCGGTATTCGGCTACCCACCCACACAGGAGACCGTCGACGCCACACTGCTCGAGGTGGCCCGCTGCACGCGCTATGGGGTCCGCATAAACACCTTCGCCCTCGACGCTACGGGCCACTTGCGGCGCTTCATCGAGCAGATGACCCGCCTCAACCGCGGCAAGGCGTTCTACACCACGCCGAGCACCCTCGGGGACTATGTTCTCTTGGACTTTCTCGAGACAAAAAGGGCTTCGCGCCGGCGCCGTCGCCGGCTTGCTTGAGGGCCGCGAGGCCCTCGCCCACGTGAGCTAGGACCGTCGGCTCGGTACCCAACGAAAAAACACCCCTTGCGTTGTTGCGCGCGATGCGTCAAGATAACAGGAATGTAGTTACGTTAGACGTAACTACATCAGTGCCACCCAGGTGACTGGGTGTACTTGAGACGACGCGTACCTAAGACGACACACGACCGATGGGAGCCGCCGGTGACTGACATCGTGCGCTTTTTGCACTTACCGGCCGATCTGACCGGGTTCCGCTGGGACAGCGAAGTGCCGACATGGCAGCGGTCCGCCAACTGCTTGGGTGTCGACCCGGACCTTTTCTTCCCGGAGAGGGGCGGGTCAACCCGGGAAGCCAAGGAGGTCTGCCGGGGCTGTGTCGTCCGCGAGGACTGCCTCCAGTACGCGCTCCGCAACGGCGAGAAGTTCGGGATCTGGGGTGGTCTCTCCGAAAGGGAGCGCCGTCGGCTCCGTCGCCGCCGTAACGGAGCACCGTACCGGGTCAGCAAAGCTTCCTAGCGCCAGCGCCAAGCAACTTCCCCCGGCGAGGCAGGCCTTGGCCGACAGGCTCGGGCGTGCCTCGCCGTTATTTCTCGAGACGCTCTTCGATGGTCCGCTCGACAGCCAGGTCAAGCTCTTCCCAGCGCGACTTAGGGGTCGCATACAGGACTGTCTGGGGCACAAGCCCAACGATCTCGGCCCTGGCGACCGGTGCCATGCTCGCGACCGTGTCCCGTACCTGGGCTGGGCCAACAAGGAGGGGCTGCACGAGGTTGCAGGAGACTTGCACCTGCTCACCCACGGCGAAGGCCAGCGCTCGGACCTCCTCCGAGCGGAGCGCCGTCGCAACGGCCCGGGCTTTGCCGATGTCGGGTTCTGCAAGCCAGAGGTTGTAAGCCACCATCAGGCCCCTAGCACCCACGGCCACCGAGCCGGCAGTGGGGTGCGGCTCACGGGGCCCGAAATCTGGTAGCGACGTACGCCAGGCCTCTCGGCGCACCTCTGGCAAGGAGCGGCCCGGGCCGTACAGGAACGCGGGCAAGCCGAGCTCGGTAGCCGCCCACCGCGCAAAGGCGTCCCGGGCCTCGGCCCCCGTTCGGCAGCGGCGCCTTCTGCGTCCCTGAGCGGCCACCCCTCCAGGGCCACCCACGGGACCACGTCAAGCACCCCGAAACGGGGGTGCGCGCCGACATGGCTGCGCAGGTCAAGCAAGTCAACCGCCGCTCGCGCCAGGTCTTGGACGGCGCTCATGACCGCGTCTTCGCCGCCGGCCAGGGTGAAGACGGAGCGGTGATGGCCACAGTCGCTGTGCCGGTCCAATAGGCAACTTCCGGCAGCCGCCGACAAGGCCGACAGAGCGGCCGGGTCACAGCCCTCGCTGACGTTGACAACGCACTCGAGCAACGGCTCGTCGGCCTCCACGTCAACCAAGTCTGCCCTCACCTCCGTATAGTCGGTATAGAAGTTGGCCGCCTGCAAAGTCCTTCTCCAAAGCGGTAGCATTGGGGGAGACCGGCCAGCTCGCCAGGAGGTTGCGCAATGCTTGCAAATATCACGGGTGACTGGCCCTACATCCTTATCGCCGTCATCATCCTGTTCGGAGGGAGCCAGCTCCCCAAATTGGCTAAGAACGCCGGCGAAGCGATGAAGGAGTTCAAAAAGGCTCACGAAGAGGCCACATCGTCGCCTCTTGCGTCTACCGGCAACATGGGCTCGACGACGTCCTCGGCCCCAACTGCGCCACAGGCGGCCCCAGCGGCGCTCCCATCAGGCAGCGCTTCGCCCGATGATCACGTAACGCTCACTCGGTCAGAGCTGGACGCTTTGCTGGCAGACCGGGAAGCTCGTACGAAGGCTGCACGCAGCGCCGACAGCCCCCAAAGCTGACCCAGCCGGCCTCTACAGGGCTACTTATGGACCGAGATCCCGGGCCGGTTGGCCCGGGCGGCTGTGCGCCCGTAGCGGGGATGCGGGCGGGCAAACCCCGGCGGCTCCGGGCGATGCGCCGACGCTCACGCTCTGAGGCACCGCCCCACACGCCATGCTCGATGTGGTTTTCGAGGGCGTATTCCAAACATGGCCCCTTTACGGGGCACTCGGCGCAGTAGTGGCGCGCCACCTCAACCCCAACTCCGTCGCTCGGGAAAAAAATCTCGGGCGGCAGGTCCCGGCACCGTCCCTGCACCATCCAAGAAGTTTCCAAGGTGACCTCCGTTGCGCTTTGCGCCACATGCTGAATGTATTACGTTCCCGGCCGGTCTTTGGATCCCTGCCGGGCTGAACCTCAGTCAGAATGCGGGGAAGGACGCAGCATTGCTTCTCTACAGTACTTCACAAGCGCCTGTCAAGGCGGTACCCGAACGTCCTGGTGGCCAAACTCGCAGCCCCCAACGGGCCCGGGGAGCGCCGCCCAGACAACGTAGCTCATAACTTGACAGCTGCCAAGTGTTTAGTGGAACATGGATGGTAATGAGCGCTCGCGCAAGCTTGCTCCTTCTCACCTAGGCGAACACCCCACCCGGTGTTCGCCGAGACCTCCTGTGCCTTCTGGCCAGGAGGTTTTTTCATTCCCCGCCGCAGAAAGGGCCAATAGATGACTCGCCCCCCGTTGACGATCTCCAAGATGCCGTTCGAGAAGTACGCCGCCACTGTGCCGCTCGTGCTCCCGGACCGTACCTGGCCGTCCAGGCAACTGGCGACAGCTCCCCGCTGGTGCAGCGTCGACCTGCGCGATGGCAACCAGGCCCTCATCGACCCTATGGACCCGGCGCGCAAACTTGCGCTCTTCGAGGCGTTGGTAGGTATCGGCATCAAGGAGATCGAGATCGGCTTCCCGTCGGCCTCCGGCCCGGACTACGAGTTCGCCCGTCACATCATCGAGGAAGACCTGATACCCGAAGACGTGACGGTTCAGGTGCTCGTGCAGTGCCGCCAAGAGCTTATCGAACGGACCTTCGAGGCCATCTCGGGCGCCCCGCGAGCAATCCTTCACTTCTACAACTCGACGTCGGAGCTGCAACGACGCGTTGTGTTCCGCCAGGACCGCCAAGGGATCATCGATATTGCCACGAACGCGGCCCGCATTTGCAAAGAGCTGGAGCACAAGGTCTCCGGTACACACCTTCGCTACGAGTACTCTCCCGAAAGCTTCACAGGGACCGAGCCGGATTTCGCTGTTGAAGTCTGCGAAGCGGTCGCTGACGTCGTGGAGCCGACACCTGAAGCACCCCTGATCGTCAACCTTCCGTCCACTGTCGAGATGTACACGCCGAACGTGTTCGCTGACGTCATCGAATGGTTCGGCCGCCAGTTCCGTGACCGTGGTTCCATAGTCCTGTCCGTGCACCCCCACAACGACCGGGGTACCGCGGTCGCGGCGGCCGAGCTGGCGCTTCTAGCTGGCGCCGATCGCATCGAGGGAACGCTGTTCGGCAACGGCGAAAGGACCGGGAACCTCGACCTTGTGACTGTGGCGCTCAACCTTTTTTCGCAGGGCATAGATCCCGAGCTCGATTTCCACGATATCGAGGCTGTCCGACGGGTGGCTGAGCACGCCACGCGGATGCCCGTCCACCCGCGCCATCCCTACGTTGGCGACCTCGTTTATACGGCCTTTTCAGGCTCCCACCAGGACGCCATCAAGAAGGGGATTGCAGCTCTGCCCGAGCAGTACGACAAATGGGAGGTCCCGTATTTGCCGATCGACCCCAAGCACACGGGCAGGACGTACGAGGCGATCATCCGTGTCAACAGCCAGTCGGGCAAGGGCGGGGTCGCCTACGTCATGGAGACGGAGCATGGCCTCGACCTGCCCCGCAGGCTCCAGATCGAGTTCTCCAAAGCCGTCCAGGCCGTAACCGAGGCGAGCGGGACCGAGATAAAGCCGGACGAGCTCTGGGAGGCTTTCGAAAAGACCTACCTCGCCGAAAGCGCTTCTTTGCGCCTCATAGGGGCCGAGGTCGTGACCGAACGGGCGACAGATGCGCACGTCACTCAGGTGACCGCCCAGCTGCTCATCGACGGCGAGCACCGCAGCGTTGTCGGGAGAGGCAATGGCCCAATCGACGCCCTGGTCACCGGGCTGTCAGAGCTCGGCATCGCCCTCGCAGTCCTTGACTACAACCAGCATGCACTGACCGCCGGGAGCGGCGCTTCCTCGGTGGCGTACGTGGAGGTGGAGTCCGCGGGCCAGGTGGTGTGGGGTGTTGGAATGGACTCGAGCATCCTTGACGCGTCTTTGCAAGCCGTGGTGAGCGCTGCCAACCGGCTGCGCGAGCTGTCCACAGAAGGCGGACCGGCGGCCGAGCCACAGACGGCGGGAACAGCGGGGTGACTGAGGTCGCGTATGCTCAGCGCATGTCTACTCAACAGTCAGAGGCCACCGGCCCCCCCCGTGGGCACGTAAGGGTCGTCTACCTAGGCCCCGTCGCCCCGCACTGGAGAGTCGACTCGGACTTCGGGGACCGCAACCTGATCGAGGAGCTTCGCCAGCGGATCCTGGCGCGCCTGCTGTTGTTGCCTCCACATGACCCACAGTTCCGCCGGAACCGGGAGCGCATAGTGCGCGACGCGGCGCGGGAAAACGTGCTACTCGAGTGGGACCTAGGCGTGCCTGACGATGAAGAAGGCGACTTCATAGGCACCGCCGAGGCCTGAGCGCGTAGCCATTTCCGCTGTTCGCGCCGGCGCGAGGCGGTAGCGTGAGGGCTGTGGAGCTTAGCCATGGAACTATTTCTCCGGAAGCTGACGGCGGGGGTGAAGCTGGAGAAGGCGAGAGCCTGTCGGGCAATATCGTTGCGAGCAGTGAACTGCGCTACGTCAATAGGGAGCTGTCTTGGCTCGACTTCAACCGCCGTGTCCTTGCGCTGGCCGGGTCGCCCGTGCAGCCCTTGCTCGAGCGGGCCAAGTTCTTGGCTATCTTCTCGACCAACCTGGACGAGTTCTTCCAGGTTCGTGTAGCCGGCCTGAAGGACCAGCTGGCTGCGGGCATCTCAGGCACCGCACCAGACGGGCTTTCGGTCCCTGACCAGCTGCGGGCGGTAGGGGCCGAGGTGGAGGAAGCACTTGCGCAACGGTCGCGGATCTACAACGAGGTCGTGGTGCCGGAACTGGCCACCCACGGCATCCGTTTAGTCCCATGGAGCTCTCTCGGCCCGTCCGACAAGGCGTACACAGAGACGGTCTTCGAGTCGCAGATGTTCCCTGTCCTGACACCGCTCGGCGTCGACCCGGGCCACCCTTTTCCCTACATATCCAACCTCTCGCTCAACCTCGCGGTAATGGTGCGCGACCCTCAGCGAGGTGACCGGCGCTTTGCCCGTGTCAAGATCCCACCGCTGTTGCCCGGTTTCCTTGCAATGCCCGACGGTGAGCGCTTCGTCCCGGTCGAACAGGTGGTGGCGGCGTTCCTCGGTGAACTGTTCCCTGGAATGGAGATCGAGAGCTACTACGCCTTCCGTGTGATCCGCAACGCCGACCTGACCCTTGCCGAGGAAGAGGCGGACGACTTGCTGGAAGCGGTCGAAATGGAGTTGCGCCGCCGACGTTTCGGGCGCGTGGTGTGCCTACAGGTGGAGTCCGGTTTCAGCACCGAAGTCCTTGACCTGCTCATCCGTGAGCTCGACCTGCACCCCGCTGACGTGTACAAAATGGACGGCTTGCTCGATTACAGCGCCCTGTGGGAGATCCACAGCCTCGACCGGCCGGAGCTGAAAGACGAACCGTTCTCACCGGTAACCCCGAGCCGGCTGGCCGCCCCGGACGACGGGAACGTCGACATATTTGCCGCAATAGCCCACGAAGACATCTTTGTGCACCATCCTTACGAAAGCTTCGCAATGTCGACTGAGGCGTTTGTGAAGCAGGCCGCTCGAGATCCGAAGGTCCTAGCAATCAAACAGACTTTGTACCGGACATCGGGTGACAGCCCGGTCGTTACTGCGCTGATACGCGCCGCCGAAAGAGGCAAGCAGGTTGCCGCCCTTGTCGAGTTGAAGGCACGAGGCGACGAGGCTGCCAACATTGGCTGGGCGAGAGCGCTCGAGCAGGCGGGCGTGCATGTCGTCTACGGCCTGATCGGCCTGAAAACTCATGCTAAAACGGCACTTGTGGTGCGGGAGGAAGGCGACGGGATCCGCCGGTACTGCCACATCGGCACAGGCAACTACAACTCCTCCACAGCCCGTCTCTACGAAGATATAGGGATCTTGACAGCTTCGCCGGCGCTCGGGGAGGACCTCACTGACCTTTTCAATTTCCTGACCGGGTACAGCCGCCAGTCGGCCTATAGGCAATTGATAGTCGCACCTCTCGCTCTTCGTTCGAAGATAATCGAGCTCATAGAGAAAGAGGCCGAGCGGGGCCCGGGTGGGCGGATCGTTTGGAAATTGAACAACCTTGTCGACCGCAAGACAATCGACGCTCTTTACGCTGCCTCCCAGTCCGGGGCTCAGATAGACCTCATCGTGCGGGCAGTTTGTGGCCTGCGCCCTGGCGTCCCTGGCCTTTCCGAGACAATCCGCATCAGGTCGCTGGTCGGTCGCTACCTGGAACATTCACGGATTTACTATTTCGGCGACGGCGCCACCACTGAGTTCCCGACCACCGTGACCGGTGCGGGCACCGACGGCGACAGCCAAGAAGTGGCGGCTTCAACGGGCTACGACGGCCAAGCGGTCCGCTCCGTCTTACCCGATGGCGGCAAGTACCTGATGGGGTCGGCCGACATAATGGAGCGCAACCTTGACCGTCGTGTTGAAGCCCTCGTGGACGTGGCGTCTCCAGAGATCCAGGCACGGCTTCGGGAAATCCTTGAAGTGAACCTGGCTGACGACGAATTAGCATGGGAACTGGCGCCAGACGGGACCTGGTACAAGGTGCCCGGTGAGAAGCACATCAACGCTCAACGGCACTTCCAGGAACTTGCGGTGGCTCGGAGTAAACGCCACGGCAAAGGTGAGAGGCTGGCTTCGATCGGGTGAGCTCAAAGGTGCGGGCCGCCGGTGGCGTCGTCTGGCGCCGCGTGCCGGCGGGGATCGAAGTCGTGCTGGTCCACAGGCCCGCTTACGACGACTGGGCGCTCCCCAAGGGCAAAGTTGAGCAGCGGGAAACCGACGAAGAGGCGGCGCTCCGCGAGGTCCGCGAGGAAACTGGTCTCTCGTGCCGCCTCGGCCCGGAGCTGCCGAGCACTACCTACACGGACGCCGAAGGGCGCCCCAAGGTGGTCCGGTACTGGGCTATGACGGTGCTACCCGGCACAGGCGCCATCGCCAACGTCCAGCCTGAACTGTTGCCCGAGGCGAAGGACGAGATCGACGACCTCCTGTGGGCACCGCTTAATGAGGCTCGCCAGCGGTTTACCTACGCACGTGACGTGGTGGTCCTCGACGCGTTCGAAGATTACATCTCGCGCTCAAATGTTCGCAGGCAGGAGGTCAACGACGCTGCCGAAGGCGAACCACAGCGGGACGAGGCACACTAGCGCCGCCTGCGAACAGCACAGCGACCTTGTTGTAGCGGCGTCTGCGGGCGGCCATGATGCGGGTGATGACCCAGGCCGCCAGCGCAATGACACCCCAGCCCGCTGCGCCCGCGGCCGCCCCGCCTGTGCCGCTACCGCTGCCGGTCCGGCTCGCGCTCAACGAAGCCGCCCCGGGACTTGGCCCCACCGTTGGCGAGTCGCCGCCACCTCCGGCCGTTGGCGAGCCGCCTCCTGATGTCGTCTTGGCGGAGGACGTGCCCGAAGTCGGCAACGTGCTCGAAGTAGGACGAGTGGTCGCTGGCGCGGGCGGGGGACCACTGTCGGGCGCCGTCGTCGTCGCGTGCGAGGTCAAATGCAAGTGCGAGGTCACATGCGAATGCGAGGTGACGTCCGAGGTGTGCGACGTCTTTGACAGGGATTCTGAACGGCCAATGACACGGGGGAAGCTCCCATCCTTTGTCGCCTCTACGGGCAACGGCTTGGGCACCCTGGTGCCGCGTGCCAGGTGCGTTAGTAGCACTGCCCTGACGACCAGGCGGGAAGTCGCTTCGAAACGCGGGTTGCAGGTGGTGAGCGTGAGCTCGGGAGCCGGTGTCGGGTCAAGGACGGCCACATCTGACGGCGCTACGACGAACTGGCTGACCACGCGATAGACCCACGTTGTGCCCAACGTGTCTGTCAGGTACACGAGGTCACCGCTGTGGACCTCGTTGAGCCGGAAAAACGGGGCCCCGAAGGTGGTCCGGTGACCAGCGATGGCCACGTTGCCGGCCTGACCAGGCAACGGTGTCCCCGGGTAGTGCCCCGGGCCCATCTGCAGGTCGGCCTCGGCGACGCCTTGGACTACGTAGCGGTCGACACCGATCACCGGGATCACCAAATGTTCGAGCGCGCCTCCTGGGGGGGTGACTGGCAATTCCTCGGTCGGAGATCTCGGGTCATGAGCGGTGGGCCTGGGCCGGGGCGACGTCGGCTCCCAACCGAGCCGCTTGGCGATGCCCTTCGGCACCAGGCCCGACGGGACGGGTGCCAAAGTGGTCGTCGTAGTCGCGCTGGGCGCTGTGGGCACAGGGACGCTGGCGACGGCCGCGTTGAAGTCCCGGGCAAGCCGAGCCTGGCTGTGCTCTTCGCTCAAGTTGGTACCGACCAGCTCGTAGGCGACAAAGAGAAGCACCACAAGTCCCGCGGTGACGAGCGCTAGGCCTATCTCACGCAGCCCGTTCGTCTTGTGATTGACGGCCTTGGGCAATCTTCGTCGCATATGTTGGCCCACATGACCAGGGTAAAGCCATTGCGGCACGTTGTGCCCGGATCGGGTTGCCCGTTCGGCCCGTTCGTCTGGTCTGTCACTAGTTTCCCTGTCTTCTGGCACAGCGAGTGGTCCTCGCGGCCCCTACCGCACCGTTTCGGACTGGCGCTCGTTCTTCTGCAAGACTCCATGCGTGCCGTTGTTATTGGTGCGCCATGCCCACGCACGCCCCCGTAAAGAGTGGTCGGGCGAAGACCGCCTACGCCCTCTTTCCGTGCATGGGGAGAGGCAGGCCGAGGGCCTCGTCGCGATCGCAGGCCTTTTTTTGCCGCCGACGCGCACCCTTTCGAGCCCTTACCTCAGGTGCCTCCAGACGATGGGACCTCTAGGCCGAGCCAACAACTTGGCGGTCGAGGCCAGCGATGACCTGGCTGAAGGACAGAGCTCGTCGGCTGTCAGGCTCATCAGGTCGTTGGCCGGGACTAACGCTGTCGTGTGCACCCATGGGGACGTGATCGCGGAGATCCTCGTCACGCTCGCGGACGAGGACAGGGTCGACCTCGGGCTGACCCCGCGTCAGGCAAAAGGCTCGGTCTGGGCGCTCGAAGGAAAAGACGCCTTTTTCACCTCGGCCAGGTACTTCCCCCCGGTGGTGGCGGAGTCGGTTTGAAGTGGGAAGGCAACCAGAATTGAACGGCAATGAGGCACGCGACCTTTTGGCCCTCCTGGTCCAGGCCGTCGACAAGGCCAATCAAGGCCTCGTGGTCTGCAATAAGAAGGGCCGCGTTGTGTTGCGCAATGCTCCGGCCAGGGAGCTGGTCAACGCCCGGGACGGTGATTTCTTGGCGGAAAAGGCGCTCGAAGCTGCGCTCGGGCGGGCACTCGCGGGCGCGTACCACGAGGAGACTCTCGACCTTTACTCCCCCACCAGGCACACCCTTAAGATCAGGGCGTACCCGCTCGGCGGGTCGAACCCTCCCTCTGGTGCTATCGCCCTGGTAGACGATGTGTCCGAGCTGCGCCGGCTGGAATCGGTACGCCGGGACTTCGTCGCCAACCTGAGCCATGAGCTGAAAACCCCGCTCGGGGCACTCAGCCTTCTCGCAGAAACACTCGACGGAGAAGAAGACCCCGATGTCGTGGCTCGCTTGACCGCAAGGGTCGGCGCCGAGGCGACACGGTTTTCCCGGATCGTGGACGACCTGCTCGATCTTTCGCGAATAGAGGCTGGGGCCACGGGGAGCCTCAGCGCCGTCGCGCTATCGGCGGTTATTGATGAAGCAGTGGAGGGGTTCCAAGAGCCAGCGGCGGCCCGGGGATTCCGGCTCAACGTCGCTCCCGCCAGCGCCGTCCTGAACGTGATGGCCAACCGGAGGGACCTGGTTTCTGCGGTAGCAAACCTTGTCGATAACGCCATCAAGTACTCCGAGCCTGGCGGTGCGGTGTACGTGGACGCTGACCGGCGCGGCGACCGGGCGTGCTTGCGCGTCCGGGACGAGGGCGTCGGCATCCCGCGGCGCGATCAGGAGCGGATTCTTCGAGCGTTTTTACCGTGTCGACAGGGCACGGTCGCGCTGGACTGGTGGGACCGGGTTGGGATTGGCTATCGTCCGGCACGTGGCCGCCTACCACGGCGGCGACGTTTCCGTCGATTCAGTTGAAGGGGAAGGCTCGACTTTCACGTTGTGGGTTCCTCTCGCCAACCAGGGACACGACCGTGACTGAGCAGGTGACAGTACTGCTCGTCGAGGATGAGCCTTCGTTCGTCGAGGCTCTTGTCGTAGGCCTGAAACGAGAGGGCTTCCGGGTCGAGGTCGCCTACGACGGTGCCGAAGCGCTCGACAAGTTCGCCTCGGTACGGCCGGACCTGGTCCTATTGGACGTCATGTTGCCGCGGGTTTCGGGCATCGACGTTTGCCGCACCATCCGGGCCGCTGGCTCTCGGACGCCGATCATCATGGTCACTGCCAAAACCAGCGAGATCGACACGGTGGTCGGCCTAGAGGTTGGAGCCGACGACTACGTCAGCAAGCCGTACCGCTTGCGCGAGCTCGTCGCTCGCATGCGCGCCGTACTGCGCCGCACCCCTCCTCCGGAGGAGGTCCCTGACGAGAGCGACGTGCTGGATGCAGGCGACCTGCGGCTGGACCCCGAACGACATGAGGTCTACCTGCGCGGCCAGGAGGTCAGCCTCCCCCTGAAGGAGTTTGAGCTCCTCGAACTGCTGATGACCAACGCCGGTCGGGTGCTGACCCGTGAGACCCTGATAGACCGCGTGCGGGGCCCCCACTACGTTGGAGACACAAAGACGCTCGACGTGCACGTGAAACGCCTACGAGCACGCATTGAGGACGACCCTGGCCACCCACGGAGGATCACCACGATCCGCGGCCTGGGTTACAAGCTCGAGTCCACTCGCGCGGGCGGCGACGGCCCCGAAGCCGACTAGCACAGCCGCTTCGCCGGCGGCGGCTAGCGGCGGCAGCGGCGGCGCAGGCGTTGCCAGCGGCAGACGCTGTCTCGGCTAGCGCCGTAGGCGGAAGAAGCTCTTGGACTTGGCAGGCAGGATGTCGTCGAGTTGGGGATCGGCCTGCAGCCCCTCGCTGTCGACGGCAACGGGGCCGGGCCCCCACTGGCCTCGTCATCAGTGCGCGGGGGCGGGTTGAAAGAAGGGACGTCCATGTGGGGGCCCTCAGCGGTGGCCGGGGGTACCCGAACCGGACCTTTGGTGGCGCCGGGCGTTGCCCTCATGGAACTCGCGCGAGCCGATGCGCCGGCGAGACTGCTGAGCGCCCGAGCGGCCGACGAGGCGGCGGCGCTCGAGAGCAATGGCTCGGCTTGGGCGCCCGTTCCAACAGGACGAGCAGGCCCGGCAGGAGAAGCAGGCGCGGGAGCGAGCGCGGCCAGTGCTCGGGCTGCGGCGGCGGCGCCCGGGGAACGAGGCAGGATCGCGTTGCTGAGTGTCCCGCTAGACGGGGTGGCGCTACCGAGGGGCATTGGAGGGGTGACCGACGGGCCGGCAGGGGGAGCGGGACGGGGCCCGGCTGCTGAAGCGGCCGCCGCGGCCGCCGCGGCCGCAGCCGGACGGAGAGCGGGGCCAGTGCTCGGAGCTTGCGGTTGGGGCCGGTCCTGGAACTGTACCTGCGGCCATGCCTCGGGCTGCGGAGGGGCCGCGGGCAGCTGCAGGACCTCCGCCGGCTGGTCCCCCGGCGGGACCTCTAGTCGAACTTGGGCTTGAACCGCGACCCAAGTTGAGGGGGGTCGTCGGTGCGAAAGAGAGGCCAAGATGTTCTCAACGTGAGTTCTGGGCTCCGCGAGCGAGCCTGCTTGGCTAGCCGCGGTACCCGGGCCGCCGACGGGCTCGTCCACCTCCGAGAGATACCCGTTACCGAGCGCAGGGACACCTAGGCCCGCGACGGGTTCAACAGCGCGCTGAAACTGTGGCACATAGGGTGCGTCGGCTGCTCTCATGCGGCACTTGAGGCAACTGCGCCCGGCTTGCCGAAACCTCTCATTGCGCCGATGTTCCGGCCATATTTTCGTCAGCTCCCATTTGGAGCTTGCAACCTCCAGGTCGGGTCGCGGCTGTACTCTCGCCAGGTGACGGCCGTCGACCCAGAGGGCGCCGAAGTGACCACCGGGGCCCGTGGTTGGTTGCTCCGCGTGCTGCCGCTGGCACGCCGCTGGGCCTACTACCCGTACTGGCTCCCCGCCGAGGGTCAGGCGGACCAGGGCGCGCCGCGCGACACGCCCTTCCGCCGGCTGGCGACCGTGCACGGCCTGTCTTCTGCTGGAGACGCGTTAGTAGCGATCGCTCTCGCCGGGTCCGTCTTCTTCGACGTCTCAGCAAAGGCGGCCGAGTCAAGGGTGGCCCTGTCGCTGGGCCTGACGGTCGCCCCGTTCCTAATAGTCGGGCCCTTGCTTGGGCCGCTCGTGGAGCGTGCCGGCGGCGGGCGGCGGGCAATCGTCGTCGGGTGCGCAATTGGCCGAGCGATCTGTTGTTTTTTCATGGCTTACTGGGCGCACTCGCTCGCGCTTTTCCCTGTAGCCCTGTTCACACTGGTTTTCTCCAAGCTCTACATGGTTACGAGGGCTGCTCTGGTACCTGGAGTCGTAAGTGCTCCCGGGCAGCTTGTACTCGCAAATTCGAAACTGTCGGTTGGTGGATCTGCGGCCGGGATAATTGCCGGCGGTATAGGTGCCGGCTTGCTCGCCTTGGTGGGATCCCCCGACTTGCTGCGGTGCGACGTAGCGGTGTACCTCGGCTGTGCTTGGGGTGCGACCCGGCTGACCACTGTCAAGGTGCCACCGCCACAACCAGCTCTCGCCCCTGGGGCACCAGCGGCGTCACTACCCGCTTTAGCTACCCCAGAGCTGGTGCCGCGGGCGTTGGCCCCACCGGCGTCGGCACCAACCTTTGGGCCGCCAGGGGTCAGGGCGGCGACGGGATTGCCGCCCGGAGGGCTGCAACTTGCAGCCGTCGCGACCGCCGCGCTTCGGTTCTCCACCGGGTTTGTGACCTTCCTCCTCGTGTTCACCTTCAGGCGCGGTTCCGCTGCGCTGATTTGGTACGGCCTCGCTCTCGGCGCCAGCCAGCTCGGGAACGTCTCGGGAGCCTTGCTAGCGCCACGGTTGCGCAAGCGAGCACCCGAGGAATGGATGGTGACAGGGTCATCGGTAGTAGTGGGGGCGGCCGCTCTAAGCGCCGGGGTGATCGACTGGGGCCGGCATTGGGCCGTAGCCGTGGTCCTCTCGGGCGGGATCGGTCTCGCGGCAGGTTCGGGCAAGCTCGCCTTCGACTCGATGGTCCAGCGCGACGTGCCGTCGCGGCTACGGGCACGGTCGTTCGCTCGTTTCGAAAGCGGGTTCCAACTCTCCTGGGCGATCGGCAGCTTGTTGGCCGTGCTCGTCCCGATGACCCTGTCTGAGGGTTTTATCGCGATCGGGATAGTGGGCCTACTGGGGGCTGTCGCATTCGCGGGAGGTTCGGTAAAAGCTCGGCGCGGGACCCTGCCAACGTGGTGGCCCGGTTCGGCGCCCCGTCCTGGGCACCCACCTCCCAAGGCCAAGCCGGACGGGCCACCCGGACCGGGGCCGAGGCTGGCCCAGGACCTTGACGCGCTCAGCCGAGAAGATCGATACGAGCGAGCCAAAGGCCGGGCGCGTCGATCTCGGCGGGTGTGGGGAGGCCTGCCTGGCTTTCCCATAAACGAGAAAGCTCTCCCTCCTCGGCGCGCTCCAACACCCCGCGTACAAACGCGTGGCCCCTGTCAATGGTCGTCTGATCGAGCTCGATCCCGAGGAGCTTGCCGAGCACACGCTGGCCGGGGCCGTCTTCGAGCCGCCGCCGACGGAAAGCCTCGCTCACCAGAGGGTACGAACCAACCAAGCCTTTGCCGACCTTGTCGACGATGAAATCGGTATACCCGGCCACCGCGGCCAGGAACGCCCTGAACGGCACCAACAGCCTGCGCTGCTCGTCGCTCTGGATATCGCCAAGGAGTGCCTCGGGGTCGCCAAGTGTCTGCTGGAAAGACGCGAGGTCGGTCGGGTCAAGGCTGCCCAGGCGCTGTTCGATGGTGTCCATCTCGACATGGAACGCGCCGGTATAAGCCATGAGGTGGTCCCTGAACGCGGCCGCGACGTGGGCTCGGCTCAGGACGGCATGGTGGGCAACATCCCGCAGGCCGACGTACATCCGCACGTCGTCGGGGGCGAGCTCCCATTCTTTCGCAAAGGCGTCGATCGCATCCGGCACCGCCATCAACTCGTCCGTGCTTGGCGCCAGCATTGGCATGTCGTACTGGCCCATCGCCCTGCTCGCCAAGTGCCCGACCATCGCACCCGCCTGGGCCCCTAGGACGAGCGGCCCGATCACCTGAGGGAGGTTCCCGAGCAACTGGTCCATGGGGTTGCCCTCTCCCGGTTGGGAGGGTTTCGCCTGCTCAAGGGTTTCGGCTCCCGGGCTGAGGGATGTGGCGAGCCTCAAAAGGACGTCTTTCCACGCCTCGAGTGTCCTCGAAGCCCACTCGGTGCGGGTCACGCAGTTCAACCCAAGCCACCCGCGGCGAGACGTGGGCATGCCGGTAGCTTCTCCGACGTACATGTCTGCGACCCTGAGCAGCTCTTCCATGCGGATGCGGGCGAGCGGGTCAGGGTTTGCCTCGACCTGGCCTTCGGTCGCTGCCCAGGCCGCCAACTGGCGTGCCACGTCCCAGTTGAGCGGGCCTTGAGCCGTCAATAGCCGGGCGAGGTCGCGCAGCAGGTCTCCCAGGGGACCACCGCCCGAGAACGGCGACGGGTTGCTCATTTCTAAAGGTTACCGGTCGCGGGAACCCCAATAAGCCGCCGTCCCGAGATCAGATTGACCGACGACAGATGTTAGGTGTGCCTGCTAGCGCTATCCTTGTCCCCCATTACAGGGAGCACGGTTGTGGTCACGGGGGCTGCCGGTAACTTAGGCCGAAGGGTTACGGCCTGCCTGGCAGCCCGTCCAACCGTGGAACGGGTCCTGGCCGTGGACATGGTCCCGATGCCTGCCACCGCTCCAGAGGTCGAGGCGCACGCCTTTGACCTCTCGGCGCCCGGCGCGCAAGACGAGCTGGCCGCCCTCGCCAAGCGAGCTGACGTCTTGGTACACCTGGCCTGGGACCCCGCAGGAAAGCAGAACCTGATGGCGCTGGAGCACGTGCTCGAAGCCGCCGAGGCAATCGAACCGGCACAACTCGTCCATCTCTCGAGCGGGACTGTTTATGGGGCATGGCCAGACAATGCCGTACCGCTCACCGAGGAAGTGACAGCGCGGCCTAATGCCGAACTCGCCTACGCAGTCGAGAAAAGGGCCGCAGAAGAATTGGTGGAGAAGTGGTCGAGGGCTCATCCTGACATTGCCGTGGCCCTTCTCCGGCCAGCATGCACCGTCGGGTCAACCGAGCAGCCTCTCTATCAAGCTCTCGCCACCAGCAAACGCCCTCCTCTGGGTGCAGAAGGCCGCATTGTCCAGTACCTTCACGTCAACGACCTCGCCAGCGCCGTCGTGCACGCTTGCGAAAAGGCGCTGTCGGGCATTTACAACGTGGCGCCTGACAACGGCGTCCGGGAAGAAGTCGCCGGAGCCCTAGCCGGAGGGTCGGCCAGCCTCCCGCTGTCAGCGCCTGTCCGGGAAGCACTGGCTGAGCTGCGGTGGCGATTATGGCGCAGCGCAGCGCCGCCCGGAGCTGGGCCCTACGCCGAGCACACCTGGGTCATCGCGGGAGACAAGCTGCGTGCGACGGGATGGCGCCCTGAGTACAGCTCCGAGCAAGCCCTAGTGGTCAGCGACGAGCGCGCCCACTGGGACGAGCTCCCCCCGAACAGGCGCGTCTCGGCCGCACTTGCCGCAGGTGCAGCCACCATGCTGGCCGTCGGTGCCGGCGGCGCGATGTGGTGGCGCCACCGGCGCTAACCGATGCCGAGCAGGACGCTCAGGCCCTTAGCCGGGGTCCGCAGTCGCCGGTTGGGTACCCAGCGTAATATCAGCCTGATGACGGCGGCCGCTGTGCAGCCAGTCGATGCTAACCACCTCGCCGGGCTTCTCCAGTGCCATCCACGCGATGAGCCCCCCAACCGAAGCCGCCGGGCGCCCGGCGATCGCTGTGATCACGTCGTTGTCGGCAATGCCAGCTTTGGCGGCCGGGCTGCCAACCGCGACACTTTCGACCTCGATCGCGCCGGCTACCCCGAGCTCCTGGGCACCCGGCCCGGAAATATCAGTTGCCTGCAATAACCCGAGCCATGGGTGAGCCTCGGCCTGCCCGCCGCCCTTGATGATGGCGTACATCTCGGCCATTGCGGTATCAATTGGCGTCACATAAGTGAGCCCTGGCCTTGCCAATTGACTGGACACCTGGTTGGCGATACCGATTAGCGCGCCGGAGCTATCGACGACCGCTCCGCCGTACGCGGTGGGATCCAGCGACATGTCCGCCACAAGCATCGAGTACATCGCACCAGAGGCACCCTGGACGGGTTGGAGGTAGTTCATCGAATCGTCTATCGAACCAGTCGCAAATTCGGAGCCGTTGCTCGAGGCAGCAACTCCTCCAGAACCTATTGAATAGATCGTCCCGCCCGTTTGCACGTCGGCAACGCTCCCCGGGACGGCCGGGTCGGGTGGACCGGCCCCGGCCATCACCACGCGCACAACGGCAATCCCGCCAGAGGAATCTGTGCCGACCAAGTGACCGGTTTTTTGTTGGCCCCAATAAGAGAGAACTTGCACTTGAGGGCTGGAGCCGGCCGTCGAAAAAAGGGCGCTGTCGGTGAGGATATAGCAATCCTGGCCGTAGGTGCTCAGTATTACACCCGAACCGCTGGCAACTCCTTGCGCACCGTTTACACTGACCCCGACCACAGATGGCGCCACCGAACCCAGGATCCCAATAGCGTTGGGAGCCCCTCCGGCAGGAGTGCGCGACGGGGGCTTCGTCGCTGTTTTTGTCACAAAGACGGGGGTGGGTTGGTTGACTGCGCCTGTGGCTATAAGCACTCCCCCACAAACAAGGGCCCCGACGACCCCCGAAATTACCCCGACGAGCCAGGTCCGCCCCTCTAGGCCCATCAACCAGCCACCCACGGAGCGGCTCGGTCGTCGCCCGGGGACAGCCGGGTTGGAGCGGACTTCGGAGGGATGCCTCCAAAGCCGGTCGTCTGGGGGCAGCCATGGGCTCCCGGGATGATCATCGTCGTCTTCGCCGGGACCGTGTGGTGGTTGTTGTTCGGGATCCATCCTGCACACGAGGTTACTGACCTGGTCGGCCGCGCTGACATCGGCCCCGAGCGATCTGCGCCCCTTCGACTTCGGGAGGCGGGCAGGCCTAGGATTGACGGGTGTTGCTGCCTCCCCCCGGAGACGCCTGGGTGGCGTTGTGCGCCGAGCCCCTCGACCTCGGCCAGTTTGCAACGTGGGCCGTGGTCCCCAGCTGCGGCGCCGTGGTCGTTTTCGCCGGCACCGTCCGCGAGCACGCAGAGGGCCGGCCTGGGGTCATTTCGCTCGAGTACGAGGCTTACACCGGCGTAGCGCTGGACAAGATGGAGTCGATTGCCCAGGAGCTACGCAGGCGGTGGCCGTTTATAGGTAGGGTTGCGATGGTGCACCGCACCGGTTTACTCGTGCCTTCCGAGGTTTCAGTCGTAGTCTCAGTTTCCGCTCCGCACAGGACTGAGGCTTTCGATGCCGCGCGCTTTGGGATAGATGCGTTAAAAGCGGGGGTCCCGATCTGGAAGCGCGAAACTTGGGACGGCGGGAGCGCGTGGGGCCTCGACGCGCACCCAGTTGACGGCTCAGACGTGCCACATTTGAGCAGGGACGATCACGTGAGCCAGTTAGGGAGCTGAGGACCACATGGGTGTGCAGTTGCTTATGGCCGCAGTCAAAGCGGGCCATACATCTGTCCAGTGGTGGACACTGGCTTGGATCGCTGGGGCGGCTGTCGCGGCAGCCGTGACCATTGCGATAATCGTTGTCGTTTCGCGCCGACCTAAATCGATGGAGGACGGCATGGCCGACTTCTCCCGCTCGCTTCAGGCTGTGGCACCGGCACACCGCTCGGCTCCCCGGGCCGCTGTGGGCGGCGGGGCACGTACCGGCCCAGCAAAAGCACAAGAAGAGCGCTCCGTGCGGGCAACGAGAGGAGAGACCGAGGGTGTCTAGGGATCTCGCGATAGACCTGGGTACCGCCAATACGCTCGTCTATGCAAAAGGACGCGGCATTGTCCTGAACGAGCCGACGGTTATCGCCTTGGATAGCCGCACCAACACGGTGCTCAATATGGGCCGTGAGGCCTGGCAGATGATCGGGCGCACACCAGGCTACATAGTGGCGGTAAGGCCCTTGCGTAAAGGCGCAATTACCGACTTCGACATCACACAGCGGATGATCGAGCTCCTTCTCAAGCGCGCGGGGATCTCGCGCTTCGGACGCCCCCGGGTGCTCATATGCGTCCCGTCTGCGATCACCGCAGTCGAAAGACGCGCCGTCGAAGAGGCAGCCCGCGCAGCCGGGGCGAACAGTGTCAGCTTGATAGAGCAGCCGACCGCGGCCGCCATTGGTGCCGGATTGCCGATCCATCAACCTCTCGGGAACATGGTCTGCGACATTGGGGGCGGCACGACAGAGACGGCAGTCATCTCACTTGGCGGAGTCGTCGCCCTCGAAGCGATACGGGTTGGCAGCTTCGACATAGACGCGACCATCCAGTCCTACGTGCGCCGTGAATACGGCATCGCCATAGGCGAACGCACGGCTGAAGAGATCAAAATAGCCATCGGCTCGGCATGGCCCATGGACGATGCAGTGAAGGCCGAAGTCCGCGGCCGCGACCTCATGAGCGGGTTGCCCAAGACAGTTATCCTCGCACCGGAGGAGGTGCGAGAAGCGATCGAGGAGCAGGTGGGAGCCATAGTGGACGCGGTACTTCGGTGCCTGGGCAGCGCCCCACCCGAACTTTCGCAGGACCTGCTGAGCGAAGGCCTACACCTCGTAGGCGGCGGCGCAATGCTGAAAGGCCTGGACCGGCGCCTCTCCGAGGAAACGGGCTTGCCGGTGCACCTGGTGGACGCCCCTCTGGAGTGCGTGGTAGTCGGGGCCGGGAAGTGCATCGAGAACTTCGATGCGGTGCGAGACCTGCTGATGAGCTGAACGGCGGCGCTCGCTGGGGACATATCCCTGCCTGTTCACGGGCGGGGCCGGTGGCCTAAGAGGTCCTCCGCCGTCTGGCGCACCTGCCAATCGCTGTCCAGCGCCGCCCGCGCCAGTGCACGCTCCACGTCTTCGCCGTCGAAGGCAGCCAGCGCTACGACGGCGCGACGCCGGATGGCCGGCTTGTCTTCGAGGGCAGCAAGAACGGCTCCCAACCCTCCCGGGCTGCCCAAACCCCCGAGCGCTGCAACAGCGGCTTCCCTGCAGAGAGGTTCTTGATGGCTGGCTGCGACCGCGACGAGGCGTGCCACGACAGCGGCTTGGGTGCCCGGTTGCCCGCTCAGCTCCTCCAGCTCGCCCAGCGCGTAACAGGCGGCTTCGACGACGGCAGGCGTACCATCGGCCAGGGCTTCGCAGAGTTGGGCCGCCAGCGCGGCCATGTGAAGACGCCCAGCCAGGTCACAGGCGCGCCGGCGGACCTCGGCAGCAGGGTCCGCCAGCGCAAGGACAACGTCATTGGCCTCCAATTCCCCCAGCCTGGCAAGAGCGCCCAGAGCGCTGGCCCGCACTTCGCTGGCGGGGTCGGCAAGCGCCGCACGAGCACTTTTCTCATCGCCCGTGTGACCCGCAATAGCAGCCGCGCGCCTTCGGTCGGCGCTGGTCGGTAGGTGTTCAGGAACCTGGGCCAGCAGAGCCCTCCTCCCCCGGCAACCCCTTTCCGGGTGAAGTCATGGGAGGCGCCAGCCCGGGTGGTCCCCAAATAAGCGCCTGGGCATGGCAACCTGAGGACAACATGCACTGGCGCCCGAGATGAGCGACATTGACCCGACTGTACCGGGTTGGCCGACAACCCCCGCCGTCGATGGGGCCGCTCCAGAGCCTCCAGAGGCTAACGGCTCGTCCCCATCACCGCCCTGGACAGCGCTGTTCGGGAGGGGGAGAGGGGCTCCCTCGGTCATCGGGATTGTCGCCGCCCTGATCGCAGTACTAGTGGTGGCGCTGGTGGCAGTACACGAGGCAGGGGGTTACTACCTGTTCTCGCCGGGCACGGCGCCTGTGATCACTTTGAGCGGCAAGTGCCAATTGTCTGGCAACGGCGAGCTCGTTTTGCCGGACGGTACCCCCTGCGTACGCCTGGTGCTCCCGCGGGACAAGACGCACAACATAGACGGCAAGCTGATGATGGTGGACGTGGAAGTGGGCCAGGCGGCCCGGTCGACTGGCTCGAGTACGAGGTGGGACTGCTCGGCAGCTCACGCCAGTTGTACCCGGTAGCCGTGTACGCCGGGCCCACGCCGACTTCTGAGCTCGGTTGCCAGGACACCCAGGAGATGGTCGACGCCAACGAGGACTCCGCACTGGCGGCTTTGGCACAACTGCACTACAAAGTGGCCGAGGACTATCTCGGAGCACAGATCGACGCTGTGTACGCCGGGACCCCGGCTTGGCGCGCTGGTCTGAAATGCGACGACCTCATAACTGCCGTCGACGGAAAACAAGTGAAGACCGCTGGCGAACTATCGGCCCTGCTGGCCCGGATGGAGCCGGGGACGATCGTCACGTTCACCGACCACCCAGCCAACGGGGGGCGTACCAAACAGGTCAAAGTGCATTTAATCAGCCCGCCCGAGAGCGCGTTGCTCGACGGTTTCACCGGCCACTCCTACATTGGCGTAGAGATCGAACCCCGAGTCAAACCGATATTGCCCTTCCCGGTGTCGGTTGACGCCGCCGGGATAGGTGGGCCTTCTGCTGGTCTTGCGTTCACTCTTGCGATCCTCGATGCCTTGTCAAATGGGAAGTTGACCGGGGGGCACCGGGTGGCCGCGACCGGCACGATCGACCCCGACGGAGACGTGGGCGACGTCGGCGGCGTACGAGAAAAAACAGTAGCGGTGGAAAAAGCAGGGGCCCAGGTGTTCTTCGTCCCACAAGTCGAGTACGCGGTGGCCAAGTCTGTGGCGAGCAGCAATCTCCAGGTCATCCCTGTCACAACGCTGGACCAAGTACTCCAGGTCCTTCGGCAGCGCTATGGGGGCGGGCTACCAGAGCCCAGCGGCGCCAGCCGAGCGTAGCCATGAGTGTTGCCCTGCGCACGATATGCGGTTAATATCGCCTGTTTGACTGGAAAACAAGCATCGGTTCCAATCCCGCGCGGCCGCGGAGCCTAGGCTATTACAACATGCCAACCGACCGTACTCACCACCATTCCGATCTACCGGACATGTCGGCCGACCTGATAGCCGGGCGTCGTTTTGGTCAAACTTGGCGAGGCTACGACCCTGACGAGGTAAAGCAGTTCCTCGCGCGAGTCGCTACTCAAGTGCGATTGCTGCGCGAACGCATCGAGGCGGCGGAATCGGCAAGGCGCGACGCTGAACAGCGCGCTTCTCACCCCGAGATGGACGAGGCGGCTCTCATGTCGGCCGTTGGGGAGGAGACTGCGGGCATACTGCGCAGTGCACGCAGCGCTGCGGCAGAGATAACCGCAAAGGCGGAGGCCAACGCTGACGCTTTAGTCGCCGCGGCCCAAGCCAAAGCCACGGAATTGGTCGACCGAGCGGAGTCCATGCTGGCGAGCCGTACTGCCGAAGCGGAGGCCACCGCGGCTGAGATCTTGGCTGGCGCGCAGAGCGAGGCCGAGGATCTGAGCCAAACGGCCCAACATCAAGCCGAGGCCCTCGCTGAGGAAGCGGCCCAGAAGTACAAGGAAATAATCCAGGCCGCCCAAGACGTACGCGAAACCATCCTCACCGACCTGGCCAGGCGCCGCAACCTTGGGACCGTCCAGATCGATCAGCTGCGCGCCGGGCGCGAACGTCTTCTCGATGCGTACCTCGTTGTGCGCCGGACGCTCGACGAAGTGACCGACGAACTACAGCGAGCCGGTGCCGAAGCCAAAGCGGCCGCCGATGCCGTCGGTCGCCAGGCGGGCACCGACCACCACGAAGAACCGTTGGACTTGCGGCCTGATGAGACCTTGGCATCGGCCCCGCCCTCGAGCGCCAACAAGTCTGCGGCCCCTTCCAAGGAGCAGCAGGCACCCGAGCAGTCGCCGCTCGTTACGGCGCCCAAAGTCGCCCAAGTCATGACCAGCCGGAGCGAACGAAGGACCGAGAGCTCGGCGCCTCTTCCGGCAGCGCTCAAGTCCGAAGCACTTGCAGAAAAGCGCGGCAGCGGGGCGCGACCGGCATCGTCGGGAGGCCAGGAAGGTGCTGCGGTGGTGGCGCGGGTCGACGCAATAGAAAGTGTGCGGATCCTGCGCCCAGGGGTTGAGACCTCACGTTCGGAGGATGCGTCAACCCAACTGGACGCACCGAACGAGCCTGACAACGGCGCAATTACCAGCCAGGAACGGGACGTGCAGGGCCTTTTCGCGCGGAATCCGAGCTAGCCGCGTCCAGGCCACGAGCGAGGCACGGAAGGCCCTTTCTGACACTGGCCAACTTGGCCAATCGGACCAGGATGCTGATGCGGAAGTGGGCCTTGACCTCACAGCCGCCGAGGGGACTGAGGCTCTGGGCATCGCCGATGGCGCTGCGGGTCATGAGGAAGCCCGTGGTGACGGGGACGAGGTCAACCACGACCACGAAGGGACCAGGACAGCGTTCTTGGAGCGGCGCGACGAGGTCGCCGGACATCTGGAGTCCTCGCTGGCAAGAAAGCTGAAGCGGGCGCTCCAGGACGAGCAAAACTCGATCCTCGACCGGCTGCGCAACCTGAAGGGCTCGCCGACACCGGCGAACGTGCTGCCTAACGCCGAGGAGCAACCTGACCGCTTTGTGGAGGCCGGGCGGCCGTTGCTCCAAGAGGCAGCAAGAGCCGGTGCCCAGTTGGCGGCTGCGCTCTACGGCGACGAGGCGTCGGAGCCGGGCCCTGAATTGGGACGCGTCGACGACCTCGCCGAGGAACTCGGCCGAACGATCGCAGAACCTCTGCACCAGCGTCTCGAACTGGCCTTCAGCTCCTCAGATGAGGACGTCGCAGAGCTGGCCGAGGTGTTGGGGGCGGCGTACCGGGAATGGAAGACGCAGCGCATCGAGGCCGCCGCACGCGACCAGGTGGCTGCGGCGTTTTCGAGAGGTGCCTACCTCGCTTTCCCCGAAGGTGCGCTCCTCCATTGGGTGGTTGACCCCTCCGAGGGCCCGTGCCCCGACTGTGAGGACAACGAACTTGCCGGGGCTCAGCCCAAGGGTGAGGCTTGGCCTACAGGCCAGCTCTACCCCCCAGCCCATCCGGGGTGCAGGTGCGCTTTGGCGCCGGACCAGCTAGCCCCGGACGCCACGATCGGTGCGGCATCCTTCCCGACCTCGGCGAACGCCCAAACAGACTGACCTGGAAATCTCCAGGCTGCCCCCCTGCTAGCTGGGGCCGAGGGTAGGCTCCGGGTTGCCCATGCGAGCATCGTCCGACATACCGCGCCACTTTCCTGTAGGCAGCCGCCGTCTCCGCTGGGCACTAGTCATCGGGGTCATTGTGCTGATCGTGCTGATCGCGTCCATTCAGCACATCGCGTCGTTCTACACAAATTTCCTGTGGTTCCAGTCGGTTGGCTTCAGTTCGGTCTGGGCCAAGACAATCACGGTCCAGGCGGGCCTGGCAGCAACCTTCAGCGTCGTGCTCTTCGCACTTGTGTGGGGCAACCTTGTGCTGTCCGACCGCCTGGCACCGCTGGGTGCAGCACCGGCCGGCGACGAGCTGGTCAACCGGTGGCAAGAGCTGGCCTCGGCCCACATGAAGTGGATCAGGCTGGGAGTCGCAGTCCTTTTCGCGCTGATCGGCGGGGTCAGCGCTCGCGGCCAATGGAACAATTGGCTGCTCTTTTCCAATTCAGTCCCGTTCTCTTCGTCGTCGGGGCCCTGGAACGGCGTCGACCCTCTCAACCACCTGAACGACAGTTTCTACGTGTTCAGGCTGCCCTTCTTGAGCTGGGTCGTCGGATGGGCCTTCTCGGCGCTCATCGTGACCTTGCTGTTGTGCGCCGTCACCCACTACCTGAACGGTGGGATACGCCCGCTTTCGGCGGTGCAACGGGTGAGCCCGCACGTGAAGGCTCACCTGTCAGTGCTGTTGGCCGTCCTGGCCCTCGTACAGGGGGTCAATTACTATTTGCAACGCCTTTCTCTGGTTTTGGGGACCAACCACTTCTTCGATGGCGCTTCGTACGCAGATGTCCACGCCATGCGCCCTGCGCTCGTGCTACTGATCGCCATTTCAGTCATCGCGGCCGGCCTCTTCCTCTACAACGTCCGCCAGCAGGGCTGGCTGCTGCCCGTTGTCGCCGTCGTGCTGTGGGCTCTCGTCTGGGCTCTCGTGGCCAACGTGTACCCGGCGTTGGTGCAATCTCTCGTCGTCAACCCTTCCCAGAACACCAAGGAAGCCCCGTACATCCAAGACAACATCACGGCGACAAACGCCGCCTTTGGGCTCCAGACCTGTACCTCGTCCGCTGCGCCCTCATCGTCGTGCGTGACATCGCAGAACTTCCAGGGCGACGCGACCGTCACCGCGTCAGATGTGACGGGGAACTCTCTTCAGGCGCAGACCAACAAACAGACTTTGGCCAATGTGCCGTTGCTCGACCCAACCGTCATGAACTCCACTTTCCTCAAGCAACAAGGTTTTCGCGGGTACTACACAATGAGCGGGCCAAGCACGGACCGCTACAACCTGACGGACGGGGCAGCCGGGAAAGCCAAGGAAACTCAGGTGCTGATCTCCGCCCGAGAGCTCGACCCGAGCCAGGTACCAGCCAGCTGGGTCAATACGCACCTTCAGTACACACACGGTTACGGGGCTGTGCTTGCACCCGCCAACCAGTCAGGAGTTGACCCTTCCGACGGGTACCCGTCCTTTAGCCTCAGCAGTCTTCCCCCCCAGGGCCAACCTCCGCTCAATGCTCAGCCGCGCATCTATTTCGACACGAACGCTCTGTCGACTTCGGGCTATGTCATCGCCAATTCGAACCAGGCCGAGCTCGACTACGAAAACCCCAGTGGTGGCGAGGTGACCAACCACTACGACGGGACGGGTGGCGTGCCCGTTGGCGGGATTGTGCGCCGGACCGCCTTCGCCCTCAGTTTTGGCGACTTCAACATCTTGATCTCCGGCCAGGTCAAACCTGGATCGAGGGTCATCTACTACCGCAACGTTGTCCAACGCCTGGAAAATGCCGCACCCTTCCTGTCTTATGACGGTGACCCTTACCCGGTGGTGATAAACGGGCGTCTGTACTGGGTGGAGGACGCGTATACAACGACAGCGAATTTCCCCTATGCCCAGCAGGCAAACCCTGTAGGCACCTCGCGGCTGCCGGGGACAAGCGAGCTCGGTTATGAGAGCTTTAATTACATCCGTAATTCCGTGAAGTGCGTCGTGGACGCCTACAACGGCACCATGTGGTTCTTTGTCCAGGACCCGAACGACCCAATAATCGAAGTGTACGAGCGGGCTTTCCCAAAGCTCTTCACAAAGATGAGCGACGCCAACTCGATAATTCCTAACATCACGAGCCATTGGCGCTACCCAGAGGACCTTTTCACCGTCCAGACGGACATGTACGGCCGCTACCACCAGACCAATGCCCAGGTCTTCTACACGAACTCGCAGCAGTGGGGCATCGCCCAGAACCCCTCGTCCGGTGAAGTCAACGCAGCCACCACCACGGTACCGCCGCTGCCGGGCGCCCTCGTGCCCGTACAGCAAGCCCCGGCGCAAAGCGTCATGCCGATCTACGAGCTGACTGCCCTGCCCGACCAGACCCAGCAGAGCTTTGTCCTGGTGCAACCGTTCGTCCCGTACTCCAACGGCGACAAGCAAAACCTGACCGCGTTCATGACCGCCGCGTCGGACCCCGACGACTACGGACAGCTCACGGTGTTCACGATCCCGGCAGGCCAGACCGTCGATGGGCCCTACCTTGTCTCCACGGCAGTCACGACCAATAGCGCCATCTCCGAAGAGATCACGCTCCTCAGCCAGCGTGGGTCCAAAGTCGTCCTGGGCAACGTGATCATGGTCGCCATCGACCAGTCGTTGCTTTACGTGCAACCCCTTTACGTCGAAGGCGAATCAAACGGCGTCCCTCGCCTGGACGATGTGCTGGTCGTCTACAACAACACGGCGTACCATTCGGGTTCCGGTAACCCTTCGCTCGATGCCGCGATATGCCAGATCACTAACCCAGACGGGAGCCAACCGTTCCACAGCTACTGTCCAGCTACGTCCGAGGGTGGCTCTCCGCCAGTAACAACGCCGCCACATTCGACCGCGCCTACGTCCACCACCGTCCCGGCGTCGACGACGACGACAACGCAGTCCAGCTCTGCCACCACTCTTGTGCTGCCGACTCAGCACAACACGGTTGCTCAGGACCTCGCCGAAGCGCAGCAGGACTTTTCGTACGCCAACGCCGCTCTCCGCCAGGGCGACCTCGCGACCTACCAGAACGACATAGGCGCCGGCGAAGCCCTCGTGGCGTTGGCTACAAAGCTGGCCGAGGCGGAAACCACCACGACCACGGCTCACGCGTTTACCACCCACCCTCGGTCGACCACCACGACGACCCGGAAGGGGAGTACCAACGGGTCGAGCGGATAAGGGATAAATCTTCGTCAGCTGTTGATGAACGGCAAGAACGCGACGTAAGCGACAAGTAGCAAGAGAGCCTCCCAGCGGCTCACCACGCTACCCTTTGCCATGGCGAGCCAGGACACCACGACGGCGCCGACCATGACGGACAGTGCCAGCACTCCGGTACCGCCACCCCCGGTGAGGCCGTTCGACAGCAAGCCGACCAGCGCCCCGCCGGCAAGGGCAATGAACAGGTTGCCGCCGAGGACATTGCCAACGACCAGCTCGTGTTCCCCCCGGCGTGCACCCTGGACCGACGAAGCAATCAATGGGGCGGAGGTGCCGATCCCGACGATGGTGAGCCCGGCGAAACCCTGGTTCATGCCGAGGCGGGCGGCCAGTCCGACGGCGCAGTTCACCATCAGGTCGGCGCCGCCAAGCATCACGACCAGGCTCCCGATTGCCCGCATCACCTCGGGTCGCGGGCCGCGTGCAGGTTTCTCGAGGAACTCGACGACCTCGGCCTCGAGGGGGTCCGGGCCACGCTGGCGAGCGCTGAACAGCAGTAGCCCGACCACCGGGAGAAGAGCAACCGCCATCACGACCCCCTTCGCACGCGAGATCCCGCCAAGAGCGAGGACCGCGAAGAGGGTCACCGAAGCCACGCTCAATGGGGCCTCGCGCCGGACGGTGGCCGAGCCGACCCGAACCGGCGTGATGAGCGCCGCGATCGTGAGGGCGAGACAGACGTTTGCGGCTACCGAACCGACCAGGCTGCCCACAGCGAGCTGGGGAGTGTGCCGCGCCGCGGCGAGAGCAGCGACGATGAGCTCGACGATGCTGGTCCCGAACCCACCGAGGAACACGCCGACGACAGTCGGGCGCATCTTTAGAGTGCGGGCGAGCCGAGCGATGGCGACGATGAACTGGTCCCCCCCGAAAGCAACCAGTACCAGGCTCACCATTAGGCCGGCGATATCACCGGTCACAGCAAGCCTTCACAACGCCAGGTTGTCGTGGTGCCGACCAGGCTTCCCGGCGCTCCGACCTTCGGTTGTACGCCGATAGCCTAGCATTTTCCCAGCTAGAGGGCCGGGCCGGACCTGCCCGCCGGCTTCGTCCTGTCGTGGCGTAGCATGGGTTGGAGCAAGTTCCGCGTCTGAAGAGCTGGGCTCCGGCCGAGCGCTAGGATCCCGATAGCCGGCGGGCTGGGCCGGTCGGCCTGACCTCACGAACGTAGGTGCCCGGAAATGCCCTTCTCTTCGCCGATCTCGACCAGGGGGCTTGCCCGCCGGGTCGCGCGGTCGCGGGGCACGATGTTCGCCTTGGTCATCGTCGGGGGGATGGCCGGCATCCCTGCTCTGTCTGCTGCGGCGGGTACCACTCCCACGACAACGACTACCTTGCCGCCTGGGAGCGCTACGTCGCTACCGTCGGTGACATCCGTCACATCCGTCACTTCCGTTACGTCGGTCCCTCCATCGACGACCACGACAGCTCCATCGACAACCACGACCGGGTTGACAAGCGCCTCATCGGTCACGACTCTGCCTTCCACGACAGTGCCGACCGCCACGTCAGGGCCGATTGCTTCGAGCACCACCCAGCCCGAGGTAGTGCCCGGTACGGGCCCCGTCGGTACTTCAAGTTCTTCGAGCTTGCCTACGACAACGGCGGGCAGCAACTCGACGACCTCGACCACCGGCTCGGTAACAGGCTCATCGACGGTGCCTACGGGACCGACCGGACCGACCACGTCGGCTGGGCCCACGACGTCGACGGGGCCTACGGGACCGACCGGACCGACCACGTCGACTGGACCGACCACGTCGATTGGGCCAACCACGTCGATTGCGCCGACGACGTCGACGAGCCCGACCGCGTCGACGACATTGCCGGCAATTGACGCAACGAACAGCCACCAGCCCCATGTGACGGCTGGCCCGCTGACAAGCGCGACGTCGACCTCAGAGCCCGCCCCGTCGAAATCGTCGAAATCGTCGAAATCGTCGACGTCGTCGACAACGGCGGCACCGTCGACAACGTCGACATCCACGACCACGATTGCTCCCAAGCCTCCCAACACCCCGATTACCCGGCTGGCACCTTCTGCGATCGTTGCGGCACCTGTCGTCTCAGCGCCGAGCAACGCAAGGGTCGGGCAGATGGTGCGGATGGTCGGTCAAGGTTTCAGCCCGGGGAGCAAGGTAAAGATCGTTTTTCTCAACTCGACCAAAAAGCACGTTGTCGTCGGCTCAACCGTCGCTCAGCCCAACGGTAGTTTTGCCATGAACCTGGTGGTGCCGCGGGCGAAGCCGGGTGAGCACAAGCTCCAAGTTGTCGGGACGTCGTCGTCTGGTCAACCAGGTTCGTGGGCGGCACCGGTAATGGTGCTCACGGACGTGACTAGCCCGGTCGGCAAGGCCGCTAGCCTGGCCACCCCCGTCCTCGTCGGACTGTCGCTCGCCATCCCGCTACTGACCTGGCTAGTGATGGACATGCTGGCCTGGCGCCATCGGCGCCTTGGTCGGGACGCCGGAGGCAGCTGAAACTAGTGGCTGGCCGTATGGCGCCGCCAGCCCCAGTACGCGATCATTGCTGAGTGGGGGTGCGAGAGGACTGCCGCCACTATGTGCAGCGCACCACGACGGGCGGCGAGGTGCTCCGCCGCTGCCGGCTCGGAGTTGCCGAAGAGGCCCCTTTCGCATGCCCTGAAGGCTGCCTGTTCTTCGAGGCGAGGGTCCTGTCGACAGCAGGATGGGCGCAGGAGGCTAGCCAGCCGATGTCCAACACCGCGTGGGGCCTTGCCGGGTTGCCGCCTGCCACCGGGAGAGGAGCTCCCTCAGGCCGAGCCGGTAAGAACAAGAAAAAGGGCCGTAAACCGCGCTAGCGACCTCCCGCAGAGAGGGCGCTAAGCGGCCTCCGCAGAGGTGGCGCCCCGGTTCAGCTCTCGACCGGGCCTCCCAGCCAGTCGACCTTGATACCAGTCGTTGTGAGCCACTCGATGGCCGAATCGAGCGACTCACGGGTGCCGGACAGCTCGCAGACGATCCAGCCGGTGTTCTCCTCGACGTTGGCACGCCGGATGTTGGCGATGACCCCATAGTCCAGGGCGAGCCTGGAGATGACCGGCTCACTTACGAGATCCTCTGGGAACGTGAGCCGGGCCCTTACAGATGTCGCGCTCAACTCGTTACCTCCTGGTCGGCAGTCCTTGCAAGCTCGAGCCCGAGCGCAGCATTGAGGTTCCCTGAACGGAGGCCCTCGAGGTCGAGGGTCACGTAACGGTAGCCTGCTGCCCGGACGGCCTGCACAACTTGCTCCCGCAGGACCACGGCGCGCTCGAGGTCCACCGTGGGCAGCTCCACCCGCGCCAAGTCACCGTAGTGGCGCACACGCATAGCCCGGAAGCCGAGCGCAGCCAGCCCGGCCTCGGCCCGCGCCACGCTGCTCAGGGTCGCAAGGCTCACAGGGGCCCCGTAAGGCACCCGTGAAGCAAGGCATGCGGCCGCAGGCTTATCCCAGGTCCGGAGGCCCAGCGAACGAGACACTTCCCTCACATCATCCTTGGTGAAACCCGCTTCGAGCAAGGGGAAAATTGCGCCCGCGTCACGGGCGGCCGACTGGCCAGGCCTGTGGTCACCAAGGTCGTCCAGGTTGACCCCGAGGACGACCCGAGCGGCGCCAAAGGCAGACGCGAGCGGCGCCAAGCAACGCATCAGTTCGTCCTTGCAGTACCAGCAGCGGTCAGCGCCGTTGGCAATGTAGCCTGGCCTGGCACCTTCCTCCGAAGCCACCTCGCTGTAGTTGAGGCCCCATTCGCTCGCCAGGGAGCGGCAGTCTTCGAGCTCCGAGGGGGCCAGGGACGCCGAGACGGCCGTAACGACCAACGCACCATCCCGCCCAAGGACCTCGTTTGCGACCCACGCCAACAGCGAGGAGTCGGCACCTCCGCTGAACGCGACGACTACGGGGCCAAGCTGGACAAGGTGGCGCCGCAGTGCAAGAAGATCACCCATGAGAATTACGAGAGGCCGCAGAGGCTGAGGACTTCTTCGACCGGGGCAACGATCCCGCTGTAAAACGGCCCGAAGTCGGCAAACCTGGCGGATGCTTCGTCGAAGCGCATCTTGTGGACGCACTCCTTCAGGTCGTCCGGGGAAGCGCCGAACAAGGTTACGCCCCACTCGAAGTCGTCGAGCCCGGTTGACCCTGTGATCAGCTGGAGCACTCTTCCGGCGAAGCGGCGGCCACTTGCACCGTGCTCGTGCATAAGAGCCAACCGGCTTTCGTAGTCAAGGCGGTACCAGTTGTCGGTGCCGTCGCGCCGTTTGGACATGGGGTAAAAGCAAATCGCCCGTTTGCCGTCCGGCGGCAGCTTGGGGTGAAGGCGTGCTTCGAGGCGCTCGGCGGGCATGCCTCTCGCGTACTCCGAGACCTCCGTCAGCGACAAGTAGGAAGATGCCAGCTCAAGGCCAGCCTGGACGAGAGCGCTCTGAGAGCGACGAACCGCAACAAGGTCTGGTCCGATCAGCATGAAACCCAAGTCGGCCTTATGACCGAGCACCGCGAAGCTGACGACCTGCTGGCCGCTCTCTTCGGCCGCCTTTACGGCCCTGCTCACCGCCTCGCCATCGGAGTGAGGCGTGGCCTTGCAGAACAGGTGCAGCACTACCCATCCTTCATCGGGCACCAGAGGCACGATCATCGCCGACATGCTACAGGCGCCTCAGGGGCTCCCCGCGCCCCCGCACGTCCCCGGGCTCGTCATCCACATAAAAAGGGCGCCCCTCTCGGGGCGCCCTTTTTAGGTTGTACTGCTCAGCTGTAGGACTTAGAAGTCGTCCATGCCCCCGCCGCCGGGACCACCGCCGGGAGCCTGCTTCTCTTCGGGCTTGTCAACAATGACGGCTTCGGTCGTGAGGAACAGGGCGACGATCGAGGCGGCGTTCTGTAGAGCAGAACGTGTGACCTTTACGGCGTCGATGACGCCCGCCTTGAAGAGGTCCTCGTACTGGCCGGTCGCGGCGTTGAGGCCTTCGTTGACGGGCAGGTTGCGCACTCGGTCGACAACCACGCCACCTTCGAGGCCAGCGTTCACAGCGATCTGCTTGAGCGGTTCTTCGACAGCGCGAGCGACAATGCGTGCACCGATCGATTCGTCGCCTTCCAGTTTCTCTGCCTTGTCAAGGATGGCAGCCTGCGCACGCAGCAGCGCTACGCCACCGCCGGGCACAACGCCCTCTTCGACGGCGGCCTTGGTCGTCGATACGGCGTCCTCGATGCGGTGCTTCTTTTCCTTCAGCTCGACCTCGGTGGCCGCGCCGACCTTGATGACCGCAACGCCGCCGGCGAGCTTGGCCAGGCGCTCTTGGAGCTTCTCGCGGTCGTAGTCGGAGTCAGTGTTCTCGATCTCGGTCTTGATCTGGCTTATGCGGCCCTTGATGTCGGAGTCGGTGCCGGCCCCTTCGACGACCGTCGTCTCGTCCTTGGTGACCACGATCTTGCGGGCCTTGCCGAGCAGGTCGAGAGTGGCGTTCTCGAGCTTGAGCCCGACCTCCTCGGAGATGACCTGGCCGCCGGTAAGGATCGCCATGTCCTGGAGCATCGCCTTGCGGCGCTCACCGAAACCGGGCGCCTTGACGGCGACGCTCTTGAACGTCCCGCGGATCTTGTTGACGATGAGCGTCGCCAGAGCTTCGCCCTCTACGTCCTCGGAGATGATCACCAGCGGTCGACCGGCCTGGATGACCTTCTCGAGCAGCGGGAGAAGGTCGCGTACGGCTGAAATCTTGGCGCCGTAGAGCAGGATATACGGATCCTCGAGGACCGCTTCCATCCGCTCGGGGTCAGTCACGAAGTGGGCGGAAATGTAGCCCTTGTCGAAGCGCATGCCCTCTACCAGTTCGAGGTCCATCCCGAAGGTCTGGGACTCTTCCACGGTGACGACGCCGTCCTTACCGACCTTGTCGATGGCCTCAGAGATGAGCTCGCCGATCTCGGGGTCAGCTGCAGAGATACCCGCGACCTGGGCGATCTGGCCCTTGGTCTCGGTCTCCCTGGCCAGGGCCTTGAGACTGCTGACCGCGGCCTCTACGCCTGCCTCGATCCCCTTGCGCAGGCCCATCGGGTTGGCGCCAGCCGCTACGTTGCGCAAGCCCTCGTGGACCATGGCCCATGCCAGGACCGTCGCGGTCGTCGTGCCGTCGCCTGCTACGTCATCGGTCTTCTTGGCGACCTCTTTGACCAGCTCGGCACCAACCTTTTCAAACGGGTCTTCGAGCTCGATCTCTTTCGCGATCGAGACACCGTCGTTGGTGATCGTGGGGGCTCCCCACTTCTTTTCCAGCACCACGTTGCGGCCCTTGGGGCCCAGCGTGACGCGTACTGCGTCGGCCAGCTGGTTCATCCCCTTCTCAAGGGCCCGGCGGGCTTGTTCGTCAAAAGCAATCAGCTTGGGCATCGGTCTTGCTCCTCCGTTGGGCTGACCGGTTCCTGCCGGTCCGGTCCTTCGTTAGCACTCACACACGTCGAGTGCTAACAGTACAGCGTAACGGAGCACTCGCGCGCAAGCTGCCTCCGAACAGGGAGAAAAGTGGGCTACTGGCCGCCTGCGACGGCCGGCACGACCGAGACAACCGCACCGGTGGCGACAGGAGTGCCGAGGCCCTCGAGGAACCTGATGTCCTCTTCGCCCATGAACACGTTCACGAACCGACGAAGGTTGCCGCTCTCGTCGAAGAGACGCTCGCCAAAACCGGGGTAGGAGGCGTCGAGCGCCTTGAGGGCGTCGCCCACCGTGGCACCCTCGACCTCAACCTCCCCAGCCCCGCCCACAAGAGGTCTCAGCTGGGTGGGGATGCGGACTTTGATGCTCATTTCGGGCTCCTGGCGCTTGGGGAGGCGACGATTCTCACTGCAAGTCTGCCACGTTGATGGCAGCCTGAAAGGCCTCGAGGTTAGGGGCCACGGTAACGGTCGGCCTGCAGTTGGCAGCGACCGCGTCGAGGGTTTTCAGGCCATTGCCGGTGATGAACGCCACTACCCGCTCGTTGGGCTTCACGACACCGCTGGCCGCAAGCTTTGCCAGTACCGCCACCGTGACCCCACCGGCTGTCTCAGCAAAAATGCCTTCGGTGCGTGCTAGCAGGTGGATCCCCTCCACGATCTCGGGATCGGTCACCGCCGCAAGCGCCCCACCTGAACGGCGAACCTCGTCGAGTGCATAGCCCCCATCCGCCGGGTTGCCTATCGCGAGCGATTTTGCAAGGCCGCTCGGCTTCACCGGCCGGATGAAATCGGCACCTGCGGCAAAGGCCGTGGCTACTGGGGCGCAGCCGGCGGACTGCGCACCCGATATGCGCACGTGAGGTTCCTCGTCCAGCAAGCCCACCTTGAAGAGCTCCCTGAAACCCTTCGCCACCTTGACGAGCTGGCTCCCCGAGGCGACCGGCACCACAACGTGGTCGGGGGCCGTCCACCCGAGCTGTTCGGCGACCTCGAACGCAAGGGTCTTCGATCCCTCTGCGTAGTAACTGCGGACGTTGACGTTAACGAAAGCCCAGGTCGGGTACTCGCTGGCGAGTTCGGCGCACAGGCGGTTCACCTCGTCGTAGTTGCCCGTGAGCGCTACCAGGGTGCCTCCGAAAACCGCGGTCGTGACAACCTTGGGGATCTCCAGGTCAGCCGGGATGCAGACAACCGACCGCATCCCCGCACGGGCCGCGTGGGCGGCCACGGAGTTGGCGAGGTTGCCCGTAGAGGCGCAGGCTGCAACCTTGAACCCCAGCTCACGCGCCCTTGTCAAGGCAACCGAGACGACCCGGTCCTTGAACGAACCGGTCGGGTTGACCGTGTCGTTCTTGAGCCACAGGTCGGACAGCCCAAGCTCGGCACCTAGCCGGTCGGCCCGGAGCAACGGGGTCAGACCGGCACCGAGGTCGACCGCACCTTCGGCACTGGCAGGCAACAGGTCGGCATAACGCCAGATCGTCTTCGGCCCAGCAGCGATACGTTCACGTGAGGTCGACGCGGCGATCGCCTCGTAGTCGTAAACGACCTCCAGCGGCCCGAAGCACCATTCGCACACATGCAGCGCTTCGGCCGGGTAAGAGCGGGCACACTCCCGGCAACGAAGACCTTCCACGAAAGGGCCTTCTCTCAAGGGACTTATCGCCTCCTCATCGTTCTCGGGCATTGGCACCATGTGCCGGCCTGCCTGTGCAGTCCGTCCCACTGGTTGCCGCGGCGTCAACGGGCCCGTCCCTCAGCCGCTCTGGATGATGGAGACCATGGTAGGACCTCTCAGTGGCTCCCGCCACCCAGTAAGGGCACCTCAGGCACAGACGACCATGAGGCTCAGCCCCGGGCAAGGTGCTCTTGCACCACGGCGGTGATGCAGTCGCCGGGGCTCGACCAAGAGCGATCGGCACCGAAGCGGTCGACCATGGACACAAATGGCAGCGGCACTGCGGGGTCGCCGTCACCTGCTACAACGAGCACAGGGACGGCAGCGAGGGCAGCCAGTCGCGCCACTCCGCCGACGACCTTGCCAGCGAGGCTCCGCCCGTCGAGGTAACCTTCGCCGGTCACGACCAGGTCCGCAGATGCGATGCGCTCAGGGAGCGACAGCCGGTCCGCAACGAGGTCGAAACCTGGGAGAACCTTGGCCCCGATGGCAGCGAGCCCGCCGGCCAAGCCTCCAGCCGCTCCGCCGCCTGGAAGCCCGCGCACATCTACCCCGAAACGCTCTTGGTACAGCTGCGCCACCCTTTCGAGGCGCCTGCCCAACAATTCAACCTGTGCCGGTGCTGCCCCCTTTTGCGGAGAAAAAACAGCCGCCGCCTCAAGGAACTTCGTCTCTACGTCACAGGCGACAAGGATTTCCACATTTGGCGAGCGCCCATTTGGGGCGAGCGCATCGACGGCTCCGAGCCCCCCGTCGGTCGTAGCGGTCCCACCTAAGCCGACAAGGACCTGCTTCGCGCCGGCTTTGGCCGCCGCGACAACGAGTTGGCCCAGGCCTGCGCTGCTGGCAAGGACAGGGTCGTTGGCTTCGGCGCCGCCGGCGAGAGAAAGCCCGATCACAAGCGCAGACTCGATCACGGCAACGCTCAGGTTCGGGTCATCGGAGTCCCGACCGAGGAGCCACCGCACCTCCACCCGGGCACCCAGAGGCCCTGTCACCCGGGTGCTCTGGTAACGACCGAAGCCGCCAAAGGCTTCAAGAAAGCCCTCCCCGCCGTCGGACATCGGGGCAACGTCACAGCTCCACCCGGCGTCGGCAGCGGCTCGAGCGACCGCTTTGGCAGCGTCGAGCGCCGATAGCGTGCCCCGGTACTTATCGGGGGCAGCGACTACATGTGGCACAGCTACATGATGGCGCCAAGCCGTCAGGTACTTCGGCGCACGTACACAAAACTCGGGCCGGCGTCACTCGGGTCGTCCGACCCGAGATTGCCGGACCAGGTCCGCTCGAAACCAGCCTTCTCCAAAGCGCGCCAGGAGCGGCGGTTGGCTTGCTGGACAGCTACCACGATCTCTGAAGCGCCCGGGTAACGTTGCCATGTCGACCCGACAAAAGCATCAATTACCTGAGGGCCTAGGCCCATACCGACCCGCGCTTCGTCCCCGATCAGGTAATCGATGCCCACGGCCTTTTCGTGCTCTCCGGTGGGCGCCAAGGAGGCCTTCCAGCTTGTGTTCTCATCGAGCAAGTAACGCTGGATAAACCCGATTGGGCTACCCTCCGTTTCGACGACGAACAGCTCGGTCAGGCCCAGGCCGTCGACGGACGGGCCGTAATTTCTCTCGATCGAGCCGACATCGTATGCCTCTTGCCACCACGGTTCTACGTGAGGGCGCGAGAACCAATCCGAGAGCAACGGGAAGTCCCCTCGCGTTAACGGCCGGAACCGTAGCTCCACGCTGCCGAAGCTACAGCACCCGGTCAGTGGCCGGTCCATGCTGCCTGCCTCGAGTGGGCGCAGAGGGCACGAGCCGAAGGGCTGCTCGAGGACCGACGACGCGCGACCGGAGCAGCCGTAGCACCCCGCGCCGGGGGACGCGGTAAATCCGCCATTCGCAGTGGTCCTGTGCGAAACGGTGCCGGGCGACGGCACTGCGGGTCTCATCCTGGCGAGCCCGTGCAATAGTCTCGAATACCCATGGAAATGTCATGGCATGATCGTTCCCGACCTTGAGGACAGTTCCGGTCCTAGATGCCTGACAAACTCGTGAAGTGACTGGGACCGCTGGCCGGCTCCTGCACCTCCTCGCCTTGCTGCAACGTCGGCCCTCTTGGACCGGCCAAGAACTGGCCGAGCGGCTGGGGGTCGACGGCAGGACGGTCCGCAGGGACGTCGAGAAAATCCGCGAACTGGGCTATCTCGTTGAGAGCACCCCGGGGACCGCAGGAGGTTATCGGCTGGGCGTCGGGGCTGACATGCCGCCGCTGTTGCTCGATGAGGACGAAGCGATGGCCGTGGCGGTGCTCCTCGGTGTCTCGGCGGCCTTTGCCGTCCCCGGCATCGAGAGCGCTACCTTGGCAATGTTGGCGCGGGTCGACCGCCTCTTGCCCCCGAGGCTGCAACGCCAGGTCAAAGCGCTTAGGGCAGCGACCATTCCCTTGATGGGCCCCGTCGAGGCGGTCCCCGCTGCACACCTTGCCGGACTCGCCCAGGCCTGCGAGGCCAATGAGCTCGTCTCGTTCGACTACCGATCCCGCGAGGGGAAGAACACCTCCCGGCGGGCCGAGCCCTACCGGCTGGTCGCCACGAACCGACTTTGGTACCTAGTCGCGTACGACTTGGACCGCCACGACTGGCGGACGTTCCGGGTCGACCGGGTCAAGCAAGTCCACCGGACCGGGCACACGTTCGTCCCGCGTGAGCACCCGGATCCCGGACGCCTCGTGAGCGACGCGATCACGTCGACCGGTTACCGTTACCAGGCCGTCGTCACGTTCCGCGCCACGGTCGAGGAAGTGCGCCGCAGGGTGCCACCCCACGTGGGTGCCGTTGAAGCCACCGCTTCCGGCCCGCTTCTAAGGATCGGCACCGACGAGGCCGAGTGGCTCACCGGCTACCTCATCGGGTTAGGGCTTCCGTTCGAGGTCCTTAGCCCGCATGAGCTGCGCGAAGGTGTCCTCGCGATTGCGCAACGGACCGTTGTCAGCCATGCGCGACCTGAGTAGTTCAATGGACGGGGGGCAACGGCAGGCGTCGGCCCTCAGCCAGGGAGCGGAGCAGCGCCACGGCTTCTTCGGGACCACCAATGAGCAGGTCCACGGCACTTGCTAGCTCGTCGGGTTGTTCGGGGCTTTCGACGCCAACAGCGATTGTTGTCTTGCCCGCACAACGTAGACGCCGCAGGGCGCTGAACGCCGGCAGGTCGCCGACGTCGTCGCCAAAGAAACACGCCGCGTCGAGCCCAATTGTGAGCTCTTCGACCACGGTGCCCTTGTCAGAGCGCACCGGCGGTAGCAATTCAACCGAGAAACGCCCAGGCTGGGCGACCAACCCCGTGGAAGTAGCTCGCTCGGCGGCCCATCGCTGCGCCCACTGCAAAGTCTCGGGAGCGCGGCGGGCGTGCAGCGCGAGCGTCAAACCTTTCGTTTCGACCTCCAATCCGGGCGGTGCCGTTCGAGTTACTGCGGTGGCTGCAGAAGCAACGGCCTGTTCCCACTGCGCAGCGGCGTCCACGACCCGGTGTTCCCCGTTCTCGACCCGCTCGAGGCCGTAGAGCCCAACCAGCGTGACGTTCGGGGGCCGCCCCAGCTGCGACTCGAGGTACTCTACTGGGCGGCCTGACACGACGGCGACCAGCGCAAAGCGCTCGGCCAAGGCAGCGACAATACCGGGCACGCCTGGCAACGGGGCCGCCTTGTCGCGGTCTGCGACAACGGCGGCGAGCGTCCCGTCGTAGTCGGTTAGTACACCGGCAGTGCCCGGTTGTCCCAGCCAGGGCGACCAATCGACGTGCCGCCAGCCAGTCCCGTCGTCAGGCACTCACCCGTTGTACCCAACAGGCACCTGCTTCGAGATATCTCCGCCCACGACAACGACGATATCGGCCTGGTGCAACAGGGTGGCTGGGATCGCAGAATCGTTGGTGGCACTGGGGGTTACAACCGCCGTGGATGACAAGCCGAGGAGTTCCGCTATGGCCGACCCGGTTGCGCTGTCGGACGGGGCCACGACGAACACCGATGTTGTCGCGTTGGTCTCGTCAAGCGCATTGTTCGGCGCCAGCGTGTCGTAGCCGTCGCCAGCCAACTTTTTCTGAAAGTACAGCGCCGCATGCCGGGTAGTCCAGCCGTTGAGCACCAGCACCGTCACCGAGGACGGAGGAGCCGTTACCGCTGTGGTAGAGGTGGTGGTGACAACGGCCGGCGACGTAGTGGGAGTGCCAGTGGGCACGGTTGTAGTGGTCACGACCGCCGGATGTGCCGTCCCCGGAGGCGACGATGAGCTGTGCGCAGGGCTCATCCGAACGAGCACGCCGACAGCAATAGCCACGGCAACAACGACGACCAAGGCAGCACGGAAGGGCTGTGAGGTAGCACCCGGACGCGCAGGCGGAGGCGAGCCGCCGGGGTTCCCAGGCTGGGCCGAGCTGCCGGGCCCATCATGAGGTCCCTGGACGCTCACCTATCCCACCGGCCGCTGGCAGGGCGAACACCCATCATGGCCCAGCGCCGGCGGTCCCGGGCACGCCGGAGCCGGCGCACAACGAGAGGGTCATATGCCTCAGCCTCTGTGTTGGTGACAAGTTCGCCAAGAAGTTGATTGTAACGGGACAACGACATGCGAAGTCGGCCCTTGACAACGTCTGTCTTGCAGAGCCCTTCGAGCCACCAGCTACGTTCGAGATCCAGGATCGCGCGGTCACGTTCACAGAGTGCCATCCGGCCCACCCTGCCACCTGAGGACCACGCGATCAAGGATCCTCACGTGGTGGCCGAGCAGGATCTGAGCGGTCAGTGCGCACTCCCCTATACCGTGGCGGCGGTCGTCCGCTTCGGGCATGCTGTTGTCAGTTGCACCGCACAGGTCCAGCTGGCCCGGGTAGCTCAACGGCAGAGCACCTGCCTTGTAATCAGGCGATAGGAGTTCAATTCTCCTCCCGGGCTCGATATTTAGGCAGGTCAGGGGCGCTAAACCTACTTCTTGGGTGAGTCGACAAACTTTGTCGTGCGCGCTACGTGCGCGAAGGACTAGTTTCGGACGTGTGCCCCATCGGCGTCACTTCGGCAGTGTTCGCAAGCTGCCATCCGGCCGATATCAGGCGAGCTACTGGCACGAGGGCGAGCGACACGTCGCGCCGGACACCTTCGTCGGAAAAACGGAGGCGCAGGCGTGGTTGTCTGCGAAGGAGACAGACATCAACCGCGGTCAATGGGTCGACCCCGGTTCCAGCAAGGTCGCCTTCGGCGAGTATGCGACCGAGTGGTTGTCCCGCCAAGGTCATCTGCGACCACGGACCGCCGAGCTGTACTGCTACCTCTTGCGGGATTACCTGTCACCTACTTTCGAGGCTCGGCAGATGTCCACCATCACAATGAGCCAGGTCACGTCCTGGAACCAGGAGCTGGTTGGCCGTCGGCCCAAGGTGGCTCCCAAGGCTTACCGGCTCCTTGCCCAGGTCATGCGGGCAGCGGTCGCTGACGGCTACATCGTGAAGAGCCCAGTGGCCGTCAAGGGTGCGGCAAGGGAGCGGGTCGTCAAGCGACCTATCCCCTCAGTTGCCGAGGTCGACGCCCTGGCCGACGCGGTGCCGGGGAACTTCCGGGCCATGGTGCTGCTGGGGGCGTGGTGCGCCCTTCGCTTCGGAGAGCTGGCGGCGCTTCGCCGTGACCGCATCGACCTTCTCCACGGCGAAGTGATCGTGACCGAAACGGTCACCGAGGTGGCCACAGGTGAGCGCTCGATTGGCCCTCCAAAGACCGCTGCAGGCCGGCGCTCGGTTGCCATCCCGCCCAACGTGTTGCCGGTAGTCGAGCAACACCTCGCGACCATTGGGCCGGACCCGGGGACCGTGCTCTTCGTGGGATCAGATGGCTACCTCCGGCGCGGCCATTTCTACCACCAGATCTGGACGCCGGCGCTGCGAGCCACGGGCCTCCAGTTCCGCTTCCACGACCTGCGCCACGCCAGCCTAACTTGGGCCGCCGCCCAAGGGGCCACGATTGCCGAGCTAATGCACCGCGCCGGCCACGCCAGCCCGCATGCGGCGATGCTCTACCAACACGCCACGAAAGACCGCGACCATGCGATCGCCGAGGCGATGGCGACGCTGGCCAAGCCGGCCGCGTTGGTTACGCTCCCAGCGACGGAAGCTCGTCGTAGCGAGTAGTTGCGCCCACCTTCCTCGAGAACCCCACGGCGATCTGGACGCACGATCCGCGGCTTACCCGGATGCATCGCCCGTGCGCGTGAACCGTCTGATCGGAGCGTGTAGCGGCCTCCGTGATGGCCCGTTCGGGAGTCGCCGAGGCTGCGACCTTCCATGCTGCCTCCGAGGAATTTGGCGTTGTTATGGCGCGCTCGATTACTTCGGGCCCGTTTTACCGAGGGCGAGGTCGCACGCCTCCTCGATTCTCATCCGCCTGCCGGCCTCGAGGCAACGCTCGAGCTCGGTGCCGCCGAGCGCCTCACGCAGCCGTACCCGGTGCTCGTCCCACATCCTGAGTTCCCAGGCCACCCGCCGGTAGCTGAGCGGGGGGGCGCTCGCTACCAATTCGGCGTCAAGGACCTCGTATGCCCCCGTCAACTGCGCTGACCGTCGGTGGTCGCCGAGAGCGGCCGTGCATAGGGCTAAGTTCTCGATAGCGCTTACAACGGTCCGGGGACGGTCCCGCCGAGCAGCGAGCAGCGCCTTGCGGCACAGGGGGATCGCCTTTTCGGGCTCCCCGTCCAATAGCAGGGCCATGCCGAGCCCGGCCCAGTGGTTAGCCAGGACCGACCTGAACCCGAGCTCCTCGGCGAGCGCGACCGTCTCCTCGATCCACGGGCGCGCCTCTTACCAGCCGGCCCATACTGGACATCGTGGCCGAGAGGTTGCCCAGGTCGAGGCACATCCCCAAAGCATCTCCAGCCCTGCGGTGCTCGCCGAGCGCCTCGACGAGCAACTCCCGCCCCGCTTCGGGCTCGGTGGCCACGTGCGCCAAGGCGAGGAACGACAGGGCGTCCCCGACCAACCTCGGGTCAGCGAGGTCCCGGGCGATCGCGAGAGACTCCTGGCCGAGGACCGTCGCCCGCTCCGAGTCGCCGACGAATGCCTCCGAGGAGCAACCGAGAGCGAGCGACTCGACGAGCAGCCGCTGGTCACCGGTGCGTCTGGCGATCTGGGCAGCGTGGTCGAACAGCTCGACCGCAGCGAGCATCTCGCGCCGTGAGTGCGACCCGAGCATCAACCCCACGAGGACGCCTGTCGCTAAGAGGCCTCGGCCCCGTAGCCCGTCGGGCACATCGTCGGACCGCTCGAGCGCAGCCTTGAGCGCTGCGATGGGCTCGAGGTAACCGCGGCTCGCGAAGAACCGCCAGAGCGCCGCGCCGAGCCGGAGGACCTCCTCGCTCCGGCCCTCCGCCGAAAGGTACTCAAGCGCGGTGCGCATGTTGTCCCAGTCGAGGTCGAGGCGCTTCAGCCAGGTGGCCTGGCCCCGGCCGAACAGCTCAGGGGCCGCCTCTTCGGCGAGCTTGAGGTAGTGGCCGGCGTGGGCGCTGCGCACTTCGCCAACCGCGGCTTCTCCCCCGCTGCGCACAAGCTGGTCGGCGCCGTACTGGCGCACGGTCTCGAGCAGCCGGTAACGCAGCGCCCCCGACGACCGCTCGGCGGTGACGAGGCTCTTGGTGACCAGGGAACCCACGGCGTCGGCCACGTCGAAAACCGACGCGACGGCGGGGGCGCACACGGCTTCGGCCGCGGCCAGGTCGAAGCTGCCGGAGAACACCGACAGCAGGCAGAGCACCTGTTGCTCGCGTTGGTCCAAAACGTCGTAGGACCAGTCGACCGTGGCCTGCAGGGTGCGCTGGCGGGCCACGGCGGTCCGGCTCCCCCCGGTGAGCAGGCGGAAGCGCTGGTCCAAGCGGTCGTGCAGGTCCACGAGCGACATGGTGGACAGGCGTGCCGCGGCCAGCTCGATGGCGAAGGGGACTCCGTCGAGGCGCCGGCAAATAGAGGCCACCAGGGCAGCGTCGGAGCCGTCGAGGACGAACGAGCCGTCGCGGGCGCGGGCACGTTCGACGAAAAGCTGTACGGCCTCGGAACCAGCCAGCGCCTCGACGCTGTCGGAGCCCTCGGCCGGGAGCGACAGCGGCCGCAGCCGGTAGACATGCTCGCCGTCGGTACCGAGAGGTTCGCGCGAGGTGGCCAGGACGTGGACCGAACCGCAGCTGCGCCGGACCAAGTCGGCGGCCTTGGCGCAGGCGTCCACCAGGTGCTCGCAATTGTCCAGGACGAGCAGCACCCGCTGGGTGTGCAAGACGTCGATGAGGTGCTCGAGCGGGGGGCGGTCCACCTGCCCGCGCGCCCCAGCGCCGAGAGGATCGACCCGGCCACCGACTCGGGGTCGGTGACCAAAGAGAGGTCGACGAACCAAACGCCCTCGCCACTCCCGTCCAGCAGCTCGGCGGCCACTTGCAGGGCGAGGCGGGTCTTGCCCGAGCCCCCGGCCCCGGCCAAGGTCACCAGGCGCTCCGACCCCACCAGGGCGCGCACCTCTTCGAGCTCCGCTTGGCGCCCGATGAAGCTGGCCAGCTCGCTCGGCAGGTTGTTGGGCAGCTCGGGGTTGTCCAGCGAGCGCAACGGCGGGAACTCGTGGCTGAGGCCCTCGGCATCGAGCTGGAAGATCTGCTCGGGCAGGCCGAGGTCCTTCAGGCGGTGACGGCCGAGGTCGCGCAGCGACGCCCCGGGCGGCAGGGCGTGGCGCACGAGCGCAACGGCGGCAGCCGAGAAAACCACCTGGCCCCCGTGGGCCACCGCCGCCACCCGGGCGCAGCGGTGGACGTCGAGCCCGACCGGGCCGGCGGTGGTCTCGGTCGCTTCGCCGACGTGAACGCCCATGCGCACGCGGACCTGCTCGCCCTGAGGCCAGCCATGGGCGGCTATCGAACGCTGCACCTCGACCACTGCCAGCACACAAGCTCTCGGTGACGAGAATACGGCGAAAAAGCCGTCGCCCTGGGTGCCGACCTCGTGGCCGCCGTGGGTAGCGAGAGCCGAACGGATGATGGCCCCGTGAGCTGCGAGCACGTCGGCGTAGGCCTCGTCGCCCAGGCGCTGTAGCAGCGCCGTCGAGCCTTCGATATCGGTGAAGAGGAAGGTTAGGGTCTCCGTGGCCAAAGTTTAAGAGATGGCCAGGTCTGGTCGCAGCTGTCGATGCCCGGAGACGCGCCAGATCGAAGCGACCTAACCTCCGCCCACCGGTCCAAACCATGGAGCCCGGCCACCCATAGTTCGTCCGCGGGCCCATCAGCGCGGTCCTCAGTACCCCGTAACCGCGGAAGTCCAGCGCCCTGAGCCCCATAACACGCGTCACTAACCCAAACGTCCGCTACCCTCCGGGATATTGGCGACCGTCGCGGATCCTGAGCCGTGAGCACACTAAATCGGCGATCACGGAAGCCGGCCCAAGAGCTGACAGCGGTCGGGCTTCGGCACAGATTGTCAGGCTGCGCCTCAATAATATGGGCGTTGGTTCTGGAGCACTCTTACGCCAGAATTTCTCAGCCGTTCAACGCCAAATCCGTCGATATGGCGCGTGGGTCGGTCGCTGGGAAACTGCGCAACTCGGCGCCATACGGGATGTTATGTAGCCAGTCAAGGCTGGAGGCGGGAGGGCGGATCAATGCCGCAGAGAGCTCGATTGATCGCGCCGCTACGCTCACGGGCTGGCTGTGAAGACGGCCTTGTGAAGTTTGCCTGTAAAGCCCGGCTCGACAAGGGCGCTTGATTGCCCTGTCGGGCCTGCCCATTGGGGCGCCTCCCTCTTGAGGCGGAGGCTCCCGAGACGAAGTTCCCTCTCGCGGGTGACGACGCGGACGTGCCCTGCCAGCAAACTCAGCGCTAATGGCTATTACCGCAGCCACCTGGAAATGGAGGTTGAGATGTTCACTAATCTGTCGAGGACTGCAGGCCGCCCGCAGCGGAAGTCAGGATCGAACGTTCGCCGGGCCCTCGTGGCCGCGTCAACCGTGCTTATTGTCATCGGCTCACCGTCGGTAGCCGCCCACGCCTCTGCAATGCAACCGGACACCGCTCATGTCCTGCACTACTTCTCGAAGTTCGAAAGCCAGGTTTTCCTGACCGCGGCCGGGAAGCCTTTCAGCCCATCGGAAAAGAACCCACCTGTCTCGGGGGACTCCATCGACAGCACAAACCTCGATTATGTCGGCAACCACGTGCACCATGCTCGGAACTGGACGGCTTCAGACCAGGAGCTGTGCGTATTGAACAACAAAATGGACGTAGTGTGTCAGGCTCAAGTCGCCATTGGGGGTTCGATGATCCTGGCTCAGGCCAACCTGGGGCAGGTGTCGGCCAGTACATCGACGTCGACCTTCCAGGTAACGGGGGGTACCGGGACGTTCCAGGGTGTCACTGGGACGATCGTGGCCGTCGACATTGACCCCAGTTCGCAAACTAGCGACAGCGACGCCACTATCACTCTGCAGCGGCCGTGAGACGCTTCCGTCATGCCATCGGCTCTCGTCGCGGGGGCCGATGGCGGTCGCACCTCGACCGCCTCCCCACCCGAAAGGAGACATCGTCACTCATGGGCATTGCAAGCACCTCAGAATGCAGTCAGACTCTGTCGACAGCCGAGAGGGGTGCTCCGTGGCGCGTAGGGTAGTGACAAGCTTGCTGACCTACCCGGTCTTCGGTCTTCGCGACGTGGGTACCGGCGACGTGGCGTTAGCAGTAGGCGTGAGCGCCTACGGCGTTGCTCTAACCGCCGGCCTAGTTAACAAGCACAACCCCCACGGAAGCGTCCTCGGGTGTACCGCCGTCTTGCTTATGACCGCGCCGGTGCTGTTCGCCCGCCGTAGCCCGTTGCCGGCAGCGACGGCGCTTGCCTTCGGAGCAGTCATCAACTGGTTGCTGATCGGGAACCTGGTGCGCTGCGGCGCAGCACTACCGGCTGTGTTCTTTGTGGCTTTTGCCATCGGGCTGCGGTGCCGTCGACGCCAGGCCGTCGTCGGCATGGTACTACTGGCGGTGAACATCGTTTGCCAGGGTTACTCGGACCCGCAGTTGGCCAGCGCAAAAGCCGGGATCCTTGTGTTCACGCTGCCCATCGCGATCGGGCTCATGTTTGCCGGTTTGCTACTGCGCCAACGCAACTCAGCGGTCGCGAGCCTGCGTGCCCGGACAGAGGAACTTCGGGAGCAGCGCGAGCGCAACGCCGAGCTGGCGGTGGCGGCCGACCGCGCCATCATTGCGGGCGAGTTCGATTCGTACCTGCACGACCAGGTCAGCCACATCGCGGCCACGGCCAGGTTGGGTCAGGAGACGTTGGCGTCGCGGCCCGACCTGGCCAAGGACGCCTTTGTCCGGATCCAGCACACAGGGCGAGCCGCCTTGGTCCACATGCGCACCGTGGTCGGCAACCTGCAAGACGACGCGCCGACACAGCCACAGCCGGTGCTTTCCCAGCTGGACCGGCTCCTGGGCCGCATCACGCGGGCCGACGCCCGTCTTAGGGTCGAGGGTGACCCCCGCCTGCTCTCTCCGGGCGTGGAGCTATCGGGTTACCGGATCGTGGAACAGGTGCTTCTTGCGCTGGAGAACGACCCGGCCTCTCGCATCGACGTCGTGGTCGAGTTCCGGCCCGACTCGTTGCAGCTCACAGTGGCGGGCCCAGCGCACGCGCCGCCGACGTGCGTGCCGCGTTGGGGGTGGCGACCGAGCGTGCGGCATTGCACGGGGGGACGCTGCGCAGCGAGGCCGAAGGTGCCTTCCGAAGAACGGTGGTGCTGCTCCCTCTGGTCGCCGGGCATGCGTGAGCCCGAGGGTCGTCTGTGGCGGTCCTGGCGAGGCCGAGCTGACCAAGTAGCCGCTGCCGTGCTGACCGCCGCCGCGGCGGGGATCCTGGGCGCTACCGGCCTTCTGACCTCGCTCCACGTCTTACCCGCTTCTCTATGCACCCTCGGCTTCTGCGCCTTGGTCGGGGCACGGAACCGACGCCCGCTCATCGTGGGGCTGGCGGGAGGGGCGCTGTTGGCGCTGCCCACGATTATGCACGACGCCACTCAGATCAACAACAACGCCGTCGCTCTGCCTAGTCTCCTCGCCGTCTTCCTCATCGCGTACAGTCTGGGCGCCAATTGCCGGTGGGGCCTGTCGCTTATCGGGCTGGCCAGCCTCGTCGTCGGGGTCAACACCACCAGCGACAGCGGCTTCAACCCGCTCTTCGAGATGGTGACGATCGCTCCCTGGCTCGGGGGCCTGCTGGTGAGCTCCCGGCGCCGCCTGGCCTCCGAGCTCGAGGTCCGTGCCCGCGAGCTGGAACAAGAGCGGGAGATATTTGCGTTTGCCTCGGTGCGCTACGAGCGGGCCCGCATCGCCCGTGAGCTCCACGACATCGTCGCCCACTGCATCAGCCTCATGGTGGTACAAGCCGGTGCCGGCGAGCGCCTTGCTCAGTCAGACCCCGACGGAGCCACTAAAGCCTTCGTGTCGATCGCCGACGCGGCCAGCGAAGCTGAAGTGGAGATCGACCGTTTGGTCGAGTTCCTCGATGCCTCAGCGCCGGTTGGCCCCCGCACGGGACTGCGGATCGTGGAGGGGCTCGTCCGCCGGGCCCGTGCCTCGGGTCTGACGGTGAGCTGTAACTTTATCGGCGAGTGCGAGGACCTGGCCGAGGGTAGCGCGGACGCCGCCTACCGGCTGGTCCAGGAGGCAGTTACCAATGCCATGAAGCATGCCTCCGGGGCACCGATCGACATCACCATCGAGGGGCACGTGGGGACGATTTCGGTGGACGTCGTCAACGGACCGGCATGTGGCGCCCCCTCGGTCCTGGTGGGGGCCGGAGGAGGTCACGGGTTGGTGGGCATGCGTGAGCGTGCCGCTCGCTGCGGCGGGACGTTCGACGCGGGGCCGACAGCACAGGGAGGCTGGCACGTGACGGCCGACTTGCCCCGTCGCCGACTGGTGAGCATTGTCCCAACTCAGGCCGGTGGGCGTCGGTCCTCGGCCCGCTCCCAAGAGGCCTGACCTTTGTCCAGCCCCCGGGGCCAGATTTCTGTCCTCATCGTGGACGACCAGCGGCTCCTGAGAGCCGGCCTCGGCGTCATCCTGAGCAGTGAACCGGACCTCACAGTCGTGGGTGAGGCCGGTGACGGGCGTGAGGCGATCGAGCTCACGTGCCGGCTCGCCCCGTCGGTTGTCCTTATGGACATTCGCATGCCGAACATGGACGGCCTGGCAGCAGCGCGGGTGGTCCTGGCCGAGACGGCCAGCCGGGTACTGATGCTCACGACCTTCGACACCGACGAGTACGTCTACTCGGCGCTCCGGGCCGGTGCCAGTGGTTTCCTGCTCAAGGACGCGCCGGGAGACCAGCTGGTAGCGGCCGTTCGGAGCGTGGCCCGTGGTGACGCACTGATCGACCCTTCGATCACTCGCCGGCTCATCTCGCAGTTCGTCAGGGCGAGCCGCCCAAGCCGGGAGGACCCACCGCAGCTCGTTGCCCTCACCCCGCGGGAGCGAGAGGTACTACGCCTGGTCGCTCAGGGGTTATCGAACTCGGAGATCGCGGCGAACCTCATCGTGGAAGAGAGCACCGTAAAAACTCATGTCGCTCGTATCCTCATGAAGCTCAACCTCCGCGACCGTGTGCAGGCGGTCGTCTTCGCCTACGAGAGCGGGTTCGTCGTCGCCGACGCGTCCTAAGTCGAAAGCACGATGCTCGGACTACGAGGTACGAAGACTTTGCCAGCATGCCTTTGCACAAGCTTCGTCACCATCAACGTTCACGGCAGTTCTGGCGGCGCGTTCGGTGTGCCAGTCGACCTGGCCCGCCCGTCGGAACCATGGCGCCGATACCCGTCGCTATGGCGCGAAAGGCCTGGTCAGCGTCTTTCTCAGGGCGAGCACAGAGTTGGGTAGTTATGTCGACCCAGCCGGAGTAGCCCGAGCACGGAGCGTTGGCGTGGGCCGCTACGCGAGACCGCAGCTCCAGAAGGCTCGGTGCTCGCCGCCGTTCCGACCTTGCGGCATTACCGGCGAGGCGAGGTCCACAGATCCCCCTGGTGGCTAACGACGTCGGACGGCTTCAGGCCCTTAAGCCGTGACCAAAGCACGGCGCCGCGTCCTCGGCCCACGCGCATCCTTTGCGTGGTACTGTGGCAACATGAGTGGTACGCACACGGTCGTTGTGGGCGACAGGGGCCGCCTGGTCGTGCCCGCCGAGGTACGGGAGCGGGCTGGCCTGGTCGAAGGTACGACGCTGGTGCTCCTCGAGACCCCATCAGGGATCGTCCTGATGACCCGCGCCCAACTGCGCGACCGGGTCCGGGACGAACTTTCAGGTCTTGACCTCGTCGGCGAGCTCCTTGCCGAACGGCGCGCCGTCGCCGCCAACGAGGACGCCGCGTGAGCGTCGTGGATGCCTCGGTCCTGCTTGCCTTCGCCCAGGGCGAGGAGGGCGCCGGGCAGGCCGAGGTCCTTCTCGAGGAAGGTGCGAGCTGTGGGGCAGCGAACTGGTCGGAGGTCGCCCAGAAGGTTGGGGCTGCGGGCCGGGACTGGCCCCTAGTGCGGGCGCTGCTTATGAGCTACAACCTCGCTGTCGAAGCGGTCATCGAGGAGGACGCCGAATGGGCGGCCGGCCGGTGGCGCAGGGCCGAGGGGCTGTCACTCGCCGACCGGCTCTGCCTTGCCCTTGGCGAACGGCTCGACGTAGACGTGTGGACAGCCGACACTAGCTGGGGATCGGCGGGCCGGGTCCGCCAGCTGCGCTGAGGAGCCGGGACATCTCGAGGCGGCACGCGCCCACAGCTCCATTTTCGCACCTGACGAGGGCCGCCCGCCTTGGGGGATTATGCAACCGGCGCCAGCGTGCGGGCAGGACGATGTCGACCGCACGCGCTTGGCCGAAGGCGTCAATCCCCGCTGGTGCAAGGCAAATCTGGACCGTGTTATGGTCTCGCCGAGACGCGCTGCAAAGCTGCTGCTCAGCGGCAATATCCGTCTCGCTATGTACGGATCCTCATTGTAGCTCGGGCTTTTTTCAGCAACACATAAAGCGGCGTTATGCATCGCAGAAAAGCCATGTCCGGCCAAGGTTGCACGATATCTGAGGTTACGCATTACAAGAGCAGCCGCTTAGGCCAAGACGGAGCGGCCGCGCCCGGGCGTGGTGCGTAGCTGGGCTTAGCACCCAGACCACAGCCTCTCGGACCAGAAGTCGTTGCGCCAGGAAAACGCCGTGAATGAAGCGACTGGGAGGTTGAGGCGCGTCCGGCGCAAAAGCCAACCCGATCGTCCGGACCCGACCGTCGGGTAACTACCAGCGAACGGGACCGTCGTGGGCCGACCGCGGGGGCTTATTCGTTGAGTGGGATGACCGAAACGCCCTCGCTGTTTGTGACATATGCGGTACCGACCGCCGGGTCGACGCTGATCCAGCCTGGGTAGTCGCCCACCGTGGCTACCGTTTGCGCGTTGCCACAGCCGGCGGCGGTGGTGCGGTTGCAGGTGGCGCCATCGATCACGGTGACGCTGGTGTCTGAGATGCTGGTCACGTAGACCTGGTTTGTCAGTTGGTCGACCGTGACCTGGTTGGCACCGTAGCCGGCCGGAGCCGTGACCGGCCCCTGGCCGCAACCGTCGTGGTCTGAGCCGTTGCAGGTGGCGCCGTTGATGACCGAGACGGTGCCGGGGTGCTCGTCGTCGGCAAGGTTCGATGTGTAGACCGTGTCGGTGGCCTGGTCGACCGCGATCCCGAAGGGGTCGGCCCCTACCGGGGGGTGGGGGGCAAGCTTGACGGCGGCCGGGACTTGCCCGCAGCCGGACCTGTTCGCGGCGTCACAGGTGGCGCCGTTGACCACGTACACGCTGTTGCCAAGATAGGGCGGGGGCTCGTTAGGCCCGGTGTTGAAGACATTTGCCGCGTAGACCGTGTTGGTCGCCGGGTTGATGGCGAGCTTGAGGAACGAGTTGTTGGGCGCGCCTCCCGAACTGCCGACGGCGACAGTCGCTGGCGCCTGGCCACAGCCGCCCCTGTCGGTGGCGTCGCAGGTGGCGCCCTTGAATACCGAGATGAGGTCGGGGCCGCTGTGGGTGATGGTGGCGACGTAGATGGTATCGGTGGCGCTGTTGACGGCGATGTCGTACGGGTCCCCGCCGGGGACGTTGAGCGTGGACATCCTGGCGCAGCCGGCCTGGTCGGTCGCGTTGCAGGTGCGGTCGTCGAACACCGAGACGCTCCCGGCCGAGCCGGCGGCGTGGTTGGCCACGTACACGGTGTGTGTGAGCGCATCGACGGCAACCGCCCAAGCAGGCTCGCCGACCCTGGCCGTTGGCGGTGCCTTGGTGCACCAGCTCGTGTGGAGACCGTTGCATTTGCTGGTGTTGATCATCGCGACGGTGCCGGCGCCGGTCGGGACGTAGGTTGTCCCGACGCCAGGGTCGGCCGCCAGGGCTCTCGCCGCCGAGACCGCGACTTCGGGCGCGGGGTGCCGGCAGCCGCTTGTGATCTCCGCGTTGCAGCGGGTCGCGTCGATCACCGAGACGTCGTTGCCGACCTCGTTGGCGGTGTAAAGCGTCTGGGTCTGGTCGTCGAGCACGACCGACTCGGGATCGGCACCGGTGCGGATCTCGGGTGTGCTGAGCACCGCGCATGCCGCCAGGTGGGCCCGTTGCACTTGTCCGTGTCGACCACGATGAGGGAGTCGTCTTTCTGGTAGGCGACATAAACGCTGTGCAGGGGGCGTCCACGGCGAGCCACAGGTCGTGGTCGAAGCCCACGCGTGGGACTGGGGTGACGGTCCCGGGCGTGTCGTGCTTGCAGCCCGCCAGGTCGTCGGCGTCACAGTCGGCGAGGTCAAACGCCGAGACGGTGTTGTCGTAGTTGGCCGTGTACAAGGTGTCGTTGGCGGTGTCGACCTCGGCGTCATTCGGCCCGGCCGGATCGCCGGGGAGGTGGCCGACGTCGCGGCAGCCGCTCTGGTCCGTCGCGTTGCACGTGTTTGCGTCGAACACCGTCCACCCGTTCAGCTTGCCGATCGTCGTCACGTAGACGGTATGGGTGACCAGGTCGACGTCGACGTTATTCGGCGCTGCGCCGACGTTGACGGTCACCGGCTGGTTGTGCGGACAGCCAGCGAGATCGGTGGCGTCGCAGGTCGCGCTGTCGATCATCGACACGGTGGCGACCCTGCCCGCTGCGTTGTCGAAGTTCGGGACGTAGACGGTGCGGTTGGCGTCGTCGGAAAAGATCCCGAGCGGTCCTAACCCGACGGGGACCGTCGCGGGTGTTTGGTCGCACCCCGTCGTGTTGGTCGCGTTGCAGGTTGCGCCGTTGAAGACCGATACGATGCCCGGTCCCTCGTTCTCTCCACTGCTCACGTACACGGTGTCGGTGCGCCCGTCGATCGCGATCCCGCTCGGCAGGTTCCCGACCTTGATCGTCGGCCACGGCCCCTTGCAGCCTGAAACGTCCTCCGCGTTGCAGCGGCGAGTGTCGATCACGGAAACCGTGTCCCCGCCTGCGTTGGGGCCGTTCGTGTTGAAGCCGTTGGCCACGTAGATCGTATGCGTCGCTGGGTTCAGCGCGACCACCCCAGGGCCGTTGCCGACCGGCGCCGAGGCGACCAGCGCCGACCCGGAGCCGACCGGGCCGGCGAGGGCCACGGGCCCGCTCTCAGCCACCGTGCCAGTTGCCGCCGCCACGGTGGGGACCGCGCTCACACCGGCCAGCAGCGCCAGGCAGCTAACTGCAGCCCCGACTAAGGACCTGAGGCGGTTCCTGGTCGGGCGGTTCCTGGTCGGGCGGTTCCTGGTCGTCGCGGGCGACGATGGCACAACCCCACGAGCCGCGGCGTTCTTGCGTGGGACGTCATCGACCGATTTCAGTGTGCGGCTCACGGCCTGTCTCCTTTCATCTGGCGGATGTACTCACGATGCTCTCCCCGGCCCCACCTTTCGTCCGCCCCCATGAGGATCTTTGGCTCACGTGCGTACGTCGGAAGATGTACGAGCCGGCCCGAAAAGACCGCCCACCGGGTGATGACCGTGCCGGCCTCTGCCGTTGATACTGAAATGCGAGCGGCGAGTGACCGTTCATTTCGACAGACGGAGGCACGGAAATGCTTTTGAACCGGAAGCCCAAGGCGGCAAAGAGCCGGCACCTGCTCGCCGCGTTCGCGTCGTTTGCTCTTGTCAGTCCCGTCCTGGTCATTGCTGCCGCCCCCGTCGCCCCGGCCGCGGCAGCCTCGCCGGCCAATGCCGCCGTCCACTACGTCACACTGAGCGGCAGCCCTGGCATGCCCGAGCTCGACGCGGGGAACGGCACGATCTACGTGCCGGTCCAGTGCCCCCAGAGCTACTGCCCGAACAGCGCGCCAGGCAAGGTCGTAGACATCGTGAGCGCGACGGCCTGCAATGCAGTGGACGGGTCGGGCTGTCACGTGGTGGCGACCGCCCCAGCCGACGGCCCGCTCGGCGCAGCGGTCGACCCGATGACAGGAACCGTGTACGTGATAAACAACCCGCCAAGCGGCAACAGCACGATCGGCCTGCTCGACGGCCGGACCTGCAACGCTACCGTCACGAGCGGTTGCCAGCGCGAGGTGGCGACGGTCGACCTGGGGCCTAACGCCTTCATCGTTGCCGGCGCAGTCGACGCGGCGACGAGGACGCTCTACGTTGCGAGCGTGACCCACGGTGTCTACGTGGTCGACATCGCGGCCTGCAACGACGTCGTCACGACGGGCTGCAAGCAGCACCCCGAGGTTGTAAAGGACAACCGCGGTGCTGCGCAGCTCGACATCGACACGGCGACTAACACCATCTACGCCGCTGACCTCGGGAACCCAAACTTGGACCAGCCCAACGGCAGCACCGTGACGGTGATCGACGGCAACACCTGCAACGGCACCGTCCACAGTGGCTGCGCCACCAACCTGTCGGTTGTCACGATCGGCAGCGGGGTCACTGCGGTCGCTGTCGACCAGGCCAAAAACACTGTGTACGTGGACGACACCAACGATGTCTCGGTGATCGACGGCGCCCGCTGCGACTCGTTGACCACGTCCGGCTGTCATGGCCCGCTTCGCTCGGTCGAGACCGGTTCCGGTGCCGGTGGTTTGGCGGTCGACGCCGCCAACCACACCGTCTTCGCGCTCAACGGGGGCGACGACACGCTCTCATCGATCGACAGCGCCACCTGCAACGGGGCCACGCCGGGCAAGTGCCCCGAGATGGCCCCATCGCAACGCGAACCCGAGGTCGGCGCCGACAGCTATAACAACGACCTCATCGTCACGCCGGGCAATGCCAGCGCCTACATGGTGAACGAGGGCGGCGCGGCCGTGCTCGTGGTGACCGGGGTCAGCGGCTGCACAGCGCTCGAGCGTTCGGCCTGCCGGGTGCTGGCCCCGAGCGTGCCAGAGGCCGGCGTCGTCGCCACGCTCGACCCGGCGACGGGCACCCTTTACGTTAGCGACGCGAACCTTCCCCAGGTCGACGTCATCGACGCAGGGCATTGCGACTTGTCGCGCCTCAGCGCCTGCGCCTCGGTGGCGAAGATCCCGACCAGCGGCCCGAACCTGGTCGGCTCCGTCGATGATGCCACCGATACGCTGTACGTCTCCGAGGCCACCTCCAAGTCCGTGGCGGTCATCGACACCGCTACCTGCAATGCCGACGACGTCTCGGGCTGCACGGCCCGCCACGCCAGCATCCCGGTCGGCGCGTACCCGAACGCGCCGCTGCTCGACGAGGGTACCGGGGCGCTCTATGTGTCCTACGGGGCGCAGGCCGACAACGTGGCCGTCGCGGGCACCGGTGCTTGCAACGCCGAGGTGACCTCCGGCTGCGGCGCCCCCCGTGGCAATATCACCGTCCTTCCGGGCACTTACAGCCTGGCCCTCGACGCCGCTACCGACACGGTCTACGGGACCGTCCTCGGCCCCTCACGCTCCGGCAACCAAGTCGTCGTGATAAACGGGGCGACCTGCGTAGGCCAGATGGCCGGCTGTGGCAACCTCGCTGCGACCATCACCCTCGGGCCGGGGCTGGCAGTGCCGGGGGGCCTAGCAGGCCCCTACAGTGTCGCCGTCGACGACGCCACCCAGACCCTCTACATCGCCGACAACCGCGACGGGGACATGCCCGGGACGCTCACGCTGGTTAATACGGCGACATGCAACGGCTTCCTCACGATCGGCTGTACTGCTGCCAAGTTCCCGACGGTGTTCGTCGGTCGCGCGCCCCGTGCCGCCGAGCTCGACACACAGACGGGCCTGTTGTACGTCACCAACTACTCGTCCGCTGACGTGTCGGTGCTGAACACGGCGCGCTGCAACGCCGTGTCGACAGCGGGATGCCCCGCGCAAGCCCCGGAGGTCCCTGTCGGTTCACTGCCGAACGGACTGGCGGTCGACGAGCTGACGGGCACCGTCTACGTGCTGAGCCTCGGGAGCGGCACCATGTCACTGCTACACAGCTGACCTGCTGCCACCGGGCCGACAAAGGCGGCAGCGCCAGACTCGACAATCTGGATCCCACCAATGTGGACCACCTCCACATCACGAAAGGGAACGGCCAGCGGCTCGTCGTGAACGTCCTGTGGGCGTTGTGACGAGAGGTGTGCTGGCGATTGGCCTTCCAGTGGGCAACGACCCCGGCCGGGCGCGTTCAGTCGCAATAACCAACCCGCACAGAATTGGGGTTCTCGGCTGCGGCCGGCGTCGTTCGAGGGGCCCGGTGTCGGAACGCATACTCGGCGATCTGCGCTGATCAGGGGGTGCGTCGGACGGTCAAGAATACGAACGCATAATACCCTTGACGCGCCCGAGGAATTCTCCTTACGGCAGTGAGGGCGAACGCTTTGTTTTCCAGGTAGCCGGCACCGCGAGCCGGTCAAGTTGCCCGCGCCAAGGATGGCGCGGCCTCGGCCGGAGCTATGGATGGTGGAGGCCGAGGGTCAGCGACTTGACGGGTGGACGATCGCCACCGGGCATTGTTGGGCAGCCCCCCGCCCAGGGGGGCTGATTGCCCCAAGCCCGTTTCGGGACCGATGTTTGACAGGAGTGACCAGAGCAACGGTCGCCCGACCACCTTAACGCACGGGCGTCACAGCTCGATCCCGTAGCCCTGGTCGAGCTCGTGAGAAATGCCGAGGTGGCGTGCATGCTCGCGCTCCTTCAGTAGCTCCCAGCTGCGCCGGCGCTCGTTTTCTTGCTCACGCGCGATGGCCCGGTCGAGTTGAGCGAGGCGGCTCGGGACCTCGGGGTGGTCGGCGAAGAACTCCTCCCGGGAAGCACGAGCTTGCTCGAGTAGAGCCGTATCGGCACCCAGCCGCTCCCGCTGGGCCTCGAGGCGCGTGGCGTACGGCTGGCCGGTGCTCTCCCAAGCGCGGACAGCTTTGTCGAAGCGGTGACCCGCCTCGGCGAGCGCTCTACGGGCCTTGCGCCGGGCCCACCAGGCGAGCTCTGGGTTCTCCAACAACTGTTCTGCTCTTTGGTGGTCGACAGCGGCCTCCCGTACGGCTCGAGCTGCCATCCCGGCGCCGGTGTTCGCCCAGTGGCCCGCACCGTTGTAAAGCTCCGCAATATCTCGCTCCACAGCGAGTTTTTGGCGGCGTACATGCTCGAGCTGGTGGGAGTGGTCTGGGGGCACCGAGCGCGACAATTGCGTGCGCTCGGCGTAAAGCTCGGCAAGAGAGCTATCCGCTTCGTTGCCGATGGCCCAGGACTGGCGGTGCTCGTCTTCCCATGCCCAGGCGAGGCGGGAAGCTGCTTGGGATAGGTCCGGCGCAACGACGTGGACATGGCTCTCGCCTCGGGCACGGCTCATCGCCACGTAGGCAAGCTCGCGTCCTCCCCCATCCTCGAGCGCATAGGTGACGTCCACAGTGGAACCCTGGGAGCGGTGGGCGGTGATGGCGTAGGCGTGCGCAAGTTTGTCGCTCCCGATCTCGTCGGCGATCATTTTCAGCGCAGCACCCTCTGGCGTAAGAGCAACTAGAGAGTGCGTCCCAGGGTTGATGGAGGTGATCACAGCGCGCTGGGAAGTGACCCACGCTCCTCCCGGACCGGGTGCCAAGGTGATCACCCGGTCCCCCGCCCGGTAGCTCCGGCCACCGGGTGCCTTCAACTCAGGGCCGGAGAGCTTTCCCAGCTTCTGCCACGCTTGACGCGCAGCTTGGTTCAGAGCTTCCACACTGTCACGGTGGTAGGCGACCAAGAGAGCGTAGTAGCAGTCCCTAATGGAGGAAGACGTGCCTACAACGGTGCCTGAACTGATCGACATAGAGACGCTTGCCCACCTCCTGGGTGACTCAGTGCGCCAGGTCCGTCGCCTTGTCGCTGAGCGCCGTGTGCCCTACCTCAAAGTCGGCCACTTTGTTCGCTTCGACCCCGCCGAGATCGTCGAATGGCTGGACAATGCGCCACCCCGGACGAGTTGACCGCCCAGGACAGAGCCACCGCACAGCTCCAGGTCGCCGTGGCTGAGGAGCTTCGACTGTTCGACACCGACATCACAGCGCGACTGCCCTCGAACGGGGGCATGGGTAGCGCCGCAGCACAGGAGGTGCTCCGTCGCGTCGCGGAGACCGCCAAAGAGGTCACCCAGGCGAGTGCACGCCTCTCGCGTGCCGTTGTCAAAGCCCGCCAAGCCGGGTGCAGCTGGCGCCGAATAGGAGAAGCCTCAGGAGTCCCTTACCAGAGCCTGCACCGCAAATTTGCAGGACGAGGGGGGCGGGCGGCCCCAACGGCTAACGATCGCGGGACCGCCTCCGCGAGATGCCTGTTGTCAAGGCCTGGCGCCAGACTCCTAAGTGTTGTCGAAGCGGAGCCGCTCACCGAGCCAGTTGGAGAACCCAGCCTCGTCCACCTCGTGCGCCGCGACGGCCAGCATGGCCGCTTCAGCTTCGTCGACGTCCGGTGGGTCTGGATCCCAACGGCCGCCGTTGAGCTCCACGAACATGACCAGGCACGCCCATGCGGCTCGTTTGTTCCCGTCTGGCAGTGGATGGTTCCAGGCAAGGTGGGTCGTGAGGACCGCTGCCTTGTCGATCAGTTCCGGGTAGAAGTCGTCGTCACCGAAACCAGCCTGGGGGGCGTGTAGGGCGGAGTCGGCCAGGTCGACCCTTGCCATCTTCGTCAGGACGGCTGTATCTATGCCGGTGACCTGTTCGGCCAGCCAGAAGTACTCCGCCAGGCTGAGGTAGCGGGTCACCGAGCAAGGCGCTCTAGTAGCTCCTTGTCCCGCTCGAGAAGGCGTCGGGCGGTGTCGGTGAAGCCCTGGTCCTCCCGGACCCGCTCGATCTCGGCCGCGAGAGAATTGATGATGAGAGCATTGACACTCGTCCCGCGGACCCGCGCGACGGCCTCAGCTTGCTCAGCGAGTTCGTCGGGAAGACGAACGGTTGTCTGCTTAGTCATGATGTCATGATATCGCGATGCCGTCGCGCCGAGCCGAGATCGCGCACGCCGGCACGGAGCCGGCCGGCTCGCCTGCTTCATCGCCTGCCGACATTTTTCGTGCGCGATCGTCCGCGAAGCTACGGAAAACCGGGGTTAGTGCCGGTACACAGCGGATAACAAATATCCTGCTCAGCGGCCTAAGTGGCAGCCATTCGGCAGCTCCGAAACTTGCTTCTGCCTCCCTTGTAATCAGGCGATAGGAGTTCAATTCTCCTCCCGGGCTCCGCATTTGGGCAGCTCGGGCGTGGTAAATCTTCTTCTATGGGGAGCCGGGCAGTCCTGTCGTGCGCGCTGCGTTGCTGCTCGGGCCCTGGTGCGCCTTGCGCTTCGGAGAACTGGTAGCGCTGCGGCGTGACCGCATCGACCCTCTGGCTCGAGGACGCCGCGGCGATCTGCACGCACGATCCGCGCTTCCCGGATAAATCGCTCGTGCGAGAACCGTCTCGCTATGAGCGGTTGGCCCGTCAGGGGCTTTCGTTTTCCAAGTAGGCATAACAGTTATTCGGCATCAGAGCTTGAGCCTCTGGTCCACCGATCCCACGGGTGCCAATCCGGGTACGGCTCCGGGATCGGTCCCCCTCGGCAGCCCCATAAGGGATATTCGGCCTGCGTCGGCATCCCCGCTCGTCTGTGGGTAGCTGTGAATGGCGAGCATCTTCACCGTAAGCGAGTGTCGCAGCTTTGGTCACGCATCGCGCCTGAAGGGCCTTGTCCAATGGCGGCAAAGGCTCACACCCAGCCAACGGTAGCTGGCACGATGTATAGCCCGAAGGCGATAACGACGAGGCACAACCCAGTGGCGACCACTCGGTAAACGCCGCGCATCCGGTACGCGTCCGGCAGCGCTTTGGCCTCCAGGACCAGCAGGAACCCGAGCACGACCGGGAGAAGCAGCGCGTTCATCACTTCGACATCGATGACGAGGCTCACGAGATGGACGCTCATAAGAACGATCGATGCTCCGAGAACGTGAGCGAGCGCATAAGTGACATAGAACTTCGCCGTCTGGCGTGTGGGTCGTTCGTTGAGTGTGTGGGCCCATCCGAAGACCTCGGCGATACCCCAAGCCCCGGCCAACGACGCCACCAGCGAGGCCACGAGCGCAGCGCCGAGCACGGCGACCCCCAGGAGCACCTTGGCCCCGATCGCACCGAGGAAGGGCTGCAGCGCCGAGGACATCTGGCCCACGGTGTTGAGGACCGCCCCCGGGTGAGCCAGGCCGACCGTCGCAGCAAAGGTCACCACCATGACAATCATGATCAGCTGGGTGAGGAGCGAGCCGACGGCGGTGTCACGGCGCTCGGCTCGGATATGGCGGAGGCTGAGCCCCTTGTCCACGACGGCCCCCTGCTGGTAGAAGATCATCCAGGGCATGATCACCGCTCCGACGTTGGCGGCCAGGAGGAACACGTACGAGCGGTCCTGCAGCGGGAGCTGGGTGAGGCCGTGCCCAATGGCGTGCAGGTCGGGGTGCGACATGATCATGGCGGGGACGAAGACGAGCTCGGCGAGGCCGCAGGCAATCCCGATACGCTCGGCTCGCCGATAGCTGCCCGTCATGGCGATCCCGATGAGGAACGCCGTCGCCACAGGGACGCTCAGGGCCGGGGGACCCCGAACAGCTCGCCCACCCCGGCCACGCCGGCGAACTCCGTGAGTAGCGCGCCGACACCAGTGGCGAAAAGGGTGAAGGCGGACAGCAGTGCCCAGCGGCGGCCGAAGCACTCGCGGATGAGGGCACCGTGGCCCTTGCCCGTCACAATGCCGAGCCTGACTGTCATCTCCTGTACGAAGTAGAGGACCGGGATCAGGATGACCTGGGGGGCGATCATCCGGTACCCGAACTGAGCACCGGACTGGGCGGCCGTGACGAGGCTGCCCACATCGGTGTCGGCCAGCATGACCACCAGGCCGGGCCCCAGATGGTGAAGAGGCCCACCAGGAGGAGCCGACGTCGACGGTCCCTAGGCGAGCTGAGCTGGCGCCACTCGACCGGCCCAAGGGTTTCGGGCGGCTCCGGCGCCCTCGCTTGCACCTCCGCCCTCATCACCCGGTATTCTCCGTCGCTTGTTAGGAAACCCTAACTTTAGGGAGTCCTAAGCTAGCGGGGCAGGGGCCGGGCCTCCCCATCAGGGCCGAAGGCCCTGGGTACGGTGGGCACGCTCACCACGCGCAACGGGGTCTGGCTGCCGACCATTGCGATCGCGGCCAACTCTCCAAGGGGCGAGCACGGGCCCGGCTCCCACCGACAACGGCGAGTGGGACTTGGCGGCGAGGTTGGCCGTGAAGATCTGAGTGAGGTCGCCTCACTCCGCAACGAGTGCGGAGGCGGGCAGCCCATTTTCAAGCCGGCCGGGCTCCTGGACGGGGCCCAGGCGGTGACGCAGCCTCGGTAGCGCTCCGGTGGTTGTGCGGTCGACGGGCCTGCCGCCGGGAAGGTCGCCAGATCGTCCACACACGGCCGCGCATGGCTCACCTGGCCGGTCCGCCTGCGGCTCAGCCATCAGGGAAGCTGCACTCCGCAGGCCTTGGCTGCCTGCATGAACGCGGGCGACTGGACCTCGATCGTGCTCATGAGGGGAAAATACTCCCCCCGGCCCAGCGTGAAGCCCGGCCCATAGGTCGTTAGCGGGTCGGGGAACTGCGGGAAGCCGTGCTTGCGGATGCATTGGGCGAACGCGAGCGCGAAGCCCAACTGGGCGGCTGTGGGCGCGGGGGGGCCGACCTCGCCGTTCGGCGCGTACTTCTGGCAGCCCTTGTATGCCCTCAAGAAGGTGGACGAGTTCGGATCGATCTGGTCGATTGATTGTGGATGTCCGTTGCTGCTCGGATCGGGGTAATTAGTAACGCCGTTCGAACGCATGCACTCGGCGAACGCGAGCGCACTGGCGATAGGGGCCTGCGCCGCTGAGCTAGGGCTCGTTGTGGTCGTCGAGCCGAGGCCCGCGACGCCCTTCGAGGGCGACCCGCCACAGGCGGCCAGCGACACTGCGACGACAAGTAGCACAGCCACTAGGGGACCGGCTGCTCGCCACCATGGAACGGTCATCTCCTGGGGTGGCTGCCCGGTCGACATCGTCCGGCCACTTCCCTTCATCGTCGTCGTCACGCCTACAACGGGAAAACTTACAGCGGCGCCCGTAACAGGCCGGTAACAGGTCGGGGGCCCAGCGGCCTCAACGCTGACGAGCTCCAAACGCCGTGATGAGCTCCTTGATGGCGAACCGGCACTCGTCCATTCGATGAGCGATGTGGTCGATCCCCATTAGGCTCGGCTGATGTCGCCAATGCCGCTCAACGAGCTAATCCTGATAGGGCCAGGGGAGTACACAAAAAGGGGCTACGTCTTCGTGGAATCTGACGAGGCCTGCCTGATGTTCGTCTTGCCCGGGTACCAGTGGCCGCAGCCCAAGAAACCCCCCCTTCCCCAGTCGGGCCCGCAGGTTCAGTACTGGTCTGTCGCCACCGTGGAACAGGCTTCAGCCTTCGCTGACGCCTTCCCGGCCGTCAAGTCAACCGAAGAGCTGCCGCCGAACCCGCTTCCGGAGGGGTAGCTAGGCGTACACCTGGTGACAAGCCCCGTCCCCTACGACCCTGTGGTCAAAATTGCGCTAGAGCAGTACCTCACCGGCCGCCCCACGCTGACCGCGGCCACGATCGCCGAGGCCCGCCAGTTCAACCTGGCCAATCAACCCGCCGTGGACCTCCGGGACGGAGCCGTAGAGGCCAGCGAGCACATGGCCCCAGGGCCGCCAGGCGCCCCCGACGTCCCGCTCACCGTCTACCGGCCCGCCGACCACCGCGGGCCGGGGCCGGGCCTCTACTACGTCCACGGCGGAGGGATGGTCCTTGGCAACCGACGAAGCGGCATAAACCCTGTCCTCGACTGGGTTGTCGCCCTCGGGGCAGTTGTGGTCTCTGTCGATTACCGTCTGGCACCCGAATGCCCCCACCCCGGCCCGGTCGAAGATTGCTATGCGGGGCTGGTGTGGACCGCCGGGCAGGCCGCGGCCCTGGGCATGGACGCTGACCGGTTGGCGATCGTCGGTGTCAGCGCGGGCGGAGGGCTGGCGGCAGCGACGGCAATAGTGGCCCGCGACCGCGGCGGTCCGCGTTTGAAGGCGCAAATGCTCATTTGCCCGATGCTCGACGACCGCAACAATTCGGTGTCCAGCAACCAGTACGCCACCAGCGGCAATTGGAACGGCCGCAATAATGAAGTCGGCTGGACCGCCCTCCTCGGCGACCGGCGCGGCGCCCCAGACGTACCGCCTGCGGCTGCCCCGGCGCGCCTCGGCGACTTTCACGGCCTCCCTCCTGCCTTTCTCGACGCCGGTAGTGCCGAGGTGTTCCGGGACGAGATCGTGCAGTACGCCAGTTCCCTGTGGGCGGCAGGCGTGCAGGCGGAACTGCACATCTGGGCCGGAGGGTGCCACGGCTTCTTCAGTGTCGCCCCGGACGCGCCCCTGTCAGAGCAGTCCTTTGCGGCCCAAAAGGGTTGGCTGGAGCGGGTTTTCGCTCAGTAGAAGAGACGGCAACGCCAGCTCTTTGACCGCGGGACTCCCAGATCGTAGTGAGCAGGACAGGCAACACGGCGATCGCAATCGCTAAAAGCATCAATGGTATAGAGATGATTATCCAGGTCATGCTTCTATCTAGGTGGACCAGCCTCAGAGGTCCTTCGGGAAAAGCTTGGAACTTCCTCCAAAAAGCAACGCGCTCTGGACGTCGCCCCCTGGACGGCATGCCGAAAAGTGCTGCGCACTTGGCGTCAAGGGACCATCGCAGGCCGGCCCGGCAAGGTTTGCGGCCGTAGCCCATTACTGTCCGACCCCTTCTCCTCCCTCGCCGGCCGGACCGGAAAGGAGCTGGCGGAGCAGCTCGCCGAAAGTCGCTCGTTGTTCGGGGGTGAGCCGGCTGAACGACTCGGCCAGGACGCGGTCCAGGATCTCCCCTCCGGCAATGCGCAGGTTGGCTCCCTTGGCGGTCAGCCGGTGCCGGACGGCCCGGCCAGGCCCGCCTACCCGCTCGATAAGGCCGCCGCTCTCCATGCGAGCGGCGAGGGCGCCGAAGGACTGGTCGGTTTGGAACGTCAGCAAGGCAAGGTCGTGGAGGGAGGCTCCTGGGTTCTGGTCCAGATGACGCAGGGCGTCCCATTGCACAAGGCTGATGTCAAGGGCGGCCAGCGCCGCGTTGGCCTGTCTGTGGTGCCGCATCTGCAGCCGCTTCACGCCCAAGCCCAGGTCTTGCAGGGATCCCTCCACTCGGCCCATGCTAGCGCAAAATCAGCTTGCTTATCTCAGCATATTGATATAAGGTTGCTTATATACCCGCCAAAGGAGCGAAGATGACCAGCACCGACACCCTCACCAGCACCCGAAGAGTCAACGTCGCCAACGTCGGGATGGTCGAGGTCACGCTGACCGAGCGTGGCCAAGGCCATACGTTCCTATTGCTGCACGGGGGCGGTGGCCCTCAGACAGTCACCGGTTTCGCCGACTTGCTGGCTGGGACGCGGGAAGCCCGCGTTATTACTCCCACCCACCCCGGCTTCGGCGGCACCGGGCGCCCTGAAGCCCTGGCTACCATCAGCGACCTGGCCTCGCTGTATGTCGGCTTGCTCGACGAACTCGACCTTTTCGATGTGACAGTCGTCGGCAACTCGATCGGCGGCTGGATCGCTGCAGAAATCGCCCTGGCCGGTTCGAAGCGGGTGAGCAGCGCCGTGCTGGTCGACGCCGGGGGCATCGAAGTGCCGGAGCACCCGGTCGCCGACTTCTTCTCCCTCACGATGGACGAAGTCGCTCAGCGCGCCTATTACAACCCGGACAAGTTCCGCATCGACCCGACCACGCTGCCACCGGCCGCGCAGGCGGCGATGGCTGGAAATCGCTCTGCTCTCGCTGTCTACGGTGGCACGTCCATGACGGACCCAGGCCTGCTCGCCCGGCTCGCGCAGATGGCGCTCCCGGTCCTGGTCGTGTGGGGCGAAGCCGACCGGATGTTCGACCAGGAGTATGGCCGGGCGTATGCAGCCGCTATCCCGGGCGCTGAGTTCGTGCTGCTCAGGGGTACCGGGCATCTCCCTCAGATGGAAACACCCGACCAACTGCTCCCGGTCGTGTGGGACTTCGCCACCAGAAACGCGCCCAAACACCCAATATCCTGATCCTGCACAAGGACTTCTTGGTATGAGCAGCGGCGACGACGTTGCACGCCGAGCTGCCGTCACATCAAAGGACGCTACTTACCTTGGTCACTGAGATGTCGCGCTTGGCATATCTGAGGACATAGGTCCATCCGATGCTGTGAGCTGTGAACCCGAAATGACATCTACGGATTAAAATGGTCGATAGGCAACAAAAAGTGTCAGTAGAAGGGGGATGAGTGCGCTGACCTCGAGCCGGGAACGCTCGTTAGGCTCATACCGATGCGGGTAGCTGTCACAGGGTCGAGCGGGTTCATCGGCTCAGCACTGTGCGGGCGGCTCGAAGGCCTCGGCCACGACGTGACCCGGGTTGTGCGGAACCCTTCGGGCGGCGGCGATAGAACCACGGCCTGGGATCCTGACCGGGGGACGATCGACGCGCAGAGCTTCGAAGGCCTGGACGGGGTCGTCCACCTAGCCGGTGCCGGCGTTGCAGACCACCGGTGGACGGCAGCCAGAAAGCAAGTGGTGCTCGAAAGTCGCACGCGAAGCACTGCGCTGCTGAGCAGGACGCTGGCCGGCCTTAAGAACCCGCCGCCCGTCCTTGTGAGCGGCTCCGCTATCGGCTTCTACGGAGACTGCGGAAATGAAACAGTTACGGAGGAACACGGGGCCGGGAGCGACTTCTTGGCCTCGGTGTGCCAACGCTGGGAAGCGGAGACCGCTCCCGCCTCCGAGGCAGGCATCCGGGTGGCGTTCGCTCGCACCGGGCTCGTCCTTGCCACCAACGGAGGTGCGTTGCCGAAGCTGTTGCGGCTGTTCCGTCTAGGCCTGGGCGGACGGTTCGGGCGGGGGACGCAGTGGTGGAGCTGGATCACGCTCGATGACGAGGTGGCGGCTCTTGTGTGGCTACTGGAGCATGGCCATAACGGGCCCGTCAACCTGACGGCCCCAGCCCCGGTCACGAACCGGGAGTTCACCAGCGCCCTCGCTAGTGCCCTGTCACGGCCTGCTTTACTGCCAGTACCGCGCTTCGCACCCGGCATGGTCCTAGGTGCCGAGCTCGCCAGTTCCCTGCTCTTTACGAGTGCCAAGGTGCGTCCCGCTGTCCTCGAAGCTGCAGGTTTTGTCTTCACGGGGCCACAGCTCGAAGGAGCCTTGCGGCAATTGTTACTGCCCCACGCCGGGCCCGGCTAAACATCCTCCTAGCCGGGCCCAGTTCGTACCTGCAGAGAGCGGGGCCCGTCGAAACAAGCGGGTGCTCAGCGTCGTTTTCGGGTCGCCCGCGCAACCGCGCCCATCGCCGGGGCCACGCTGAGCCACAGGCCGATCGTCACCACCATCGACGTGACATAACCGAAAGGTCGTACCCCTATGTTGTGCGCCTCCACGCCGGCGAACAACATGAGCACCCAAGCACTAATGAAGAACGCTGGCCCTGCGGACATGATCTTGAAGAAGTCTCTCATCGTCCCGACTCTCGGAAAGGAGGTTCAGAGGAAGGGGTAACTGGGGTATAGGTCACCGAGCACCCCTACAGAAGGAGTTGTGAAATGGCTTTGATGATCTTGTTCCTGCTTCTGGCAATTGTTCTCCTCGGCCTGTCTTTCACTGTCCATTTCCTGTGGATCGCTGCATTGGTACTTGGCGTGTTCTGGCTGGCAGGCTTTGCGTTCAGGTTAGGGAGCGGGGGTAACCGCTGGTATTACTGGTAAATTTGGCGTTCCATTAAGTGGGCAACAAAAAACCTCGGGACCGGCCGCTTTGACTGACGCCAATAACCGGGCCAGCCCGGCGGCCAGATCCTCTGGCGGGCGTTTTACCGCAGGGCCTCGCACTGCCGGAGCATAGTGGTCGAGAGGCGATCATGAGCGGGCGGCCTGGATGCTATAAAGCAGCCCTTTGCCGCGCAACCTCGAAACAGGCCACTGCTGCGGCGGCTGCAACGTTGAGCGAGGCCAACGGCCCCGACTGAGGTATCCGGGCAAGCACGTCGCAGCGCTGGCGTACGAGGTGAGCGAGACCTCGGCCCTCCGAACCGAGAACGAGGGCTACTGGGCTGTCCAGCAAGGTGGACCGCCAGAGGTCCTCCTTTCCGGCTGGGTCGAGACCGACGGACCAAATCCCAGCGTGGGTGAGCTGCTGGAGGGCTGCGGGGATCCCGGGCACTAGTGAGATCGGGACGTGTTCGACGGCTCCCGCGGCGGCTTTAACCGCTGCCGGGGTCAGGGCCGCGGAGCGGTGGTGGGCAACGACAACCCCCCCGACGCCTGCGCAGGCAGCGCTACGCAGCAAGGACCCAAAGTTCCCGGGATCGGTGACGCCATCCAACACCAGGAGGAAATGGGGACGCCCCTGAGCGCTTGGGGCGATGAGGGAAACCAGAGGGACCGCGACAACGGGTTCGGCCCAGGCGATGACCCCCTGCGGTGCGCCGGTCCGCGCGACCTGCATGAGGTCGTCAGCCGTCTTGACCAGGACCTGCACTCCCCGGTCACCGCGCGAGCTGGGCCAACGGGGCTACCGAGCCGCTCGCGGAGTGTGCGCCTACGACCCAAAGCCGGTGCGTACGGCGCCGGCCCGCAGCGAGGAGCTCATGGACGGCATGGTGGCCCTCGACCTGCTCCCCGCCGAGCCCGTCCGGGCGTCCACCGTCCTTCATTTCTCCTCTATCAGGGCGACCGCCAAGCAAGCAATACCTTCCTCCCGGCCAAGGGCGCCAAGACCTTCTCCGCGTTTCGCTTTGACGGACACCGGGGCGGCGATCACCCTCGAAAGCACCTGCTCCATCGCCTCTTTGAACGGGCCGAGCCGGGGGGACTCAGCGATAACAGTGCAGTCCACGTTGATGGGGCGCCAGTTCCGAGAGAGCCTCTCGACAACGCTGGCCAGCAATCCCACGCTGTCGGCACCGGCAAGAGATGGGTCGCTGTCGGGGAACAAAGACCCGAGATCGCCGAGCCCGGCGGCACCGAGCAAGGCATCGGCGACGGCATGGCAGACGACATCGCCGTCGCTGTGGCCCCTCAGCCCTTTGCCGTCCAGGCGCACCCCCGCCAGCACCAGGGCCCGGGCGGGGTCGTCACTGAAAGGATGGATGTCGAAACCCTGCCCGACCCGCAGGCTCACGTCGCACCGGGCACATCTGGCTCGTCTGGAGCTGGGTTGAACGACAGCAACATCTCGGCCAACGCGAGGTCAGCGGGAGCTGTGACCTTGATGTTGCTCGGCTCGCCTGCCACGCTGACGACGCGACCTCCCATCGCCTCAACCAAGGCAGCGTCGTCGGTCGCTTCCCCTTGGCCGGCATGCGCTGCACGCAAGGACGCAGCCGAGAACGCCTGGGGGGTCTGGACCGCCAATAGCCGCGCCCGATCGAGGGTCATGAGGTTCCCATCTTCCTGGCGCTGCTTGATGGTGTCGAGCACCGGCACGCAGGGTACGGCCCCGTCAGCGCCCTCTTCGATGGCAGCGATAACCGACGCCCAGGTGCGCTGGCTCGCCAGGGGCCTAACGGCATCATGCACGACAACGACCTGCGCGTCGTCCGGGACGACCTCAAGCCCCGCCCGGACAGAGGCCGCTCGGGTCGGCCCACCTGCGACAACATGGTCCGCACGACCCGAGTACTTTTCCACCCAATCAGCCGGCACCACGAGCACGACACCGGCACAGGCCCGCGCCGCGGCCTCGAGCGACCATTCCACGACCTCGCGCCCGGCCAACAACATGAACTGTTTGTAACCCCCGAAACGCGCACCGCTGCCGCCCGCGACTACGACGGCCCAAGCGGTCGTCGCGTTCGGATGATCGGCCTCAGCCGGCCCGTAGGCCACTAGGGCAGTGCTTCGTCGAGCTTCTTTTCGGCCTCGGCCTCGGATACGCCGATGGCAAACGTGAGCTCAGAAACGAGGATCTGGCGGGCGCGGTTGAGCATTCTTTTCTCGCCTGCGGAAAGGCCCTTGTCCTTATCCCTGTTGGACAGGTTACGGACGACCTCGGCGACCTGGTAGATGTCGCCGGACTTCAACTTTTCGACATGGTTCTTATAGCGACGCGACCAGTTCGTCGGCATCCGCACGTCCTTTTTCCGCAGGACCGCGAAGACCTCCTCGACCTCTTCGTCGTTTATGACTTCCCGTATCCCCACATCTGCGGTGGAGTCGACGGGTACTTTCAATGTCAGGTCGCCGTATGCGAGGCGCAGCACGAGGTACTCCCGCTGCTCGCCGAAATCGGCGCGAACCTCTCTCCGCTCGACAACGGCGGCCCCGTGGTGGGGGTAGACAACCTTGTCGCCAACATCAAATGGCATACGTCTCCCAAGCGTTCCTAAATGGCTTTGCGCTAATCCAGGGTACGACCTTTTCAGGACCTTGGTCCAACTGGGCCCCGCGACCGGCGGCCCCAGCGTGTTGGACGGGCAACGGCTAGCGTTTGGGATGCATGACGTGCCTCCCGACACTGACCGGCTCGGAGCTGTTCTCGGCGCTTGACCAAGAAGCGCTTGCCCGGGTCGCGGTCAGGGCGTCGACCGTACATTTGGACCGCAACGCCACGCTGTTCAACGAGGGAGACGAGGCCGAGGACCTTTACGTGGTGCTTACCGGGCGCGTGGCGATCGCAAAGCGATCTCCAGACGGCCGGGAGTCACTGGTGGCGCTCATGAAGCCAGGTGACCTGTTCGGGGAGATGCCTCTGTTCGATGATGAGCCTCGATCAGCGTCTGTAAGAGCGCTCGAGAGCTCTGAAGTGGCCCGGGTCCCTTTCGACGTGGTCCGGGCCGAACTGGAAGCTCGCCCCGGCCTTCTCTGGGAAGTCGTGGCGATGTTCGCCGCGAGGCTGCGCGCAGCCGGCGACGCGGCTCGCGGACGCGATGCTGCTCGACGTCGTTGGCCGCACCGCCAAGAGGCTCCTCGAGCTGTCCGGCGACGCCGACGAGTTCGTACTGCCGCTAACCCAGGAGGAACTCGCCGGCCTCGTGGGCGCCTCGAGAGAGCGCGTCAACAAGTCCATCTCTGCTTTCATCCGCCTCGGCTGGATCGACCAGGCGGACAGGCACTACCGGATCCTGAAGCGGGACCGGCTCGCCCAAAGAGCCAGCTGACCCAGCCGGTCAGCCCGGCGGGACAGCCCGGCCGGTCAGCCCAGCCGGTCCAGGATGCTCGTTTCAGCAAGACGAGCAAGGCCCTCTTTCACGAAGTGTGCCCCAGCCACTTCGATGCCCTCCACGGTGTCAAGGTCTTCGACGCTCGCCCGGAGTATCTGCTGAAGACCGCCATAACGGTCGACGATGTTGCGTACCACCTGGTCGGGCAGGCGCGGGATTTTAGACAAGAGCCGGAACCCGTAGGGCCGCAGAGGCCCCTCGAGGTCGGCGCCCCGGTTACCTCCGATCCTCATGACGCTCGCGACACGGGAGAGGTCCAGGAGGCGCTCGGTCGACAGTTGGCTGAGCGCGGCCAGGGCGTCTCCCACGTCCCAGGCGGGGTCGGCCGGCAGGTAGTCGCGGAGGATTCTGGCGGCGTTCTTCTTCGACGCCGGCCAGCATCTCTTCGAGCTGGAGCCGCACAAGCCTGCTGTCGGTCCCAAGCTCGGTGCTGTAGCCGTCCACCTCCTCGGCGATGCGGCGGACCATCTCGGTGCGCTGCAAGACGGTGATGACGTCCCTGAGGGTCACCATGTCCTCTACTTCGAGCGCCGAAAGGGCATTCGTCACGACGTCGAGACGGTCCCGGTAACCCTCGAGGGTCTCGAGCGCCTGGTTGGCCCTCGCAAGAAGGCGCTCCACAGGCACAAGCGGGCGCTGCTGTTCACCCCTGTAAACCGCAATGACCGACCGGTCTTCGGACACGGTGATGACGGTCACGTCCAGAGAACGGGCCACCCGTTCGGCGGTGCGGTGGCGCGTCCCCGTTTCGGAGGTGCCTATTGCCGGGTTGGGGACCAGGTGGACGTTAGCCCGGGCGATCCGGCTCGAGTCATACGCCAGGATGATCGCCCCATCCATCTTCGCGAGCTCGGAGAGCCTCTGAGGGCTGAACTCGGCGTCGAGCAGGAACCCCCCGGAACAGATCGAGAGGACCTCAGGGCCGTCCCCAACCAAGATGAGAGCTCCCATGTTGGCCTGAAGGATGCGGTCCAGCCCTTCGCGCAGCGGCCGGCCTGGGGCAATTGATCCCAGCGCCTCGATCATCGCTGCGCTCAGCCTCTCCGGCACCGGCTGATGCTAACCCATCACGAGCCGCGTCCGCCGAAAGCTACCGACAGAGCCTCGGCCAACGTGGCGGCTGGCAACTCGCGGGGCAACGTGCGGGGTGCCGCCCGGCTTTGGTGCTGGTCAGACGGGCCCTTGGGGGGCGCGGGCACAAGCGCGCGGTGAAAACCCAGGCGTCCAGCCTCGGCCAACCTCTTGGCCATGCCGCTCACCCGGCGCACCTCTCCGCCAAGGCCCACCTCACCGATCGCGACCATGTCCGGGCCGACCGGCTTCTCCCAAACCGACGACGCTAGGGCCAGGCACACGGCGAGGTCGGCGGCAGGCTCGCAGGCGCGTGCTCCGCCCGTCACCGACACGTAAACGTCGCAGTCGCCAACAGGGACCCCGGCACGCTTATCGAGGACAGCCACCAGGAAGCCGACTCGGCCCGGGTCGAGCCCGGTTACAAAGCGGCGCGGTACTGGAGATGACCTACCGACGAGAGCCTGGACTTCGACCAGGAGGGGCCTGTAGCCCTCCATCGGTACCGTCACCGCGGAGCCCGGTGACCCAACGAGGCGGTCACCGAGGAAGAGGCTGCTCGGGTCCGGGACGCCCGTCAGCCCCGCCTCGCCCATCTCGAACAGGCCAGTTTCTCCGGTCGGCCCGAAGCGGTGCTTCACGGCCCGCACAGCCCGCAGCGACAGGTAACGGTCGCCTTCGAAGCTAAGAACCGTGTCCACCAGGTGCTCCAGTGCTCGAGGACCGGCTAGCGCCCCGTCCTTTGTGACGTGGCCGACCAGTACCAGCGCGGTGCCTACGCCTTTGGCGAGGACGACAAGGCTGTTAGCGCAGGCCGCCACCTGCGCCAGCGAACCGGCAGGCGACCCGATCTCGGGGTCGCTGATCGCCTGGATGGAGTCAACGACCACAACATCCGGTGCAAGGTTGGCAACGGCCTGCTCGATCGCCGGCAACTTCGTCGCTTCGACCACGAAGACGCCGGGCACTTCTGCGCCCAGGCGTCCGGCCCGTCGGCGAACCTGGTGTGCTGCCTCCTCGGCAGCAACCAGGAGGCAACGCCTGCCCGACGAAGCCATCGACGCCAGCACCTGCAGGAGCAGGGTTGACTTCCCGGTACCGGGCTCGCCCCCGAGGAGCGTGGCCGACCCTGGGAGCAGGCCCCCGGCGAGCACCCTGTCAAGCTCGCCGATCCCCGTCGGCATCGGCTTGTAAGAGCTCAGGTCCACCTCACCCAGCGCGATTGGCACGGGCCCTTCCGCTGCAACACCCTTGGGCTGACCGGTGACAACCAATTCCTCCTGGAGCGAGTTCCACTCGCCGCAAGCCGGGCACCGGCCCGACCACCGAGCCGCAGTGCCCCCGCAGGCCTTGCAGCGGTGGACCGTCCGCACCTTGCCCATAGCCTTGGCAACCTACCGCCTGCCGGTGACCAGAACCTGCCTTTTCCTTCGACCTGGCCGGCCGCGGCGCCTACGCCCACGCCACAGGAGGTAAGACGCGGTGAACGTCACCACGAGCGCTCCTGCGCCAATGGCCGCAGCGAGGGCACGGATAAGCGGGAGGTTCTCGGTCTTGCTCGAAGCGAAAATGGTCGTCGTCTTGCCCAGCACGGGGGACCAGACCAGGCCGCTCTCGCCGGCGTGACCGCTGGCGTCCGATGAGGTCACCGTCCCGGGGAGCAGGACTTCAAAACCGAACGTCAGCTCGTCGCCCGGGTGAGCCCCGACGAGGCGGTGCACCTCGGCCGGCGACAGGCCGAGCGGGTAGCCGATGCTTGCCGCCAGCCGGGGGTCGTTGAAGCACGACAGCCAGCAGCGAAGGTCGACGGTCCCCGAAGCCAGGTAGTGGTCCTGGAGCAAGCCCGGAAGCTCGCTGACGGTCAGGCGGAAAGGCCGGCTCCTCTCGGGCCCACTGCCTGCTACGTCGGCCACCAGTGCCGGCACCTGGGAGAGGTTGGAGTAGGTGTGGCTGGCACTGACCACGGTGCTGCCCTCGGGGCCGGGCTGCGGCCCCTCAACAACCCAACCGGCTGCCCGAAGGTCAGCGACGGGTAGGCCCGCCTTCAGATCCTCGAGCTGGGCCGCGGTGGTCGCAGGAAAACTCACGACGAGCGCAACCGACCCGCGCCCGGACCGCCCGACGCTGACCCGAAGGTTTACGGTGGCCCCGCAACCGCTTATGAACAGGGCCACTCCGAGTGCCAATGCGGCAAAGGACAATGACGTCCTTTGCCGCAGGCTCAAAGTGCCGCCTCGGCGGTCAGTCAGTCGCTGCTGCCGGCGCCGGCCAGCTCGACCGGCGGCGGTTCGAATTGCTCCATTGCCTTGAACGTGATCTCGCCATTTTCGACATCGGCGATGATCGTGTCGCCGGCGCGGAACTCTTTCCAGAGGATCTTCTCGGACAGAGGATCTTCTACCATCCGCTGCAAGGCCCTGCGCAGGGGGCGGGCGCCCATCGTGGCGTCATAGCCCTTTTCGACAACCAGGTACTTGGCGGCCCTGGTCAGTTCGATGCTCAAACCCTGAGTCTCGAGCTGCTCACGGACCCGGCGGATCATAAGGTCGATAATTTCCGTGACCTCGTCCTTGGTGAGCTCGTGGAACACGATGATGTCGTCGATCCTGTTGAGGAACTCAGGGCGGAAGTGCTGCTTGAGCGCCTCGTTGACCTTGACCTTCATCTTTTCGTGGGTCACGGCCTCGTCTGTTTTGGCGAAGCCCACCGAGGCCTTGCGCAGCTCGGCCGTGCCGAGGTTGGAGGTCATGATGATCACGGTGTTCTTGAAGTCGACCGTGCGGCCTTGGGCGTCGGTCAGCCGGCCGTCCTCGAGGATTTGCAGGAGCGCGTTGAACACATCGGGGTGCGCCTTTTCGATCTCGTCGAAAAGCACCACCGAGAAGGGCTTGCGCCTGACCGCCTCGGTCAGCTGGCCACCCTCTTCGTAGCCCACATAGCCAGGAGGAGAGCCGACGAGGCGGCTCACCGTGTGCTTTTCCATGTACTCGGACATGTCGAGCTGCACCAGCGAGCTTTCGTCACCGAAGAGGAACTCGGCCAGGGCCTTGGCGGTCTCGGTCTTGCCGACCCCGGACGGCCCGAGGAAAATGAACGAACCGCTCGGCCGCTTGGGATTCTTCAAGCCCGCTCTGGTGCGCCTTATCGCCTGGGACACTGCCTTCAAGGCGTCGTCCTGGCCGATGATCCGCCTGTGCAGCTCCTCTTCCATCCGAAGGAGCTTGGAAGTCTCTTCTTCTGTCAACTTGTAGACGGGGATCCCGGTCCAGTTGGCGAGAACTTCGGCGATCACCTCTTCGTCGACGACGTCGAACAGGTCGACGCCCTCGGCACGCCACTCCTGCTCCTTGGCAGCCTTGCGCTGGAGCAGTTCCTCTTCCTTCTCGCGCAGCTTCTTGGCCTGCTCGAAGTTCTGCTTCTCGATCGCCAGCTCCTTGTCTTTGCGCGCCTTGGCGATCTCTTCTTCGATGACCTTGTAGTCCGGAGGTGTGGACATGCGCCGGATACGCAAACGGCTCCCGGCCTCGTCGATGAGGTCGATCGCCTTGTCCGGCAGGTAGCGGTCGGCAATGTAGCGGTCCGCCAGGTTTGCGGCAGTCACGACTGCCTGGTCGGTGATCGTCACGCCGTGGTGCGCCTCGTAGCGGTCCCGGAGGCCCTTCAGGATCTCGATGGTGTGGGCGAGCGATGGCTCTTCGACCTTGATGGGCTGGAAGCGGCGTTCCAGGGCCGCGTCCTTCTCGAGGTGCTTACGGTACTCGTCGAGAGTCGTCGCACCGATCGTCTGGAGCTCTCCGCGGGCGAGCATGGGCTTCAGGATCGAAGCCGCATCGATCGCGCCCTCGGCTGCTCCCGCGCCTACCAGAGTGTGCAGCTCGTCGATGAACAAGATGATGTCGCCCCGCGTGCGGATCTCCTTCAGCACCTTCTTCAGGCGCTCCTCGAAGTCGCCGCGGTACCGGGACCCTGCTACGAGCGCACCCAGGTCAAGGGTGTACAGCTGCTTGCCGCGCAGCGTCTCGGGCACGTCGCCGGACACGATGCGCTGTGAGAGGCCCTCGACGATGGCCGTTTTACCGACACCGGGCTCGCCGATCAGCACAGGGTTGTTCTTCGTACGCCGCGACAGGACCTGCATGACACGCTCTATCTCGCGCTCGCGACCGATCACCGGGTCGAGCTTGCGTTCCCTTGCAAGCTGCGTGAGGTTGCGGCCGAACTGGTCGAGGACGGGGCTGCCCGCCGGGACATCGGCAGCGCTGGGCGCGGCGCCCGCGGTCGCCTTCTCCGGCCCAGCCGCCTGGTACCCAGAAAGCAGCTGTATAACTTGCTGGCGGACACGCGACAGGTCTGCACCCAAGCTGACCAGCACCTGCGCAGCCACGCCTTCACCCTCGCGAACCAGGCCCAGCAACATGTGCTCGGTGCCGATGTAGTTGTGGCCCAACTGCAGAGCTTCCCGCAGGGAAAGCTCGAGGACCTTCTTGGCGCGTGGGGTGAACGGCGGAGACCCGGTTGTGGAAGTCCCGGCCGGCCCGATCGTCTCCTCCACCTTCTCACGCACGGCTTCCAAGCTGATGCCCAAGGATTCCAGCGCCTTAGCTGCCACGCCCTCACCTTCATGGATGAGGCCGAGCAATATGTGCTCGGTCCCGATGAAGTTGTGGTTCAGTAGACGCGCTTCCTCCTGGGCCAACACCAATACTCTTCGGGCTCGGTCCGTAAAGCGCTCAAACAACTCTGCCAGCCTCCTCAGCAGATCCGGAGCTCCGCACCTGGAGCGAACCGGCACCTGCATCGGTGCTCGCTACCCAGCTCCTCGTGCAAGTCATCCATTCCCTTTCTTTCGGGCCCTTGCGCCCTCCAGTGTACCTACACCCTCAACCGTCTGGGCGAGCACGCCGGACCTCGGGACCGTGGTCCCTCCCTGTCGGTTCGTACTTGACCCCGACATTGACATATCGTCTAGTGATGAACGTCTGGGAGCTCCTCGACCTTCCCGGGCTCGATGAAAGCCTCGCCAGGGTTGAGTCGGAGCTGCAAAAGGCGGTGGCGTCCCCCGAGCCGTTGCTGAGCGAAGTGGCGGCGTACCTCGTGAACGCTGGGGGGAAACGTCTCCGGCCTGCACTTTTATTGACCGCGGCAGCTTCGACCGGGTCTGGCGCCGGGGACAACGTCGTGCAGGGCGCCGTCTCGGTGGAGCTGGTCCACATGGGTTCGCTGTACCACGACGACGTGATCGACGAAGCCGGCTCGCGCAGGGGAGTCCAGAGCGCCAATGCTCGTTGGGGAAACCTCGTTGCGATCCTGGCCGGAGACTTCCTACTGGCACGGGCGTCTGAGATCGCGGCCGGGCTCGGCACTGAGGTCGTGACAGTGCTCGCAAGCACGATTGCCCGGCTCTGTCAGGGCGAGATGACCCAGCTCCAATACGCATACTCCACCGCCCGCCCCGAGCCCGCTTACCTCGATGCCATCTCGTGCAAGACCGCCTCCCTGCTGTCAGCCTCGACCCGGATCGGGGGCCTGGTCGCGGGGGCTTCCCGCTCCGAAGTCGAGTCCCTCACTCGTTTCGGTCACGCGTTCGGCATGGCGTTCCAGATCTGGGACGATGTGCGCGACCTGGTCTGCACCGAGGCCGAACTGGGTAAGCCGGCCGGTCATGACATGCTCGAAGGCACCTACACGCTCCCGGTGATCCGAGCCCTTGCCGATCCCGAGACCGGCCCAGAGCTATCGGCGCTGCTGGGAGGGCCGCTCGACGAGCCCGAGGTGGAAAAGGCGAGGGACATGATCCTTGCAACAGACGCCGTCCGCGGTTCGATCTCGGAGGGCCGGCGCTGGGCCGACCTGGCAGCGACGGCGTTGCTGACAATGGCGCGGCCGTCCAGGCCTCCCGCGTCTGCTGCAGCCAATGGGGCACATGACGATGTCGCCGCGGTGCGCGAGACGCTCGCCGGGCTCGCCCACCGCCTCCTCGACGACCTGGCGGTGCGGGCGAGCTAACGCCGCCGGCCAACCTTCCTAGTTGGGCTCGGGCCGCAGGGTCGGGAACGCGATCACGTCTCGTATCGTTTCTGCCCCGGTGAGCAGCATTACGAGACGGTCGATGCCGATACCGAGCCCACCTGTCGGTGGTAGCCCGTACTCGAGTGCGCGCAGATAGTCCTCGTCGACCGGCATGGCCTCGTCGTCACCCGCGGCGCGAGCTTTACCCTGCGCCTCAAAATTCTCTCGCTGTACAACCGGGTCCGTGAGCTCGGAGAAAGCATTGCCCAGCTCGCGGCCCGCAACGACGGGCTCGAAACGCTCCACTAGGCCCGGAGAGCTGCGATGGTCCCGGGCCAGCGGCGAGACCTCTTTTGGGTAGTCCATTACGAAGACCGGGCCCCACAAGTTGGGCTCGGTCGTCTTTTCGTAGATTTCAAGGATTATCTTGCCGGGCCCCCAAGACGGGAGAAGGGGCACCCCCAGCGTGCTCGCACGGCGCCGGAGCTCCTCCAAGGGCGTATCGAGGCTGAGTTCTTGGCCTGAATATTCCGCTACTAACTCGAGAAGCGTCGCCCGCCTCCATGGCGGTGAAAGGTCCAGTTTTTTTCCCGCGTAATCGACCTGGGTGCTCCCGGTCACCTCGCGGGCGACGTCGGCCACCATCTGTTCGGTCAGGTCCATCATGTCGTTGTAGTCGGCGTAAGCCTGGTACAGCTCGAGCATCGTGAACTCTGGGTTGTGACGAGGGGACAGGCCCTCATTGCGGAACACCCGCCCTATTTCGAATACTTTTTCCATCCCGCCCACCACCAAGCGCTTCAGGTGCAACTCGAGCGCGATGCGCAGGTACAGGTCCATGTCGAGGGCGTTGTGGTGCGTGACAAACGGTTTCGCCGTAGCTCCTCCGGGGAGCGTGTGGAAAACAGGCGTCTCGACCTCGACAAAGCCTTTGGACTCGAGGAAGTGGCGTACCACCGAAATGGCCCGGCTGCGGGCCAATAAGATCTCGCGGCTTCGTTCGTTGGCCCACATGTCGGCGTAACGTTGGCGGTAGCGGGTATCGACGTCGGTTATACCACGGAACTTGTCACCAAAAGAGCGCCGTGCCTCTGCAAGCAGGGCCCACTCGCTCAATCGAAGCGAGAGCTCTCCCGTCTTTGTGCGGACGACCTCCCCGGTAGCCCCAACCCAGTCCCCCAAGGAAAGCTTGTTGAGCTCGGCGAACCGCGCTGTCCATTGCGCGCCTGCGAACAATTGCAACGAGCCGGTCCAATCGGTGAGCGTGAGGAAGGTCAGCTTTCCCATCTCACGCCGCAGCATGATGCGCCCAGCGACCGTGGCGATGTGCCCGGATCCCTCACTGGGGCCAGGTTCGCGAAGCGGTCCTGAAGTTCGGCCGGGGTGGTCGTAACTTCGAAACGGTACGGGAAGTCCTCAGCCATCGGAGCGGTTCCGGTGGTAGATCGTGCGCAGACCGTACAGGGTCAGCCAGGGCTCGTAGTAGTCGATACCCTTCGTTGCCGGCACGATGATCGGGGCCAGGCCGCCCGTCGCCACCACGGTAGCCTGGCCCACCTCGTCCTTCAGCTTCGCGCAGACCCCTTCGACCAGGGAGGCAAAACCGTAGAAGATCCCGGACTGAAGCTGTTCCACAGTACTTTTGCCCAGAATGGTCCGCGGCGGCGCCATGTCCACACGTGACAGCAGCGCGGCCCGCGCGGTCAGGGCATTAAACGAGAGCTCCACCCCCGGGAAAAGGACCCCACCCAGGTACTCGCCCTTTGCGGACACGACCTCGAAGTTGGTCGCCGTGCCGAAGTCGACAACGATGGTCGGCCCCCCGTAGCGTTCGAAGGCCGCCACAGCGTCGGCGATCCGGTCTGCTCCCACCTCCTTCGGGTTATCGACGAGTACAGGCATGCCGGTGCGCACGCCCGGCTCGACGAACACAGAAGGCACCTTCAGCCGCCGGCTCAACATATCGCGCAGCGCCGTCTGGAGCGGGGGCACCACACAGGCGATCACCGCACCGGTGACCGTCGAGAAATCGAGGCCGTCGAGGGCGAGTAACTGAGCCAGTTGTAAGGCGAACTCGTCGGCGGTGTAGACGGGGTGAGTCGCGACGCGCCATTGATGGACCAGCTCGCCCGTACCCACCGAGCCATTATCGTCGAAGAGCCCGACGACGATCTGTGTATTTCCGACATCGATGGCCATAAGCACGGCTCAACCCTCCCCCACGCTCGCCGCCACGTTGTCGATCAAGCGCACCTTACCGATGCGGCCGGCAACCAACAAACGGATTTCTCCTGATATAACGGGGGGAACTGCCAGCGACAAGGGGTCTGCTACCTCGGCATAGTCAAGCTGGAACAGCTTTTCTCGGCCGGCCACGTCCAACATCGCGGCACGAACATCGGCGGCGTTCGTCAGGCCCTTCTCCTCCACGGAGCGTTTGCCCGCAAGCAGGGACCAATAAAGGACCGGCGCGGCATTACGCTCGGTAGGGGTCAGGTAGTCGTTACGGCTCGACAAGGCGAGGCCGTCTGGTTGGCGCACCGTCGAACACGGGACCACAACCACAGGCAAGGACAGGTCGGCGACCAGGCGGCGGACAATTACAAGCTGCTGGTAGTCCTTTTCCCCGAAATAGGCGTAGCAAGGGCCGGAAAGCCCGAAAAGTTTGGCCACGATCGTTGCCACGCCGTCGAAATGACCCGGGCGGTGGTGCCCCTCGAGGATGTCGCCCAAATGCCTTACACGGACCGTAACCAGAGGCTCGTCGGGGAACATCGCGTCGATTTGGGGAGCCAGGACGATATCGGCGCCCGCCTCCTCCGCTTGGGCATAATCGTTGTCCAGGTCCCGTGGGTACGACGCAAGGTCCTCGTTGGGCCCGAACTGGAGCGGGTTCACGAAGATGCTGACCGCGACCACGTCGCACTCCGCTGCGGCGCGGCGGATGTTGGAGCGATGGCCCCCATGCAGCGCTCCCATTGTGGGGTGGAAACCAACGCGCTTGCCCGAGCTGCGCGCCTCGTCCAAATAGTTTCGCAGGTCCTCTGGTTTGTGGGTAATTATCATTTGTTGCTCAGATCGTACCGGCGAGCAGCACGCCCGCTCTCATGGCGGCCGTGACGCGGTCACCTACAAGCGCTGGCGCGAGGTCCGCGAGCGGCACCAGGACGAAACCACGCTCCCACATCCTCGGGTGTGGGACCTGGAGATCGGGCTGGTCAATGGTCAGGTCGCCCACGAGGAGCACGTCGACGTCAAGGGTGCGCGGCCCCCAACGTACGTCACGGGCCCGCCCGGCGGCAGCCTCGGCCTTTTGGCCGGCCTCGAGCAGCTGGCGCGCCGATGCGCTGGACCAGAGCTCGGCGACCAAGTTGAGGTACGGGCCCTGCCCGGGAGGACCGCCCACCGGCTCGGTCTCATAGAGCGGGGACACCGCGACGACATCGGGCAGGTATGTCAGCCCTGTTCTCAAGTAAGCCAAGCGGTCGCCGAGGTTGGAGCCGAGCCCGACAAAGGCCTTGCGCTTCAGGGCCTGCAAATCCGCACCGCCGCCGAAGCGAGGGCGACCGGCACGGGCGGCCTGAGCTTGCGGACCGTGACGACGACCCCTATGGCGCGCTCGCCGGCGACGGCAAGAGCCCGGCTCGCGACTGCCTCAGCGAGGTGCTCCAGGAGCGCCGCATGGTCGCCCTCGATGACAGCCCTGACCGCTTCGCAAAGCTCGCCGTAGTCCACCGTGGCCTCGAGCTCATCGCTGCGACCAGCTTCGCGGAGGTCCGCGATGAGCTCGAGGTCGACCTCAAAGGGCTGCAGGCGCCCGGCTTCCTCGGGAAGGGCCCGATGGGCCCCGATGAACCTCAGGCCACGCAGTTCTATGCTGTCCCGCCAGGCCCCGGGGCGGGCCCCTTGCCGAGGGATGGCAACGGCGCCGGCTCAGCGAGGTCGCTCGGCTCAGGCACCAGCTGTGCGGGCTACCGGCCCGGGCTTTGGGAACGCCGGGACCATCGCCACGAGCTCGCGTCCCTCTGGCCCATCTGCCGGCCGAAAAGCCGCTCGACAATGGCAACGGCTTGCGCGCCCTGGTCGATCAAGCCGCACCAGTGCAAGTAGCCGGCGACAACGCCCATCAGGGTGTCACCGACTTCCTCCTGGTGCACGACCACACGCTGTTCATCCCGAAGCCAGGCGCGCAATTGCTCATAGAGCTCCGGCAGGACCAAAACAGGGTCGTCGTTCTTTGCAAACGGTATGTGAGACCAAGCGAGGTTCTCTTCGTCATAGGCATGGAGATTGTGGGGCGACGCCAGAAGCGAAACCACTCGGGTAAAGCCTTGGCATTTGATCCACAGGATCTCTTCCCGTCTGCGCACCTTCCGGTGGTTGCGCGCATAGCCACCGGGTCGCTCGCAAACAGCAAGCTTGTCCTTTATCACCCAGGTGAAGAACCGAGGTTTTATGCCGGCGGCCCACTTCCCTCTCAGGTTGGCTGAGGCAGTCATTTGACGCCGACGAGCTTGGCCGCGTCGACCGTCGCTTTCACATCGTGGGCGCGGACCATGGCTGCGCCGTTGACCAGCGACCAGACCGCGCCTGCAAGGGATCCCTCTAAGCGTTGCTCGCCGGGAGCTGGCCACGCGTCGTCCCGCGATGCGATGGCCCCGGTGAAACGCTTGCGCGAAACGCCGACCGCAACCGGCCACCCCGTCGCGACGAACTCGTCCAAGTGGGCCAGGAGCTGCAGGTTGTGGGCGGTCGTCTTAGCAAAGCCGATGCCTGGGTCCACCCAAATTTCAACGACGCCGTCCGCTTTGGCCTTCACCGCCCGCTCGACAAGGAACGACTTGACCTCCCCGACAACGTCGTCGTAGCTGGCAAGCGACGTCATATTGGACGGCTCACCGCGCATGTGCATCACGACCCAGCCTGCCCCGGCCTCTGCCGCCACCGCCCACAAAGATGCAGATACGTCGTTGAGGATACTCGCCCCCGCGTCGAGCGCCGCTTCGGCTACGGCGCGTTTGCGGGTATCGACAGAGATCCGGGCGCGCCCCGCCAACCGCCGGCCCAACTCGCGCACGACCGGTACGACGCGTCGCAGTTCCTCGCTTTCGGCCACTTCCGACGCGCCGGGCCTGGTGGACTCTCCCCCGACGTCAATTACATCGGCGCCCTCTTCGGCCATTGCGCAGCCGCGCCCAACGGCAGCCTCCTCGTCCACCCAGAGACCGCCGTCATAGAACGAGTCCGGGGTTACATTGAGCACGCCCATCACTAGCGCCATCGCAGTGCGTCAGCTTATATGTCTCCAGGTCGCGCCCAGGGTCAGACCTTGGACGTTCCACGCGGTCCGGCCCCTAAAGGGGGGCTAAATCGGGGACGACACAGCTGAGGTGAGCGTAGGACCTGGGCCGGCCGGGCCCCCTGCAAGCGCGTGGCAACCCGACGTGGGCCGAGCCGACCGACGGGGGACAGAGCCAAGCGCCGCCACGCCCTGGGATCCACTTGCACCTCCCGCGGCGCCAACTGCAACGCCAGCGCTGGACCTTTCCGAGAGATCGCCGCTCGCTCAGCCTTCAAGCTGGGGGGCTCCGGCTTGGCAGGCTAGGCAGCGATGGGTCCCGTGGCTCAGGCTCTGGGCGCTGGTCAAGATGGTGAGCCTCACCTATTCGACCTGGTGGGCCCTCGGCTACCTGCACGAAAAACTCGGGACGCAAATCTGCGCCTACGGTGCCATGTGCCTGTACGTTTCGGCCCGCTCACGCTGGAGCGGGCGCCGCTTGAGGGTCTTCGGCCCCGGGATGTCGATCGAACCCGAGTTCTACGAGGAGCTCGGTCGCTGGTTCTATCGAGTGGGCGTTGTTGTTGTGCTCTGCGGGGGAGTGGTCTTTTTGGCACAAGGCGCGCTCGGCACTAGCTCGCCCGCCAAGGACCAGCACCATCACCGGCCCGCACCAGCGGCGCCGGCTGCCGGCACCAACGGCTTACCGGCGCAGCTGGGCCAACTTATATACGGTCGATGAGGACGAAATGGATTAGCTGTCGTCAGCATGAATTAGCTGGCGTGGGCAGCAAGTTGACGGCGGCAAGTTGACGGCGGCAGGTTGACGGCCGGAACCTGCTCTAGCGCTTGATGAGCCCGAGCACTTCGGCCCGTGCGGCTGCACTCGTCAAGAAGTGGCCTCGCACCGCCGAGGTTACGGTCACTGCGCCGGGCTTTTTGACACCCCGCATCGACATGCACATGTGCTCGGCCTCCACAACCACGAACACCCCTCTCGCGCCCAGCACGCGCACCAGGGTGTCGGCCACCTGGGTGGTCAACCTCTCCTGCACCTGAGGCCGCTTGGCGTAACCCTCGACGAGGCGGACGAGCTTGGAAAGCCCTGTGACGCGACCATCTTCGTTCGGTATGTAAGCGACGTGAGCCTTCCCAGACCACGGCAAGAGATGGTGCTCGCAAATGCTGTAGATCGCGATGTCGCGCACAAGTACAAGTTCGTCGTGGTCTGCCTCGAATGTGGGCACGAGGTGATGGCCAGGGTCTTCATCGAGACCGGAGAAAATCTCGGCGTACATGCGCGCTACGCGGGCCGGAGTTGCGCGGAGCCCTTCGCGTTCGGGATCCTCACCGACCGCCGCGAGGATCTCCCTGACGGCCGCTTCGATCCTCTCAAGATCCATAGTCAGCGCCTGCCGCAGGACAACGTCAGCGCAGTCACTTAGGGTAGTTGCCCGTTGTAGCGCCGAATACACGGCAGGTTCCGGTAGCGCTCGGCAACATCAAGCCCGTAACCGACTACGAAGTCCCTCGGGATGTGGAACCCGATATAGGAAAGCTCGGGCGCGGTAACTTCTGTGTCTTTGACGAGCAACGCGCAAACCGCAAGGCTCGCAGGTTGCCGAGCGGCAAGGTTGCGCAGCAGAAAAGCAAGGGTCAGCCCCGAATCGACAATGTCCTCCACGACCAGGACGTGACGGCCGGCAAGGTCCGTGTCGAGATCTTTCACGATCCGCACGACCCCGCTCGTGCGGGTGCTGCTCCCGTAAGAGGCGACGGCCATGAAGTCGAACTCGACGGGTAGGGCGATCGCCCGCGAGAGGTCGCTCATGAAGACGAACGCTCCCTTCAGCACCCCCACCAGCAACGGGGGCCGTCCCGCGTAGTCCGCTGTGATGCGCGCACCGAGCTCTCTGATCTTGTCTCGGATCTCGTCCTCGGTCACGATCACCTCGCCGAGGTCAGGGTCCTCCCTGGCAAGGCGCTCACCCGCGATGTCTGCCACTTGGGGGACACCCGCAGCCGACGTGACGTCAGGGCCCGGGGAGCTCAGGGGTGCCATGGACCAGTCAACCTTATACTGCCATTACCGCTGCTGCGGCCCGTCAAGTCTCAGACGTCCGGCGGACCGGCTGAGCCGCCTCCCGCCTGAGAGCTCGCAGGCGACGGCTCGACCGGTCACCACAGCCCAGGTTCGCTCGAGGTCTTCGTAGGACGGGGGATAGCGTTCCGGGCCCTCGTCTTCACGGAGCCAAGTGCGCAGCGCTCTGTTAGCCAACGGCCGCGGTGCCGCCACCAACGCACGAGTGTCGGTCGCGTCGAGATCAAGCGCCAGGGATTCGAGCAAGTCCGCATCGTCGGCCAGCAGTGCCGCGGTCCGGGCCAGCAATGGGACGGGGTCGCGCCCGGCGACATCTGCCAGCAACGGCAGGACCTCGTGGCGGGCCCGGTTGCGACGAAAACGCACCTCCGTGTTGGAAGGGTCGACGACCCTGCGGAGGCCCAAGGCTGTCACCAAAGCGACAGTCTCGGACCGCCGCAAGGCCAATATGGGCCGACGCACCTTCCGGAGGCCGCTGGCGGTGGCTCGCATGCCACGCAGCCCGTCCAGACCAGCTCCCCGCATCAGGTTGAGAAGGAGGGTCTCAGCCTGGTCGTCGGCAGTGTGGCCGACCATGGTGCCCTCTGGCAAAACCTCGTAGCGCGCTGTGCGCGCACGTGCTTCGAGGTCTGGCCCGGGCTCGACTCGAACAGATAGTGCTTCGAAGGTCGCACCAAGCGAACTGGCCGCAGCTTTGACGATGGCCGCTTCCTCCGGGCCGCCTGGGCGCAGGCCATGGTCGACGTGGACAGCATGGGCTGAGCAGCCCGCAGCCACCGCCAGGGCCAGCATCGCTAGAGAATCGGCTCCGCCCGAAACGGCGCATACGACTCGCTCTTCTTCCCGCGGGAACGAACAACGACCGAGCAGGCCCTCGGCTCCGGCGGGCCAGCACATGCTAGGGGAGCTCATCTGGCCTTTGCACGGTCAGGTCCAACGGCCAGCGGGATGCTCTGGACGGCGACACCGCGCTCAGAGCGGCGGCGCAGGCTGACCACCGCTCCGTAGCTCTCGTTCACGCGCAGCATCGGCTGCTCTGAGGGCCTGGACCAAGGCCGGGCCGGTCTGAAAATCCAGCTTGCCAGCCATCCGGCGCAGACGGGCATAGAGGTAACTGCGGCTTACCTGGAGCCGGGCTCGTGCCTCGGTCAGGCTCTCGCAGGAGATCACCATTTCGAGTATTTCCTGGTCCCGGCGCGTCAGGATCTCCGGGCTCAACCACGTTGGCCAGTTGCCACGCAGGTTCTGGGGGCCGTTCGTGAGCACGCCGCTCACCGGCTCGAGCCGGCTCATCTTGGGCCGCGCCCCGGAGTCCTTGGGGCCCCGGTACCGCGCTCCAGACGAGCCAAATGGGCCAACGCGGCGTTCTGCGCGGCACGGCGCTGCTCCGGTTCCGGGCCGCCCGCAACGGCGTCGGCAACCGCCTGGCGGAGGTCGCTGATGGCAAAAGGTTTGGTGAGGTAACGGATAGCCCCTTCAATGCCGCCGCGTACCATGTCGAGGTCCTCAGCACGGGCCGTCAACATGAGCACGGGTATGGAGGAGATAGCAGGGTCGGGGTCCGACTTGAGCGAAGAAAGCACTGTCCAGCCGTCCAGGCCGGGCATCATCACATCAAGTACCACCACGTCCGGACGCTGCTCGTGTGCCGACGCGAGGCCTTTGTGACCGTCAGAAGCCACGCTCACCTCATGTCCGGCGAGGCGCAGGCTCATGCGAAGCAGGTCGCGCAGGTCGGGCTCATCGTCGACAACCAGTACGCGCGCCACTCGCTGAACTCTACGGGTTCAGGCGGTGCGGCCCAGGCCCTCGGCTCGCTCTGTCCAGCGGGACGGATCGCGGATCTCCGCCATGCTCGGCAACCACTCAGGCCCTTGCCAGATCCTCCCGAACAGGTCGCGACCACCTTCCTTTTCGACGGCCGCGATGAAACGCTCGCCCTGCTCGTACTGCTTGAGCTTGGCGTCCAGGCCGACCAGCGAGCTCACCACCTTGGCAGCCCCGCTGCGCTGCCTTCGTTGCTGGAGCACACGGGCAAAGCGTTGCGCCTGCGGTACCCGCCCCTGAGCGGCCCGGTTCATCACGACGTCCCCGTGGCCTTCCAGCAGGCTCATCAACCCCCCAATCCCGTCCAGCGCCTGGCGCTGCTCGGGCGACGCCAACAACGCGACCAGACCGCCCTCGTCAAGGGGGTTCTTGCCCTCTCGCGCCTCCCCGGCGGCCCGTTTCAAGGCTTCCAGGAAACGCTTTGGGTCCGGGTCGACCCCGTCCAGCAGCGACCCGACTAGGCCCAAGAAATGTGGCCGTAACCAGGGCACGCCGGTGAACTGTGCGCGGTGCGTGACTTCGTGCAGTGCTATCCAGAGACGGAACTGTCGAGGTTGGAAACCGTAGCGGTCCTCTAGCTCGATCACGTTGTGGCCCACGTAGTAGACGATGTCCTGGTCCAAGGGTCGCTCGTCTTCGATGAGGAGCTGGTCGTACTGTCCCAGGACCCGAGTGGACATCCAGCCCAGGAGCAAGCCTAGCTGCACGCCACCGATGTTGCGGCTGACCTGCGTCGGAACCCGCATCGGGACCGGGCCGAACATCGGCGCCGGCTTCGACATCGCCGCTTCGAGCTTTTGGGTGAGGGGGCGCAACAACCGCTGGAACGAGGCGACGTTCGCAGTTACCCAGCCGGGGCGGTCAGTCACACGCGGGCGCGCAGGCCCGGCGAGGGAAACCAATCCGGTCTCTTCGGCTACCAGCTCTTCCGCCTCAGCCGTGAGCTCAGCGAAGTCCTCTTCGAGAACGCTTAGCCGTCCCGGCGGCAACCACGGTTGGCGCGCCGCGATCCGGGTAGCGACACGCTCAGCCAGCTCCCAAGAAATCGGCTCTTGCGACGAAATGCTCATACGGCAGGGCCTGCGGAGGCCCTTGGGCGCGGCTCGCGGCGCTCAGCTACGCGATCTTCTTGCCACGAGTACGGGGTACGGCCATCGGTTCGTGCTGGACGCAATATTTGCCGTTGTTGTACATCGACAGTTTGGTGTTGCAACCGGCTTGGCGGCAAGTACGGTCCTGCCCAAATGACTTGGACGGTCGTTCGCCACCGCTCATCATGTGCCCTCCGAGTGATCGTTCGCTCATATCTCCCACTAACGCTTGCTAAGCCCTCTTCCTTCCCAGACGCAAGGCCATCTACCCGAAAGCCTTCGGTGCTATTCAAGTTGGCACGTCCTCGGCTCGCAGAGCTTCAGCTACCCGTCGGCGAAGAGAATCGGGCACGTCATCCCGGCACTTGCGGGCGATGACCGCTTTCAGCTCGGCTTCGAAACCGAAGGCTGCGAAGCACGGCGAGCACTCTTCGAGGTGGTACTGGATCTTCTCCCGCCTCTCCGACGTCAGTTCGCCGTCGAGGAAGCCGTACAGAGTGGCGATCGCATCCTGGCAAGGGTCCGACACCGAGCGGCCGTGTGTGGACAGCTCGTAATCGTAGGCATCGTGACCTGGGCTCTCAGGTTGCCCCGTGCTCGCCGGTTCCTCGCGGTCCATTCTCTTCTCGATCGTTAGGCTTCGGACAGCTAGCTTGGTACGTCTGCCGGAGCGGTGAGGCGTCTTTGCTCCGCAAAACTATGTAACGCCTTTTGGAGCGCCCTTCTTCCCCGGTGCAGCCGGCTCATCACAGTACCGATCGGCACATCCAGGATCTCGGCGATCTCCTTGTAGGAAAACCCTTCGACGTCTGCCAGGACGACGGCCAAGCGGAACGCGTCGGGCAGGGACTCGACTGCGTCCTTCACCTCCGCTTCGCTCAGGCGGTCGAGGACCAGGTCTTCGGCACTACGGCCAGCGGCTGCAGCTTCGAGGCCACCCAGCCGGTGGTAGAGGTAGAGGTCCTCCACGTCGTCCAATTCGGTCTCGGTCGGGCGGCGCCGCCGCGACCTGTAGGTATTGATGAAGGTGTTGGTCAGGATCTTGTAAAGCCACGACTTCAGGTTCGTGCCCTCTTGGAAGGTCCCAAAAGCGCGGTATGCCTTCAGGTACGTCTCCTGCACCAGATCCTCGGCATCCGCGGGGTTACGGGTCATCCGGAGCGCCGCGCTGTACAGGGAGCTCATATAGCCCATCGCCTGCTCGGCAAAGTGCTCCTTGTCAGCCATAACCAGCACCCTAGGGCTCCACAGGCCGGCCTACCGGTCAATTCAGCGAAGCTTTAACATGCGCCGTTCGACGGTAGGAAAAAGCCCTGGTTAGGCATGGCGCATCCGTGTGTGGGCGAGCACTGCCCGCGGTCACCGGCGCCGTTCAAACCGCTACAGCGATGGCCTCCACCGTCGCCGTGCGCTCTCCGAAGGCAAGCACGGCCCCGGGGTGCACGACGTGCGGGTCTCCTGGCGAGAGGCGCTGCCAGGCCTTGGCGCCGTCGTCCCAGACAAAGGTGCCATTGGTAGAACCTCTGTCCACCACCACGATGTCGTGCATCGACGGGCGCACCTCTGCGTGGACCCGCGACATGCTGTCGTTCTGGCCCCCCGGGACTAGAGCCTCCAGCTCGCCGGACAAGACTGCTTCGTCGAGGGCCACGTCGCGTCCAACGAGGGCCGCGCCCGCCAGCTCGTTGACCTCGCCGTTGTCCCAGGTGAGCTTTACAAGCGGCGACGGCGAGCCGTTGACGACGATCGGCTGGTCGACAATCGTGGGGTCGTCGGGGCCCTGGACACCGTCTTGGTAGGTACCGGGCTCGACAACCCCAACGTAGGAGGCGCCGCCTTCGTAGGAGGCGCCTGCTTCGACGGTGGCAACGTACGAGGTGGCGGCATCAGCGCTGTCCGAGCCGATCGCACCCACCGCGGCGGACAGAACGGCCGCCGAGCTCGCGGCCAAAGCCGAACTTTCATCAGGGCTCAACTCGTCCTCTACGGGCCCCACTGCTTCTCCCAGCTCGACTGGCGCTGGGTCTTCGACCACCTTGCGCCCCTTTTGGGAGGCCTGACGGGGAGAAGATTTGTTCCTGCGCCAGGACAAGATAAAGCCGCTTGCCCGTACCAAACCGTCGCGGAGCTCCGCTAGGTCGTCTTCGTCACCGCGTTTGCCGGCCCAGGCCGCCCGCGTACCCTTGACATGACGATTGAGCCACGACCCCGTTTCTTCGCCACCGTAAAGCGTCCGCTCGTCTCCGTCCTGGTCGACGGTCACTTGAACGGGCCCGTGCACAACGGCGACGAGCCCGGGATCCCGGGCCGCCAAGATTGCGAAGGCCGGCAACGGGGCCGACTCCGGGTCGACTAGGTGCGTACCGGTGCGCGCAAGGAGCTCGGTTGGGCTCGCCGCTGTCAGGCATGCCGCTACCAGCTCTCTTTCATCTGGCCCGTCGCCCGGGATCCAGACAACAGCGCCCGGCAAGCGGGCAAGCCAACCGTCCGATCCGGCAACTGGGACCAGGCGGGCCGAGGAAAAGTCCGTGTCGCTCACCGCCAAACCGTACCCCGCCAGCGGGCCGATATCCATCGGTTCTAACTTTGGGGCGCAATGGTCACGAGATCTCCCTATCTGGACCACCCAGGACCGCTCGCGTTCGCCCACCGCGGAGGAGCCGGCGAGGCGCCCGAGAACAGTTGGGCAGCCTTCGAACACGCAGTTTCGCTGGGCTACCGGTACATGGAGACCGACGTCAGGACCACGTCGGACGGGGTGGCGGTAGCCCTCCATGACCCGTCGCTCGACCGGGTAGCTGACCGCCCGGGGGTCTTGCGCAAGATGACCTGGGCTCAGGTGCGGGCCCACAAGTTGGCCGACGGGCGCGAACCGCCCCTGCTGGAGGAACTGCTCGGCGCGTGGCCCCTGCTCCACTGGAACATCGATGTGAAACGCAGGGAAGCGATCGGCCCGGTCGTCGAGGCGATCAAACGGACGGGCGCCGTGAACCGGGTGCTGGTGGCATCGTTCGCCGGTTCGCGGGCGGCACGGGCACGCGCTGCCCTCGGTCCGGAGCTCGCCACGGGTGCTGGTCGATGGACGGTGGCGAGCCTTGTCCTGGCGAAGGTCGTCAGCTTCTGGCCGGTTTCGTCCGATGCTGTCGCTGCTCAGGTCCCGCCGCGGGATGGGCTTATACCGATCGTTGACGCCGCTTTCGTCCGTGTCTGTCACCGGGCTGGCCTCGCAGTGCACGTATGGACAATCAACACATCGGCCGAAATGGACCGCCTGCTCGACCTCGGGGTAGACGGCATCATGACTGACCGGCCCACGGTCCTCAAAGAAGTGCTCGAACGGCGAGGCCAATGGGCGTAAGCGCCAATGGGCGTAAGCGGCAGCGTTCATGACCGCGGGGTCGTTGGTGTGGCGGGGGCGTGGCGGTAGCTTGCGGGGGGCGTGGCGGTAGCTTGCGGGGGGCGTGGCGGTAGCTTGCGGGGGGCGTGGCGGTAGCTTGCGGGGGGCGGGGCGGTAGCTTTGCGGGGGCGTGGCGGTAGCGGCGCGGTGGCGCGGTCGTGGCTAGTGATTCTCGGCGTGGCCAGGCCTTTCTTGGTCTGAGCGGAGGGAGTTTAGGGCATGTGGCACACCGAGGTGGAGGGGCCCTGCCGAGATGGGCAAACCACGCCGAGATAGGGGGCGGTGGCGCACGGGCACCGCTAGGGCTGGGTTGCGAGGGGGACCAGCCCGGGCCCACGTCGAGATGACCTCTACCGATTGACCAGTCTCGGTCGCCTGGACGGTGCGGTCCCCGCCGAGAGATACCGCAACGTGGTAAATGGTCGAAGGGTCAGCGGTATCCGAAGCCCAGAAAATGAGATCTCCGGCTCCACTTCACTCAAAGGTACATGGCGGCCGGCGTAATATTGTTCGGCGGCGGTACGCGGCAGATGCACACCTGCAGCGAGCCAAGACGCCAGTGCCAAACCCGAGCAGTCATAGCCATAGGGGCCGGTCCCGCCGTAAACATACGGTTTCCCGACCTGGGAGAGCGCGAATGTGACGGCCATGTCGCCCTGAGCATCGATTTCCTGCAGGCTGGCAGCCTTTATCGGCGCTCCCTGAGACGCAACCACAGGGGGTTCGGGGAGCACCACAGCCGGGTCCGCAGCGATCGCCACTGCGGAACGCGCAAGGTCGCGAGCCTGTGTGGCAGCCGCCGGCCCGAAACCGTAGGTAGAACCCTTGGAATTGACGGACCAATAACCAAGTCCATGGTGGTCTCCGGCGATCCCGACGAACGAATTGGCCGAACTTTTGCCATGTGCCGAACCGCGTGCCGGAGCGTCGCCAAACGATATGACCGCACCGTGTTGAGCCGCCAACCAATACCCTTTCCCATTTGGTGTGGGAGCCATCCCGACGATCACCCGACCGGAGCCGGTTGCCGACCCGTGATAAGTCGCATCCCCGAAACAAAACACGCCGCCGCCCGAGGACACGAGCCAATACCCGCGACCGCCAGGCGTGGCCACGATGCCGACTATTGGCCCTACGCCGATCCGCGGGCGTAGCGACGCCGATGGCCCGAAGAACCTAGCATCGCCAAAGCTGTACACATCCCCTCTCGAAGACACGAGCCAGTAGCCGTCGCCGTCGTGTGCCGAGGCGATGCCAACAATCGGTCCCGCGAGGTGCCGCACCTGAGCAGGCTCGGCAGAGCCGTAGAACTTGGCGCTCCCGAAGGAATAGACACCCCCATCCGCCGATACGAGCCAGTAACCCAGCCCGTTGGGCATCGCCGCTATCCCCGTGACAGGCCCCGCCAAGTGCACTTCGGGGCCGAGGCCCCCGAAATCAGGAGCTCCTCCCGCTGCACCGACACCCCCTGCGCGGTTCACCACCCAGTACCCGTTCGCAGCCACGCCCGAGCCCGACCACTGGGGCCTGCCCCATCCGGGGCGCAGCGTACTTGCCGGGCGCGAGTGGGTGGACCTCCCCCGCCTGTCGTGGGCCGAGCTGCCGGGGCGAGATTGAGCCGATCTTGCCATAGGCCCGTGCCCCGACCTGGGCGCGCTCGCGTGCTGTGACCTGGCCGCCGGAAAGCCAGCAGCCGATGCGGCCCCAGGCGGGACCGCCACCCACGTCAAGGCGGCCGAACACGTAACCGTAAAAATGGCGCGTTGCAGGGTCCGGGCAACGGTCATGGCAGTCAGTCCTCTGGTCGTGGCACAAGCCAGAGCAAGGCCCGGGCCTGAGCCCAGGGATTAGCGACTGACCCGGGCCGGCACTAAACCCTCGGAACACCCGAGGGCCCCTAAATGGTGCGAATATCGCGCCACCGGCTGATGTCGTATTGGTTCGGGTAAAACCCTAAACGATCACACAACTCGCGTCAAGTTGGCCTGTCCAGAAATGATTTATCAACACGTTTAGGCGCGCAATTCCATTTTCTCCTTCTTGACCGATTTGTCCGCTTTGTACTATTCCATAGGCATCCTGACCAGCCATTACGTCCGGAGCCCTTCGCTGGACTTGCACAGGTTGAGCGCCAAAGGGCATACTTTGGCCCCTAGTACCGCGGTTTAAGCTATGGCGCTCGCCCGGGCATCATTTAGTTATTTTCGGGCGCGAGCCCGCGTTTTTTTCGCGGTGGCCGTTCAGGTGCCGGCAAAGCGGTCCAGCGCCGCATGCATTCGCTCGGTCATTTCGGCCCCGCCCTGGTGCCCGGTGCCAACGAAATGAAGCTCGGCACTGGGCCACGCCTTGGCAATGAGCCAGGGGACGTCAGCAGGACCTCCGAGATCGAGCCGTCCATGGACCAACACGCCAGGGATGCCGGCGAGCCGCTCACAGTTCCGCAGCAGTTCGTCAGGCTCCAACCATGCGGCGTGAGAGAAATAATGCGCACAGAGCCGTGCGAAGGTCATCCGGAAGGTGGGATCGGAGTAGCGGAGGCTCGGTGCCCAGCCGGGCTCCATCGAGACAACGGCATCTTCCCAGTCGCACCAGTCCTTCGCCGCCTTGGCGCGAACTGTCGGGTCGGCCTGCCCATTGAGGAGCCAGTCATAGGCAACGATGAGAATCCTCGGCGTAGCCTCCGCCCTCGCTGAAGCGGGCCCACTCGGCGGGAAAGTAACGGCCCACCTCGTGGTATAGCCAGTGAACGTCGGAGGGCCGGGTCATCGTGACCGATACGAGGACCATCTCGGTCACTCGCTGCGGATGGCGCTCGGCGTAGGCCAGCGCGAGGGTCACGCCCCAGGAACCGCCCCACACCAGCCACCGTTCGATACCGAGGTGCTCGCGCAATCGCTCGATGTCGCCGACCAAGTGGGCCGTCGTGTTTGTGACAAGTGCTGTGCTCTGGAGAGCGACGGACGGGGTGCTGCGCCCGCAGCCCCTTTGGTCAAACTGCACGAGGCGGTACCTCTCGGGGTCGAACGAGCGGCGTCGGCCCGGGGAACTGCCGCTCCCGGGACCACCGTGGAGAGCTACAGCAGGCTTCCCCTCAGGGTTCCCGCTGACCTCCCAGTAGATGCTTTGCCCGTCGCCGACATCGAGCATCCCCGATGCGTACGGCTCCACTGGTGCGGGCTTCGCATCCATTCCGTCAACGCTACGTCCTCAGCATTGCCGAAGGCGACGACGAGTAACCGCCAGTACCCGTCGGTGTTATTACTTGAACCTATAAGTGATGCGACCCCTCTTGAGGTCGTAAGGGCTGATCTCTACCTGGACCCGGTCCCCCGGCAGCACGCGGATACGGTGCATGCGCATCTTGCCCGAGTTGTGAGCCAGTACTTCATGGCCGTTGTCCGTCTTGACGCGGAAAGTTGCGTTTTTGAGGGACTCGGTCACGGTCCCCTCGAGCAGGATTGCCTGCTCTTTTGCGTTTGCGTTCGACAGTGTGCTCTACCTCCTGCGCCTGGTACCCAAGAAACCCAGGTCGGGTACAGTGTACCGACTAAGCCCGGCGAGGGCCGGGCGCGCATGGCTCAGCCACGAGCGCACCCCTCGCGGACGACGTCTCGGCTCGGCTTGTCTGGGCGCAGGCCGACGAAGCTCGGGTGCCGCAATCGGAGATCCGGCGTCCAACTGGTGAAAGCCACCTCCGCAACGAGCTCCGGCTCGACCCAGTGAGCCTTTCTTTCTGCGAGCCTGGTCCCAAACGGGCTGGAGGCCCTCTCGAGCGCGACGAGCGCCTCGTGCAGGTCCGCGAGCACGCGCTCCGTAAAGCCCGTCCCGACCTTGCCCGCGTAGACGAGCTCACCCGCCTCCCAATAGCCGAGCAGGAGGGCGCCGAAGCCGCTCCTCGCCCCGCTCGGTTCGGTATAGCCGCCGATCACCATCTCCTGGCGGCAGGTGCACTTCAGCTTGCGCCAGTCGGCTGAGCGGCCTTCCATGTAGGTAGAGCCACGCCGCTTGGCCATGAGGCCTTCCCAACCGTCATCACAAGCCGTCTCGAAGAGCCCTTGGGGGTCGCCTTCCAAGCCTTGCACCACTTTTATGGACGGGTTGTCCTCGATGGTCTTAGCGAGGAGAGCCTTCCGGTCTTCTATCGGGAGGTGGCGGAGAATCCTGGCCCAGGAGCCACGGTAAATCGAACACCCGGTACTCGACGTCGGTTGCCGTGCCCTGCTGCAAAGCGCCAAAATCGGGAAGCCCACCGACGATGCCGACCACCTCGCCATCAAGGACAAAGTTCTCGGCGGGGACCGCCTTGAGAGCGTTTACGATTGCAGCGAAGCGCGAATTGAACGAGAGCCCGTTGCGCGACCACAATTCGACGTCGTTGCCATTGCGCACGGCGAGACAGCGTAAACCGTCCAATTTTGGCTCGAACAGCCACTCGGCACGCCCGCCAGGCAACGCGGTGGCGGCTCTCTGGGGACCGCTCTGCACAGCTTGAGCCAGCATGGGCGGGAAGAACTTCGCTGGTGTAAGACCGGAGCCTGAACCGCCAGGCCGCGTTTGCGCGCCACGACTGCGTACCGCTCCACGGCCGTCCCGCTCGGCGGCCGTAGCCGCTTCCAGCATTACGTCGTTTATGGTGCGCCCGCTTTTCACCGAGCGAGGTGCCTCGGTAGTGATGTCCTTACCGGGGTCGGCTCGCTCGTCATTGCGTTTGACGAGTGTCCAGGATTTATCCTCCGGCCCGAAGCGCGTCAGCGACCAACCTCCGATCAGCTTGCTCCCCTCGAGCCAGACAGACACATGGCCGCCATTGACAGCTTCCCGGACCGGGACCGGGATCCCACCGCGAGCTGTGAGGTTGTGGTAGATGCCCTCGTCCCAGACGATCACCGAACCTGCGCCATAATTTCCTCCCGGGATAATTCCCTCAAAGTCGCGGTAGTCCACCGGGTGGTCCTCCACATGCACCGCAAGACGCTTGACGGCCGGGTCATATGACGGGCCTTTTGGCACGGCCCAGGAAATGAGAACGCCGTCGGCTTCGAGCCGGAAGTCATAATGCATCCGCGTGGCCGCGTGCTGCTGGACCACAAAGCGGTTTCCCTCGGGCTCGAGGCTCGGGGCCTGTCCCGATGGTTCAGGTGTCCCCTCAAAATGGCGCCTGTCACGGTAATCAGAGAGCGCTATATCGGCCACAATGCGAACCTATCCGATTTCGCTCGATGCCTCCGTGTCGGGCTGCACGAAAGGGCGGCGGGCGCCGTCCAGAGCTCCCAGGAACTCGGCGGCCCACCGGTGGACATCGTGGTCGAAGACCCTCCTGCGTAGACGCCGCATTCGCCGCGTTGCCTCCTGGTGGGGCGCGCCCATCGCCGCAATGATCCTGGCCTTCAGGCTGTCGATGTCGTGAGGGTTGACCCGGAACGCTGCGGTCAACTCATTCGCGGCTCCGGTGAACTCCGAGAGCACCAACCTCCCCCCGAAGTCATAGCGGCACGCGACGTACTCCTTTGCGACCAGGTTCATGCCGTCACGGAGCGGTGTAACCAGAGCGACGTCTGCGGCTAGATAAAAGGCCGCCATTTCTTCCTTGGGAAAGCTCTGGTGGAGATAATGCACCGCAGGGTGGCCCACCGGGCTGAAGTCGCCGTTCATGCTCCCAACCGCTCTTTCGAGCTCGTCCCTGAGCCGCTGGTACTGCTCGACCTCCCCGCGGCTCGGGGAGGCGATCTGAACAAGGACGGCTTCGGGTGGATGAAGCCTGCCTTCCTTGAGGAGTTCGCCATACGCACGCAACCGGTGGAGGATCCCCTTGGTGTAATCCAGCCGGTCGACACCGAGAAAAAGGCACTCGGGGTTGCCAACCTCCTCCCGGATCCCGCGTGCGCGCTGGATAACCTCGGGGCGTTGTGCGAGCGTGGCGAGCTCCTCGGCGTCCACCGATATCGGGAACGCCGCTGCGCGCGCCGTGCGCGCGCTGCCCTCGCCTTCGGCTTTGACCCGCACAATCGAGCCATGGGTTTGGTGGCCCGTTAGGCGGCGGCATGCCCGCAAGAAGTTGTCGGCACCGTCAGCAGTCTGGAACCCGATCAGGTCGGCTCCGAGCAGGCCCTCGATGATTTCCTTGCGCCAGGGCAGCTGAGCGAACAGCTCGTAAGGAGGGAACGGGATGTGGTTGAAAAAGCCGATCCGCAGGTCCGGCCGGATCTCACGCAACATCGTCGGGCAGAGCTGCAGATGGTAATCGTGCACCCACACGGTTGCCCCTTGGGCAGAGTGAGCCGCCACCGTGTTCGCGAAGCGACGGTTCACTTCGACATAGCAGTGCCACCAGCGACGCGAGTAGACAGGAAGGGCCGTTACGTCGTGGTAGAGAGGCCAAATCGTGGCATTGCAAAAACCCTCGTAATAACAAGCGATCTCGGCCGCCGACAGGGACACTGGTATTGCGTAGGGCCGAGCGTTGCCGAGAGCGCCGGCGTCTTCGTTGACGGCAACCGCGGAATCTTCCTCGATCGGTGCGGCTGAGGGAGCGACCACGCTGACCTGGCCGGTGTCCTCCCACCAACTGCCAGGCTCACGGGGCTTAGGCCCGACCTCGTTCAGGGCGTCCGCAGGCTCCCCGGTCCAGCCGACCCAAGCCCCACCGTTCTTCGTGATCACCGGCTGGAGCGCCGATGCGAGGCCACCAGGGCTTGCCCTCCACTGCGCCGGCCTGCCAGCTGCGCCCGGCTCGATCGGGAGGCGGTTAGAAACGATGAGGAAGTCGAACAGTTCGACTTCAGTGGCGCCCGGGCTCCTCCTGCTCATGGACGACGAGGGGATCACCTTCCATATGTACCCCGATTGCGACAGACTGCCAACATGGTCCCAAAAGTACTCGCCGCCCGCCTCCACGAGCTTGGAAAACCGCTCCAGATAGAGAGGGTCGACGTCGCCGCCCCCGGTCCCGACGAGGTAACCGTCGACCTGGTTTATGCCGGGGTCAACCCGATGGACAGATATGTGGCGACCGGGTCGGTCGGCGCTGGGAACCGGTTGCCCCGCACGATCGGAGGAGAAGGCTCGGGCTACCTGGACGGAAAGTCGGTGCTGGTCAACGGGGAAGGGCTCGGGGTGACGAGGGACGGCACCTTTGCGGGTGCGGTGACGTGCCCTCGCGAAGCAGTGATAGAAGCTGGCGAGGGGGCGGACTTGAGAGAAGTGGCCGCCATGGGCATCGCCGGGTTGACGGCGTGGAACGTAGTCACCCAAAGCGCCCAGGTCACCAAACGGGACCGTGTGCTGGTGCTCGGGGCTGGCGGCGGGGTGGGCATACCCATCGTCAGCGTGGCCAGATCCACCGGGGCAGAGGTGTGGGGGCAGGTCGGCACCCCAGCCAAGGCGGCTGCGGTAACCGAGGTGGGAGCTTCCAAGGTCCTCGTCTGCGATGCCACCGGGCTGGCCGAGGCGGCCACATCGCTGGAACCAACGGTCGTGATAGACGCGCTCGGCGGGCAGTTCACGAGCGCTGCGCTATCGGTCATGGCAGCAGGCGGCAGGTTGGTCAGCTACGGGGCCAGCGCTGGCGCCGAGGTCTCGATAAACCTTCCGAGGTTCTACCGCAACGGGCAACGCATAGTCGGCTACGGGGGCGGCCAGTTGAGCACCGAGCAGCGCCGCGCCGACCTCGTCCAAGCTCTTGCAGCGCTCGCCGACGGTCGGCTCCGGGTCAGGGTGGACAGGGTGCTGCCCTTATCAGAGGTCAACGAGGCTTTTGCCCTGCTGGTAGCCCGCAGCGTAAGCGGGAAGTTGCTCCTCGAGGTAAGGAGCTAGCCAGGGCCGGCGGGGGGACCTGCACGAACATCGCTATGTGCGGCCCGATCACCGGCTCCTCCCAGACGTCGCCCGTGGTCACCATGCCCGCCCGCTGGTAGAACCCGACCGCCGCCAGGCGGGCGTTGCACCACAGCAAGCCCCCACCGCAACCAGCTACATGGCCGAACACCGCGCCAAACAGGGCCGAGCCAACGCCCGTGCCGCGCCGCTCGGGTGCCGTGGCCATCCCGCGGAGCCGCCAGGCGTCCACGTCCGGTCGCCAGGGGGGCCGTTGCCTCATCACCGATACCACTCCGACCACCTCGTCATCGTCGTCACCGCGCAGAAGTGGGCGGTCCCAGGGCCCTCGTCATCTGGGAAGCGCACTTCGTCACGGCGTTGATGGGGCCGCAGCACGGCCTGGCGGAGGCTGAGGACCACGTCGGGCCGGCAGCTTGTTACTAGCAAGCGGAGCCAGCCCAGCAGTACCGGCGCAGGAGCGCCGGCAATGTGGTCGCACGGCGGAGCAGATCGGGCCCGAGGTTCTCGAGCTGAGTTCGGCAACTAAAGCCGTCGATGACGAGGCAGGTAGCGTCGTCACCTCCGCTCCCGTCGGTCCGGAGGGCGTCCCGGAGCTTGGGAAGCCACAGGTCTTCTCCGATCTTCCGCGACACGGGCTCGTGGCGCGCGTTGAAGCCGAACGACCCGGCAAGCCCGCAGCACCCTGCATCGAGTACCTCGACCTCGTAACCGAGCGCGCCGAGGACTGCGACGTCTTCCGAGGTGCCGACTACGGAGCGCAGGTGGCAGTGCGGGTGGACGAGCGCCCGGCCCGGCCGGCCGGGACTGTCGTTATGCAACCGCTCCAGGAGCCCGGCCGCGACAATGTGCTCGGAGGGGCTGCGAGCAAGCGACGCCAGCCGCGCGGCGCGCGGGTCGTCCGGCAGCAGCGCTGGCAGCTCATCCCGGAACGCCACGAGGCAGCTCGGTTCGGGGACAACCACCGGTACACCGGCCGGGCCCAGGGCTCCAGGACGGTGACAAGCCTGCCGAGCGTCTTCTTGGCGCGATCGAGCATGCCGAAGTCGTAGAGCGTGCGCCCGCAACAGGCCCATGCTGACGGCACCGCCACACGTTCACCCATGGCGCTGAACGCTTCAACGAGGTCGGCCCCATCGTCGGGGCTGAACGCATCGGTGAAAGTGTCCGGCCAGATGACGACGGAACTCTCCCCGGGGGCGCGGTCCCTCACCTGTGGCAAGTCGCGTTTGGAGGACCTCCTGAACCCCCCTCCCGGGGCGAACAGCGGCGCCGGGCGTCTCCTCGTGATGCCGGCAACTCGCTTCAGGGCTGGTCCGAGCAAGGGCGCCCGGAGCGTTGCGTTGGTAAACCGGGCGGCAGCCGGCCCTGCAGTTGCGGCCCGCGCAGCCCAGGGGAGCAGGCCCATGGCGTACATCGCAGCCGGCCTGAGCCGGCCCTTGTAGTAATGCGAATAGAACTCCGATTTGTAGGTCGCCATGTCCACTTTCGTGGGGCAATCAGAGGCGCACGCCTTGCATGAAAGGCAGAGATCGAGGGCCTCGTGTACCTCGGGGTTGCGCCAGCTCGCCGGGGTGAGGTCGGCCTGGAACATCTCGGCAAGCACCTTGGCCCGTCCACGCGTCGAGTGGACCTCGTCGCGGGTCGCCCGGTACGAGGGGCACATGGTCGCGGCGTCGTCTCGCCTGCAGCGTCCCACCCCTACACAGCGCATAGAGGCGTGCATCAGCGAACCATCGTCCTTGTTGAAGGAATACCCGGTCGGGCGCAGGCTGACCGGTTCGCTGAGCGTCGAGAACCGGATGTTCGAATCGAGAGGGTAAGGGTCGACGACTTTCCCGGGGTTCATGAGGCCGTCGGGGTCCCAGAGATCCTTGAAATCGCCGAACGCCCGCACGAGCTCGGGACCGAACATCGTCGCCAACAGCTCGCCCCGGCTCTGGCCGTCACCGTGCTCACCCGAAAGCGAACCACCTAGAGATACGACGAGCTCGGCGGCGGTAGTCACGTACGAGCGGTAATTGCGCAGCCCCTCGGGGGTGACGAGGTCGAAGTTGTTGCGCGTGTGCACGCAACCCTGGCCAAAATGCCCATACCAGGCCCCGGAATAACCAAACTTGTCCCACAAAGCGGTGATCCCACGGAGGTACGCGGCAAGTTGGCCCGGCGGCACGGCGCCGTCTTCCCAACCCTCGAAATTGTGGTGACCGTCGGTTCGGATAGCCGTTGCACCGAGCCCCGACTCGCGCACCGCCCAAAGTTGCTTCTGTACAGCCGGGCTCACTGCGAGGCGCGAGCTGACACCACCAGGGAGGGAAGAAATGAGCTCGCCGGCGAGAGACTCCGCTTCGTCTTCACTGTCCCCACCTAGTTCGGCAAGGAGCCACCCGTTCCCCTCGGGGAGGAGGGCGACGCCCTGGCTGTTCAAACGGTGGGCCTGCATCTGGTCTACAAGGGTGCGGTCGAAGCCCTCGAGAGCGAGCAGAGGGTGGGCCAGCAGCCCTGGCACGGCCTCCGCGGCGGCAAAGACGTCAGGGTAACCCAGTACGACAAGAGACCGTTGTTTGGGGCTTGTGACCAACCGCAGGGTCGCCTCTGTCGTGAAAGCGCACGTCGATTCCGTACCCACCAGCGCACGGGCCACATGGAACCCGCGCGCCGCGGTGAGCTCGTCCAGGTTGAACCCGCTAACCCTGCGAGGGATGACGGGGAAGCGTGCCTCCACCATGGGCCCGTACCGCGCCGAAAGGTCCGACAGGCCAGCCAGCAGCTTGCCCAGCCTCCCTCCGCCTGCGACCGCTGCTTCGCGAGCTTCGGGCGCATAAGCACCGACTTCGAGTTCTTCTCCTCCTGCGAGCACCACCCGGAGGCGCTCGACGTTGTCCGAGGTCTTGCCCGCGTAAAGCCCGTGCGTGCCGCAAGAGTTGTTCCCGATCATCCCGCCGAGGGTGCACCAGGCATGCGTCGCCGGGTCCGGGCCGAAGGTCAGGCCACGACGCTCGGCGGCACGGCGTAGGTCGTCGAGCACCACACCCGGCTCGACCTTGGCGGTCCTGCGCTCGGGGTCGATGTCGACGATACGGGACATGTGACGGCTCATGTCGACGACGACCGCCTCGTTGCAGGTCTGCCCGGCCAGGCTTGTGCCCGCACCGCGCGCCAGCAGTGCAGCCCCCGCCTCCGCAGCGATGCGGGCCACGGTCCTGACGTCGTCATGGTCGCGCGGGAACACAACGCCAAGAGGGACCTGGCGGTAGTTGGAAGAATCGCTCGCGTACGCAGCGCGGTTGGTGCTGTCGAAGCGGACCTCACCACGCAGAGCGCTTTCGAGCGCTCGCCCGAGAGCCTCGCGTCGAGCTTCGCTTAATTTCTCCGGCCGTTTTGGCATGTCGTCGAGCCTAGATGCGGCGCTTTAGAGGGCCGGAGCTTCAGAGAGACCGGACGATTTCGGCCATCAGCTCGCCAGCTTCGGTGGGGTTGAGCGCAACCGTGACCCCGGCTTCCGAGAGAGCATCCATCTTCGCCTGCGCGGTGCCTTTGCTGCCTGAGATAATTGCGCCGGCATGACCCATCCGGCGGCCCGGAGGTGCGGTGACACCTGCGATGTAGCTGACGACGGGCTTGGTCACGTGTTCCTTGATGTAATCGGCCGCTTTTTCCTCTTCGATACCGCCGATCTCACCGATCAGCATGACCGCCTTGGTGTCGGGATCTGCCTGGAAAGCCGCTAGACAATCGACAAAGGACGTGCCGGGGACGGGGTCGCCGCCAATACCAACACACGTCGTAACACCGATCCCCATTTGTTTCAGTTCGTAGAGAGCCTGATAGGTGAGGGTGCCGCTGCGGCTTACGATGCCCACCGGGCCGCCCGCGAGAGCGATCTCGCCTGCAGTTATACCGATATTGCACTTCCCCGGGCTGATCACGCCGGGACAGTTCGGACCGATGAGGCGGACCGTTGGGTAATTATGTTTGAGCTCGCTGTACACGCGAGCTTCGTCCTGAGCTGGGATCCCCTCGGTTATGCAGACAATTATCTCCATGCCGGCAGCCGCTGCCTCGAGTACCGACCCAGGTGCGACCTTGGCGGGCACCGCGATAAAGCTCGCATTGGCACCGGTCGCCGCCCTCGCTTCAGCCGCGCTCGCAAACACAGGGATGCCTTCGACATCCTGGCCACCCTTTGCCGGGTTGACCCCGGCGACTACCTTCGTGCCATAGTCGCGGTTGCGGAGACCGTGGAAACGTGCCTGCCCACCGGTCAAGCCATGGACGACCAGCCTCGTCGTTTCGTCTACGAATATGCTCATTTCTCGTTACCTGCCAGAGCGACCGCCTTGCGGGCCGCGTCCATCATGCTCGGTGAGGTGACTACCATGTCAGACTCCACGGTCCGCAGTATTTCCCGCCCTTGCTCGGCATTTGTCCCATCGAGGCGAATGACCATCGGGATCTTAATGTCCACGCGCGACAATGCCGTGACGATCCCGTTAGCGACGTCTTCTCCCCGCGTTATACCGCCAAAGATGTTGATGAAAATGGAACGGACGCTCGGGTCCGAGTTGATGACTTCCAGGGCGTTGGCCATTACCTCTGCGCTCGCACCGCCGCCTATGTCCAAGAAATTGGCCGGGCGTCCGCCGACCTGGTTGACGACATCGCAAGTGCTCATGGCCAAGCCGGCACCGTTGGCGATTATCCCGATGAAGCCGTCGAGCCCGACATATTGTAGGCCCACCTGGCACGCGTGCCGTTCCCGGTCATCGAGCTCGGCGGTGAGCTCGTACTCTGCCCATTCGGGATGGCGGAAGGCGGCGTTGTCGTCCAGGGTCACCTTCGCGTCCAGGGCATGCACCCGTCCATCGGGGGTGAGCACGAGCGGGTTCACCTCGACCAGGTCGGCGTCGCCTTCCACGAAACAGCGGTAAAGGCTGAGCAGCACGTCGACCGCGCCCGGCCTCGCCTCCTCGTCGATGGCCGCCTCTTCGACCAAAATCCAAGCTTGGGGCTCACTGAAACCTTCGTAAGGATCGACGTGGAGGCGGGCGATGGCGCCCGGGTCCTCGACAGCCACCTCTTCGATGTCAACGCCGCCTTTGGCTGAGACCATCGCGAGGTGCGCCTTGGCGCCCCGGTCGAGCGTGAAGCTGGCGTAGTACTCCTTGGCGATGTCGGAGGCATGCTCGAGCCATACACGGCGCACCAGGTGGCCCTTGATGTCCATCCCGAGGATCGCCGTAGCGTGAGCGCGGGCCTCAGCTGCATCGGCAGCCAGCTTGATCCCGCCGGCCTTGCCACGGCCGCCCACCTGGACCTGGGCCTTCACCACCACCGGATAGCCGAGGCTCTCCGCAAGCTCGACGGCCTCGTCGGGCGTCACGGCGACCCCGCCCGGCGACACCGGTATGCCGTAGCGGGCGAAATACTGCTTGCCCTGGTACTCCAACAGGTCCACTGGGACTCCTTAGTGACGGACCGCACAAGACTAGTTGGGACGTGGACGCGGCGGCACTAGCGTTGTCCGGACGATGGCCAAGCTGCCCATATTGCCTTCGCTGCAGGGCTACAAGGTCTCCTGGCTCACTGCTGACGTCGCCGCTGGCCTGACGCTCGTAGCGATAGTCATCCCCGAGCAAATAGCCACCGCGCACCTCGCCAATATGCCGGCGGTCGCCGGGTTTTACGCCTTCATCGCGGGCTCTTTGCTCTTCGCTCTCTTCGGCAGGCACCCGCGGATGTCGGTAGGAGGCGACTCGACAACCGCGCCTGTCTTTGCCGCCGGAGTCGCGGCGCTAGCTGCCACTGGCTCTGCAACCTACACGCATTTGGTGAGCGCAACTGCGTTGATCGTTGGAGCTCTCTTGGTAGCGGCCGGGCTGCTCAGGCTCGGCTGGATCGCTGATTTCTTCCCTCTTCCGGTGGTGACGGGCGTGCTCGCCGGGATCGGCGTAGAGATCCTCGTCAAGCAGGTCCCGACCGTCCTCGGCCTGCCGGGGGGTGGCACGACGACGATCGGCCGGGTACGGGACATTCTCGACCAGCTGGGCAAGTTCAACGGGTGGTCGCTCGGGATCGCCGCAGGTGTGCTCGCCACTGTGGTCATAGCAGAGAGGGTCGACCGCAAGGCCCCGGGTGCCCTGGTCGCCGTCATTGGGGCGACTGCGCTCGTCAGCGTTGCGAAACTTGCCCACCACGGTGTGCACGTAGTCGGCGCCGTACACGCGTCCCTTCCGCAACTGGCATTGCCGCAAGCCTCGGTCCACCAGTTGGGCGCACTTGCGACGACGGCTGTAACCGTCGCGTTCCTGTGCATCGTGCAGACTTCCGCAACGGTGCGGGCGAGCCCAGCAAGCCTGCAAGGGCCCGGCGAGCAAGCCAAAGCGAACGACTTCAACGTGGACCTGGTCGCTGTCGGGGCCGGGAGCCTGGTGGCCGGTCTGGCCGGCTCGTTCGCGGTCAACGCCAGCCCGCCGCGTACGGCGGTCCTGGCGTCAGCGGGGGCCAAGTCCCAGGTCGCCGGCCTGGTAGCGGTCGGCACGGTGATCGTTGTGCTCCTGTTTGCGACCAGCCTGTTGAAGGACCTGCCCGAGGCGGCGCTCGGGGCAATACTCATTTTTGTCGCTTCGAGGCTTTTCCATTTCGGAGAGCTCCGTTCGGTACTGCATTTCGGGAACTTTGAGTTCGGCCTGGCGCTAATCACGCTGGCAATTGTTGTGATGGTCGGGATCGAGCAGGGGGTCGTAGCGGCGGCCCTCCTCGCTATCGCCCAACGGACCCGGCTCGCCGCGCGCCCGAGACGCGGTCCTAGGCCGCGAGGTCGGGACCGACCACTGGGTGCAAACCGACATAGGGCGGCCTACCGAACAGCTGCCGGGGATCCTCGTTTACCTGCTCTACGCCCCGCTGTGGTACGGCAACGCTACTCACGTAGTCGAGCGGGTGCGCAGTGACATTGCGGGCGAAGCCTCGCCCGTGCACCACCTGATCGTCGACGCCACCGCAGTCGGCGACATCGACTACACGGGGGCGAAGGCGTTCGGCGAACTTGTCACCGAACTGAAGGACAGGGGCATTTCGGTGAGCCTCGCCCGAGTGTCGCCCCTCGTCCACCACGACCTGAAGCACTCCGGGCTACTCGACGCTATCGGCCGTGACCACCTCTTTGCCAGCGTCGAGGAGGCAGTCGCCGCCGCCGGGGCGCGGCCGGCCTGCCGGCTGGGCCAGCCACTGCCTAGACGGGCCTCCGAGAGGAATGGCCCAGCGCACCGGTTTGGCTTGCCCAAAAGCCCCAGGCCGACAATGCTGGGTGGATGCCCACAGCCCTGATCACCGGCATCACAGGACAAGACGGCTCGTACCTGGCCGAGCTGCTGCTTTCGAAGGGTTACAACGTGGTCGGAGCCCACCGCCGGAGCAGCACCGTGACCTTCGAGCGGATCGCCCACTTAGCCGACAAGATCACCCTCGTCACAGCGGACCTGCTCGACGAGTCGTCCCTCATCAGGGTCCTGCGCGACCATAAGCCGTCAGAGGTGTACAACCTTGCGGCTCAGTCGTTCGTGATGACCTCCTGGGCGCAACCGGTGCTTACCGGAGAGGTCACGGCCCTCGGCGTGACCCGCCTGCTTGATGCGATCCTGATGACTGACCCGACCATTCGGTTCTACCAGGCCAGCTCATCTGAGATGTTCGGCAAGGTGGTCGAGAGCCCGCAGAACGAACGGACGCCGTTCTACCCACGTAGCCCCTACGGGGTCGCCAAGGTGTACGGGCACTGGGCGACAGTCAACTACCGGGAGAGCTACGACATGCATGCCAGTTCGGGCATCCTGTTCAACCATGAGAGCCCGCGAAGGGGGCTCGAGTTCGTGACCCGCAAGGTGACCCATGCCGTTGCCAGCATCAAGCTCGGCTTGACCGACCACGTGGAGCTTGGGAACCTCGATTCCCAACGCGACTGGGGCTACGCACGCGACTTCGTACGGGCCATGTGGATGATGCTCCAGCAGGCCTCCCCTGGCGATTATGTGATCGCAACCGGTGAAACGCACTCGGTGCGGGAGTTCTGCGAGGTGGCCTTCGAGCACGTCGGGCTCGACTGGCAGCGCCACGTCCGGGTGGCGGAGCGTTACTTGCGCCCGGCCGAGGTGGACCTGCTCATCGGCGACGCAGCTCGGGCCCACGAGGTGCTCGGCTGGAAACCCGAGATCAGCTTTGAGGATCTCGTCCGGATGATGGTCGACGCCGACCTGGCTGCTCTCAGAGGGAGCGCCTGAACCGCTAGCCGCGCCGGGAGGCCCCGCTGCGCGCCGCGCGGACGCGAGCGCCCTGGTACAGCGATCGGTGGCACACGATCGCGACCGCCCTCCCGGACAGGCTCTCAGAGCCAGCCGCCTCCAGATGGGCGGCGGGCGTTGCGTCCCCGAAGGTGTAAACCTTGCCGCTCGTGGCCAGCACGTAGTAACCCCCGTTGTCATAGGTTGGCGCGACCGCTGCGACCCGGGCGCTGATCCCTTTGCTCGGCAGTGAACCTAAGAAGCGCGCATCGCCGAAGGCGAAAACCCCACCGTCCTTGGCGACGATGAAGTACCCCCGCCCGTCGGCGCTCGGCACGATGCCGGTAACGGCCTCATTTAGCCGCCGTTCCCCGACGGAGCCATAGAAGCGAGCATCCCCGAAGGCGAATACCCCGCCGTCGCTCGCCACGAGCCAGTACCCGCGGCCGTCAGGCGTCGCGGCGATGCCGACAATCGGCCTATTGAGGCGCAACTGGCCGGTCGAGCCATAGAAGCCGGCGTCGCCGAAAGCGAAGATCCCTCCGTCACTGGCCACGAGCCAGTAGCCGCCACCGTCGGGCGTGGCCGCCATCCCGACCACGTGCTTTGCCAGGTGCAACTTGCTGGCGGACCCATACCAACCAGCGTCGCCAAAGGCCAGGACACCGCCGTTGCTGCCCACCATCCAGTACCCCTTGTAGTCCGGGGTGGCCACCATTCCCCTGACGATGCCCGCCAGCGAAGTGCCCGCGGCTGTCCCGTACGATCTGGCCGCTCCAAAGGCGGCCACTCCGCCCTCCGAGTCGACAACCCAATAACCATTGTCGGGGCCAGGGCGGGCCCGGCGGCGCCACCTCGGCCGGGCCGGGGCTGGTGGTAGTCGTAGCGGGGCCCGGCGGCGGAGGCGAGGTCGTGGTGGTCGACGGGACGGTCGTGGTGGTCGAGGTCGTCGGGACGGTAGACGACGTCCCACCTATCTCGAACCAGTCGCTGCGCAGGCCGAAATCGGCCGTGAACTGGTCCCCGGACAATGAGACGGAGCCCGCCTCGCCAACGACTTCCATCTCTTCGACGTGCCCGCCCATCTGGCCGAGCCCGTTGCGCTGCGTCACTTCGACCTGCTCGAGGGTGCCGATCGAGCTGAGGGTCGATTCGATCTCGCTGGCCGGCACCGCGGCGGTCCAGGAATGCACAGGGTTGGCAGCTACCGAGTCGCCGAGGTCCGGGACCGCGGGGAACGCGCCGCCTGCGGTATAGCCACCCGTCGATGCCGAGTACTCTGCCAGCGCCACGCTCCCCGCTGGGCCGCAGTTGCTACCCGCGTTGCAGTAGAGCACCTGGCCCGCGGTCGCACTGACGGCGTCGTTCGCGGTCAGCCCGTACTGGTCGGGGAGCCCGGTGTACATCTGGCAGGCGGTGGTGTCGCAAATGACGCCGGAGGACGCGGCAAACGCCAAAACGTAACTACGAGCTGCCACCGCCTGGGCCTCGAGGGCCGCCTCGCCACCAGAACCCGCCCAAGTGGGTGGTGACTCCGCTGGCACGACCCCGTCCAAGTAGTCCTCCAGGGGCAGCACGTTGTCGGTTTGGCCGTTCGTCTGGGCGACAAGATCTCCCTGGTACACCCGTGGGCCGAGGCCCGGGAGGCAGGCTTGCAGCTCAGAGCTGGCGATCCCGACGGCTTGTGGCGGGCTCGTCCCGGGTTGTGCAGCGGCTATCGTCACGAGCGCCGAGGTGGTGGCGACGGGCTGCCACGGGCCGGCGCAGCTCGGCCCGGAGTAGAGCGATTGGGTGCCCCCCGAACTCGTCACCTCGAATGCCGCCGCAGCGACCGGTGTCGCCCCCGTCCACGTAGCCACCAGCTGCGCTCCGTCGTCGGACGATGCGATGGTGTTGTGGCCGTCGAGCTCCAAAAGATGAACCGTAATGTCGGGCTCCGGCGACGGCAAAGTCCCTAGGGTGGTCCCGCCGTAATAGTGCGCCAGGATCTGTTGGTAGCTCCAGCCGTAGATCGAAGCGTACCCGTACGCCCCCCATTGCCCCATCCCGCGGCCGTGCCCATAGCCGAGGCCGGAGATCTCGACACTTGGTGAGGAGAGCCCGGCTGCCGCCGAAGCTGATCCAAATGGGGTACACACGACCAGCACGCTGCTCAAAGCGCCAGCGATCACCAATACGGTGGCCAGATGAGCGGAGGCACTGCGACTGGTGCGAGGCCCCCGAAAGTTGGCCGGTGACACCATAAGTTTGCGAAGCAATGGATCTCCCGGTTTTAGACGTGCACGGGCGGGCCTTGCGGGCCCGCCACCTCGTCCCCGGCCCAGTCCCGTTAACTATATCGACAAGATCAGGGGGAAAATTGAGCAGAGCCTAACCTGCTGCGACTACCGGATCGTGGACCACCTCAGGAAACAATGGCAACGATCGGTGCCGATGGGTGCGCCGAAGTCGCCCGCACCTCGAAGGGTGCTTTACCAAGGTCGAAGATCCTGCCCCCGGCCCCTGCCAACCAGTACCCGCGCCCGTACGGGCTCGTTGCTATGCCCACAATCGGGCTAACGAGGCGCGTGCTTACGGCTGGTCGGTAGAAAGTGGCGTCCCCGAACGCAAAGACGCCTCCGTCCGCGGCGGCGAGCCAGTAACCGCGGCCGTCTGACGTGGCGGCAATGCCAACTATTGGCTTGGTGAGATGGTACTTGGTAGCCGAACCGTAAAAATGGGCGTCGCCATAAGCGAAGACCTTCCCGTTCTTGTCGACAAGCCAGTAACCCTTGCCGTCAAGAGTGGCGGCGATGCCGACTACCGGTTCGCTGGCATAGAACTTTGCGCTCGAGCGATAGGTGCGGGCATTGTCGTAACCGACCACCCTCCCGTTTTGGGTCACAAGCCAGTAACCCTTGCCGCTAGGGGTGGCCGCCATTCCGACTACCGGTTCGCTGGCATAGAACTTGGCGCTCGAGCGATAAGAACGAGCATCCCCAAACGTGAAAACATCACCCGCGGAGCTCACAAGCCAATATCCGAGACCGTCGGGCATTTCGGCCGCGGCCACGATCGGGTGCGACAGTGGCAGGTCGATCGACCCTTCCCCCGCTGCCACACCCGAGCTATAGACGCTCCCGTCGCGTCCGACGAGTTGATATCCGTCGAGTTCCCCTGGGAGCGTGCCGGAAGCGGCAGCCTCGACGGCTGCGCCCACGTTGAGCAACCCGCCGTCGATCTTCTCGCCACCCGGGGACAGGGGTGACGCGCTTTGGCGCAGCAAGGTGGCCACCTGCGGCCCGGACAATGAGGGGTTCGCCGCCAGCACAAGGGCGGCTGCGGCGGCAACGAGCGGAGCGGAGAACGAGGTGCCGCTTTCGACCGCATAGTCGCCGTCCCACCAGGTGGAAAGGACGGCTACCCCGGGGGCCGCGATATTCGCTGCGTTGCCGTACTCGGAGAAATCGAGCGCGTGCCCACCGTTCGCCGGGTCGACGACTCCGGCGTCCGTGCTCGCCGCGACCGAAAGAACACCCGGATAGGACGCAGGGTAGAGGGGTTCGCTCGAAGGGCCCTGCCCGGGCTGCGCGTTGCCGGCGGCTGCAACAACCACGACGCCATGGGAGATCGCATACTCGACAGCCTCTTCCTCGTCGATGTTCGGCCCGCACCCCGTGGGGTCCGCCGAGCATGGGAGGCTCGCGAAGGACATGTTGATCACCTTGGCCCCAGCGCTCACCGCTTCATAAATGCCGGTCGCCTCGTCCGCCGTGTTGCCGTTCCCAGTGTCGTCCAGCACCTTGAAATCGATAACCTGCGTGTTCCATCCCAGCCCAGCTATGCCGATGCCGTCGTTTGTGGCCGCAGCGATCAAGCCCGTTACGAACGTGCCGTGCCCGTTCTCGTCGTCCGCCGAGGCACAAAGTGGCCTGTCGTCCTTGCAGACATCCTGGCCCACCACAACCTTTCCGATCAGCTGCGGGTGTTCTGGGTCAACGCCGGTGTCTAGGACCGCTACGAGGGCGTTGGGGCTACCAGTGGTGACGGCCCAGGCCTCCGGGGCATTTACGGCCTGAAGGTCGGTCTGCCCCCCAGGGTGCTCGATCGTCGCTCCCGGCCCACCGCCGGGGTTCTCGACGACTATTGGGTGCCCGGCATCGGGCCCGCCGTCGACTTGGGTCGGCCCACACGCGGAAACGTAGCAGGGGTTGTTGGGCAAGAGTTCTAGCTCGGACGCCGCCCGGACCGGACGGACCGGCGAGACGTAGTCGACCCCCGGTGCACCTGACAGTTCTGACTCGACATATGCGGCTTCGGTAGAAGGCAGGTCGGTCGACCAGCGACGGCCGGGGAGAAGCTGGGGGACCGGGCCGGGCAAACCAACCAGTAAGGATGCCGGGTCGGCTTCGGCACCCTCGCTCAGCTGCAGCACAAGTTGCTCCGTTTGCACGGTGTAAGGCGTTGCGCCTGCCGGAGCCGGGCCCGCAAAGACGGCGACGACCACCAAGGCACCGGCCCGCGCGAACAAGCGACGCCCTGCACGCCACCTCAGGACGCTGGCGGACGGGCCAACGGTCCTGAGCTTTGCGGGCAGGTACAAAGGCCAGCTACTTTTCAGCGGCCCCTGAGCCGCCGTACATACAGCGACTTACGCAGGCCAAGACGGGACCGGGCCCGCTGCGCCAGTGTCGTAGTCGGTAGCTCTACGACGGTCAGGTTGCGAGCCCCGTCAGGGCCGTACAGGCCTTCAGAAACCGGGCCGGCGCCCTCCGGGAGCATCGGATAGGGGTCGACCTCCTCGACGGTCACAATCCCGCGAAGGGCCCCGTAGCGCTCCACCAGGCGGTCCGCGTCCTCGCGGCTAGCGACACTGATTTGGTCGACGGAGTGTGCAAGAGCCCTCATGCACGCCGGGCTGACTCCTGGGTCCTCGCCTACCAGGAGGGTTGCTCGACGGAAACGGCGCATCGCAACCGCGAGGCCGAGCGCTGTGGCCAGCTGCTCGAGCGGGCCAGCGTTGGAGAACGGCACGCCCGACTGGAGGCCCAGTACAACCTGGGCAGGACCGCCGAAGTGCCGGCGGACCTGTTCCAAACGCCAGCCAGCGAGCGGGCCGGTAACAGGCACTGTCAATCGTGCCGCCCCTGTCCGGTACGAGACCACCTGCACTTCGTCGCCCGCGTCCCAAGCACGTCTGACGGCCGCGATGGTCGCTGCCGTGGCCGGGCCCGGCATGGGAGGATAGCTACCGATGACCACTACGTCACAAACCGCCATCCCAGCGAACTTATCAGCCGGCCGGGCCGGGTAGGCTCATGGACCGTGACGCCCTCGAAGACACTGCTGCGCTCGGCGGTCGACCGGGTTCTCCGGCCCTACTTCACCGAACTGACGGAGCAACTGACAGAGCAACTGACAGAGCAACTGACCGCCGCGGTGCACTCGCTCCGCCTCAAAATAGACGCAACAAGTGCAGAGATCAGGTCCGAAGTGAACGGAACGGTAACTCGCGAGCTTGTAGACAGGTTGGCGACACTAAGCGTCGAGATCAGGTCCGAAGTGAACGAAACAACCAAGCGCGAGCTCGCCGACAGGTTGGCGACGATGAGCGTCGAGATCAGGTCCGAAGTGAACGAGACGACAACCCGGGAGCTCGCCGACAGGTTGGCGACGATGAGCGTCGAGATCAGGTCCGAGGTGAACGAGACGACAACCCGGGAGCTCGCCGACCGGTTGGCGACACTAAGCGTCGAGATCAGGTCCGAAGTGAACGAAACGACCAAGCGCGAGCTCGCCGACAGGTTGGCGACGATGAGCGTCGAGATCAGGTCAGAGGTGAACGAGACGACCAAGCGCGAGCTCGCCGACAGGTTGGCGACGATGAGCGTCGAGATCAGGTCCGAGGTGAACGAGACGACCAAGCGCGAGATCGCCGACAGGTTGGCGACGATGAGCGTCGAGATCAGGTCAGAGGTGAACGGGACGGTTATTCGCGAGGGCAGCGAATTGGTGAACGAACTATCGACGAGGTTCTCCGCTGAAATGGATGCCCTCCGAGCCGACTACGTAGAGCTGACGCGCATGTTCCGAATGCAAGGTGACGCAGCCGACCAGGTCGCTGAAGCCCTAGGCCGCACTCTGACACGGTTGACTGCGGAGCTGGAGTCCTTCGGAGGTGGCCTGGAGGAGCTCGAGGAGCATCTGGAGACGGACCGCGCCGACCACGGCCGCTCGGAGGAGGCAGCGTCGCGCTCATGAGGCGTCGGCGGTCATGACTCGACGGGGGGTCATCTTCGACCTCGTGGCGGCCCAAAGCCCGAGCTATCGCGGAAGGGGCATCGCACGCTACAGCACCGAGCTCGTACGGGCGATGGTGCAATACCATCCTGAGCTCGTCAGCTCAATCGTTGTCCACCCCGAGCTCGGCCCGATTGACGGGGCCGATGACCTGGCCGAATGGCTCACAACCAGCCCCGATTGGGCCGAAGGCTCCGTGCTCCACATGGGCTCGGTGATCGAACCAGAGGTGCCTGTACGCGTCTACTGGCCTCGCGAGGCGTCGGCGCACAGGCTGTACACGGCCGTAACCCTGTACGACCTCATCCCCGAGCTGTTCCCTGGCTGGTACCTGCAAGACCCAGGGCTTCGCCGGCGCTGGCGCTGCTGTCTTGAGGTGGTCCGCCAAGCGGACGCCATCCTGACTTTGTCCGCTTCGACCAAGCAGGACACCGTCGGTTTGCTCGGGGTGCCCGAGGAACGCGTCGCCGTGGTCGGCGGCGGGACCTCACCGGTGTTCCGGCGCCCAGAATCCCGCAAAGAGGCGTTCAAGGTGGCGCGCAAAGGGGTCAAAGGGCTGAAAGAGGGCTTCCTCGTCTACAACGGCGCGTTCAACCCGCGCAAGAACGTCGACGGCCTGGTGAGGGGCTACGCCTCCCTGCCCGCGGAACTCGTGAAGCGGCACCAGCTTGTGATCGTCTGTGAGGCTCCTCCCCTGACGCGCAACCACTACCTCGTAATGGCAAAGGAGCTGGGCGTGGAAGGGCGGGTGCTCATACCTGGCTTCGTACCAGAAGAGGTTCTGGTCGCCCTTTTCCAGTCCACAGAGCTGGCCGTGTACCCATCCCTGTACGAGGGCTACGGGCTCCCCGTGATCGACTCCCTGGCGTGTGGCGCTCCTACGATCGCCGGCGACAACTCGTCGCTGCGCGAGATCCTCCCCCGCGAGGCCCGCTTTGAGCCAACCGATCCCGGGGCGATCGGCGCCGCTATCGTGCGCGCCCTTACCGACAAACCGTTCCGGGAGAGGCTCACAGCGCTCACGAACATGGAGCCACCGTCTTGGGCCTCTGTTGCGGACAAGGCGGCGGTCGTTTTCGAGGAGCTGTTGCGGCGATCTCTCCGGTACCGCCCCGCGTGGCGCACGCGGCCGCAACTTGCCCTCATCGGGGTGCCGGCCAAACTGGCCGCCGCCCTGGAGCCCCTCGCATCCTTGGACCAGTTCTGCGGGGTTAGCGAGATCCCCGGCGAGGAACCGGTCCTGGAGCTGTCGCAGTGCCCCGAGGACGCGGGCCAGATGATCTCATACGCCGCCCTGAGCAGCCTCGACAGGTGGCGAGGCGGCTATGACGCCGTCGTCACCTGGGTGCCCGGTCCGCCGAGCGCTCTGGGTACAGCGCCCCCGAGCGCCGTTGCGCCATTTCTGGGGGGAATTGAAAGGCTGGCCAGGGCGTGGCCAGGACGAACTTTGGCCCTTATTGACGAAAAGCTGGACGGGGCCGAGGGTACCCTCTCCGAGCCGCCGACCGCCCTGCGGCTCGAGGGCGCCGGTGTAACCGTCGTTCCCGTGAGCGAGGCCACCAGCTGGGACGACATCGCACACCGGGTTGCAGGAACGACCCGGGACGCGGCCGTCTGAGGCATGGCGCTTGAAGGCCAGCGTCGTTGTCGTCTCCTACCGTCCCGGCGAATGGTTGAGCCCGTGCCTGGCCTCGTTGAGCAGCCAGGCCGACGAGGTGGTGCTGGTGGACAACGGCTCATCGGAAGCTGTTGCGTCTGAGATCGGCCGCCACGCCGGCGCGAGGGTGCTCCGGTTCGACTCCAACACTGGGTTCGCCCCAGCGGCTAACGCCGGTGCCACCGCGTCGAGCGGGGAGATCCTGGCTTTCCTGAACGACGACGCGGTTGCCGGGCCCGAGTGGTTGGCGGCAGCTGCCAAGACACTGTCGGACGAGTCGGTCGCGGCAGTCGGCCCCAAGGTCGTCCTCTCCACCCGCTACCGCGAGATCCGCTACCCCGACGACGACTGGTCAGCCCCCGGGGACCCGCGCCCACTCGGACGGCAGGTCCGCTCGGTGAAGGTCAATGGCTCCGAGTTGCTCGATGTCGCCGCCGGGCCCGGTCTCTACCGCCTTGAATCTGACAGCCGGGGCGACCGCTGGCGCTGGACCGCGGGCACCCGTCCGTGGTATGTCCCGCTACCAGATGCTGGGGGCGCTGCGGAGGTCACGGCGGAGGTCGTGGTGGACGGGCAACCGGCGCCGTCTGGCCCCGTAATGCGCCTCATCAATAGCGCGGGAGCATTCCTCGATACCCGGGGCTACGGAGGTGACATCGGTGCCGACACGCCCGACGACGGGCGCTTCAACGAGCTCGCTGAACGCTTTGCGATCTCGGGCAGCGCATTCGTGACGCGGCGGAGCACCTGGCATGAGATCGGCCCGTTCGCCGCCCGCTTCTTCGCCTACTACGAGGACATGGACTGGTGCTGGCGAGCACGCCTGGCGGGGAAGCGGGTCCTGTACGACCCCGGCGCGACGGTCGAGCACCGCCGTTCTGCTAGCTCGGGGGGCGAGCACCAGCCGTGGGTACGCGTAATGTCCGAGCGGAACAGGACCCTGACCATGGTCCGTAACGGGCCACGTCGCATCGTTACCAAGGCTCTCCGGGACCGCGTGGCAGAGGGGCCCGATGGAGGAGTGCGCTCCGGGATCGCGGAACTGCTGCCCTGGGCACTTGCAAGCCGTGCCCGCCTCGCACGACGCTGGGCGGTGCCTCCCGAAGAGGTATGGGAGCGCTGGGCGGGGCAGGCTACCGACTGATCAGCACTCAGAGTGTGGCGGCCGGTCCCAGGGCTTGCCCAAGGATTCGAGGTCCGCTTCTATCCGGTCCAGGACCGTAGGCCACTGGTAGTTCTCCATCACGTACGCGTGCCCACGAGCACCCATCCTGTTGGCTGCCTTGGGATCGGCCAGCAGGTCCGCCAACCTCTCTTCCAGCTCCTCCGAGGTACCGAACGGGCGCCCCCCGTCGCAACGAGAGCAATGCCACTCGACCACGGCGCTCCCGGCACGGACAAGGACAGGGCGCCCCGCGAGCCAGGATTCCATGACGGTGCGGGAATAGCTCTCCATGAAGCTTGGCTGCATGTAGGCCAGGGCAGCGGCAAGTGCGTTGTTGCGCTGTTCGACCGTGAGGTACCCGACGTCGATGACCCTCCCGCGAAGGCGCGGAGGCACGTCAGGGTGGCCGGCTCCGGCGCTCACCAGCTTGACCGGGGTCTTGGTCCCCGCGAACACGTCCATCAACCAAGGCCAACCCTTGTCCGCTTCACGACGGCCTAGGTACAGCACGAACGGGCTGTCCAGGCCGTACTCGGAGCGGAACTCCTCCGGGTGGTATTCCTTGGGGACGTCCATCCCGGACCCGATCACGCTGTGATGAGCCGCAACAGGGCCGAGGCGGTGCGCCAGGTCGTGTTCTGGGCCGGAAAGGAACCACACTGCGGCCGGCAACGACAGCACGTGCCTCATGACATCGAGGTACGCGTAGACCTCGTCATGGAGACAGGGCATCACTACTGCTCGCTCGGCTACGACCGTCATCCCGACGGTGGTGGGCCAGAACAGGTAAGGGGCGAAGACGACCGCGTCGTAGCTCCGTCCTTCCTTCACTAGGACCTCGAAGAGACCCGGCGTACGGAACAGCGCCTGGAGCCACGTCACCTGGTCGTCAAGCGTTGGGCTCTCGCCCGCATAGATGCGACCGTGCACCATGTGCTCCCTGCTGGCTGAGGTGGCAAGCACGTTGGCGAAGCGGCGGACGAGCACCCCGCTGTCGACCTCGGTCCCCTCAGGCAGCTCGTTGGCCCAGGTGTAGGGGCTTACGGCACATGTCGTGAGCACCTCGACGTCCCAACCCCGCTCAACCAGGCCGAGCGCGACGTCGCGCACCACCGCCTCAGCCCCACCTACGATCTCCTCGCCGAAGCGAGGGCTAACAAAGGCGATGCGACGCTTCATCGTCCCCCAAGATATGCGGCACCACCATTAGACCCGACCATCCCGGGCGGTAGCATAGCCGGCGGTGCCAGCCAGCCGCTCCCGACGCAGCTTGCTAGGGCAATCTTATCTGGCTGTCCAGCGAGGCCTGAACGCAGCCGCCTCCAGCTGGGCGGCATGGCGTCCTTTTGGCGATCTCGGGGCGAACGGCGGAGCCGCGCTCGCTGAGGGTGAGAGCCCCGCCACCGTAGGCGACGTAGTGAACTGCTACCGCTTGCTGCTCGGGCGCCAACCTGATCCCGACGGGCTCGCCCATTACCGACAACGTCTCTCGGCCGGCACCATCTCGCTCCGGGATCTTGTCGGGGAGTTCCTCGGCAGCGTCGAGTTTGTGCACGCGCACCCGCAGCGGCGCGAGCAGCCAACGACCGAGATCGTGACCACGTGCGAGGGCTTCCGGATGCATGTGGACCCGGGCGATTACGCAGTGGGGCACACGATCGCGCGGACGGGTAGCTACGAGCCGGAGGTCTCAGCGGCATTGCGAGAGGTGCTCGGCCCAGGCGGCACCTTCGTCGACGCCGGGGCCAACATCGGATGGTTCAGCATGCTTGGCGCGTCGCTGGTGGGACCGTCAGGCAGGGTTATCGCCGTCGAACCGAACCCCATCAACGTCGGGTTGCTCCGCGACAGTGCCAAGGAGAACGGCTTCGACAACATCGACGTGCTGACCGTAGCCCTCGCTGCGCGGCCAGGATTCGTCGCCCTCGAGACAGACGGCAGCAACGGGCGGGTCACCCCGATCGACGGTCCGCCAGTCGAGCCGATCACGGCCAGCTTCGTCGTCGCAGCGCGCCCCCTTGATGATGTCCTGTCCGATGCAGGAGTGACCCGGGTCGATGCCATCAAGATCGATGTCGAGGGAGCCGAACCGCTCGTGCTTAAGGGTGCCGGGAGCACTATCACGCGGCACCGACCTGTGCTGATCAGCGAGTTCTACCCGCTGGCGCTCGATAGCTCGCCCTGGGGAAATGCGCTGGGTTATCTAGCGATGCTGCGCGCCTTCGGCTACCGCCTCTCGGTCATCGGCTCTGAGGGAGACCATGACGACGAGACGATCTGCTCCATGGCAAGTGGGACCGAGCACGTCGACCTGCTTGCCCGCCCTATCTGATCGCTCGTCTGTTGATGTCTGACAACCCGATGTTCGTCTACGACGAGGAAATGGCGGAGGCGGTATTCGACTACTGCCGTTGGCGGCTGTCGCTCGACCCGGTACCGCTCGACCATACGGTACCGAAGGCCACGCTCGAGGCCATCCTGTCAGGCTTGGTCACAGCCGGGGGAAAGGACCCGGTCGAGATCCTGTCGATTTTCACCGATCGGGTTGTCACTTCGGTCATTTCCTGTGACAGCCCACGATTTTTGGCGTTCGTGCCGGCGGCCCCCACAAAAGCAGCGCTCCTTTTCGACATGGTCGTGTCGGCATCGTGCCTGCAGGGCACCTCTTGGCTCGAGGCGGCCGGGACTGTGATAGCCGAGAACCAGGTGCTCAGTTTTTTAGCGGAACTGGCTGGGATGCCGCCGAGCTCAGGCGGGTGTTTTGTCTCGGGAGGCTCGGCGGCCAACCTGTCAGCTCTAGTCGTGGCCCGCGACCGCGGCCGCGCACGCCTGGGCGGACCGACGGCGCAGGTGCGTGTCGCTCTCGGCGAGGATGCCCATTCGTCCGTCAGCAAAGCGCTGCACATCATCGGCGTGGGCGAGCTGCTGGTGCCGTGCGACGACCACCGGCTTACGGGCGCCGGGTTGGAAGAGGCGCTCCGTGTTGACCCCGACCCGTCCAACGTGGTGGCGGTAGTCGCGAGCGCCGGCACGACCAACGCCGGGCTCGTCGACGACCTGGCCGGTTTGGCCGAGGTCGCCCGTCAACGCGACCTCTGGTTCCACATCGACGCCGCGTACGGGGCGCGGCCCTGCTGTCGAGGTCCGCCGAAATACAGTTGGTTTTCAGAGGATCCGAGCACGCCGATTCGTTCGTCGTCGACCCCCACAAATGGCTGTTTGCGCCCTTTGACTGTGCGGCTCTTTTGTACCGGGAGCCAGCGTTGGCTAAGGCGGTCCATTCCCAACAGGCGGCCTACCTCGACCCTCTTCATGCGGGTGAGGACGAATGGAACCCAAGCGATTACGCATACCACCTCACGAGACGCGCAAGAGGGCTCGCCCTTTGGTACTCACTCGTGACGAACGGCACCGACGCTTATAGGGACGCCGTCGACGCGGCGCTATCGACTGCACGCCTGACGGCCCGCATCGTCGAGAGCTCCCCATATCTCGAGCTAGTGGGTAAACCGGAGCTTTCGGTTGTGCTGTTCCGGCGTAAGGGATGGGGGCTGGCGGATTATTACAACTGGTCCGCCAAGCTGCTCGATGACCAGGTGGCGTTCGTCACCCCCACCAAATGGGAAGGCGAAACCGTCGCTCGGCTTATTTTCCTTCATCCCGGCACGACAGAGGAAATTGTGCGCGAAGTAATAGCGACAATGGCCTGAAACACCTGGCGGCGTCCTGGAGAGGCCTGTAGCCTCCTCCGCATGAGACTCGGCAATATGTACGGGCCCGACGCCACTTTTGCCGGAGTACCTCGCGCCGACCTCGACGAACCCGCCAGTTTCAGCAATGCGGGCGCGGTCATCCTTGGGGCTCCGTTCGACGGCGGGACCAGTCACAGGCCAGGGCCGCTCGGCCCCAGGCGATCCGGTTCACCGATTACCTGGCCCACGACGGAATGCGCCCCCACCTGGCTCTCGGTGTGGACCCGCTGACCGAACTACCGGTCGTAGATGCCGGTGATGTCCACATGCTGCCGGGTGAGATCGAGCAAGCCTTACGGCGACTGGAACAAGCCGTAACCACGATCGCTCAGGCGGGGCCAATTCCGGTGGTGCTCGGCGGCGACCACACGATCACTTTTCCCGATGCCACTGGCGTGGCTCGTCACGTCGGCTGGGGACGCCTGGCTCTCGTCCACTTCGACGCCCACGCCGACACAGCAGATACCCAATACGGGTCTCTTTACGGTCACGGGACCCCGATGAGGCGCCTGATCGAGTCTGGTGCCGTACGGGGCGACCGGTTCTTCCAGATCGGCCTGCGCGGGTACTGGCCCCCCGAAGACGTGCTCGACTGGATGGCCGGGCAAAACATGCGCAGCTATGAAATGACCGAGGTAGTCGAAAGAGGCCTCAACACCTGCCTCGACGAGGTCTTCGAATTGGCCGTGGACGGGTGCGACGCCGTCTTCCTATCGGTGGATATTGACGTTGTCGACCCAGGCTCCGCTCCGGGCACCGGCACTCCAGAACCCGGCGGGCTCAGTGCTCGGGCACTGCTCGATGCGGTCCGGCGAGTCGCGGGCGAGCTCCCCCTGGGCGGGGTCGACGTCGTCGAGGTCTCCCCGCCGTACGACCACTCCGAGATCACCGCCTACCTTGCCAACCGAGTCGTCCTGGAAGCCCTGTCGGCTATTGCCTGGCGGCGCAAGTCCGCAAGCGGCCACCCGGTCCGGGTGCCGAGCGCACCGTTGCTCGAGGGCCGTTCTCGTCCGGCCTCGTCATAAAAGGGCGGTCGACTCCGTGAAGGCCAAACGGGCCAGATAGACACCGCCCCGCTTATTTCTGAGTACCTGTGCCGAGTGCGGACATCGCCTCCCCCTCCAGGCGGAAGGTCCGCCAACCGTCCATCGGGAGTGCGCCAAGCGAGAGGTAAAACTCGATCGCGGGCTGGTTCCAATCGAGCACGACCCATTCGATCCGCGGACAACCCAACTGGACGGCACGTGCCGCCAGGGCGGCTAGCAACGCTTTTCCCGTCCCCTGTCGCCGTTGCCCGGGGACGACGAAAAGATCCTCGACGTAAAGGCCGTGCCGACCGGTCCACGTCGAAAACGAAACGAAATAGATCAACATGCCCGCGACTGTTCCAGCGTTCTCGGCGACCAGGGCGAAGACCTTGGGACCGGTACCGAACAAGGCCTCGGCAAGATCCGCCTCTGTCGCCGTGACCTGGTGCTGCTCTCGTTCGTATTCGGCTAGCCCACGGACGAAGCTAAGTAGCTGGCCTACGTCGCCCGGGACGGCATCACGGATTGTTGGGCGTCCATCGTTTTCAATCGGAGTACTCATCGAGTTGCTCACCCGAAGATCATTGCATGGCGACGGGAGGCGCCTTGGGCTTGGATAGACAGGTGCGCCCCGTACAGCCCGGCTCAGACGAAGGGCCACTTAAAGTCCTCTCCCGCCCCGGTCGAAGCAAACCCAGATGAACCCGCCAGATCGCGGTCCGCAATGGCCGTCGGGCCACGCCGGTCGACCGAGCTTGCCGGTACGGTTCTGGGCCCGTGTAGGGGCATCCTCCGTCATCGCCCTGGCGGCCGCCATCGTGGTGCCCCACCTCGCTTCCCGTCACCCTGGTCACGGCCAGCTCGTCGACGGGATGCCGCCGGTGGACGTGCTGGTGGCCGCATCGGTGATAATCGGTGCCGTGACGACCGCGGCGGTCTACCTGGCCGTTCGGCGGGACCTCAAACTGCCGGTGAGAGTGGCGTTTTACGCGGCCGCTTATGAGGCACTAGTCGTCATCGTCAAGTTCGGCCTCGCGCCCTACGGGCTCTACCATGTCAACGCGCACGTCACGATTACCGAGTCGCTATTCGGGATCGATGACGCCGCGGGCGCCACCGCGACGGCCGTCGTCATATTCGCGCTCTACTTTGCCGTCTACGGCCTCCTGTACCTCTGGGCTCGGCGCGGCGTCACCCACCTCGAGCGGGCCGCCAGATCGGGGCCGGGGACTAACCGCCTGGTGCCCACCGCGGCGGTAGTCGTATCCGTGCTCGGCCTCGGCGCAGGGGGCTGGGTGCTGGTGATTGCCGCAGCCCAACCGGCGGCACAATACCTCGACTTTGTGTTCTCGTCGGCGGTTGCCGTGTTCACCGGGCTTGCGCTCGCCGGCGCCACGGCACTGGCCGCGATGGTGTTCCGTTCCACGGCGCAACAGGTGCGCGCGCTCGGCACGGCCAACCTTCTCATCAACGTTTTCTTGGTGGGCCTTGTGTTCCTGGTGCTATTCCACATCCTTTGGGTCATCTACATCCTCGTCGTGACATCAATCTGGCCGTTGAACACGGTGGTGCCGAAATGAGCCCCTTCGGCGCTCGCGTACCAGCAGGGGCGCCGCCAGTACCCCCCGGGGGTTCCCTTCGGCGCCAACCAGCTCCCGCCCGTATCGCCGGGCTGACGGTGTCGATGCTCCGCTACAGGGTCGCCATCATGGTGTGGACGTTCATGTTGCTGGGGGCGGCGAGCGGCAACAGCGCGCACCTCAAGGCCGCGGAGCTGGCGCTAGAGGCTTGTGCTTTGGCGTGGAGCTACGTCGCTGCGACAACCGTGAACGACTTAGCCGACGTCGAGATCGACCTGGTTAACCATCCCGGCGATGCTGGACGCCCACTCGTCAGTGGTGCAGCCTCTCCAGCCGACATGCGAAAGCTGCACTGGCTCGCCTGGGCAGCAGCGATCGGCTGCGCCGCGCCACTCGGGCTTGTCCCGGCAGGGTTAGTGGTCGTGGGCCTAGTGATTGGCCGCGCCTACTCGGTCCGGCCGCTGCGGCTTTCCTATAGGCCGTACTGGGCGCCGACCACCCTTGCCATCGCATATGTGGTCGTGCCCTACACCTTGGGCTTTTGGTCCTCCGGTGCCGAAGTTAGCGGCCCCGCCATTTCCATAGGTGCGGGACTGGTGGCATTGTTCCTGGCTCGCATCATGCTGAAGGACTTCAGGGACCGCGAGGGAGACGGCATCTTCGGCCGGCGCAGCCTTCTTCTTTTGCACGGTAAACGGCTGACTTGTGGGCTAAGCGGAGCCTTCGTGGCACTTGGAGACGGGTTGCTATCCCTCTCCTTGGGCGGTCATGCGTGGCCGTTGCTGCTACTTGCACAAGGTTTTTTCGCAACCGTGGTGTTGATGCTGTGGAGGCTCTCCAAAGCAACCACCTCAACCGCCGAACAGGTGGCAATCGGGACCGGCGCAAGGATGGCAAACGGCCTCCTTTTCTCGGTCCTTTCGTGGCTGCTCCTGAGCGGCCACGGCGCCTCGATAGGCGTGCGGGCCGCGTTCCTGGTTGTACTGGCGGTCCTTTATGGCACGTCGTTCGCGACCCTGGCGCGCTACCCCGAACGAGCAGTCATCGGGTACAAGGGCTGAGGCCGCCTCTAAGGACCGGCCGACCGGCACCTCGTCTAGGCTGCGCCAATGGCAGTCGACGCCGACACCGCTGCGTCAGCTCTTGCGAGCTCGTGGCAGCACTTGGTCGCGGCCATGCCGGGATGGGCGCCCGTGAGGGCGGTGTGCTGGCCGCGATGACAGGCGTGCCCCTGCCGATCTGCAACGGCGTGTGGGCCGAGCAGGCCGACCCGACGAAGTCCTGGTTGTAGCGTTGCTCAGCCAGGTCGCTGAAGCTGGGCTGCCGTACTGCCTACAACTGCGGCCAGGGGCCAGGCTCGCCCTGACGAACCTCCCAGTCGCCAGGCGGATGATGCCAGACGCGCAGGTCCCGCTCATGGTTCTCTGCATCCCTTCGTGGGGATCTTCAGCATCGCCACACCGCCGCCCTACCGTGGGCGAGGGTACGCCGGTGCAGTAACCGCCCGAGCAGCTGCCGACGGCCTGGCCGGCGGCGCCCGGTGGGCCTGGCTCCAGTCCAGCCCGGCTGGATATCCCGTTTACACTCGGCTCGGCTTCAAGACCGTCGAACGTTGGAGCTCTTGGGTCTCGGAGACGTGAGGGCTCTTTGGGCCCTGACAGTCAATTACCGTTTTGTTCTATTTTTACCTGCACTTTGACTGTCGGTCCCCCGGCAACCGTAACGGTCTCACCAACCTCGAGCGGGTGACCCTTTGATTTTGTGATCAGGCCCATGCTCTTCGCAAATAGTCGGACCTTCACAAAACTCGTTTGCCCGGGAGCCAGGCTGTACCTGCTGGTACCCAGCAGGACATTGCCAGTCCAAAGCTTTATAACGCCGGGACAGGCTTCTCCAGCACAGAACAGCTTGAGTTCCACCGTGGAATTGACAACCGTCGCTTCTTTTGTGAGAGCTGCGATGCTCGGGTGAGCGTGTTTAGCCTTTGTGCGCACCGTAGTCGTGGTCGGGGCTGCAGTGGTAGCAGTGGTGGTCGTAGTTCTCGCTGTCGTGGTGGTGACCGGGACCAAGGTTGTGGTTGTCGCTGCAGCGGTAGTCGTCGTATCGGCCGGTGGTGTGGCACCACCCAAACCGCCGCCGCCACCGCCGACAACGCCACCTCCGCCGCCACCGTTCCCGGCCTGCGCCCGGGTAGTGGTTGTTGTAGCGGCCGTTGTCGTTGTAGCGGCCGTTGTCGTTGTAGCGGCCGTTGTCGTTGTAGCGGCCGTTGTCGTTGTGGTGGGCATCGTCGTTGTGGTTGTCTGTGCGGTCGTGGTCGTTGTTGTTGTGGGTGCAGTCGTTGTTGTTGTGGGTGCAGTCGTTGTAGTTGTGGTGCGTGCAGTCGTTGTTGTTGTGGGTGCAGTCGTGGTTGTTGTGGTTGGAGCGGCCGTGGTCGTCGTGGTGGTGGGTGGCGCCGAGCCGGAATTGGTCGGGATGATCACCGCGCCCCCAGAAGTAAGTGCTACGAGAGTCGTGCCGTCGGGGGAGATGGCAAGTTGCCCAATCCCAGTGTCCCCGGTCGGGAGCGCAAGGGATCCGGTCGATAGGAACGTGGCCGTGTCGATCTCTTCTACGGAGGGCCCCGACAGGATGTACCCAACGGTCCCGGCTTGGTTGAGGGCGCTGCCGTCCCCACCGGTTGTGAGCGTGCCTAAGAGATCTCCGGTAGTCCCGTCGAAGATTGATGTGCTGTTAGCGTCATCGAGCATGACGGTCGAGCTAGTACCGCTGACTGCTGCGTACGTGCCCTCTGAGCCCACCGATGTGTCGATCAAGGTCCCGGTCCCGAACGAGTAGATCGACGTCGCTCCGCCGCCTCCAGCAACTATGGCTGCTGTCGAGTAATCGGCGCTACGAGCTAGCTGATTAAAATTGGTGATCGCGTTATTTACGCCAACACCTGAGATAGCGCTGATCGCGTCCGTCTGTAGATTGAGCGCGTAAGCGCCTGACCCGTAACCCGACCCAACAAATGTCGTGGTGAAAATGGCGGTGTCATTGTCGCCGATCACTATTTGCCACGCCGTGTCCGCAAGGAACGTGCTCGGAGTTTCGATCGTATTGATCACTTGGTCAGTGGCGAGATCGACGACGGAGATCGTCTGTCCTCCCGTGTCGCATACATAGAGCGTTGCACCGTCCGGGGTGATGTCGATCCCCTGTGGCCCGAGCCCACGTCGATCGGGGCTCCGAATATCCCGGTTTGCAAGTTAAGGACCGCCACTTCGTTCTCGGACGGCACAGTGAGATAAGCGGTTTGCGAGTTAGGGCTTATCACCACGTCTCCAAAGGCGGTTGGAGGGGGTGGCGTGCCGAAGAAATACTGATCGAGGCTGCTCGTGCCCGAGGTGCCCTCCTGCGCAGCACCTGAAACCACGACAGCTAACTTGTCCGTCGTAACCGTTATGTCGGCCGGGCCCAGGGCTCAGCGGGGCTCACGGCTGTGATTGACGTCGCGCTGTTAATTGTGAAGCTGGTCGCCGGATAGTCTCCGAAAACGACGTCGGTCGTCCCGTCAAAATTCGCCCCCGTGATCGTCACGGTCGTCCCACCCCCAGTCGGACCAGACTTGGGGCTCACTGAGGTAACCATCGGCGAGCCAGCCTGGACGATAGCAGCGCCGGTCGAGGTGAGGGCGACGAGGAGGTCACCGCTCGGGGCCAGCGCCAGCTGGCCAGTCCCGGTTTCGCCAGTGGGAAGCGCCAGAGACGCGCCCGTCAGGAAACTGGTCGTGTTCACCTCTTGGACAGAGGTGCCAGAGACGTTGAAGCCTATTGTCCCGGCTTGGTTAAGGGCTACCCCGTCCCCGCCGCTGTCGACCGTACCCAGCAGAGCCCCCGTGGTCCCATCTACGAGATATGTGCCGGCGCCGCCATTTACCATCACTGTCGAGCCCGTCCCACTGACCGCCGGGTATGACACGGATCCACTTAGGTTGACGTTGACCGCGGTGCCAGAACTGAACGAGTAGATCGAAATTGGCCCTCCGGAATCGTCTCCTAGAGCTACGACGGCTGTCGAGTAGTCGGAGCTGCGGGCTACTCGAGCTGCCTCCGTGACCTCTCCATTATTCCCAACGCTGGTAAGGACGGTGATCGCGTCCGTGTCGAGATTGAGCAGGTAAGCATCTGCTCCAAAACCGGACCCGCCGAAGGTCGTAGTAAAGATGGCGGTACCGTTGTCGCCTATGGCTATTTGCCAGGGTGTGGCAGAATCGCTGGTGGTTGGCGTCACAATGGTCTGCACCTGGTCCGTGGTGAGATCGACGACGGAAATAGCCTGGCCCCCGGAGTCGCACACGTAAAGGGTGGACCCGTCGGGTGTGATGTCAATGCCTTCCGGTTTCGACCCGACGATGATCGGAGTACCAAACGTCCCTGTCTCCAGGTTCAAAGCCGCTACTTCATCCAGCGACGGGACGGTGAGATAAGCGGTCTGCGAGTCCGGGCTGATCACCACACCGCCATAGGAGGGTGGCGTGACGAAGCTGTACTGATCGGCTGAGCTAGTCAGGGATATCCCGTCGGGCGTGGTGACAGTGATGTCCACGGTGCCCGCCCCTTCGGCTGGGCTTTCGGCCGTTATCTCAGTGCCGCTGACGACGTCGAAACTCTCCGCCGCGGTCGGCCCGAAATTGACCGCGGTCGCCCCAGTCAAGTTCGAACCAGTAATGGTGACCGCAGTACCGCCTGCAGTAGGACCTGAGCTCGGGCTGACAGAGGTCACCACGGGCGCGTTCTCGTAGTTGTACTGATCAGCCGCACTGGTGGCAGAGGTCCCATCGGGGGTGGTCACGGTGATATCGACTGTTCCGGCACCTTCTGGGGGGCTCACGGCGGTTATCTCTCCGTCATTTTCCACGGTAAAGCTCACAGCCTCGGTGGGCCCGAAGTGGACCGCAGTTGCCCCCGTGAAATTGCCACCAGTGATGGTCACAGTGGTCTCGGCGCCAACCTGACCAGAATTGGGAGTGACTGAACTCACTACCGGGGTGGACCCCACGGGCCCGAAAGCGCCGAGACCGTTCGGCGTCCCGACGCCGCTCGGCCCGTCATAGCCTGTCCCGGCATCGCAAGCGAGGTCACCCGCAACGGCTCCGCCCGCGGCGCCCCATGCACAGTCAAGGGTGCCGTGGCCCTCGGTGTTCGGGTTCACGCCGTCGTTTGTTGATAGGCAGTTGTCTGCATCTTCGCCGTCGCAATAACCGCTCCCACCGCTCGTGACGTCGTAAAGCGCAGAAGTACCCAGGTGGCTGTACAGTGTCTCCGCGGGATAATTGACACCTTTGGCGCCGCCGGCAAGGGCAAACATCGAAGCGATGATGGGGGATGCGAGCGAGGTGCCACCCACTGTCTCCCATCCGGTCTGGCAACTAGTCCCGCAGTTGAACGAGTCGTAGATGTCGAAACCCGTGAGCGGGTCGGCATCGGCCGACACGTCGGCGGCCAGGCGGTAGCTCCCACAACCCGTGTGGTCCCAGTCGGTAACGGCAGTCTGCCATGACGGCGCTGGGAACACGGTGCTACAACCGCCGCCGGTCGCTCCGCCATTGCCTACCGGGTCCTTGTCACCAAGGTTGTCGTCGTCCCACACGGTCTCGTTGGAGCGCGAACCGCTTGCACCAAGCGTTAGGGAGGTGCCTCCTACGGCGACAACGTCGCCATCCGAGGACGGGAAATCGGGCACGCTGGAGTTGCTAAATTGGTCCCAGTTATAATAACCATGGTCACCGGTGGACGCCGCAACAACCACGCCAGGATGGTCGAAGTCGGCTTCGTAAGCCGTGTCACTCGAGTCCTCGCCCCCTCCCCAGGAGTTCGTCACCTCGGTGGCCCCGAGCTCGTAGGCCTCCTCGTCGGCCGTCGCCAGGTCGGAGATGCTGGCCGAGTTCGCCTCCACCAGGAGGATGTCGCACTCCTCGCAGACCGAGTGGACGGTCTCTACGTCAAGGGACTCCTCAACCGACCAGCCGGTGGTGTCGTCCGCCGGGAGCGTCGAGCCCCCGGTCTGGTTGACGACGGTGAGGCAACCGTTGGCGGTGGTGCACGTCGCTAGACCGTAATGAGTATCGAACTCCTGGAGGTCGGGCTCGATATTCGGGTTGTTGTACGCGTCGATGATGGCCACTGTCTGGCCTTCCCCTGTCGCAGAGGGACTGAACTCATAAGCAGATGCAAGGTCGCCGGGCGTGTACCCACCGGCCGGACCGGTTGAATACGACGCGCCGCCAACCTTGAACGCCATCGCCCCTGGCGTCCCCTTGCTCACATCGACGCGACGCATGGCAAAGCATGAGGCTTGGCTCGGGGCCGCAGGTTGTTGGCACACGCTTTCGATTTCCCCGTAATGAACCGTTGCGCTAGGGGGAGCAACCGTGGTTGCGGCGCCAGTCGTCGCCACCAGGACGAGTGATCCGGGCAAAACAACAGCCACGGAAAAAATCCGGAGCGCGACACCTGCGACCGGTCCTCGCCAAATTTTCATCCCAGCCCTCCTGCGGCAACTGGCCGGAATTTCGCCGTGCTCACCCTGCCAAGCGGGAGATTAGCGTTGACAATTTTGCCGTTCAATGAGGCGTTGGCCCCACGCACCGCCAGAGGTCCGCGGTGCACCGGCAAAAACGGAAACTGGGTTACGGCTCGATTAGCGACAAATGGGCCGAAACGTTTTTTGAGAAGGTGCGGTCGCTCTTTGCGTGCCCGAGAGCCCACTCGATGTCCGACATGACCTGACCAGGCCAGCCACGCGGTACGCGCAATACCTGGTCAAAGGGCTCAGCAGAAGAAGGGGGAAATGCTCCTCGGTGTGGTTAGATCACCACTTTATGTCACGGTACTAACCGAAGAACTTAGCCAGCCTCGTCATGCCTTCTGCAAGGTCTTCGTCGGCCAAGGCGTAGGAAAATCTCCCGCAGCCCGCGGCACCAAAGGCCTCACCGGGGACGAACGCCACCTTTGCCTCTTCGAGCACCATCTCGGCAAGCTCGAGCGTGGTCGAGGGTGTTCGGCGGCCAGGCCCGCGCGGCTGGCCGAGCGCTCCGGCAAAGCTCGGGAAGGCGTAGAACGCTCCTTCAGGCTCCGGGCAAAGCACCCCTGGCAGCTCTGAGAGCGCGGCCACGATGGCGCGGCGCCGGCGGTCGTAAACCGCCCGCATCTCTTCGACATCCGAAAGCGGGCCCGTCACGGCCGCCAGGGCCGCACGCTGGGCGACGTTGCATACGTTGGAGGTCGAGTGGCTTTGAAGGTTGCTGGCAACCTTTACTACATCGCTCGGCCCTATCAGCCAGCCGACACGCCAGCCTGTCATGGCATAGGTCTTGGCGACACCGTTCACGACCACGCAGCGGTCGGCAAGCTCGGGCACCAGGACGGGCATCGAGTACATACGTGCCGAGCCGTAGACCAGGTGCTCGTAGATCTCGTCGGTGACCACCCATAAGCCGTGCTCGGCGGCCCAGGTGCCAATCGCGGCCGTCTCCTCCTCGTTGTAAACTGCACCGGTTGGGTTCGAGGGCGACACGAACAGCAGCACCTTGGTCCGGGGCGTCAGAGCAGCTTCGAGCTGGGATAGTGACACCTTGTAGCCGCTTTCGGGACTGGTAGGCACCTCGACCGGGGCGCCGCCGGCCAAGATGATCGTCTCGGGATAGGTGGTCCAGTACGGGGCCGGCATGAGCACCTCGTCCCCTGGGTCCAGGAGCGTGGCAAAAGCCTCTTCGACCGCCTGCTTCCCGCCATTGGTCACCAACACTTGAGATGCCTTGACGCCAAATCCCGTGTCACGAGCCGTCTTGACTGCGATGGCTTCCCTCAGCTCTGGCAGGCCGGCGGCGGGCGTATACCGGTGGTTCTTTGGGTCACGGCAGGCAACAACCGCCGCCTCGACGATGTGGGCCGGGGTGGGGAAATCCGGCTCGCCGGCGCCGAAACCGATTACGTCCTCCCCTGCCGCCCGCAAAGCCTTGGCCTTGGCATCAATGGCAAGGGTGGCGGACTCGGAGACAGCTCCAGCTCGGCTGGAAATACGTTGTGCAGGTGCCATTGAGCCATGGTCGCGCACCCAGAGAGGTCTCCGCACTCCAATAAGGCTGTCCTGCAGGTAGGTCAAAGGGCACCCTCACCAGGCTGGACCTGGAGTTCAACTATCCTGAGGCATGATGCGTGGTCGCGGGATGGCCGGCCTCGTTGTCCTCGCCCTGCTGGCAGCGAGCGCGAGCTTTGCCGGGCCAGCGGCGGCAAGCCCGGGGCTCAAGCCGACCTCGAGGCCTACTAGGGAACGACCTCCGGCGAAAACACCGGAGAGCACCACGACCACGTTGCCAACTGCCCCGCCTGCCAACGTGGAGGTGCCCGAGGCCACCTCCTACGTCCTGGTCGACGTCAACACCGGGAATGTGCTCGCTGGCTACAACGAACGGCTCCGTGTCCCCCCGGCAAGCCTTACCAAGGTGCTCACGGCCCTCATAGCCGTGTCATACCTCCCTTCGAACGCGAAAGTTCTTGGGACTAAGGTGTCGTGGAACGCCTACCCGAACACAGTCGGCATCGAAATAGGTGTTGCCTGGCCCCTCAACGAGGTGCTCCAGTCTCTGCTTGTGCTGTCCGCGAACGACGCCGCCTACGCCATAGCCCAGCGCCTGAGCGGCTCGCTCGCCGCTTTCGGGGGTGTGATGGAACGTTCGGCTCAACAGCTCGGCATGCAAGACTCCCCGGTGTTCCACGACCCCGCAGGCCTCGACGGGACAGAGGGCTACGGCGGAGGCAACCTGGTCAGCGCCCGTGATTTGGCCATAGCCGGTCGGGACCTGTTGCGGGTCCCTGAACTCGCGAGCATCGTCACCGAGCAGCAGTACCATTTCGTCGACCCGACGGGCGTTGCGCACTGGCTCCCGAGCATGGACGAGACATTTTTGGAGAGCTACACCGGGGCCATTGGCATAAAGACGGGCTACACCGACAGGGCCGGGGACTGCCTCATGGCCGCCGCCACGCGCGGTGGGCGCACGATGCTCGCCGTCGTGATGAACGGCTACAACCCCACTGCAACTGCGATCGATTTGCTCAACGAGGGTTTTGCCACGCCAGCCAGGAGCGAGCCGGCCGCCGACCGCTTGCCGCCGCCGGCTCTGCCGAGCCCGCCGAAGAAAGTCACGCCGCCGGCACATGCAACTACGGCGGCTGCACCGCACGCCGCCGCGCCGGTTCGCTCGGTCGCCGAGCACGCCAGTGCGACCAAACAGCCGAGCTTCGAGCGCACGGTGCGCCTGCGGGGGTCGACCGCTGCTGCTACCACGGTGGCTCAGGTCAAACGGCGGCGGGGGTTGGCCGCCGTTGCAAGCACCTGGCTGGGCAAGGTCCTCCTTGTAGCCACCGGTATAAGTGCCGTCTGGGCGTTGATTGAACTTTTGAGCGAAAACAACCTCCGTCGCCGTCAGCGGCGAGCCATGGGATCTTTCACATCGGCCGGTTCCCTGCTGGGCAACCTTCAGGGCGGCAAGCGTCGGCGGGAACAACTTCTTTCTTCGTACAGGCGCCACGAGAGGACCTCGTCGCGCTATGGCAAATGAGGCGCAGACGACCGTGATGCGGCGGCCATAGTGCGCAAGATCCCGATTTCAGGCGGACCTCATACTGGCAAGACAACCCTGTTCAACGCGCTCAGGGAGGAGTTCTCCGAGGCTCATTTCCTGAGCGAGCCCGCCGGGATCGTAATGGACCGCGAAATGAAGAAGGAGCAACATAGCCAAGGGTACGCAGGAGTTTACCCATGGAACAACTACCCAGCGTTTGCAAGGCTGGTAATCGACCAGTCAATCGAACTGGAAAACAGCATCCCTGCCGGGGCAGACCTGGTCTTCCAGGACAGGAGCCTCATCGACAACGTCGCTTACGGACGCTTGCTCAAATACACAGACCTTCTTCCTGAGCTGGAAAGGCATATCGAAGCAGCGCGGTACACCTGCGTCCTGTTCTGCGCGCCAGTTGGTAGATATACCCAGACAGAGGTGCGATGGGAAACGGCCGAAGAAGCGTTACGCACACATGAGTTCTTGGCTGTCGCCCACAACGGCTCCGGCGTTCCGGTGCTGCACCTGCCATCGGTGCCGACCGAAGAAAGATTGGCCCTTATCCGGGCTACCCTCGCGAGGGTCTGATAAGCCGGGCAACCACGAGTTCCGCAAGAGCCCCCGATGTCTCCAAGACCACGGTGCAATTAGCGCCGGGTTGCACCATCTCGCCTCTGTAGCGACCGCGCATGTCACAGATAGTTGCTCCCCTGGCCGGGCCCTGGCCCGTACCGACGGTTACCCCAACGGTCATTGCCCGCTCTGGGACCAGATCTCCGACCGCAATAGCCGCGGCTAGCACGTCGTGGCAGGCACAACTTCTTCTGCCGAAGACCTGTTCGTAGTACTCGAAGTAGTCCTCGAGGATCGCGGCGGCAAAGCGCGCGACCTCCGAGGATGACTCCGCCATCGAGCGGTGCTGCTCGTCGCTCATGACCTCGCGCATTGTCGCGTCCAGAGGCACGAGGGTCGTCTTCCACGGGGCGCTCAAGACGGCCTGGGCGGCTTCCGGGTCGTGCCAGATGTTCGCTTCAGCCGCCGGGGTAACGTTGCCTGGCGCCAGGGCAGCCCCGCCCATGATGGTGACGCCTTCCACCAGGTTGGGCAGGTCTGGCTCGAGCCTGAGCGCCACCGCGAGGTTGGTGAGCGGCGCCGTCGCCAGCAGGTGCACCTCGCCTGGGCGCTCGCGAACGGTTCGGACGATCAGCTCGGCCGCGCCTTCGCTGACTATTTGCCCAGCAGGCTCGCCGATGTCGACGCCGCCAAGGCCACTGTTGCCGTGCACGTGGGTACCGAGCTCGGGTTCCTCCCCGATCAGGGAAACCTCGGAGCCCCGGGCAACCGGGATCTGCCCTGTCCGGCCGGCAACATCGAGCACCCATAGCGAGTTGCGAGCCGCGGTGGCGGCAGAGATATTGCCGAAAACGGAGGTGATGCCGCATATCTCCACTGCCGGGTCAGCCAATAGGTACAGCAACGCGACGGCATCATCGACACCCGTGTCGCAGTCCACCAGCAATGTCTTCTTCTTGGCTGAGTTCATCTTCTTGGTCGGGTCATCTTGTCGCCAACGTGATGCCGAAGGTTATCCGCTTGGGGACGCTGGCGAATGCACAAGTGAACGCCCGCGGCGTCACTCGGAGGCGGTTCGCCCGAACCGGAGCTCACCTCGCGCTCCAGCGGGCACCACAGGGGACTCAGCCGGCACCACGGGTACCCTTGGCGCCACTCGGGTCGCACCAAGCGGCGGCCTCGGGTCCGGGCCACCGTTGTTGGGCCAGTACGAGAAAGCGCGTTCTGCGAGAGCCGTGATGGTCAGCGCTGGGTTGGCCCCCGGGTTGGCCGGGATGGCGGAGCCGTCGACCACATGCAACCCGGGGTACGAATAAACCCTGTGCCAGGGGTCGACTACGCCTTCGCCGGGCGATGCCCCGATGGCGCAACCCCCGAGAAAGTGGGCCGTCAGTGGCATCCCGAAGATCTCCCCCCAGTTCGCGGCCGGGCGGCCGCCAGTCCGCTTGGCGAGCCGGCGCGCGAGGTCATGGCCGATAGGCAACCAGGCTGGGCTTGGCTGACCATGGCCCTGCCGGCTCGTCAAGCGGGGCCCGAGGAGGCCCCTTTTTGCAGATACGGTAAGGGAGTTGTCGTGAGACTGCATGACGAGGGCAATCACCGTGCGTTCCGACCACGCTCTCAAATCAAACGAGGCCAGCATCGCGCGTGGGTCACGCGCAGCCGTCGCCAGCCAACGAGCCCAGCCTGGGCGCCGTTCCGCTCCGCCATTGCTGGCACCGCCGTCGGTTCGGCCCTTCACCAGCATCGTGCCAAAAAGGCCCATCATGTTGGAACCATGCCCGTAGCGGACTGGCTCGGCATGGGTACCGGGCTCAGGGTAAAAAGAGGACGTTATTGCCACGCCGCGGCTGAAATCGGGGTGGGGACGGCCACGGGCGACGGTCGCCCCCAGCAGGGACTCGGAATTGGTCCGGGTCAGCTCGCCGAGGCGAGGTGACAGCTCCGCGAGCTTGCCTTCGAGGACCATCGTCTGCAGCAGCTTCTGTGTGCCAAAGGCGCCGGCGGCGAGCACAACCTGGCCGGCAGTCAGGTTCCTCCGGCCCCAGCGGGCGAGGTGCCCGGTACCGAACGTGGCCGTCCTCTCGGTCCGCACGAGCCACCCGCCGCCCGGCTTGGGCTCCAGCGAACGAACCGTCGTGAGGGGCACGACGACTGCACCCGCTCGTTCGGCCAGATGGAGGTAATTGGTGAGCAGGGTGTTCTTGGCCCCGTGGCGGCAACCCGTCATGCACTCGCCGCAGTGGCGGCACGCCTGCCTGGTCGGCCCCGCCCCCCCGAAATAGGGGTCGGCGTAGGACTTCCCCGGCTGTCCGCCGGCTGGCCCGAAGAACACGCCGACGGGTGCAAGCCGGAACGTCTCGCCTACGCCCATCTCGCATGCCACCTGGCGCATCGCCTCATCTGCGGGCGTAAGCAAAGGGTTGTCCACTACCCCGAGCATCCGCTTGGCCTGCTCGTAATACGGGCCCAGCTCGGAGCGCCAGTCGGCAATGCCCGCCCACTGCGGGTCGTCGTAAAACGCAGGCAGCGGCTCGTAAAGAGTGTTGGCGTAGTTGAGCGAGCCGCCTCCCACGCCTGCCCCCGCCAGGACGACAACGTCACGCAGGAAATGGACGCGCTGTATACCCAGGCAACCGAGCAGGGGTGCCCACAGGAAGCGTCTGACGTCCCAGGAGCTTCGCGGCAAGGTGGCGGCGTCGAAGCGCCTGCCAGCTTCGAGGACCGCGACGCTGTAACCCTTTTCGGAAAGGCGAAGTGCTGCGACGGATCCTCCGAAGCCGGAGCCGACGATTATCGCGTCATAATCGAACTGCTCCGGGCCCGTGCGGTTACCCTCCTGAAACGTCTTGAGGCTTCGGCCCACCAGACGACAGGAACGGCATCATTGCCCGCAGTTGCACACCGACCTTTTCGACAGGGTGCTCGGCCCCTTCCTTCTGGAGCCTGTGGTAATTGGGCAACCCGTTGCGGTTTTCCTCCACCCATTCGGACGCAAAAGCGCCGGACTGGATATCAGCCAAGATCTGTTTCATCTCGGCTCGGACCGCGTCATTGATGAGCCGGGGGCCCCTGGTCATATCGCCGTACTCGGCCGTGGTCGAGATCGAATAGCGCATGCCGGTGATCCCGTGCTCGTAGATCAGGTCGACGATCAGCTTCACTTCATGGAGGCACTCGAAATAGGCCGACTCCGGCTGGTAACCCGCCTCCACGAGCGTGTCGAAACCAGCCTTGATGAGGGCCGTAAGGCCCCCGCATAGGACCACCTGCTCGCCGAAGAGGTCCGTCTCGGTCTCTTCTTTGAAGGTGGTATCGAGCACGCCGGCACGCGTCGCCCCGATCGCCCATGCATAGGAAAGCCCAAGCGCCTTCGCCTTACCGGTGGCGTCGCGCTCGACCGCAACGAGGCTCGGGACCCCGCCACCGCCCTCATAGGTGCGGCGCACCAGGTGGCCCGGGCCCTTGGGTGCGACCATCACGACGTCGATGCCCTCGGGCGGGTCGATGAGCCCGTAACGGATGTTGAACCCGTGGGCGAACATCAAGGCGTCCCCGGCCCGCAGGTTGGGCTCGATGGACTCCACGTAGATCGCCTGCTGAGCCGTGTCGGGCGCGAGCACCATGATCACGTCCGCCTCCGCAGCCGCCTCCGCTGGCCCCATGACGCGAAGGCCGGCTGCTTCGGCCTTGGCGCGCGACCCCGAACCGGGGCGCAGGCCCACCCGAACGTCGACCCCCGAGTCCCGCAGGTTGAGCGCATGGGCGTGGCCCTGGGAGCCGTAGCCAATGATCGCAACTTTCCGGGACGTGATCACAGAGGGGTCGGCGTCGTTCTCGTAGTAAATATTGGCCATCTGTCTCTCCTAGCTCCGGTTGGGAACTCTCCTAGCTCCGGTTGGGACGGCGGACCGGGGGGCGTTCCAGCTTCGGCAACGCTACCCGGCCTGTTCGTTGGATATCGATGATCCCGTAGGGCCTCAGCAGCTCCTCGAAATCGTCCAGCATCGAGGGCTGCCCGGCCAGCATCACCGTGAGCGCCTCTTGGCCAACGTCCACTACGGTCCCCCCGAAGATGCGTACCAGGTCGCCTACTTCGCCGCGCGAGGCCCAGGCCCACCTGGCGGGGCACAGCGCACGCTGACAAGGACAAGTTCGCGTTCGATCGCTTCACCCGGGGTCATCTCCGTGATCTTCACGACGTTGACCAGTTTGAAGAGCTGCTTTGTGAGCTGCTCGACCGAGATCTCCTCGAGGTCGACGACGATGGTGATCCGGCTGAAGGCGTCGTCGTCCGTAGGCGCAACAGCGAGCGAGATTATGTTGAAGCCCCTGCGGGCAAAGAGCGCCGATACCCTGGCGAGCACGCCGGCGCGGTTCTCTACGATTATGGAAATTGTCTGGTGGCGCAGGCGGCCGCTGCCCGATGCCCAGGCAGTGCCCGTACTGGTGAGCGACATCACTGCACCACCTTTTCCCCACCTGGCCGTAGCGACGGGTGGACGATGACGTCACTATTGGAGGCTCCCGAGGCCACCATCGGGAAGACCTTTTCTCGGGAATCGGTGCGGAAATCGATGACGACCGGCCGGTCGTCTATCGTATTCGCCTTGTCGACCACCGCTGCGACGTCGTCGTTGTGCTCGACCCGGAAAGCCGCACAGCCCATCGCCTCGGCCCATTTGACATAGTCGGGCAGGTCGGGGGAGAGGTAAACCTCCGAGTAACGCTCCTGGTAGAACATTTCCTGCCACTGGCGGACCATCCCCAGGTACGCGTTGTTCAAGATGGCCACCTTTATCGGGATCCGTTCCGTTGCGGCGGTCACAAGCTCCTGCGCGGTCATCTGGAAGCAACCATCGCCGTCGATAGCCCAAACCGTTCGGTCGGGACGCCCCACCTTGGCCCCGATCGCCGCCGGCACCGCGAAGCCCATGGTGCCGAGGCCTCCGGAGTTCACCCAGGTGTAGGGGTAATCGAAGCGCCAGTACTGGCTGGCCCACATCTGGTGCTGGCCGACGCCGGCAACGACCGTGGTGTCGGCAGGGCTGGCATCTCTGATCGCCTCGATGACGGCCTGCGGCTTCAGCAGTTCGCCCTCGGCCTGAGGCTCGTAGAACAACGGGAACCGGGCCCGGTAGTCGTTTAGGTGTGCCCACCAAGGCGAACGGTCCGGCTGCGGCTCGCCGCTCGCTATCAGCACACGCACGAGCTCTTCGATCACGAGCCGGCAGTCACCGACTATCGGCACGTCCGGGCGGCGGATTTTGCCGAGCTCGGCGGGGTCGATGTCTACATGGACGATTTTTGCGCCGGGGGCGAAGTCGCTTACCTTGCCGGTAACCCTATCGTCGAAGCGCGCTCCGAGGGCAATGAGAAGATCTGCTTCCTGCATGGCCATTATGGCCGTGTAATTGCCGTGCATCCCCGGCATGCCGAGGCATTGGGGGTGGCTGTCGGGGAACGACCCTCGGGCCATAAGAGTGGTCACCACTGGCGCGTTTGTGAGCTCGGCCAGCTTGCCCAACGCTTCTACCGCTCGCGCCTTGAGGATCCCGCCACCGGCATAAATCACAGGGCGCGTAGAGGCGGTGATGAGGCGCACGGCTTCGCGCACCATCCGCGGGTGGCCCTTCGTGTTCGGTTTGTACCCGGGAAGCGAACTGGCGACCTCGTCGTCGGTCGGCCAGTTCCACTCTGTATTGGCCTGAAGTATGTCCTTGGGGATATCGAGTAGCACGGGCCCGGGGCGACCAGTTGTTGCGAGCAGAAAGGCCTGCCGGACCGCCAGAGCTATATCTTCGGGCTTCATTACAAGCTCGTTGTGCTTGGTCACTGAGCGCGTGATCCCGACGGTGTCCGCTTCTTGGAACGAGTCCGTCCCGATTACGGAACGGCTGACCTGTCCGGTAATTGCAACCATCGGCACCGAGTCCATGTAGGCGTCGCAGAGGGGGGTTACCAGGTTCGTGGCACCGGGGCCGCTGGTGACCATTGCCACTCCTGGCCGGCCTGTGACATGTGCGTACCCCTCGGCCATGTGGCCAGCGCCTTGTTCGTGGCGTACGAGGACGTGGCGTATCGGCGAGTCGAGGATTGGGTCATAGGCCGGGAGGATGGCGCCGCCCGGCAGGCCGAAAATGACCTCGGTGTGCTCCATCTCCAGGCTCTTGATTAGGGCTTGCGCCCCGGTCAACTGCATCGGCGCCTCACTGTCGTCTCGTTGGCTGGTGTCGAACTGGCTGGCAAAACAAAACGACCTCCCATCTGGGAGGCCGTTCGACGCACGCGTTTTGGTGGACGCGTGCGTCAGGTAAGTACTACGGAGATCAGGATCGTCGCGCTGGCAGTAGCGTGGGGTATTGCCGTGCCCGCAGACGCAACTGCCATGCCGCTCATCTTGGCACAGCACGCCTATTACTGCAACTAATTGCGGCCCGGTTACCATACGGCGGTGGCTTTGCTCTCCTCTCCCGGCGGCGAGGGTTTCGACGACCTGGACGAACAATGGCTGCGCTCCCGGCCCGGGGTAAAGTGGGCGGCTGTCGATGCCGGGGTGCTCCCGAGCTGGGTCGCCGACATGGACTTCCCTACGCCCCGCCCCGTTGTCGAAGCTCTTGTACGCCTCGCCGAGGGCGGCGACCTCGGGTACTCGACTGGTGGCGAGGTGGCCCTTCTCGAGGAGAAATGGGCAGCCCGGATGGCTGCGAGGTACCGCTGGGATCCCGCTCCGGGGCAGCTACGGGTCTTGTCGGACACGGTCCAGGCGGTCCGTGCCCTGATCGAGCTCGCTAGCTCTCCGGGGGACGGGGTGTTGTTGCTGACACCGTCGTACCCAAGCTTCGTGGGGGCCCTGGAGGAGATGGGCCGCCGCCTCCTCCCCGTGCAAGCCGTTCCCGGCGAGACCAATTGGGCCTTCGACTTGGACGGCGCTGCCGTCGCAGCCCGAGAGGCGAAGGTCCTCCTTCTCGTGAACCCCCACAACCCGACGGGGCGGATGCTGGACCGGGCCGAACTGTTAGCGCTCGGGGAACTGGCCGAGCGCAACGACCTGCTCGTTATCTCCGACGAGATCCACGCCGACCTTTCGCTGTCCGAGCGGGCCCACATCCCGTTCGCTTCGTTGTCGGAGGACCTCGCAGCCCGGACCATCACGCTGTACTCGGCGAGCAAGGCCTACAACCTCGGAGGCATGTGCTGTGCGGTGGCCCACGTCGGCGCTCCGGGAACGGCGCGCCAGCTCGCGCACATGCAGCACACGATGGGCCGGGTCAGTATCGCAGCCGTCGCTACCACGCTTGCGGCGTGGTCGCCCGAAGGGGACGCCTGGCTCGAACGCTGCGTAACCCGGCTCCGGGCGAACCGGGAGCTGCTCGGGCAATGGCTCGGCGCCGCCGCCGCGGGCGGCGGTGCCGGGGTGCAGGGCAATCTCCCCGAGGCCACCTACCTGTCCTGGCTGGACTTCCGCTCCGCAGGGCTCGGCGACGACCCGGCTGAGTGGTTGCTCTCGGAAGCGAGGGTCATGCTGAGCGCCGGTCCCAGGTTCGGGCCGGGAGGCGCCGGCTTCGCCCGCCTCAATTTCGCCACCACCCCGCGGATCCTGAGCGAGATCCTGGGCCGCACCGCCAGCGCTTTACGCGAGCGTGACTTCGGGGGGCAGAAGACCCCTCGCGACTAGTTCGCCGCGCAAGGCTTCCGGCGAGGTGAAGACCACGGCGGGGATGCCGAGAGCGCCGGCGGCCGCCGTGTTGTCCGGGCGGTCGTCGATGAACACGACCTCGTCGGCCTCGAGGTCCAACCGCTCGAGCGCCCGCTCGAAATACTCGGGGTCCGGCTTGATCACGCCTTCAAGGCCCGAAATGAAATAGCCGTCGAACCACCCGAGGAAATCGTAAATCTGGATGCGCCGCTCCCAGTTCTCGCGTTCCATGTTGCTGAGCGCGTAGCACGGCACCCCTGTGGCCTTGAGCTCGGCGAACACCTCCACGCTGCCCAGGATGACGCCGCTTATCATCTCTTCGGCGCGCTCGCCCCAAGCGTCGATCATCTCTGCGTGCTCTGGGAACTTGGCCCGCCGCTCAGCACAGGCCTCGGAGATGCTCCGGCCGCGGTCCTGTTCGGAGTGCCAGGCGGGTGTACAGACGTTGGCGAGGAAGTCCTCCATACCCTCTACGTCATCGCCAAATAGCTTGCGGTAGAGGTACCGGGGGTCCCAGTCGAGGAACACACCGCCCAGGTCCAGGAGAACCGCGCTCGGCTTTCGTCGAGTTGAGGTAACCGCCATAACCGTGCTGGCTTTATGGCTCGGTGACGGCGCCATTTTCGGCACCGGTGACCAAGCGGGCGTACTTGGCGAGCACCCCGTGGGTGTAGCGCGGTTCGGGCAGCTTCCAGTTCTGCTTGCGCGCAGCGATATCTGACGGCGCAACGTCCAGGTCGATCCTCCGGCTGGGCACGTCGATGGTGATCTTGTCCCCATCGGCGACAAATGCGATCGGCCCACCGTCAACGGCTTCAGGCGCGATGTGGCCGATGCAAAACCCGTGGGTACCCCCGCTGAAACGCCCATCGGTGATCAGAGCGCAGTCGCCGCCCCGTCCCGCACCTTTCATGGCCCCCGTGACGGCGAGCATCTCACGCATGCCCGGCCCGCCCTTGGGGCCTTCGTAACGGATCACCACCACAGTGCCCGGTTCGATCGACCCGGCCAGGATCGCTTCGAGAGCCGCCTGCTCCCCGTCGAAGACGCGGGCAACACCCTCGAAGTGCTCGAAGTCGAGACCCGCGACCTTCACCACCCCTCCGGCGGGCGCCAGCGAACCCCACAGGATTGCGAGGCCGCCGTCAGCGTGGAGCGCGTCAGCCAGGGGATGGACCACCTTGCCATCGGGCGGCGGTGGGTTTAGAGCGGCAAGGTTCTCGGCCAGGGCCCGCCCCGTGACGGTCAGGCAGTCACCGTGCAGGAGCCCTGCGCCCAGCAGCTCTTTCATTACGACCGGGAGGCCACCGACGCGGTCGAGGTCCACCATGTGGTACAGCCCATGAGGTTTCATGTCGGCGATATGGGGCACTTTCCTGCCAACCCGGTCGAAGTCGTCGAGCGATAGGTCCACCTGTGCTTCGTGGGCGATCGCGAGCAGGTGGAGCACGGCGTTCGTGGAGCCACCGAGAGCCATGACAACCGCGATCGCGTTTTCGAAAGCGTCCTTCGTCATGATCTGGCGCGGACGGATCCCCATTTCGAGCAGCTTGACGACGGCCTTGCCCGACTCGTAGGCATAGTCGTCACGTCGCCGGTCGACGGCCGGGGCGGCCGAACTACCGGGAAGGGCCATCCCGAGAGCCTCGGCAGCCGAGGCCATCGTGTTGGCGGTGAACATGCCAGCGCAGCTTCCCTCGGTCGGGCATGCGCGGTGCTCGATCAGCGACAGCTCTGCATCCGTGAGCTTGCCGACCGCGTGAGCCCCCACTGCCTCGAAGACGCTGACTATGTCGAGCGCCTCCCCCCGATCGCCCCGACCCGGCAGGATGCTCCCTCCGTAGAGGAAAACCGCGGGCAGGTTTACCCGAGCAGCAGCCATCAGCATCCCGGGCAGCGACTTGTCACAACCGGCGAACGTGGCGAGGGCATCGAAGCGTTCCGCATGCATCATCGCCTCCACAGAATCCGCGATGATCTCCCGGCTCACCAAGGACGCCCGCATCCCCTCGGTACCCATCGAGATACCGTCCGAGACGGCAATGGTGACGAACTCGAAGGGGAAACCCCCGGCGTCGCGGATGCCCTGCTTAGCGCGTTTGGCGAGCCGGTCGAGAGGCAGGTTGCACGGGGTGACCTCGTTCCACGACGACGCGACGCCGACCTGGGGCTTGCCCCAGTCGGCGTCTGTCATACCAACCGCGCGGAGCATAGCCCGGGCGGGCGCTCGCTCGGGACCGTCGGTAACTTCGTGGCTGCGCGGTTTGAGTTCACTGGGCATGCGACAACCCTACAGGGGCTCGGGAAAGGCTCGGGCTAGCCCGCTGCGGTGCTCCGGCGCTGGCGGAGGAGCTCGGTTGCGGCCCGCAGGTCGGCGTTCCCACCCGTCGCCGCCTTGATCTTGCCGATGAAAAAACCGGTCAGTTTGTCATCGCCCGCGCCGTAGCGCTCCCACTCGCGTGGGCTGGCTGCGATCACTTCGTCCATCACTGCGTCCAGGGCACCCGAGGCCAAGGCCTGGAAGCCCAACTTCGCCGCGATGGCGCTCGGTTCGCCACCTTCGGCCACGAGGGCCCGCAGGACCGTGCGGGCTTGCGCCGAGGTCAGTTCTCCTTGTTGCTCCATCAGCAACAGGCGCACGAAACCGTCGGGGTCGAGGTCCCTTCGCCCGCCGTCGGCAAGCTCGCCGGCGACCTCGTTCGCAAGCCTGCGCAGGGCCAGAGCGGCATCTGCCTTTGCCGACACAGCCGCCGTCATGAAGCCGTCCAACTGGAGGCGGACTACCGTCGCAACCGCCTCGGACGAAACCGGTACGCCGGCAGCCTCGGCAACTCGCGCACGCCTCTCGGCGGGTAGCACGCCCAGTGCAGACTTCACGGACTCAACCCACTCCGGTCCCGGGTCGAGCGCAACCAGGTCCGGCTCGGGGAAATAGCGGTAGTCGAACGCCTCCTCCTTGGAACGCATTGAGTGCGTGCTGCCGTCGGCTTCGTCCCAGTGCCGGGTCTCCTGGGCCACAACTCCGCCCGAAGCCAGCAGCTCTGCTTGGCGCGCAGCCTCGTAATCGACTGCGTGAGCGAGGCTGCGCAACGAGTTCATGTTCTTTATCTCGCAACGCGTCCCGAGCTCACTGGAGCCTTCCCGGCGCACGCTCACGTTGCAGTCGACACGGAGCGAACCTTCCTCCATTTTCCCGTCGGACGCGCCGGTCGCGATTAGCACGGCTCGGAGCTCCTCGACGTAGTCGCGCGCCTCCTCGGCGCTGCGCATATCGGGGGCGGAAACTATCTCCACAAGCGGGACCCCGGCCCGGTTGTAGTCGACGAGCGAATGGGAAGCCTCATGGATCCTGCCGCCGCCGCCCACGTGTGTGGTCTTGCCCGTGTCCTCCTCCATGTGGGCGCGGATTACCCCGATCCTTTTACCGCTCGGCAGCTCCAACCAACCGTCGATATTGATAGGGACGTCGTACTGGCTGATCTGGTAGTCCTTCGGCATGTCCGGGTAGAAATAGTTTTTCCGGTGGAACAGGGAGGGCTGCACCGTGCAGTGCAGGGCGGTGCCGATCCGGATCGCGTACTCAACAGCCTGCCGGTTGAGCACAGGCAGCGACCCCGGCAAACCGAGGCAAACAGGGCACACGTTGGTGTTGGGCTCATCGCCAAAAGCATTACGGCAACTGCAAAAAAGCTTCGTCTCGGTCCTGAGCTCGCAGTGGACCTCAAGGCCGATGACAATCTCCCAACCCGTCATGACGCTCGTGCCGGCCATTACTGTCCTCCTCCGGTTGGCGCTGCGGCCTCCAGCACCTCGGCCACCTGGAACATCACCGTTTCTCCCAACGCAGGCGCGAGCACCTGCACCCCTACGGGAAGGCCGTCGTCCCCCGTCCCGAACGGGACGCTGATGGCAGGGTGGCCGGCGAGGTTGGAAGGGATCGTGCAGACGTCGTTCAGGTACATCGTCAGCGGGTCGGAGGTTTTCGCACCCAGCTCGAAAGCAGTCGTCGGTGCGGTCGGCGAAAGCAGCACGTCGAAGGACCGGTAAGCCTCCTCGAAATCGCGGATTATCAGCGTCCGCACCTTTTGTGCCTTGCCGTAGTAGGCGTCGTAGTAGCCTGCCGAAAGGGCATATGTACCAAGCATTATCCGGCGCTTCACCTCCGGCCCGAAGCCCGCAGAACGTGTCGCCATGTACATCTCGGTGATATCGGCCCCGGGCACCCTCAGGCCGTAGCGGACCCCGTCATAGCGGGCGAGATTGGAAGAGGCCTCCGCAGGAGCGATCATGTAATAGGCAGACAGCCCGTAGCGCACCGCAGGCACACTTATTTCCTCGACCTTTGCACCTGCGGCTGTGAGGGCATCGACGGCCTCGGCAAGGCGGGAAGCCACGTCGTGGGCGATGCCTTCTGCGCCGGCGAGCTCGGCGATCACACCGACCCGGAGGCCGTCGGCGCCACGGCCGAGGTTCGCGGACGCAAGCGGCGGGCTGGCCGGCAGGCTCGTCGAGTCAAGCGGGTCGTGGCCCGAGATCGTATCCAGCAGCAGCGCCGCGTCGGCCACGTTGGCGGCAAACGGGCCGATTTGGTCGAGCGAGCTAGCGAACGCGACCAGGCCGTAGCGCGAGACCACTCCATAGGTCGGTTTGGCCCCTACGACCCCGCAAAGGGCGGCCGGCTGGCGGATGGAGCCGCCGGTGTCGCTACCGAGGGCAAGCGGGGCGAACCCCGCCGCTACCGCCGCAGCGCTCCCCCCGGACGAGCCACCCGGGACCCGGTCCAGGCAACGAGGGTTCCGCGTGGGGCCGAAAGCCGAGTGTTCTGTTGAGGAGCCCATTGCGAACTCGTCCATGTTTGTCTTGCCGATGAAAACCGCCCCGGCCGCGGCAAGCTTTCCGACCACGGTGGCGTCGTACGGTGGCAGCCAGCCGGCAAGGATTTTCGACGAGCAAGTGGTGGGCACGCCGCGTGTGCAAAGCAGGTCCTTCAACGCGACCGGCACACCGGCCAGGGGGCCAGGGTCGTCGCCGGCGGTCACCATGCGGTCTATTTCGGCTGCGCGCGAGCGGGCCTGGTCCTCCATGACGAGGTTGAAGGCGTGGACGTCGGCCTCACGTTCTGCGATCCGGCGGAGGTGCTCCTCCAGGACGGCGCTCGCCGTGCGCCTGCCTTGGCGGACATCAGCAGCCGTCTCGGATGCAGAGGCGGGCCCAGCCGGCCCAACGCCGCTCACGGCGCCTCGCCGAGGATCCGCGGGATCCGGAAGCGGTCGTCTTCCACGTCAGGGGCCTGTGAGAGGACCTCGTCCCTGTCCAGGCACGGCCGCGGGACATCCTCCCGGAAGACGTTGGCCAGCGGGAAAGGATGGGCCGTCGGGGGCACTCCTTCGATGTCGAGCGCGGCCATGTCGGCCGCATGCTCAAGGACAGCTGCGAGCTGGGTCGTGTAGCGGCCCAGTTCCTCCTCTGACAGCGCCAGGCGCGCCAGGCGCGCCACGTGGGCGACGTCGCTGTTGGAAATGGGCTGGGTCACTCGGTCATCGTAATATGACCACGTGCCGAAATACCCCTTCTTAAGCGACGAGTGGGTCGCCGAAGCCCGCCGGATCTATTCCGAAGCCGAAGCAAGTAGCGGTGGCGGCGTTATCGCCGGGAGGGCTGTGGCTCCCGTCCGGGTCAACCTCATCGTCGCTGAGGCTCCTTTTTCCGCTGCCGCGCTCGATGCCCACGTCGACACGTCGTCGGGGCGCCTCAATATAGACACCGGCCATCTCGTGAACCCGGATGTCACGGTGTCGATGGCGTACAGCACCGCTCGTTCTCTGTTCGTCCAGGGCGACATACAAGCAGTGATGCAAGCGTTCTTGGGCGGGAGGATCAAAGTGGACGGCGACTTGAGCAAGCTGTTGGACCCACAAAGCGGCATCTGGCCGAGCCCTCCGTCTCCGGGCCCTGCGGTTACGGGCCGTCCCCCCGAGGGCGGCCAGCAGGACCTTGGGTTCCCTAAGCCCGAGGCTGAGCAGATAGCGCGACGTCTCCAGGAAATCACGGACTAGTGACCGGCGCAGAACAGGGCCTCCTCGTATCGACGCGAGTCGACAAGTGGCTCTGGGCGGTGCGCCTTTACAAGACCCGTTCGGCGGCAACCGACGCATGCCGCGCGGGCCACGTGCGGGTCAACAACGTTGCGGCTAAACCATCCACGGTGGTCCGGCCCGGCGATACCGTCGAAGCGCGCTCCACCGAGCGGGAGCACGTGGTCGAGGTGACGTCCCTGATCGAAAAACGGGTCGGGGCGCCCTTGGCATCGTCGTGCTACGTAGACCACAGCCCGCCGCCCCCCAGCAAAGAGGAGGCCCGTCAGCTCAATTTTGTGCGCGACAGAGGGACGGGTCGGCCCACCAAGAGGGACCGTCGGCAGCTGGACCAGGCCCGCAAACGCTAAGCCGCAGGTAACGGCGCTGGCGCTGCCGGGCAGCGGTAGTGCGCGCCGCAGAACTGCTGCGGTCACTGGCCGGTGACGAGTACGACCGACTTGCCGTAAAGAACTGCGGTACCCACTGCTGGCTGCGTCCCGGTCACGGGCTCGAGCGGGCTGCCCTCGGTTACGTTGACGTACAGGCCGATGCGCTCCAGCAGGTTGGCCGCCTGATCGGGCGACAACCCTACGACGGTCGCCGGAATGGTGACCAGGTGCGGTCCGAGCGACGCCGTAATGGTGACCGTCGTGCCGACGACCTCACGAGCGCCTGGGAGCGGGTCGGTCGCAAGGACGTCGCCAGCCGGCACGGTGTTGCTGTAGCTGGTCAGCTCGCTGGAGTGGAAGCCGAGGCGTTTCAGGTCGGCAACCATCTGGTCATACGTCGTGGAGCTCCCCAACGTCGGCACCAGCGCCGTGGGCTTGCCGCTGCTGACCACCAACCTGACCTCGGTGCCGGGAGGTACGCGCCTTCCGTGGGGCGTCCAAGAGATCACAACCCCAGCGGGCACGGTCATGCTCGTGCTGGCGTGAACGGCCCCGCGGCGCAAGTCGCTCGAGCGCAGCGCGGTCGTCGCCTGCGCGAGGTCCAAGGTGGCAAGGTCCGGTACCCGGACGGGTTCCGGACCGAGGGAAACCGTGACCGCGACGATGCTGTTGGCTTGCAACTTCGCATTGGCAGCGGGGTCCTGGGAGATGACTGAACCCTTGGCCGCCTTGTCCCATTGATTGGCAGCAACGCTGAGACCGAGGTGCTCGGCAACCAGGACTGTTCTCGCCCCCGTGACCGTGTCGCCGACCAACCACGGCACGGAGTACGTCGGGGCCGGCGACGATGCGTACAGGCCTGCCGCCACGGCTCCCGCTGCGACGATGAGCACCATGGGCAGTGCGACCCGTAACCAGCGGCGCCGGCGACGAGGGCGCCTGGGGGCTTCTATGACGGCAAGTTCAGCCTGGCTAGGTACGTCCGAGCCAACTTCGGAGCGAGGTGGCCCGGAGTGAGGTAGTTCGACAGCTTGGGCGGCGTTGCGGCTTGCCGGCATCACGACTACCGGGTCGTCGGGGACGATGCTCAGATCTGGCGGCAAGGCCCGCCGGCCCCGGCCAGCCAGCTCGGTCTGCTCACTCTCGTTTTCCTGGTCGCCCATGCTGGCTAGCCCGCGTACGGGCAGCCGCGCCGGTGCGCGTAGCTGGCGGGCCACCGCGGCGATCTGCTGGGCAAGGGCCTCGGCGCTCAAGCGGTCTTCCGGACCGACCACGCCCGCCTGCTCCAGGACCGGAGCGAGCAGGCCGAGCTCTGCTGGCACGGGTATGGAGCGGCCGGCCCTTGCTATCAAGCCCCCGAGGGTTGTGTCCAGCGCAAAAGGCACGGAACCTGTAGCCGCTTCGACCAGCACCAGTGTGAGCGCGTACACGTCGGCGCGGCCATCGAGGGCCAGCCCCCGCAGCTGTTCGGGCGCCGCATATCGGGCGGTGCCGACCATCGCCCCCACCGGCTCGGTCCAACTCGCCTCCGCCAGGGCCCTGGCGATGCCAAAATCGGCGATGCTAGCGTGGCCCTCCTCGTCGAAGAGCAAGTTGGCGGGCTTGATATCGCGGTGGACCAAGCCACGGGAATGCGCATAGGCGAGCGCTGAGGCCACGTCGAGCCCAACTGCCGCCACCTGGGAAATGCTCAGCCTGTAACCGCTGTCCAGCAGGGACCGCAGGCTCCCGCCTTCCAGCAGTTCCATCGCCAGGTAGGCCTGCTCACCATCCTCGCCCCAGTCGTATACCCGGACGATGCCTGGGTGCCGAAGGACCGCAACGGTCTGGGCTTCGGCCTGGAAACGCCGCAAGAAGGACTTGTCTTCGGTCAACGCTGGGTGAAGGACCTTGACCGCCACAGCGCGCCTGAGCCGGACGTCCTCTGCCACGTAGACGTGGGCCGAGGCGCCACTCCCGATCGGACGGAGCAGCCTGTAGCGGCCCCCGACGACCGTGCCTACTAGCTCAGAACTCCTCAGGGGCACCTAATCAGGCTAACTAGCAGGGAGAGAACAACGGTGGACCGTCGCCCGGGCACCCCGCGCCCTGAATGTTCAGGGCAGCTCGCCCGTCTCGAGGAGGCGGTCGAAGCCGTCCTCGTCGAGGAGGGGGATACCGAGCTCTGTTGCCTTGGTCAGCTTGGCCCCGCCTGGGTCTGCACCCAGGACCACAGCCGTCGTCTTTTGGGAGACGCTGCCGGGAGCCTTGCCCCCACGTGCCTTTATCGCCGCCTCGGATTCTTCTCTGGACCAACGTTGCAACGTACCCGTCACGACAATTGACTTGCCGGTGAGCGTCTGGGCAAGTGCCGGCGCGCTCGGTCCTTCAAAGTTGAGGCCGGCTTCCCGAAGTCGGTCTATGACCTGGCGGTTGCGCTGCAGAGCGAAAAAGCGCGTGATGCTCGCCGCGATTACAGGGCCAATGCCCTCGATGCCCGCGATCTCGTCCTCGGGCGCGGTCATTATCCTGTCGAGGTGGCCCATCGCCCGGGCCAGGAGCTGGCTCGTGTTCGCACCGAGGTGCCTGACCGATAGCCCGACGAGCAGGTTGGCCAGGGGCCGGGACTTGGACTCGGTTATCGCAGCGCCTAGGTTCGCCACCGAGAGGGTGCCGAAGCCCTCGAAGCCCTGGACGCGCTCGAAGTCGAGCGAGTAGATGTCGGCTACATCGGCGAGCAATCCCTCCTTGCAAAACAGGTACACGGTCCGCTCGCCGAGGCCTTCTATGTCCATCGCCCCCCTCGAAGCGAAATGCGATATCCGCTGGACCTGTTGGCCGGGGCATTCGACATTTATGCAGTAGGTGTCAGCCTCCCCTTCCAGGCGTTGCAGCGGAGAACCGCATATCGGGCAACTGGTAGGGAACGACCATGGCGGCAGGTCCTTCGGCCGCAGCGGCAGGACGGGCCCGCGCACCTCTGGGATCACGTCGCCAGCGCGGCGCACCACCACGGTGTCGCCGGGTCGCACGTCCTTGGCCCGGACCTGGTCCTCGTTGTGAAGGGTTGCAAGGCTGACCCGCGCGCCGCCGACCACGACCGGCTCCAATACTGCGAACGGCGTCGCTTTACCGGTGCGGCCGATCGAGACCATTATCTCTTTCAAAACGGTCGTCTTTTCTTCGGGAGGGAACTTGTAGGCGATCGCCCAGCGTGGCGCCTTTGACGTAGCCCCTAGCTCGCGGCGCTGCGCGAGGCTGTCCACCTTCACAACCACGCCGTCGATCTCGTAGTCGATGCTGTGCCGCCCCTCGAGCCACTTCTTGCAGTAGTTGTCAACCTCTTCCAGGCTCCCCAGCGTCTCGATGCGAGGGCTCACCGGGAACCCCTCTTCCCTCAGCCAGTCAAGAGTCTCGTGGTGGTAACGGAACACCGGCCCTCCCGTGACCTCACCGAGCTGGTAAGCGGAGAACGACAGCTCCCTTGTTGCCGTCACAGCGGGGTCCTTCTGGCGCAGAGAACCTGCAGCAGCATTGCGGGGATTGATGAAAGTGCGCCCGCCAGCGTCGGCCTGGCGCCGGTTCAGTGCCTCAAAAGCCTTGACAGTCATGTAGATCTCGCCACGCACCTCAAGGACTTCTGGCGCCGCCGGGCCCAACGACTTCGGGACCGCCGATATCGTCGCCACGTTTGCCGTCACGTCCTCGCCAACCTCGCCGTCGCCCCTCGTCGCTGCTCTCGTGAGCTTGCCGGCCTCGTAGAGAAGTGACATCGCCAGGCCATCGATCTTGAGCTCGCAGTTGAAAACGACCTCGCCAGAAATGTAACGCTCCATCCGCTTGCCCCAGGCGAGCAGCTCCTCGTAGCTGGTCGTCTTATCGAGCGACATCATCGGCGTCCGGTGCCTGACCTCGGCAAAGAGCTCGACCGGCGCCCCACCGACCTGCTGGGTCGGCGAGGCCGCCGTTACAAGCTCAGGGTGCGCTTCCTCGATGCTCGCCAGCTGCCGGACCAGTTCGTCGTACTCTGCATCGGTTATCTCGGGGTCATCGAGCTCGAAATAACGCCGGTTGTGGTGCGCTATGAGCTCGCGCAGCTCTTCTGCCCTCTCGGCTGGGTCGTCGGCCATCGTCAATAAGGGTACCCAGGCCCAGTGACAAGCTTCAGTGCCCGCCGGCGGCCACTAGGCGGCGGTCCCGCCGCCTAGCACGACCTCGCCGCCGAGCACGACCTCGCCTTCCTCGTCTCCGGCATCATCGCCGGAGCCAGGGGCGTAGAGGACCACCGCTTGTCCGGGGGCAACGCGGCGCGCCGGCTCCTCTAGGGCCACCGTCCCAGTGCCGGAATGGGGCCCACCCAGCCACTGCCCTCTGAGCGGTCGTCCGTGGGCGCTCGACTGGACCTCCACAGCGGCGCCAGGAACGAGAGGTGAGCAGGACCACGACATCTCGTCAATTAGCAGTGTTCCGATCAGGAGGTCCTCGAGCGTGCCTACGGTCGCAGTCCGGTTCGGGAGGTCGACGCCAACGACATAGCGACGCTCCGGGAGCGAGACGGCGTGGAGGCCGAGGCCCCTACGCTGTCCAACGGTCACCAGTTCAAGAGCGTCGACAGCCCCGAGATCGTCACCATCGGTACTAACGAGCCGGCCGTCCCTGAGCGGGATGCGCTCACCGACGAAGCTCGCCCTTCCTCCGTTCTTCGAGATGAAGCAGACATCCTGGCTGTCAGGTTTCCCCGCGGTGCGCAGGTCGAGGTCGGAGGCGACCCGGCGCACCTGTTCCTTGGTGAGTTCCCCGATAGGTAGTAGCACCCGAGCAAGCTCTGCTTGGCCGAGCATGTAGAGCACGTAAGACTGGTCCTTGGCGACGTCGCGACCACGGCGCAACTGCCAGGTTGTCGCCGACTTCGTCACGCGAGCGTGGTGGCCGGTGGCGATGGCGTCGAAGCCGAGCAACGGCGCCCGCTGCAAGAAACGGCCGAACTTGAGGTGGGTATTGCAGGCGATACACGGGTTGGGCGTCCTCGCCTGTGCGTGAGCCTCGACGTATGGCGCCACGACGTCGCGCTCGAAGTCAGAAGTGAAGTTGAAGACGTGGTGGGCGATCCCGAGCTGCTGGCAAACCCGGCGAGCGTCCTCGACATCGGCCACCGAACAGCACCCCGAGTCCGAAGGGCCGCCCCAGAGCTTCATCGTCGCCCCAACGACTTCGTGGCCCTCGCGGCAGCATCAGGGCAGCCGCAACCGAGGAGTCCACCCCGCCCGACATCGCTACCAGGACTCGCAACGTCAGCCTGCCACGGGGATGGCTGGCACGACTGGTCCACCCAGACGAGCCACGGCGGCCGGGACGGCTCGAAGAGCAAGCTCGACATCGGCCTCGGAGGTGGAATGCCCCAGGGTCAGCCGTAGGGCTCCGAGCGCCACGTCGGCCGGGTAGCCCATCGCGACCAGGACATGGCTCGGCTCCATTGCGCCGCTGGCACATGCCGAGCCGGCGGAGGCAGCCACCCCGTACCCATCTAGCAGGACGAGCAGCGCTTCGCTCTCGACGCCATCGATCACGAGGTGGCAATGGCCCGGCAGTTTTTCCTGCCCTGGCGCGGTCTCGTGCGCGGCTGGAATGCTCGCCAACAGGCCCGCCCTGAGCCTGTCCCGCAACCGTCCGGCTCGGTCGCAAGCCTCCACCCTCTGGTGGCCCGCGGCCTCCAGGGCAGCGGCCATGCCGACTATGCCGGCGACGTTGTGAGTACCAGCGCGGCGCTCCCGTTCTTGCGGGCCGCCGTACATGAGCGGCTCGAGCGCAACGGGCCGGCGAAAGGCCAGAGCGCCGACCCCCTGCGGCCCGCCGAACTTGTGGGCGCTAATGCTGACGATGTCTGCTCCCTCGGCTAGCCGGGCCACGTCGAGCCAAGGGGGAGCCTGCACGGCGTCGGTGTGCAGCACGGCACCTGGAGCTCGCCGGCGCACCAGACGCGCCACCTCGGAAAGGGGTTGCACCGTGCCCACCTCGTTGTTGACCAGCTGGACCGACACAATGCTGACGGTCCTGTCGAGCGCCGCGCCCAGGGCTTTCAAGTCGACAACGCCGTCATTTCCCACCTCGACCACTCGAAGGGGGGAACCGAAGAGGCGCTCCGCCCTTTGCGCCGCGTGCAATACCGCGTGGTGCTCGATCGCGCTTACTACGATCGGCCCGGCCGCCACCGCTGCCCGTCCCAGTACGGCCAGGTTGGCCGCCTCTGTGCCACCGCTGGTGAAAACCAGGTCGCCAGGGGCCGTCCCAAGGACTGCGGCAACCTTGTCACGCGCCTCGTCGATTGCTTGGCGAGCGGCTCTGGCGACCGCGTGGGAGCCGGACGGGTTACCGAAGCTCCCTGAGAGCCATGGCTCCATCGCTGTGCGAGCCTCGGGGCAAAGCGGCGTCGTAGAGGCGTAGTCCAGGTAAGCGAGCACGTCGAACAGGCTACTAATTGGCCGCCGCAGAACTGCTTACGCGGTTGTCGTGGTCCCGCCGGCCGCCGTAGTCGAGGTCGTACTGGAGGTGCTCGTGGTCGTGGGGGGGACCGTCGAGGTCGTCGGCGCCGTCGACGTGGTTGTCGAAGGAGGCCGGGTCGTCGTAGTGGTGGGCCGCGTCGTCGTAGTGGTGGGCCGGGTCGTCGTAGTGGTGGGCCGCGTCGTCGTGGTGGTGGGCCGGGTCGTTGTAGCGGCAGGTCGCGTGATCGTCGGGGCGGGCCGTGTCGTGGTCGGGGCGGCCCGTGTGGTGGTGGTCAGCGGCGGCCTCGTCGTGGTGGGAGCCGGTTTTGTCGTCGTGGTCAGCGGTGGCCTCGTCGTGGTGGGAGCAGGTTTTGTGGTCGTGGTCCGGGGTGGCTTGGTCGTGGTGGGAGCCGGCCGCGCCGTCGTCGGAGCCACCTTGGTCGTCGTAGCGACTGGCCTCGTCGTAACGAGCGCCGGCTTCGCCGGGGTGGTCACCACCGACTTGGTCGTCGTAGGGGCCGGCTGGGCCGTGGTAGGAGCGACCAGCGTCGTGCTCGGGGCGGGCAGCGTGGCCGGAGTTGTCGTCGTGGTCGGGCGCGGAGCGGTCGTCGTGGTGGTGGGCGTCGCCGTTGTGGTGGTGGGAGGAGGCAAGGTCGGTACCGGGCCGCCGGTGGGAGCACCAGGTGGCGGCGGCAGGCTCGTAACCGGGATCGTCGTTACCGACGTCCTCAGCTGGGTCACTTTGGCAGGCGTCCAGGTCACGCCGGCCCCGAAGGACCAGTCCATCACGCCGTGGTCACCCTGAAGAGGAGGCCTGACGCCGTCGGTCACGTCGACGATGTCCCCGACCCGGCTGAAGTGGAAGAAGACTTCGGCGTCCGCCGGGCTCAGGTTGACGCAGCCGTGGGAGACGTTCTCGAAGCCCTGTTCGGCGACGCTCCAGGGCGCGGCGTGAACGTATTCGCCGCTGTCGGATATGTGGACGTCCCAGTAGACGAACTCGTTGTAGCCCGCCGGGGACTTGACGGGGATGCCGACCGTCGAAGAGATCATGTGCACCACCGACTCCCTGTCGAGGACGATGTGCGTCCCGTCCTGGGTCGGCCAGCGGGGCTGGCCAGCGCTGATCGGCCAGTCGTAGAGCAGCTGCCCGTTGTCGGTCACAGTCATTTCGTGCGTAGTCAGGTTGACGACGGATATGTGGCTATTTCCTATGACGAACGCCGTCGATACAACTCCAGCCCCCCAGGCCCCTCCGCCGGCGTCCCAGCCGTTGAGGTTGCCATTGACCTCCACCTGGTCGCCCACGGGCCAGTACGAGGTGGGGCGGAAGTGAAGCTCGACGGAGCTGAACCAGTGCCAGCCGCCTGGCACGGGCTTGCTCATGGCGATTGAGAGGTGGGACTCGACGGCCTTCTGACCAGCCAGGGTGTCGACCGGTTGGGAGAACATGAAGACGATCGGTTGTCCCACTCCGACGGCGATCCCCGGAGAGGGGAACACGCTTGCAGTAACGATGCTGGCGGGGGGCGCCGTCGTGAAAGTCCCCAAACCCTTGGCGCTGAAGGTGGCGACGCCCGTGGAGGTGGCGGCACTCGTCGCAGGGCCAGCCTCCGTGCCCACCACTACGTAGTGGACCATGTAGGTCGAGCCAGGAAAAAGCCTGCCGGTAGAGCGCCACTCCTCACCGGCCGGGCCCAAAGCTCCCCTCAGCTTGCCACCCCCCGGCAAGACCGACACCCGCACGCTCTCGAGCCTGGCACCGCTCGCGCGAAGGGTGACCACCGTGCTCAAGGGTTGCTTGGTCGAACCGTTCGCGGGCGACATGGATACCTTGGACAGGAGCTCGTCGATGGCCTCGGCGTGGGTCGTGGTGGTCGTCACGCTCGCGGCCGTCTTAGCCGCCTTGGCTCCCTTTGCCGCCTTGGCGCTCTTGCCATTGCCGGAGGAGGAGACCTGCCCGGCCGGGTGCTTGGCCGAAAGGCCGCCGACAACCGCCAGCACGAGGAGCGCCGTTACCACGAGCGCGCCACCAGCAAAGATCAGCGTGCTGCGCCCGAACCCGCCCTGGCGCGTGGGACGTCCCCGCCGGGCCTCACTGCTCACAGTTAGAGGCTAGAGGCATCCGGTGACATCTTGGCCTCGCGCTGGAGGATTCCGTTAGGAAGGGCTACCCGTCTGCCCGCTCACGGCGCGGGGACTAGCCAAAGGACAGCGAGGGGAGGTAGGACCATCTCGGCCGAATGGGCCTGGCCGTGCCAACCGATGTCCTGCGCCCAAACTTCGCCCATGTTGCCCAGCCCGCTGCCGCCCCACTCCTTGGCGTCGGTGTTGAGCAGCTCCAACCAGCGACCACCTCGCGGCAGCCCGACGCGGTAGCCGAACTGGGGGACAGGCGAAAAGTTCGCAATGCAGGCGACCACATCGCCCGCAGGCACGGTGGGCCATGTGGCCGCCCCATCGAACGGGTCAGCCGAGCCGCGGAGGCGGTAGAAGGAAAGGATGTTGCGGTCTGAGTCGCTGGCATCTATCCATCGGAAACCTTCCGGCGTAAAATCGCGCTCCCAAAGGGCGGGCTCTGCGCGGTAGAGCCTGTTGGCTTCAGCAACCATACGACGCAGCTTGGCGTGGTCTTCCCATTGGTCGAGCACCCACCAGTCGAGGGGTCTCTCGTTGTCCCACTCACGCTCTTCAGCCAGTTCAGAACCCATAAAGAGCATCTTTTTGCCGGGGTGGGCCCACATCCATGCATAAAGGGCTCGCAAGTTCGCAAGCTGCTGCCATCGGTCGCCGGGCATTTTGGCGAGCAGCGAGCGCTTTCCGTGCACCACCTCGTCGTGGGAGAGCGGGAGTATGAAGTTCTCGTGCCAGGCGTAAAGAAGCCCGAAGGTCAAATCGTTCTGGTGGTAGCGGCGATAAAGCGGGTCGGTCTCGAAGTACCGGAGAGTGTCGTGCATCCAGCCCATGTTCCACTTGTAACCAAATCCGAGCCCGCCGAGGTACGTAGGCCGGGAGACGCCGGGCCACGCGGTGGACTCCTCGGCGATCGTGGTCGTCCCGGGGTACAAAGAGAACATGAGCTCATTGAGCTCCTTCAAGACAGCCACGGCTTCGAGGTTTTCGTTCCCACCGAACGCGTTCGGCACCCATTCGCCCGCCTTCCTCGAATAATCGAGGTAGAGCATGGACGCCACGGCATCGACCCTGAGCGCGTCGACATGGTACTGGTCGGCCCAAAAAAGGGCGTTCGCCAGCAAAAAATTGCGTACCTCGTGCCGGCCGAGGTTGAACACCAACGTGCCCCAGTCGGGTTGGGCACCCATTGGGCCTGCGTGCTCGTACAGGTTCGTGCCATCAAAGCGCGCCAACGCGAAATCATCGCGTGGGAAATGGGCAGGCACCCAGTCCACGATGACCCCGATGCCGCGAGCGTGCAATGCGTCCACAAGCGCTCTGAAATCGTCGGGGCTGCCAAAACGGGCGGTTGGAGCGTAATAAGCGCTCACCTGGTAGCCCCATGAGCCACCGAAGGGATGCTCCGCCACGGGCATGAACTCGACGTGGGTAAAGCCCATCTCGGCGAGGTACTCGGGGAGCTGCCCTGCAAGCTCCAGGTAGGTTAGGGGCCGCCAACCTCCGCCGTCGTCGGTCCAACGCCACGAACCAAGGTGGACTTCGTAGATGGACATCGGCTTGGAAAGCGGGTCACCTTCGGTCCTCTTCGCCATCCACGGCCCGTCCCCCCAGGAATGTCCCGGTGGGTTGGCAACGATGGAAGCCGTGCCGGGCGGGACCTCGGTCGCAAATGCGAAGGGGTCCGCCTTGAGCACGAGGCGTTCGTCGGCGGTCACGAGTTCGTACTTGTACTGAGCGCCCGCCCCGGTCCCAGGCACGAAGAGCTCCCAGACCCCGGAATTGCCGAGCGACCTCATCGGGTTCACGCGACCATCCCAAGAGTTCCAATCGCCCACGACCCGAACGGCCTTGGCGTTAGGCGCCCAAACGGCGAACGCAGTCCCGCTCGTCCCCTCATGCGTGCGTGGGTGAGCACCCAGCACCTCCCATAGGCGGCGATGCCGGCCCTCGTTGAACAAGTGCAGGTCCAGGTCTCCTAGGGTCGGCCAGTACCGGTAAGGGTCGTCGAATACGAACGCCGGCGAACCGGGAGCGCCGTACACCGCCTCGAGCTTGTAGCTCGCGGCAGCCGGGTCGAGCGGCCCCTCCCATAACCCGGCCGGGTGGACCTGGCGCATGGGAGCACGCTCCAGGGTGATGCGGTCCGGGGTGGGCCCCGTGACGACCACGTACATTTCGCTTGCGCCAGGCCGAAGCGCCCTGACGAGGCCCCCGTGGCGACCGAGCACGGAGTGAGGGTCGTGGTGGCGGCCTTGCACTAAAGCGTCGACCTGCTGGGCATCAAGACTGCCGCCGCTACGGTCCTCGGGCGGGGTTTGCACGATGACCTCCGGCTCTGCCGGCTTGCGCCGTCTCTTGGGGCCCGTGCCTTTTGCCTCAGTGGTAGTCATATCGTTGCCCTTACCCTTCTTCGGTCCCACCCCGGCACGCTTGTCAGGTGCCACGTTGGCCTGCGAGCAGTTCTTCCACCGGCTCCGACAGCAAGCGTTGCAGGGCGCTAAGCGGTATCGGCACCCAGTCAGGCCGGTAAGCCGCCTCGTATGCGAGTTCGTACAAAGCCTTGTCCACCTCGAAGGCCAACCGGACAGCGTCGCTATCGTCGGGCTCCAGGGGCAAGAGGTCCTCGATCCCTTCGCGTTCGTAATAGCCCTGGACGAACGCTGCGCGGTTGCGGTCTTCCCATGCCCTGGCAAGCGGGCCGAGAGGGGCCGGGTAGCTGACCGTTGTTTCACCGAGGGTGAACCGCGTCGCGTACTGCAGGGAGCGCAGCATCCCGGCCACGTCTTTCAGTACCGAGGTCGGCTGCTGGCGCTCGTCGAGGGACCTGCTCGGTTCCCCCTCGAAGTCCAAGACGAACCATCCGCTATCTGTGCGCATCACCTGTCCCAGGTGGTAATCGCCGTGAACGCGCACCGCCGGGCCGGGGTCACGCACCGCTCGTAGCCGTGCAAGCATCGGTCCTGCGGGCCCGGCGAGTTCCGGTCCGAGCTTGCTGACGCGGCTCTCCAGCGAGGAGACGAAAGCCGGCCACCCGGGCGCCAGGTCTCCAGCAGTGGCGCCAAAAGCCTTTGCCATGGCTAGGTGCATGTCAGCGCTCATCTGGCCAAGGCGGTTCGCTTCCGCACCGAAATCGCCCCCCGACAACGCCGGGTTGGGCTCTGTCCCGGGGTTGGCAGAACCGTAGAAATCTCGCAGGGAAGTCAGGGCCAATGCCCACCCATCGGACCCTCCGGCGAGGTACTGCTGGCCGAAGGCGAGGTCGCGCCCGTTGCGCTGCCAGCGCACCAGCGGGAGCGCTATGTGGGAGAACCCGGTACTGGCCAACGCTGAGGTGACCTCGACGTCGGGGTTTGGGCCGACGGTCAAACGGCGGAAGAACTTGAGGATCAGCCGGTCGTCGTAGACGAGGGAGGTGTTGGACTGTTCGGCGGACAGGGGCCGCGATCTCTCTGCGGTCTGGAGGCCGCCACTGGCTGCCCGCAACAGCGCAAGAGCCATTTCGGTGTCAATCGTGGCGTCGTAGTAACCGCTGTCTCCGACGCTGCCGATCAGGGCGTCTTCGTGGCCTTTCAGGTGCTGGGCGACCTCGCCGACGGGCCGTTCGGCAATAACGACCTGGTAATCGGCCCCTTGTGCCTCAACGACCGCCCAAAGGAGCCTCCGCGAAGGGCCCCGAGCTCCGCCAAACAGCCTGACTCGATCGTGCGGACAGGCCCGGGCGGGCCGTCCCCACCGCCGTACCAACGCTGCCGAGCAAGGTACGGGCCTAGCAGGTCCACCAAAAGTGGAGGAAGCTCTTCTGGCACAAGTGTTCCTTGCTCCACGGTCAACCTCCAGTCGGGCTGAGGGGCCGGTCGGCCAACCCGAACCAGTAAAAGCCGTACGGAGGGAGCGTTACGAAATAGGGAAGTTCCGTGATGGGCGGGAACGGGACGCGGCCGAGCAGCTCCACCGGGGTCATACCCTGCCATCTCTGAAGAGGTAGCTGCGCTGGCTGGGCGAAGCGCGAGAGGTTGGTCACGCAAAGCACCACGTCGCGGCTCGCGCCGGGTGGCGCCGCGGTCTCGCCGCTGGCATCGTCGCGGCCGACGGGGAGCTGCCCTTCAATGGGCGTCCTGACATAGGCGAGCACCGAAGGGTTGTCTGTGGAGACGACCTCCATGCTGCCCGTGCCGAAAACCATGTGCTGCCGGCGCACCTCCAGCATCCTGCGCATCCAGTGCAACATCGAGCTCGGGTTGCGCATCTGCGCCTCGACGTTGACGGTCTGGTAGCCGTAGACAGGGTCCATGAGAGGCGGCAGGTACAGCTGGGCGAAATCAGCCCTGGAGAAACCTGCGTTGCGGTCGGGCGCCCACTGCATGGGGGTTCGTACCCCGTCGCGGTCACCGAGGTAGATGTTGTCGCCCATACCGATCTCGTCGCCGTAGTACAGCACGGGTGACCCCGGCAAGCTGAAAAGCATCGAGTGGAGCAGTTCGGCAACGCGGCGGTCGTTGTCGACCAAGGGGGCCAGCCTGCGACCGATGCCGATGTTGCGCTTCATCCGCGGGTCTTTTGCGTACTCGGAGTACATGTAGTCACGTTCTTCGTCCGTGACCATTTCGAGGGTCAGCTCGTCGTGGTTACGTAGGAATATGCCCCAGCTTGCACCCTCTGGGATCTCGGGCGTCCGGGCGAGGATCTCGGTGATGGGATAACGCTGTTCCCGACGGACTGCCATGAACATCCGCGGCATCAGAGGGAAATGGAAGCACATGTGGCATTCATCGCTGTTGCCGAAGTACTCCACGACGTCCTCAGGCCACTGGTTGGCCTCCGCCAGCAGTACCTTACCGGGATAAAGAGAATCCATTTCTTTACGTAGTCTTTTCAGGTACTGATGAGTCTCCGGGAGGTTTTCACAGTCCGTACCTTCGTTCTCGAAGAGATAAGGGACCGCGTCCAACCGGAAACCGTCCAGGCCGACGTCGAGCCAATAACGGAGCACGTCGATCATCGTGTCAGCCACTTCGGGGTTCTCGAAATTGAGGTCGGGCTGATGCGAGAAGAAGCGGTGCCAGTAGTACTGGCCGCGTTGCGGGTCCCATGCCCAGTTGGATTTTTCGGTGTCGACGAAAATAATCCGGGCATCGCTGTAGCGATGGTCGTCGTCGCTCCACACATACCAGTCGGCCTTGGGGTTGGTGCGGTCCTGGCGCGACTCCTGGAACCAGATGTGCTGGTCGCTTGTGTGGTTGATTACCAGGTCGGCGATCACCCGGATACCGCGCCCGTGAGCCTCGTCAACGAGTTGGGCGACATCGGCGACCTGGCCGTACTCCGGCAGCACCGTCCAGTAGTCGGAGATGTCATAGCCGCCGTCGCGCAGTGGCGACTGGTAGAAGGGGAGCAGCCAGATGCAGTCCACCCCCAACCAGCTGAGGTAATCGAGCTTGCTCACGATCCCCGGTATGTCCCCACTGCCGTCGTTGTTGCTGTCGAAAAAGCCCCTTACCAGCACCTCGTAAAAAACCGCTCGCTGGTACCAGCGAACGTCCTTGCTCGCTGTCCCCGAAACCGGTCTCTGCGGCGGGTGCGTTCCCTCTATTGCCACTTCAGGGCCGCCCTCGCACATCGAGCACGTGAGCCACTCGCCGCCAAGGTTCGAACTTGACGTAGGGATGAGGCCCCCACGTGTACGTTTCCGCCGAAAGCTCGTCGTAAACCTCGAACGCCCCTCCCGGGGGCAGTCCCAAAGCTACGGCATCGAGGTCCAAGGTCGCCTCCTGCGTGGCGTAAGGATCCAGGGTGACGATGACCAGCACGACGTCGCCGCCATCGTCGGAGGCCTTCGAATAGGCGATCACGTTGGGGTTGTCCGAGCCATGGAAATAGACGTTGCGCATACGCGCGAACGCAGGGTGCCTGCGACGCACGGAGTTTATCGTGGTGAACAACGGTGCCAGAGATCCGGGCCTGGAGAAGTCGCGGTCTTTTATCTCGTACTTTTCTGACCACAGGTACTCCTCGTTGTCCGGCGAAGCGGGCGCGTTCTCGCACAGCTCGTAACCGCCATAGACTCCGTAGGAGGGTGCCAGCGTGGACGCCAGGATATAACGCAAGGCGAATGCCGACGGTGGGCCACCCCGGAGCGGTCCCGACAGGATGTCCGGCGTGTTCGGCCAGAAATTGGGGCGCATGTAGTCGGCAAGGGGGCCGTGCGCGAGCTCCTCCACATAGGTACGCAGGCCTTCTGGCCCGTACTGGCCGACCCGCCAGGTGAAGTAGGTATAGCTCTGCGAGAACCCGATCTCGGCCAACCGCGCCATGAGCTTGGGCCTCGTGAACGCCTCTGCCAGCAGGACCAGATCGGGCCGCTCCCGTCGCAGGGCCGTTATGAGCCATTCCCAAAACGCAAACGGCTTGGTGTGCGGGTTGTCCACCCGGAAGATCCTGATCCCGCGGTCGGCCCAGAAATCGACGATCCCTTTGCACGCCTCCCAAAGAGCTACCCGATCGGCCTCGACAGCCGGCCAGAAATTGAGCGGGTATATGTCCTGGTACTTTTTCGGAGGGTTTTCGGCGAAGGCGATGGTGCCATCGGGCCGGTGGTGGAACCATTCGGGGTGCTCTTGGACCCAGGGGTGGTCCGGCGAGCACTGCAACGCATAGTCGAGGGCCACCTCGACCTCGTGCCCCGTTGCGGTCTGCACCAGGAAGTCGAAGTCGTCGAAGTCGCCAAAGTCTGGGTGGAGCGACGTATGACCACCCTCTTCCGAGCCGATCGCCCAGGGGCTGCCCGGATCCCCCGGTCCCGTCACCAGGGAATTATTTTTCCCTTTGCGGAACGAGCGCCCTATCGGGTGGACCGGAGGCAGGTAAAGGACGTCGAAGCCCATCGCCGCGACCCGGGGCACCTGGCCGGCGGCACCTCGCAGGCCTCCGAAGCTGCGCGGGAACAGTTCGTACCAAGCGCCTACCCCGGCCCGTTCGCGCTCGACCCAGATCGGCACCGGGACCGATGCCGTGAGGTCGCTCGTCCTATCGCCAGCAAGTACGTACCGGTCTGTCCAGGCCTCCACCACAAGCTCGTGGGCTCCCAGGTCGGCGGGGACGACGGTGCCGGTCCACACGTCGTTACCACGGGCCGTCAGGGCGCAGGTGCTCACGACCTCGCTGCCCCTTCGCAGTAGTGCCCTTGCTGCGAGGACGTCGTGGCCGTCCCGGAAGACGCTCGCCGATACGGGGACAGCCTCCCCCACGAGGGCTTTGGCCGGGTAACCGTGGGGAGTTGACGGGCGCACGTCCTGGACAACGATGTGGGCGAGACCCGGCCGGCTCGCCCCGTTGCCGGTGGGGGGAGCCGTGCTCGCCGCTCCGGGCGCCCGCCCGAGCACCTCCTGGCTAGCCCCCTCCTGGTCGGCCCTGGAACGCGTGCCCTCAGTCGTCACAACCTCCACGCTACCTGGGGGCCTAGCGCGTTGGTCGGGCGAACGACCTCTTTGCTCGGCCATAGCTGCCGTATCTTGCTACGTTGGCCCAAGATGAAAGCCTTCAGGAGCTTCACCGTCAGGGCCCGGCTCCCCGAGCCGTTGGCCCCCCTGCAAGAACTGGCCTTCAATTTGAGGTGGTCGTGGGACGAGCGGACCCGGGATCTGTTCCGCTGGGTGGACCCGACGCTCTGGGAGATCACCCAGCACGACCCGGTCCAAGTCCTGTCGCTCGTAGCCCGAGAGCGCCTCGAGGCTCTTTCAAAGGACAACGCTTTCATGTCCTTCCTGGGCGAGATCCACGCTGACCTCAGGCGCTACATGAGCGTCCATCGTTGGTTCCAGAACCGAGGGCGCTCGGCCCTTGTCAAGGTGGGCTACTTTTCTCCCGAGTTCGGGATAGCCGAGGCCCTTCCCCAGTACTCGGGGGGTCTCGGCATCCTCGCTGGGGACCACCTCAAGGCGGCAAGCAGCCTCGGGGTGCCGATGGTCGGGGTCGGCCTGCTCTACCGGGAAGGCTATTTCCGTCAGCGCCTCAACGCCGATGGTTGGCAGGAAGAGCGTTACCCGGTCATGGACCCACACGCCATGGCGCTGACGCTGATAGACGGGACCAGGATCACCATCGACCTCGCGGGCCAGGCCCTCATCGCCCAGATTCTGGGTCGCTTACGTGGGGCGCGTCAAGCTGTACATGCTCGACGCCAACGTCGAGGAGAACTCCGACGATGCCCGCGGCGTGACCGACCGCCTCTACGGCGGTGGGACCGAGCACCGCCTCCGCCAGGAGATGCTTCTCGGTATCGGCGGCGTCCGGGCTCTGGACGCCGTCCAGGAACAAGCCCAGATCTTCCATTCGAACGAAGGCCACGCGGGGTTCTTGGGCCTGGAACGGATACGCCAGCTCATCACGGGAAAAGGCCTTTCGTTCCCGGAAGCGTTGGAGGTCACCAGGGCCGGCACGGTGTTCACAACCCACACGCCTGTTCCTGCGGGAATCGACAGGTTCCCGGCGGAGCTCATGGAGAAGTACTTCTCCGGCTGGGCACATGAATGCGGCGTCAGCGTCGGCGACCTCATGGACCTCGGCCATGCGCCGGGCGAGCCGGCAAACGCCCCGTTCAACATGGCCGTCATGGGCTTGCGGCTGGCGAACATGTCCAACGGGGTTGCCAAGCTGCACGGCTACACGAGCCGGCTCATGTTCCAGCAGCTCTTCCCCTCTGTTCCCGTCGAAGAGGTGCCCATCGGCTCCATCACCAACGGTGTCCATGGCCGCACCTGGGTTTCTTCAGCGATGAACGATCTTTTCACGAAGTACATCAACCCCTCCTGGGAAGATGCCGGGGCCGCCGACTGGGCCCGCATCGCCGAGGCCCGCGACGACGAGCTCTGGCGGGCGCGCGAGCAGAGCAAGGAGGCCCTCGTCGGGTTTGTCAGGTCGCACCTGAAAGCGTCGTTGCTGGACAAAGGTGTCTCCCCCATGGACGCGGCCTGGGCGGACGAGGCCCTCGACCCGACGGTACTGACGCTCGGCTTTGCGCGCAGGTTCGCTTCGTACAAGCGCGCCACGCTGCTGCTCTCGCAACCAGAGCGCCTGAAAGCGCTCCTCCTCGACTCAAAGCGTCCTACCCAGTTCATCTTCGCAGGCAAGGCTCACCCCGCCGACGACCTTGGCAAGGAAATGATCCGCCAGCTGGTCCAGTTCGCACGCGACCCGACGGTTCGCCACAGGATCGCCTTCATCGAGGACTATGACATCGCAGTCGCGCGGATAATGCTCCAAGGTTGCGATGTCTGGCTCAACAACCCGCGTCGGCCCATGGAAGCGAGCGGCACAAGCGGCGAGAAGGCGGCACTCAACGGGGTACTCAACTGTTCGGTGCTCGACGGTTGGTGGGACGAGATGTTCGACGGCAAGAACGGTTGGCAGATCGCGTCGGCAGAGTCCTACGGCGACCTGCAACGACGCGACGAGCTGGAAGCCAACAGCCTTTTCGAGATCCTCGAGCGCCAAGTCGTGCCCTTGTACTACGACCGTGGTGGCGACCGGTTCCCCCGCCAGTGGGTCGCCCGTATCAAGGACTCCCTCAGTTCGCTCGGGCCCAGGGTGCAGGCCTCCCGCATGGTGCGGGACTACACGCGGCAGATGTACGAGCCAATGGCTAAGCATGCCGAGATCCTGAATGCCCGTGACTACGCCAAAGCCAAGGCACTCGCGGTGTGGAAACGGCACGTCCGCGACGCCTGGGGAAAGGTGTCGGTCGTCTCCGTCGACGTCGATTCGTCGGAGCTCGTGACCGACCTCGGGGTCACCCGACGGGCCACAGCCGAAGTCTCCCTCGGGGACCTGGAACCCACCGAGGTCGCGGTGGAGCTGCTGCATGGGCCGGTGAGCGCCGGGGACGAGCTCGCCAACTGGCAAACGGTCGGGATGGAGCTAAAAGGTCCCGGGCCGACCACGGGCACCACCCTTTGGGAAGGGAGCTTCGTGTGTGACGTAGCCGGGCGCCACGGCTTCACGGTGCGGGTCATCCCGTCGCACGTGGATCTTCAGTTCCCGCTGGAGATGGGCTGCGTCGCCTGGGCTAGGCCCGCTTAGGTGATCGCCTAGGACGAAACCCCATTGAACTCACGAAGCACAGCTGCTGCCTTCGAGAGCCGAGCTACAGCAGAGATTTCACCTCGTGGACGTCCCCGCACGACAGGCCCAAAGCTGCATGGTGAGCACGGACCGCGTCCGCGTCAGGAGCCTCGAGCAGGCAGTAGACCTTTCCGTCCGGGTTGTGGAACAACTCGACCTGACGGACACCGAACTTGTCGACCTTATGTTCCTCGGTCTCTTTGGTGATCTGCCGGACCGCCTCATCGGGCAACTTCAGGTCGTCGTGGAAGTCCATGAACGTCGGCATCGCTGGTCTCCTCTATGGCCGCAACCTGCAGCTCGTTTGCAACGCTATTGCCTTGGCAACCATTCGGCAAGGTCCCGGGCGACGCGCCGGGGCGTGGAACTGACCGAGGGACTAAAGCGCCGCAGGGCAGACGTTGTCTTTGATCTCATAAACGGGCGACTTTGACGAGGGGTTGGCCTCGGCACTGTAGAAGGCAAACACGATGCCGCCTGGCGTACGCCAGAAATCGGTGCCGCTGCGATGGAGAGATCGGTAAGCGTGCTCCACCTCGGCCATTGTGCTCCCGAGAGTGACCCCTGCGGCGGTGGCGATCGTCGGGACCACCGGATCGTGGAGTGTCGCGACGGAAGGGCTAACCCCCTTTGAGCCACCGGCCACAAACCGGTAGCCGGTAAAGCGCCCAGCGGTGAATTGCACGATCAAGTCATGCCATGCGACCTGGGTGTATTTCCCCGTACAGCCAGCAGAGGGGTGCCCCGTCGGGGCCCCGAGCACATCGGTAATGGCTTCCGTGGTCGGAGCGGCGGGTGCGCCGAAGTTCGCCAGGCCCAAACCGTTCTCGTCGAGCTCCACCCTCATTGACATTGACGCTGTCAAGGAACCCGTGCGAGAACCCGTCGCGGTCGCCAATCCTCCTACGAGCAGCGACGAACTTACGACCGCACCAAACAAGACGGTCGCGACGAGTGCCGCTCTAGAGAGAGCCCGCACCAAAATGTCAGAAATCGCCACAGGTCCCGAACTTGATCTCGGTGACGCGGCTTGACGCCGGCTCTGGCTCGTGCTCGGCGTTCACGACGAACACAATGCCGTTGGCCGGCTGCCACTTGTCAACGCCTATAAAGCTCAGCTTTCCGTAAGCGGATTTAACCTCGCCGAGGGTGCTGCCGAGCGAGATCCCTTTGGCCGTCGCGAGGTAAGGACCGTGGGACTGCGAAGACGATGGGCCGCTGGGCGACCCCGGAGTTGTCAGCGGCCACCCTCCTTTTACGTAGCGGTACCCGGAGAAGCTCCCAAGCCGGAACTCGGCCACAAGTTCCCCCCACTCGACCTCGTTATATCGAGGACCGCAGCCTGTATTTGGACCTTTCCAAGCCGGCTTGCCCAGCAGGGCCGTCAGAGCCTCCACAACTTGGGCCTTCGCTTGCCCGAACCGCGCAACCCCGATCCCTTCGGAGCTCAGGAGCCGGGAACGCAAGCCGCTGTCACCCGGCGGCGACGTGGCCGCTCCGATTGCGAGCCCAATCGTAATGAGCAGCGACGCTCCAATCATGGGCGCAGCGGGCACGGGACCATGGTACCGATGACCCGCCCGGCAGTCCGCGCAACCTCGTTGTTAGGCGGTTCGCCCGCGCCTGTTGGTAGCCCCAGTGGTGAGCTCCAACTCGGTGAGGCTAATTCCTTCCATAAAGCGCTCGGATTCAAGATCTGATTTCCAGCGAGCCATCCGGTGGCGGTCGCTCTCGCTCAAGTAAAGGAGCCGGACGTCTTTGACCTGAAGCGGACCGGTAAAGACGCGCGCGTCGACGACCGCCTCCCGAAAGTGGCTGACCTGCGAATAAAAAGTGTTGTAGCTGCCAACCCGGTTGCCACCTTTGGCATTGAGCGCCGCCGTCATCGAGGAGTACTTGAGCGCCGATGGCCCGGTGATCACGAGCACGTGAGGAAGGACATCGTCCGTGAACATGGTCGAGGTATCCAGCGTGGCACCGCTGTCGACATGTGCGCCCGCACCGACGAGGAGGGCCCCGAGAGCTTGCGTCTGGAACACGAGGTTGTGTTCCTCTATGAGTTCCCTCGTGGTGTAGCCGTGCTTGATGAAACGGCCGACCTGGGCCGGGTCGATGTAGCGCTGCGGGACCTTGGTGCCCGCCAGCTTGGCCTGCACCTCCACGGCCGCCTGGCCTACCCATCGGCACCCTTTGGCAATGTCAGTCGTATCGGTGTGCGCCAGTACCGTCCATCGCCTGACGCCGCGCGCAGTTAACTCACGCACAGTGTCGCTCACCGAGGCGACGTTGGCCCCCCCGGTGCTCACGATGACGCGGCGCCCGTTGTTGTAAAGCTCGTCCAGCGTGGGCCTAAGCCTCCTGTCGGAGCACACGATGATCCCCTCGTGCACGCGGTCCAAGAGAGCGTTCCTATCCATTGTCACCCGTCGGTGAGATCGTAGCTGCTCGGAGTGCCAGCATTACCGGCGTGGTGGGACAGGCCGTGTTGTCCTGCGCATCGGGCCGTCGTAGGCCGGTCCCGCCGGGCAGAGTTCGCCGTCTACAAGGCCTTAGGCCTGGACGAAGGGACGTCGCGTCGCGTCGTCTATTTCCAGGCATCAGTCATCGCGATCGTTGGCTTGGCGATCGGCGCGCCGCTTGGGGTTATTGCGGGCAGATGGGGGTGGTCGGCCGTCACGACCCGAGTGCCACTTGTGGATGTCCCGCCCCTATCGGCATTGGTGGTCGTCTTCGCGATCCTGATCGTCCTGATAGCCAGCAATGTCATCGCCGTCTACCCGGCCAGAAGGGTGGCCCGAGCCAAACCTGTCGAAGCGCTGCGGTCCGAATAAAGGCTTCTCGGCGTAGTCCAGCGCTTCTGGGTGCCAGCGAGTGGGCCCTGGTGGCACCTGGCATACCGAGGTACGGCGACCACGCCAGGATGCCGCTGCCACGCCAGGATGCCGCGACCACGCCGAGAAGCCCGAGCAGGCTCGCCCTATGCGCCTTGCCTCTAAGGGGAGCGCGTCGAGATCTGTTCCGTGAGCCATCCAGCGACAAGGGCCGCCACCTCGGCGTCGCGGCCGCGCAGGCCATGGTCACCGCGCTCGATGTAGTGGAGCGTCACGGGGCCAGGGATGCGCGCCAGGGCTAGTTCAAGCTCGGCGGGGGAACCGAAGGCGTCCCGGCCTCCCGAGACGAACAGGCAAGGCAGGTCGAGGCGCCCGAAGTGGTCGGTGCGCATGTTGTCGGGCCTGCCGGGCGGGTGGAGCGGGTAGCTGATGAGCACGAGACCGGCAGCGGGGAGGCCTTCGGCAACGGCCATGCTGCACATACGCCCTCCCATGGAGCGCCCTCCGAGGAAGATCCGCTCCGGTTCCAGGGCAGTGCCGGCAGCAAGTGATGCGGCTTCGTTCACCACCGAAGCGATCAGGACCGGCGGGCGGTCGGGAGCTCGCCGGCCGGCCAAGGTGTAGGGGAAGTCCATTCGTCTGACTGCGAGACCCGCCTTGGTAGCAGCCCGGTCGACGGCTACGAGAGCGGATTGGTTGCTACTTGCGCTCGCCCCTGGGGCCAGCAGCAGGCCGTAGCTGTCCAAACGGTCAGACCATCTCGTGGAGCATCTCTGCCAGGAGAGCCGACTCGCGGAGACGTCCTCGTTGCGCGCTCCGTTGTCCAGTGCTCCTACGACGACGTGGCCCTGGCTCCGTACGCGCCACCAGTAGGCATCGTCCACGCCTACGGGCGTGGGTAGCTCCACGGCTGCGACGGCTCCGAGGAAGGCGGCCCGGCGTTCCTCGCTGCCGGGGTCGTTCGCCAGGCGGTCCACCGCACCGAAAAGCTCCTCGATCGAGCGGTAGCGAGCTTCGTCGTCATCGTCGAGCAGCCCATGGACTTGTTCGAACAAACCGTCAACCTCGGTCTCGTACTCCTCAGCCACCGTGAGGTCAGGACCGTCCCAGTTGTAGGCAACACCGGCCGACTCGAGGAGCATGGAAAGCTCCACCCGCTGCTCGGGCAACCACTCGGCCAGCTCGTAAACGAGCTCACCAGAGTTCGCATCCTCTTCCTCGTCGTCGACCTCGTCTTCGACCTCGTCGGCTTCGACAATGTCGTCCGCGTCACGCCCGCCGTCCTTGGACAGGTCGGGGGGCTCGTGCGCCGGCTGTCCGGTGATGACGTCCCCGGCGTCGTCTGCTCCGGGCACCTTGGCCTGCGCTCCGTCGCGCCCACTGCGGCCGAGGCCGTCGCTCGCCAACTCTGTGCTGGCTGCGGCTTGTGCGGCGAGGTCGAGAGTGGGCCCGCCCATCTCCCCACCCGGGGTCACCTTGGAATGGGGCAGCACTACGAGGCGCCGCGTTTCCTTGGCGCCGCGCTCCAGACGCCCTCGTGCGCGCTCGGTTTCGGCATGCGCCTCGGCCTCTCCGGCACTGGGCGCGATGAGCCGGCAGAGCACTTCCGCCTGGTGCCGTATCTCGTCTTCGAGGGCCTCGTCGGCGCCGAGGGCTCCCAACAAGCGGCGCGTTACCCGGCCTACCGCCGCAAGGTCGTACTCGTCCATGTCGGGCAGGTAGTCAACGGCGAAGACCGCTGCCGAAGCTTCACCCAGGGCTGCATCAGCCTGCATGTCCGTCGGGTTGTCGCGAAGCCTCTTCGCCGCGTCGTACAATTCGCGCGAGGCGTCCTTGGCCTCTTCGGGAGTAGCGAGGTCCTCGTCGTCGTCATCGTCCAGGCCGCGCGCAGGAGCCGCCATACCCGTCACAACGTCTACGAGCCGGTCGACCTCGGCCTCGTCGACAGCAAGGATCACCAGCTCTTCTTCCTCGAAGCGATGCAGCACGCCGGCCAAGATGAGCGACTCGATAAGGCGCGCTCTCGTGCGGTCGTCCCACAGGTCGAGCCGGTAGCCGACCTCATCGTCGTCGGGGCCGGACTCGAGTTCGGACAACGGCGACGCGATCAGCCGTGCGCCACAGCTGTGGCACCGGCCCCGGCTGTTTACCTCGTAGCCACAGTTCTCGCAGTACCAGACCTTGGTGCTCACGAACTGACCGTCTTTTCACGCTTGGGCAGGATCGGTGCCGCTCGCCCGGTCGAGGGCCGGGGCCCCGAGGCTCGGCCCGGACTTCATCTCCTCGTGGTATTCCTCTTCCACGTTGACCGACCATACGTCATGGGATGCTCCCATGATGTTCTCGACCGTCAGCATGGCGGTGTACATCGAGTGGTCCTGGTTGTTGTAGCGGTGCATCCCGTTGCGACCGACGGGATGGACGTTCGGCACATTTACCTCCAGCCATTTGCGCAACGTCTCCACGTTGTGCTTGTAGTCGGCATCGTAATAAGGGTAGGCCTTGGGCATCCTCACGACGTAGCCCGCCCCCACCACCTTCGGGTCGACGAGGCCGAGCAGCCCGATCTCACGTTTTCCCATCTCGACAAGCTCCTCGTCCGCCATTGTCCATGTCTCGTCGCCCTCAAAGACGAAATACTCGAGGCCGAGACAGGTAGAACCGTCCTTGACCATGAACGGGGACCACTGGCCGAAGTTTTGGATGCGGCCCATTTTCACGGACGGGTCGTGAACGTAAACCCAGTTGTCCGGGAAACCGGCCTTTTTGGGTACGACCAGAGCGACGGTGATGTGGTCGCGGTAGTGAAGGTCGTCTGCGGCGGCGAGCACCTCAGGCGGTGCCGGGGGGTCGAGAGCCCTAACGAGCGCCGAGATCGGCATTGACGATATGACGGCGGTGGCAACGTGCTCTGTCAGCGCTCCGTCGGTCATGGATTCGACGGCAACAGCCCTTCCGTCGGCGCAACGCACCCGTGTCACAACCGAACGCATCATCACTTTCGAGCCGGCTGCTTCCACTTTGTCGCAGCAGCGTTCCCACATCATCCCGGGCCCTAGTTGCGGGTATTCGAACTGGTCGATGAGCGTTGTGATCTCCCGCTGGCCCTTTTTCGGGAAAAGTGCGTTCTTGACGGCGTTGAAAAGGTTGAGGTTCTTGATCCTCTGGGCGGCCCAGTCCGCTTGCAGTTCCGATCCCGGGTAACCCCAGACCTTCTCGGTGTAGGTCTTGAAAAAGTGTTTGTAGAGGCGCCAGCCAAAGCGCGCGGCTACCCAGCCTTCGAAGGTGGTCTGGTCCGCCGGGGGGTGCAGGCGCGCCCAGGCGTACGACGCCGCACATCGCACGGACTCAATGAAGCCGAGGTTCCGCAACGCATTGAAAGGCTTGAGAGGGTAGTCGTAGTACTTGCCCTGGTAATAGATCCGGCTCATTCGTGGCCTGAGCATGAACTCGTCGTCGGGGAGCACCTCGTGCCAGAAAGCCTCGACCGGTTTCACCTTGGTAAAAAACCGGTGACCGCCAATATCGAACCGCCAACCGTCACGTTCCACGGTGCGTGAGATACCGCCTACGACGTCGTCGGCCTCTAGGACTGTGCAGACCCTGCCCTGGCGCGCTAGCTCGTAGGCCGCAGTAAGGCCGGCCGGGCCGGCGCCAATGATAACGACATCGTCAGCATCCCCGGGGGAGAAAGGCTGCTCAGGGACGTCCGACAGGCCACTCTCGTTCGATGGATGGTAAGCGGCTTGGGGGGGCACGGATTTTTTGCTCCTGCAAGGTTCGGGGCCTAGAGCCAACAAGGCGTTCGGCCAGTCCGACCACTCATTCTGCCCGTTCGGTGACCCAAGGGGCCAGACAGGCGCTCGAGCTGCCTGAGCCCAGGTTGGTTTCAGCTCGGCCAGCGCACCAGGTTCTCGTACTCGTAGTAGTTGGGGTTCTCCGTTATGACTGTCTCGCCACCAGGGTGCAGCATCTGCAACCAGCTGGTCAGGTAACCGCAGCTCCCGCCGAAGCCTAGGTAACCGTTGCGCCAAACGAGCCAGAGCGTGCTGCCCGGGTTGAGATTTTTAACGATCTTCTCAGCAAAGGTGCCGACGTCGGTGTTCTGTATGACTGACACGTAATTGACCCAGTCGACCCGCGCAGGGCCGGTCCCCCTCGGGAACGTGACCTGGGTGACGTCGGGAACTTTCAGGAGGCGGTCCACGGCCGGCCCAAGCTGGTCCGGGCAGTAGACGATGGTGTCGCCTGGTTGAGCTTGCGCGTTCAGGACTGCGGCCACCTCAACTGCCTGGGTGCGAAGCTGAGAGTTCTGGTCCTTGGCGGAAAGCAGGCCTACGGTACATGCCACTGCCAGCATTATGGACGTCACTTTGCGTGAACTAAACGTGGTAATGCCGAGCGCACACAACACGATAAACAGCGGGAACACGACGGCTATATAACGGTTGTCGAAAGCCGCACCGGTCAGGACGCCGGCCAGTACCGCCGCACCCAGAGCGCCTACCACCAGGAGCGCTACAAACCTTGCACGCGGCTGCGCCCGGAACTCGAGGATCACACTGCTCGCTTTTGGGCCGGGAGCCGCGAAGATGGCGAGGCCAACGAGGCTGAAGCTCGTGAACGTGAGCAGGTAACCCCACGCCCCAACGCCGGCGAAGTACCCGAACACAGAGAGCAGGTCGATCGGGCTGGGCGCGCCGGCCCAGGGGGTCCCGGTGTGCAACACCTGGAAAACGAATACCGGCGACCAGGGGAGCCAGACCACTCCACCGCAGATCATCGCCGCGAGCGACTTGGCGGCCGCGCCGGGGTAGTCGGGGGGCCGTTGCTCGTCCGACCGGGGTTTACCTGACCTGTGCTCCACCCACGCCCGGACGAGCAGCCAGGCGCCTCCTACGGCGACCAGGTAGAGGTCCCAGTAGTGGGTGTACATCAACGCTGCGGTCACGGCCGCAAGGGCGATCAAGCGGCGCCGGCTAGGCATCTCCAATGCCCGGCGCACCGCCAGGTACCACAAGATCGCCTCCAGCGCCATGAGCGAGTACATGCGGGTGTCGGTCCCGAAATAGATCGCCCAAGGGGAGCTGGCCCCGAGCAGGAGCGCGGCCCACGCCGTCCGTCGGCCCCCCACACGTTGGCCGGCGGCCCACAGGAACGGGAGGGTAGCTGTGGAGATGACACCCGACAGCGCACGCACCGCGAAATCGCCCTGCCCGAACAGGAGTACCCAGTAGTGGAGGACAAGGTAATAAAGCGGTGGCGACCCGTCCTGGACCAGCGCCCCCGGCAGTTGGCCAAGGGGCAGCTTGGCGATGTTTACCGACAGCGCCTCGTCCAGCCACAGCCCTCCGGGGGCGAGGAACCTGCCGACGACACCGGCAATAACCACGGCGCAGGCCATGACCATGCCCGCGCGAGCCAGGCCCTCGCGGGGAGGCGCCAAGGGTGCGACGCCAAAGCGGGGGATGCCGCTCGTCTTCGAGCGTGATGGGTCGCGGCGTAACTGCGGTCGCCACGGTCACAACACTACAGGCGGGCGGATTTCCCGGATCCATGCGCTGGCGCTGGTGAAGAAACCTTCGGGCCCGTACCCGCGGGCGCCATCGGCCGCCCACCCGTGCCGCTGCACGCTCGCGTGGAGAGCCTGGACCAGGGCTCGGCCAACCCCTTGCCGACGTGAGGCCGCCTCGACCAGGACGCACACCTCGACCGTCCCGCCGACCTCTCCGTCTTGCCACGCTGACGCCACACCGACGACCTCGCCCAGGCGGCGCCCGGTGAGCACGATGCTGGAGGGAGCGGGGACCGTGTCAAGTGCGGCCAGGAAGGCGGCCTCCTCGCCGTCGGCGATTGCCATCACGTCCGGTCCGAGTACGCGCCCTTCCACGATCTCGAGCTCGAGCCCTCCCCGGCCAACGACAGCGGCGCGACCTAGGCAGGCGTCTGCCAGCGGCTGCCAGCGGTGCTCACGCTCCTCGAGCAGCACCACCCGGTCAAAGACGGTCGCAGCCCTGTAGGAGAACAACGCGGCGAGGGCGGCCTCGATACGATCGGCTGGCGCGTCGTCGGCGAGGGTTACGTGCGGCACCCAGGGCCAATGGTCGGGCCGCAGCATTGGCCCAGCCACGACGGCCTGGCGCAACCTGGCCAGTCGGTCGAGGTCGGGCCCGCCGACCGCCAGGTACACGACGGGGCTGGCCGGCAGGAAGGTCGTGACCGGGCCAAGTTCGACTGCTATCGGGCCGCTCTGGTCGCTGGCCGCCCTCCTCAGGACCTGGAGAGCTAGGCCGAGGTCCTCGGCGCGCACGTTGACGGGTGGGACCAGCGTCACGTGCGCCGGGACGGCCCCGAGGGCGGTGTCGCCGAGCGCCCGCCGCAGGCCGTCGACCTCGAGCGACCCGGGAGGGTCGAGCAGCAGAGCTACCCCGAGGCGGTGCCTGGGGCTCATCGTGTTAGGGCTCGGAGCCGGCCAGCGTTGCGGCGTCGCAAAGCACGATGACCCGGTTGTCGTTCACCTCGACGAAGCCGCCCTGGACATCGAAGCGGAGCTCGTCCGCGGCGCCCGCGCCAAGGCCGGCCTCGGCTGTCGCTGCATCGTCGGGGTGCACGATCCGCAAGGGGTAAGGCTCCAGCACGCCGACGTAGGCCATATGGTGCGCGAGGAAGGCAATGTCGCCGCCTTCTGTACGGCAAACGACCATCTCGGCCTGCCCCGAGAACAGCGTGCCCGTGGGAGTAACGAGCTCTACCTGGGTCGTCGCCATCGCGCGCTCAAGCCTGCTTTTCGAGCTCGCGTGCCTTGGCCATTGCGCTCTCGGCTCCGCCTACGTTCAAGAAGGCCTGTTCCGGCAGATGGTCGAGGTCACCATTGACGAGAGCCTCGAAGGACTCCACGGTCTCGGAAACCGGAGTGTAGACACCGTCGAGCCCGGTGAAGTTCTTCGCCACGAACAATGGCTGGGACAAGAAACGCTGGATCTTGCGGGCACGCAGGACGGTCGTGCGGTCTTCCTCCGACAGCTCGTCCATCCCGAGGATCGCAATGATGTCCTGCAGCTCACGGTTGCGCTGGAGCACTTGTTGGACGCGGCGGGCAACCGCGTAGTGCCTGTCGCCCACGATCTCGGGCGCCAGGATGTTTGACGTCGAAGCGAGGGGGTCGACGGCGGGGTAGATGCCGATGGCTGCGATCTCGCGAGCGAGCTGGGTGGTCGCGTCCAGGTGGGTGAACGTCGTGAAGGGGGCTGGGTCCGTGTAGTCGTCAGCAGGAACGTAAACAGCCTGGACCGATGTGATCGAGTGGCCCCGCGTGGAGGTGATCCTCTCCTGAAGTTCTCCCATCTCGTCGGCCAACGTCGGCTGGTAGCCCACGGCGGACGGCATCCGCCCGAGCAGCGTCGAAACCTCCGAGCCCGCCTGGACGAAACGGAAAATGTTGTCGATGAACAACAGGACGTCCTGGTTTTTGACGTCCCGGAAGTACTCGGCCATCGTGAGCGCGGAAAGGCCGACCCTCAGGCGGACGCCGGGAGGCTCGTCCATCTGGCCGTAGACGAGAGCCGCACGCTTGATGACGCCCGATTCCTTCATCTCGAGCCAGAGGTCGTTGCCTTCACGGGTGCGCTCACCCACGCCGGCGAAAACAGAGACACCACCATGGTTTTCAGCCACCCGGTGGATCAACTCGAGGATCAGCACCGTCTTGCCCACGCCAGCCCCGCCGAAGAGGCCGATCTTGCCGCCCTGCACGTAGGGCTCCAGAAGGTCGACGACCTTGATCCCTGTTTCGAACATCTGGGATTTCGGTTCGAGCGTGTCGAAGTCGGGGGGCGGGCGGTGGATTTCCCAACGGTCGTCCACGTCCACGAGCGGGTCGGAGTCGAGCACGTCGCCGGTGACATTGAACACGTGGCCGAGCACGCCGTCGCCTACTGGGACCGTGATCCCGTGGCCAAGGTTGCGCACCACTGCGCCACGCTTCAAGCCGTCGGTCTGGCGCAGGCAGATGCAGCGCACCCTGCCCTCTCCGATCTGGAGCGCAACTTCGGCCATGACCGTGCTGCGTTGGCCCTCGAGCTCGATGTCCATCTCGACCGCGTAGTTGATGTCGGGAAGGTGGTCGGGCGGGAACTCGACGTCGACAACAGGCCCAGTTATCGCGACGACTCGGCCATCACGCGTCGCGCGATCTTCAGGGCCGGTCGATATGGCACTGGGTGTGCTGGTAATACTCACGTTTGCTCCAGTCAACTTGCGTTTGGGTAGACGTATATGTCGGGCCGGCCAGAGTCCTCGTCGCCTGACTCGGCCTGTCTCAGCGCTTCCGCGCCGCCGGATATCTCGGAGATCTCCGTGGTGATCGTGTCCTGGCGGGCCCGGTTCATCCGGCGCCGGAGCGTCTTTATCAGGTCGTCTGCATTGTCGGTCGCAGCCTTCATTGCCCTTTGCTGCGAGACATGGAAAGAGGCCGCCGATTCGAGGAGGGCCAGGTACACCTCAGCCTCGAGCCATCGCGGCAACAAGCGGTCCATTATGGCGTCGGGTTCCGGCTCGAACTCGAAAACGGTCGTCCCGCCCGGGTCATGGCCCTCGCCTTCGCGCAGTTTGTCGTTTCGCTCAGGCAGGTCGAGGGGTACCAGCCGGTGCCTTTCGGCCCGCTGGGTACCTATGCTCAAAAAGTGTGTGCTCACAAGGTAGATCTGGCCAATCGTGCCGGTTTCGAGCTCACGCGAAATGGCTTCCACAACCTTCTGTGCGTCTTCGAAAGTGGGACGGTCAGTAAAACCCTCGAGGCTCTCAGCGACCTTTCGCCCTCGGAACCGGAAATAACCCTTTACCTTTCGCCCGACAACTATTACCTCCGGAGCAGGTCCCTTGCGCCCCAGCTCGGAGAGGAGCTCCTCGGCGACCCGGTGGAGCGAGGTGTTGAAGGCCCCGCAAAGACCCCGGTCGGCACCTAGCACGACGACGAGGGAGCGGTCCCCGCCCCCTGCAAAAATCCAATGGCGTTGGGCCTCGGGCGTCGCCGCCAGCTCCCGTACAACGTCCTCCATGCGTGCTGCGTAGGGCCGGGCAGCGATCATCGCCTGTTGCGCGCGCACGATCCGCGACGCAGCTATTAGCTCCATCGCCCGCGTGATCTTCTGGGTCGACACGACGCTTCGGATGCGGCGCCGAATGGCGCGCTCCTCGCCTGCAGGCACCTGGCTACGCCTCGCCTTCGGGGCCAGCTCCAGCCGTCACAGCCGCCGGTGCCGGCTCATCGGAGGTGGTTGCCCCAGCCGGGCCATTGCCCGCGGCTGCCTCGGCCGGCCCTGCCGAAGCGGTCTCGGGCTTGGTGCTCGCAAAGCCCTTCTTCACCTCGGTGATAGCTTTGTCGAGCTGGTCCGTAGGGGGAAGGGCCTTGGTAGCGCGGATCGACTCCAGCAAGTCGGAGTGGTTGGCCCGGAAGTTCTGTACCAGCGCAGTCTCAAAAGCGCGGACGTCGTCCACTGCCAGGTCGTCGAGGAAGCCCTTCGTACCTGCATAGATGGCGACCACCTGCTCTTCGACCGGGACCGGCGAGCTCTGAGGCTGCTTGAGCAGCTCGGTGAGCCGGACACCCCGGTCGAGCTGAGCACGCGAGACCCGGTCCAGCTCGGAGCCGAACGTTGCGAACGCCTGCAACTCGCGGAACTGAGCGAGGTCGGTCTTCAAGCCGCCCGAAACAGTCTTCATGGCCTTTATCTGCCGCGTCCCCGCCGACACGAGAAACCGACAGACCGACGTTGACGGCAGGGCGGATGCCGGCGTAAAACAGGTCCGTCTCCAAATAGATCTGACCGTCGGTGATCGAGATCACGTTGGTCGGGATGTAAGCCGAAATATCGCCCGCCTTGGTCTCCACGATCGGGAGCGCCGTAAGCGAGCCCGCACCGCGCTCGTCGGACAGTTTGGCGGCGCGCTCGAGCAGCCGGCTGTGCAAATAGAAGACGTCGCCAGGGTAAGCCTCGCGGCCCGGCGGGCGGCGGAGCAACAGCGACAGCGACCGGTATGCCTCTGCCTGCTTGGAGAGGTCGTCGTAAATTATCAGCGCGTGTTCGCCGTGCTCCATCCAATGCTGGCCCATGGCGCAGCCGGCATAGGGCGCCAGGTACTTAAAGGACGCGGGGTCCGAGGCGGGTGAGTTGACGACGATGGTGTACTCCATCGCCGCGTGAGCACGCAGGGTTTCGACTGTCTGGGCAACCGTCGAGCCTTTTTGGCCGATCGAGACGTAGATGCATTTCACGCCTTGGCCACGCTGATTGATTATCGTGTCGATGGCTATCGAGGTCTTGCCAGTCTTGCGGTCCCCGATGATCAGCTCCCGCTGGCCACGGCCGATCGGTGTCATCGCGTCGATCGACTTGATCCCGGTCTGGAGCGGCTCTTTCACTGGTTGGCGGTCGATGATGCCGGGGGCTTGCACCTCCAGTCGCCTCGTCTCGGACGTACCGAGAGGCCCAAGCCCGTCGATGGGCCTCCCGAGAGAGTCCACTACACGGCCCAAGAGGCCGTCCCCGACCGGTACCGAAAGTATGCGGCCGGTCGCACGGACGATCTGTCCCTCCTGAAGCCCCGACACGTCGCCGAGCACGACGGCGCCGATCGAGTCCTCGTCGAGGTTGAGCGCGAGAGCGCTCGTGCCACCCTCGAACTCGAGGAGCTCGTTCACAGAGACGTTAGGCAGGCCTGTGATCCTCGCGATGCCGTCACCGATGTCTTGGATGCGCCCTACCTCTTCGCCCGTGACCCCTGGCGTGAAACCCTCCAGGTTGCGCCGCAGGATGTCGGCGATGTCAGCAGCTTTGATGCTCAGCTCAGCCATTTGCTTTGCAGGGTCCTTTCAATGTTCTTCTCAGTGTCCCGCCGGCTTGCCGGTGGTCGAGGTTGGGCCGCCAGCCGCACGGCCGGGCTCGAGGAGTGCCTCTCTCGCCAGCTCGAGCCGGTGACGAAGGGACGCGTCGATCACCACGTCGCCAATGTTCGCAACAAAACCGCCAAGAAGCTGCGGGTCGGTTGTGGCTCTGACATCAACCGGGTAACCAGTGAAATTCGTCAGGGCCACCGTCAGGCGCGCCCGCTGCGAAGGTGTCATTTCGATTGCCGAGCGGACATCGGCCACGCGCCGGTTGGCCTCTTTGGCCACCAAGTCGACAAGCGCCCCCAATAGGGCCGGGAAATCGCGCGGTCGCCCAACGCGTGCGGCATACGTGGCCATCCGGGCCGACTCCTGGCTCGCCCGGCGCGCCAAGAGGCCGCTGACGACCGAAGCGCGAACCGTCGCAGACAGCTCGGAGGTGGTCAGGGCCACACGCAGCTCTTCGTTGCCCTCGACGATGCGCATAAAACGGAACAACTCGTCCTCGATATCGCCCAGCTGCCGCTCTCCTCGCACCGAACTGAGCACGGCCGACGCGTAGCCATCGAGGCGGTCCGTGGCGCCGAGCCGTCCGAGCGGCCCTTCGTCGAGCAACACCATCCCGTCCCTGAGGGCGGCGCCAGCCGCTGCGAGGCTCGCGATATCGGCTGCGAATTCCTCGCCCGAGCCGGTCTGCAAAACGAAATTGACAAGGTCGATCACGGGCTCCGACAACTTGCGGCCCAGAAGCTGCTGGATTATTGCTCGCTTTGTGGGAACAGGCGTCACGGGGTTCGCCATCGCCCAGGCCAGGTCCGTGGAACCCTCCAGAAGCTCGTAGAAGCCCTGGAGCTCGTCCGCAATGCGCGCCACGTGTGACCCCGAGGCCTCGAAGATGGCGTCGGCGTAACCCCTTACGCGCTCGCGCACCTAAGCACCTCCTCCGGTTCTCACCGCTGCGCTGGGCGCGGAGGCCGTGCTCGCCGCAGCCTGCCGCTCGATGTCGGCGGTCGCGATCTCTACCAACTTCTCCTGGTCCCGGAGGGTGATCCCCTCGCCGAGAACTCTTTCCACCACGTCCATGACGAGCCCGGCAACTTCTACCCGCAGCTCGTCGGCTGCGCGCCGGGTAGCGGCTTCGATGTCGACGCTCGCGCGCTCCACCAGGCGCCGGTACTCCTCTTCACCCTGTTTACGCAGGTCCTCGCGCAGCTGCTCGCCGATCTTGACGGCCTCGTCTTTGAGGGTACGCGCCTCTTCCCGCCCCTGCTCGAGGAGCTGCTTGTGCTGTTCCTCCAGCTGGAGAGAGCGCTTTTTTGCCTCCTCCGCGTCGTTGATATTGCGCGCGATCGCCTGCTGGCGAGCATCCATAATGCCGTTGACGAACGGCAGCACCCACTTGGACAAGGCCCACAGCGTGACGAGGAAGATTGCCAGCTCCACCACGAAGGTGGGGCCGGGAACTAGGAAGTTGGACGAAGCGATTAGCACCGGTCAAGTACCTCGGCCGGGCTACTAGCCGGTGGCCAGTACGAACACGAACAATGCTGTAAAGGCCAGGTTGATGAAGTACATGGCCTCAACAAGGCCGACGATCAGGAACATCGTCGAGTAGAGCCGGCCCTGGACCTCGGGCTGACGGGCGATACCGGCGATCGTCTGGCTTCCGGCCAGGCCGTCACCGACAGCGGCGCCGATAGCACCGCCGCCCAGCGCGAGGCCGCCACCGACGAAGGCACCGGCAAGCTCGACTGCCTTTTCCATGCTTGCAGCCATCTAGTTCTCCTCTGATTTTCTGGGTTTGGGGCTCAATGGCCCTCTTTGGCAACTGCGAACTGGTAATAAAGGATCGTCAGCAAAGCGAAAATGAAGGCCTGGATGACACCGATGGCCAGGTCGAACATTTTCCAGAGCACACTGAAAAAGATGGTCGCCGGGAAAAAGTAGATCGGGATCGCCAAGAGGAGCGCGATCATGATCCCGCCCGAGAAGAGGTTACCAAAGAGCCGCAGCGCCAGGGTGACCGGCTTCATGAGCTCCTCGAGAGCGCGTATCGGTGCCAACCACCGCGGCGGCGCGAAGAACGACTTTATGTAGCCACCGAAACCCTTCGCCCTGATGGCGGCGCCGTTTGTCAAAACGAAGACGGTCGCTCCGAGCGCGTAGGTGAGGTTTACGTCAGCGGACGGGGAAGGCAGATAGTCTGTGTTGTGCCATAACCCGGGGAAGATCTCGACCCAATTTGCGGCCAGCACCAGCATGAAGATGGTGACGGCCAATGGCACAACATGGCGGTAACGGGTGCCCAGCCCGACCTCCACCTGGTCTGACACCCACCCGACTAATACCTCCCAGAAAAGCTGTACCTTGTTGGGTACACCCGATGTGAGGTGTTGGCGCAGGTACAAACCAAGCGCGAAGACCCCTGCGCAGGCGACCAAACTGGACCAGATGGTGTCTGCGTCGAAGGAGAGGCCGAAAACATGGACGACCACATGGTCGCCAACCGGTATCGGCGCTACGGCGAGCAAGCCGGCGCTAACCATCGGCTTCAATCTCGCCTGAGCCAGAAGTGCCAGGCGGCTCGGCTTCTGCGCGAGGGGCTGGGCTCTCTCCGGCATCAGTCCCGACTGTGGTAACGGGGCCTAGGCCCGCCAATTGCAGACGTTGGTAGCGCCAAAGCGCACCCAGGGCATTGGCCATCAACAGCAGCTGGAAGGCGACAAGGCCGCCGACCATCCCAAAGCCCATCGGGCGCACGAAAAACAGAAGCGCAAAAGCAATGACGGTGATCCCCCCAAGGCGGGCGGCAACGGTGCCCACGTAAGGCCTGCGGTCCATGTGGCCGTCGTCTTTGCTGTAACGGACGGTGGAGACCTGAAAGACCCTGTGGTTCGCAGTGGCGGCTGCCAAGCCGAGCAATGCGCCAATGCCTGCCAACGGTTGGCCGACAGCGAAACCGACCACGAGAGCGAGGACGGCCAAGGCGATGCACGACACAATCGTGCGCCTCACTATGACGTCGACGTAAAGAACGGGGAAGTCAGCAAGCATCAGAGAACAGCCCTAGCGGTTGTACCGCCGCAGCTCGGCCCTGGTGCCCAGCACACCCACGGCTGCACCGCCGACCAGGCCTACGAACAAGAACAGCGGCAGAGTCCCGAGAGCCCGGTCTGCCAGCCATCCGAGAATGCACCCGCCAAGCAGACAGACGGCATTGAGCATCCCGAGACCCGCATATGCCATAGGCCCCGGATAGCGCCCGTCGTCCGGCTGCGCACTTTCCTCGTCTGATCCGGTGCCGCTCATCTGAGAGCCGCTGGTGCGTAACAGCGTCTTGCCACCTCAACAGCACCATACCGTTTGCGAGCGCGACACTGTTCCCGAACACCAGGCCAGGCTACGAAACACTCCCGTAACACTGCAACTCCGCTCAATGGGCCTTGGCCCGGCCCTATCGCCGGCTCCTGCTCAACTGTTAGAGGCCCTCGGGGACGGGAGGCCCCGGAGCCACCGTTTTCGGCGTGCCCACGACAGGCGTGCCCGCGGTGGGCTGCCCTGCTGGAGGGGTCGGACGGTCGGGCAAGACCAGCCTCACACCGTTGCTGCTGCGAGGGTTCTGGGCTCCTAGCCTGCCCGCTGCGCTACCAAGGCCGCCGGTTGCCACGACCCCGCGCCCTGGGACAGGGCCGGGCGGCTTGGTGCTGAGGGCCCGGCGGCTTGCCCCGACCTTCGGGGTGGGAGCCGTGACCGCGGCTGCTAGGGCCGGGCCGTGGGGGCTGGCTTCCGTGCCCGTTGGTCCCGTTCCCAACGTGGCCGTCGTTGTCCCCGTTGCTGAGCGCCGAGCGGCCCCGCGGCGCGAACAGCGTGTACAGCAGGATGGCTAGGGCTCCGACCGCAATGGGAGGGATCTCGTTGTGGGAGTCCGTCACCCCGGGCCAGAGCACGAGGCCCGACAACAGGGCGGTCCAGGCCCACAGGATGAGGACGGCGGCGCGGTGGCCATGGCCAAGGCGCATCAGGCGGTGATGGAGGTGGCTGAGGTCGGCGACCGCAGGGCTCGTCCGCTGGCCGGCACGGCGCACGACGGCGAACACGGTGTCCAATAGCGGGATACCCAGGATGAAGAACGGGATGATGATCGGCGCGAAGAAAAAGTAGGTCCGGCCGCTGAACTGGTAGCTGTCCTGGCCGACGACGGCGAGCGTCGAGGCAGCGACGAGCACCCCGAGCAGCATCGAACCGGCATCGCCCATGAATATCTTTGCTGGGTGGAAATTGTGCGGGAGGAACCCGACGCACAGCCCGATCGCTATTACGGCAATGAGAGGGCCGGCGTTACTCGCCTGGATGTTGCCGACCACCCCCAGTTGGTGCGAGTACACGAAGAAGGCGCCGGCCCCGATCGCGACAATTCCGGCGGCGAGGCCATCCAGGCCGTCGATGAAATTGACCGAGTTCGCCATGACGGCGACCCACAGTACGGTCCCGAGTGCCGCCCACGAGGGGCTCAGCTCCAGAGTTGTTTGGGCCAATGGGACATGGAAGTACAGCATGTTGACCCCGAAGAAATAAAGCACCGTCCCCGCAAGGACCTGGCCGGCGAGCTTGGCCGGCGGCGACATCTCGCGCACGTCGTCCACGAGCCCGACGCCGAAAATGACAGTCGCGGCAATTACCACGCCGAGTGGGGCGGAACTGCCTCTGAACACCGGGCCGAAAACCGGTAACTGCGAGGCGACGGCTATCGCGACGAGCATCCCGAAGTACATCGCTGCCCCGCCGGCAGTGGGCGTGGGCCGTTCGTGGACTCGCCGGTCGTCGGGCGTCACGAGCAGCGAGTGGCGCTTCGCCATGGCGCGCGCAGCAAAGGTGGCCACCCAGGTGGCAACGGCCGCCACGGCAAAGACAACGATGTACCAACGAAATTGGATCAAGCGCTAAGTCTCCCCAGCTGCGAGATGTCCAGCGCTCAGGCGCCGAGGCACCAGCTCATGGGTAGGGCACAAACTTGGAGCAAAGGGTCGCCACCTCCTCGCGCACGGCATCCCGTTCGTTTTCGTCGTCTGGGGCGGCGAGCACCCGGCGGACCAGATGGGCTATCTCAGCCATCTCGCCTTCCCGCATGCCGGTCGTGGTCACAGCAGCGGTCCCGATCCGCAGACCGCTGGTGACGAACGGCGACCTCGGGTCGCCCGGGATTTGGTTCTTGTTGAGAGTTATCCCCGCTCGGTCGAGGGCCTCCTGCGCGGCCTTGCCGGTGAGGTCGGCGTCGAAGGTGCGAAGGTCCAACAGCATAAGGTGGTTGTCTGTCCCGCCGGAGACGATCCGGAAACCTTCGGCCGCAAGAGCGCTCGCCAGGGCCTGGGCGTTGCGTACTATCTGCGCAGCGTACAGGGCAAACCCCGGCTGGGACGCCTCGTAGAAGGCCACCGCTTTGGCTGCGATGACGTGTTCGAGGGGGCCGCCCTGAAGGCCGGGGAAGACAGCCTTGTCGATGGGTTGTGCGAAGGCCTCCTTGGAAACTATGCAGCCACCTCGTGGTCCCCGCAAGGTCTTGTGGGTCGTGAACGAAACGATGTCCGAGAAGGGGACGGGGTTGGGGTGGGCACCGCCAGCGATCAGCCCGGCAATATGCGCCGCGTCGAACAGCAGCAAGGCCCCCACGGAATCGGCGATCCGCCGGAACGGTTCGGGGTCGATCACCCGTGAGTACGCAGTCGCACCGGCGATGATCAGTTTGGGCCGGTGCTGCTCGGCAAGATCTGCCAAAGCCTCGAGGTCGATGCGCTCGTCGCTCTCGCTGACGCCGTAGCTGACGAAGTGGTACCAGCGGCCGCTCACGTTGACGGGCGAACCGTGAGTGAGGTGCCCGCCTTGGTCGAGGCGCATGCCGAGGACGGTGTCCCCAGGCTGTAGGACAGCAAGGTAGCAAGCGAGGTTGGCATTGGCGCCCGAGTGCGGCTGCACGTTGGCGTGCTCGGCTCCGAACAGCTCGCAGGCGCGGCGCCGGGCGAGGTCCTCGGCCCGGTCGATGACAGAGTTGCCGCCGTAGTACCGTTTGCCCGGGTAGCCCTCGGAGTACTTGTTGGTGAGGACGGACCCGGTCGCCGCCATGACGGCCGGAGAGGTGAAGTTCTCCGAGGCGATCAGCTGGAGTGTGGTGTTCTGCCGCTCCTTCTCGTCCTCGATTATTGCGAAGAGCTCTTGGTCCGCGTGCACGAGCCCGAGCCTAGTTGTTGTTCAGCGAAGCGCCGCTGCGATCTCGGCCCATGACAGCTGGCCCTCCCGCAGCGCTCTAGGGACCTCCCCGGTGCAGTCGACCACCGTTGAAGGCTTGGCGCTGCTTGGGCCGGCGTCGAGGACGAGGGTCAGTTCGGCTCCGAGCGACTCTGCCACCTCTTGAGCCGTGGTGAGCGCCGGCTCGTGGTGACGGTTGGCGCTGGTCGTCGCAATGGGGCCCATCTGCCGGCATATCGCCAACGGCACCGGGTGGGCCGGGCATCGGATGCCGATCGTGGAGTCCTCCTCCCCGAGGTCGGCTGCCAGGTCGGGGCGCCGGGGAAGGACGATGGTGAGCGGCCCCGGCCAGTACCGGTTCATGAGCCGGCGTGCCGAGCCGGGCACCGCTGTGCACAGGGAGAGCGCTTGGGCCTCGTCGCAGACGAGGACGGGCAACTCGATGTTCCTCGGGCGTCCCTTCACCGCGAAGAGCCGGTCAGCCGCCCCGGTATGAAAGGGGTCGGCCGCCAACCCGTAGACCGTGTCGGTCGGCAGCCCGATTATGTCGCCACCTGCGAGGGCGTTTACGGCAAGATCTATGGCCTCGGGGGGCGGGGGGTCGCCCCACGCGGCGATCACTAGTGTCGCCATCAGCGACGAAGCTTATGTCAGCGACTTGGCTACGAGTACCCGCTCCCTGCCGGCCAGGTCGTTGCGGACAACGACGTCCCGGAAACCAGCCGCCAGTGCCAGGTTCTTGGCGGCACCGGACTGATGGGGCGCGATCTCGGCGACAAGGGTGGAACGCTCAGACAACCATTCCGGCGCCTCGCTCACGATCGCCTCGAGCGCCTCGAGCCCGGTCGGGCCTGAGACCAGCGCCAGGCGTGGTTCCCAGCGGGAAACCTCCTCCGGAAGGTCAGGCACTTCGCCCTCGGCAACGTAAGGCGGGTTGGCCACCGCAAGGTTTACTGAACCTTTCAGCCCCACGGGCAGCGCAGACCACCAGCTGCCCTGAGCGAGCCGGACGCGCCCGCCCGCCTGGGCCCCGAGACCGGCGAGGTTGGCCGACGCCACCGCGAGGGCTTCGCCAGACACGTCCGTAGCCCAGGCTTCGACGTCGGGGCGCTCGGTGGCGATCGACAAGGCAATGGCGCCAGAACCTGTACCGAGGTCGACGACGACCGGTGGGGCGCCCTCCGTCCCGGCCGGCGCGAACAGTGCCAGCTCTGCAAGCGCTACCTCGACCACGACCTCCGTTTCGGGCCGGGGGATCAGGACTCGTCGGTCCACGATCAAGTCGAGCTTGCGAAAAGCCCAGTGGCCGAGGACGTACTGCACGGGCTCACCCGATTCTCGGCGTCCCAGCATGGAAAAGAGTGCCTCCTGCGCGGCGGCCGGCGCGGGCTCGTCAAGCGCAGCGGGCCACTGGCTCCCAGATGCATCCTCAATAAACCACTGGGCGGTCCTTCGGTCCCCAAGACGCTTGACGGCCTGATCGTATAGGGGGCGCCAGGTAGGTCGCGGGCTCGCTGTCGCGCTACTGGGCACGGCTCAGGAGGGATCCTCTCCTCCGAGCTGGCGACCACGCTCGTCGGCAAGCAGGGCGTCCACTATCTCGTCGAGCTCACCCATCAGCACCTTGTCGAGATTGTGAAGGGTTAGGCCGATCCTGTGGTCTGTAACCCTGTTGTCCTTGTAGTTATAGGTGCGGATCTTCTCCGAGCGCCCCCCGCCGCCGACCTGGCTGCGCCGGGCCGTCGAAAGCTCGGCCGACTGGCGGTCCTGCTCGGCCTTGAGCAGACGAGCGCGCAGGACCTGCATCGCCTTGGCCCTGTTCTGGATCTGGCTCTTTTCGTCCTGCATCGAGACCACGATGCCTGTGGGTAGGTGGGTGACCCGCACGGCCGAGTCCGTCGTGTTGACCGACTGGCCCCCTGGCCCAGTCGAACGGTAGACGTCGACGCGCAGGTCCTTTTCCTCGATCTGGACTTCGACCTCTTGGGCCTCGGGCAGCACTGTCACCGTCGCCGACGAGGTGTGCACGCGGCCCTGGGACTCTGTCACCGGGACCCGCTGCACGCGGTGCGGGCCACCCTCGTGCTTCAGGTGTGCCCACGCGTCGCGGCCCTTGACGAGCAACATCACCTCGTTGACGCCACCCTTTGGGGAGGCATCGCTGGAGAGCACCTCGGCTTTGAGACCGGTGCGTTCCGCGTAGCGCAGGTACATCTCGTAGAGGTCGCGGGCGAACAGGTTGGCTTCTTCGCCTCCCTCGGCGCCCCGGATCTCCACGATGACATTGCGGCCGTCGTTTGGGTCCTTGGGCAGCAATAACAGCTTCAGCTCGTCCTCGAGCCCGCTGAGCCGTTCATCGGCCTTGGCGATCTCGTTGTTCAGAAGGTCCCGGTCCGGGCCTTCGGCAGCAGCCAACATCTCGCGAGCCAGCGCGAGGTCCGCTTCGGTGTCCCGATAGGACCTGTAGACCGATACGAGAGGCCCGATCTCGTGCTGGCGCCGTGAAAGCTCAACTAGCCGACGTTGGTCGGTCAAGACCGCCGGGTCGGCCAGTTTCGCAAGGATGTCCTCGTACTCCGAGACCACCTCATCCAATCGCTCGAACACTTATTGCTCGGCGCCTGCCCTCACGCCTCGCCGCCCATAGCGGCGCTCGAAGCGCTCGACACGACCACCGGTGTCCACGAGTTTCTGCTTGCCCGTGAAGAACGGGTGGCACTCGTTGCAAAGCTCAGTATGCAGTTCGGGTTTCGTCGACCGGGTCGTAAAGGCATTGCCACAGGAGCAGGCGACCTTGGCCTGGACATACTCGGGGTGGGTATCAGCTTTCATGGTTCTCCAACGTTAGCGCCCCTGCTTACATCACAGGGGAGGGTGTCTTGGCGATCTCGGCCAAGAACTGGTCATTGCTCTTAGTGGAACGGATCTTGTCGACCAGTAATTCCAAGCCGGCCGCGGCGCTTCCGTCCGTCGCCAACGCGTTCAGCACCCTGCGCAGCTTCCAGACCTGCTGAAGCTGTTGCCGGTCGAAGAGGAGCTCTTCATGGCGGGTGGAGGACGCATTGACGTCGAGAGCGGGGTAGATACGCCTCTCGGCGAGCTTGCGGTCGAGGCGCAGCTCCATGTTGCCTGTCCCCTTGAACTCCTCGAAGATCACCTCGTCCATCCGGCTCCCGGTCTCCACGAGAGCGGTCGCCAGGATGGTGAGCGACCCGCCCTCTTCGATGTTGCGCGCGCTCCCGAAGAACTTCTTCGGCGGGTAAAGGGCCCGGTGTCGATACCGCCCGACATGATGCGCCCGGTGGCGGGCTGAGCGAGGTTGTACGCCCTGGCGAGCCGCGTGATGCCGTCGAGCACGATGACGACGTCCCGCCCAGACTCTACGAGGCGCTTTGCGCGTTCGATCGCAAGCTCCGAAACCTGGGTGTGCTCGTCGGCCGGCCGGTCGAACGTGGAGGCGATGACCTCACCTTTCACCGAGCGGCGCATGTCTGTGACTTCCTCAGGCCGCTCGTCGACAAGCAAGACCATGAGGTGGACATCGGGGTTGTTGGCCTCGATCGAGTGGGCGATCTGCTTGAGCACGGTCGTCTTGCCGGCCTTGGGCGGCGAGACGATCAAACCACGCTGGCCCTTGCCGATCGGCGAGATGAGGTCAACGATCCGTGCCGTCACATTGGCAGGGTCCCCAGGGATTTCGAGGGCCAACTTCTGGTCGGGGAAAAGTGGCGTAAGGTTCTCGAACTTCGGCCTGTTGCGGGCGTCGTCCGGGGCCATCCCTGCTACAGAGTCGACCTTCACAAGCGCCGGGTATTTTTCGTTATTGGCGGCCGGCCGGAACGAACCCTCCACGACGTCGCCCTTGCGTACGCCGTAACGGCGCACCTGGGTGATCGACACGTAGACATCGTTGGCGCTGGCCAGGTACCCATTGGTGCGCAAGAAGCCGTAACCCTCCTCGCGCAGGTCCAAAAGGCCGGTACATGGCACCAGTTCACCCGAGTACGGTGCTTCTGCTGCCGCTGCCGGCGCAGTGAACTCGCGCTCAGGGCCGCGCTCCCCGCCACGCGCTGGCTTTTCCCGGTTGCGGCGCCGCCGGCGCCGGCTGTTGCCGAGGTTCGGGTCCGAGTCGTGGCGCTGGTCGGTGTTGCCGGTGCGAGGCTCAAAGGTGCGCTGGCGCCCCTGGTCAGCACGCTGGAAGCTTTGGCCGGCCCGTCCTGGCCATCACCGCTCGCCGGGCTCCCGCCGTTCTGGCGAGCCCTGTCGTTTTGAACCGCCTTGTCGGTCTCCCGGTCGCCGTCAAGCTGGGGAGCACCATCGAACGCGGGCGCGCCATCGCCGGTGCTCTCGACGGCCACGCCATTGCTAGCGGGGACGTCGAACTGTCCTGGCGAGGCCTCCTCGGTCACGTGGCCATTGGTGCTTGCCAGTTCCAGCTGCTCGCTACGGCTGTCGCCGGCAGCGTCTTGGCCGCCGGTCGGGCCGGCCCGCCGGGAACGAGCCCGACGAGGCTTCTCCGCTGACGGCTCGGCTGTTGGCGTGGCATCTTCCTCTACGCCGGTGACCTGGAGTATGTGTGAGACCAGGTCCGCCTTTTTGGTGCGTGCCGCGGGCGATGCGCCTAAGGCCAAGGCGATAGCGAAGAGCTCGTCCCGCTCCTTTGCCTCAAGCACGGAGCGCTCGAGCTGCAGGTCGCTCATTGACTACCTCTGTGGGGGTGTGGGTGTGTGTGAATAGGGTCAACACGGCCGGAGCATCCAGATGAAACCTGGACAGTTCCCCTGAGCCTGGGCCTGCGGCACTGCGCTTTGGCCACCTGGTAACGCCCGAGAGATCCCGCTCCGGATGAGGTCCCGCTCGTGAGTACTACCGAGCCGGGCAAGCACCATGATACCGCTTAAGCGGCACTCGCGCCAGGAACCTCTAGGCGGCCGAGCTCAGAGCGCCAGCTCCTCACGAACTGCGGCCAGGTCGGCGTCCACTGCCTTGGGTACCGCGATCTCGCCGATGGCAACGTCTGGGTCCTTCAAGCCATGGCCGGTGAGGATGCATACGACCGTCGAACCGGCTGGCACACCCGCCTTGAGCAGCCCGGCAACGGCAGCAGCGGAGGCAGGCTCGCAAAACACGGACTCCTCCCGGGCGAGGAACCGGTACGCCTCGAGGATCTCCTTGTCAGTGACGGAGGCGATCATGCCCCCCGACTCGGACGCCGCTGCGGTCGCACCGTACCAGGAGGCCGGGTTGCCGATGCGGATCGCTGTGGCGATGGTTTCGGGTTTTTCGACAGGATGGCCGAGCACAATGGGAGCTGCGCCGGCGGCCTGGAAACCGAACATCCGCGGCAGGTGGCGCAGCCTCCCGGCATCCTGGTACTCCCGGTACCCCTTCCAGTACGCAACGATATTGCCGGCGTTGCCCACCGGCATGCAATGTACATCGGGGGCGTCGCCCAAAATGTCGACCACCTCAAACGCGCCGGTTTTCTGCCCCTCAATTCGATAGGGGTTTATGGAGTTCACCACAGTCACCGGTTCTTTTTCCGCCAGCTCACGCACGAGCGCCAGCGCGCGGTCGAAATTTCCTCGTACTTGCACGACTTTTGCGCCGTGTACGAGCGCTTGAGCGAGCTTGCCTAAAGCGATGTACCCGTCTGGGATAAGCACGACACAAGCGAGCCCGGCCCGCGCCGCGTAGGCAGCTGCTGAAGCCGAAGTATTCCCGGTAGAACCGCACACAACCGCCTTGGCGCCTTCTTCCAATGCCTTGGATATGGCTACGGTCATTCCGCGGTCTTTGAACGAACCTGTCGGGTTCGCGCCCTCGACTTTAAGCCAGACCTTGGCGCCGACCTGTTGGGACAACCGCCGCGCCTCGATCAGCGGAGTACCGCCTTCGAGGAGGCTAACAACTGGGGTGGAGCTGCTCACAGGGAGGTGCTCGCGGTACTCCTCGATCACCCCCTGCCAAGGACGTCCGCTCAAGGGCCGACCACCCGGAGCAGCCCGCCGATCCGCTGGACCGCGTCCAGGCTGCGCAGTTCGTGGAGGCACGCCTGCATGTCGCGCTCGAAGGCAGGGTGGGTCACGAACATGAGGTGCGCCTGGGCGTCCTCGCCACCCCCGTGCGGAGCCACGTCGGCGGGCCCAGCCTCGGGTTCCGGCGCGTCCTGCTCCATCGAGCGGACCGAGACATTATGGCGGCCGAGCGCGCCGGCGATCGCAGCCAGCACGCCCGGGCGGTCGGCCACGAACAGGCTGAGGTAATAGGCGCAGCGCAGGTCGTCGATCGGGCGGATGGCTACCGCGTGAAGCTCCAACTTCCGGGCGGCGCCTCTTACGGTCAGGTTGTGAGCGGCGTCCACCAGATCCCCGAGCACGGCGCTGGCAGTCGGTAGGCCGCCGGCGCCCCTACCCAGCAACATCAGCTGGCCGACGGCATCGCCCTCCACGAAAACGGCGTTGAACGAGTCCCGCACCGCTGCAAGCGGGTGGTCCGCCGGGACCATAGCCGGGTGGACGCGGACGCCGAGCGACCCATCGGGGCCGGACTCGATGACGGCAAGCAGCTTGATCTCGAACCCGAGCCGTTTGGCGGCCTCGATGTCCTGACCCGTGACCCCCGATATCCCCTCCCGGTAGACATCGCCCGCCACGACCTTGGCGCCAAAGGCGACGTTGGCCAGGATGGCAGCCTTCGCGGCTGCGTCGTAGCCCTCGACATCGGCAGTCGGGTCACGCTCCGCGAAGCCCAGGCCCTGCGCCTCGGCAAGCGCATCCTGGTAGCTCGCTCCGGAGTTGGCCATGCGGGTGAGGATGTAGTTGGTCGTGCCGTTGACGATGCCCATGACACGGTAGATGCGTTCTCCGGCGAGGGACTCACGCAGCGCCCGAATGAGCGGGACGCCCCCGGCCACCGAGGCCTCGAAGAGCAGGTCGACCCCATTTTCGCTGGCTGCGTCCCAAAGCTCGCCCCCGTGGTTCGCAAGCAGCTCCTTGTTGGCCGAGACAACGGGCTTCCCGCTGCGCAGCGCCCTCAGCACCAGGTCACGGGCCGGGGAAATGCCGCCCATGACTTCGACCACGACATCGATCGAGGGGTCATCGACAACGCCGCCGGCGTCGGTAGTAAGGAGCAGTTCGACACCAGGGACGTCACGCTCCTTGGTTGCCGAACGCACTGCCACCTTGGCAAGCTCGAGGTGAAGGCCTGTGCGGTCCGCGATCCGTTTGGCATCGCTCAGGAGGAAGCGGGCAAGCGCGGCCCCGACGTTGCCGCAGCCCAGCAGTCCGACGCGCACGGTGGGCCTCGCTGAGGAGGGCTGCAAGTGGCTGTCCCGGCCCTCTTGGCTCTCTTGGCTCTCGGTTGGGACCATGTGCGAAGGCTAGCGTGCGAGGCCGCCTGGACCTTTTCTAACGGTCGAGAGCCAACAGGTCCGAGTAGGTCTCGCGGCGCACCACGGCTCGCCAGCTCCCGTCCCCTGCGAACACGACCGGCGGCCGGGGCACCTTGTTGTAATTGGACGCCATGGCGTGACCGTATGCACCGGTCACCGGAGTCGCAAGCACGTCGCCGACCTCGAGGTCTTCTGGCACGCAGGCGTCTCGCACGAGCACGTCCCCCGATTCGCAGTGCTTGCCGACGACTGTCACCGTACGGGGCCGCGGCGCCTGGGCCTCCCTCGGGAGGAAAGCCTCGTACCCGGAGCCGTAGAGAACTGGTCTCGGGTTGTCGCTCATGCCGCCGTCGACGCTGACGTAGGTCCGTACGCCGGGAAGCGTCTTGATAGTGCCGACCGTGTAGCAGGTGATCGCGGCGGCAGCGACGATGGACCGGCCCGGCTCTGCGGAAAGCACCACGGTGTCGGCGATCCCCGCGGCCCGTGCCGCTTCTCCCAATGTCTTCGCCCAGTCGGTTATGGACGGCGCAGCCTCGCCGGTAATGTACGGCACCCCGAGGCCGCCACCAATGCAGAGCTCTTCAAGGCTTTGGTCCGTAAAAAACGGCCCGAGCACCGCCAAGGCCTGCTGGAAGCTCTCTAGGGCAAAGATCTGCGAGCCGATGTGCGCGTGAATGCCCACCAGCCGGACGCAGCTCGTCGGGTGCCTGAGCCGCTCAATAGCTTCGGCAGCGGCGCCGGAGGTGAGGCCGAAGCCGAACTTGGAGTCCTCCTGGCCCGTCATGACGTACTCGTGGGTGTGAGCCTCGATGCCCGGGGTCACCCGGACCAGGACGTTTGGCGGAGGCCTGAGGGCGCCTCCCTGGGTTGGATCTGGCCGGCTCAGCAATCGTGCCAGGCGGTCGATCTCGTCGAAGGAGTCGACAACGATCCTGCCGGCTCCTGCCGCGATCGCAGCCTCGAGCTCGGCCTCGGACTTGTTGTTGCCGTGCAGCACCAGACGTTCGCCCGGCACGCCCGCTGCCAGCGCAACAGCCAGCTCCCCGCCAGTCGATACGTCTATGCAGAGCCCTTCTTCGTACGCAAGCGCCGCCATTGCCTTGCACAGGAAGGCCTTCGACGCGTAGGCGGCCCTGGGCCGAATGCTTGGCGCGCCTCCTGGCAGCGGCGGCGGAGATGTTCTTCGTCGTAGATGAACGCCGGCGTGCCTACCTCTTCCACCAGCTCCAGGACGTCCACGCCGCCGATCAGGAGCTGGCCCTCGCTGCCGACCTCTGCGGTGAGAGGGAGCAGGTGCGCAGGCAGAGGTCCCTGGCGGCTGGGCACGCCCAGGGTGGGTGCCTCCTCGTAGGGCACCTCCGTCGTAAGGGGGTCGGGGATCATCGGGACCAATCGTTGCAGGCCGGCCGTGGCCGCGCGGCCAGAATTGCAACTGGTCGAGCCCCCGAGGGAGGCGACGGCGCGCCACCAGTATGCTTAGTCCGCCGCCCCCGTAGCTCAGGGGATAGAGCACCGGCCTCCGGAGCCGGGTGCGCCGGTCCGAATCCGGCCGGGGGCACCAGCAGGACCACCCTCTACCAGCAGGAACTTTGTAGAGGGCCCATCTCCACGTGTACCGGTTGGGACCCTTTTTTGACCCCTCTTTGCCGTGATGATTGGGAGGAGAGTGGGAGCAAAGCCGACATGGTCAGGAGGTCATGACCTTGTGCGGCAATGATGAGGACCTGATCGCCTGGGGAGGTTCTCCTATTCGGAGTTCCAGCAAGGTCGATCGAGCCAGAACGATAGGCGGGCACTCCAACCTTGCGGATTGATGCAACGATGAAAATACGACCACGCAAAGCGCTGGAGAAAGTAGCCCGCCAGGAACTAGTCCTCGTCGCTCGGGCTCGTGAAAAGGTCTACAATGCTCGTCAACACGACAAAAGCCCCGACTTGCCAGGCCAGTGGCGGGTTAGCCAGGGGCCGGCACCCCAGACCCAGGTGGCGAAACCTTCTCAGCACCAGAGTCAGGGAGAGTTCCGTGGTCCATTTCGGGTCTTCGTTCTTCACGGTAGCTGACCAGGCTTTGCCCAAAGGGCTGGCGCCCGCGGCGGGACCTACCGTCGTCTGGCTCGAAGGCGAGCACGACATCGCAACCGCCGGGGCGCTGCTCCGGGTGCTGGGGCGTGCTATCGCGGCCAACGACGCCGCCATTGTTGTCGACCTGAGCGAGGCGGTTCTCGTAAGCGCGTCGACGCTCGGGGTCATCCTCAGCGCAAGGGACTTTCTTCGTCAGCGGTCACGGTCGCTGACGGTACGCGCCCCGTCGGCCTTCATCCGGCGGATCATCGGAGCTTGCGGCTTGGACGGCCTCCTCGTCCCGAACACCCAAGAAAGCGCGGGGGCAAGCCCAGGCGCTCTGGGTTGCTGGTTGGGGCGCGCCGATGATTCGTTGATGGCATGGTCACGGTGACGACCTATGAAGGCTTGAGATGGAAAAGAGGTTGTCGGGGCTCGGAGATCGCTAGGTTCGGTCCGACACTGGACGCTACGTAGCTTGGCCAGATCGCGGTGCCCTGGGCACGGAGTATCTGATGTGCACTTGAGAAACACCTAAACAACAGCACGTGAGATGTCCCCGATCGGTCTCAAGGATGGGGATTATGTGCCTTTAGCCAGCGTTTGGGAGGTGGGTAGACGGACCTCGCGATGGTGGTGCATTGGTTTGAGTAGGCCAACGCCCGAGTCGTCCCCGGAGCCAACAACACCGAGATCCATGTAGGTTCCGCTGCTAATTTCACCCCAACTGGCCTTCTCATCAAGCGCACCAGCATCGTTCGCAAGGTGCATCAGGCGCTTGACGACGCGCTTGAACTTTGCCGGGAGCTAATCGATCCTGCCCCCTGAGCGCCGAGACAATGGCCTACGGTGAGCGCTCCGCGCTTTCGTCGAGCACAGCAGCGTAGGACCCAGTGCCCATCAAGGCTCCGGCCCGGACGCGGCGATCGCCAATGAGCAGTTCCTCGAGAGCTCCGGTATCGGTGTCGAAGGTCACGTCGTCAAGTTTGCCGAGTTCGGTGCCTCCTTCGCTGAGGGCCCGCTTGCCGACGAGTTCGAGTTTCCCTTCGGTGGCGGCCCGCTCTCGGTCGTCTGCCGGCGGCCGAAGGGCGCCTTCATCGACGACCATGACCGCGTCCGGCCCGAACCCGCTCAACTGCTCCCATCCGACCAGCTGCGCCTTCTTGCCTCGGCCGATGACAATGGCGGCGATCCGTCGCTGCTGGGCATCCACTAGCAGATGGCTCACCGAGCCCAGCTCCTTTGCGCTGGACCGGCTCAAGACCTTGCGGCCAGCGGAACGCTTGAACGACTCCGTCACGGCAACCCCAATCGGGCCCGGAACTCGTCGACCGACGCACCGAGGCCAACGAGGTCGTCTTTAACGAACTCCTCGGTGATGTTGGGGACCACTAACGCAGCCCCTGAGACGGCAAGCTGCGCCGGCAGCGGAATGTAGCCCCGCCCGCCCCCGGTTTTCTCGATCTGATAGCCAACGACCTCACCGCTACTCCCTACTAGCAGCACCAAGTCCGTGACTTTACCCAGGCTCAATCCTCCTTCGGTCAGGACATCGTCTCCGATCACATTGCGCTCGACGGCGGGATGGGCGACATCGTCGGGCGCGTCTTCAGGGGCCACCAGGCTGAGGTCGTCGAGCACCATGACCGCGTGCTGTCCGAGCGCATGGATCGCCTCGGCCGGGAGGACGTCGCGGCTCCGACCGGCCAGAAAACCTCGTTTGTTCAGGGTCACGCCGACCAGGCGACCCGCTTCGGGGCTGAAGATCACGTCGCGCACCTCGGCCACGTCTTCTCCGCCTCGAACCGTGACTACCGGAAGCCCGCGGATCTGGGATGCGGTCATGAGCAGCCTCATCTCTTCTCCTTGGCTGCAATCACGCGTCCGCCTCGCCGGCGGCGCCGAATGACCACGAACGCCACAAATGCGACCGCGACGACGACCACTACCGCGATCACCCAGCCGATCACTCCCATAGCCAAGATCCTAACCCTCGATGGTCACGGTCTCATTGTTCGCTCACACGTGTCAGGTGCCTAGGGAATGTTGCCCTGGGCAGAACGCACGAATGCGGTCTTTTTCCGGTAGTCGCACAACGAGCCGGTAAGCATCGCCGGGATCATCTGGACGGCGTCGTGCTCCGTACCGAGGGGCGGGTAACGCTCGTGGACGGGATCCTCGCCGCCTCCGTGCTGGCCGGCTTGGCCCTGAACGCAGTGCTCAACTGGTGGTGGGCCGACCCGGTGGCGGGCTTCGTCCTCGTCTATTACGCGGGCCGCGAGTGCGCCGGCATATTCCGCCAGAGGAGAGCGGCCTGACCGGGCGCTCCGAGCTCGCCGCAATGAACACAAGAGCCGAACCTCAGCGGATTGTCCGGACATTCGCGGCCACCAGCAGCCCGTGGCCGACTACCCCTGGGGGTATGCTTGTGGCGTGCAGCTCCCAGAAGAGGTTGTCAGCGATCTTCGGCGGCGGCTGCGCCGCGTTGAAGGCCAGGTCCACGGCTTGGAGGCCATGTTGGCCGAGGGCCGTGAATGCCGCGATGTGGTCACCCAGCTGAGTGCGGCCACAAAGGCGCTAGAACAGGTCGGTTTTCGCCTGATCGCCAGCGGTCTCGTGTACTGCCTCGAACATCCCGACGACGCGGAAGCATCTGGTTACCCGCTAGACGAAGTCCAGCGGCTGTTTACGAAGCTGGCGTAGAGACGAGCTCGGTTCGGCCGGCGGCACGCATCGACGCCGACCAGGTTCGGTAGCCCCCATCGAGGTTGCGGGCGATGACCCCGAGCTCTCGCAACAGCGCTGTCGCTGTGTGCCCGCGCTGGCCGACCTCGCAGTACACCACGAACGGCCCGGTCCCGAGCGTGCTGAGGTGGTCCCGGACCGAGTCGAGGGGCACGTTTTCCGAACCGGGGATGGAGCCGGCGTCATGCTCGTCGGCAGTGCGTACGTCGATCACGCGCCAGCCGCGGGCGACGAGGCCTTCGAGCTCCTCCGGATCGACGACGTCGCAGTCGCCGCTCAGCACGTTCTCGGCCATGTACCCGAGCAGGTTGACGGGGTCCTTCGCCGAGGAGAACGGCGGAGCATAGGCGAGCTCCAGGTCAGCGAGGTGATCGGCAGTCATGCCAGCTGCCATCGCGGTGGCGATCACGTCGATGCGCTTGTCGACACCATTGCGGCCGACGATCTGAGCGCCGAGGATCTTCCCGTCGTCGGGGTCGAAAATGAGTTTTGCTGCCATGCGGGTGGCGCCGGGGTAGTAAGTGGCGTGGTCGAAGGGGTGGGAGTGGATTGAGCGGAACGGTCGCCCGGCCACTCGTAAACGTCGCTCGTTCCAACCCACGCTTGCTGCCACAACGTCAAAAACCTTGACAATGGCCGTCCCGAGGGAAGGTACGGGGCTCGTGGACCGCCCCGCAATGTGGTCGGCAACTCGGCGGCCCTGGCGGTTGGCCACGTTGGCCAAGGCAATGAGCGACGTCGCGTGCGAAATCGCGTCAGCCTTTTCAACGGCGTCGCCTATCGCGTAAATGTCGGGGTCGTCGGTCTGGTTCGCCTCGTTCACGGCGATACCGCCGCTCGGTCCCAGCTCCAGGCCGGCAAGCCGGGCGAGACCGACGTCCGGTCGGACGCCGATAGCGCCGACAACCAGGTCAGCCGCGATCACCCGTCCGTCGGCCAGGGTCACCGTTCGCTCCTGTACCGACGCGACCGTCGCCCCTGTCTCGACATGAGCCCCATGGGCAACCAGCTCGTCTTTCACCAACACGGCAAGCTCAGGGTCGAGTGGCGGGAGCACTTGTGGGGCCGCCTCCACGACAGTAACTTCGATCCCCTGGCGGACAAGGTTCTCGGCCATCTCCAGCCCTATGAACCCGGCACCGATCACAACCGCCGTTTTCGGCGCGGTACCGACGTCGGTGGCCAGGCGAGAGGCGTCCTCTACGGTCCGAAGGGTTCGAGCACGGTCATAACCTGGGATAGGCGGCCGCACCGGAGCTGCGCCCATGCTTAGTACGAGCTTGTCGTAGGGTATGACGCTCTCGTCGCCGGTGACGGTCGAGCGCGCCGTGACCGTGTGGCCCAACCTGTCGATCGCAACGACCTCGTCTTGCACCCTGACGTCCAGGCGGAACCTGTCAAATAACTGGTCAGGGGTCTGGAGGGTCAGGTCGTCCTCTTTCTCGATTAGGCCACCAATAAAGTAAGGCAAGCCGCAGTTGGCGAACGAGACGTGACCGGATCGCTCGACCACGACTATTTCCGCAGCAACATCAAGTCGGCGAAGGCGGGTAGCAGCGGACATGCCGCCGGCTACGCCCCCGACGATGACGACGCGTTTGGATGGCTGGGCCACCTGCCGAGGGACCTGCGTACCCGGGGTGCCGCTCAACGAGAGAACCAGGGCCTTCGCTTGGCCCGCGTGGTCGCCGTCGGCGTCTTTTCGGAGCGGCATTGGCACCGCGCGCTGACGGGCACATCACCCAGGACTTGCTCGATGTGATCGCCGCAACCCTCCCATGTGGTCCGGCCGCATTTTGGGCACGTGACTGTTCGACACATACCCCCCAGGGTATCAGCACGGAGAGGTCCTGTCGAACCGGACGACGTAGTCTCAACGGCGAACAGCGCGGCCGAGGATGTGGCTGGCGGAAAGTCTGGCCACCCAGTACGGCGGGAACATGAACTGTTCGCAATCGACGATCTCGAACCCGGCAGCGGCGATGGCTGAGGCTGTCGGCCGCCCGAGGTGGCAGCCGCCGGCAAACCAGGGCCATACATGGTCTGCCCGTCGCTGGTACCGGGCCAGGCGGGCGTCATCGTTAAGGACATGCTCATAGAAGCGGAGCTCGCCGCCGGGGCGAATGACCCGGTAGAGCTCAGCCAGCGCCGTGGCCTGGACTGGCACGCTGCACAACACGAGTGAGACGACACCGGCATCGACCGAAGCATCGGGCAACGGGACAGCGTCGGCGATGCCGTCGACGACGGTGACTGGTACCGGGGCGCCCCCGGCGGCCTTTACAGCCCGGGAACGCAGGTACGGCTCGGGCTCGACGGCGAAGACTTCGGTCACGCCTTGTGGGTAATGGCCAAAGTTGAGGCCGTTACCAGCACCGATCTCAACGGCTCGTCCTTGGAGGCCAGCGAGGAGCCGCTCACGATGAGAAGCGCCGCCTGCAGCTTCTTCGGCCCGCGATAGGCGCTGATAAACCCGAGCGAAGACGGGGTGCGAGACCGGCGAACGCCGTACAGGCGTCCCTCGGTTGCCGCTCACGCGTGGATTGTAACGACCGGTTCGACGACATCCGCACTGAGGCGCTTCGTCAGTTGGCCCAACCAGTTGCCCAGCCGGGCTCGGGCGCTTCGCCGGCACTGGCGGCGAACGACCGGAGCGCGAGGGTCAGGGCACGACGCCCTCGAGGGGGCAGCTTCTCCAGCAGGTGCTCGATCTCGCCGCGTCGCTGGTCTGAGACCTGGGTTACTGCGTTTAGCCCGATGTCGGTAATAAAAATCCTGACCGTCCTGCGGTCGTCCTTGCTGCGGGCGCGGCGTACCAGCCGCTTACGCACCAGCCGCTCGATCATCCGGCTGGCGGTGGATGGGGTCACGTTGAGCGCGGCCGCCAGGTCCGTCGTTCGCTGCGGGCCCCGCGAGTTAAGCACAACCAGCGTGCGGTATTGGGTGAGGGTGATGTCCTCGTCGAGTTCGGCAAGGCTCCGAGCGGCCACCGCCACGAGGGCGCGGCTTGCGGCAAGAAAGGCTTCTATAAGGTCCTTATCGGGGTCATACGCGCGAAGAGCGCCCGCGGACGCACCGACCGGAGTTGTAGTCATACAGCCATCTTTGCACAGTGCATGGTTCTTCCTGGTGTGTACGCGCTCCCTTTTCGGCCCATAGCCGAGTTGCGAACGGACTTTGTCGGGAGGGCGGCGCGAGCAGCACCTTAAGGTTGGCTAAGAATAGTTGCAGTATGCAATGATTGGGGTATGCTTGGCCACGCATGCGTGGCCAAGCACCACATACGGTCGGCGCGGACTTAGGCAAGAGGTCCTGCGGGAACACTAAGAGAAAGCTGAGAAAAATGGAACCCGGATCGGCTAAAAAGCTAGCGTCGAGATCGCTGGCGGGCCGAAGTTTGATGGCCGTGGCGGCGGCTGCCATATCGACCACCGCACTGGTGGCGGGGGTGCTCTTGAATGCCCTGCCGGCGTATGCCGGCGTGACGAGCGGCTATTACACGATCGGCTCGCCCAGCGGTGGCGCCACTACCGTCCAGGCCACGCCCAGCTCTGTGGTCGCAGGCGCGTCCACCAGTTTCGAGGTCAGTTTCACCGCCTTAACCGCACTATCCGGATCTTCCTACAGCTACATCAACGTGGTCCCGTCGGAGGCCCTCGCGTCGGTACCGACGAGCGTCGATCTCGTGGGCGGCTCGTGCATCCAAGCGGGCACATCCGGCGCTGGGGGGCCGGGGAGCGATATCACGTCCGGGATCGCAATCGAACTGGGGAGCTCGTGCGGTGTCGCAGCCGGCCAGGAAGTCGAGGTCTTCTTGATCGCCGATGCGCCGGTTTCCGCAGGCAGCTTTTACTTTACCGTGACCACCTCGAGCGTCGCCCAAGGGACTTCCAACGCAATAGCGGTGACTAGCTCGGCGTCATCGCTGTCGGCGGTGTACTACGGCCTCGGCTCGAACACCACCTACAGCATTGGCAGCATAGCCGTGTCCGATATGAGCACGGACACGACAACGCTCAGCCTGACCGCGGTCCTTATCAGCGGCACCGGCCTGCTCAGCTTCTACAACGGGACGGCTGGCTACACCGTGAGCTATACGCCCTCTGGCGGTTCGGCCACCTCGGACCCAGTTCTGGGAGCCGTCTTGAACGGCACCACCGTCACGCTCACCTTGGAGTACGCCCTGGCCAATGGCGAGACCCTCAACATTACGGTCACCGGGACCAACCCCCCCACGGCTGGGTCCGACGACATCGACGTGCAACCTGGCAACGGGCTGCCTGAGCCCACTAGCTCCATCACTTTCGGTAACTCAGTAGCGGCGCCGACACTGAGCGAGTCCAACACGCTGGCCGGCGCAGCTGCGACTTACACTGTCAACTTCCGCGCATCGACGGCAGTCACGCCAGGGGCTTACATTATCTTGTCAGAACTGGCGGGACCGACGAATTTCGCGGCCGTCAGCGAAGTGGAGGTAGTCGACTCCACTCAGGGCTGGCAGTACTTAGCGAGCGGGGTAATCGGCGGGAGCGGCCTGATCGAGGTGCCCGTGAGCGAGGCCATAAACGCCGGTGACAGCGTCACCGTGACGGCAACCAACGTGGTCAACCCGCCGTCGGCGACCATCACCGACTTCAAGGTGTCGACAACGACTGACAGTGTGGCAGCTGCTGTCGCTCCCTACACCATTGGGGCCGGCGGAGCCTCTCCAGTGACGGTAACCGTAACTCCCAACTCCACCGGCGCCGTTGCCACGTATACAGTGACCAATTTGGTGGCCAGCGCCGCTATGTCCGCGGGTTCCAGCACCATCGGCCTCGTAGCGCCGACGGGCACGGTGTTCCCAAGCATTGCGAGCTACTACAGCATCGCCGACTCGACGAACCCGTCCGGTAGTGCTGTGGTAACCAACATTGCCGGGGGCGGCACCAGCAGCATCGTCCTCACCGTGCCCGCCAACATCAATTCAGGCGATGTCCTGTCGGTCACGGTCGAAGACGTGGTCAACCCGAGCCTGGCCTCCAGTACGTACTCGCTTAACGTGGGCGGCAACGTTACCGGGCTGACGACCACCACGACGCCAACCACCACCACGACAACGACCACGACCGTGCCCAAGCCGGCAGTAAGTGTCCTCACGTCCAAAGTGACAGTGGCAAACAAGAAGGTCACAGTGCAGTTGAGCTGCGGGACGCTCGATTGCACGGGCGTGGTTACCCTGACCGACGTAAGGACGGTGCTCGGCCAGGCCGGATACCGCATTCCTGCGGGCAGAACAGGCAATGTGATCGTTGCCCTCGACCCTCAAGCGCTCAAGCTCCTAGGCGGGACTAAAGGCCACACCATTACGGCCACCGAGACGGTGACGGTCTCGAAGGGGAACACCGAGACCGGAAGACTGAGCATTGACATCGTGGTCGTGACCCCAGTGGTGAGCGCCCACCCCCTCGTCGCGGTGACCAACGGTGCCGTGACGTTGGGCATCAGTTGTAGCAGCGCCAACTGTACGGGCACGGTCACGCTAGTTGACGTGGCAACCGAGCTCGGTCACAGCAAGTACAGTCTGGCCGCAGGCACAACCGCTTCTGTGAGCGTCGGGCTGTCCCATCAAGCCCTTGCGTTGCTGGCCGGCGCCAAGGACCACATCATTAACGTGACCGAGACCCTGACCGTGAACGGCGGGGCCACGGTGACAAGGAGGATAGGCCTGGTGAGCTAGCAAAAGTGCGGGAATGATGTGGGGCCGAGTTCGATGCGTTGGGCCCGACGAATGGATGAACCGGTCGTTGAAAATGATGGCCCCACCGGCGCCCACCGGCACCGGCCTTGGCCGCCCACTTTCGACCGATGAGGCGGCGAACTGACCTCAGTAAACTCCCGTCATGGCTTCCACTCTTGAGGGAACAGTCGCACTGGTCACCGGAGCATCGAGCGGTATCGGAGCAGCGACGGCCCGCCAGCTCTCAGCAAACGGAGCTGCCGTAGCCCTCGCGGCCCGTCGCAAGGACAGGCTCGAGAACCTCGCCAAAGAGATCGGCGATGCGGGCGGCGCATCCCTGGTAATCGAGTGCGACGTCACCAACCAGGACGAGGCTGCTGACGCCGTCGAGCGCACGGTCTCCGAGCTCGGCCGTCTCGACACACTCGTCAACAATGCCGGCGTGATGCTCCTCGGTCCCGCAGCGGACGCTCCGTTGTCCGAGTGGCAGCGCATGGTCGAGCTCAACATTCTCGGTCTTCTTTACTGCGCGCACGCGGCAACACCCCACCTCCTCCGTGCCGCTACTGACGGACCTCGCCACGTCGCAGACATGGTCAACGTCAGCTCAGTAGCAGGCCGCGTCGCCCGCAGTGGCAACGGCGTCTACAGCCTCACCAAGCACGGCGTCGGCGCCTTCAGTGAATCGCTCCGCCAGGAGCTAACCAAGCGCTATGTGCGCGTCTCGCTGGTCGAGCCAGGTGCCACGGCGACCGAGCTCGCGTCTCACAACAGAGCCGCTGTGCTTGAGAGCCTCAAGGGCCAGATTGGCCAGACCATGGCAGCAGAGGACATCGCCGACGCGATCACCTACATCGTGACCCGGCCTCGCACCGTCGCCGTCAACGAGATCCTTATCCGCCCCACCGAACAGGAGCGGTAGCCGGCAGCTCCTCGTAGGCTGTCTCGGGGTTCAGAACGGGACGACGGTGGCGAGCAGGCCAGTTGCCTGCGCCCGACCGGCCAGCGTGCGGCAGAACAGGACGGCGTCGAGCTTGAGGCTCTCTGCCTCGGAGTCGTACGGGTGCTGTGCGTAAGTGCCGCCGGCGGGGCCCGTGAGCTCTAGCACAAAGGGTCGGCCATGACGGCGCGCCCACTCGACGACTATGTCCGCGACGATCCGGCCATCGTGCCCGGCATTGAGGTCCAGGGGCCGGTCAACAGCGTGGGCTACGTCGACTCGGTGCATCCATAGGTCCCGCAGGTAGATCGTGTCGATGAGATAACCGAGCTCCCAGGTCTCGTAGACCGGCCCGTCGACCTTCAGCTTCGCGTGGTTACGCACCAGTGCCGGGATACGCGCGGCCCCTAACAGTCATCGGCGCGACCGCGGTGAGCCGTTCAACGACCTGCGCGGGGGTCAGGTCGGCACGCTCACCCACCTGCACGGCCGACAGAGCCGCTTCGAGTGGGCCGCCGTGCCGCTTGCGGTAGGCCCGGGCCAGGCGCATCTGGTGGACGTTCTCGCGCATCGATGCGCCCGCATCGCATGCGCCCAGGACGTGTTGGCACATCGCACGGACGTCCCAGGCTGGGCAGTCAGTCGGCGCCGTCCACGCGCCGTCGTCGAGAGCTCGGAGCAACGCGAGCACGTGCCCCAGCTCTTGCGCCTGAAGTCGCATCGCCTCGTCGTGGGTCAACGGCGCGATGGTCGTGACGTCGGTCGTCGTCATGGTCATGGTCGGCTCCTTTGGCCCGAGTTGGGCCGGGCTTGGGCTTGTTTGACGCGGTGGTCGCACAACAGTGAACGAGGAACATGGAGATCGATTCGCCGATCAGGCGGGACCAACGGCCTCCACCCGGGTCGTTTGAGACCTGTTGGCTGACCAAGCCCGTCAACAGAGCGGTCCACAGGTCCAGGTGCTGCGGTTCGGTGACGCCGTTGAGGGCCAGCAGTTCGCCGGCGGCAGCCAGAGCGCGCACCGCGGGAGCGTAGGACTCTGGCGTCGGTTCGAACCCCGGGATGGTGCGTTGGAAAAGCAGTTGGTAGCGCGCGGCATCGGTGGTGCAGAAATCGAAGAACCGCTGGGCGCTCGCTCCGAGAAGCTCAGGAGGTGCCACCTCGCCGTACGGCTCAGACATCCTCTCGGCGAACTGCGTGGCCACCTGCGCGAACATGGCGTCGTAGATGGCGTTCTTCGATTCAAAGTAGGCGTAAACGGTCGGCGGGGTGATGCCCGCACCGCGGGCTAGGTCTCGCAGCGACAAACCGGCTAGGCCCTCCTGCCTCACCAGTTCCCAGGCGGCATCGAGGATCGCCTCGCGAGCCGAGCGCCGGCGTGCCTCCCGCCAGTCCGCCGCCTCAACCAACTTTATCATTGGTCGTTATTCTTGCACAGCGTTTAAAATCCCGTCAAGTGATGCAGTGAAGCGGGAGCAGCCGCGTCAGCGTTCGCCATCCTCATCGAGGCTGCGGATATGCATTTCCGGGCTGAGACGGGCAAATGGTACGCCCGGGATCTCCCCTACGGGGTTGGTCCCCATGTCCTCGCCGCGTAAGGGATAAGCCCGGAACTGCGGTGCCCGGCTTAGGTCACAACGCACGTTGGCTCGCGAGTAACGAACCGTAAGACCAACGCGCTCTCGGTCAGAAGCGTTAGCTGGCGAGCCGTGGACGACGCTGTCGTGGTGGAACGACGCCTGCCCCGACGCCAGGTTGAGCGACACGGCGTCCTCCGCCGAAAACGTGCCACTCGCGTATGGCGCCGGGGCCCTCATCCGGCTCCAGGAGGCCACATATGGTGTGGTAGCCGTCGCGCAGACCGTCCATCTCTGAGGAGCTAAACACCTCCAACCCCCCTAGGTAGCCCCTCTCCACGAACTGGTCGGTCTGCCCCACCGTCAAGGTCGGCATCATCTTCCCCTCTGCTTTCTGCGTGCCCCTTCGAGCCAACTTAGCCCTGAGCGCATGCCATGACGCTTGTTAGGCTCAACGAGTGACCAGGCTCTGGCGGGTGGTCGTCGCGCTCCTGAGCGCTCCCGGACTGGTCGTTGTCACGAGTGCGCAGGCAGCTGCCGATGCTTCACCGCTCAGGGCTCATGCCATGGCCAACCCCCTCGCCAACCCGGCCGTCAACCGGCAACCGCCGCTGTACAGCGTCGAGGGGGGTAGATGCTGGGCCCCGCCTGGAGCACGCTTTTCGTCGCCCTCTTCGAGCTGGGACTGCCAGTCCCCATGCCTCCCCCACTACGACGACTTTGCGTTCAACGGCTCCACAGCGTGCAATGACCTGTTGCTCGCCTCGATCAACGAGGCCCAGACAACTGAGCACCTCCCCGGGTTCACGCTGCCGTCCAACTTTGCCGACCTGACCGTACCCCAACAGATGTTCGTCCTTGTCAACTTGGAACGCATCTCCCGAGGCGTCCCCCCGCTGGTGGGCCTGTCACCATACCTGGGACCACCAGCCGAGACCGCCGCCCGCGAGGCCGAAGACCCGGCCTTTCAGCGGGCTTACGGACGGGTTCAGGTCTGGTACCCACCGGGCGGCGGGCTGTACACGTTCGGGGCGCGTGGTCCGGTAATCAGGTCAACGCTTTGGCAGCGATGTTTGGCTGGATGTACGACGATGGCTGGGGCGGCAAGGGCGCCACGCGCAACATTGCCTGCAACGGTCCCGGCGAGCCCGGGTGTTGGGGGCACCGCGATGAGCTCCTTGGCGAGTACACGGGGACGGCGTGCACCGATTGCATAGCCGGCGGAGGGTACGCCTCGCCTGCCGATCGCAACTGGACCGAGTCCTATGTGCTGCTGCTCGTGCGGCCGGTTGAGTTCCCTACCCCTCTTGTGTTCACCTGGAACAGCGACGTCCTGCCCAACCTGCCCCAAAGCTGGGAACACACCCGCGCCGCATGAGGCCTTGCCAGCGACCCTAGCTTGTGGTAACCGCCTCAACCTCGACCTCAACCTTCCAACGGGGGTCGAGCAGCCCCGCGACGACGACCATCGTCGCGGCGGGCCGGGTGCCGGCAAACCGCTCGGCATGGGCGCCCCCAACAGCCTCCGCGTCGGCGGCTGACGTTATGAACATCCGGGTCAGGACAACGTCGGCAAAGCCCGTGCCCAGCTCCGAAAGTGCGGCTCCGATGATCTCGAAACAACGCCGCGCCTGGGCCTCGCGTCCTGCGGGCAGCTCCCGTCGGGCCAGATCGGGGCGGTGCCTGAGACGAATATGCGGTCGCCGACCCGGACTGCGCGGCTGAAGCCGATCGTCTTTTCAAACGGCGAACCGGAGGACACAAGCTTGCGATCGGCCATCTCAGAAGTATCGTGGCACGCGACCCCGGACGACAAGGCAATTCCGAGGAGGTGGACAGCGAGGGCCATGGCCAGCGAAGACGGACGTGCCGAGGCGGCTCTGTCGGTTCTGCGCGGTGTTTCGGTCGCCCAAGTGGCCGAGGAACAAGGCGTGGAGCCGGAGGTGGTGCTGCAGTGGGTCGACCTGTTCTGTGAGGGCGGCGAGGGCCGCCTGAGCGAAAGGGCACCGCTGGGCCCAGTCGAGCGCGACAGGTTCCTCACGCTGGTAGCGCACGAGTTCCGCACCCCTCTTGCGATCATCTCCGGTTGGCTGGACACGATGCTCGCCTCGGGCCCCCAACCCGAGATCCGGGAGGAGGCGCTTGCCTCGATACGCCGCCAGGTGTCGCACCTGGAGCGGGTCGCCAGGGACGCGCTGGATGCCGGGGCGGTAGCGAGAGGTCAGTTGCGCTTGATTGTCGCGCCTGTGAAGTTGCGCGACCTCGTCGAGGGTGTCCTATCCTCGATGCGCGACAGCCGGCTGTCCCTCGTGCCAGGTGAAGAGGTCGTTGTCGTGGCGGACGGGTCGCGTCTTGAACAGGTAGTGGGCGGAGTGCTCGAACACGCACGACGGTTAGCAGAGGACGGCCACGTCTCTATAGAGATCGGTACCCAGGAGGGCGACTGGGCCTTGATGACCGCCTCGGTGGACGGCAGCGAGCTGGACATCGGCGACGCCACAGCCTTGCTCGAACCTTACGCCCGCTCCGACACGTCCTTTGGGACAGGCCTTGGGCTCTACCTTTGCCGAGCCCTGCTCGTTGCGCACGGCGGTGAGATAGGGCTCCGGGCCGAAGGGAAGAACACGATGTTCTGGTTCAGGCTCCCGAGATCAGGGCCCGAGCTCAACAGGCTCGTACAGCGGAGCTGACAGTGGAACGCGAGCCGCAGCACCATCTCCAGCCGTCCCGGCGTCGAGCCCGCCTGCGAGCGCCCAAGCGCGCCTGACAGCCGCGTCGAGCATCTCTTCGGTGAGCCGGCCCGTAAAGGTGTTCTGCTGGCTCGGGTGGTACGAGCACACTATTGAAATACCGCTCTCCGTTGGCACTTCGACGCCGTGGCCAAAAGCAGGCCTTTTGGTCACTCTCAGCAGGCGACAACATGCTTCGTACGCGAACCCGCCCAGGGCGAGCAGCGCGCGCACTGGCAGTAGCGAGAGCTCCTGTTCGAGATATGGCAGGCAGTTGTCGCGTTCCTGCGGCGTAGGCCGGTTGCCGGGCGGCGCGCACCTCACTACGGCGGTCACCCAGGTACCCACCGCTTGCAACCCGTCGGAAGCCGAGACGCTCTCTGGCTGGGTTGCAAGCCCAGCTCGCCACAGCGCTGCCCAGAGCCAATCGCCTGAACGGTCTCCGGTGAAGATCCTCCCGGTGCGGTTGCCGCCGTGTGCGGCCGGAGCAAGCCCGACCACGACAAGCCGAGCGGCTGGGTCCCCGAAACCTGGCACGGGACGGCCCCAATAAACCTCTGACGAATAGGCCGCGCGACGTTCGGCTGCCACCGTCTCGCGCCATTCGACCAGGCGCGGGCACCTCCGGCAAGACACAACCTCTCGGCAAACAGCGTCCAGCGAGGACGCGGGCACGCGACGACCTTACTGTTCAGGCGGTAGCTTGGCGGGCAGTGCCTCGTCGTAAACCCAGCCCCCCCACCATGCTGCTCATGGTCCGCCATGGCCTGACCCCGACGACTGGTCGGGAGATGCCCGAGCCCGGTCCCGGCCCTGGCCTCTCAGAAGACGGTAGGAAGCAGGCTGAAGAAGCGGGCCAGCACATTGCGAGCTGGCGGGGTTCCCTGCCGCCTATAGCCGCCCTCTACTGCTCGCCGCTGTCCCGCACGAGGGAAACCGCCGGCGTCGTGGGCAAAGTGCTCGACCTAATCCCAGTTGAGCGCGCAGATCTTGTCGACTGCAACGCAGGCGACTGGGCCGGGCCCCGCTCAAGGACCTGGCCAAGAAGCCTGAATGGCCAACTGTGATGCACTACCCGAGCGGCTTCTGTTTCCCGGGCGGGGAGGCGATCCGGGACATGCAGGCTCGCATGGTTGATGCCGTGCACGATCTTGTCAATGCGAACCCTGGGAAAACGGTGCTTGTTGTTTCGCACGCCGATCCCATCAAGTCGGTGCTCGCAGACGCGCTGGGCGTCCACCTGGACCTGTTCCAGCGGATAGTCGTGTCACCAGGGTCGGTCAGCGCCATAAGTTACGGGGGCACGTCGCCCAGCGTGGTGCTCGTTAATTGGACGGGGCCGGCCAGCCGGGCTCCCAATCTTCCGGCGCCCGGTACGAAAACGGAGGGCCGGCGCTGAACCCGTCATTCGACCTGCCGAGCCCCACTCGAGTGACCGTGGGAGCGATAGGGCCGCCCGGCAAACGTGTCTTTTACTTCCAGGCCCGCCAAGAGAACCAACTTGTCTCCCTGAAGCTCGAAAAGGATCAGGTGCTGTTTCTCGCAGGTGGCTTGAGCGAAGTGTTGGCGGATCTCGCGACCCCGGCGTCGGTGCCGGCCGAGAGCGACCTCGAGCTCGAGGAGCCAGTTGAGGCGGAGTGGGCCGTCGGTTCGATGCAGCTCGCCTACGACCCCGTGGCCGACCGGGTCATGATCACAGCAAGAGAGATCGCCTCGCTCGACGAAGAGCCAGGACTGGACGAGCTCTCTACTGGGGGAGAGGCTGATGAGCCCGCTGGTGCAACAGCACGGGTAGCGCTCACGCGCGAGCAGGCGGCCGGGGTAATAGCTCACGGGAAGGTGCTGTTGCGCGGCGGCCGTCCTCCCTGCCCGCTGTGTGGCTACCCGCTCGGCGAGGACCATTCGTGCCCCAAGACAAACGGGCACCGCTCTCCCGCGCTGTGAGCGGGCAGCAGGCCCCGCAGGACAGCACGCCGCTGCCGAGCGGCCCTGTTGCCGGGGTACCCGTCGAGACCCCCGTCACTGAGGAGGCCGGCCACATACTCTCGGCACTCTCCAGCGGCAAGATCGAGCTGAAAGGACGCATCCCCTGGAGCTCGAATGCAACCTTTTTGGTTTCGGTCTGCGCCGCTCCCCCAACTGAGGGAGCTCCCGGGCCTGGAGAGGACCTCCTTGCCATCTACAAGCCGACCAGCGGGGAGCGACCTCTCTGGGACTTCCCGCGTGGCCTATGGAAACGCGAAGTGGCTGCCTACGAGCTGTGCACGTTCATGGGTTGGGACATTGTGCCACCCACGACGGCTCGCCCCGACGGCCCGCTCGGCCCTGGGTCGCTCCAGTTCTGCGTGGACACGGCACCCGACGAGCACTTCTTCACTCTTGTAGACGACCCACAACACCACCGTGCGCTGCGCCGCATCGCCGCTTTCGACCTGGTCGCCAATAATGCGGACCGCAAAAGCGGGCATTGTTTGCTCGACCAGGCGGGCCACATCTGGGCCATAGACCACGGCCTCTGTTTCCATACCGATCCAAAGCTCCGGACCGTCATATGGGACTTCGCCGGTGAGAAAGTTGACCAAGACCTGCTCGCTCCCTTTGAGATGCTTGCGGCGGCAGAAATGCCGCGCAGCCTGGAGAGCCTCCTCAGCGAGGAGGAAATAGAAGCCGTCTCGGCCCGGGCGAAGGCTGCCCTGTCGCACCGTAGGTACCCCAAGCCCCGGGGTGATTTCCCCTACCCTTGGCCGCTGGTCTGACCAGCACCGCACCGTGTACGTGTTCCCTAATGCCTGGCGGCGGCACTAGCTAGGACAACTTGCCTGGCGGGGGCACTAGCCTGTGATGCGACCCCGTACAGGCGTACCGCCGGGCGGCGGCAGCATGGAGCGATTACCCCATGCGAGCGCGAGAGGAGCCAATCGGAGTGGGCAGCGACGACGAAGTGCGATTGGCGGTCCCAGCGAGGCCGGAGTTCGTGGGGTTGGCCAGGGTCACGGCGGCGGGCCTCGCCAGCCGGCTCGGCTTCACGTTCGACCAGGTCGAAGATCTGCGACTGGCGATTGACGAGATGTGCTTCGGGCTGACCGGGACCAAGGGCAAGGACGGCATCCTCGAATTGCGCTTCCTGCTCAGCCCAGAGGGCTTGACCGTGCACGGAGAAGGCAACTTCTCTCCACCGGGCCCGGTCCATCTTTCTGAGCTGTCAAAAGTAATCCTCGACGCCTTGGTGGACGAGCACTCGATAAGCGACGGAGCCGACGGCCCCCGTTTCCGGTTGATGAAAAAGCGAGAGCGCAAAAAGATCGTCGTAGATGAGCTGTCAATAGGGGAAGTCAGTGAGCCTTGAGCCCAGCCGACGCGAGGAGCTACGGGAGCAGTTCATAGCCTTCGCTCACCAACGCGAGGCACCGCTGCGAGACGAACTCGTAGCGGCGCACTTGGGATTAGCTGAATACCTTCCGCGGCGTTTTGCCAACCGCGGGGAACCTCTGGAGGACCTTGTGCAGGTTGCCTCCTTGGGCCTGATAAAGGCTGTCGACCGCTTCGACCCCGAGCGCGGTGTCGAGTTCTCGACTTACGCGACCCATACCATCGTCGGGGAACTGAAGCGCCATTTCCGGGACAAGGGCTGGGCGATAAGAGCACCCAGGCGCATGCAGGAGCTCTACCTCCAGCTGGGCAAGGTAGTTGGGGCCCTGAGCCAGGAACTCGGCCACTCCCCGACCATTGCCGAGCTGGCGGCGGAGGTGGAGGTCTCCGAGGAGGAGGTCCTGGAAGCTCTTGAAGCCGGGCAGGCTTATCGTTCTGCGTCTCTCGACGCTCCCGTTGGGAACGAGGAAGGTGAGACCCTTGGGGCCCACCTCGGCGAGGAGGACGTGTCCTTGGCTGACGTAGAAAGCCGGGCCACCCTTTCTCCCCTGCTCGCACAACTGCCACCGCGCGAGCGCCTTATCCTGCATTTGCGATTTTTCGAGGGCCTTACGCAATCGGAGATCGCCACGAGACTGAACATTTCCCAAATGCACGTCTCACGGCTGCTCGCACGCAGCGTCTCGGAACTGCGCAATGCCGCAGAGGCGCCTGCCCGCTGATGCGGCTGCTCCTCATTGTAAATACCTCGGCCTCGTCGGTCACCGCCCGAGCGCGGGTGGTGATCCACAAGGCGCTGTCGGCCGATCACGATGTCGTCCTGAAAGAGACCAACCGGCGCGGTCATGCCGCACGGCTAGCCCAGGGTGCCGCCGCCGACGGCATGGACGCTGTCGTGGTCCTCGGCGGCGACGGGACGCTCAACGAGGCTGCGAACGGGCTCGCGGGGTCGCCTACCGCGCTCGCCGTCCTACCTGGCGGTTCCACCAATGTGTTCGCCCGGACTCTCGGCATGGCTAACGACCCCATCGAGGCGACGAGCCAGCTCCTGTCCGCCCTAAACGCCCGGTCTATGGAGAGGGTCGGTTTGGGCCAGCTCAATTCGCGGTATTTCTTGTTCCACGCCGGCATTGGTTTCGATGCTGCAGTGGTGGCACGGGTGGAGAAGCTCGCGCCACTCAAGCGCTACGCAGGCCCGGCGTTGTTCGTAATGGCGACACTGTTGACATGGGCGACGGGTTATGACCGGCGCCGTCCGGCGTTCTCGGTACAAGCTCATGAGGCCGGCACCGACGACGGTTACTTCACTATCTGCCTAAACACGGACCCCTATACATATTTTGGCAACCGGCCAATGCACCTCGCTCCGGGGACGGCCCTGGGTACGCGCCTCAGCCTCGTCACCTTCCAAAGGTTGACGCTAGGGACGCTGTTGCCGGTACTGGGTTCTGCGTTTGGCGAGGGCGGCAAGGCTGCCCATTCGAAGCACGTCTCGTTACTACGAGGGCTCGACTGGGCGACGGTCAAAGGCTATCGCCCTGTCCCTTACCAGGTGGACGGCGACTATGTGGGCGAGTCCGACCATATAGAGCTGCGCTGGGAGGCTGAGGTATTGTCGCTGGTCTTGCCTACGGGGGCTGCGGGGAGCGCGTGACATTAGCGGAATGCCCAAAAGGGCCCTTCGCGCGACGAACTATCGGGGCTATACTCCCTGTACGCACGACTTCTGAGCACTTGTTGTGTGTGGACCAGTACGTGAACAATTTCACAAGCGAGACGCGGCCCACCTTGCGGGGCCTGACCGGGCGGCCCCCGGTTGCTGCGTAGAACTCAACGCCAGGAGGAAGACTGAGTGGCCCTAACTTGGACTCGGAGCATCGAGTGGGATGTCGAGGACTGGCGAGACCGGGCCGCATGCCGGGACACCGACCCGGACCTATTTTTCCCGGTTGGAAGTACGGGCCCGGCGGTCGAACAGATAGTCAGTGCGAAGACAGTTTGCACCTCCTGCGACGCACGGACGAGTTGCCTGGAGTTCGCCCTGGCCACCAACCAGGAGTCGGGCATCTGGGGTGGCACCACCGAAGAGGAGCGGCGCAAGCTCCGCAAGGTCTGGCTAGCCCGGCAGCGCAGGGCGGGTTGAAGCTATATCCGCGCCAGGTCGCCGGTCTCGTCGCGGCTGATAGGCACGGCTAGTTCAACGACAGTCCCGCCGGAGCTGTACATCCGGATCTTGCCACCCAGCTGGCTTTTGACCAACCCGCGAACTATCGAAAGACCGAGGCTGGTTGTCTTGTCGATCGAGAAGTCTCCGGGCAGCCCGGTGCCGTTGTCCCTCACCTGCACGGAGAGCTCGTCACCCTGACGGTCGAACGAGACGTGCACCTCCGGCTGCAACTCGTCCGGGTGGGCAACGAAAGCGTGTTCCACGGCATTTTGTAGAAGCTCGTTCAGCGCGACCGCCAAGGGTGTAGCCACCTGGGCCCCCATTTCTCCTGCCTCGCCCGACCAAGTGACCTTGACCGGCGTCGGGGTACTCGAAAGGTCCTCCGCCATCCTTACAAGAGACGGGAGGATGTCGTTGAAGTCGACCTCGTCCGCAGTATCCCTCGAGAGGATCTCATGGACCACGGCGATGCTGCGAACCCGTCGCTCGGCTTCCTCCAGGGCGTGTCGGGCAACCCCTTTTGGCACGCGTCTCGCCTGCAACCGCAGTAACGACGAGATCGTTTGGAGGTTGTTCTTCACCCTATGGTGGATTTCGCGTATCGCAACGTCCTTTCCCATGAGCAGGCGGTCCCGCCGGCGGAGGTCTGTGACGTCGCGCACGAGCACCAGCGCACCGGTTGCCTTTCCCTGGTCCAGCAGAGGGATGCAGCGTATGAACACAGCGACATCTCCCAGCTCAAGCTCCTCGGCCGCCGGGACCAGCCCAGTGAACGCAGCTGGCACCGGGGAGTGCTCGAGGCCCAGCTCGGCGAGGCTGGCGCCGAGGATCCCGCGGTAGGTACCGAGGCGGTGAAGAGCGTTGACGGCGTTGGGCGAGGCGAACTCGACACGGGCTGCAGCGTCCAGGGTCATCACCCCGTCGCCCACACGAGGTGCCTCGCTCGACAGCGGCTCGTCCACGGGGAACGGGAAGGTGCCTGCAGCGACCATCCTCGCCAAGCGGTCAAAGACAGCTACGTAAACACGCTCGAGCTCGCCGGCGCGCCGCCCGACGATGAGCGGGGCCTCGCGTGTGAGCACGGCGACCACTTCGCCTCCGAAGCGCACCGGGATGCATACCACCCTGGCCAGTTCGCTCCGCGCCGCAACCGGCACCTCTCCTTCGACAATGCTCTTGAGCTCCCATGCCCGTGCCAGCAATGGCCGCTCACTGTCAGGTACCTCGCGCCCTAGCAGGTCCTCCAGGTGGAGGGTTTGGCTGGTAGTCGGCCGTACCTGCCCGATGACCACAAAACCGCGGCCCTCGTCCGGAACCGTGCTGCCTGCCAGGGCGGCGGTGGTCCCCGGCGGCCGTACCGCAGGTACGAACAGCAAAAGGTCGGAAAAAGACAGGTCGGAGAGGATCCCCCACGTGCCGACCAGCCGTTGCAAGTGCTCGACAACAGGGCCCGGCACATTGGCTCGGTCCCGGACAAGCTCGGCCAGTGTTGCCACCGCTCACCTCCAGTCCTCGTTCTGCCTCTAGCTACCGTGGCTCGGCCTGCTACTGCTGAGGCTTGTCCCATGACCATATATGGCGGCCCAGTTCGAGCACGCCACCCAGGTCGTGGACATCCTCTTCGAGCTCGGGCACGCTGGCCACCACGCTCGGAAGCCGCGACAGCTCGGACCGCTGGCTAGCCTCCCTTTTAGCGACCACACCGATGTTGTTGAAATTGGTGCCGACCTCCGCCAGCACACGTTCGACCAGTGCCGGGTCGGCCCCCGCCATGGGACCTGTAGTCGCGCAGAGGCCGTTGGCCAGGTCCCCCGCCTCCGCGGAGAGCCGCCCGGCTCGCTCTGCCAAGCCTGGCTCCAGCAAATAGGCAGGGAGCACCCTGTTCAGCACCAGGCCTCCAAGGTGAAGACCTTTTTCTGGCAACAAGGCCATGAAAGCCTCCGCCTCGCGGACTGGGACTGTCTCGAGCGTGCTCACGACGATAAAAGTGGTACGTCGGTCTGCCAGGAGGCGCTCCACCTGTTTGGCCCGCGCGACAAAGCCTTCAGACAGGGTCTGGAAAAGTATGAAGAACTCAGCGATGTCTTGGAGGAACTGGGAACCGAGGATCCTGTCGGCGACGTAATAAAAAGGCTTCGAAGCGATGTCGGCGAAGCGCATACGATAGGGGACCGTCAGCAGGCGCAGCAGCCTCGAACTGAAGAACTCCGCCATTCTCTCCGGCGCAAGGAGGAAATCGATGGCGTTCCGGGTCGGAGGGGTATCGACGACGATCAGGTCGTAGCTGCCCTCTGAATGCAGTTCATAAAGGCGTTCCACCGCGATGTAATCGTGGCTCTGGACAAAATGGCCCGAGATGTTTTGGTAAATCGGGTTGTCCAGGATGCGCTGAGCCGTCGCTGCGTCCGGGGCATGACGTGCGACCAGAGCGTCCCAGCTCTTCTTGGTGTCGAGCATCTCCGCCCAAAGCTCGCCGCGGGGTGCGGCACCGGCAGAGGCAAAGGCCTTCGCCGGCACTCGCTCGAGTTCGCCCGATGCCTTGCCCAAGCCGAGCGCCTGCGCCAGACGCCGTGCAGGGTCCACGGTAACCACGAGCACTTTGCCACCCTGATGGCACGCCGCCATTGCGGCAGCCGCAGCAGCAACAGTGGTCTTGCCGACGCCGCCCGGACCGCATACAACAACTATTTCCTTCGCCGCAAGCAGCGCCTCGACCGTGCTCGGCGCTTCCTTGACGGCCATCAGTTTTCCAGCTCCGCGGCAAGTGCTGCCGCGACCTGGCGAGTGGAGCGGAGCCCGTACGACCTCAGGAAAAGATAGGGCACATAGAGCAGGTCGACCCGGTCCTGCGCGGCGCCCGGCCCGATCGCTTCTCGCAAGCGTTCCAAATGAGCAGCCCGCGAACGGCGCATCCTCACCATCAAGCGTGCCGCGTCGAGGAGCGGTTCAGGGCGGCCGCCGATGGTCCCGGCTAGCAGCTCACGGGAGCCGGGGGCGGAGACCGCTTCGAAAGCCTGCTCCTCCCTCGTCCCGAAAAGCTCAGGCAATACCCGGTTCACCACCACCCCCGCTAAGCCCACGGTGGTCTCGGTCTTCAGTCGCCCGACGAACTCGATCGTCTCTGTAACCGGCATCTCCTCGGGAGTGGCAACGACAAGCACCCCGGTGGTCGCGCGATTGGACAGGATCTCGAGCATCCAGCCTGTCTGCTGGCGCACCGGGCCAACCTGTACCAAGCGGTTGATCGCCTGTGGAGCGGCCAGCTGCCCGATCATATGACCGGTGGCAACGGCGTCCACAATCACCATGTCGTAGTGGCGTTCGCGGACCTCCCAACATAATTTCCCGATGGTCACGATCTCGCGAGCGCCCGGTGCGGCCTGCGCAACGAAATCGAACATCCTCGCCAGAGGGCCGATACGGAAGGCCCTGGGCAACCTCAGTTGGAGCAACAAGTACTGCCGGAGCGACGCCTCGGTGTCCATGGACATCGCCCATAGCCTGGGGGCGACCTCCCGTTCTTCGAAGCTTGTCGGAGCGGTCTCGAAACTGGACGCCAGGTCGCCTTTTGCGTCCAGTTCGCATACCAGCGTCCGCTTCCCCTTGCTCGCTGCCAGAAGCCCGAGCCCGGCGGTGATCGTGGTCTTGCCCACACCGCCCTTGCCGGTGACGAACAGGAGCTTGCGGTCGAGCAGCTCAGCCACTCAGCTCAGCACGCCGGTCAAGCGGCCGCCTCAGACGGCCGCCCCGAAACCCACGCGACGCGTCTCTGCGCCACTGTCCAGCTCTACGTAAGCCAGTTTGGCGGCGGGGATCCCGACGCGCCGCCCCCGTTTGTCGGTGAGCCAGAGCATCCCGGTCGCCTTGGTGACGGCCGCGTCGATCTTGGCGACCAGTTCGTCTGCGCTGGTATTGTCCGCCAGCTCGACTTCGATCTCCCTGGGCGACTGCGTAACGCCGATCCGGACGTCCACGTTGCTCTTCTCCTATCTCGACAGCTGAGTGCGGATCATGTTACCCACCAGAACGGTCAGTCCCCCTCGCTAGCGTGTAAGCCATGGGGGGCGACGATGAACTGACCGACCGTGCCCGACGCTGGGCGAGCACCATGAACGGGCACCGGTCCGAGGTCGACGGGCTGCGCCAAGCACACGCCGGGACGGCATTTGATGTCGGCGCCGTGCAGGTACTCGACCGGGAGGCTCGCGAGGCACAAGAAAGCGACTTCATGGCGCCCGGAGCGACTCGCTCACGAGGGGCCGGGAACCGCCCCCGCGAAGAGAACCCGGACCCATGGCGGACCTGTTTCGAGCGCGACCGCGACCGGATCCTCCACGAGGCAACGGCTTTTCGACGCTTGGCCGGCAAGACGCAGGTCTTCATTTTCCCTGACGACCACCAGCGGACCCGGCTTACTCACGCACTAGAGGTGGCTCAGGTGGCGCGGGCTATCGCCAGCGCGCTGCGCCTCAATGTCGCTCTCGCAGAAGCTGTCGCGCTGGGCCACGACTGCGGGCACGGCCCATTTGGGCACGCAAGTGAGGACGCTCTCGACCCGCTTGTCCCGGGCGGGTTCGACCATGCCCCGTGGGGCGCCGACATTACGCTGGCGGGGCTCAACCTCACCTACGAGGTCAGTGACGGGATCCGCAATCACAGCTGGTCCCGGCCCGCGCCGGCCACTCCCGAAGGAGAAGTGTGCGCCCTCGCTGACCGGATGGCGTACGCAACCCACGACGCCGAGGACGCCGGTCGGGCAGGCATCGTCAACCTCGGCGACCTGCCGCGGACCGTCGTCGAGCGAGCGGGGTCAACGAGGTCTCGCCAGCTCAACGCTTTCATTACAGACGTCGTCGTCACGAGCCAGCGCCACTCGGCCATCGGGTTGAGCACCGACATGGCAGAGGCGCTGGCCGCCCTGCGCTCATGGGACTACGAACGGATTTACCTTCGCCCGGATTCGGCTGGCCAGTACCGCGCTGTCCACCGGATGCTCGGCGCACTGGTCGAGCACTACGCGGCACATCCCGCTGCCCTGCCCGGCGCTACGGTGCTGGGTAGTGACGACGACCTGGCTCGGGCCGCCGTCACCTACGTCGCCGGCATGACCGACCGCTTCGCCTGTACCCAGGCCGAGCGCCTCCTCAGCTGGCCCCGCTCCGAGATGCCCGAAGGCTTCGACGTCCCGACGTCGCGATAGGACCTCGGAATTATGGAGATTACGACCGAGGATCCCCAAACGGGAGCGCCAGCCAGCAGCTTCCTCGACTAGCGAGCGGCCGCCGGCCAAACTGTTCCCATGGTCGAAGAGTTCGTCGGCGGCGACCTCCGCCAGAGCGTGGCAGCAGTGCGCTTCGACTGGGGGCCGACCGGAGCGGAAATGTTGAACGACAAAGACGGCTGCCTGGTCGTTGTCGACGTGCTCTCGTTTACGACCGCCGTGACGGTAGCGGTGGGCCGAGGCATGGCTGTGCTCCCCTACCGGCTTTCTGACCCCGGGGCTGAAGCCTTTGCCGCAGCGCACGGCGCAGAGCTGGCGGTCCGCCGTCGGGATACGTCCCAGGACCGTCCCTGGTCCCTGTCGCCGGCAGCGCTCGCCACCGCTCCGTTCACGCCACGCATCGTGCTCCCCTCACCCAACGGCGCGGCGATCGCCGCGGCGGCCAACGGCGTGGTCGTGGCTGCTTGCCTGCGTAATGCGGCGGCAGCTGCCGCCTGGGTGCTGCGCAGCGGTTACGGCACAGGAAAGCGGCCGATCGCTGTGATCGCGGCAGGTGAACGATGGCCCGACGGTTCGTTGCGACCCGCGCTCGAAGACGGCCTTGGCGCTGGTGCGGTCCTGCACCACTTGTTACTGGCTGGCTGTGAGTTGTCGGCCGAAGCTGCGGCGATGGCGACCACCTACAAGGCGTCCGTGGATGTCGGCGGAGCCGTCCGTGCCAGCGCGTCGGCCTTGGAGCTAACAGCGATCAGCTTCTCTTCGGACGTCGACCTCGCCACTGAGAGCGACGTGGACGCTCATGTCCCCGTGCTTACTGCAGGAGCTTTTACCTCCGGTTAGCCCGAATGAAGCAGGTGAACCTCAGGACGGGTTCGAGTAGATGCGATCTGAGCGGAGCAAAACGGCAGTTCGCCGCTCGTCACGCATGACTCGGTCGAAGGTGCCCCAGTCGTCGTGGCAGCGACGTATGGAGCACAGTCGTGACCGGGTACACCACTCAGGCGCACGACCCGCCCCGTAGTCCCCAAAAACGCCGTACACTTTTACTCACCGCGGCTGTGTCACGCAGGCCGCGCGTTGTTGCCGGTCACCTAGAGGTTCTCCTCGCAGGTTCTCCCGCAGGAACCGAGCGTGGAGAGATCAGGCAAAGACATGGCCGAAGGCGCCGTCAAGTGTCGCGGTGACGCCTTGTCATGAGTTCTGACGCTCAGGTGGGCATGGCCGCGCGAAGGCTCCCGGCACTTACCCTCTCCTGCCGAGATGGAGGTAACCAAGGGGAGCACCTCGCCTTACCCTCTCCACGGGACGCGCTGCGGCACGCCTGCCCCGTGGTACTCGAGGCGATGGTCGGCCCGCTTGCTCTGTTCTATTTAGTGCTGGTGAGTGTTGGTTTCAGAGGTGCGCTGATCGCAGCCCTCGCCTGGTCTTGCCTGGCCCTTGGACGAAGGCTCAAACGTGGAGAGCGCGTCTCCACGCTTCTATTGCTCGGCACAGGCCTTTTGATAATCCGCACAACGGTGTCCTTCGTCACAGGTAGCGCTTTCTTGTATTTCGCGCAACCAACAGCTGGCATGGTGGTGATCTCTCTTGTCCTCTTCGGTTCGGCGGCGGTTCGACGGCCGTTTACACAGCGGTTCGCACGCGACTTCTGCCCAATCGACCCGGAACTTCTTCGCCGACCGTGTATCCGCCGGTTCTTCATTCGGATTTCGCTCCTTTGGGCGACAGTTCTAATGCTCAATGCCGGAATTGTACTTTGGCTCCTCGTGTCGTCTTCGCTCCGTGCATTCGTCCTGGAACGAACGGCGGTTACCTGGAGCCTTACCGCACTGGCGATCTTCTTCTCAATCACGCGTTTCGTGGCTGCGGTGCGCCGAGATGGAGTCACGGTCGAGTGGGGCCGAAAACGCGAGCATGAAGTCCTCACTGTCGGGCAGTTAGTTCGATAACGGCCCTGCGGGGCCGCCACAGGGCCGTACCCAGCTTCGGGGCCTTGACGCGGGCCATGCTAAGAGCCATTATCACGAACATCACGTGCTCACGGGGCCTAGCCCGAGAAACGGGATCATTTGGGGGCCGACCGTCGTCGACTGTCCGGCACTGGCTGTACCTGGCGTTGGTCTGTGTGATCAGCGCTGCGCTCGCCACCACCGGGATAGAGACGGCAGCGGGCGCACCGCCGCTACCAAGGAACTTCGAGAACGGGTGACCACCCTTTACGGGGTGAAGCCCACCGTCGACTTTGTGGAAATCGCACAGGTCGTCGACAATTCGAGCTCGTAGCGGAACGGCACGTTAGAGCGCGCGCTCGGGACAGGAGTCGCGGGCAAGGGCGCTGTGAAGACAGCTGGTGGCTAGGGTCACAGGCCGGGGCGCCGGGCAACGAAAACATACTCGCTGCTGTGGTCTTCGAAGGGCTCCTGGGAAAAGCCACCGTAGAGGTCCTCGAGCTCAAGGCCCGCAATGTCGAGCAGGCCGAGCCACTCGTTCTTGGTGGCCCACCACAGAGAGCTAGTCCCGCCTTCGTCAAGGACCAAGTCGATGCGGTTGTCCCCCACGCTGTAGCGCACGGTATGGGGCAGCGGGCGGTCTTGGTGTTGCCCGTCGAGGCGGGTCGCTACGTGGTGGTCGAAGACGAACGTGTTCCAGGCGAACCGGCCGCCGGGACGAAGCGACGCTGCCACTCGCTCGAAGGTGCGTCGCCGGTCCGCCCACGTGGGGAGGTGCAGGAGAGCCCGGAACGGGCAGTAGATCAGGGCCGCTTGCTCTTCGACACGTAGATCGCGGATGTCGGCGTGGCGGAGGTCGAGATCGACGCCCGCCTTTGAGGCCCGGGCACGAGCCTGCTCCAACATGGCTAGCGAGGTGTCAACGCCCACGACTTGCCGGCCCGTTGCCTGGGCGACCGGGACAGCAACGCGGGCGTTACCGACCGCCAGCTCGACTAGCGGCCCGTCGGCTTCAAGGGCGAGACGCGAGTAGAAGCCGACGTCGGCGGTCATGTGGGCTGACCACTCGTCGTAGCGGAGGGAGAAAGCGTCATCCCAGCTCATCGTTAGACGGTAACGATAACGGCGCGAGGAACGCCATCGATTTAGCTGGAGCCTCGACTGAGGTGACCGAAATTGGCTGGCCAGTCGCGAGAAGTCGGCGCGACTATCTGCAGGTGCCCCAAGACCATTTCGAAGAAGACGTCGCCGCGCTCTACGACGAGAGCTCCCGCGACATGTTCGCCCCCGAGGTGCTAAGTACGACGGTTGACGTCCTGGCCGAGCTCGCCGGGGACGGAGCGGCTCTTGAGTTCGCCATAGGCACGGGTCGCGTGGCTTTGCCGCTCGCAGACCGCGGCGTTCCCGTATCGGGCATCGACCTCTCCACCGCCATGGTCAGCCGGCTGAGCGCCAAGGATGGCGCTCGTCGGATCAAGGTGACCATCGGGGACATTGCGACCACCCGGGTCGGGGGGGCCTTTAGGCTGGTGTACCTCGTATTCAATACGATCGGAAATCTGACCACTCAGGATGAGCAAGTGGCCTGTTTCGCCAATGCGGCCGCCCATCTCCAGCCCGGCGGTTACTTCGTGATCGAGGTCGGAGTGCCGGCTCTCCGACGCCTGCCTCCTGGAGAAGACGCCCGCGTGTTCGCCCATGCCCCGGGCTATATCGGCTACGACCTGTACATCGACTTCGTCGCCCAGCAAGCCGAATCACACCATTTCATCGCTGGTGTGCCGGGCGCACGTGAGTCAAGGACGCCGTTCCGGTATGTATGGCCCTCGGAGCTCGACTTAATGGCGAAGCTGGCCCGTATGTCTCTAAGTGCGCGCTGGGCAGGCTGGGACCGCTCTCCTTTCACCGGCGACAGCACCTCACACGTATCAGTTTGGGAGAAGGACTAGTGCGCTGAGCCCTGGCCCGCCCCTCGACCCGATCTTGTCCGGCAAGGGCATTCGTGTGGCCTGGTTCTGTAGCACCTGCATCGAGAACAGGGGCGGTCCTTACCTCAAAACCCTCGAGCTGCCCCCTAAGAACACGGTCTGTGCGAGTACGAGCTAGACAACTTCAGAGGCCGTCGAACGGAGGCAGCCGAGGCTTGAGCGTCACTGACTTTCGGTGCCCGCATCGAAGGACTCCGAGCGGACGTTCCGCTGGTCCTCCTCAACGTCGAGCATGACCTCCCGCGGCGCCTCCTCCAACATCATCAGCGACTCATCAGCACCAGGGAGAGCCCGGATCAACTCGTCCAGTTTGCGCTGGGTTGCAGCCTGCTCTCTGCCCTGTGTGTGCTGGATCGCGAAGACCATTACGAGGGTAACGCCTGAGGCCGAGACCTCGAACACAGCTACCCAATGGCTCGGGAAACCGAGCACCGCAACGACAGCGACCAGACAGACCACGGCCACAGTGATTGCCAACGCGACTGCAGGTAGGGAGCTGTAGTGCTCGATCCGGTACAAGGTCCGGCTCGCTGCAGGAAGCTGCGCCGTCCTGTGCACGATACGGCGCCGCCGGGGGCCCGTCCTGTCTTCCGACGTGCGTCGCTTCACTCGCGAAGGTTACCTGGTGCCAGCGGCCGAGCATGCCTCGCTGCCGATCAGGGCATTCGAGCACCAGGCGAGCGACCGCGTCACACACGAGTTATCCTCGCAAGCCTGTCAGCGCAATACCTTCTACGAAAAATCGTTGGGCGAAGATGAAAGCTAACAACACCGGAAGGGCGAAGACAAATGCGGCGGCCATAAGGTAATTGAAGGCTGTGAAGTGGAGGCTCTGGTACTGCTGCAGCCCCAGGGAGAGAGTGAACAGCGAGCCCTTGTTGAGGAAGATGAGCGGTGCCAGGAAGTCGGTCCAACTCGACAAGAACGAAAACAGGGTGACTGTTATGAGGCCCCCCCTTGCGACCGGTATGACGACGCGGAACAGGATCGACCAGTCCCCGGCGCCGTCGATCCGAGCGGCATCGATGAGCTCACCTGGCAAGGACCGGAAGAACTGTCGTAGCAGGAAAATGGCTAGGCTCGCTGAGAACGCCGACGCGATGTACTGGCCGAAGAACGGCGGCACGATGAGTGGCAGCAGAGTCCCGAGGAAATGGAGGTCTCGGTAGATCACGTAGAGAGGTACCATCAGGACCTGGAAGGGCAACATTATGCCTGCCAGGACCACGAAAAATACGAGGTCCCTTCCCCGCCAGCGCAGTATGGAAAAGGCGTAGGCCGCGGGCACGCACGAGAACAAGATGCCGCATATCGTGGCCGCGGACACGATAACGCTGTTGCGGAAGTAAAGCCAGAATGGTATGTAATCGAAGGCTTTTCGGTAATTGTCGAACTTGGGGTGAGAGGGGACAAGCTGCGGAGGGTACACGAAGATGGCCGAATTGGACTTCAACGAACTAGCCACCATCCAGGCCAGCGGCAGGAGGACGATGAGCGAAGTGCATATTAGGACCACGTGCCTGGCGCCATCGGTGAGCCGCCGGCGGCGCTTCGTCGTCCTGATCACGGTTTGGAACAGGTTCATGCGCGTTGCTCGCCCCGGTAGAAGATGAACCGTCGCTGTAAACGGAACAACGTCACGGTGACGATCATCGTGACGGCGAACAAGATCCATGCCATGGCTGAGGCATATCCCATTTTCAAGAACTGGAACGCGTTCTGATAAATATAGATGGAGTAGAACAGGGTTGAGTTGACGGGCTCGCCCAGGTCCTGAGCCGTTGCCACGAACGCTTCGGTGAAAAATTGCAGGTAGAAGATCATCCAGACGATGAGGCTGTAGAACAGCACAGGGCCGAGGAGGGGGAGGGTAATGTACCGGAAGTGCTGCAAAGGCTTGGCCCCATCAAGCGAGGCCGCCTCGTAGAGTTCTCCTGGGATCTCCTTCAGGCCCGCCAGCATCAGCACCATGATTTGGCCCACCGCTTCCCAGACGAGGAGCATCAATAGGCTGGGCTTGGCTAACGAAGGGCTGGCCAGCCAGCCCTGAGGTTTGATGTGGACGACCCCGAGGGCGGCGTTCAGGAGCCCGTAGTCCGGGTTGAAGATCCAGATCCAAATCACGGCCACGGCGACCGACGGCACGACTGCAGGGACGAAGATCGCGCCCCGGTACAGGGCCGACCCCCTGATCGGGCGCCTCAGCAGCAAGGCACAGCCCAGGCCGAGGACGATCCCCAAAGGGACACCAATCACCACCATGAAACTCGTGTTGATTACGGAGGTCCTGAACAGCGGGTCGTGGACCAGCTGTACGTAATTAGACGCGCCCACCCATTGGGGCGGTTGCAAGATGTCGTAATTGGTGAAGCTCCAGTACAACGACAGGCAAAGAGGGATGAGGGTGAGGGCAATGAACCCGATCAGCCATGGCAGGAGGAAAGGCAAAGGCCCGCGCCACGGACGCCAGCCCCGACGGTGACGCCCCGCTTCGGTGGCGTGGCTGATGGTTTGCTGCACCGGCTTCTACCTTGGTGCTAGGAGCTGGCCGAGCTCTCCATAGTGCTCTGCAATGAGCCCATCGCCTTGGCCGCAGTGGTGGTGCCGAACAGGGCCGATTGCTGAGCTTGGCACAGGCGCACCCCATATTCCGTGGAGTAAGGCAGCTGAGGCCAAACGTGGGCATTGGCGGAATTGGCCTCGTTGATGAACACCTGAAAACGGGGGTCGTTGGCGAGCGGGAAGCTTGGCACTTTCTTTAGCTGCGGCAGGTTGGCTACCAGCTGGGCAAAGGTGGCCGTTACCTCGGGGCTGGTCGTCTCCCACTTTATGAACGCGAAGGCGGCCGATGGGTCGGACGCGCCCCGGGGGATGACCTGAGGGTTGGTGTCTATGAACGTCGTGCCCCGCAGCGAGCTCATACCGGCAGGCGCAGGGAAGGGGGCCACGCCGATCTGAGAAGCCAAACTGGGCCGGTTAGCCTCTATGTACTGCAGTGCCCATGGCCCGTCGTAGACCATGGCCAATTTTCCTGATTCGAAGGGATCATTCGCAGTCAGGTACGCTCCCGCGCTGCTCTCAAAATTGGCCATGTTGCTGGCGCCATATTTCTTATAGAAACTGACTTCATAGTTGAGAGCAGCAATGTTTTGCGGAGCATCAGCCGTGATGGTGTGCGTCTTCTCGTTGTACCACTGCCCACCAAAGTCCCAGCCCATGTCCTCGAGCGTGCAGACCTGCCCATTGGACTGGCCAGGGAAGTCCGGGAGGAACCCGAGCTGAGTTATGCGCCCGTTCCCCTCTTGTTTGGTGAGCTTGAACGCGTCGGACTGCAATTGTTGAGTCGTGGTGGGCGGGTCGTTGGGGTTTAGGCCAGCGTCCTTGAAAAGTGTCTTGTTGTACAACAGACCGACGTCGAAGTCCATAAACGGCAAGCCGTAGAGCTGGCCACTAACCGTCAACGCGTCGAGGGCAGCGGGCACGTAAACGCCGGTGTTCAGGCGAGACGAGGATATATACGGGGCCATGGGAAGGAGCGCTCCCCGGCTCGCCCATTCCCCTACTTCGAGCGAAGTACCCAGGTCGACGATGTCGGGCGGGGTCCCGCCGCTGATCGCAGTGAGGATCTTGGCTGAGTTCGTAGCTGGCGTCTCAGTTATTCGCACGCCGGGGTTAAGGGCCTCGTACTCCTTTATTACCTTGTCGAGCGCCGCCTCCTCATGGCCGCCCCCCCACTGCTGCCACATCGTGAGGTTGACTACCTTGGCGCCAGCCGAGGCCGCTGAGGCAACGCCCGTAAGGCTGCCCAGGATTACTGCGCCACCAACGAATGAACGTGTTACCGACCGGATTGACATGCCCATCCCTCCTTCGGCCGTCCTAGCTCACGGCCACCAAAGCGGGTGAAAGTGCGCGAACGAAGATTTAAGGTGGTAGATCGAACTGTCTAGATGATCGTATCAAGCGGAACCTGCCGAAGCAAGCCGAGGGCTACTCTCATCCAACTGAGGGGTTGCAATGGTTATTTGGGCATGGTCGCCTTCCGAGGCGTCTCCTCATCCCGTCTAGCCCGGTCCTGGAACTCGCCCATCGTCGCTGTTATACTGCTCATGAAGGTTGGTCGAACCGATAGACCAAGTCAACCCCGTAGGGAGTGGGGCGGACGCGATGCGCCCAAACGAGCGCCACGAACGGATACTCCAAAGGGTCTCTGAGGACGGCAGGGTAGAGGTCGACGCCCTGTCGGCTGAGCTTGGCGTCTCCGCAATGACAACGAGGCGAGACCTGGCACTGCTCGAGGCCGACGGGGCCCTGCGCCGAGTGTACGGCGGGGCGACCCGGATAAGCAGCGGCAGTTACGAACCCCCCTTTGCCGTTCGGGCCAAGCTCCAGCTACCCGCAAAGCGACAGATCGCCAGAATGGTCGCTTCTCTGGTCGACGACGGCCAAGCGGTCATCCTCGATGCGGGGACGACAGGTGTGGCTATCGCGGAGGAGTTGTCCCATAGGCAGATCACTTTGTGTACACCATCGCTGCGGGTAGCGGCCGCGTTGGTGTCGTCCTCGTCAGTCAGGCTCATGGTCACCGGCGGCATGGTCAGGCCCGGCGAGCAATCGCTAGTGGGACCGGAGACGGGGCGGATGCTCGAGGACTACCATTTCGACCTCTTCATCATGACCGTGAGCGCAGTCCACGCCGACCAGGGCTTCACCGAGTGGCACCCCGACGACGCCGCTGTAAAACGGACGGCGCTCGGGGCGTCCTCGCGCTGCATCGTCGCCTGCGATGCCAACAAGATCGGGCGCACTGCTTTCGCTCGCATATGCGCGCTAAACGCGGCCGATCTGCTCGTTACCGACGCGGCCATCACGGACGAGCAGCGCTCGGCGCTGGAGGCGCACGGCCTCGAAGTTCGCATTGCCGGCCTAGGGGCGACCGAAGGGCCGGCTGCTACGAGCCATAACGGGAGCGAGAGCGCCCAGAGCAACCATGGGGACTGGAGCTATGCCGACCACTAGTGCCTTCGAACGCGATATCGCCCACGAGCCGGACGCGTTGCGGTCCCTGGCTTCTAACCCCCTGCCCGAGGCCCTAGCCAGCCTCGACCTTGACAGTTATGAGCGCATCATCCTGACCGGAATGGGCGCCTCCTTTGTGGCCACCCACCCTGCGTGGTCGAGCATGGTCGTTGAAGGCCGGCCGGCCTGGTGGGTCAGCACGGCGCAGCTCCTCGCTATGCCGGAGTTAGTGACACCGGGCGCGTTGTTGTGGGTGACCTCGCAGTCAGGGGAAAGCGGTGAGGTCGTTGCGCTCCTCGGGGGCGGGGGCGGCACGAGACGGCCGGCGACGCTCCTGGCCACGACCAACGATCCCCAGAGCACCCTGGCCCGGGCGGCGGATGTAGTAGTAGGGCTTCACTTCGGAGAGGAGGCTGCCGTCAGCACCAAGAGCTACATATCGACGTTGGCCGCCCACGACAGGGCTCTCAGTGCGCTCAGAGGCCAGGACGACGCCAATGCCGTCGAGCGGATCGGCGCCGTCGCCGACGACCTGGAACGTTTCGTCCCAGATGTAGCCCCCATCGTCGCCGCCGGGCTGGCCTCCCCCCGCACTCGTTTTGTATTCGTTGCCACCCCGTCGGACTTGGCCACCGCCCACATGGCTGCGCTCCTGCTCAACGAAGTGGCAAAGTTCCCGGCAGAGGCCTTCCTGACGGGCGAGTTCCGCCACGGCCCCCTAGAAATGGCGGGCCCTGGTTTGGTGTGCATCCTTTTTGGCCCAGGGGCCGAGAACGCGTCGCTGGCTGCTTTGGGGACTGAACTGGTGCAGAGCGGTGCGCTCGTCATGACGGTTGACACGGAGGACACCGAGCTCGGATCCCGATGGCCGGTGACGACCGGGAGCTCTAGCCAATTGGGTCGCCTGGCTTGCGGGGCCAAGCTCGTCCAGTTACTCAGCGCCGAGGTCGCCCGTGGGCTCGGGGTCGAACCGGGCCATTTCCTTTTCGGTCAAAAGGTCACCGTCGCCATTTGACGATGGGCCGGCCGCTGCCGCCAAGGTGACGCGCCCGAGCCCAGAGGCACCCATCGCACCCCCGAAAGCGCCCAGTGCCGACTCAACCACCTCCAAGTCGTTGGCAAAGCCTGGGCGGTGCCCGACCTCTTCAGCCAGCCCAGGCACAAAATACGGGAGGAACCGGCTGACACTTCCGGCGACGACCGCCCGGTCCGGACTGTAGGCGACGTTGAGCATCTCAAGGCCCCGTCCCACGGCGTGGCCGTAGTCCACGAGCACCGCCTCCAGCTCCGGGTGCCCGGCCCGCAGCAGGTCATAGGCAACAGTGAGATCCGACGTGCCCGTAACCTCAAGGGCGCGGTCCTCCAAACTTCCACGTTTGGCTACCATTTCCCAGCACCCCGCTAATCCGCAGTAGCACAGTGGGCCTCCTGGCTGCACTGGTAAGTGGCCGCACTCGGGGTGCTGACCTCTGCGGTCCCGGTACGGCTGCCCGCGGTCCAAGAAGGCAACTCCGATCCCGGTCCCGAGGGTCACGACCAGCAACCGCTCGAATTCGCGGCCGGCACCGAAATGGTATTCGCCCAATGCCCACGCGACGGCGTCGTTGTCGACGACTACGGGAGCCCCGAGCTCCGCAGCAAGCAACCCCGCCAAGTCGAAACCCGAAAACCAAGGAAGCGTGTCCGGGTTGGAGATGGTCCCGCTGGGCAACAAAACCGGCCCGCTCGCCCCGATCCCCACTCCCTCCAAGTGGTACCCGTCAGGTAAAAGGCCGGTAACAACGGCGGCCGTCCTGGAGACGCGCTCGGCCGGCGCTCCCGCGCCCAGTTCGCCCGTGGGCACCTCCGCCGTGGCGACGACCTTACCGCCTGAAATTGTGGCGAACCGGGTACCCGAGCCTCCCATGTCGATGCCCACCTGAGCCAAGTGAGCACCCATCATCCGCAACGACCCCACTGACAGCAACTAGGCACCAGACAGATAGTACGGGGCATGCCGGCCTCCGCTCTCGGGCAGCACCAGCCGTCTGCGGGCCGGCCTGCTCAGACGAAGCGTCGACCCTGTTGAACACGGCACAGCTAACGTCCTTTACGGATTTTGTCGGCTACCGAGGCTCGGAGGTGTGATGGACAAGGATTTGGTCGCTCAGGTCGTTGATGTCGCTCAACGGGTGGTGGCCAGCGGAGCCATCTCCGCCAACGGGCATGGAAATGTGAGCCTCCGGGTCCCAGGGGCGGAAGAGATGTACTTCACCGCGGGCCCATCGCTGCGAAACCACGCAGCATCTGCCGTCGTACGGGTTGGGCTGGACGGGGCCCTGCTGGAGGGTGACCTGCCGCCTATCCAGGGAGCCGTCGTCGCCATGCACACGGCGATGTACGAGGACCACTCCGACGTCGGCTGCGTCCTGCATACGCATTCGCCCTACGCGACCGCCTACGCGGTCGCCCATCGTCCGATCGGGTGCTGGGTCGAAGCCCTAGCGATGTTCGGCCTACCGACCGGGGTGCCCGTGGCCGGCTACGGGCCACGGGGGTCCGACCAGGCGGTGGCCAACATCCGGGCCGCGATTACCCCGGGCGTGCCAGCGGTCCTGCTGGCGAACCATGGGGTGCTCGTGTTCCACCGCACCCCAGAACTGGCCATCCAGGTCGGCGGGATCATCGAAGAAGCCGCTCAGGCAGGGCTCAACGCGGGGGCCCTCGGCGGCCCAGTTGAGATCCCCGAGGAACTCCGGGCCGCCGCTTTCCAGCGCGCCATGATGTTTGAAACAAAAGGCACGGCGCACGCCTGATCTCAGTCGCGTCCTAGAAGTCTGGCTCGAGGCAGCCCGCAGTAGCGTGCTGGTCAGATCACCTTTCGTCGGGAGGGTTCCGTGCGGGTCATCGTCAGCTGCGTGCCACAGACCGGTCACATCTTGCCCCTCCTCCCGCTTGCCCAGGCCTTTGCCGACCGTGGCGATGAGGTCATAATCGCCAGTGGACCTGATGCCGCGGAGACAGTTACCAGCCGTGGGCTCTCGTTCCGCGTCGTCGGTCCGTCGTTCGGTTCCTGGTTTGCTGCGCTTCGCGCACGAACGCGGGGAATACCGGGTGACGGGCTCGCTCCGTCGCGGGTAGGGGGCTATTTCGTCCCCCGCCTTTTTGGCGAGATCGGGATGGCGCTCATGGTCGATGACCTGCTCAAGCTCTGCAAGGTGTCCGAGCCGGCTCTGCTCGTCTTCGACCCGTACCTGTTTGCTGCCCCGCTAGTCGCCGAGGCCACCGGGGCCCACGCAGTCCTCCACTCCATAGGGCCGCTCATCGATCGGAGCGTCCTCGACCTCGTGGGCGACGCGGTATCTCCGATCTGGCGCGAGTTCGGCCTTGAGGTCCCACCGGCCGCAGGGGTCTATTCGGGGACCACGGTTACGATCTGCCCGCCTTCGCTCGACCCGGCCGCCGCCGGGCTCCGCGGGCCCAGACCTTGCGCCCGTCTCCCCTGCCGCTGGCGGAGCCTCCGGCATTGCCAGTTTCACTAGCCAACCCCGGACGCCCGCTGGTCTACTTGACGCTGGGAACCTTCTCGAACAACGACCTGGAGGTCTTCCGCCTTGTGCTCAAAGCCTTGGAGGACGAGCCCGTCAACGTCTTGGCCACGATCGGGCGGGACCACGATCCCTCGGCCCTGGCGGCCATACCGGAAAACGCCCGCATCGAGCAGTACATCCTCAGGCAGAGGTGCTCCCATACTGCGCCGCGGTGGTTCACCACGCTGGAGCCGGAACGATGTTCGGCGTCCTGGCACACGGGCTTCCTTCGGTGGCACTCCCTCAGAGCGCCGACAACTTCATCAATGCGAACCTGCTGACGGGGGCTGGCGCCGCTATTACCCTGATGCCGGGAGAAGTGACGCACGCCGCCGTAGGAGACGCGCTCCGCACCGTGCTCGGCACCGGTACCTATCGTCAGCGGGCACGGAAGCTCGCGGACGAGATCGCCGCGATGCCTTCGGCCGATGATGTCGCCGCGAAGCTGCGGTCCTAACCATTCGTCGCCGTCACAAAACGCCCGGTGCAGGCCGGGCGCAGCGTGAGATCATCAACCACCCGAAGTGCCCCGCTCGCGCAATCGGGCCGGGACAGATTTGAGCGTGTCGCCGACCCGAACCGTTCCGGGCTTTCTCACGAGCGCCCCCACGGCCAGGCAGCCACCGCGTTCACGATTAATCGTTCGCAGCACATCGAGATCGCGCTCGACCCCGCCGGCCTGAGGGCGTGTTGTCATCACGCACCGCTCCAGGCGCATAACCACATCGAGCGTCGCCTCGCCCAGTGTCAGGTTGGATCCCACAAGCGCATCCTCGCCCTCTCCGTCGAGGTACACGTTGGCGCGGAACCGGCGCCGGTCCCATGCGCCGATTGTCGCCGTCGAGACCAACGAGACCCGCGCTCCGGCCGAGTCGTGATATGCGCCGCCCGCCCCGTCCCAGGGCGCCCAGTGGCTCATCGCTTCGTTCTCGAAATCAACGGGGCTCTCATACTGGCGTGGCACCCCGGCGTCGGCTGACCGCAGCGTTACTCGCCGTCCCAACCACGCCGACAACGCGTCGTCGTCACGTGTCACCGAACCATCAGGCAACGTGATGTCAACACCGCCGTCGTCGTTCAACCGGGCCGAAGCGAACAACAACTCGGGGGCCCGACGCCCGGTCAGGCCGAAACCGGTCTCGACGTCGAATAGCGCGAACCGACGATCTCCATCGAGCCCAGCGGTCGTGACGGCCGTCAGCTCCAACGGTTCGCCCTGGAGCGACTTGACCGGGTACCGCCACAACTCGGCTACCTGCACAAGCGCACGCTACGGTTCCCCGGCCACGACTACAAGAGAAATGTCCAAGCGTTCCTGCGTGTTCGCTAGGGCTGGTACCGGCGCCGAACCGCGCGCTCACCAGTGGCCGCGGTGCACCACTTCGTCGAAGGGCCGCCGGTCTAAGTGACGCAACGGTGCTAGCGGCCGGTCCGCCGGATAGCCAAGGGCGAGGAGGTAGGCGCAATAGTGGTCGCCGGGCAGGCCGAGGATCGCCCGGGCCCTGTCCTGGTCCTCGATCGATGCGTGGCCGCTCCCGATCCCGAGGTCGGCTGCCGCAATAGCCATGGCCATAACAGCCTGGCCAATGTCGAATTGGTCGACCTCACCTTCCTCCTTGTCCGTGGGTACAGGGGCGACGATCGCCACCGTGACGGCTGAGGAGGCGACGTGGCCAGCCCATCGCCATACCTGCGACAACGCCTCCAGCTGGGCTCGGTCGGTGCAGACCACGAAGTCGCGGTGCTGGTGGTTCATGGCCGATGGCGCCGCCCAACCGGCCTGCAGCACTCGCTCCAGGTCGGCTTGCGGAATGGGCCGGTCGGCGTAAGCCCGCACATTGCGACGAGCCATGATGGCATCCCAGGTTTCCATGGCCCGAACGCTAGCGCTGTGGGACGCATCGTTTGCCAGCTCGGTCGGACATGTGGGGCGGGTCGTCTGGCTGAGTGGCGGGTTCGTTCTTCAGCGAATTCTCACAGTCACTAGGCGGTGCGGTCTCGCCCCCGACGGGGCCGAGTTTTGCGCGGAGGTGACCGATCTGGTCCCGGAAAGTCCACATCACTGACGCTGATGCAAAGAAATCGACGTTTCGGTGCTCGATCTGGCAATCGCGAAAGCACGTTTGCGGTTTCCGGCGCAGGCCGCCTCCATTCCTGATGCGAACGGCGGCTGCGAGCCGCCGGCACAGTCGCTGACGCCAGGACACCCGGGGGGATAAAGGGCGGACCGTGCGCCTGGTGACTGTGAGGATTTCGTTCGCCAGCGAATCCACAGCCACCAGACGGGCGACCCCGTCACAGGGGCCGACCAGAAAACGCCGGGTTTACTTGGGTACCTTGGCCGACGGCTCGTCGATTTCTTCAAGCCAGACGGGTGCGTGGCGCTTTGCCCATGCTCGGCTGACCCTGCCGGTGAAAATGGAGCGCAAGGCAGGAGGATGGGTGAGCGCCATGAAGATATGGCCGACAACCACAACGAAAAAGCCTAAGGCCACGATGTCATGGATGAAGGTAGCGCCTGTACGCCAAGAAAGTGCGAAGTAGTAGGGCCAGTGCATTACCGAGCCAGTCATGAGCATGACGATCATCGTCCCGCCGACAATTGCGGCGTTGAGCTTCTGGCCGGCGTTGAACTTCCCTATCGCCAGCTTGTCGGTGGGCTCCCAGTGAACACTTCGCCTCATCCATTCCTTGTCGTCCGAGCTCCAGCGGTTCAGCCGCTTCAGGTCGGCCCGCAGGCCCTTACCCCAGGAGCCGGCGAGGCTGATGATGAGAGGCAGGGGCAGTGCCAGGCCCGCGTCGACGTGGATGCGTACGACCAGCACCCTCCGCCCGACAAAACCGACCAGCGCCGGGATGTAAAGCGCGGCACCCGTGAAGATCAGGATGAGAAAGGCGGTCGCCGTCAACCAGTGGGCGACACGTTCTACCCAGTCGAAGCGGAGCAGCTCTCTGCTGCTGCGCGTCTTGCTAGGAGACCGGCGTGTCGTCGCGGCCATTGCTGCGCCCGATCCATGCGTTCAGGTCGTAACCGTACTGCTCCCAGTAGCCGCTGCCTTCCACGGCGACAACCGAGATCTTGCTGAGCCACTTTATGGACTTGTACCCGTACATCTCAGGAATGTAAAGCCGGACCGGGCCTCCGTGCGGGCGCGTGACAGGCCCGCCCAACATCTGGTACGCAATTATTACATCAGGCAACCTCGCCTGGTCCATAGTGAGGCTTTCTGTATAAACGCCGTCAAACGACTCGAAAAAGACCGCCTTACCCTCCGGGGCCACCCCTGCCTGGTCCAACAAGTAAGCGAGCTTTACCCCGGTCCAGTGCACACCAGGTACCCGCCAGCCGGTTACGCACTGGAAGTCTCTCACAAGCTTGGTTGGGGGCATCGCTTCGAGGTCGGGCACCGTGAGGCTTAGGGGCTTGTCGACCAACCCGTCGAGGACAAGGTGGTAATCGTGTGGGACCTCGGGGAAACCACTGGTAACCGTGTAAAGCTGAAAATAATCGGAACCCGGGATCAGGTCGGCGATCCCGGAGCCGGACCCTGAACTGAGCGGCTGCAGCACATCTGCAACCCACCCGTCTACCGGCGCCCCGAACACTACCCCTAGCGCACCAACGCCGGCCATGCCCAAGACGACACGCCGCCCGATGGGCTTTCCTTTTGCGGTACCACCTTCTGGTTCCGGCATTGACTTCATGTTCGCGCCAACTCGGCGCTATCGTGGCGCGCCCTCAGCGACCGCGCCCAAGGGGGCGTCATTTGATCCGCAGCTCCTCGCGGAAGATCCGTCCCGGGCCGAGCTCCACGATATGGCGCGCGACCGCCTTGAAGGCCTCGGCAGCTTCGGAGGACGGCTCCGCCACGACGATCGGTTCGCCCGAGTCCCCGCCCTCGCGTACCGCCGCGACCAGGGGGACTTGGCCAAGAAGCGGGACACCGAGCTCCTCGGCAAGCTGGGCGCCGCCGCCGCTCCCGAATATCTCGTACCTCGAGCCGTCGGGGCCGCTGAACCAGCTCATGTTCTCGATCACGCCGCGGAGCGGCAGGTTTAGCTTGCGCGCCATGTAGGCGCTCCGCTGCGCCACCCGCTTCGCAGCAACCTGGGGAGTCGTGACGACATAGACCTCCGAGGCCGGCAGGTACTGGGACATGGACAGGGCCACGTCGCCGGTGCCGGGGGGCATGTCCACCAGCAGGAAATCGGGGCTACCCCAGTCTACGTCGCCAAGGAACTGTTCGAGAGCTTTGTGGAGCATCGGGCCGCGCCAAATGACGGGCTGGTCTTCATTTGCGAAAAAGCCCATTGACATGACCCGCACACCGAACGCTGTCGGCGGTTGCACCTTGCCGTCGCTCATGGTCAATCCCTGCGTGCCCGCGAGCCCCAGCATCGCAGGGACCGAAAACCCGTAGACGTCAGCATCGAGGATCGCGACCGAGTGACCCGCGCCCGCCATGGCTACCGCGACATTGACGGTGACGGACGACTTGCCGACACCACCCTTGCCGGAGCTCACGCCGATCACCCGGGTCTGCCCCGCTCCGGAGGAAAACGGGCCCAAAGCCACTGGCCCTCATGCTACTGGGGCCCGAGGGGTGCAAACCGCAGGTACGATGTCTCACAATGGTGCAGCTTGCAGAGGAGGCTGTGGCCGTAGAGGCCCAGGTGAGCGAAGCTGACGCCAGGGCCGCCAAGAAGCCCCTCAGCGGGAGCGAGTTCTCGGCGGTCGTCGCCGCGGTGACCTCCGCGTTCGGGGACCCGACCCGGCGGCAGGTCTACCTGCACGTGCGCGACTCAGCCGCAGGAGTGACCGCGTCGCAGGTGGCAATGCGTTTTTCGCTCCACCCCAACGTCGCTCGCCACCACCTGGACAAGCTGGCCGCGGGTGGGTACCTTGAGGTCTTCAGTGCCCGGGGTGCGCACGTTGGAGCCGCGGCTGCCGGAGCCGGGCGACCGTCAAAGCTCTACCGGGCCAGTGGGCCGACCCCGGTCCTCGAAACCTCCAGCCGGGGAGAGGAGCTCCTCATAGCACTTCTTGGAGGCGCCCTCGCACTCCTGCCGCAACAAGCAGCTGAGGAAATGGCAGAACAAGTCGGGTTCGCGTACGGGTGCAAATTGGCCGGGTCAATGGCTGGCGGCGACGGCCAGCGTTCCTTGCGGTCAGCACTCCGTGCCGTCGCTGACGCCCTGACAGCCCACGGCTTTTCGGCCCATGCCGAAGAGCGGGGCCGCTCCCTCGCCCTGGTAAAAGATGCCTGTCCCTTCTTTGATGCTGCCCTCCAACACCCGGTCATCTGTGCTGTTGACAGGGGAATGGTGAGAGGAATGTTGGGCGCTTTGTACGGTGGGGCAACGGGTCTGGCCGAGTCGTCGTCCCGGGCAATGGGTGACGAGAGTTGCACCACCTGCCTGGCTCTGGGTGTCTGAACGCCCGATATTGCAGCGATTTTGTGACAAGATCAGCAAATGCCGGACGGGGAAAACATGACCTCAACTGAGATGACGAAACCGCTCGAGGCAGGAGTTCGCGTGAGCCTCGAACTACCTGAGGCCGGGACCTGCGTCGCTGTTGTCGCTTCGACGGGTGAAACGAGCCTGGTCCTCGACCTCCTCGACGACATCCTCGAAGGGGAGCTCGAGCCCGGCTCGACGTTCGACCTGTTCATGCCGCGCTCCGAAGGTATCTACCACTGGCTGTGCTCGCTCTCCGCCGCGCCGGAGGGTCAAAGGGCCGAGGTCGAGCTGCTGAACTCCGCGATGTTCGTGCAACGACGTTTGGAGCGCAGGATAGAGGCAGAGGTGCACGCCCAGGTCAGGCGGATCCATTCAGCGCGGCGCGGACGCCCCTACGAGATGATCGTCGCCGACCTCTCGCACGGCGGCCTGAAACTCGACGGTCCCCACCAGCTCAGCACGGGTGACACCCTCGAGGTCGCGATGGAGCTGGACGCCCCCGTCCAGGTCGTTGGCAGGGCCGTCATGGCTTACCCGACGCCCACCGGCTCCTGGGTGGCACATGTGAGTTTCCTCGAAGGCCAACGCGAAGTGATCGAGGTCGTTGACGCGTACGTCGCCCGCCAGGTGCGCGCCCACTCCTCCTGAGATCCCCAAGCTCGAGGTACGCAAGCGCCGCATAAGGCGCTAAGCCGGCAACCGACGAAGCCCTTTCAAGGCGCGAGCCAAGCCGCGCCGATAGAGATGTCGAGGCCGGTTTGCGGGCAGCAGCCCACAGGCCAGCAGCGGCCAAGGTAAACCGATCGCCAAGTCGGGCCAGCAGCTGAGCACACCGAGGAGAAAATGACAGCCGTAGCCGCTATCGCAGGGCCGCTGGAAGCAGGGACGCGAGTCGGAATAGAGCTACCACGGGCCGGCGCCCGCGCTGCGCAGGTAGCCGCATGCGACGGCAAGACGTTGATGCTCGAGTTGCTAGAAGAACTGCCGGCGGGAACCCTGGAAGAAGGGTCCGTAATCGACCTCACCATGTCCCTGTCGTGGGGCATGTACAAATGGCTCTGCCTCGTTTGTTCCCAGCCGAGCGAACGCAAGGCCGAGATCCAGTTGCTCGATGCCCCGATGTTCATCCAGCGCCGGCTGGACCCGAGAGTTGGTGTCGGTGTACCCGCAGACATCCGCACGGTCCGCTCGGCGGTGCTGGGGAAACCTCATGAAGCCATCGTCGCCGACCTCTCACACGGTGGGCTGAAGCTCGAAGCCGCCAAACAATTGCGGGCGGGAGACGTCATCGAGGTGACCATGGACCTTTCGGCCACTCTCATTACGTTTTCTGGGAAGATCTCGCTCATGGGCCGTGTCGTCATGGCTTACCCGTCCGACCGCAGCGAGGAAGCCGGCAGTACTGATGCCCACGTGTGCTTCCTGGATGGCCAGCACAAAGCCGTTGAGGCCGTCGACCGTTTCGTTGCCCAACAGCTCAAATGTCGCTGGAACGGCTGAGCGAAAACTGGGCGCCTGAGTAAAAGCTGAGCTGCCTGAAAATCTGGCGGCAGGTCCCCGGTTTCACCAGCGCTGATGGGTCATGCCGCTGCTACCTACGAGGCCAGGGTGGCGTTCCGGTTTTTCGAAGATCGAGCGAACGGCGACCCTTCCAGGCCCGGTGAGCCTCATCCAGATCGTCCGGTACTCAAAACTGCCCCATCTGAGGCCGCCGGAAGCAGGGTATTCAGCGTGGAGGCTGAAATTGACCGAGGTGTCTGAGTAAACCCAGGAACCGGGCTGGATCAGAATGGACTGACCTGGCGCGAGGTCCCGGACGAACAGGTTGCCCGGGCAGTGGAGCAAGAGCAGGCCGTGGCTTTGCCCGCAGTTGAAATGGTCGATGTAGGGGCCGATCGGGTACTCGTATTCGGTGTCGTTGCCTTTTTGCACGCGCAGCCAAACAGGCGAGTTCAGCCATGTGAAATCGATGTTGTCCGTCGCTGCCAGGAAAGAGTGCTCGCGCACTAGGAAACCGCGCCCGGCCGGTATCGGTAGTGCGACCACCTCGCCCGGATGGTCCTCCGAAAGCGCAACGTGCCCTGGCCCGCTCGCTCTCATGAGCACCAGCGGCATCCCCGCGAAGGAGCGGTTGAAAAAGGAACCTTTGGACCAGGGTTCGAGGTGAGTCCCCGGCCCAACCCACAAAAGTGTGTGGTGCGAGAACACCACGCCGTCATCGGGCGCGAGTGCGAAGTCCGAGCTCGGGACCAGCGTCCCTTCGACCTGGCAGTAGGACTGGCCGAACTGGATCTTGGCCATGTCCCGGACCGCCGGCTGCTCGACCCAGCCCGAGTCGGACACCGTCGCCTTGACATCTACGGGAGCCCCGCAGTTCGGGCAATAGGTGCCGGTGGCGTCGGAGGGCAAGCGACAGTAGCGGCATGTGTAGCCAGTGTGCGCAGGCCCGGTGGCGACGGTTGTCATTTCGAGCTCACTCGCTCGCGTGGTGGTGGTACATCGACTGGATCCCCACTCGGCCCGGCCCGGTCATCTCTGCGACGTACATCCCATGGCGGATGAGGCCTGTGCGGACGTTGAGCTGGACGGCCTGCATCGTAACGCTCGAGTCCTTGTAGAGGAACCCTCCTGGTTCGACGAGGATCTTCTCGCCTGCACCGAGCGTCCGCTCGAACACGTTGCCGTAGCCGTGCAAAAGCACGATCCCGGGCTCACCCGAGGTAACGAAGCGGTCCAGGTACATCCCGCTCCCACCATGAAGGATGTTGGCAAGGCCTTTTATGCGCTCGAAGCTGTAGCGCACGGAGTGGGATGCTGCGAGGAAGGCATGCTCGCGCGCGTCGATCTCCATGCTCGGGTGCAACAGCAGGGTCACGATCTCGCCGGCGGCATCGCGCGAAAAGGCGATCCGTCCCGGCCCACCCGCCTGGGTGACCACATAGGGCATCCCGGCAAGGGAGCGCTTCAGGCCCCCGCCCAGGGGATAGACACCCACCGGTACGCTCTCGTCCTTCCACAACATCGTGTGGTGCTCGAAGATGACCCCGTCACCGGGGCTCAGGTTTATCTCGGCCACAGGGACCAGCTCACCTTCGACCTGGCACGTGCTGTTAGAAAACTGGAACTTCGCCATGTCCCGCAGGCGCGGCGCCTCTCGCCAGCCCGAGTCCGAAACCAGGTTGGCCTTGTCAAGGGGAGCCCCGCAATGCTCGCAGGACCGCGCATCAGCTGGGTTTTGGGCATGGCACCACTGGCACTCGAGCCGGTCCATGTAGTTCCTCCTTAGCTTGGGCAACTACTCCGCACCTGGATCATTGCAGCACCGGCGAGCCCGCGCCAGAATCTGTCCTATCGGGTCGCTCGAAGCTATCGACCTCTTCGCCGGCGCCGGAGGTTTGTCCCTGGGTCTCGAGGCCGCTGGGTTCGTCTCAGCGGCAGCAGTCGAGTCGGTGCCCGACGCCTGCGAGACCTACAGGTTGGCGCACCCCGAGGCCAAGGTCTTCGAGGCGGACATCTCAACTGTCGACTTCAGGGCGATGCGCGGCTGCTTTGCCCTCGTGGCAGGTGGGCCTCCGTGCCAGCCATTTTCCATCGGCGGCAAACGGCTGGCAGCGGACGATCCTCGCAACGGGATCCCCCAATTCTTACGTGCGCTGGCAGAGCTGCGGCCGAAGGCGTTCATCATGGAGAACGTGGCCGGTATGGCAGGGGGGGCCCGCCAGCCGTACCTTCTCGCCGTCATGGGCCAGATGGCCCAGTTGGGGTACGCGACAACCTGGCGGGTGCTCGAAGCGGCGGACTACGGGGTGCCCCAGAAGCGTCGGCGCCTGTTCGTCGTGGGCACGACTAGCGGCAGCCGGCTCAGCTTCCCACCACCCAGCTACGGCTCGGTCGTTGGCCGGCCTTACCTTTCGTCCGGCTCGGTCATCGGCCACGAGGCTCCCGTGGGAACGCCTAATACCGCCATCGTCACCTATGCCTTACACCCGTCGCTGCGGCCCAGCGCCTATCACGGGCACCTCTACAACGGGGGTGGCCGGCCGATCGAGCTGACGAGACCGGCGCCGACGATGCTCGCTAGCATGGGAGGCAACAAGACGCCGTGGGTGGACACCCTCGGCATCGTCCCGGGGTACCATGCCCACCTGCTAGCCGGCGGCTCTCCACGGCAAGGTCTGGTCCCGGGGGCGAGGCGGATCACCGTCGAAGAGGCGGCGCTGCTGCAAAGCTTCCCGGCGTGCAAAGCCTTCGCGGGGCGTCGGTCCAGCCAGTACCGCCAGGTGGGCAACGCCGTGCCTCCCGTCCTCGCTGAACAGGTCGGGCTAGCGCTTCGCCGGCAGTTTTTTAGCTGAACTGGCGCCGTTATTCGTTGGGCCGGGAGCGCCCTGTGACCGCGTGCTTCGCGCCTGCGCCAGAGCCTCCCTGGCCACTTTGACCATTGCGGGGTCAGGCCCATGGGCCAGGTACCAACTGAGCTCCCGGGCGGCCTGCACGTTTTGGCCTTGGTCGTCCAGCAGCACGAGCGCCCTGTACAGGTGTGGAAGGTCGTAGCCAGGGTCAGCGCTCTCGGCCTTTCCCAGCAGGCTGATCGCTTCGGGGACGACACCCGCCTGGGCATAGATTCCAGCCCTCCGCCGTGAGAGCAACCGGCTGGTCGGGGTCGCCGGAAAGGACGTCGTCGTAGAGCGCCAACGCCTCTGTGGGGTCGCTTGCCGTGATGGCGGAGGCCTCCTGGAGCTCGGCGTTCACGCCGCTCAGCCCACCGGTGATCGTCGCGCCGGGAAGCCGCGCGCTCGACGAACGGTCCACCAACCAGAGAGCGCCTGCGAGAACGACAAGAGCGGCACCAGCCACGAGGGTCACGCGCTGGCGGAGACGGTGCGCTGACCTCACCCCGCCCTCGCTGAATGGTGCTGCCGCCGGCGGGGCGATCGCCACCTCCGGCTCGGGCAGTGAGCCGACCTGGGTGGCACGCCGCCAGCGAACAAAGCCAAGGCCCAGCCCGGTTATCGCCAGCGCGCCGGCGACCACTGGAAGTACCCAGACGAGGACGGTCACACCGGAAGCGGGCGGCCTTTCCAGGATCGAAAGCCCGTAATCGTGTACCAGGAAAGAACGGATCGTTGCCTGGCTATCCCCTTCTTGCAACCAATGCTCAACCAATTGGCGGATCTCGACCGCTTCGGGTGCCTGTGACGCCGCCACGGACTCGCCGGCGCATACCGGGCAGCGGTACTCGCCTGCTACCTGCAGCGTGCGCTGATAAAGCGAGGGTGGCTTGCTGTGCCCTGTCCCGATGGCACCCGAACCGACAGCGAGGCTGAGCCCGACGCATACCGCCAGGACCGCCCACAGGGCGGGGAGCCACTTCTTCCTCTCCGCTGCAACCACGAGCAGCACGCCTAAGCCGGGCCGAGGCCCTTGGCGGCTCCCTGCTGTATGTAACTGTCCAGCTCAGCCGCCGTAACTCCACCCGGCATATAGGCGTAAACGATGCCGTCCGGAGCGACCAGGAAGGAAGAAGGGAGGCCCGTGACGCCGTACGGGACGGAAGCGGCCGGATCGTTCACGGCCGGCCACTGCGCGCTGCGAGCTGCGAGGTATGCCTTCAACCGGCCGACGTCCGACGGGTCGTACACGACGGTCAACACGGTGGCGTCTCCCGCCCTGGCATGCTGTTTGGTGAACTTCAGGAGCTGGGGCATCTCTTGCTGGCAGGGCTCGCACCACGTCGCCATGAAGTTGACCAGCACCCATTCGTGGCGGAACTGGCCAAGCGAGTAGTGGCCCCCGGCTAGCCCGGCCCCCGATATCGCGGGTGCCGTGTTGCCCAGCAAGGGGCTGTTCGCGACGACCTCGGAGGCGGGTTGGGCACTTGCGAACACCGCAATGAGGACCGCCAGGACGACCCCCGCCGCCAACGACGCCCAGAGCACGGGCCTACGACGCCGGCGGTGCGGCACCGGAGGGCTGGGCTCGGTGGGCGCCGGCGGCTCGTCGGTCTCAACGGCGCTCATACAGCGGCTCCGACTCCTGTCTTCCCCGGCTCAGGCAGGTCGATCGTCTCCTGTTCAGCGCCGCCAACGGTCCCGTAGCTGGCGTGGGCGTCCCCGGCGTGGCCCCGCGACCGTTCTTCGGCAGGACCGGCGCGGGGACGGCCCGAGGGCCACAGCGACAAGAGAGCTCCGAGGACAACTACAAGACCACCGACCCAAAGCCACATCACAAGGGGAGTCACGTAGACGGCGACCCCGGCGTCGGGATCGGCTGCGGTGGGCACGCTCGTAAGCGCGAGGTAGATGTCCTGCGCCGGCGTGGAGTGCACGGCCGGGCTGACCACGGCCTGGTCGGACAGGGCGAACTGCTCGATCGCCGGGTAGTAGGCGTGCCCGTCAACGTCGATAGTCGCTATGAGCGAGCTGTGCCCGGCCGAAGTGACCGTCTTGGTCCCGCGGAACACGAGGGTGTGGCCCTCGAAGGAGGCGGGCCTACCTACGCTCATGGTCAACAGCGTCTGGTGCTGGTAGGCGTGGCTGGCGGCAAAACCAACCGCCACCAGGACGACGCCCATGTGGACGATCATGCCGCCCCCGGAACGACCGGCGATCGAGCGTGGGCCCGCCCTGCGTACCAGCAGCACGAGCTGGCGCAACGCCGACGTCCCTGCGAAGGCAGCGAGGGTGAACACCAGGAGGGGCCAGAAACCGCGGAGGCCAGCCAGCACGCATGCGACAAGCACACCGACGGCGCCGGCGGCAGGCCACAGGAGGCGTTGCCGGAGCAGTTCGCCCGACGCCCGTCGCCAGGGCAAGACCGGCGCGACGGCCATAAGGAACAGGAGGCACAGCACTATCGGCATCGTCATCGTGTCGAAGAACGGGCCGCCCACGGTAATGGAGGAACCGTTCAGGGCTTGGACCAAAAGGGGGAAAACGGTCCCGAGCAACACCACGAACGCGAATGCGCCGAACAGGAGGTTATTGGCGAGAAAAGCACCTTCGCGCGATATAGGCGACTCGATCGCACCCTGCGTGCGCAACTCGTCGCCACGCCAGACCAGCAAGCCGATGCAGATGGCGACGACCACCCCGAAAAATACGAGCAGAGCAGGGCCCACGCCGCCATCATCGGTAAAAGAGTGCACCGATTCGAGCACACCCGAGCGTGTGAAGAAAGTCCCTAGGATAGTGAGGCTGAACGTTGCAAGTACCAGTGAAATGTTCCAGACACGCAACATCGCGTGGCGCTGCTGGACCATGGCGGAGTGCAAGAATGCTGTCGCTGTCAGCCATGGCAGCAGGGCGGAGTTCTCGACGGGATCCCAAGCCCAATACCCGCTCCAGCCAAGTACCTGATAGCTCCACCAGGCACCGAGGACGACACCGGCCGTAAGGCATGTCCAGGCAAAAATGGACCAACGACGGGTCTCGAACAGCCAACCTTGCCCAACTTGTCCCGTGACGAGGCTGGCAACGGCAAAGCAGAAAGGCACCGTGAAGCCGACAAGCCCGAGGTATAGGAGCGGGGGGTGGAACGCTACGAGGACCCTGTCCTGCAAGAGGGGATTAGGTCCGGGCCCTTGGGTGGGCACCGCCCCGTGGACACGTGTGAACGGGTCAGACAAAGTCAGCATCAACCCGAAGAAAAATGCAGCTATCACGTAGCCGGTGACCTTCGCCCAAACAACGACCGGTTCGTAGGCACGCTTGCGGAAGCGGATCCACATTGCCGTCAGGTACCCCGAGAGCACGAGCGCCCACAGCAGGATCGAGCCTGCCAGGTCTGACCACATTGCGGTTATGCGGTAAATGAGAGGGGTGAAGGTGCTGTCGTTGTTGTCCACGTATTCCAGCGTGAAATCGTGTGTGATTAGCGCTCTTTGCATTGCCACAGTGGCGAGCACTGCACCTAGTACAACGAGCCAGATGTAGCCCTGGCCGGCTCGCAACAGCGAGCGGCGCCCGCTCCTGAGCCCGAACAGTAGGGTGCCGGCGCCCGCTAGCGCCCCGAGCAGGCCCAGCAGCAAAGCACTTTGCCCAAGAGCGATGTTCACGGGTTGTGCGACCCGCTCTTGGACTTCGCGGGGTGCGCCTCCACATATGTCGAGCCGTGCTGGACCATTATCTGGAAGCTCGAATAGACATTGCCTTGCCAGTGGCCGTCGAGGACCACAGGCATGCCCACACGGAACAGCTGGCCGGGCGTACCAGTGCTCACCACTTTGACGTCAACATTGTGGGAAGTGATGGCAAATTGCAGCGTCGTACCGACCTGGCGTACCCCCGGCATCACGGTGCCCTGGATCCGGAAATCCTTGTCCCCCAACTGAGCTCGCTGCGCAACCGCCTGGTTGGCTGTTAGGTAGTAGTCGATGGCGTTGGCAAGGCCACGCTCGATGAGGAAACCGAGCGCACCGACGATGATTACAGCGGCCACGACGCGCTGGCGTCGCGTCCCGAGGGACTGCCGGCGGCGCGGGTACAGGAGAACCTCCGCCTGGGAGCTGGAGGTGGCCGCCACGCTCTCAGGAGCATTCGGGCCGGCACGGTTTGACGACCTCGGCGGGGCGCTCAGCGCCACGTGGGCCCGTCCTTTGGCACCAGGGAACGCCGCAGGGCCCGCTCACGTCGCAACGTCCGCGCGGAGTAGGCGACCAATATCGCCCCACAGGACAGCCAGGCCGCGATGACGTAGTTCACCTTGCCGGCACCTCGACGCGCCTGTCGGGGAGCGCTTCCGAGCGCCGTGCTGCCAAGGCAGAGGAGAACCCCTCGCGCTCGTAGCGTTCCTCGAGCACTTCGAGCCTGTAACGGTGGACCATCATCCACGCAAAAACGAGCCCGAAAGCCAAGAACGACACAAGCATCGTCGCCAGTTGCCACCCGTGCACCGTGGGGCCCGGTTGGAGCAAGGTTTCGTTCTGGTGGAGGGTGACGAACCACACCGTCGCATAGTGGTCGACCACCACGGTCAGGGCCATCAGGATCGCCACCATCGACGAGGCCAGGGCACAGCGAGTGCGCGTTGTCGATCGAGCGGCGCAGCGCCAGGTAGCCGAGCGAAAGCGCGAACAGGATGGCCGTCAGGGTCAAACGGGCGTCCCAGGTCCACCACACACCCCAGGAAGCCCGTCCCCAGATCGAGCCTGTCACCAGCGTTGCGAAGCAGAACACTGCGCCGACCTCGGCGCCTGCGACAGCAAGACGGTCCCAACGGGGGCTCCGCAGGCGCGGCCATAGCCACGCGATGCTCCCGAGAGCACAGACGCCGAAGCCCGCGTAACACATGGTGGCCACGGCAGGGTGGATATAGAGCATCCGGACGAACTGCCCTTGGACCACGTCGGGCGGGCTCAGCCAAAGCCCCCACCAGGTATTTAGCGCGAGGGCGGCAAGAGCAGACCAACCGAGCACACGGGTGAGCCGGGACGAACCAGAAGCTTGGGGGTACCTCACGTTTCCTCCATCAAAGCCCCAAAGGTCAGCACTCCGCCAGCCAGGTAGATGGCTGTGAAGCCGGCGAGCAGGCCGACCCAACGCCAACCGCCCCCGGAGGAGAAGCCCAAGGCGGCCCGCCACGCCTCGGTAGCGGCCAGCACGACGGGCGCCAGCACCGGTGCGAGCAGGAGCGGTAACAAGGTCTCGCGCACCCGTGTGCCCATCGACAGCGCCCCGTAGGCGATACCTGCAGCGGCGACGCCGGTTGTCGACAAAACCGCGCTGGCTGCCAGGATCCCGGCACCGGCCAACTTGCTGTGGAACAGCACGACGATCCCGACCGCCAGGAAAACCTCGAGCAAGAGAAGCTGCACCGCTACTGCTACGACTTTGCCCACAAAAATGCCGGCAGGCTCGAGCCCCGACATGCGGAGGCCGTCAGCAGCCCCGTCGGCGGACTCGATCGAGAAGGCCCGCTGCACCGCCAGCAGCCCTGAGAACAGGACAGCCAGCCAGAACAGGCCCGGAGCTGCCTGGACAAGCAGAGGCTGGTCCTGGTCGAAGGCAAAACCGAAGAGAAGCAGGACCACGAGAGAGTACGGCGCAACCTGGTTGAGGGCTACCTTGGACCGGCCCTCTACCCGCAGGTCTTTGCCTGCTACGACGAATGCGTCACGCCACACTGGGCTGTTCCACGTCAGGCTGCCGCGACGTTGCCTGCGCCTGGGTTGTCTCGGGTTGGGCCGTCCAGGTGTGGGGCCCCCGGGACCAGCCCGTCGAGGACGATGCCGTCGAGGACCATGCCCCCCGACACCGTAGCGACCCGGTCTGCCAGGACCTCCCTGGCAAAGATCTCGTGGGACGCCAGGACGACCGTTGCCCCGCCCGCGGTGACCTCCTTGAGGAGCCCGTCCAGCAGCTCACGGTGTTCGGCGTCGAGGCCCGCATGGGGTTCGTCGAGCAGCCACAGCAGCGGGCGGCGCGCCAGCAGGGCGGCGAGGGCCACTCGCCGGCGCTGGCCCGCCGACAGTTTTCCTGTCGGCAATTCCGCGAGCCTGTCCCGGATACCGAGGCGTTCCAAGGCCTCCCGGGCGGCTCTCTTTGGCGGCCGGGCAGCCCGGGCGGCAAACCGCACGTTCTCCTCGGCGGAGAGGTCCTCGTAAAGCCCGTTGCGGTGGCCAAGAAGCCCGACTTGGCGGCGCAAGGCTCTCGCATCGGTTGTTGGGTCGAGGCCGAGCACACTGGCCTCCCCTGCCGCCAGGGGTAACAGGCCGGCAATCACCCGGAGCAGGCTGGTCTTCCCGGCCCCGTTGGCACCTTTGAGGGCGAGGATCTCCCCGGTACGCACGTCCAGATCCGCGCCGGCCAGCAGAGGATAACGTCCGGCGAGCGCAACGGCGGAACGTAAGCGAACCGCAAGGTCATAAGGCATGGCCGCCGTTCAACTGTAGCGACCCGCCTAGCCGGGTTGCCAACGCAGGCCCGGGATGGGTGGCCCGCCAGAGCCTTCAGCCCGAGGCGAGGGCACCGAGGCCGATGTGGTCCAGCAAGCTGTTCGTCCAGGAGGAGACGACGCCGACCTCGCCCGTGATGATGAGCACCCCGAGGGCCGCCAGGAGAGCCCCCGAGACGAGGCTGACGGCCCGCGAGTGGCGCCTGGCGAAGCCGAGTGCCCCGGAGAGCCGGCCGAAGGCGAGCCCTGTCAACACGAACGGCACCCCTAGCCCGAACGAGTAAGCGACCAGCATCTCCTCACCGCGGGCCAGCGTGCCGCCGCTCGAAGCCAGGCCCAGGACCGCCGCTAAGACGGGGGTGATGCAAGGGGTCCAGCCGAACGCAAAAGTCATTCCCATGACGGGGGCGGCCCATGGCCCCAGCCGGGAAGGCTGCACCGCGAAACGGTGCTCGCGCTGCAGCCAGGGCAGCTGGAAGGCGATGACAACCCCCATCGCAACGATCAGGGCGCCCGCTACGTCGCTAAGGACCAGCTTGTGCGCTTGCAAGGGGTGCGAGAGCGCGCTCGCAGTGGCCTCCAGCACAGCAAAGACGAGGCTGAAGCCGGCGACGAACAGGAGAGTTGACCACAGCAGCCGGGCTCGGTCCGCCCCATCCGGCCTAGCGCCATCAGGTCCGGTGCGGACGCCAACACCCGACATCATCGACAGATAAGACGGCACCAGGGGTAGCACGCAGGGCGAGACGAACGACGCAATACCCGCCCCGAAGGCGATCACGAAGCCGAGCGCAGAATGCTGGACCAACCCTCCCGCGCCCCCGCCTGAGGCCGTTACCAGCTTGACAGCGAGCGCATGGGACAACGGGGCGGAACCGCTAGACATCTGGTCGATTGTCTCAGATGGGAGCGGCTCCGAGGAAACGCGTGCCGGATCTCTAAATCGACCGGTTCACGGCGTCCAGCACAGCCCGCGCAGCCGCATCTGCCGGGGCGCGGCCGGATGCCACACCGCGGCGCAGTTCTCCTGTGGTGGTGTCCCGCAGGACCGCTAGTAAGCCCGCGCCCCAGTCGGAGGGCAACGCGTGGAACCCGACAACATCGAACGGGGCATGGGCGCCAACGCCCCGGAGCGCTTCAATGACTGCTCGACCGACCGACGTCGTGTCGCCGGCCAAAGCCCGACTGGCGTAGTGCTGAGGACCTCTTGCCAACTGCACTTCGATGGAAGCCCCGCCGTCGCTCGGAAGGACCAGGGCCAACCTCACTCTTTCCCCACGCGGCGACAAAAGCTGCTCACGGGGCGGCTCGAGGACCCGGATCTCCGCAGGCCCATCGAGGTGGTTTACGGCACTTCGAGCGGCCTCGTCACGGACCTTTGCCTGTTCTGTCCCCGGGCGCACCGCAAGCTCGATGACCGTGTTGCCCTCGTCTTCAGTAAACGAGACGAACCAAACCCCGGGAAGTTGACGGAGCTCCAGCTCCAGTGCATCTTTCGTGCTCACTTCGTCGTCCGTCCTTGGCTCATCAGGCCGTCGCTCGTTACGGTCGGCCTCATCCGATCGTCGCCTTGGCCGCATAGAGGCGGTCGTCGGCCAAACCGGTCAAGGCGTCCGGGTCGTCGGTATCGGAGGGAAAGCAAGCTACGCCTACAGAAAAACCGACCGTTGTCTCCGGCACCGCGCGCTCCAGCGATCTCTTCAATCGCCCGAGGAGCGGAGCAAGCGAAGCGACGTTCTCTACCCCGACGACCAGTAGGGCGAACTCGTCGCCACCGAGACGGGCGGCTACGTCGCCGCCGCGCAACGCCGCGCGAAGCTCGGCGCCGACGGCTCTGAGGGCTGCGTCGCCAGCCGCATGGCCGTACCGGTCGTTGACGACCTTGAAGTCGTCGAGGTCAAGCAAGACCAGAGCGAAGGGCCAGCCGTAACGCCTCGCCCGGCTTACCGCCTGGTCGAGCAGCAACTCGTAACTGCGCCTGTTGAGCAGGCCGGTCAACGCGTCGTGGCTGGCATCGTGTACCAGCATGTCGAGGCGCAAGGCCAACTCCACGAGGCTCGTCACGCAGGCGGCTGCGAGCGGCCCAACGACGGGGGGATCTGCATAAAGGCCGGCGCGGCCAGCGAGAGCGTCTTGGAGGTAAGCGGGGATACCCTGCCCGAAGTCGAGCGGCGCCCTCCGGAGGCGGAAGAGCTGGGGCTGGTCGGGCTGCTCGATGACCACCAAGAGGTCACGCAAACCGTAGCGGGCAGCGACCAGGTCCAAGGTGTCGTAAATGAACTCCACACCACTGGCAGAGCGTGCGAGGAGGCTGGGCAGTTCGCCGAGTGCACCATCGATGTCCGGGCGTTGGTCGGGCTGGCTCCCGCCCACGTTGAGTGCTCCCAGCGAGGCCTGCAGGTTCTCCACCGGCCCCCCGGCCTCCTGGCTTCCCGCCCCGCTCACCTGCTCGGCTCCTGTCTCAGACGACGCTGCCGCGAAGTAGAACGGCCCAGCATGGGGCCTTGGTTGGTCCTCATTTGCTGGGGTGTCGCCCATGACAAGGCACGATACAGAGCGCGTGGGCGCGCAGCCACCGGGATGAGCCGATTGCGACGCGTAGTGGTCGCGTGGTTCCGTTTAGGTGGCGGGGATGGCGTATCGGCAGAAGCTGCCCAGTGGACGGTTGCTCAGCTCAGCGCCGCAAGCGTGGCGTCTGCAGTGCTGACCTCCAGGCCGGTCCCGCCTTCGAGGGCCAGGTGCGTGACGATGCCGTCTTGGAGCACCGCCGCGTAGCGCTGGTTTCGGGTACCCATGCCAAATTTAGAGAGGTCGAGGTCGACGCCCATGGCCCTGGCCAGCTCCCCGTTGCCGTCCGCAAGCAGGGTTACCTTGTCACCAAGGCCCTGTGAGCGCGCCCAGGCCGCCATTGCGTGGTGGTCGTTGACGGCAACTCCGAAGATGCGGTCCACCCCGAGAGCAGACAGCTCGTCCGCATGGACGAGGTACCCGGGCAAATGGGTGTCCGAGCAAGGCCCGCTGAAGGCCGCCGGCATTCCGAACAGGACCACCCGACCCTTGCCGAGCACGTCGGCCGTGCTGACAACCTCAACACCGTGGTCTGTGATCATCCGCAGCTGCACGTCCGGGATGCGGTCACCTATCGCTATGGTCATGTGGGCTCCTTTGCCGTTCACTTGCTCGATTAACCAGTCCTGAGCCTAGTGAGCTAATCGTCCAACTCTCCCCTGTTGCACGGCGCCACCCGGCGTGTACTGTCTTGGGAACTTATCCCGCTGACACCGGCACACACTGCGTCTGTTCGCCCACGAGACCCTGGATGGCATCCGCGTCCCACGCCCGCGTTCAAGTTCACAAGCTGCCGGTCCGCAGCCTCGCGGCGCTTGCAATCACTGCGAGCGGCCTGGCGGCGGGACAGTTCGCGGCGTCCGCCTCTCCCCGCTGGCCCCAGGCCGTCCACGCTCGGGCTGCCGACCTCGCCGGCGCCCGACGTACACCCGCGCTCGACTTGCGGGACAGCCAGGCCATGGTGGGGGCGTGCAACAGTTCTCCTGGCGACACCCGGGCGTGCGACATGGCGAGCCTGAAAGCGATCGACTCCGCTCGAGCATCCGAAGGCCTTGGACCACTCGAACTGCCCGCTGGCTACGAGACCCTGGCGACGCCGGCCCAGCTCGTAGTCGTCACAAACGCCGAACGCACTTCGCGCGGGCTGCCAGCGTGGCATTCGCCCGACGTCAACCTCGACCTTCTGGCTGCGCAGGCCCTGGGTTCCGCTACCGACCCAAACGGCCCTGCTGGCAGCACGTGGGCGGCCAACACCGCGGATGGGACGCTGACGGTCCTCCAAGCTGACTACGAGTGGATGTACGACGACGGCCCAGGCGGGACCAACCTGGCGTGCTCGGCTACAAACGAGGCACCGTGCTGGTACCACCGGGACAACATCCTGAGCCCCTGGCCTGGCAACATCGGGGCTGCTGTCCAACATCGGCCCAACGAGCGCCTGGTCTTGGCCGAGCTGATGGTCGCGACCGGCTAGCCAGCGGGCACTCCGGTGACCCCGGAACATCGCCGTAGTGGTGCCCTGGCCGACCCGATTGAACAAACGGGTGCGGCTGTGCGTGTTTAAGGACAATGATCGTTGCAGAAGCGCCTAGCGTGGATGTCAACAGGCTTCGCGCGATAAGAGGGACAGTTGTGAGCTTGGACCAGGCATTGGACCGAGGGACCAGCACGCCCGAGAGCGCGCAGCCCGCGGGGACCGAGCGGGTAGACGGCCGGCCGAGGCTCGGCACCGAAACCTTTGGCGCTTTCTACCGCAGCCAGTACCACGCGGTCGTCGCCCTTGCTTACGCGCTGACCGGGAAGGCCGCGGTGGCCGAAGAGCTCGCGCAGGACGCTTTCCTGGTGGCGTACCGCAACTGGGGCCGCATCTCGGGTTACGAGGTCCCGGGCGCGTACGTCCGGCGAGTGGTCACGAACATGTCGGTCTCGTTCACCCGCCGGCTCGGCGCCCAGGCCCGAGCCCTGGCCCGCGTGGCCTCGCGCACGCCTACATGGACGGCGCCCCTCGACCAGCCCGACGCTGACTTCTGGCGCTCAGTGCGCTCCTTGCCACCTCGCCAGGCTCAGGTACTGGTGCTGCGCTACTTGGAAGACCGTTCGAGCGCCGATATAGCGCAAATCCTTGGTTGCTCTGAAGCAACGGTCCGTGTGCACCTGCACAACGGTCGGCTCAGTCTTGCAAGTAGATTGGGCATTGAAACGAATGAGAGGTCGTGAGCATGACCGACAAGAACCTGCGGTCTCAGCTCCAGGTGGGGGGGCTCGGCGAGCGAGCGTCGTCCGCCGCTTCGGCGCTGCTGGGCAAAGCGACCCTGGCGACGGCCCCGGACCTGCGCCATGTCGCCGTTGCTAGGCGCCTTTCGGTAGTCGCGGCACTGGCCGCTTTCGCGCTCGTAGTCGGCGGCATCTTTGCGGTCTCGCTGTTCGCAAGTGGCGCGTTGCCCTGGATCGTGGGCACCGTCTTGGTCATGGCGGTCGCTGGCGTGATCGTTTTGGGCCTGCATGCGGGGGGCCACGGCTGGTTCGTGCCGTTGCCGGTCATGGTCCTGGCAGGGACCTGGGCCTTGGTGGTTTCGGCAGGGAGTTGGGCGTCTCCAGCAGCCTGGGTACTCGCCGCGCTCGCCTTCGCAAGCGCCTTTGTGGGCGCGGCTCTCATCGTCCCGGCGGTCGCGTACCGGCATGCCTTGGGACCGTCGCGGAGCTCCACGTTGCCGCTCGGTGCCGATGGGATCACCCTCGGCCCGCTCTCCCCTGTCGGACTGGCAAAGGTTAACAACGAGACCTGGACCGCGGAGTCCCTAAGCGGTCCACTACCTGCGGGCGTGCCTGTCCACGTGGTGAAGGTAGAGGGTCTCCGGCTGCTGGTGTGGTCGGAGGCCGGGAACGTCCTGGGCCCAGACGCCCTGGGCTTGGCAAACCAAGAAAAGGAGGAGCGGTGACCGTCGCCATTTTGGTCCTAGTCGCCGTCGTGCTCATCGGGTTAGTGGTGCTTGCGACCGTATCAATAAAGATCGTGCGTGAGTACCAGCGCGTGGTCCTGTTCCGTTTGGGCCGTGCTAACAGTGCACGCGGCCCCGGGTTGATCATCATCAACCCGATAACAGACCGCATCTCGTGGGTCGACCTTCGCGAGCGCTACCTCGAGATCCCGCACCAGACGGCGATCACCCAGGACAACGCTGCAATAGCGATCGACTTCATAATCTTCTACAAGGTGCTGGACCCGCTTACTTCCGTCCTGGCCGTACAGGACTTCAAGGGGGCCGCCACCAACATCGCTTCCACCACGTTGCGTTCGGTAGTCGGCGACATGACTCTCGACGACGTCCTGTCCAAGCGCGACGAAATGAACGGGGTCCTCCGGCTAAAACTTGACGACGTCACCGAACGCTGGGGCGTGAAGGTGACCAATGTCGAGGTACGAGAGATCAAGCCGCCCCCTGCCGTCCTCGAGGCTATGACCCGCCAGATGGGGGCCGAGCGGACACGACGAGCCGTTGTGACCGAGGCAGATGGGCAAAAGCAAGCCTCGATCACCGTGGCCGAAGGCCAGAAGCAATCATCCATCCTGCAAGCCGAGGGCGAACGCCAAAGCGCCGAACTTCGCGCACAGGGCTACGCAGCAGCGCTCCGCCGGATCCTCGAAGTCGCCGGCGACTTGGACTCGACGACGATGACGTTGCAGTACTTGGAAACTCTGAAGCAAATTGGTAGCTCGCCGTCGACGAAGTTCGTCGTGCCGGTCGAGCTCACCAGTCTGCTCGCCGGGGTTATGAACGCTAATAACGGCAATGGCTCCGTTCTCCCAGCGGCGTCACCGAGCCACAAGTAAGCCATTACAACTTTCGGTCCAGAGCCGCGCCCGCCGCTGGGGGCGCGGCTTTTGCGTTTAGCGCTCATAGCTCAGCGGGCACGGCGGACGATCGTGCCATCCGGCCCGTCCTCGACGATGTAGCCCATCGCTTGGAGCTTGCCCCGAATGGAATCTGCGGCAGCAAAATCGCCCCTGGACCGCGCCGCATCGCGCTCGGAGGACCAGCTCGGCCACCTCTATTTCGACTGGTTCATCCTCCGACGTCAAGGCGAGCCCAAGACCCTCCTCGCAGCATTCCCGGACGGCGGCCGCCAGCGCCGGCGCCCGCGTCGGGTCGGCGCGGGCGTCGCGGACGGCCCCGAAGATCACCGCGAGAGCACCCGGAGTATCGAAATCGTCGTCCATGCGCCACTTGAAGCGCGCAATGACCGCCTCGTCCGGTGGGACTTCCGGGAGCGACCTGGTTTCCCTGGCGAAGTTGTCGAGCCGCTTGACGGCTCCTTGTGCCTGGTCCAGGAGATGCACGTTGACGCTCATCGGGGCGCGGTAGTGCGTCTGGAGCACCAGGGCTCGCAGCACCCGGCCGTCATAGCGCTCGAGCAGCTCTTCGAGCGAGGTGATGTTCCCCACGGACTTGCTCATCTTCTCGCCCGCCTCATCCACGACCATGCCGTTGTGCGCCCAGCGCCTGGCGAACACCTTGCCGTCGGCGACCGCCTGGGCACGCTCGTTCTCGTGGTGCGGGAAGACCAGGTCCAGACCGCCGAGGTGGAGGTCGAAACCTTCGCCCAGCAGGTCGAGCGACATGACCACGCATTCGGTGTGCCAGCCCGGCCGGCCTTCGCCCCAAGGGGAAGGCCATGCGGGCTCGCCCGCTTTGGCGTACTTCCAGAGAACGAAATCGAGCGGGGAACGCTTGGCCGCCTCCGCGCCGGCCTCCACCCTGGCGCCGGTCTGCAGCATGTCCAGGTCCTGCCGGGCGAGCAGGCCGTAACCGGGGAGCGACTCGGTCGAGAAATAGATCCCGTCGCCCCCTTCGTAGGCGTGACCCTTGGCAAGCAGGTCGCCGATAAGGCGGACCATGTCGTCCACGTAAGCGGTGGCGTGCGGGATGGCGTCGGGGCGCTTCACGCCGAGGGCGTCCATTACCCGCCACCACAGGGCCTCGTAGCGCGCAGCAACCTCATCGGTCGAACGCTGCTCTTCGACGGCGCGGGCGATGATCTTGTCCTCGATGTCGGTCACGTTCGACACGAAGTGAACCTCTAGCCCGCTCCAGGCCAGGTACCGGCGGAGCGTGTCCCAGACGATCGAGAAACGGCCGTGGCCGAGGTGCGGCGACCCCGAGACCGTCGGCCCGCACAGGTAGACGGAGAGGCGGCCCGGCGAACGTGGCTCCAGGGGTGCCACCTGCCCCGTTACTGTGTCCAAGAGAGCGAGCACAGCAAGTACGGTAGCGGGATCATGTCTGAGAAGATGTCCACCGGCGGCGCCGGGGACAAGACCGGTCGTCGGGGCGCGCCCGACAAGCCCGTGCTCGAGGGGCTCGAGGCGCGCTGGGCCGAGCAATGGGCGGACGCTGGCACCTACCACTTCGACCCGACGGCGACGCGCGAACGGGTCTACTCCATAGACACTCCCCCTCCCACCGTGAGCGGGTCGCTGCACATGGGGCACGTCTTTTCGTTCACGCATACGGACACGATCGCCCGCTACAAGCGGATGCGCGGGTACACGGTTTGGTACCCGATGGGCTGGGACGATAACGGGCTCCCAACCGAAAGGCGCGTCCAGAACTACTACGGGGTGCGTTGCGACCCAAGCCTGCCCTACGTGGCCGGCTATGTCCCGCCCGTCGAGGGTGGGCTGCCCAAAGGCGAAGCGCCTGTGGCGGTTAGCCGGCCCAATTTCGTCGAGCTTTGCGAGGGGCTCACCGCCGAGGACGAGCGGGCCTTCGAAGACATCTTCCGCCACCTCGGCCTTTCCGTCGACTGGGGGCACCTCTACACCACGATCGGCGAAAAGGCACGTCGCACGTCTCAACTGTCGTTCCTGCACCTCCTGCGCAAGGGCGAGGCCTATTATGCAGAAGCTCCGACGCTGTGGGACGTCGATTTCCGCACCGCCGTCGCGCAAGCCGAGCTGGCGGACCGGGAACGCCCTGGGGCGTTCAACACCCTCGTTTTCCATCGCTCCGACGGCGAGGACTTCCTGATCGACACGACCCGGCCAGAACTGCTGCCGTCGTGTGTCGCCGTGGTGGTCCACCCTTCTGACGAGCGCTTCAAGGGCTTGGTCGGCTCTCAGGTCACCACGCCGCTGTTCGGGGCATCCGTGCCCGTGGTCGAACACCCGCTGGCCCAACCGGACAAGGGCACCGGGGCGGCGATGGTCTGCACCTTCGGGGACCTGACAGATGTCATCTGGTGGCGTGAGCTTGGCCTGCCCGTGCGCGCCATCGTCGGGCGGGACGGCCGGCTCTTGCCAGGCGCGCCAGCAGGCCTCTCCGATGCTGGCGGGGCCCTTTATTCCTCAGAACTCGCGGGGAAAACTGTCGCCGCTGCGCAGCGGCGCGTGGTCGAGCTCCTGCGCGAATCGGCTGAAATGCGTGGCGAGCCGCGCCCCATAACCCACGTAGTCAAGTACTACGAAAGAGGCGACCGGCCGCTGGAAATAGTGACGAGCAGACAGTGGTGGATCCGCACGCTCCCGCACCAACAGGCGCTCCTGGCGCTCGGCCGCGAGCTGCAATGGCACCCCGCCTACATGCGGGCGCGCTACGAGGATTGGGTGAGCGGGCTGAACAGCGACTGGCTGGTGAGCAGGCAGCGCTTCTACGGCGTGCCCTTCCCTGTCTGGTACCGCGTGGACGAAACCGGCGAGCCAATTCACTCCGAGCCGCTGCTCCCATCCGAGGACGACCTGCCAATCGACCCCACGACGGACGTCCCGGAGGGCTTCTCGCCCGAAGATCGCGGTGTGCCCGGAGGCTTTACTGCTGACCCTGACGTGATGGACACCTGGGCGACGTCGTCGTTGACACCCCAGATTGCCGGGGGCTGGGAAGACAGGGCTGCGGGCCACCGTTGGGAGCACCTCTTCCCGATGGACCTACGCCCGCAGGCCCACGACATAATCAGGACCTGGCTCTTCTCAACAATTGTCCGGTCATACCTCGAGTTCGGGCGACTGCCTTGGTCAAACGCGGCGTTATCAGGTTGGATCCTCGACCCCGACCGCAAGAAAATGTCCAAATCCGTTGGCAATGTCGTTACTCCCCGCGGGCTCCTGGAGCAACACGGTTCGGACGCCGTCCGGTACTGGGCGGCCTCAGGTCGGCCCGGCACCGATACGGCTTTCGAGGAAACCCAGATGACCGTCGGTCGAAAACTGGCCCTCAAGATGATGAACGCCTCCAAGTTCGTGCTTAGCCCTAAGCTCTGGGCCCGTGGTGGAGTGGGGGATCAGGCACCTGCCGAGCCCACGGCGGCTGAGGCGGCCGGCCAAGCTTCCGCCGCAGTAATGCGGGCCGATCTCGCAGTGGATCCTGTTGACGTCGCCCTTCTGACCAGCTTGAGTGAGCTCGTCTCGGCTGCGACCCGTGCGTTCGAGGACTACGACTACGCCCGGGCGCTCGAGCGTACCGAGGCCTGGTTCTGGGACTTCTGCGACAACTACCTGGAGCTGGTGAAATCCCGCGCATACGGGGAGATGGGCCTCCATCGAGCGATGTCGGCCCGAACGGCGCTGGCCGTCAGCCTTTCAACCTTGCTCCGCCTCTTTGCCCCAGTGATGCCCTTTGTCACCGAAGAGATTCTGGTCGTGGTGGCAGGAGGGCTCGGTCCACCGCGCGCCCTGGCCTGAGCCGAGCGGTGTAGCGGCGTTTGCGGCGGTGGCAGCCATCTCGCCAGCTGACATCTCTACAGCGGGCGACGGCCCCAGCGAGGTTTATACGAGTGCGGTAGAGGTGCTGGCGGCTATCCGCCGGACGAAATCAGAGGCAAAGGTGGGCCCTCGCTCACCCGTCGAGCGGGTGACCGTTTCTGGGCCTCCTGAGCAGATTAACGCTCTCCGTCTGGTCGAAGACGACCTCCGTGCCGCTCAAAATGTGGCGGAACTTGTGCTCAAAGTTGCCGGCGACGGCGAAGCAGCGTCGGTCGAAGTGGAACTCGCCGGCTCGTAACCGGCTGAGCGCATAAAACTCGCCGGCTCGTAACCGGCTGAGCGCATAAAACTCGCGCCAGACGCCGGGTTTCGACACGCCGTCTGGTCCAATCTTCAACTCGCGGTCTTCGCCTGGCGCGAGTTGTATACGTTTTTTCGAATACAGATGGACCAGACGATTGCTACGAGCCACCAGACGATTGCTCCGGGCGACCGCCAGCGACCCGCGACCTAGCGCGGGGCGACCCAGTCACTAGGGGCGGCCGCCCCAGCGGGCGGGTTGCCAGAGGGCTGGTTTGCTCCCCAATTCGGGCTTGCGCCCCACCTCGGACCGCCTCCCTGGCTCGGACCGGCCTCCTGGCTCGGACCGGGGCCCCAGCCGGCGACAAATGGAGAGCCTGGTGCTGAGGGCGGCGCCACCGGGCCCTGGTTGTAAGGATGGCGAAACTGGTAGGCCGCACCCAGGCATGCCAGGTAGTAATCGGGACCGAGCCAGCTAGGGAGTGGCTGCCTGAAGCGTTGCCAGAGCGGCGCCGCTACCGTGGCGGCAACGGCAGGGCGCTGGGCCGCGTTGAACTCGTGCCAACGGATCAGGAAAGAACGCACCAACTCGTAGTCGGCCGGCGTCATGGCGCCGACGTCCATAAGACGCACGAGCTCTTCGCAGCCGGGTGGTACCGCGAAGTGGACGGGCAGGACCGCCCGCACCGACGAGCGGCTTCTCCGCAAGACCAGCGTGTCCCCCACAAGGTCGCCGAGGCGTTGGGAACGTTTCGACACAAGCATGCTGACCAAGCCGACGAACCCAAATGTGAACCACACGTCGATCAGGCCGAGAGCTCCACGCGCAGTTGCCTGGGTGAGCCCGATGGGGGCACCATCAGCTCTCACGACCCGCAGCTTCATCATCGCCTTTCCGAGCGTGCGCCCACCCCAAAATGTCTCCATGAGCACGGGATAACTCACCAAGACGGCAAAGCCGATTGCGGCACCCACGACGATGAGAACAGTCTCATTACCGAGCAGAGCAAAGCCAGCAAGTACCAAGATCGCCCCCAAGAGCGAGATAACTACGTCGATCGCCCGGGCAATTACGCGCACCCCGGCCGACGCGATCGGCAGGTCGAGGACGACAGCCTCGGGGGTGACCATCCCGCTGAGGCCTCGCGCGCTATTTTCCACCATTCCGAGGGTACAGGGGTGCCGCCGAGGTTGTGCGGCTGAAGGCCGTCGCCAACCCCCGCCTACCTTGCTGTCTACGGTCGCCCCTCTACAGTAGAGATGTGGACATCGACCGCTTTGTGGCCGACAACCGCTCCACCTGGGACCGGCTCGGTGAGCTAACCGGACGGGTCAATAACCTCTCGGGCGACGAGGTGCGCGAGCTGACACGGCTTTACCAGCGGACCTCTGGTCACCTCTCCTACGCGCAGGCGCACTTTACCGACCCAACCTTGAAAGCCTTCTTGACTAACCGTGTAGCCCAGAGCGCGGGAGCGCTTTATGGGGCTCACCGGCGGGGTTGGCGCACGTTCTTCCGGTTTTTCTCAGAAACTTTCCCGCTAGCGGTGTGGGACCTGAGGTGGTTCGTACTGGCGAGTGCCTTGATTTTCCTATTGCCGGCCTTGGTCATAGGGACCTGGATCGCCCATTCGCCGACGGCCTTCGATATCAGTGCCCCGGCTGCCGTGCGGGAGGCATACGTCAACCACGACTTCGCGGCCTATTACTCTTCGCAACCCTCGGTGGACTTTGCCAACGAGGTGTACTGGAACAACGTCCTCGTCACTTTTGAAGCTTTTGCCGGTGGGATCACTTTCGGGTTGTTCACCGTGTTCGCGGTGTTCAACACCGGCCTCAACCTCGGCGTGGCCGGGGGCTTGTTTTATGCTGCCCACCGCCCGGGCGAGTTCTGGGGCCTGATAACTCCCCATGGGCTCCTCGAGTGCACTTCTGTAGTACTCGCGGGGGCCGCCGGGCTTCGCCTTGGTTGGACGCTTATCGACCCGGGCGACCGGCCTCGGGCCGCGCCCTGTCCGAAGAGGGGCCGAGAGCGACGGTGCTCGTGCTCGGCACGGTGCTGACGCTCGCAATAGCGGGGAGCATCGAGGGGTTCGTCACGGGCTCGGCACTGCCAACGGCGGTGCGCGTCGGTATCGGCGTGTCCGTGGAGGTCGCCTTCCTCACATGGGTCATAACGCGCGGCCGAGCCGCGTGGGCCAAGCGCGAAGCGGCAACCTACGAGTTCGAAAAAATGTCAGAGCTGCCCGGAAGCCTTGACCCGCAAATAAGCGTCGGTTAGCAAGGGCGCGAGCCGCCCCGGCTCGGCGTCCACGACCAGCGCCCCCCGGGCTTGCAGCAGTTTTGCCAGCTCTCGGCGGCGGCCAAGCGCGCCCACGGCCGCGGTAACCCGGTACGCCCCTTCGACATCGTCGGGTGGCCGGCTCGCCCAGTTCGCAACCGCGGGGTCCCGCACCGATCCCACCATCACCAGGTGTGTCCTTGCGATCAACGGCAACGTCGGCAAGAGGGTGTCGAGAAGGGCCTCGTCGAGCTCAGTCAGCAAGCAAAGCATCGCCCGGCGCTGAAAGCGCCCCAGGACCTCGGCAAACGCCCCCCGGTAATCGCTCTGGGAAAGTTCCGGTGTGAGGTCGTAGAGAGCGTCTGTCACACGAGCGAGCTGGCCTCGCCCGGAGCGTGGTGGCACCACAGCCCTGACGGAGCGGTCAAAGGCAACCAGGCCCGGCATGTCGCCCATCCGGCTCGCGACAGACGTCAACATCAGCACTGCGTCGATCGCGTGCTCCGATCGGGCAACTCCGCCAACTTGGGCAGCCATGGTGCGCCCATTGTCGAGCAGGCATATAACCCGCTGGTTGCGCTCGGCGCGGTAAGTCCGCACGATCGGGCGGTCGGCACGGGCGGTGGCGGCCCAATCGATGCGCCTGCTGTCGTCGTCGACCCCGTACTCGCGAAGTTGCTCGAAATCCGTCCCGCCACCTCTGGAACGAGAGCTACGAAGGCCGACCTCGAGCAGCCTCGCCCGTTCGATGCGAAGCTCGGCCTCGCGTCTGGAGCCGAAGTCGGGGTAAACGCGCAGTTCGATGGGCATGCGCCGTGCCGACTGGCGGCCCGCGAGCCCAAGTGGGCCCTCGACACGCACGACCAGTTCGGTAGGAGTGAAACGGCCCCGCCGGGTGGGAGCCAACGTAGCGGTCACCTTGACCGGACGACCCGGGGGCGCATGGACGCGGGCGCGTCGGGCGCTCGCGCCCAGCGATGGTGCAAGCTCGTCGGCGAACAGCACAACATAAGCTCGCCGGTGAGGGTTGAGGACTGTCCAACTGACGTCTGCCAAGGTGGCGAGCGACATCATCGCCGGGAACGAGCGCGTCACCTCAATCGACCCCGGGCGAGGAGCCAGCACGACGTCGGCGACCAGGAGCACAACGACTACAGCTAGCGCCATCAGCGCTCCCACGCCCAAGCCGAAGGGCCAGGCCAGGAGAAAAAACCCAGCAACGACAACGACAAGTGCCGCCCGTCCCGTCAGCGCCGGCTTGCCCCAGCGGGCCTCGCTTACCGTGCCGTCCATCAGCTTTTGCTCAGCGCGGCACCGGGACGCCGGCGAGCACGCCCTCTATGACCCCATCGGCGCTCACGCCCTCGAGCTCGGCCTCCGGGCCGATCTTGACCCGGTGGCGCAGAGTCGGCCGCGCGTACGGCCTGGACATCGTCCGGCGTCACAAAGTCCCGTCCCGACAACCAGGCCCAGGCCTTGGCGGCCCTCAGCAGCATGGCTGCCCCCCTCGTCGAAACGCCGAGGGCAACGGACGGGTTGGCTCGGGTAGCCCGGGCCAAGGCCACAATGTAGGCCTGCACAACGGGGTCTACCCGAGTGCGCGCCACCTCCCCACGGGCCGCAGCAAGCAGTGCGGCGTTGGCTACCGGTCGGAGGCCAGCAGCCTCCAGGTTGTGCGGGTCCTGGCCAGCATCGGTCCTTGCCAGCACCTCTCGTTCGGCCGCCTCAGACAGGTAAGGAACCGTGAGCTTGAACAGGAAGCGGTCGAGCTGGGCCTCCGGCAGCGGGTAAGTGCCCTCGTACTCGATGGGGTTTTGCGTGGCTAGCACCAAGAAGGGCACAGGCAGCGGCCGCGCCGTCCCGTCGACGGTTATTTGGCGCTCTTCCATCGCCTCGAGGAGCGCCGCCTGGGTCTTCGGGGGCGTGCGGTTGATCTCGTCGGCGAGCAACACGTTGGTGAACGCCGGGCCTTCCCGGAAGCGAAAGCTCGCCGTCTGGTGGTCGTAAATGCTCTGGCCCGTGACATCGGAGGGCATGAGGTCGGGCGTGAACTGTACCCGGGTGAAACGCATGTCCAAGGACGCAGCCAAGGCGCGGGCCAACAACGTCTTGGCAACGCCTGGCACCCCTTCGAGCAGCACATGGCCTGGCACCAACAAGGCGGCGATCAGCCCACTGACAACAGCATCCTGGCCGACGACCACCTTTGCGATCTCGTTACGGACAGCCGTAACCCCATCCCTGGCGCTCCCCGTGCCCCGAACCGGAGGTGCGAGGGAAGTTGCTTGAGGCGCCGGAGGTACTCCTGTTGCGAGCGGAGCGGCAGGGACCGGGGGGGCCGGTGCCCAAGGCTCAGGATCTTGAAACGGCTCCACGTAGCACCTCTTCTCGTATTAGCTGCAATGAACGAGCAAGTTCCAACAGGTCAGTTTCGTTGCGTGGCGGTGGCCCGCACAGGGCCGCCACAACCTCGTCGACCGGCAACCCGCTGTAATGGGCCGCCACCTGCGCGACCGTAGCCGGCCCGGTGCCCGGCGCCTGACCGAGACGAGAGGCGATTTGCCCGAACGCGTCAGCGCGCATGAGGGCGGCCGCTTCCTCGAAGTGGCCGTTCTTTTCAAGCAGGCGACCTGTCGCAACGACCAACTCAGATCCGGGCAAAGGCACGATTGGGACCTCGAGCACTGGTCGCCCGAGCCTCCGTGCGCGCCATACGCACGCGGCCAGAACGGCTATGAGCAACGTCGCAAGCAGAGCCTTGACGCGGCTCGGGACGATGCTCCAGATCGTTGCCGTGCCCGAACCCACCCTCGAAGTGAGAAGCCACCCGACCGTGTCGCCCTTCGCAGGGGCGAGCAAGTCGGCGGCAAGTAGTGCATTGTCAGTGTCAGAGAGGTAATGGTTGGACCAAAGATCGGCCCCCCCGAGCGCGACGACCACGCCAGCACCCTCGTTTTGAGCCACCGCGAACGATGCGTTGCCGTGCCCAAAAACTGGAAAGCAGGAGTAGGCCCCGCTCGGGACCTCCAGCACGGGATCGCTCTCGGGGTCGACTGCCGAAACATCGCGTGCCCAGGGAGCCTGGCATGCGGGCGCAAGCGCGCCGGTCGTGGTCAGTGCTCTGTTGGGTAGCCCCTGCGCGACGACCGTGCCCTCCAGCGGCGACGTGGGGTCAGCAACTACAAGGGTGCCGCCGCGTTTGACCCACCTTGTCACCTCAGCCCGCGTGCTGCCGTCCAGCTGGTCGTACAGGATCAGGGCGACGCCCTTACCGGGTGCCGGGAGCAGGCCCGAGGTATTGACATTGTCGCCAAGCTCGCTCAGCAACAAGGCGAGGGCTTTCGCCCCATTGGGTGCGGTCGAGGAGGGGCTGTAGGGCGTCGGTGCCGGCTTCGGGGAGCCCGCCAGTACCCAGAAAGCAGCGATGGCGAGGACAGTAAGTAAACCAAGGACAACAGCCCGACCTCGGCGGCCCATTGTCATCTCAGGCCCACAAGCTGGTCGCTGCCGCGCTCGGCGTCGCTAGGGGCGTTAGCGGCGTCAGCCCTCCAGCGTCCAGAGCCGACCTCTGCAACGACCGCCCTAGCCGCCTCGTCGAAGACAACCTGAGCGTTCGCGTCGGATGCCTCGTGGCCATACCAGCACCGCTCGAAAAGGCGGGTGGCCGACGAGAACTGCTGAGCGGCCTCCGGGACCAGGGCGCGGACGGCCCTGTCATAATCTCCACTCGTCCGCCCGGGCACACGGTCGATGAGGCGGCGGTCTGCGAGCTCAGCAACGAGCGCCCTGTAGCCGCAACGAAGCGCCTCCCGGTAGTTCCCCTCGCCAGCAAGCCGATCTGCCTCCTTGCGCCATTGCTCGGCCGATAGCTCCTGGTCCTCGTCTGTGACCACCACTCCCGTGCGAGGGGCGCGGCGGGACCGCCGAGGCGCACCATTTCTAAGAGCGAGGAAAATGACCGCCGCAGCGGCAGCAACAAGGACGGCGAGAACTACGAAGGGCGCCCACCCGCTCCCAAGGAAACCGGGCACCTGAATGTTGAGCAGAGACCCGAGCCAGGCGAGGAAGCGCTGCCAGAGGTCTTCGCTCCGTTTGAACTGGTGCTCCGCGAGTATGCGCGCCGCCATGGCCCTGATCGCTGCGCCACTGCGGGCTGGCACTGGCAAATGCCACCGGGAGCTCACGGTAGTGACCTGGACGGGATCACCCGAGCCTGGCAGCCATCACCTGCAAGTCGAGGCCCTCGAAGCGGATCCGCTGGTTGAAGTAGATCAGCGTTGCCATTGTTGCGGCCACGCACCATTGGAACGCTTGAGTTATGGTGCCCAATATCGCGTCGACGACTGCCTTCGCATGATCCCCTGCAATAGCGCCAACAATTTGCTCAGGCACGATCTGAATTATGTTAACCATTATGGTGACCATAAGCCCACCGAGCACAGCAGTCCCGAGCACGGGCCAGAAGCGAGGCCGGACCAGGCTCCAGCTGCGACGCATCGCCGCCAAGGGCCCCAGGCCCTCGATGACGATCGCGGGTGCCGTAACCACGAACAACGCCATGAACGCGAGTCCAGGCAGGATACATAGGACCCCTCCCACAAGCTCGCAGATATGCACCAGAAAACTAGAGACGATCAAAGCGAGTATCGCGCCCAGGCTTGTCTTGATTACTTGGCCGGACCGGTACTGCTCGCCGAGGTAGGACGCGGCGATCGTGCGGCAAACAAAGCCAGCCACGACCGGCGTCATCAGCCCAATTCCTAAAAGGATCAGGTAGCCGACGATCAGGACCGAACTTGGCGTCGCGTTCTGCTGTTGCTGCGGGTTCCCCAAGTTGGCGAACAGCTGGTTTAGAGACTCGGAATTGCGGGCGTTATAGGCAGCTATCGCCTCGAAGGGGAAAGCTATTAGGAACAGGACTGGCGCAAGAGCCTTGGCGTTGGCGCGTAGGAGCCTGAACGTCGCGTCAAGGATGTCGCCCACTGCCATCGGGTACATCGGCAAGGGACCGGTCCGCGAGCTGCCAGCAGTCGGGCGCCCAGGCCCGTAACCTCCTCCGGCGCCCACCGTTTGTCCCCACGAGGGAAGGCCCTGCGCCCAACTGGGAGGACTCTGCGACCAACCGGGGGGAGGCGGCACCGAGCCTGCGGGACCTTGCGACCAACCGGGGGAGGCTGCGAGCCTGCAGGACCTTGCGACCAACCGGGTGCTGGCGCGCCCCACCCGGCAGGAGGTTGTGGCGCGGGCCCGACAGGAGGTTGTGGCGGGGGCCAAGTGGCTCCTGGCCCAAGCCAGGGGGATGGAGTGGCCGCGGGGCTCCTTGGAACCTGAGGGCCTTCAGGTCCCTCAGGTTCGGCCATTCAAACAACCTATTACAAGCCTTGCACGCGGGCCCGGAGCCAAGCCAGGAGTGCTATCGACCGGGCCTGGCTATCGACCGGCGCCAGGCTATCGACCGGGACCGCTTCCGCCGGGGTACTGGCCTGCCGCCGAGAGAACCTCTTCGGTGGCGTACAGGACGGCCTCGGGTGAGCGCGCTGACGAGTGCGAGGGCGTCCGAGGGCCTACACGGGAGCAGATAGGGGCGGTCGTCTCTCATTAGCTCGAGACTCGCGAAGAAATGTCTGGCTTCTTGCACCTCATTAATGACGGCTTTGATAAAGGTTGCGTCGAGCAGCGCCACGGCGGACAGGAAAAGGTCCCAGGTGGAAGGCCGCGGTGGCCGGTCGCCGCGCTGCGCGGCCTGGATCGCCCTCGCTTCGGCTTGGCCGATGTAAATGTGCAGAGAACGGAACGGTTCGGTCGTTTCTGACAGCACAGCGAGACCTGCTTCTTGCCCGAGCCGGAGCGGGACGGCGGCTCGCACCTCGGTTATGGCCAGTTCGACGAGTCGTTCGGACATCCCTACGACATTACGGCGAACCGGAGGGGCGATTAGCCCCCAGTACTCCCCTGGCCAGCACGAGCGCGGCGACCTCCTCAGCGCCGGCATCGCGGAGCGCCCTGCTCACCGTCAGCAGGGTCCAACCCGACGTGCATACATCGTCGACGATGAGGATGCGCCTGCCTTCTGCCGCGGCGGGTTGCGCCACCCTGAACGCCGTCGCCAGTCCGGTCCTGGCGATCGCTCGGCGAGCTGGACGCGCCTTAGCACTCATCGGCTCGGTCTCGGCAACCTTGGTCACCAGGCTCTCGACCGGCCACTCTGCGCCCGCGAGACGGCCCACTTCGGCGCAAACAAGCTCAGTGTGGCCCCAGGGACGGCGCGCGCCCTGCCCAATGAACGACGGCACCGGGCAAATCACCCCGAATTCTTCGAACCAGGTTGCGTGCCGTTCCAAGAACCCGTGCAGGAGCCTGCCGAACACGGGAGCCCAGCGCAGGTCACGGCGGTACTTGTAAGAGACGATCGCTCTCCGGAAGGCTCCCTCGTAAGTTCCCACCGCGAAAATCGCCGCAAGTGGTCGGTCGGCCGATGAGCACCAAGCGTTTCGGCAACGAGGAGGAGCGCCACCACCGCCCGGCCCGACTGCGGCGGCCGTCTGGCCACATGCGCTGCAAACCCACCGGCGTTGCACGGGCACCGAGGCCTCCTCAGTAGTTGTCGTCCGACCCTTCGGGGGCACTCCGGATGCCGGCGAGCCGCGCCTCTCACGCTGCCACTCGGGTGTGACCCTTATGCTTTGAAGGCCCCTCCGCCACGGCTGGGCCGTCCCTGGCGGGATGCAACAGCGCCCGGCCTACCATGAGGCAATGGACGTAGAAGTCGTGGTCGAGATCCCCAAGGGCACCCGCAACAAGTACGAGGCTGACCACGAGACGGGCGAGATCTGGCTCGACCGCATGCTGTTCACCTCGACTCGCTACCCAGAGGACTATGGATATGTGCCATTAACGCTTGCGGCGGATGGCGATCCTCTCGATGCCCTCGTGTTCCTGGAGGAACCGACTTTTCCCGGTTGCCATGTCCGCGCGCGGCCCGTCGGAGTTTTCCTGATGAGCGATGAGTCGGGCGACGACGCAAAACTGCTTTGTGTTACGGCCAGCGACCCTCGCCAATCATCAGTCCAGGACCTTGAGGACATCCCTCCCCACGAGCTCGAAGAGATCGCTCACTTCTTCGCGATCTACAAGTCGATAGAGCCCGGCAAACGGACTACTTCGAAAGGTTGGCGTTCCCGAGAAGTTGCCGAGAAGGTCGTCGAAGAGGCGCGGCAACGCTACCGGGACCAGAAGCCAGCTTGAAACAGCGGAACTCGGGGCTCAGACTCCGACCAGGTCCGACACGATCCCGAACGCCTGCCCTACCGTGCTCAACTTGGTGGGGTCAACATCAGGAAGTCGTATCGAAAATGCGTCGTTGAGAGCGATCGTGATCTCCACGACCGCCAGGCTGTCCGCATCCAGGTCCTCCGCCCAGCGAGCTTCCAGCGTCACCTGCGCGGGGTCGATGTCCAGGACCTCGGCCACGCAGCCTTGGAAGATCTTGAACGCCTCGTCTCGCCCCATCGTGTTGCCATCCGTGTTGCCATCCATCGTGCACCGAGGCTAGCCGAGCAGCCCGCGGGCGGGGGGACATCTGGCGCCACCGCGTCCGCCTGTCCTTCGAGAGGAGCGACAGGTGCTCAGGGGGTGCGCCCGCTTCGGCGGGCACTAACCTCGCTCTCCATGCCGGCACTTCTCGAGGGAAAGCGCATCCTGGTCACGGGGGTCCTTACCGATGACTCGATCGCCTACGGGGTGGCGGAGCTGGCCCAGCGCGAAGGTGCGGAGGTGGTGCTCAGCAACTTCGGCCGGGGCCTTTCGCTGACCCGGCGGGTCGCCCAGCACCTCCCGGTACCGCCGGACGTGCTCGAACTGGACGTCACTGCGCCCGAGCAGATCGAAGCCGCCGCTGGCGATCTCCAGCAACGTTGGGGGGCGCTCGACGGCATGCTGCACTCGATCGCCTTCGCCCCCCAGTCGTGCCTCGGGGGCGGTTTTATGGCGTCCCCCTGGGACGATGTGAGCGTTGCCCTGCATGTTTCCGCGTACTCGCTGAAAGCCCTGGCAGCAGGCTTCCTGCCGCTGTTCAAGGCGGCCGGGGGCGGCGCGATAGTCGGCCTCGACTTCGACGCCGCCGTCGCCTGGCCGGGTTACGACTGGATGGGGGTGGCGAAAGCGGCCCTTGAGTCCACCGCGCGCTACCTTGCACGAGACCTCGGCCGGGACCGGGTCCGCGTCAACCTCGTCGCCGCCGGGCCGGTACGGACGGTGGCCGCCAAAGCGATACCCGGGCTGTCGGTCTTCGAGGGGGCCTGGGACGAGCGCGCCCCGCTGGGGTGGGACATCACTGATTCGAGCGCGGTCGCCAAAGCCTGCGTTGCATTGCTGTCCGACCTTTTTCCTGCCACAACCGGCGAGATCGTCCACGTCGACGGCGGCTACCACGCCATGGGGGCCTGAGTGGCCGTCGGCGCCGGCCGGGTAGTCCTCGTCACGGGCGGGAACCGGGGTATCGGCCGAGCGGTTGCGGCGGCGTTCGCGGCTGGCGGGGACCGGGTCGCAGTGACCACGCGTTCGGGGGAGGTGGAGGACTTCTTCAGCGTGCCCTGCGACGTCACCGACACCGAGGCGGTGGACAAGGCGGTGGGCATGGTCGAAAGCGACCTGGGCCCTATCGAAGTGCTCGTAGCCAACGCCGGGATCAACGACGACAAGCTCCTGCTCCAAATGGATGAGGAGTCCTTCGCCCGCGTGCTCGACACCAACCTCGTCGGCGCTTTCCGAGTGGTGCGCCGCGCCCTGCCGAAGATGCTCCGCCAGCGGAAGGGACGGATAGTCCTCATATCCTCGGTCGTGGCGTTGTCGGGCGCCGCGGGCCAAGCCAACTACGCAGCTTCCAAAGCGGGCTTGATCGGGTTCGCAAGGAGCCTTGCGCGAGAGATCGGGAGCCGCAGCATCACCGTAAACGTGGTGGCACCCGGTTTCATAGAGACCGACATGACAGCCCGGCTCAGCGACGAGCGGCGGGCCGACGTGCTCGCCCAGGTCCCCCTCAAGCGCTTCGGCATGCCCGACGAGGTCGCCGGGGTGGTGCGGTGGCTCGCTTCGGAGGACGCCGGCTACGTGACCGGCAGTGTGGTCCCTGTTGACGGGGGCCTGGGGATGGGCCATTGAGTTTCCCGAGGCCTGAGGACATCCTCCCCCATCGGCCACCGTTCTTGTTCGTGGACGAGATCACGGCCCTGGCGCCTGGCGAGAGCGCTAGCGGCCTATGGCGGCTAACGGGCACAGAGGGCTTCTTCCTGGGCCATTTCCCTGGCCGCCCGCTCCTGCCCGGGGTGCTCATGGTGGAGGCAATGGCCCAACTTGGCGGGATCGCTCTGCTCACCGACGAGCGCTACACCGGCAACCTGGCTCTTTTCGGGGGCATCGACAAGGCCCGCTTCCGGCGTCAGGTGGGCCCGGGCGACACGTTGGAGATGGCGATCGAACTCGACCAGCTGGGTTCCAACGCAGGCAAAGGCCACGGGACCGCGACGGTCCAGGGCAAAGTTGCGGCGACGGTGTCGATGCTGTTCGTCCTCGCTCGCCCCTGACGCGCTTACAAAAGGCCTTGCTGCCAAGCCTTTCATCGGACAGTCACCCGCTGTTCACCTAGAAGTTGCCAGATTGTCAGCTTGACGGCCGACACTGTGGAAATCGCCGCTAAGCAGCCTGTATTACTACCCGCCCACGCGCCGGTACCCACCACACCCCCCGCCCGGGACGATGGCCGGAACGCAGCGCTACGGCCCAAGGTTGGGACCTCCGTGATGGTGGCCCACGCACTCGGCGCGGGAGCGGTGCCGGCCGATCTCGAGGGTGCGGGTTTCGAGGTCGTCGTGGCAACTGACGCCGAGGCTGCCCTGGCCTGCACAGGCGGAGGGCGCGCGGACATAGCCATCGTCGACGGGCGGTTCGAGGGTGACGGCTTGACCTTCTGCGAACGGTTATGGGCTGCGCACCCGGGTTTCCCTGTGCTGTTCCTAGGCCCCAACGACGAGAACCTCGTTACCAGGGCCCTTTCGGCCGGCGCAGACGACTACCTGCTTCTCCCGCTGCGCCCCGCTGAATTGGTCGCCCGGGTACGAGCGGTGCTTCGGCGCACCCCCCATTGGGCAAGCAGTACCAGCCCGGAGGAACGCGTGCTCCACGCGGGCGACGTCCGGCTCGACCCCGAGAGCCACGAGGTGACGCTCCGGTCGGCCCGGGTGCACTTACCTCTCCGGGAGTTCGAGCTGCTCCGGCTCCTCCTCGAGAACGCTGGGATAGTGCTCCCCCGTGCCACACTCATGAACCGCTTGTGGGGGCCCTCTGCAGCGCTGGACAGCACCAGCCTGGAAGTGCACGTGCGACGCCTGCGCTCGAAGCTCGAAGACGACCCGGCCGACCCCAAGCGCATCGTCACCGTTCGCGGCATCGGGTACCGCTACCAGGGAGAACGCTGAGGCCGCCGGAGAGTTCACCCCGTAAGAGACCGAATGTCACTGTCCGTTCATCTTCCGTTCAATTACGCCTCCTAGAGTTGTCGCGTTGTGAGAAGCGCGTCTAGTCGCCAGACCGGCGGAGCAGCCGAATGAGCTCGTTCATGACACCCTCAATGAGCCCCGTCGCGGAAACCGGCGTCATTGACGTGAACAAGCCGCCCGCGGCGACTGCAATGGAGGCAAAGGACCTGGCGCTCGGGTTTGGCTCGGCCACCGTCCTTTCGGGCATCGACGTCTCGATCCCCAAGGGCGCCATTACAGCTTTGATCGGGCCTACCGGGTCTGGCAAGACAACGTTCCTGCGTTCCCTCAACCGCATGAACGACAGGGTGGCCAAGCACTGGCACAAGGGCGAAGTACTCCTCGAAGGTTCGAGCATCTACGCCCCTGGCGTGCAGCTCATGGCGTTGCGCAGGCGGGTGGGCATGCTCTTCCAACGCCCGAACCCCTTCCCGATGTCCATCGCCGGCAACATCCTTTCCGGCGTAAAGGCCCACCGGATCGCCAACAAAGCTCACTACCAATCGATCGTCGAAGTGCGGCTCAAGGAGGTCGGGCTTTGGGCGGCCGTTTCCAACCGCCTCAACTCATCGCCCTTCAACCTGTCCGGGGGACAACAGCAGCTCCTCTGTCTCGCGCGTGCCCTCGCAATCGGGCCTGAGGTCCTGCTGCTGGACGAACCGACCTCTTCCTTGGACCCCATCACCACGGAGAACATAGAGGCGATGATCCGCAGCTTGGCGCCTGCGGTGACGATCATCATCGTCACTCACAACCTTGGCCAGGCCAGGCGGATCTCCGACCGGACCATCTTCTTCTACCAGGGGAAACTGGTGGAGTTCGACGAGACCGCAAAGCTCTTCGAAGACCCAAAGGAGCCCGAAACGGCCCGGTATGTCACCGGGCGGATGGGCTGAAGTACTGCCCGGGTAACGGCGCCGGGTAGCAACTCAGAGTAGGCGGCGCCGCGCCTACTAACCCTGCAAATAACCGCCCTTTGTACAAGCGCGCTCCTAGGAGGACCACGCCCAAATGTCACTTACAAGCCCTACCTACGTACGGCGGCACCGAGCACTGTTGGCAGCCGTGGCCATCATCACCGGGATGCTCGGGACGGCCACCACAGCTGTAGGCGCCTCTGCCAGCAGCAAGTCGGCCTCTTCCGTCGAGATCGCCTTCAAGAAGAAGAAGCCCAAGCCGAAGCCCAAGCCGAAGCCCAAACCCAAGCCGACGACAACCACGGTGCCCACGCCGGTGACCGACCTGACGCCGCCGAACGCCTCGGTCGGCATCACCGAAGAGGGCAGCACCCTGCTGCTCCCGCTCTTCGAGCTATGGTCTGACTCGTACAATCACACGTACCGGAACATCACGGTGACCCCGGGTGGCGGAGGTTCAGGGAAGGGCCTCACAGATGCGGCTAACGGTGTCGTCGACATAGGTGCCTCAGACGCATACCTGTCGAGCTCGCAGATCAGCGAGTACCCGGGCCTGAAGAACATCGCCCTGGCGATCTCGGCGCAGATGATCAATTACAACATCCCGTTCCTGAAGCCGGCGGGCACCCACCTGATCCTGTCAGGCCAAGTGATCTCGCAGATATACCAGGGCAAGATCACGGAGTGGAACGACCCGGCGATCGTCGCGTTGAACCCCAACGCGATCATCCCGTCCCTCCCGATCGTGACGCTGCACCGATCGGACTCCAGCGGCGACACGTTCATTTTCAGCTCATTCCTGTCCGATGCGGACCCGAGCGGCTGGGGTTCGAGCATCAGCTACGGGACGAGCATCGCCTTCCCAAGCATCCCGAACGCGGTTGGTGAGAACGGTAACGGCGGCATGGTCTCGGGCTGCGGGAAAATAGCAGGCTGCATCGCCTACATCGGCATCAGCTACCTGGGCCAGACGCAGACAGCGGGGCTCGGTGAAGCGGAACTGGTCAACGCGTCCGGTCACCCCGAGCTGCCGACGGCGGCGACCATAACCGCCGAGTCCCAGGAGCTCGCCAGCAGCACTCCTGCGGACGAGATACTGTCGATGGTCTACGACAAGGCGCCCGGCGGCTACCCGATCATCAACTACGAGTACGGGATCATCCCGCCCAAGGAGCCCGACACCAACACTGCCGCAGCTGTGAAGGCGTTCTTGTACTGGGCGATCGACCCGAACAAGGGTAGCGCGCCCAGCTTCTTGAACCAGGTCAACTTCCAACCCCTTCCGCCGAGCGTCGCAGATCTCTCGGACAACCAGATCGCGTCGATCGCCGGGTAGCAGCGCCTTTTTTGCCGCAAGCGGCCCGCTCTTGCCTAACGAGGCGAGAGCGGGCCGTTGCCCTTCCCATCAAACCGGTCGAACGACACGAACGAGCGCCAACCTATGACTATCACGACACCCGACCAGGTCCCGCCTCCTCCATTGGACCCAATCTCGATCTCTCTCGAAGGCACGGGGGGAACACCCTTCCTGAGGCACGGCAAGGAAAAATTGCCGCAGGTGGTGACCGGGATAACCGCGCTTTTGCCGCTGGCTGCGCTGCTCGCCATCGTCGCCGTCCTTTTCTGGAAGGCCTACCCGGCCATCAAGTACAACGGTTTCGGCTTCTTTGTGCGCACCACGTGGCGCCCCGGCAGCACCTACGCCAACCCGGTGAAAACTGGCGGCGTGCTCCACCCGCTCGACGTCAGCTACGGTGCGCTCCCGCTGGTCGCCGGCACGCTGGAGAGCTCCGTGATCGCACTGGCCGTCGCCGTCCCCGTATCGGTCGGAACTGCGCTGGCCGTGGTAGAGAAACTCCCCAGACGCATTTCCTATGCGGCCGGCCTGTTCCTCGAGGTGATCGCCGGCATCCCGAGCGTCGTGTTCGGCCTCTGGGGCGCCCTCACTTTCGGCCCCGTCCTGGCGCGCGATTTCTCGCCGTTGATCGCCAAGCACATGCCCGACGTCCCAGTGCTGGATTTCTTCCGCGGCAACGTCGGCTACGGAGAGGGTTTGCTCACCTCGGGCCTGGTGCTCGCGGTGATGATCGTGCCCATCGTGGCAGCTACTACCCGCGACCTGCTCCGCTCGGTCCCCCGTCTCCCCAAAGAGGGCGCCATGGCCCTTGGGATGAACGATTGGGAGGTCGCCAGAAAGGTGAGCCTACCCTGGGTACGGGCCGGCATAATCGGCGCGGCTGTCCTCGGCCTGGCGAGGGCGCTCGGCGAGACAATTGCCGTCGCGATGGTCTCGGGATCGATCCTCGGCACGGTGCCTCCGAACCTCTACGAGGGCTTTAGCACGATTTCCGCAGCTATCGTCCAGCAGCTCGACGGCGCCCTCAACGACGGCACCGGCTTCGAAGTGCGGACGCTCGCTGAGTTCGCTCTCATCCTCGCCGTGATCACCCTGCTGACCAACGTGGCGGCTCGGTTGCTGGTCCGCAAAGTGGCTTCGACCGCCCTGCCAGTAGGACGAGGGGTATAAACCATGGCGGCCCAAGCTCCACAGACAGGCGGCAACCTCTCCGAAGGCCTGGACCTCTACGGGCGGCCCCCCTGGAACAGGATGGCAGGGAACTACTTTGGCTGGGGCCTTTGCCTCATCGCCGTCCTTATTGTCGCAGCACCCCTCATATCTGTGCTTTGGGGAGTGCTCGGCCGAGCTCTGCCGGTCTGGCATTGGAGCGTCCTCACCGAGTCGACTACCGCAACGGGCGGTGGGCTGGAGAACGAGATCCTCGGCACCCTCGTGATCGTGGCCGGGGTCGGCATCCTGGCGGGGTTCGTCGGCATACTCTCGGGCGTCTACCTCGCCGAGTACGCTAGCGGCACCTTCGGTGCCGTCCTCCGCGGGGCTTCGGAAGTCCTCGCTGGTATCCCGTCGATCGTGCTCGGTTACGTAGGCTATATCGCTCTCGTGATCGCCTGTCACTGGCAGTACTCGCTCGCTGCCGCGCTGATTACGCTTTCGGCGCTCACGGTGCCGTACATTTCCAAGGCCACCGAATCTGCTCTCCGCCAGGTACCCACGAGTTACCGGGAAGGAGCAGACGCGCTCGGGATGGCCCCGATGCGTTCGCTTTCCCGCATCACGATGAAGGCGGCCCTACCCGGCATCACGACGGGGTGGCTAGTCGCCCTCGCTATCGCGGTTGGTGAGACCGCACCCCTGCTGTACACCGCAGGCTTCAGCGAGTCGTTGCCGACGCTCCACCTCACGCATGCTCCCATCGGTTATCTGACCTATACCGTGTGGACGTTCTACAACTCCCCCTTCAAGGGCCAGCAAGACCTCTCCTACGACGCGGCGCTCATTTTGGTCGTGCTCGTCCTGGTTCTCATAATCGCATCCCGCTTGATAGTCAGTCTGACTCAACGAAACACCGAGAGGAACTAGGGCCCGGCGCCGCCCCGGGCCCCAAGCCCAACACCGGTACGATGAAGGGGCGTGAGTGAGGTTGAAGCGGTACCGTCGACAGACGACACTGCCTCGGTCGTCGAGGCTGCCGGTCACTTCCGTATCTATCTCGGGGCGGCTGCGGGAGTCGGCAAGACCTACGACATGCTCAATGAAGGCAAGCGCCGGCTTGAGCGCGGCACTGACGTCGTGGTGGGCTTTGTCGAGTGCCACAAGCGGCCTCTGACCGAGAAGCTGCTAGAGGGCTTCGAGGTGCTCCCCCGAAAAGTCGTCGAGTACCGGGGGAGCAAGTTCGAGGAAATGGACCTCGATGCGATCCTCGCGCGCCATCCAAAGGTCGCCCTAGTCGACGAGCTGGCCCACACCAACGTCCCTGGCTCAGGGCGCCACGCCAAGCGCTGGGAAGACGTGCTCGAGCTCGTCGACGCTGGCATTGACGTGGTGTCGACGCTCAATATCCAGCATGTCGAAAGCCTGGCGGACGCCGTCGAACAGATGACCGGCACTCATGTCCGCGAGCGTGTCCCCGACTGGGTGCTTCGCAGGGCCAACCAGCTCGAGCTGGTCGACTCCTCGCCCGAGCAGCTACGCCGCCGGATGTTGCACGGCAACATCTACCCCCCAGACAAAGTCCCGTATGCGCTCACGCACTTCTTCCAGACCGACAACTTGATCGCTCTGCGAGAGCTGGCGCTGCGTTTCCTCGCCGACGAAACCGAAGAGGAGCTCCTGGAGCACCTGCACCGGCACAGCGACAAGCGACTTTGGGAGACGCGGGAACGTATCCTCCTGGCGTTGGCCGGTGCCCCCGGCTCGGACGTGCTCCTACGGCGTGCAGCCAGGTTGACATCGCGTTCCAAAGGCGAGCTCAACGTGGTCCACATAACGGACCCAGAAGCCAAACCAGCCAAGGACAAGTCCGTTTTCGAGTCCCTACGCACGCTGGCGAGCGACCTCGGCGCCCACTGGTACGAGCTCGTCAACACGGACCCCGCCGAGGCCATAACCAGTTTCGCCAAGGAACACCAGATCACTCAGATCGTTCTCGGCTCAAGCCAGAAGAGCCGTTGGCAAGAACTGTTCGGGGGCGGGGAGATCGTCCGCAAAGTTATCCGTCGGGCCAGTGACATGGGCATCGATATCCACGTGATCGCCCGGCGGGAGATGTTGCCAGGCGACGACCACGGCTCGGAAGCGGTCGAAGAAAGTTGAGGGCAGCCGCAAATCGAGCTGACGTTGCCTATCGCGCGGCTAGCGGAGCTTTGACAGGGCCACGTTGAGCTGGAGCACATCGACGTAGCTGCTCCCGAGGAAGCCGAGCTGCGCACCGTGGCTCTCCTTGTTGACCAGAGCACGCAGCACCGAGGCGGAAAGACCCGTTGCCTTTGAGACCATCGGTATCTGGACGATCGCGTCCTGCGGTGTGATATCGGGGTCGAGACCACTGCCCGAGGTGGTCACCAGGTCTGTGGTCGGGTCGACGCCGAGGGAGTGCCAGTAGGCAATAAGCGCCTTGGTATTATCCAGCAGCACCTTGGACCTTGGCCCTAGGTTGGTGGCCCCAGACTCCCCGCTAACGCCGTTGGCCACGAGCGGGTTGTCACCACCGGAAATGTTTTTCTTCGGGTCCGCCGCATAAGGCCCGGTATCGTCGGGACGGCCGTGGAACACGCAGCTGCCCAACGGGTGGCCTGCGCACTTTGTCGCCGCCCAGTTCTGGCCGATGAGGGTCGACCCTCCCGTGATTATCGACCCGTCGGCTTGGTGGGGGAACAAGATTTGTGCGACGCCGGTCCCCGCTAAGGAATAGACGAAACCAAAGAACACCGTGAAAACCAGGACCGAGATGATCGAGCGACGTAGGTTCATGAGCATTATCGGGTCTCCATTAGTAAGCGTGCAGTGCCGTAAGGATCAGGTCGATGAGCTTGATGAAGACGAAAGGCGTAATGATCCCGCCCACGCCGTAGATAAAGACGTTGCGGCGCAGGATCGCCTGCGAGCTTGTGGCCCGGAACTTGACGCCCCGGAGCGCAAGCGGGATCAGGGCGATTATGACGAGCGCGTTGAAGATGACTGCCGAAAGCACGGCGGTCTGCGGGTTGTGCAGCTTCATAATGTTCAGGGTATTGAGAACGCCAACTTTCTGGCCCGGGGCCACATAGATAGATGCGAACAAGGCCGGGATGATGGCGAAGTACTTCGCCACATCGTTGGCGATCGAGAAGGTCGTCAGCGAGCCGCGAGTGATCAGAAGCTGCTTGCCGATCTCTACGATGTCGATGAGCTTGGTCGGGTTGGAGTCGAGGTCGACCATGTTGCCGGCCTCCTTTGCCGCAGTAGTGCCAGTGTTCATAGCCACGCCGACGTCGGCTTGAGCCAGTGCCGGCGCATCGTTGGTCCCGTCGCCGGTCATGGCGACGAGCTTGCCGCCCTCTTGCTCGGCCTTGATCAGGTCCATCTTCGCTTCGGGGGTGGCCTCGGCCAAGTAATCGTCGACGCCCGCTTCCTGCGCGATGGCAGCCGCAGTCAACGGGTTGTCGCCCGTGATCATGACCGTGCGGATGCCCATCTGGCGCATCTGGTCGAACTTTTCGTGGATGCCCTGCTTTACGACGTCTTTCAGCTCGATGACGCCGAGGATGTCCTTGCCGTCCGCCACCACCAAAGGTGTCGCGCCTGAGCGTGACACGCCTTCGACTATCGGGTCGAGGTCGGGGGGAACTGTGCCGCCTTGTTCGGTGACCCAGCGTTTCACTGACTCGGCGGCACCTTTTCGGATCTGTTGGGCACCCATGTCGAGGCCCGACATCCGTGTCGTCGCGGTGAAGGGGACGAACGTGTGCCCCTCTCCCAGGGCGCGTTCGCGTATATCGAAGCGCTCCTTGGCGAGCACGACGATCGATCGGCCCTCGGGGGTCTCGTCGGCAAGGGAGGCGAGCTGGGCAGTGGCCGCCAGCTCCTGTTCGCTGTGGCCCGCGACCGGCAAGAACGCCGACGCCATCCGGTTGCCGAGGGTGATCGTACCCGTCTTGTCGAGCAGCAACGTCTGCACGTCACCAGCAGCTTCGACGGCACGGCCGCTCATTGCGAGCACGTTGCGCTGCACGAGCCGGTCCATCCCGGCGATACCGATCGCCGACAGCAGGGCACCGATGGTGGTCGGGATCAAGCAAACGAGGAGCGACACCAAGATGACCACCGACACCGTCGCCCCGGCGTAATGACCGAAGGGCTGCAGCGTGACCACAACAGGTAGGAAGACGATAGTGAGGACCGCGAGCAGGATCGTCAGGGCGATCTCGTTCGGGGTCTTCTGGCGGTTGGCGCCTTCGACGAGGCCGATCATGCGGTCCAGGAACGTGTGGCCGCGCTCGGCCGTGATCCGCACCACGATGCGGTCGGAGAGCACCTTCGTGCCTCCGGTGACTGCGGAGCGGTCGCCGCCGGACTCACGGATCACCGGCGCAGATTCGCCTGTTATGGCCGACTCGTCGACCGAGGCGATGCCTTCGATGATCTCCCCATCTGAGGGAATGAGGTCGCCGGCCTCGCAAACGACCCGGTCGCCCTTGACGAGGTCGACTGCGGCCACCCGGCTCTCGCTGCCGTCGGCGTTCAGTCGGCGGGCCTCCGTCTCCGAGCGCATCTTACGGAGCGTCTCTGCTTGTGCCTTACCACGGCCTTCGGCCATGGCCTCGGCGAAGTTGGCGAAGAGGACCGTGAGAAGGAGCCAGAACGTGATCGCCCAGGCGAAGAAGCTTGGATGGGCGATGGCCTCGCAGAACGTCACGACCGTCCCTACCAGGACAACGAACATTACCGGGTTCTTGACTTGGACCCGGGGGTCGAGCTTACGGAAGGACCCGCCGAGGGCTAGGAGCAGGATCTCCTTGTCGAACAAGCTGCGGGCCTGCGCCACGCCGTGGGCGACAGTCGTGGGCGTCCTCGCCGAAGCGGGCGGTGGCGCGCTGGGGCCTGCACCAGGAGCGCCAGTTTGGTTCATCTTATTGGTCTCCATTTACCAGAACTTTCCGTGGCTGAGTTGCTCGACGATTGGACCGAGAGAGACAGCCGGGAAGAAGGTCAACCCACCGATGATGAGGATCACGCCGATGACGAGCCCGATGAACATCGGGTTGTCGGTGCGGAAGGTGCCAAGCGAAGCGGGCACGACCCCCTTGGCGGCGAGCGACCCCCCGAGAGCGAGGGCAGGGATCATGATGCCGAACCGCCCGACTAACATGTCGATACCGCCGACGACGTTGTAAAAGGCCGTGTTGCCGTTAAGGCCGGCCATGGCGGAGCCATTGTTATTTCCCTGCGAGGTCAGGGCGTAAAGGATCTCGGTGAAGCCGTGTGGCCCGGCGTTCTCTGGGCCAACTTGCCCAGCGTGGATCGACACCGCGATGCCTGTCAGGACAAGCACGATGAGCGGCATAACGAGCGAACCGAGGCCGGCCAACTTCACCTCCCGGGCCTGGATTTTCTTCCCCAGGTACTCCGGTGTTCGTCCGATCATCAGCCCCCCGATGAACACGGCGATTACGGCGTAGATGAGGATCGTGTACAGCCCGCTCCCAGTCCCTCCTGGGGTGACCTCACCCAGCATCATCCCGGTAAGCAGGCCGAAGCCGCCCATCGGGTTGTACGAGTCGTTCGCTCCGTCGACGGCACCGTCGGAGGTCTGGGTCATCGACACGTCGAACAGGGCGCTGGTCGTGTCGCCGAAGCGCACCTCCTTGCCCTCCATGTTCCCGGTGGGCTGGCTGGTGATGCCGGCGGCGACCACCGCCGGGTTGCTCGTGTGCTCGGCGTAGCTCGTAAAGCCGACCCAGCTACCGAAGATGAGCACCATCGCGGCCAGCAGCGCGGCGCCATGGCGGACGCTCCCCACCATCTTGCCGAATGTGTAGGTGAGGGCGAACGGGATCGAAAGGGTTAGGCAGATAAAGAGGAAGTTGCTGAACGCCGTTGGGTTCTCGAAGGGGTGGGCGAGGTCGACGTTGAAGAAACCGCCGCCGTTCGTCCCGAGCTGCATGATCGAGGACATGAACCCGTCAGGGCCGCGGGCGATGGTCTGAGTGACGCCGTTGAGGGCGTCATGGACCGTTGCCGTCCCTGCCAGGGTCTGGACCGCGCCCTGGCCGACGACGATGATGCCCGCGACGAAAGCTATCGGCAGGAGGATGTAGAGCATGCAACGGGTGACATCGACCCAGAAGTTGCCGATGGTGGGGGAATTGCGCCGAGAAAAGCCGCGTGCCATGGCGATGGCCGCGGCGATGCCGACGGCCGGGCTCACGAACTGCTCCACCGTGAGCACACCGATCTGGGAGAAGTACGACATCGCCGTCTCGCCGCCGTAATTTTGCCAGTTGGTGTTGGTCATGAACGAAACAGCCGTGTTGAAGTCGAGTGCCGGCGTCACTGCACCCAGGTGCTGTGGGTTGAGCGGCAGCGACCCTTGGATCCTCATGGCCAGGTAGCCAAAGGCGGTCAAGACGGCGGAGAAGACCACAAGCGAGCCGGCGTAACGCTTCCAGGACTGCTCGTGTTCGGGGCCAGTACCGAGCGCCCGGTAGAACGGCCGCTCGGCCCAGGCAAGGTAGTGGACGCGGCCGTCAAATACGGCGGCCATGTACGAACCCAGGTACCGCCAGCAAAGGCCCAAGACGACGACCAGCGCCACGATGGTCAGGAGGAAGTTCATTTAGAACTTCTCCGGCTTGAACATGGCGACGCCCAGGTAGATGAACACCAGGATCGACGCCGATAGGAGGATGGCTTGGACGGCCGTCATAAGCGGTCCAAGGCCCATATGAACCCGAGCACCGCGAGCGCGAAGGCCAAGATGCCGAGAACTGAGAGGAAATCAGCCATTCGCTCAGGTTGTGCCAGCGGGGGTGAACAGGATGTGGACGGGGCCCCTGGCGGTATCAATAAAATGTGGAGCCCGGCGGCCGGGCTCAGCCTGCCGAGAGGCAGTAGCCGATACCGGGTGAGGTACGCAGCAGCGGGCCGCCTTTTTTCCCGAGCTTCTTGCGAAGCCGGTAGACGTAAACCCGCAGGTAGTCCGCCTCTGCGCCGTAGCTGTCCCCCCAGACCTGGCGCAGCACCATCTGGTGGGTACAGGTCTTGCCGGCGTGGCGGGCAAGGAACGCCAGGAGCTCGAACTCCCTCGCTGTCAGGTCGACCGGCTCACCGGCGACGCTCACCTGGTAGTGCACAAGGTCAAGCTCGATCGGGCCGACGGTGAGCAGCCCTTCCTCCGGGGCGGACAGCGCCGAACCGTGGCGGAGCGCCGTGCGGATCCTGGCTTCGAGCTCGGCCATGCCGAAGGGCTTGGTCACGTAATCGTTGGCGCCAGCGTCCAGAGCAGCCACCTTGCGGTCCTCGAGAGCCGTGGCCGACAGCACTATCACGGGGACCTCGCTCCAGCTTCGGATGCGGTGGACGACTTCGAGCCCGTCGAGGTCGGGGAGCCCGAGGTCGAGCACAACTACGTCCGGGGAGCGCAGCGCCAGGACGGAGAGACCTTCCTCCGCCGTCGCGGAGCTGAGCACCTCGTGGCCTTTGGCAGAAAGGGCCACCTTGAGCGCACGTAACAGAGCCTTGTCGTCGTCTATGACCAGTACCCGCGCCATTAGCCAGTCCGGGCCCCATCTCGCAGGACCGGGAGGGTGAAGACGAAGCGAGCCCCTTTGGCCCCGCCGCGGCCACCGACGTCCTCGACCCAAATGCGTTCGCCGTGAGCCTCCACAAAGGCCTGCGAGATAGCCAGGCCGAGACCTCCCCTGCCGCCGGCCTCCCGCCGGCTGAACATCTGGAAGATCCTTTCCTGCTCGGCCCACGGTACCCCCGGCCCTCTGTCGGTCACCCCGACTTCCACCTTGTCGCCGGCCACGCACCTGGCCGACACGGTGACGGGTGCCCCCGCCGGGGAGTGGCGGAGCGCATTGTCAACGAGATTTGCCAAGACCTGGCGCACGAGGACATGGTCCACATCCACTAGGGGCAGGTCAGCCGGGGCGCGCCAACGGATGTCGCCGGGGCGCCCGCCCCGCCCGAGCACGAAAAGCGCCTCGTCGACCAGGTCGGCCACGGCAGCCGGCTGGCGCCGGAGCTCGAGCGCGCCAGACTGTATCCGCGTCATGTCCAGCAGGTTCGACACGAGACGGTCAAGGCGGTCGGCTTGCCCATCGATGAGCTCGGCGAGCTCTTTCAGGTCGCCAGGGCTCAGTGAGGCACCGTTTTCGACCAGGGCCGACGCCGAGACCTTTATGGTCGCGAGCGGCGTGCGCAGGTCATGAGACACGGCGCCAACCAGCGCACGCCGGAGGCGGTCGACCTCTTCCAACAAACGTGCCCGGACGGCGTCATCGCGGAGCCCGGCCCTCTCCAGGGCAAGGGCAAGATGGTTGGCGAAGGCTCGTAACAACTCTTGTTCAGCCCTGGAACTCGGAGCACCGCGCAGCGCCATCAGGCCAACTGCTTCGTCTGTAGCTACGAGAGCGACGACCTGAAGGGCACCTTTTCCGCCGCCGGGCGGAACAGGCTCGAGGCTGACGGGCGAGCCGGTGCTGGCAGACAGGCTTTGGGTCTCTTGGTTCGATAGCGGGGCCCCAGCAGAGGCCGCTACCTCCAGAGCACCGTTGAACGGCAGCAGCAGAGCGGCGCCCTCCAGGTCGAAGGCCTCTTTCACGGAGTTGACGATCGTGCCGAGGAGCTTCGGCGTCGGCAGTTCACGGACCAACAGCTCCGACAGGTCGAAGAGCCGGCGGACCTCGGCTGTCCTCTGCTGAGATTCGGCACGGGCGGAATTGGCAACGCCAACGACCCGGGCTACCAGCACCATGACCACGGCATACACGCCGAGTGCGGCCCAATCCTCAGCCCGCTGTACGTACAGCGTGTAATAGGGCGGGAGGAAGACGAAGTCATAGACGAAAAAACAGCTCCCAGTGGCGACTAACCCGGCCACGAACCCCCCGACGCTGACCCCGGCCACGACGGGCACGACCAGCACGAGAGCAGTCGTCGCCGCGCTCAGCTGCGTGCGGAGCGGCACCATGCAGGCCGTCAACGCTGCGGCTGTCGCAAGCGCCACGACGGAGCCGTACACGGACCGGCGCCGTTGCGACCACGCGCTGCGCCAGGTGGTGCCCACTTGGGCCGTCCCCGTACCCCTAGGCTCCTGGCACGGTTCCCGCCGGACCGGTGCTCGAGGCGCTGGCGCCCGCCGGGCTCGTGCCCGTCACTGCGTCGCTCAGCATCGCGATGAGCGACGTCCCGGACGGCTTGGGCTCTGCGACAAGCAGCGAGCGGACCGCGTCCTCAGAGTCGGGGGAAGCCAGGACGAGGACTTCGTCGCCGGGTTCGAGCACGGTATCACCTCTCGGCACCACGACGTGCGCCCGGCGGACGACGGCCACAACGGTCGCTTCCCGAGGCATCCCGAGGCGCGCCAGCTCTTTGCCGGCCGCCGGGGACCCTGGGGCAAGGGTCACCTCGACGAGGTGGGCACCCGAGGACTCGAGCTGCATGATCCGCACCAACGAACCTACTGAGACCGCCTCCTCTACGAGCGAGGCAAGCAGGTGGGGAGTCGATACAGCGATGTCCACCCCCCACGTCTGGTTGAAAAGCCAATGGTTTTTCGGATGATTAACACGTGCGACCACACGGGGTACCGCAAACTCCTGTTTGGCAAGCAGGGAAATGACGAGGTTGTCTTCATCGTCGCCCGTCGCCGCGACCACCACGTCCGTGCTCGCGAGGCCGGCAGCATCCAGGGCGGAAACCTCACACGCGTCCCTCACCATCCAATCGACCCCGATGTTCACCCCGCGTTCGGCGACCTCGGGATCCTGTTCTATGAGAAGGACTTCGTGGCCAGCCTTATGAAGGTCGGCCGCCAGGTAGCTGCCCACGTTGCCGGCCCCCGCTATAACAACTTTCATGCGCGCGGGCCTCGTTCGAGATGTTCGTCCAAGGCGTCCAGCGACCCTTCGACCACCGATACGTAAAGGACGTCCCCTGCCTGGCCCACGACTCCGGGCTTGGGGAGGTGAGACTTGCCCGCCCGAGAAAGTGCGACGATCCTGAGGCGCCCGTTCACTTCCAGGTCCTCCAACCCGTACCCGACCCAGCTCGGTGGCAAGGCGCGCTCCACCATCACCACATCGCCTGTTGGGCTCACCCAGTCGGGCGCTCCGCGCTCAGGCAAGAGCCGGCGCATGACCTGGTCCACCGTCCACGTCACGGTGGCCACGGTTGGTATACCGAGGCGACGATAAATTACGGCCCGTCGGGGGTCATATATCCGGGCCACAACGCGGGGGACCTCATAAGTCTCGCTTGCGATCCGAGCGGTGAGGATGTTCGAGTTGTCGCCGTTCGTGACGGCGGCGAGCGCGTCGGCTTCGGCTATCCCCGCCTCTTCGAGAGCGTCGCGGTCAAAACCGAAACCGACAACGCCCTTGCCGCCCCAATCCATTGCGAGACGCTGAAGAGCCCTCGGGTTCTTGTCGATCACCGAGACCTCGTTCCCATCCCGCGAAAGGATCGTTGCCAGCTCGCTGCCGACCCTCCCGCAGCCCACCACGACGACACGCACTTAAGCATCGTACTTGGCATGGCTCTCCACCCCGGCTACGCTCTTGCAGCGGCTCCCTGAAGCTCAAGGGATAGCCGTTGGAGGGCGCCCCAGTGGGTGCCGGATATCTGAAGGGCCCTATCAGCGCCAGTGAGCACCCCAGGCACGGCCGCCGAGGCCCAGCGCATACGTGACATAGAGAGCACCGTCGAGATCCCCGAGACCCTCGGCTACAGGATCAAGAACGTCCTGCTCGGGCCGCCGATGGTCAGCGAGCAGCTTGCCACCGAGCGGCTCGGGAGCCTCATGGCAATGGGCGTGCTCGCACCGGACGGCATCTCCTCCTCGGCCTACGGGACCGAGGAAATGCTGGTCGAACTGGTCAAGTACGTCGGGGTCGCGTCGTTCGCGCTGGTGCTACCCGTCACCTTCGCCCTGCTGCTGGTGCTCATCTTCGTCACCCTCTCCTATCGAGAAGTGGTGATGGTCTACACCCGCGCCGGTGGCTCGTATGTGGTTGCGAGGGACAACTTCGGCCCGACTGTCGCGCAGGTGGCCGCCGTCGCGCTCCTCATCGACTACACGGTCACAGTCGCTGTCCAGATCGCTGCCGGCACCGACGCGCTGACGTCGGCGTTCCCGACGTTGCTCCACTACAGCCTCCTGTCGCTGTCGTCGAGCGTTTGGATCAGCGTCGCTGTGGTCGTCCTGATGGCCTATGGCAACCTGCGCGGGATACGCGAGGCCGGCCGGATTTTCGCCTTCCCGACGTACTTTTTCATCTTCGCCCTCGGGAGCGTGATCGTCACCGGCGTGGTCCGGTCGCTGATTGGCAACCTTCATCAGTTTTCTGTACACCGCGCAGGTCTTTACCACTTCGGCTCTCCCGGGAGCGGTCTCCTGATGGGCGCGTCTGTTCTCGTGATAATGCGTTCGTTCGCCAACGGTGGTGCCTCGCTGACAGGGGTCGAGGCGATATCCAACGGGGTTAGCGTCTTCAAGCCGCCCGAGGGGGTACGGGCGGCGCGTGTACCTCCTTATGGGCGTGACGTTGGGTTCATTGGTCCTGGGAACATCGTTCCTGGCCCGGTGGACCCACGCCGCCCCTTTTATCGCCGGAGCTCCCACTGTCATCTCGCAAGAAGCACAAGCCGCGTTCGGCTCCGGGCCCGCCGGGCACACCCTGTTCTACATGGTCCAGCTCGCCACCTTGCTCATCCTCTATACCGGCGGTAATACGAGCTTCAACGGCTTCCCGTTCTTGGCCAGCTTCGTAGCGGGGGACCGCTTCCTGCCACGCCAGCTCACCAAACGCGGGCACCGGCTGACTTTCTCCAACGGGATCATCGTGCTCGCGATCGTCGCAATAACCCTCCTGCTCGTGACGAGGGCAAACGTAACGGCCCTGGTGGCGGTGTACGCCATCGGCGTTTTCACGGGCTTCACGATGGCGGGCGCGGGGATGAGCAAACACCACTGGGTACACCGCGAACGCGGTTGGAGGCACAAGCTGGTGATCAACGGCAGTGCCTCTGTCCTGTCCGCGATCGTTGTGCTGATCCTCGCGGTCGCTAAGTTCAAGCAGGGGGCGTGGACGGTCGTGCTCCTCTTCCCGATCCTCACCATGGCGCTCATCCGTCTCAATCGCGAGTACCGAGCCGAGGCTCAACAGCTCGACAAAGGCGCCATGGAAGCGACCGAGGTGCCCATCCTCCACCGTCATGTCGTCTTGGTGTTCGTGGACCGCCTGGACCTGGCGACTGCCCGGGCTATCCAGTACGCCCGCAGCCTCAACCCTGACGAAGTCCGAGCCGTGCATTTCCTCCTGGACAACGCTGTTGCGCAGGCGCTCAGGGAGAACTGGGGGCGTCTCATGATCCGGCGCCTACCACTGGAGATCAGGGAATGCCGCGACCGCCGGCTCGCGAGAGCCGCAGTGGACCTGGTGGCCACGACGTTGGCCGACGGGGACACGGAGGTCTCGGTACTGCTACCTCGGCGTTTGTACTCGTGGGGGTGGGGCCACCTGCTCCACGACCGCACTGCCGACCGCCTCGCGGCTGTCGTGGGCCGCCTCCCTCACGCGAACGCGACAATCGTCCCGTTCCAGCTGACCAAAATGCGGCCCACCCGCAAGAACGCCAAAGCGAACCTTAAGGCCCCACCGAAGAAACGGGCACGTGAAGTGGAGCGGAGCGAGGATCTGGTCCCGGTGGAGGGGGTGATCCCGATCGGTCAGATCGAATGGCGCCACAAGGCAAGGATCGCCGGCCGCGTCACCTCGGTCGAAGTGCAACCTTGGCGCGGCGCCCAAGTACTGAGCTGCACACTTGTCGACCGCAGCGGTTCGGTGACGCTCGTATTCACCCGTCGCGACGTCCCCGGGATAGAGACGGGGGCTCAGATCGTGGCGGAGGGTACCGTCGGGGAGCACGAGGGCCGCCTGGCCCTTCTGAACCCGATCCACGAAGTGCTCAAAAGGGCGCCCGCGGACCCCATCCGCAACTGAGCTCAACGGGCGCGGACTGGGCCGTAAGCGAGCACCTCTCAGCCGGCGAGAGTCGGCCCCGGTGCGATGCGATCGACGGCTTGCAGTTCCTCTTCGGTGAGCACCCAGTCAGCGGCACTGACGTTGGCGTACACCTGCTCGGCCTTGGTCGCCCCGGCAATGACCGAAGCCACCACCGCCTTAGCCGCTAACCAGGCAATGGCCAGGTCGAGAAGGCTGTGGCCGTGTTGGCGGGCAAAGTCCTCCAACTCTTCGACGACATCCATCGTGGGCCCCGCCAGCAGCGTCTGCCGGCGGTCGGCTGGCATACCCGCGAGGCGCGTACCAGCAGGAGGCGGCTCCCCCCGGCGGTACTTGCCCGACAGGAGGCCGTTGGCGAGCGGAGAATAGGGGATGAAGGCGGTCCCCAAGCGCTCGCACTCGGCCAGCACTTCCAGTTCAGGCTCCCGCTCCAACAAGCTGTACTGGTTTTGCACGCTGACAAAGCGCGGCGCCCCCTCGCCGGCCGCCGCGTGCGCCTCACGCAGCTGTGCGGCAGAAAAGTTCGAGCACCCGATCTCGCGCACCTTGCCAGCCTTGACCAGCTCGGCAAGCACGGCCAAAGTGTCGGCGATCGGGGTCGCTGGGTCCGGCCGATGGAGCTGGTAGAGGTCGACGTAATCAGTCCCGAGGCGGCGCAGGCTGTCCTCCAGGGCACTCTTCACGTACTTCGGCGCGGCGCCCGTCCGCTCGGGGCTGAGGGTCATCCCGAACTTGGTTGCGACGATGACGTCCGCCCGGTCCTGGCCGAGCGCGGCCCCGAGGATTTCCTCACTGCGAGTGCCGCCGTAGATATCTGCGGTGTCGAAGAAATTGATGCCCGCGTCGAGGGCGGCCCTCACCACTTCGGTGCTGTGGCTCTCGTTTGTCCGCCCGCCGAAATTGTTGCAGCCGAGGCCTACCAGCGAGACATCGAGCGAACCGATCTGTCGTATTGGCATAAGAGGTCCCATGGGAACAAGTTACAGGTCGTCGACGGAGCCGTCCTCGCCGTCTTTTCCTCGGGTACGAGGTCTCAGCCACTCCTCCATCTGGCGCAGCGCTCGGTCCACGCCACCTGCGGTAACTTCCAAGATCTTCAAGAACCGGTCCCGGTAGTGGGTGATCGCCCCCGCCAGCTCCCGTGTCACAGGGGGCTCTTGGCCACGGCGGAGGTAAGCGCCCCCACGGATCCGGTCGTAGCTGCCGTCGCTGACCCAAGTCATGAGCTCGCGGGCCCGTTTGACCGCGAAAGGGTGAGTGAGCCTCAGTTCGACCCAAGCACGAGACCACCGGGCCAGGAGGTCCTCCTCGTCCGCGTAGCGGGCTGCCTGTGCAAGGAAGGAGTCGAGGCTCATCCCCTCAACAGCCCCCCCGGCCATGCGCATCAAGGTTTGGCAGGTCGCCAGCGGGTCACCGACCACGAGAGCGCTCGCACGGTCCGAAGAGAGCTCCGCGGCACGGGCCCATTCCAGCAAAACCATGTACACCGCTATCATCGGCAGGCCCGCCAGGGCGCCGCCCACCCCACTTCGGGTCAGGATGAGGTTGGACAGGAGCACAAGTGCAGTCTGATAATAATAATGCTCCGACAGCACGTGGCCGAGCTCGTGCGCGAGCACGACATCTATTTCGCTCGAACTGAAATCGCTCACTAGCCCGGAATAAACGATGACCATTGGGCGCTTGGCCCCGATGGTCATGCCGTTCGCATCCGGAGTTTGAGTGATAAACAAGTCCGGTACCTGCGCGATGTCCAGGACGGAGGCGGCCCAGCAATACCTCGTCCAGAGTTGAGGTACCTGTTTGTCGGATATCTGCACGGCATTTCCTGTGTACACCTGCCGCAAAAGACGTTCGTAGCGGGCAGTGACGAGGCGCTTGATCACTTTGTCGAGTAATGGGATCGAACCAATGGCGGCCGTAGCGGCCCGGTCCGTGGGGTGCTCGTAGGACTTGGGGCTGATCTGGTCGAAGCGCAGGCTCTCCTGAAGCGACATGCAAGGAGCCTACGTCGCTTCGCCCTGATCAGCGCCCACATTGAGCCCATATCTGCCCCGGCGGGGGCTGCTAATGGCAAAGTTCCGAGGCCGCGGCGGATCTTGCTGTTAGGAACTCGTTCACCCGCGCCGAAACCAAAGGGGTGGGAACAGACCAAGTTAAGTGCCCCGGCTGCTCGGGCACCCTCATGACGGGCCAGGTCGACGGGTTCCGCCAGTACCTATGCACCAGTTGCGGGGGGGCTGTGATCGGCATAGCAGTTCTCCGCCAGGTGTCGAGCGCTGCGCAGCACATTTGGACATCCGAGCCGGTGCCAGCAGCGACCGCGGTGCACTGCCCGTTCTGTTCGGCGGGAATGGAGAGCAGGGCTACACCGACCGGCTCCGCTGCGATCTGCAAGGGCTGCGAAGTCGTGTGGCTCGATAAGGCGGCCGTAAGTTCGCTTCCCGCCAAGGATGCCGCCCCCACCGGCCACTCGACCCTGGCGAACGAGACGCCGCACTGCGAGCAGTGCGGGGCCCCCATCGCCCACACTTGGGACGAGAGCTGCCCGTACTGCGGAGCTGCTATCCACGCTCCGACACAGGTTGTCCTGCTCCCCACGGAGCTCCCGGGAGAGCACTCCAACTGGGAACATGGGAGACGAGGCGGCCTGCTCTCAGGCGTCCTCGACGCCCTGACCGACGGCAACATCTAGCTCGGCCCTGAATAGGGCGTGCGGCTCGCCCCAATAGCGGGGATGCGGTTTCCCGGTGGTGCCGGTCCTCGTAGGCTAACCAGGGCCATGCTGAGTGCCCTCCGCCCGCTCCAGCACCGCAACTTCGCCCTTATCTGGTGGGCCGCCCTGTTGTCCAACGTCGGTTCGTGGATGCAAACCGTGGCGGTCGGCGTCTTCGTGACGGCTCGCACCGGTCGCCCGGGCTGGACCGGCCTGGTCGCCGCCGCTGCGTTCCTACCGATCGGGCTGCTCTCGCCGCTGGGTGGGGTGATCGCCGACCGGCTCGACCGCCGGATCTGGTTGTTCGCCACCACGACGGGCGAGACCGCCTTCGCCACGTGCCTCACCGTGCTCGCAGCCACAGGGAGGGCCACACCAGTAACGGTGACCTTACTGGTCTTCGGAGGGGGTGCCATGGCCGCCGTGGGTTTCCCGGCCTATCAAGCCATGCTCCCTGACCTCGTACCCGCAAGTGAGCTGGGCGCGGCGATCTCGCTGGGCTCCGCGCAGTACAACATGGGCCGGGTGATAGGGCCTGCTCTGGCCGGCTTCGCGATCATCGTCGGGGGGTACTCGTGGGCTTTCGGGATCAACGCCGCTTCATTTTTCGCTGTGATGATCGCCCTTTGCCTGGTGCACCTGCCTCGAGTTACGCGGTCCACGGCCCCGGTGTCGCTGCGCCAACGACTGGTGGAGGGCGGCCGCGCAACGCTCGCCAACCCGGCGACGCGGGTGGCTGTCGTCCTGATCTCCGTGGTAGCCCTCACGGCGTCGCCGTTCATCGCCCTGGTCCCGGCCGTTGCGCTCAAGGCGTTCGCATCCAAGGCGACCGGCACTTCGGTGCTCATCACCGCCCAAGGGATCGGGGCAGTCGGCGGAGCGCTGGCGCTCACCCCTCTGGTCCACCGGTTCGGGAGGCGGCAGATGCTGGTAGCCAGCATGGTAGCTGTCTGCCTGTTCCTATGCGCTTACGGCCTGGCGCCCGATCTTTGGCTCGGCGCGGTGGCCCTGCTCTTGGTCGGGGCGGCCTACATCGGTGTGCTCGCTGGTTGCAACACCATCGTCCAGCTTTACGCTCCGGCATCGCTTCGAGGTCGAATGCTCGGGATCTACATGATGGCTCTCGGGATCCTGTACCCGATAGGTGCCCTAGCCCAGGGTGCCATCGCAAACGTCATCGGGATCCGCGCCGTCACAGTGGGGGGAGCACTCGTCCTCCTGGTCCTGCTCGTAACCGTGCTGCGCCACAGCATCCCGGCCAACCTGGAAGGAACTGCCGTCCGCCCAGTTCCAGAGGGGTAACGGCTGGGTGCCCCGGGACCAGTTTCGGGCGTGCCCTGATAGGGTTTTGAACCAACCTGGACTAGCAGCCTGCGGAGGAAGACAACATGGCCGAGCTGAGACGCGACGGAGATGATCTGGTGGTGGCGCTCAGCGTCGCAGAGAAAGCCGAGGCGGTCCATGGAGATATCCGGGTCCCTGCGTCGTCGGTCCGCGAGGTGGAAGTGGTCGACGACGCGATCCATGCCCTGAAGGCTTGGACGAAGACAATCGGGGCAGCATGGCCTGGCCGATTTGCTATTGGCACTTTCCGTGACAGCAATGGGAAGGTTTTTGCGGCGGTCCACCATGACACACCGCGCGGCGTGAAAATATTGCTCGAAGGTGCGAACTTCGACGTACTGGTCATCGGCTGCGCGGATCCCGAAGAAGTCGTGAGGGACCTCGGTACTTTCTGAGAGGACGTTGGTACCAGAGCGACGTCGCGCTCGGCGACACTGCGGAACGTGATGTCGTTTTTCCGCCAGCCATCAGCGGGGAAGAGTGACGACCTGCAGCAATGAGTTCGGTCTGAACCTGACCACCGGTGGTTGGGTAAAGTCGAAACGTGCGTCGTTCCATCTCCGCGGTGCTGGCCACATTGGCGATATTGCAGGCCATGCCCGGCGCCACCATGGTCGGAGCAACCACGCCGCCGGTCGTAGCGCGGGACGTGTCACAGGTGAAAGGGGCCTGGTCCCTTCAAGCCGTCTCTGCTCCGACCAAGGCCAAGTCCATTGGCCTTGGTGCCGTCTCCTGTCCGTCCGCCGAGACCTGTAGGGCCGTGGGCGCTTACACGAGCACAGCGGGCTCTGATGTCGCCCTCGCTGAAAGCTGGAACGGTGCCAAGTGGTCTGTCCAGCCCACGGTTGTCTTGACGGGGGCAACTTCCAGCCGGCTAACTGCCATCTCATGTGCTGCTGCGTCAGCGTGCATCGCGGTGGGCCAGTTGGAAAAAGGGGGCTCGGGTGGTACGCCTTTAGCCGAGAAATGGGACGGCAGGGCCTGGAGGTTTGAAGCTACCCCAGCCCCCTCTGCTAGCCAGTACCCGCAACTAAGCGACCTGGCCGGAGTGTCGTGCTTGAGTGTGCCCACCTGTACAGCCGTCGGTTCCTTTACCGACAGTTCGCACCGCGACCAGGCCCTTGCTGAACATTGGAACGGTGCCCGGTGGTCGGTCCAACGTATTCCGAGCCCAGCCGGTACTTGGTACCTCGAGTTGGACGGGGTGTCGTGCTCACGATCGGCGTGTATGGCTGTCGGCTCGGTGGGGACCAGCCCGAGCGCGGGAGCAGAGGACACCTTGGCCGAACACTGGGGCGGGGGTGCCCACTGGACCATCGACAGCCCGCTCAACCCACCCAACGAGATATACCGCTGGCTCTATGGTGTTTCATGCCCATCGGCAAAGTCCTGTTTCGCCGTGGGCGCGGACGAGGACAGCTCAGGAACATACTCCATGCTCTCCGAGCATTGGAACGGGACGGGTTGGTCCATCCTTTCCACCCCGAGCCCCCGATCGGGCGGGAAGTTCCGCGCTCTTTTCGCAGTGTCGTGCCCATCGCTCACAACTTGCACCGCAGTCGGGTACGAACAGACCCCTTACGGCTATTCGACTGTGGCCGAGCGGCTCAACGGCACTGCATGGACGGTTCAACCCACCCCCAACCCGGCGGGCAAGGCCTACACCGAGCTCGCGGGGGTCGACTGCGTGTCCACGACCAGTTGCACCGCTGTTGGAAGCGGCGTCGCGGAAGGCTATTCCTAAGGCTTCGGCGTCGAGACAGGGCCCTTTGAGACCTGGATCGTGGTTACATCGAATACATGGAACATGCCTTGACGAAACGGATGCTGGGGACGAGCGGCTTGGAGGTGTCGGCGATCGGGCTGGGGTGCATGGGGATGAACCATCACCGCAGCGCCACAGTGAGCCGGGACGAGTCGATCGCTCTGATCCGCAAGGCGGTCGACCTAGGCGTGACGTTGTTCGACACGGCGCAGGTATATGGCCCTTTTACCAACGAACAGCTCCTGGGAGATGCGCTCGCGCCCGTTCGTGATCAGGTGATCGTCGCCACGAAGTTCGGGGTAGTCGACGCTGCAGGCCGGCCTGAGCTTTCAAGCCGGCCCGAGCTGATCAAGCAGACTACGGACGCCTCCCTCACGCGCCTCGGCGTCGAAACGATCGATCTGCTTTACCAGCACCGGGTCGACCCAGACGTGCCGGTGGAAGAGGTCGCTGGCGCGGTCAAGGACCTAATAGGGCAAGGAAAGGTCAAGCATTTTGGCCTTTCTGAGGCTGGCGCAGAGACGATCCGCCGTGCTCACGCCGTCCAGCAAGTTACTGCCATCCAGAGCGAGTACTCGCTGTGGTGGCGACGCCCGGAGTCGGAGGTGCTCCCCGTCTGTGAGGAGCTAGGCATAGGGTTCGTTCCGTATAGCCCGCTTGGGCGAGGTTTCCTCACCGGCGCCATCGACGAGCGCACCACCTTCGACAGTACGGACAACCGCAACACTTTGCCGCGCTTCACTGTCGAAGCGCGCAAGGCGAACCAAGCTCTTGTCAACCGGCTGCGGGTGATCAGCGAGCGAAAGCTGGCAACCCCTGCGCAGGTCTCGCTTGCGTGGCTCCTCGCCCGGGCAACGTGGGTCGTGCCGATACCGGGGACCACGAAGGTGCACCGGCTGGAAGAGAACCTTGGTGCTGCCGCCCTCAAGCTCAACAGCGACGATCTTGCGCAGATCGACCGTGCTGCGTCAGAGATCTTGATCGTGGGCGACAGGTACCCCGCTGCGCTCGAAGAGACAACGAACCGCTGATCGTCCCGCTCCACCGGCCTCGAGTGGGAAAGCCCCTCGACCCACTGGCAGACTGAGGCCCATGCAAATAGGCGTCGTGTACCCGCAGAACGAACTTGGGGGAGATCCGGCCGCGGTTCGGCGAATTGGGAGAGCTGTCGAGGACCTGGGTTTTGACCACCTCCTCGCTTACGACCACGTACTGGGTGCGGTTCATACCAACCGAGCCCGTCCGCTGACGGGCCCTTACACCGAACAGGACCCGTTTCACGACCCATTCGTGATGTTCGCCTACTTGGCCGGTATTACTGAGCGGATCGGCTTTGCGACCGGGGTCCTGGTCCTCCCGCAGCGCCAGACTGCTCTCGTGGCACGCCAGGCTGCCGATGTTGACCTTCTTTCCGGGGGCCGGCTTCGCCTCGGAGTAGGGGTCGGATGGAACTACGTCGAGTACGAGGCCCTCGGACAAGACTTCGGTAACCGCGGCGCCAGGCAAGGGGAGCAGATCAAGCTGCTCAGGCGGTTGTTCACGGAACCTGTCGTGGACTTCTCCGGCCGCTTCGACCGGGTGGACAGAGCCGCCCTGGTGCCGAAACCGGCACGTCCTATCCCGATATGGCTTGGTGGGTCCAGCGAGGCGGCGTTCGACCGGGCGGCCCGGCTGGCGGACGGGTTCATCTTCTTCGGCGAGGGCGGCGGCCTTGAACATGTCGTCGACGCCTGGGACCGGCTGCGTGATCGCGTCCATAAGCTAAACAGGTCTGTCGACGACTTCGGCGGGGAGTACGTGGTCCTTGCTCGGAACGGGGTCGGCGACCTCAGCGGCAAAGTGGATGGCTGGCGCACGGCAGGCGGCACCCATGTTTCAGTGATCACGATGGGCATGGGCCTGGGGACTGCCGAGGCTCACATCGACTACTTGTCTTCAGTGGCAGAAGAGCTCGGTTTGCCTTGAGAAAACGGCGAGCCCTGGGCCTGCCTCAGACCGCCCCTACCCATGCTTCGGAACGCTGCGGGGCGGCATCAGGGGCGGCTGCACCGAGCCCGAGCCGGACGAGCAGAGGCGAGGAGCTCCACTGCTCCAACACTTTCGTGAGATCTTCTAGCGCTAGGGGCCTCGCGAACAGGTAGCCCTGGGCGCGGTCACAACCGAGCGATTGCACCGCACCCAGCTGTTCAATGGTCTCGACGCCCTCCGCGGTGACAAGCGAGCCGAAGGCTCGCGCCATGGCAACCACCCCGCCGACAATGGCGAGGTCGCCTTCGTCGGCAGGCAGCCCGCTTATGAAGCTGCGGTCGACCTTGATCTCGCTGAAGGGGTGTTCTTTCAACCACGACAAGGAGGAATAACCGGTCCCGAAATCGTCGAGCACGATCCTGGCGCCGAGTGCCGCAAGCTCCTGCAGGTTCCGTTTCGTTGTCATGTCAGGTCGCATGAGAGCCGTTTCGGTGATCTCCACGCAGAGCCTGTTTGCGGGGAACTCGGCGTGCGCAAGCGTCTGGCGGGCCCAGAGCGTGAACTCAGGGTTGGAAACCTGACGGGCGGAGACATTCACGTTGAGCATTAGAGGGCGCCCCTTAGCCGATAGCCAGGCCATGGCCTCACAGCTCTCGCGTAACACCCAGGCACCGAGGGGGATGATCGCCCCGGTGTCGTCGGCGATCGGGATGAACTCGACCGGTGACACCTCACCGAACGTTGGGCTTGTCCAGCGAGCCAAGGCTTCGACGCCGACGATCTCTAACGTTGGGAGGCTCACCACTGGTTGATATACGAGCCGCACTTCGCCCCGCACCTCGGCGCCCCGCAGCTCTCGGGCTAGCTGGAGGCGGCGACCGGTACGTGCGTGCTGACGCCCTTGGAAGAAGCTGCAGCGGTCCCGGCCCGATCTCTTGGCCGCGTACATGGCGCTGTCAGAGTCGCGTATGACGTCGCGCGCCTCGATGTTGTTGGTACGCATCGGAGCAATGCCGATACTCGCGGTGACAACCGTCCCTTCGATGCCTGGGAGCGGCTGAGAGATGGCGTCGAGCAAGCGCAGCCCGAGTTCGGCCGCCTCCTCGGGATCGGCCATGCCCTCAGTAATCACGACGAACTCGTCCCCGCCGAAGCGCCCGACGAAATCGCCGGCCCGGACGGTGGCCGACAGACGCTCACCAATCTCGCGGAGCATGTCGTCGGCACGGTCGTGACCGAGGGTGTCATTTAGTTCTTTCAAGCCATCCAGGTCGATGAACAAGACGGCGGCCATGGCCCCCGGGACCACGCGCTGTACCGCCTCGTCGAGCCGCTCAAAGATGGCGGTCCGGTTCGGCAATCCGGTTAACCCGTCATGGCGAGCGTCACGCGTCAGTCGCTCGAGGGCTCGGTGCCGTTCTATGGCGATGCCAGCAACCCGGGCCCAGTCTTGTAGGAGCGTGAGGTGTTCGGGCAGCGGGCGGCGGGGTTGACTCCCGTAGAAGGCCAGCGTTCCCAGGACCTCACCTGTCGGCGCCATAATCGGCATCGACCAGCAGTGAGCCAGTCCTGCACTTTGAGCCTTATCAACAATCGGTGCCCACTTCGGGTCTTGGGAGATGTCCTCGGTTATTGTCAGCCGGCCAGACCACGCGGCCGCACCGCACGTGCCGACGTTTGGACCGATCACGACCCCGTCGATCCCGGCCAGGTACTCGGGGGGTAGGGAAGGCCCGATCCCTGAATGGAGTGTGCTGGACGACGTGTCGAGCATGAGCACCGATGGCCTCAACGTCGGGTCGTAGCTCTGGATGCTTTCGAGCACGGCCACTAGCACGTCCCGGAGGGGTACGGCTCCGGCGATGAGCTCGTGGACCCTGTTGTGCGAGGCAACCAACTGATGCGCGCGCTCCACCTCTTTCTTAGCCAAGCGGAGCGCCACCTCCGTTGACACCGCGACGGCTACGTGGTCCAAGGTTTGCAGTTCCTCTTGCGCCCAGGACCGGTCCCTTCCGTCGGCAATGCAAACCTGGCCCACTACCAGCCCGTCGAGGGTAACTGGGACCTCAGCGTAGCTCCCGGCGCCGGTCTGATCGACGCCGCGGGCCAGGCCGAGCACGTGGTCCTGCAGGGACATGGTCGGGGTCAACTCGACCTGGTCGCTTGCCCCGGCGGCCGCGCAGAAGCTCTTGACAACACGACGGGGCCCGTCGAAGAGGCAGATGGCCGCAGCCGCCGCGCTCGTGTTGCGCTGCAGGACGCCGGTCCACCGGTCGAGCTCGAGTACCGGGACCTCATCGAATACGCCAGGAACTCCAAAGGTCACCAAACGCCCACCGTCGTCGCTTGCGTCTGGGACGGCTCCAACCGCCTGCTCGTGCTTAAGTGCCATGGTTTTAGAGATCATCGACTGCCGACAGCAAAGCTCAAGCCTCGGAGATGAGATTTCCGCCATCAGCATGAGCTTCAAAAAGGCCAAACGTGGTTGCCGGTCTTGGCCTCAGGCCAGTTACCCAGAAAGCTCTAGCCGTGGGTCATGGTTATCGTCCCGCTCCAGGTCTGGTTATGCGAACAGGTCAGGTCCAAGCTGTCGTCGGAACAATCCGTAGATTGCGGGTAAGCGAACGGGCTCTTCTTGACTAGGACGACGATCTTGCCGGACCGCTGGAGCTCGGGCACGGGGATCTGGGCGCTGGCGGCGAGCGGGTCCGTGGCACTGGGGGCCGGTTGCGTACCGGCAAAATAGAACCCACCGTCCTGGGGGTCGACCGATTGGCACTCTTGGTCCTCGTCGGCGCCGGAAATGAGGTCAAGGACCAGGAGATAGTTGGTCTTGTGGATGGTCGAGGTCTTACCGATCAGCACGGCGGGGTTGCTCCCCGCCGAACTTTCGTCAGACTGAAACGCGAAGTCCTTGGAGCACGTGGAGCTGTCGCCACAACCGACGGCTGCTTTTAGCTTGTAGGACTCGTGGGTCGTACCCGTGAGCGTGCCCGTCACGTTCCCAGTGGTGGCGGGCGAAACCAACGCCACGCTGTGCCAGGTCACGCTCCAGCTGAACTCGGAGCTGGTGGCTGAGGTGGTGACGTCGGTGCATTGGGCGCTGCCCGAGTTCTGGCTGGCATTGCTCTCGAACGAACCGGAACCCGTGAACTGGATGGTCCAAGTCCTGGCCGTGGCCCCGGCGGTATTTGCCAGGCCGGCCATGAGCATTGCCACTGTTGCCACGACCGCAAGCCATCTGCGCATGGGTGGAAGTTAGCAGCCCTAAGGCGGAAGGCCCAAGGTGTACCAGGCTTCGCCTGTTGTCGCATCATTATGATAGTATAATAATGATGAACCCAGAACAGATAGGGACCGGGCCGACGCTGATCGGTGAGCTGAGCCGTCGGCGGCGCATCGGCATCCTGCTGATCTGCTCTATGAGCCTTCTCATCGTGGGGCTCGACGTCACCATCGTAAACGTCGCCCTGCCCTCGATCGGGCGCGGGTTTCACGCGTCGCTGTCGGGCCTGCAGTGGACGGTGGACGCCTACACCCTCGTGCTGGCTAGCCTATTAATGCTGTCCGGCTCCACCGCCGACCGCCTCGGGCGGCGGCGCACTTTCCTCATTGGGTTGGTGACGTTCTCGGCGGGCTCGTTGCTGTGCAGCCTGGCACCCAACCTTGCACTACTTATCGTCTTCCGCATGGTCCAGGCGGTGGGCGGGTCGATGCTGAACCCCGTGGCCATGTCGATCATCACCAACGCTTTCACCGTCCCCCGCGAGCGGGCCCAGGCCATCGGGGTTTGGGCCGCAGTGGTCGGGGTGTCCATGGCGCTAGGCCCGGTGGTGGGTGGCGTGCTGGTGAGCTCAATCGGGTGGCGGTCGATCTTCTGGATCAACATCCCAGTCGGGCTTACGGCGGTGGTCCTGGCCCGGCGGTACATCCCGGAGTCCAAGGCACCCGTGGCAAGGAAGGTCGACGTCCCCGGACAGGTCCTCGTGATCACCCTCCTCTCCTCGCTGACATACGGCATCATCGAGGCCCCGAGCCGGGGTTGGTCGTCGCCGGTCATCATCGGTGCGGCCGTTGTCGCTACGGTGTCGCTGGTTGCGCTCCTGATCTGGGAGCACCGGGTCGACGTGCCGCTCATAGAGCTGAGCTTCTTCCGGTCAGTGCCCTTCTCCTCAGCCGCGGTGATCGCCGTTGCTGCGTTCGCCGCGCTGGGTGGGTTCCTGTTCCTCAACACCCTCTACCTGCAGGATGTGCGTGGGCTTTCCCCGTTGCACGCCGGGCTCGACACGCTGCCGATGGCAGCGATGACCATGCTCTTCCCCCCCTTGTCCGGGCGGATCGTCGGCAGGCAAGGGGGAAGGATCCCCCTGGTCATCGCTGGCCTGGCTCTCAGCGCCTCCTGCCTCATGCTGGTGAGGTTGAGCCCAACGACGCCGTTCTCCTGGTTGTTCACCGCCTACGTGGTCTTCGGGATCGGGTTCGGCTTTGTGAACGCGCCGATCACCAATGCCGCCGTTTCGGGGATGCCCCGTGCCCAGGCGGGCGTTGCCGCAGCAATTGCCTCGACCTCCCGCCAGGTCGGCCAGACCCTGGGCGTAGCCGTGGTCGGCTCACTTGTGTCGGTCTCGCTGCGGGACGCAAGCCACTCGAACTTCGCGCTGGCGAGCCGGGCCGGGTGGTGGGCCTGACGGGGTGCGGAGCAGCATTGTTGATGCTCGGACTGGTAGCGACATCTCAATGGGCCCGGGGCACTGCCCGGCGCACGGCCGAGTCGTTCAACCCTGAGTACCTCGAAGGGAACGCAGCACGATGAAGGCGAGCGCTCCTCAGGTCCGTTCGGCCCGCGAGGCGTGGCAGGCGATGGCCGGTTTGGTGCTCGACAACCAGCGGCGGCGGGAGGTCAGTGAGCAAACCGGTGTGAGTTTCGGGACGATGAGGGCGTTGCGGCGTATCGCCGGCAGGCCGATGCCGATCCGCGAGCTGGCCGGTCTGCTCGGCATGGAGCCGCCCAACCTGACCGCGGTTATCGACGACCTCGAGCACTCGGGGCTCGTGGAGCGCCACCCCCATCCGACAGACCGGCGGATCAAGCTCGTGGTGGCCACCCCCAAAGGTGCGGCACTGGCGCGACGGGCGGAGAAGATCCTCGACCGGCCACCCGCCGGCCTGTTGGATCTACCGGCCGATGAGCTGGAGACCCTGGTACGGATCCTTGCGCGAGCAAGCGGGTACCGGGAACCCGATCACTGATCCGGCGGGCCTCTCACACGCGGGCCGTATCGCGGCGCAGGCGCCAGGCCGCACCGACCACGAAGATGGCTAGCCAGACGATGACGTTTAGGCTCCATAGCCAATCGAAGTTCCCGCCGACGACCGGGTAATGCACGAGCTGATTAAGCCCGTACAACGGGGTGAATTCAGCCACGATCGCAAAGTCGTGCGAGAACTGGCTGAGCGGGACCAAAAGGCCGCCGGCAAAGGAACAGAGAGTCAAGCTAAGCCCCATGATCTGCATGACGTTCTCGGCAGGCAACAGGTAGCCAATGAACAGCCCGCACGCCGCGAACAGGAGCGAGCCGACCCACACATAAAGCCCTGTGATCACCCAGAGATCCACGGGCATCGAGATGTTGTTTGTAACGGCGCCGAGCAGGTAAACAACTGTGACCGCCGCCGCCGACAAGACCAGCGCCGCCGCCATCTTGATCACGATGTATGCCGGCGACGACAGTGGGGTCACGCGCAATTGTCGGCTCCACCCGGATGCTCGTTCGATAGAGACCCTGGCACCGCCGATCGCCGTCGCGTTAACGGCACCGTATAGAGCGATGCTGATCATCACGACGGCCGACTCATTGCCGCGCCCGACTTGTTCGTGTACGTACGAGTTGTCCCGTCCGAAGCCGAGGAAGAAGAGCACCGGTAGGAGGAGCGCCAACAACATCGTTCGCCGGTTGCGCAGCAGGCGGCGCACTTCGAGGCGGACGATCGCTGGGCTGAAACCACCCATGCGAGGTGGCTGCCGCTGAAGGGCTGCGGCAAGAGCGGAGGGAGCGGTCATCGGGTTACCTGACTATGTCAGGAGACTTCTTGCCCGTCGCCGGTGAGAGCGATAAAGGCGTCCTCGAGCCCACGAGAGGTGATCTCGAGATCATGGGCCGATGTCTCGTTCAGCAATTTGCGGGCAACGGCGTCGGTGTCGCCGGAATGGACAAGGACCGTGTCGCCGCGGACTTCCACCTTGTCCACACCGGGCATTGCTCGTAGCGCGGCCACGTCTGCACCCGGCAGGGTGGCTCGCACCGTCCGGCCCGATGAGAGGGCCTTCACCGCGGCGGCCGTCCCGTCGGCGACGATCTGGCCCTTGCTAATGAGAACGATCCGGTCGGCGTAAGCGTCCGCTTCCTCGAGGTAGTGCGTTGCGAAAACGATCGTCCGACCTAGCGCAGCGTCGTCTCGGATTGCGCTCCAGAAGTCCCGCCGTCCCTCCACGTCCATTCCCTGTGTCGGCTCGTCGAGGATGAGCAGCTCGGGGTCAGGGATGAGCGCAATCGCGAAACGCAGGCGCTGCTGCTCTCCCCCGGAGCACTTCCCGACACTGCGGTCCGCGATATCGCTGATACCGGCTCGTTCGAGGACCTCCTTGACCGGGCGGCTCACCGCGAACAGCTCGGCCATGTAGTGAACCGTCTCAGCCACCGTGAGGTCCTTGAGCAGACCGCCCGTCTGCATGACGGCGGAAAGGAGGCCCCTGCGGACCGCCTCCCGAGGTGCCATCCCGTAAACCTTGACCACGCCGGAAGTCGGTGTCGACAACCCGAGGATGACGTCGATCGTCGACGTCTTGCCAGCCCCATTGGGGCCGAGGAAGGCCATCACCTCGCCGGGGCGGATGGTCAGGTCTACCCCTCGGACCGCGTGTACCGCGCCGAAGTACTTGTGCACGGCCCGCAGTTCGACGGCCGGCATTTCACCCGAAGGGGCAAGGGAGGCCGCAAGCGAACCAGGCTCAACCTTGTCAAGGGCAATTTCGGTGGACAGCACCTTAGGTGTCCCGGTGGCTCCTACCCTGCCAAAAGAACAGCGTGCCTCTGCGCCGTTTGCTCAGGACCGAAAGAACCACGACACCAACGACGACCGCGATCAAAACGAAACCCATCCCATTGCCTCCTAGGGTGAACAGTTCAGAAGAGGCGTCGGGCCTGGGGGTCCAAACGAGGCGTCACTCCCAAAAAGGGATCAACAACGAGCTTACCGGCTGCGAAGCCGTCCGGCCGGGCCGGTTCCCGCGACGCCCGCGTTGAAACCAAGCCCTCCTGGTACTGACAAGACCATCGCCCGCCGGTGATGGACACCTTAACGGCGCTACGGGCGGGTCGGCTCCCGGCCCGGCTCGACCGGCACCCCGATGACGGTCCCGCAGCGCCCGCAGTAGAACACGGTGATGCTCAAAAGGCCTTGTCCCTCGTCGGCTTCGTCACCCGACGCCGCTTCGATAGCGGTGTAACGGGCGGACTTCGACAACGTCGCCCGGCAGCGGCTGCAACGCGGGCGCGCGACGGGCGCAGGGCCCGCTTCGCCCTCAGTCTCCGGGGCGGCGACATCGGCGCCGCTTGCCAGCTCAATTACCCTCTGGCGGACGCGCGATAAGTCTGCGCCGAGGCTCACGAGCACTTCGGCCGCCACGCTCTCGCCTTCGCGGACAAGGCCCAAGAGGATGTGCTCGGTGCCGATGTAGTTGTGGCCCAGCTGGAGGGCCTCACGAAGCGACATCTCGAGCACCCTCTTGGCGCGCGGAGTAAAAGGCGGGGAACCGGAAGTCGAACGCCCGGCTGGGCCTATCGTCTCTTCCACCTCCTCGCGCACTACCTCGAGGCGGATACCAAGAGATCCCAACGCCTGAGCCGCCACTCCGTCGCTCTGACGGATAAGGCCAAGAAGAAGGTGCTCGCTACCGATGAAATTGTGGTTCAGCAGGCGCGCTTCTTCCTGGGCGAGCACCAGCACCCTGCGGGCCTCGTCAGTGAAGCGCTCGAACATCTCTGCTCCCAGCATCGCGCACAGCGAGTGGGAACGAGCCCGGCTAAGCGCGCGTGGCAGAGTTGAGCCATGGAAAGACTGAGCAACCAGCAGATCCTCGATGCCGGTCTCGTCGACTGGCGCAAGCTCGCCCAGGCGCTGCATGCGCGCTACGCGATCCCTGACTACCTCGCGGCAGCGGCCTTCGTAGCTGCCGTCGCCGAGGCCGCCGAGGCCGACATGCATCACCCAGATCTCAAATTGACCTACCGCGCCATCGACGTCTCGCTGTGCACCCATGAGGACGGGCGTTGGGTTACACAAAAAGACATCGACATGGCCAGGAAGATCAGTCAGATCGCCCACGAAAAAGGGCTCGCCCCGGAGCCCGGATCGGTGACCCAGCTCGAGATCGCGCTCGACACCGCTCACGAGGACCGCGTCGCTGTCTTTTGGTCAGCGCTGCTGACCGGTAGCCCGGACAACAAGATCTACGACTCGATCTTCGACCCGACCGACCGTGTCCCAGCCCTATGGTTCCAGGGCACCGACGACCATCAAGTTCCCCGCCAGCGCTGGCACTTTGACCTGTGGCTCGCTCCCGAGACCGTCGACCAACGGATCGCTGCAGCGGTGGCTGCCGGAGGGTCGGTGGTCAACGACTCCGGGGCTCCGACCTTCACCGTTCTCGCCGACCCAGACGGCAACCGGGTCTGCATCTGTTGCGCGACGGGACGCTGAGCCCAGTCAGATGATCAGGCCCGGGTCACCGGCGTCGGTGACGACCGGGAGGCCGGCCTTCTCCCAGGCGCGCATTCCTCCGGACATGTTGACCGCGTTGATCCCGTGCGAGTTGAGGAACTGGGTGACCGTATGCGACCGGGCGCCGGAACGACAGACGATCACCGCGGTCCCATCTCGTGGGACCTCGTCCAGCCTCGCCCCGACCTGGCCCATGGGTATGAAGCGCGCTTGGGGGGCATGGCCCGCAGACCATTCGTCCAGCTCCCGAACGTCGATGACCACGGCACCAGCGCGTACGAGGTCTTCGACCGCGAGCGGTTCGACTTCGCCCGTCATCTCGGCGTCAGAAAAGCCAACATGATGGAGGAGGCTAGCAGCGACAATGATTAGACCAGCGGCCGTTCGGTTGCCTCCATGCCGGCACCCTGGCCCGGCGTGCTTGCCGAGGGGATGGTTACCGTCACAGACAGGCCGCCGTCCTCCCGAGGGTGGGCGCTGGCAGTGCCGCCGTGGACCGCAGCGATGGACGCGACAATGGCCAGGCCGAGCCCGAAGCCGTCTTGAGATGTACGCTCGCTGAGCCGTTGGAATGGCTGGAAGATGCGGTCGACGTCCGCAGGGCTGATGACCGGACCGGTATTCGCCACAGTGAGCTGGCTCCTCCCCCACACGGTTCGGGTGCTGACCCAGATCTCACCGGCCGGCAGGTTGTACCGGGTCGCGTTGTCGACCAAGTTAGCGACGAGGTGTTCGGCCAGCACCGGGTCACCCGAGATGACGGCGGGTTCCAACGTGGATTGCGCTCGCCGGTCGCCCAGGCTGGCGATATCGAGGACGTCTTCGGCGACGGTGGCCAAGTCGATCTCCTCGTGGACGCTGAGCCCGCGCTCGTTGCGAGCGAGGATTAGGAGCGCTCCGATCAGGTGCTCGGCGTGGTCCACGGCAGCGCAGACGTCCGCCCCCATGGCGCGCAGGTCGTCGGGTGTGCTGTGCGGGTTGCCGGCCACGACGTCGACCGTGGTACGTATGACGGCAAGCGGGGTGCGGAGTTCATGAGAGGCATTGGCGATGAACCGCCTCTGGCCCTCGAACGCCCCCTCGAGCCGGCCGAGCATCTCGTCGAAGGTTTCGGCCAGCTCCCGGAGCTCGTCGCGGGGGCCACGCAACGCGACTCGCGCCGACAGGTTGTGCTCCGAAGCAGCACGGGCGGCCGAGGTGATCTGCTGAACTGGGCGCAGTGCTCGTCCGGAAAAGATCCAGCCGAGGAGCGCTGCGACGGCGATGACCAAAGCAAGGGTGATCAGCGAGTACTGCAGCAGGTGGGAAAGGGTGAGATCACGCTGGCGTTGCGCGCCCAATTGCTGGAGGGTCTCGTTGCACCGGGCAAGGCTGGGCTTGTCGCTTTGGAGCTTCGCCGCCCGGCACTGCGCCTGCAGGCTGGCCGGCACCCTGTCGGAGGGAGAAGGCTTCTGGGCCTGCCCCTGGGCACCCAGTTGCGCTACCAGGATGTAAGAGACCGCCACGACGATCGCCCCGCAAACGGCGAACAGGCCGGAATAGAGCAGGGTGAGCCGAGCCCGGATGGTCAACTGCGGATGGGTCACATGCGGTAGCCCTTGCCCACCACCGTGTCGATCAACGGCGGGTCGCCGAGCTTGCGCCGAAGGCGGGCCATCGTTACCGAAACTGTGTTTGTGAACGGGTCGGTATTTGCGTCCCAAACCTGCTCGAGCAGCTCCTCTGCGCTTACGAGGGCGCCATCGGCAGCCAGCAGCGTCTCCAGGACCCCGAACTCTTTGCGGGTCAGAGACAGCGGGAGGGAGGCGCGGCTGGCGCGGTGCCGGGCGCGGTCCACGGTGAGATCGCCTCTGTGCAACACCGGCGGCGTTGACGGCACTCGGCGGGACAGAGCCCGCACGCGGGCGACGAGCTCGGTGAACGCGAACGGCTTGGGCAGGTAATCGTCCGCGCCCAGTTCCAGCCCGTCGACCCGGTCCTCGACCTGTCCTGCGGCGGTAAGCATGAGGACCCGAGGGCCGGAGCCGGCCAACGCCCGACATACCCGGTCACCGTGGACCACGGGCAGGTCGCGGTCCAGCACGATCACGTCGTAGGCCGTTTGGGCGGCGGCCTCCAGCGCCGCCGCGCCATCGAACACGGCGTCCACCGCCATCCCGGCCCGGCGCAGCCCTTGGGCGACCCGGTCGGCGAGGGTGACATGGTCCTCGACCACCAGCACCCGCATGCCACCATTGTGCGCCGGTCAACATAACATCCGCCCAACATCGCGTGTAGCGGTGGCGTCACCCGCCCAGGCGTAGAACTGTGCTCGTGCCTCTGTTCGCTCGTTACGCCAGCCCATGAGGAAGCCGGGGAAACGGTCACGACCGCCAGCAGCGGGAACCGCTGCCGCCATCGTCGCCACGACCGCCCTGGTGCTGCTGGCGGCGGCATGTGGCAGCGGCCCTTCATCCACAGTTCCCCGCCCGGGACTTAGTGCGGGGGGGTCGACGACCTCCCCGTCGGCGCTCGGCTTCTCTCATTGCATGCGCTCTCACGGGGTCCTGAGGTTCCCAGACCCGCCCGCCGGCGGAGCCGTCCCTAAGTTCAGCCTCCAACAACTCGAGATCAGTAGCACCCAGTTCCAAGCAGCCGAGAAAGCCTGTCAGGACTTGCTCCCAGCCGGCGCCGACGACATGTTCCCTCCCGGCGAGGTGCAGCAGCTGCTGGTCGGGATGCTGAATTTCAGCCGGTGCATGCGCTCGCACGGGGTGCCAGGCTGGCCCGACCCCGCCACGGGTTCTGAGGGCCGGCCCGTTTTCCTCCTCAGTGCACACGGCTTTAGTCGACAGCAGACTAATTCGCCGGGTATCACACGCGCAGAACACGATTGCCAGCACCTGCTACCCCCCGCGCTCGGAGGGATCCCGTTGGGCTAGCTCCCGACGGGCCTCGAGACACCACCTGTCAAATTGACTAGACCAGAATTAGACCCGGCGGGCGCCGGGCTCTACACGACTAAGGGTCTTAGTTGCCCAGGGCATGGGTCAGAGGAAATGGAGGTCATGCGCCAGCTCGACGGCCCGGGCCAGCTTCGCCCCGGCGAGCTCCCGGTTGCCGTTGTCCCAGGCTGCTCCGGCCGCTATCACGAGCGGCTCAAGCTCGTCGGGGAGACGCCGTTGGGAAGGCTCCAAGAGCTGGCGGCTGGCATCGACCGCTTCGCTCACGTTCCCAGTCCCGAGCCGGACTGCTATGAGCGGCCAGAGGCAGATCCAGTGGAGGGGTTGCCAACCCGTGGTCTTGGCCCACAGGTTTAGTGCCTCTTCGGCCCTTAGTTCCACATCCGCGGCGCGGCCCTCGCGCCAGGCCAGCCAAGCCAGGCAGGCCGTGGCCATGGCCACGTACTCAGGCCACTGGGCCGGCGCGGTGGGTTCTAAAACCCGGGTCACCAGGGCTGCCACCACCACGGCGTCGTCGCGCCGAAGTGCAGTCAGGGCCAGGAGGCTCAAGCATCGCGCCCTGAGGACTTCTTCGTCGATTCGGTTGGCTGTGGCCAACGCCGTGTTCAGGGTCTCTTCGGCTTCGTCCAGGGCACCGTACAAGACCAGGCGGCGGTCCAGGTTGTACTGCTTCCAGCCGATCTCGTGGTATCCCCGCTGAGGCTCTGGCATGCGTACAAGCAACCGTAGACGGCCCCCTTCGGCTGCTAAGGCCAGTGCCGCCCGAGCGGTGGCGATGATCTCCTCGTCGACGCGGTGTCGTCTTTGGACAAGCTGACAACGATGCAAGGCAGTCAGAAAGTACTGCTTCTCTGATGGACCGCCCCGGGCTTGCACCACTGGGCCCACCTCATCCAACACGGCCGCCAACTTTGTGGGCTCGTGGTTGAAGTGGTACAGCAGTGCCCGACCTTCCAGCTGGATCTCGAGCCACAGTGCGACAACCTCTTGGTCCCGGTCTCCGGGGCGGTCCCCCAGGTGTGCTTCGGCGGCGTCGAACGCTGCCAGCGCGGCTGGGTAGTCGTGGTTCTCGATCTCGGTCCGCCCCAAGAGGTTCTGGAGGCGGGCGGCCAGAAGTGAATCATGCTCGTCGACAAGTCCGATGGCCTCGTGGAGCAGCTCTCTGGCCTCGACTGCTGGACCTGCACGGGCTGGCGATCGGGGAGGCCAGCCGCTTTCCCGAGCTCGGGCGCGCCTTCTATGAGCGCGGCCCGGGACGCACCGTCGCGGCATTGACGACCGCCTTCGAACGGCTCGCCGCCCGCGGCGTCCTGCGCTTGGGCGATCCCGGCCTCGCCGCTACCCAGTTGAACTGGCTGCCCATGTCGGAGCCGATCAACGAGCTCGCTTCCCCCACGGCCGAAAACGACGGAGCTAACCAAGCCAGCCGGGGCGAACGAGGCCGGTTTCGTAGGCCAGGATCGCGAGCTGAGCCCGGTCCCGGGCGCCCAGCTTGGTCATGGCCCGCGCCACGTGGGTCTTGGCCGTGGACGTGGAGAGGAAGAGCCGGGCGGCGATCTCCGCATTGGACAGGCCCCCGGCCACCAGGGTGGTGATCTGCCGCTCCCGAGCGGTCAAGATGTCCAACGTGGAGGCGGCTGGCGCCGGCCGTGCGTGGGCGGCGAACTCAGCGATCAGGCGGCGCGTCACCTTAGGGGTAAGTAGGGCGTCGCCTCCGGCGACCACCCTTATCGCCCGGAGCAGCTCGGCGGCATCGGTGTCCTTTAGCAAGAAGCCCGACGCCCCGGCCCTTAGCCCTTCGAAGACGTACTCGTCCAGCTCGAAGGTCGTAAGGACCACCACCTTCACTGCGCCGAGGGCGGGGTCGGCGGCAATAAGCCTCGTGGCCTCGATACCGTCCATCACGGGCATGCGCACGTCCATGAGGACCACGTCCGGGCGCCGTCGTGTGGCCAGCTCCACCGCTTGGGCACCATCGGCGGCCTCTCCTACCACCTCGAGATCGTCTTCGGCCCCGAGCAGGGCGGCGAAACCCGACCTCACCAGCAATTGGTCGTCGGCCAGGACAACCCTGATCACCCGGCGCCACCTCCATCGGTCGGGATGCAAGCTCGGACCCGAAAGCCGCGACCCGCCATTGCCCCTACTTCCAGCGCCCCGCCCAGTGCGGTGACCCGCTCGGTCATGCCCGCGATGCCGTTCCCCGGGCCGCCCCGGGAGGACGCGCCGCTCGGCGCCCCGCCGTCGTCGGTCACCTCCACAACCAGGTCGCCGGGGCCGTAGCAGAATCCGCACCACCGCCTGCCGGCCTCCTGAATGGCGAGCGCTGTTGGTCAGCGCCTCCTGAACAACGCGGTAGGCGGCCAGGTCGACTTCGACGGGCAAGGGACGGCAAGACCCAACCTGCTCGAGGCGGACGTCGAGGCCGGCGGCCCGGGTGTTCTCGACCAGGCGGTGAAGCTCGGCCAGGGTGGCGACCGGGGTCAGGGGGGCGCCAGTGCCGTCGCCCCGTAGGACTCCTAACACCGAGCGAAGTTCGACCAGGGCGTGCTTGCTCACGTCGTTTATGGTCGACAGCGCTGTCCGCGCCCTTTCGGGCTGGCGGTCTATCAAGTGCAGGGCCGTATTGGCCTGAACGTTTATCACCGAGATGTTATGGGCCAGGACGTCATGAAGTTCCCGGGCGATGCGGACCCTTTCCTCACTGGCCCGGCGCCGGGCTTCCTCTTGCTGGCTACGGGCCTCCGCCCGGGTACGCTCGCCGGCCAGGCGCAGCCATTCCGAGAGCCCCACCATGAACGCCAGCCCGGTGCCCAAACCGATGCTGTAAACGGCCGAGGGGCCATGCGAGCGGCCGGCGATCTCGGGCCCCACATGTCGCCGACGTAGCAGGCGCCCAGGAAGGCGATGGCCGCCACCCTCTGTCGGAGGTAGATGGCGGTGGCGAAGGCCACTACGACCGATAGCCAGATGGCGCCGCCCTGGCGCTGGGCCGACACATAAACGATGGCGGCAGTATTGGTAACGGCCAATGAGGCGATGGGCCAGCGGCGCCTAGCCACTAACGACAACGGCCCGGCCAGTAGCAGGAGCAGGTCCCACCCGCTGACGGGGCTGCTACCCCGGGCCGACGCGGCGCCGTAACCGCCCCCCACTTGCACGGCCGCCACCACAACGGCCACGGCCGCGTCCACCGCCCAACGGTGGCGCTCGGGACGGGCAATGACCGGCATTGTCACGAAGGTACGGCCTCTTGGGCCAAACGGCGTCACCTCCCGGTCACTCCCACCTACCACGCTGGCATCAGGCAGCCATGCCCCGCTGGTCCCCAGGACGACCCCGGCCCACCAGCCCGCGTCTACCACTGGCGGGCCCACAACGGTCCTGGGGCCGACGACGCCCGCCAGGGCAGCGACCACGATGAACTCCGATGGCAACTACGTGAAAAGAGGTGGGCCCATGGCAGTGATCGAATTCGACGGCATTACCAAGCGATTTGGCAAGCTGGTGGCCGTTGACCATCTGAGCTTCGAGGTCGAAGCCGGGCAGGTGGTCGGGTTCCTGGGCCCGAACGGGGCCGGCAAGACGACGACCTTGCGGATGCTGCTCGGCCTTGTCAGCCCGAGCGAAGGAAAGGCCACCATCAATGGCCGGGCGTACAGGGAGCTGGCCCAACCCCTTCACGTCGTCGGCGCCCTACTGGAAGCCTCTGACATCCACCCCGGCCGCACGGCTCGCAACGCCTTACGGGCCCAGGCCATGCTGGGCCGGGTCGACGCGTCGCGCGTCGGCTCCGTGCTCGAACTCGTCGACCTGGCCGGGGCGGCGCACCGGCGCGTCGGCGAGTTCTCGCTCGGGATGCGCCAGCGCCTCGGCTTGGCCGTCGCCCTGTTGTGCGACCCCGAAGTCCTGGTCCTGGACGAGCCTGCGAATGGGCTCGACCCCGAGGGAGTGCACTGGTTGCGCCAGTTGCTACGCCGCCTGGCGGGTGAAGGTCGCACCGTGCTGGTCTCCAGCCACCTCCTGGCCGAGGTGGCCCAGACCGTCGACCGGGTGGTGATCCTCGACCACGGCCGCCTGGCCGCCAACACCACCCTGGGCGAGCTGATGGCCCGGGCCGATGGGAGAGGTAGCCCGCACACCCTTGAGGACGTGTTCCTTCAGCTGACCAGCTCCAGCCGGAGCGGGGAGGTGGCCCGATGAGCCTGTTGGCCCGAGTGGAACTGTTCAAGCTGGCGACGGTCCGAGCCAGCTACAGCCTGTGGGCCGCCACCGTCGGCCTCACCATCATGTTCGGCGCCATCGAGGCGTCGCGGGCGGGGAAGCCAACCAGCGCGGTGGCATCGCTCGCCACCGCTTCTGGGCAATCGACGGTCACCACTTTGACCGGCTGGTCCCTGCTCTTTGCCGCCGTCCTCGGTGTGATGCTGGCGAGCGGCGAGCACCGCCATTCCAGCGCTAGCCAGACCTACCTGGCCACCCCCGACCGCCGGCGGGTCCTGGCCGCCAAGGCCGTCGCCGCCGCGCTGGCCGGTTCGCTTTTCGGGCTCTTTTCCGGTCTGGTGTCGATGGCCGTCGGCGTGGCTTTTACCAGCGGCGACGGATATCGCGTGGTCCTCGGCACCGGCACCCTTGTCGCTCACATCGCTGGCGCCGCCCTGGGTGCAGCCTTGTTCGCCGCCATCGGGGTCGGCCTCGGCTCGCTCCTGCGGTCCCAGGTCGCCGGCATCATCACCGTCTTCATGTGGGGCCTGGTGGTCGAGTCGGTCATCGGTGGCCTCTTCACCTCTGTCCGCCCCTACCTTCCCTACACGGCGGCGACCACCCTGGCCGGGATCAAGCTCGGCGGGGCCGCCTTCGGCCCCGCCCACGGCCTAAGCGGTGGCTCGCCTCTTCCCTTTGTTGCAGCCACGGCGCTGGTCGCGGGCGCCGCCGTGCTCCTATGTGCCGTGGCGGCAGTCACCACTGTCCAGCGGGACATTGCCTAACATCGCGCGGCATGCGAAGTTGGGCGTCCAGTCGTCGACGCCCCGTGATGGATAATGACGGATAATCGGTGCCTCGTAAGTTTGCAGAGATCAAGCTTGGACATGAGTATAAAGTCGGCGCTCGGCTCGACTGCTGAGAAGGGGCGCCCATGGAGCCGCCCGAAACAGAATATTCCCGTTCTACCTTGGTAATCTGGCCGCGGATTATGGCGCGGGCACCCGATGGGGCGCAGGAGCGCCGACCCGTCGTACTGGCGTGCTAAAGACCCTCGGGCGTGGCCCGCTACCATGCGCCAAAACTGGATGATCTGGAGCAGTTGCGAGGCCCATGGCAGGGGGAGCGCGCCGCGGGACCGTTGGTTCGCCGTCGCAGCCGGGTAGTCTTGGCCCGCACGTCGTGCCCGGCTGAGTTCGCTGGCCGCCGCGCTTACGCACTGCCTCACGTGGCGGCCGGTCCGCCGCCCGGCCCCGGCCCCCCAGGTGAACTGGCGGTCATCGACTCCGGGAAGCCGTTGTCGAGCTTCTGGCAGGCCGTCTGGGCTCTCTGGAACTGCGGCGAGTTCGGGTCCATGATCCCGGTCGGGTTGGTGACCTGGATCAGTCCTTGCCCGCTCGGGTCCGGGAAGTCGGGCTCGCCGTGGGAGCGCATGCATTCGGTGTACATGAGTGCCGCGGCCTCCATCTGGGCGGGTGTCCTCGCAAGGCCGCGCGGGACGTCCTTCTGGCAGGCCTGCTTGGCGGACTGGAACTGCGGTGAGCTGGGGTTGAGGTCGCTCCCCGGCCCGCCCTGAAGACTGAAGCCGATGCCGCCGTTCGGCATGACGCTAGGGTCCGGGAAGTCGCTAAGGCCGTGCGAGCGCATGCACTTTGCGTACTTCAGCGCCTGCGCCTGCGAAGGCCCTGACGAGCCGGACGGGCTCGAGGCGGGGGGAGCGCTCGACTGGGCGGTGGTCGTGGTCTTGCCGAGGCTGGCGACGCCGTTGTGCACCGGGGTGCCCCCGCAGGCGGCCGCCAGGACGACCAAGGTCGTCAGAACGGCCCCGAGCGCCACAGGCCGGGCAGTCAGCGTGGTCACGTTTCCTATCGTCGTACGCGCCTGTTAACAGGCGCGTAACAGGCGACTGACCAGCACGGCGGAGGTCTTCACGATCTCCCTGGGGCAGCCGTGGGCCGTCATCCGAAGGACGGCACGTACCCGATAGCACACAGAGGATCGATAGCACACAGAGGATACGGCGCGTAGCGCCCAGTGGCCCGCCCTTCGGCCATGTGGGCTAGGCCCGTTCACTCGGATCTCTGTTTGCTGGGTGTTGGCGGCGATGGTGACCCGTGATCGCCTTGGCCACCCGGCAGCCAGCGTGAGCCTCGACGCGCATTACGTGACCGATCCGGAGGAGAGTTCTTGGCAGTTTGCGCTCTCCCGACCCGTCGCTCGGAGCGCGCATGCGATCGCTCGTGAACATGATCAAAGGCGCTCCGTAGCGGAGGATCTGTCGTTAGGTTCCACGGGCAGGGTTGTCCCCATCGACTGCACGGGGTGGCACGATACTGTCATCGTGGTCATGGAGCCCGTCCCCACGAGCCCGACGCGGCGGACGACCGGAAGTGATTGGCGCAAGTACTACCCGTACTCGTCGGTGATGCCGCACCGAGAGCTTGCGCACGTCGTCGTTCTGCGCGAACATACAACCAGATGGTTGTAGATCAGGAACGGACCGCCGATGTCGACCGCATCTTCCACGCCCTTGGCGACGGCACTCGGCGCGACATCGTCGCCATCGCCGTTGGGGGCAGGTACAGCGTGTCGGCGTTGGCGAAGCGCTACCCGATGAGCTTCGCCGCCGTGCAGAAGCACGTGGCCGTGCTCGAGGGGGCCGGGCTCGTCACCAAGGAGCGGCAGGGGCGCGAGCAACTGGTGCGCACCGATGTCGGTACCGTCCACCGGGCTCGGGCGCTCCTAGACAGCATCGAGGAGCTGTGGAGAGCGCGGGTCGACCGGATCGACGACCTCCTGACACACGAGAAGCGGACCACTGGAGGCAAGCGATGAGCGTGACCAGCGTCGAAAGAGACCCGGAGGCCCTGACCATGACGGTCACGGCGGACCTTGATGCTACCGTCGAACGGGCGTGGCAGCTGTGGGCCGACCCCCGCCAGTTCGAACGGTGGTGGGGCCCCCGGGCTACCCGGTGACCGTGGTCGCCCACGACCTCCGGGCGGGCGGGCGTGTCGCCTTTTTTGTGACCGGGACCGAGGGCGAGCGCCACGACAGCACGTGGGAGGTCATGGCCGCCGACCCGCCCCGCCATCTCGAGCTGAGGGATGCCGACATCGACAATGACGGCCGTCCTAACGACGGGAACGCGATGGCCGCCATGGTGATCACCATGGAGGAGCGCAGCGGCGGCGGCGCGGTGATGGCGGTCCGCACCCACTTCGACTCGCTGGCGGGCATGGAGGCCGTGCTCGCTATGGGGGCGGAAGAGGGTATGAACATGGTCCTTTCGCAGATCGACGCCGTCCTCGCCGGCACGCTGCCTGAAGGGCACCCGGTTTCTAGTTGCAATCCGATAGGGAGGAGTCTTTGTGGGCCCGACGACCACGCTCGACGCCCGCTTCAGCGACCCAGCGGCGGTCGCTGTCAGCTGGGACAAGACCGGCACGTTGCTGGAAGCCTCCGAGCTGTTCTGGGTCTGTACGGTCCGCCCGGACGGCCGCCCGCATGCGACCCTGTTCGTCGCGGTGTGGGTCGACGAGGCGGTCTACTCCCGCACGGGCACCATTGAGCAGAAGTTCGCCAACCTGAGCAACAACCCCCATGTCGTCCTCCTCACCGGCTGCAACCAGTGGGACGGTGGCATAGACGTCGTGATGGAGGGCAATGCCGCACGGGTTACCGACCCCGCCGTGGTCGAGCGGCTGGCGACGGCGTGGGTACCCAAATGGGACGGGCGGTGGGAGAGCTTGAGCGAGGTTTTCTCGGTCGTCCCGAGCACCCTCTACGCCTACGCGAAGGGCGACCCGTTCGGCCAGACCAAGCACCGGTTCTGATGTCCCGGACGCCAGGGGGTTGCAAACCACGAGCGAAGGGAGCCCAATGCTGAAACTGGTCGCTAAGGGTGTGCTCGTCCACGAGAGCGCGTTCTGCCAGAGCAATTCCATTGTCGTACAAGGCCAGGCCGGCGTGCTGCTCGTCGACGCCGGGGTGCAGGGCTCCGAAATGTCCTGCCTCGCGAACGACATCCGCGAGTTGGGCCAGCCCCTTGTGGCAGGCTTCTCTACGCATCCGCACTGGGACCACCTGCTCTGGCACGCCGATCTCGGCGCGGCGCCTCGCTACGGCACGGCCCGCTGCGCGACCACTGCCCGAGACCGTCTGTCGGACGCGAGCGCGAAGTCCCGCGTCGCCCAGCTCATACCGCCGGACATCGTCGGGCAAGTACCGCTGGACCTACTCGGCCTCATTACCGGTCTGCCCCCAGCAACTGACCGAGTTCCTTGGGATGGCCCTCAAGTCCGGATCATCGAGCATCAAGCGCATGCCCCGGGCCATGCGTCGCTGCTGGTCGAAGAGCGCTGCGTTCTCGTCGCAGGCGACATGCTTTCTGACGTCTTGGTCCCGATGCTCGACTTGAGCGGCACCCCTGACCCGATCGAGGACTACCTCGCTGCGCTGCGGTTGCTCGAAGGCGTTGCCGACTATGCCGATGTTGTCATCCCCGGCCATGGGTCTGTCGGCGGAACTGATCAAGTAAGCGCACGGATCGAACAGGACCGGGCGTACGTGCACGCCTTGAGTGACGGGGGTGCTCCCAATGACCCGCGGGTTGGCCCATCGGCCATGTTCGATTGGCTGCCCGGGGTGCATGAAAGGCAACTACAGCACCTCGCCCGAAGAAGCGAACGCGACGCGATGCCCAGCTAGCGGCCCGCTTGCGGGACTGGCCTGCCACGTCCGTCCTGATCCTCAGCCAGCTCACGGGGCCGACGCTCGTCGACGGCTTCGAGCTCAGCTGGCGGCCCCGGTGACCACCCGCCGCTCCCACAACGCTAACTGTCGTTCTGCGTTTCGCCGACCAGACGCGGGTGGAGGACCAGTTACCGAAGGCATCGTGCTCTTCTACATTGTCCAACCATTTTGTGCCGGGGGACAAACACGGCAGCCCTCGACAGCCAGGAAACCTGACCCGACTAGCGGCGGGTAGGAGCGCCCAAGAACGGTTATTATGCGTTTCATTCCATTTCGGGGATTTCCCAAGCGCTAGGCTGCATATTCGGCGTTATGCGGCGTCACTTCGGGTGATGTCAGGGAAGGCCACCACACTCCGTAGCCGCTTGGCGGAGGTACCTGCCAGCCGCCACTACGCAGTTTTCAATGGCAGCCGACACCCCGATCGCCGGATGTGGCCCCCGCCCTGTCCGACCGTTTCGTTAGGACAAACCGGTTTCTGGCGTCGGTCAATGGACTGTCGATCCGATGTCAATTGAACGTCAATAACTACGAGCCTCAGCCAGGAGGCGTCGCCAGGCGAACTCGAGATCGTGGAAGCTCAAAAGTCTTGCCATGCCGCCATCGTGACTCCTGCGGCACAGCCAGGCGTAGGCGTGGATTTTAGGGCTCGGCGCGGCCGGGTCTGGCTCAGGCCACCAGAGGGTAGTGAACCATGCAAGCATTGCCGGGTGAGGCCCGTCATCTTCACCGTTCGGATGGAGGGCCCGGGCGCGCTCAGCACGATGGCCCGGCCGCGTGGCGGCGACTGGCTGGCCGACGAGATGTCGGCTCTCCGCGAGGCCGGCGTCGACGTCTTGGTCTCGATGCTCTCCCGTCAGGAAATGGAAAAGCTGGGCCTCGCTGGAGAAGCGTCGGCCGCCCGGACCGCTGGTATCACCTTCTTGAGCCTGTCGACACCCGACCGTGGCCTTCCCAGGACGCACGCCTTCAAAGGCTTGGTCGACGAGGTTGTTGCAGCCATGGATGCCGGCAACCACGTGGTCGTCCACTGCCGGATGGGCATCGGGCGCTCCTCGATGGTCGCAGCGGCGGCCTTGATGGCCCGGGGCACGAGCGGCCCGGACGTGTGGGCGGCAATCGCATCCGCACGAGGTCTTGAGGTACCCGATACTGAACAGCAGCGACAGTGGGTCGAACTGATTATGAGGCCGGCCGAGTAACCACTGTTCCCGTTCCCTAATTGGGCGCGAGCACGGAGCCGCCTCGCTGAGCCCAGGAGAGGCTCTCGCGGACGAGTGAAATACGACCAGCTCAGGACCCAGATGAAGCTCCGCATGAAGTATTTAGTGAAGTCATCTGTGAAGTTCATTTGCCTCGACAAGCGACGGCGACAGCATGCATTTGGTCGGCAAAGCGAAGCCGGCGCTCCCGTTCTATCGTGCGCCTGATCGCCAAGGTGACCAGCGCACTTCCCGACCGCCGTATGCCCGCCCCGACGAAGGGGTGCACCGCACTTAGGCGTCTGCGGGCTGGTCGAACCCCTGAGCCAAGGCGGCACTGCCCATGGAGGGGCGGCGCCGGCGCTGGCCGCAGGCCGGTGCTCCGCCATGGACGGCGCCTCGCAGCCACTGGGATTGCTGGGGGCGCCTGAGGCCTTCGGGCGCCAGCCGTGAGACTTCACTCTGGAAGAGTGAAGATGTGTGTCCAGAAATCGTGGCCCATTTGCCGCGAGATTTGGAGCTCACGAAGCAGCCGATCGCCAACCGACCCTCGCCCGAACTGAGACGGCCGACGTTGCGATGGACGGCCGGGAGGAGGAGTCCGGTGACCTCTTCGCTCCGGTGATCTCCGGGCTGCCGGTGGCCACCGGAACTGCCCAGTGACGGCCAGCACGACCCTCTGCCAAACGCGACGTAGCGTGCTCGCTCTCATTGGCGTTACCCGAGCGTCACGCGTGCCGGCGCCGACTCTGCCCGGGTCGCAGTCGCTGTCAACGGCAACGCCGACGCGCGAGAATCCAGTTAGACGCTCATGACCCTCTCCGGTCGTCGCGAGAGTCTGCCCTAACGCGAAGCTTGCGAACGACGCCCCCTCACTTCCCTTCGTATCGCCGGAACGCTAGTCCTGCGAGCAGGGTTAGGAGAAGCGTGAAGGCACAAGGATTGGTTCGACAATCAGCGGCGGCGCTGGTGCTCGTACTCGCCATAATGGTCGGCGGTCCGTTTGCCATCGGTCCCGACACCTCTGCCAAAGGCTTCCCGTCAGCGGTGTACCCAGTCAGCACCCGGAGCCGCCAAACGCCGGTGCCCCGCTCGGGCATCGATCCTTTCATGCCCGAGCAGGGTAGCCAGCTTCTAGACCATTTTTAGACCATCTCAATCCCTACGACATAAAGTCGCAGGTCAGAGGTTAGATGTCGTAGTAGAGGTAGAACTCCCAGGGGTGCGGCCGGAGGCGCACCGGGTCGATCTCATGAATGCGCTTGTACTCGATCCAGGTCTCGATGAGATCGTCGGTGAAGACCCCGCCTGCCTGGAGGAAGTCGTGGTCGGATTCCAGGGCTGCGAGTGACTCCTGCAGAGAGCCAGGGACCTGCGGCACGAGGGCCAGCTCTTCGGGCGGCAGGTCGTAGAGGTCCTTGTCCACCGGGTCGGGCGGCTCGATCTTGTTGAGGACCCCGTCGAGGCCGGCCATCAAGATGGCGGAAAAGGCGAGGTACGGGTTGGCGGACGGGTCGGGGCAGCGGAACTCGACACGTTTTGCCTTGGGGCTCTTGGAGTAGAGGGGTATGCGGCAGGCGGCGGAACGGTTGCGCTGGGAGTAGACCAGGTTGACCGGGGCTTCGTAGCCGGGGACCAGTCGCTTGTAGCTGTTGGTCGTGGGGGCTGCGAACGCAAGGATCGCCGGGGCGTGCTTCAGCAGGCCGCCGATGTAGTGGCGCCCCATGTCCGAGAGGCCGGCGTAGCCGAGCTCGGAAGCAAACAGCGGCTCACCACCGCTCCACAACGAGCTGTGCACGTGCATGCCAGAACCGTTGTCCCCGTAAAGCGGCTTAGGCATAAAGGTGGCGGTGAGACCGTTGGCGCGGGCCACGCTCTTGACTACGTACTTGTACAGCATCAGCTTGTCCGCCATCGTGAGCAGCGTGTCGAAACGCATATCGATCTCGGCCTGACCGGCTGTGCCGACTTCGTGGTGCTGCACCTCGATCTCGATCCCCATTTGCTCCATTGTGATGATCATCTCCGAACGGAGGTCCTGGAAATGGTCCATGGGCGGGACCGGGAAATAGCCTTCCTTGTGGCGAGGCTTGAAGCCGAGGTTGGGCCCGTCGGAGCTGCCGGCGTTCCAGATGCCTTCGACGGAGTCGATGTAGTAGTACCCCTCGTGGGCGTTCTGGTCGAAGCGGATGTTATTGAAAATGAAGAACTCGGCCTCGGCCGAAATAGGCCGTGTCGGCTATTCCGGTAGAGACCAGGTAGTCCTCCGCCTTCTTGGCGACATAGCGGGGATCGCGTGAGTACGACTCCCCAGTGACGGGGTCGCGCACGAAGGCGTTGATGTTCAGGGTCTTGTGCTGGCGGAACGGGTCCAGGACAGCTGTGTCCGGGTCGGGCACGAGGAGCATGTCCGACTCCTGGATCTCCTGGAAGCCACGGATCGACGAGCCGTCGAAGCCGAGGCCATCCTCGAAGGCACCCTCGGTCAGCTCGTGAGCCGGAATTGAGAAGTGCTGCATGAGCCCAGGCAAATCGCAGAACCGGATATCGACTATCTCGACTCCGTCCTTTTTGAGCTGCGACAGCACCTCCTCAGGCGTGCGCCTCGTGAAGGACAAGGTTGGATCCCCTTTCTATGGTTAGCGGCGGCAACGCCGGTCGAGCACATCCGCGGCAGACCACCATTCCATGTCCATGTGGCCGGTTCGTTGCTCCTGTGTGAACTCTGTGTAAACGCCGCAGGTCACCGGCCGTTGTAGCCGGCAGGCCTCCCACGCAGGACCTATCGTGACATAGGCGAAGGGCCCGGCGCACAACCAGCGCGCGGGCCAAGGAGAGGCTGATGGATTCCCAAAAGGACTACGTGCTGAGGACGGTCGAAGAGCGCGGCATCCGCTTCGTCCAGCTCTGGTTCACAGACGTGCTCGGCATCCCCAAAGCGTTCAACATCACCCCCGCCGAGCTGGAGAACGCCCTGGACGAGGGGATGACCTTCGACGGGTCGGCCATCGACGGGTTCTCCCGAGTCCAAGAGAGCGACGTCCTGGCGGTCCCGGACCCGAAGACCTTCCAGATGCTCCCCTACCTCTCGGCGGAGGCCCCGGTTGCGCGCGTGGTGTGCGACATCTTCAACTTGGACGGGACGGCGTTCGAGGGGGACTCGCGCGACGTCCTGCGCCGCGTCCTCGACAAGGCCCGCGACCAGGGTTTTTCCTTCTATGTCGCTCCGGAGCTGGAGTACTTCTACTTCGCACAAACGCCCAATGCCGAGGGCCAGCCGCCGGTGCCGCTCGACAAAGGGTCTTACTTCGAGCTGATGGGCAACAACGAGGCCACGGCATTGCGGCGCGAGACCGTCCTCATGCTCGAGGAAATGGGCATACCCGTCGAGTACAGCCAGCACGAGGACGCGCCCAGCCAGCACGAGATCGACCTGCGCTACACCGACGCCATGACGATGGCGGACACGGTCATGCTTGTGCGCGTGGTCGTAAAGGAGATGGCCGCCCGCAAGGGGATCCTGGCGACCTTTATGCCCAAACCGCTCGGCGGCGTACAAGGCTCGGGGATGCACACCCACGTCTCTTTGTTCGACGGCGACACCAACGCCTTCCACGACGATTCGGACGAGTACCACCTCTCCACGGTGGCAAGGCAGTTCATGGCGGGCGTGCTCCATCACGCGAGCGAAATAACAGCCATAACGAACCAATGGGTCAACTCCTACAAGCGTCTCATCGTGTCCCAGGAAGACCAACCGCTGATAGAGGCCCCCGTCTACATCTCGTGGGCCCAGAACAACCGCTCTGCATTGGTCCGGGTGCCGCCGACGAAGAAGGGCAAGCGGGATTCGACGCGCGTCGAGTACCGCTCGCCGGACCCAGGCGCCAACCCCTACCTGGCATGGGCTGTCATCCTGGCGGCCGGCCTCGCCGGCATCCGCGGCCACTACGAGCTTCCGACAGAGGCTTCAGCCAACATCTACAAGATGTCCGCCCAGGAGCGCATCGCAGAAGGGATAAAGCCATTGCCGGCGTCCCTCAGCGACGCGCTCGATGCCATGGAGACTTCAGAGCTGGTCGCGGAGACGCTGGGCGAGCACGTGTTCGAGTGGTTCCTGCGCAACAAGCGCGTGGAGTGGGCAGCGTACAAGGCCGAAGTAACCCCGTTCGAGCTCCGTCGTTACCTCACGGCGCTCTAGCGTTGGTCCTGAGCGGAGGTACGTCGTTGGAGCCACTGCTGGTTTTCCCTGACCCGGCACCAGCGGTGGTCGCGCAGGCTTTGGCGTTGGCGAGCTACACCTGGAAAGCCGTCGGCTCGCTCGACCAAGCAGAAGACGCCGAGCCCGAAGACGGGTGGTCAGGCGGAGTTGTCTGTGCCGACGAGCTTCCCGATGCTGCCTTCGGCCTGTGCAGGTCGTTACGCAAGCGGGACGTCCCTTTCGCCCCTCTGCTCCTGCTTCTCTCGCCTCAGCAGCTTGGGGCCCTCGAGCTGCGCGAAGACCTCTTCGATGACTTCTGCGCGACCCCGTGTGACCCGCGGGAACTGGAAGCCCGGCTGTCGCACCTGTTCTGGCGGACAGGGCGGGGCCTGCGTCCCGAGCTGGTCGAGTACGGGCCGCTCGTTCTCAACCTCGAGACCTACCAGGCGTCGGTTGCCACCAAGCCGCTTTCGCTCACCTTCATGGAGTACGAACTGCTGAAGTTCCTGGCCACCCACCCTGGCAAGGTCTTCACCAGAGAGACGCTGCTGTCGAGGGTTTGGGGATACGAGTACTACGGGGGCGCACGCACGGTCGATGTCCACGTCCGGCGCTTGCGTGCCAAACTCGGAGAGGAGCACGCCAACCTCATATCGACGGTGCGGTCCGTCGGCTACAGGTTCGGCCAGAGCCGTTGGGCGCTCTAGGTGCGACTAGTGCCACGACGGGCAACGTTAGCTAAGGGCGGTAGGCCCAGGCCTCTACCTCAACCGAAGCTCCCAGAGGCAGCCCGGCTACTGCTACCGCGGAACGGGCTGGGCGGTGGCCGCCGAACGCAGCAGTGTATGCCTCGTTGATCGCAGCGTAATCAGCGATATCTGTCATGAAGACAGTGGTTTTGACTACGTCTACCAGGCTCGCGCCGTGCTCGGCCAATAGACCGGCGAGGTTGGCAACGGCCTGTGCCGTCTGCGCAGCAATCCCGCCCGCGACGATCGTCCCGTCCCGCGCGCCCAGCTGGCCGGACACGACCAGCCAAGGGCCAGCCGCGACAACCGGCGAGTAGGGGCCTACCGGAGGGGCACCCATGGTGGTGGGCGGTAGTCAGGCCGACGGCTGGTCGGGCAGGCTAGCTGAAGGACTGGCCGCAGCCACAGGTACGCGTGGCGTTGGGGTTGTTGATCGAGAAGCCAGCTCCCTGCAAGCCGTCCTTGTACTCCAGGGTCGCCCCCGCGATCAGCGTCGCGCTCGCCGGGTCTACAACGACCTTGACGCCGCCTGAGCCGGACTGGACGTCGTCTTCGGCAAGCTCGGTGTCGAAGAACATCTCGTAGGAGAAACCGGAGCAACCACCCGGGCGGACAGCCACCCGAAGGAACAGTTCGGGGTTGCCCTCCTCTTCTAGCAGCTCAATTACCTTTGCAGCCGCAGCGTCGGACAATGCCAGCGTCCCGACGGAACCTTCAGTCGATGTGGTGCTCACGAGCCCTCCCTGCAGAACTTTGCGTTGGAGACCATCGTACAGGCTCGCTCGCTATTGGACAGCTGCAAGCGTTCGGTGGTCCCAAACGGCCGTACCATGTTGTCGTGGAAACGTTCGCCCAGCTCACCGAGGCAGCAGTGCGCGATGCGCTCCGTGGCGTGGTGGACCCCGAGCTCGGTGACAATATCGTCGAGCTCAAAATGGTCGACCGTATCGAGCTGCAGCCGGACGGGGTTGTCATGGTCCGAGTCGCGCTCACAACGCCGTCATGCCCTCTCAGGGGCCAAATCAAGGCAGAGGTGACAGGGCGCGTCGGCACATTGCCGGGCGTGACAGCCGTCAAGGTGGAGACGAGCGAGATGGACCGGGAACAAAAGGCCGCTGTGATGGCGCGGGCCCGCTGGAAGGCGCGGGAGGGCGCGCCGAAGACGGCGGTGCCTCCCAGGGCGAGGGTCATCGCGGTTTCGTCGGGTAAGGGTGGAGTAGGCAAGTCGTCGATATCTGTCAACCTGGCTGCCGGCCTCGCCATGAGGGGCTTCACCGTCGGCGTGCTCGACGCCGACATCGCAGGGTTCTCCGTGCCGCGGATGCTCGGCGTAGCCGGCCAGTTGGAGGCCGGTCTCGACCCCGACAAGCCAGGGCGAAAGTTGATCCAGCCCTTGGTGCGGCGCCTCGGTAAGGGAGAGCTGCGGGTCGTGTCGATGGGTTTCCTGGCCGGCGAGGACGAGGCCGTCATGTGGCGTGCCCTAATGCTCAACAGGGCGGTCCAGCACTTCCTCGAAGAGGTCGCCTGGGGCGACATCGACTACCTCGTGGTCGACATGCCTCCGGGGACAGGGGACATCCAGATGGGTCTTGCGCGTATGCTCCCGAGCGCGGAAGTCCTGGTTGTGACCACCCCGGCCCAGGCAGCCCAAAAGGTTGCCGGCCGCGCGGCCAGCATGGCCCGCAAGAGCTACCTACGGGTTGTGGGCGTCGTCGAGAACATGACTGCCTTCACCTGTGCTCACGGCGAACGTTATGAGCTGTTCGGCAGCGGGGGCGGGCGCCGTCTCGCCGACGAGATCGGTGCACCCTTGCTCGCCAGCGTCCCGCTCGAGCCTGCCGTCGCGCTGGGGGGCGACCGGGGCGAGCCAGCCGCGCTGGACGAGAGCACGGAAGCAGGTAAGGCCTTCGCCGGGCTGGTCGAGGCGATCCTCGAACGTTGCCCCGCGCTGCAGATGACCAGTTGTTCGGCGCGTCTGCTCGACGCGCTCGAGGCTGCTGCAGGACAAGCCGCACCGGTCAGCTGATCCGGTCTTTGCGCTCAGCGCGCGCTCGCGACACCCCAACGCGTCCTCCATTGGACGAATGTCCGGTCTTCTGAGCAACATGTGCGAACCGGCCTCCGCGCGTGCCATTGTTAGCCCAACGCCATTCGCCAATTGGCCGTGCCACCCTAGCGGGACGGACCGGGCAAGGTGAACGGCGACCAGGTTGAAGAGCGAAGCTGCAGCGTGTGCAGACGATAGGAGCAGGGGTGTGAACCCGAGCCATCCACAACAGAAGTCGGACATCTCGGTGGTCCAGCTAGCCGAGGCGTTGATCCAGGGAGATGTGCTGATCGCTCTCCAAGAACGCGGGGAGGCCGCGCCGGCTTGGGGCTACCTCAACCTGCTCGCCCACAGTGACCGGACCTCGCTTCGACGCGTGAGGGACTTTAACCAGTCGCGCCGGCCCCTCTCGGGCTGGGGCACCGTTGTCTTCGACTTGATCGTCGATATCCTCAACTCTGCGCCCTCAGAGGACGAACTGACAGCTGTCCAGCGCAAAGCTCTGGTCCCCCTGGAGCTCAACGTCTGGGCTAGCCGGGAGACGCTGACAACGCCCCAGGATCTAGACATCCTTGTCCGCAGCGCGCTCTACCGCTACATGGGGCAGCTCTGATCTAGGTCGCCTTTCTCAGGGCGCCTGGGTGGACGCCGGGAGCTCCACGGTCACATTTGTGGCCTTTACGGAGGCCACTGCGGCAACGCCAGGGGCCAACCCAAGATCGTCCGCCGCCTCACGGCTCATTAGCGAGACCACCCGGAACGGGCCAGCTTGCATCTCGACCTGCGCCATGACCAGGTCCTTCGTCACCTTGGTGACGATGCCGACAAACCTGTTGCGAGCCGAATGCCCGCCGGTTGGTCCGACTTCGAGCGACAGGCCTTTGGCGAGCTGGGCGGCGAACTCTGCGAGGGCCGAGCCCTCGATGACCCGCCTGCCGGCGCTGTCGCGACTGGAGGCGAGACGTCCTGTATCGGCCCAGCGCCTCACGGTATCCGCGCTGACGCCGAGCAGCTCGGCGGCCTCAGGGACGCGGTAAACGGTCGGAGCGTGGGCTGTGCCCGATGGCTTACGGGGAGTTGTCATCGCCGGCGAGCTGCGCGGTAGCGGCGAATAAGCGTGTTCGTCGAACTGTCATGGGCAAGAGCCGGCTCGGCCTCGGAGGTGATCTCCGGGACGATCCGCAAGGCGAGCGACTTTCCGAGCTCGACCCCCCACTGGTCGAAGCTGTTCACACCCCAGATCACGCCCTGCGTGAGGACTTTGTGCTCATAGGTCGCAACCAGCTCGCCCAGCACCCGGGGGCTCAGCTCGGGAGCGAGGATCGTGTTTGTGGGGCGGTTGCCAGGGAAGGTGCGGTGCGCCACGAGGCGCTCCGCTACGCCCTCTGCACGCGCCTGGTCGGGCGTCTTGCCAAACGCAAGAGCCTCGGTCTGGGCGAAGAAATTGGCCATCAACAGGTCGTGGTGGTCACCGACCCGGTGAGCCGGCCGCAGAAAACCGATGAAGTCCGCCGGGATTAAACGAGTCCCCTGGTGGAGGAGTTGGTAGTAGGCATGTTGGCCGTTGGTACCTGGCGTGCCCCACACAACCGGGCCGGTGGCGAGGTCGACAGGCTGGCCGTCCAGGGTGACAGACTTACCGTTGCTTTCCATGTCGAGTTGCTGAAGGTACGCCGAGAACTTGGAAAGGTAGTTGTTGTAGGGCAGGACCGCATGGGTCTCCGCGCCGAAGAGGTCGTTGTACCAGACCCCGATGAGCCCGAGGAGCACCGGCATGTTGCGCTCGAAAGGCGTGTACCTGAAATGTTCGTCGATCGACCTGAAGCCCGCCAGCATTTCCGTGAAAAGTTCGGGGCCGATCGAGATCATCAACGAAAGGCCGATCGCGGAATCGTAAGAATAGCGACCTCCGACCCAGTCCCAGAACTCGAACATGTTGGCAGTGTCGATCCCGAAGGCCGCAACTTCCTTGGTATTGGTCGACACAGCTACGAAATGGTTCTTGACTGCTGCCGGGTCACCAAGGCTAGCGAGCAACCATTCCCTTGCTGTCTTGGCATTCCCAATCGTCTCCAAGGTCGTGAAAGTCTTCGAGCTCACGATGAAAAGGGTCTCGGCGGCGTCGATGTGGGCCGTAGCCTCCCAGATGTCGGCACCATCTACGTTCGAGACAAACTGGAAGCTCAACGCTCGGTCCGAGTACGGCAACAACGCCGCGTAGGCCATCGCCGGGCCGAGGTCAGAGCCCCCAATGCCGATATTGATGACGTTCTTTATCTGTTTGCCTGTAAATCCGCGCCATTTCCCGGTGCGGACTGAGCCGGCGAAGGCGGCCATCTTGTCGAGGACCTTGTGGACCTCTGGGACTACGTTCTCGCCTCCCTCGTTGATCACTGCGTCCTTGGGGGCCCGAAGCGCCACGTGCAACACCGCGCGGTCCTCGGTCACATTGATGTGCTCGCCCGAGAACATGGCCTCTGTGCGCTCATGCAGGCCCGCCCGTTCCGCCACTGCCACCAGGAGGCGTACGGTCTCGGCCGTAAGCCGGTTCTTGGAATAGTCGAGCAACAGATCTGACGCTTCGATCGTCATCGACTCGGCACGGTGCGGGTCTTCGCCGAACAGGTCGCGCAAGTGCACGTCGCGCAACTTGGCGAAGTGGTCGGCCAGCGCCTTCCACTCCGCTGTGGCCGTGATGCGAACTGGGGTGATCTCCATGTTCGCAGTCTGTCACCACGAGGGGCCGGGTTGGCAAGGAAACCGACGAAGTCCGTCGAGCCGGCCAACGTGTCGGAGCGGTTAAGGTCGACGGGTGACCCCACGGCGCCTGTTGCTTTTCGACATCGACGGCACGTTGGTGCGGGCTGGCCCCGTGGGAGGGGCGGTTTTCAACCGGGCACTGGAAGCGGTCCTCGGGGAAGTGCCTTCCGAGCGGATCCGCATGAGCGGTAAGACAGATCCCCAGATCGTGCGCGAGTACCTCGCCTTGATGGAGTCTGATGACCCAACCCACTTGCCCTCGATCCTCGAGCACCTCGAGAGGGAGCTGGCGGCCGCGGCCGAAGAGCTAGCCAGCGATGGGGCGCCCTGCCCTGGAGCACCTGAGCTGCTAGCTGCCCTGGCTCAAGACGACCGTTTCCACTCCTCCGTGCTAACCGGCAACATCGCCCCCAACGCCGTAGTCAAGCTGGCGGCATTCGGCCTGGAGAAGTGGGTTGACATGGAGTCGGGCGCCTACGGCAGCGACAGCGAGGACCGCAGGGACCTAGTGCCTATAGCGATCGGGCGCCTGGCGTCCCTCCGCGGTGTTCACCTTTCGGCCAAGGAGACCTGGGTGATCGGCGACACGCCTCGGGACTTCGAGTGCGCGGCGGCGGCTGGTGCGCACTGCCTGCTGGTCGCAACGGGCGCCTACAGCGTCGAGGAGCTCTCAGGACTGGGAGCCGACGCCGTATTGGCGGAGCTGACAGCCACTGGTGCTGTGATCGACATCCTCAGCACGGGCCTCTAGGGCTGGCGGGCCCGCCGTGGTCACGCCCGGCCCCCCCTTTCCCCTGGTCTTTGTATGGTTGAGGGGTTATGGCGATGCCGCCCCGGTCGTTGAGCCGCCACGGGGGATCCCAACGTTGGCTTCTCATCCCCCTGGTCCTCACGATGCTTGTGCTGTTGGTCGACGCGTCCATGCACGCTCGCTCCGAGCAACCCGGGGCAACAATGAACAGCGATGCCTGGGTCGACAGAGTCCTCCCCGAAATTCTGCAATCGAGCGCGCAAGGCCGTGAGATCGCTCACCTCAGCTCAGCCCGGCTGACCAGCAACTCAGACATCGTCTCGAGTGAGATCACAAAGATCGCCGTGGCCGCTGCGGCGACGTATGAGGCGGTCGCAGGCTATGAAGCGCCGTCTCAGGTCGCCCCCTCAGCCGGCTTGCTCGATGCCTGCCTGGAAGCCCGCAAGGCAGGCTCCGCCGAGCTGGCAGCTGCCGTCCGGGATCTCGTTCATGGCGATGGCCCAACCTCAGCTTTGTTGCAAATGGGCACGGCCGCGGCCGACTTCAAGGTTGGAGACACTGCGTACCAGCTCTTCGCTCAGGATTTCCCCAAGCTCGGCGTGAAGATGCCAGGCTCCCAGTGGGAGTCAGCGGGGAACCTCTACCAGCCAACCAGCCTGGGATCGTTCGCATCAAGGTTGCTCGCCGGCATCGCAAGGTCCCCCCAACACCACCTAGCCATTGACTCGATCGCAACCGACCCGCCGGAACTGAGCCTCCAGGGCAAGGTCGAGATCCTGGCGCCAGCAAGCACTCTGGTGGTGACGGTCGTCGTTGCGGACCTAGGACAGTCTCGCGAACGTGGCGTCAGGGTGACGGCTGCGATAACCCCAGCCGAAGGCTCAGCGAGCGAGGTTGTGTCGGCCTCGGTGAACCTTTCTCAGGGGCGGGCTTTCGCAGTGACCCTGGCTGGCCTGCACCTCGCCTCGTCCGTGCGCACAGTCCTAACTGTCAAGGCCATCGAACCCTCCGGCGAACCGGGAACGGTTTCCAAGTCAGTCGAAGTCGAGGTGCCGGGCCAAACTTCACGGCGACCTCCACCGCGACAACCGTGGGCGGTGCTGCCACCACGACCACTTCGACGTCGGCTGTCACCGGAGCAACCGCCGTGGCCACCCCACCAACGGCCACCACCACCTCGGCGACCCTCGCAGTAGCCACGACTCTTGCGACCACGACCTCCCGCGCCACGCCCACCACCCGCGCCGACTACGACCCGTCCCACACCCACCACCCGCCCGACGACTACGACCCGCGCGACGACTACAACTCGCGCTCCGACCACGACCCGTCCGACGACTACGACCCGTCCCACACCCACCACCCGTCCGACAACTACGACCCGCGACGACTACAACTCGCGCTCCGACTACGACCGTGCTCGCCACGACTACAAGCACGACACGCCCGCCGACAACGACTACCCGACGTCCAACGACAACGATCGCCACGACTACAACCGCAACGGTCCCGCCGACCACTGTGGCACCCCCGACGTCCACCACTCTCACACCACCCGCCGCGACTACCACGACTTCGACCACCCCGGTCAGCACAACATTGCCGCCCACCACGACCTCTGCGACAGCGTGACCACCGCGTGGGTCCTCCGCGGGGGCGCAAGCTTCGGGGCGGCCCAAGTGGGCATGGCGCAGGCACTTATCGAGGCTGGGCACCACCCGGACATGCTTTACGGGACGTCGTCCGGAGCGCTCAACGCCTCCTGGTTGGCCGCGGACCCGACCCTTGAAGGCCTCGGGGAGCTCGCCCGACTGTGGACAACGGTGCGGCGCCGCGACGTGTTCCCGCTCCGGCCCTGGTCCGTGCTCTGTGGCCTGGTCGGTTGGCGGGACTTCACCGTGAGCGCCGACGGCCTGGCCAGCTGGCTCCGCGCCACTGCGCCGCTGCGCCGCTTGGAAGACGGAGTGCTCCCGCTTGCAGTGGCGGCTGCGGACCTCGAGAACGGAGAGGAGGTGCTGCTCGAGAGCGGGCCGGCCGTCCCGGCCCTGTTGGCATCCTCCGCGATGCCCGGCATCTTCCCCCCGGTCCGCATCGGAGACCGGTGGCTGGTCGACGGGAGCGTGGCCTCGGACAGCCCGATCGGGGCAGCGGTCAAGGCCGGCGCAAGCCGGGTCTGGTTGCTGCCGAGCGCCCCGACATTGCCCCTGCCGCGTCCGAAAGGTGCGCTCGACGTCGTGCTGAGGTCGACTTCGATCGTCCTCGCCCGTCAAGCCGAGAGCGTCGTCGCGTCCTGGGCCAGCCGCTGCGAACTGTTCGCGGTGCCCGCGCCCTTGGTACCGGGCGTCTCGCCGTTCAGTTTCACCAAGAGCCGGGAGCTGATCGGGTCCGCCTACCGCCTTACCCGCCAATGGCTGGAGGCACACCCCAAGCCGGAGTTGTAACACGCTCTTGAGCTGGAGTTGTAACTTTAGGTAGTGACAGCTGGCAACGAGATCCCTCATCGCTTTGTGGAGTAAGAGGATGATCAATGGCTAAAGCTCGGCCACGCAAGCCGCCCGGGGGCCCGACGGACGGGGCTTCGGGAGGGACAGCCAACGGGAGAGGCGAAGCCGGGACCGGCGATGCCCCGGCAGAGGCGACGATGGCCCCAGAAGTCCTGTACCTCGACGAGAAGGCCGTTTACCAGCCAGAAGGTAGCGAGTACCCGGGGCAGGAGACCGACTTCGACCAACCTGGCTACGGCCAACCGGGTGGCGCAGAGAGCGCTTCACAGTGGCCATCTGCCGGCGCGGTCGGCTGGGACGGCGACGGCACAGGCGTGTGGGACGCGGCCACCGAATGGGGTGCCGGCGACCAGGGCGAGGCCTGGGACGAACAGGAGGGCTGGGACGGCGGCCCGAAGCCGGCACCTGGGAACAGGAGGAGGGGGACGAGGAGGCATGGGTCGGGCCCGACTGGTCAGCGCCCGGGCACGAGCGCGGCTACACGACGCCTTATCTGCGTTCACGGGACGAGGCATTGGCCGCCTACCAGGACTACGGCACCCTCGAGCGCGATACGGGATGGACTCGCGAGGTACGGCGCGGTCCTAGGCCTCAACCCAGCCGAGGGAACGGGCCATGGCCGGAGCTCGTCATGATCGCCGCGGTTGCGGTGATCATCGCAGCGGTGATCCTTGCGGTCACGAGCGCCGACCGGAGCCCAGGGACTGGCGCCAGGCTGGCCTCACAACCTTGCCGGCGGTAACTGCGCAGCGAACGCACTCTTCCGCCCCGGCGTCCGGGAAGTCATCCAAGGGCACGTCTCCTCCTGCCACTTCAAAGGTCACCCATCACACGACGACCCCCACCACGTCGAAGGCGGTCAAGCCGAAGGCCGCCGGTCAGGCAGCTAAGAACCTGGCCCTCAGGCCAGGCGTGGCGCAGTCGCTCGTCAAATCCTGGCTTGCGACCAACCCAGGGGGCGTCGACATCAGGCCGGCAGATGTGGCAGGCACGGTTGTCGGCCAGCTCTATTACGCGGTTCAGCCAGCTTCAGCTACCTATTGGGCGACTGTGGTCTTCAAGCCCTCCGCCGCGTTGCTCGCGAGCGCTTCGACGGCGGCCGGACAGACAAAGCTTGCCCAGTTCCAAAACAGCGTCTACGTGTTCTCCTGGAAGGCGGGGCCCGTGTGGACCCTTCTTGGAGAAGTGAGCGCGGGTAGCTGTCCCGATAGCTGGGTCCCCAAGAGCGTCCTGACCGTGTGGGGCCTTTGTGGCCTGTAAGTTCGGCCCTGTCCCGGCGGCGGCCGGGGGACGATAACGTGGAGCCGGGTTAGTCACACCCTGCGCTCGTAGCTCAACGGATTAGAGCATCTGACTACGGATCAGAAGGTTGGGAGTTCGAATCTCTTCGAGCGCACTCAGAAGCGGCGTGTTGGAAGCCGCGCGGATACTGCACATACGGGTCCCGTCCCAGCTCAGCGTCGTCGGTTTCGACGACCTGCCGTTGTCGAGTTGGACTTCGCCGCCGCTGACCACGGTCCGCCAGCCCTTGGCGGAAATGGCGGCGACCGCCGTCCGCTTAGTCCTCGCCGAGGAGAGAGGCGAGACAACGGACTCGCGCAGCATCGAGCTCGCGACGAGCCTTTTGGCGAGGGAGTCAACGGCGCCGCCCATGGCCTAGGCACTAAAACCACGCTAAGACCGGTCCCGCCGACCGGGCTGCTGCTGTGCGCTACGCGCAAGACCGCGAGCTGGCCTGACCTCCCCGCCTGTTGGGGCAGTTGGGGTGCGAACGCGCCTGCCGGCCCTTCTGGTGACAGCTTTTGCTGCCCAGCGCGCGTTTGTGTCAGTAGATGGCTTTTCTGTAAGTAGATGGCTCCGGACGCCCGTTCCACCAGCCCCGGGCGATTAGGCCGTGCTGGTACCGCCTAGGCCGTGCCGCCTTCTGGATATTCCCCTGCATAAACAGTGATTTCGGGCCGTGCAACCCCACTGAGAAGCGGTCCGAGTCATCGGGCCGCGGCGAGACGCGGCACCTCGCTCGCTCTCTGGGGATCGAAGGAGGGGCCGTGAGCCGGGGGCTAGACCCTGAAAACCAACAACCCCGCTTCGGGCCTCACGGCCCGGCCCCTGGCGCGTCTACCATATTTCGTGTCAGAGGCGGTGCGGGCCCGGTCCTCGGCTAAGAATGGCCTCCGTGCGAACGTCTTGAGAACCAAGCGTGCGACCGGATGACACCATCCAGCCCGCTCTGGCCCGCTCATATCGACGAGATTGGCTGTCTCGACGTCGATAGGGCCGGCCAAGGCATTCAGCGGCCGATCGGCGCTCGGGTCGGCTCACTGGAGCGGGTGCCCAGGTGGGGCTCAGATGGGACGATCGGGCACGCGCCCGGCGGGGCGTTTCCTCGCTCGGGTTGATCTGTCGCGTTTGGCTGATGACAGGATCCGGTCCTCGACGCGGGTTCAACATGGCGACCTGTGGTTTGCTGGGGGGGTGACGGCGATACCTGAGATCGTCGAGTTCCTCATGCGGTTTCCACCTTTCGACGCGTTCGATACCGAAGTGGTCGAACGTTTGGCGGGGGGGGTGGAGGTGGAGTTTCACCCGGCTGGGGCAATGATCTTCTCGAAAGGCGCCGACGGGGTCGACGCTCTGCGGGTGGTCCGAGTTGGGGCGGTGGAAGTCGTCGACGATGGCCGTGTGCTGGACCTAATGGGGCCGGGCGAGATGTTCGGTCACGCGGCGATGCTGTCTGGTCTTCCTGCTGGGTTCGGGGCGCGTGCGGCCGAGGACACTCTCACGTATCGGATCGCAGCGGACACGGCTTCGGACGCGCTGGCCCGGCCTGCGGGACTACGTTACGTGACTCGCTTGCTCCTTGAGGATCCCCACCACCTGCGATCGGGACCGAGGGCGGAAGTGGCCGTGGATCCTCTCCGCCAGCCAGTGAGCGCCGCCCTCCATTCCGCGCCGGTCGTGTGCAGACCCGAGACATCAGTCCGTGAGGCGGCAAAGCTATTGACCGTCGCTGGCGCGACGGCTCTCGTAGTCGATCTCGGGGGCTCGATCGGTATCGTGACCGACAGCGACTTGCGATCGAGGGTGGTCGGGGGTGGGCTCCCTGCCGATTCGCCCGTCTCAGCGGTGATGACAGCGCCGGCGGTCACGGTGCCCAGTGAGCGACCCGGCGGTGAGGTCCTGTTGGACATGCTCGACCGGGGCTTTCGGCACTTTCCCGTCGTTTCTGCCGCCGGTCGCATAATGGGGATCATTGAGGACCACGATCTCGTGGAGGTCGAGCGAAGGTCCCCTTTCCTCCTGCGCGGCACCGTGGCCAGAGCGAACACGCTTGACGAGCTGGTCAATACTTCATCCAAGCTGCGCCCTACCGTCATCTCCATGACCCGTGCCGGGGTACCCGCGGCGGAGGTCATATCCGTCTTCTCCGTCGTCGCCGACGCGCTCACTCGCCGGGCAGTCGACCTGGCGGTCGGCGAGGTGGGCGAGGCGCCGACGCCCTTCAGCTGGCTGACTTTGGGGAGCCAGGCGCGGCGGGAGGCGGTTCCTGGCTCCGATCTCGATAGCGCGATCGTCTGGTTTGCCGACGGTGACGACGACCGCGACGAGGCGTCGATCCGTCGATATCTTGGCGCCGTCGCGACCCTGGCGACCGACGCACTCCTTAGGTGCGGCTTCCGCCCCGACGAACATCGGGTTAGCGCCTCCGACCCGCTGTTCGTCCGCTCGCTGTCCTCGTGGCGTGCGGCGGCTCGATCCTTCCTCGACGACCCCACCCAAGCAAAAGCGCTGCTGCTCGTATCGGTACTCGTCGACAGTCGCGCTGTGTGGGGGGCCGAGACCGAGCCCCTCATCGCTGAGACGTTCCGGCTCGCGCCAGCACGTCCGAAGGTGCTGCGCCTCCTCGCCGAGTTCGCCCTATCACACAAACCGCCCACCGGCTTCCTGCGCGGCCTCGTGGTCCACTCCTCGGGCGAGCATGGCAGGCGGCTGGATCTCAAGACCGGCGGCGTGGTTCCCATCACCGACCTGGCTCGATGGGCTGGCATGGCCGCCGGGGTTACTTGCGCCTCGACTCCGGCGCGCCTCAAGGCGGCAGCTGACGCCGATGTCCTGAGCACGTTCGATGCGCTCACGTTGCAAGAAGCATTCGAGCTCGTGTGCCATCTCAGACTGGACCATCAAGTCGGCCAGCTTGAAGCGGGTGCCCAACCCGACGACTACGTCGATCCCACCGAGTTGACTCCCTTGACCCGGAACTATCTGAAAGAAGCCTTCCGCGCCATCGCCTCGGTCCAACGCCACATCGCGGCCGATCTCGACCTATCGGTCAAATGACACGCTCACTCCGGCTTCGAGCCCCCGCCTCGGCGGCTGCGGCCGCCTATGCGCATGCCACGGTCGCTAGTGGCCGGACCCCGTGGCGGCGTGCCCACTTCTGCGTCGTGGATCTCGAGCTCAGCGGGCTCGATCCCCGCACGGACGAGATCATCTCGTTCGCCGCAGTGCCGGTCGACGCCGGCCGGGTAATCGCCGGCAACGCAATCTACGGGTTGTGTAGGGCCAGACAACCGCTCCAAGAAGAATCGGTGCTAATCCACGGGATTCGCACGGTCGATCTCGCCGACGCGCCGCCCATCGACGAGGCCATCCAGCCACTCATCGCCATGATGACCGGACGAGTGCTGGTAGCCCACGTCGCCTGGATCGAAACATCCTTCCTTGCCCCGGTACTTCGCTTGCAAGCGGTACGACTCCGTAGGCCCATACTCGACACGCGCGAGCTTGCTCAGCTATTGGCACTCGAAAGGGGGAAGCGCTTCGCTTTATCTTCCCTGGGTGAGCTCTCCCGCAGCCTCGGGCTGCCAGTCCATCGGCCGCACCATGCGCTCGGAGACGCCCTCACGACCGCCCAGGTCTTTATCGCGCTCGCCACGCATCTAGAGTCCTACGCGCCGCAGACTGTGCGGTCGCTCGCAAATGCCAATCGTGCGAGGGAGGCGTTGACCTACCCCGCCAGCCTTGACGGTTAGAGCGCAAGCCGCTTAGGAATCCCGGGATTCGTTAAGGCCGTTTTGTCGCCCAATCGTTGGCGGCGACGTTCTGTCTGGTTGTTCAGAAGTTGCAATATGTTCCTTGAGCGGCGCCGCGATCACCGTCACCCCGTGGGGGCAAGGCAGACCTGGGCGGGTTCGTCGTCGGTCAGAGCCGAGCAGATCGTGCGCACCAGGACGGCGGCCGAGCCGTCGATATTTCCCCCGATGGTGCTGGTGTTATTGCCCACCTGAGCCGCTATGTCGGCAAACGTCTGGCCTTCCAGCTCGCTCGGGTTGTACTGGGCGGTGGCGAGCTGTTCCTTGCCTCCGAAGTCGAGCCAGGGGAACGACTGGGTGGTATGGCTCTGCCAGAGGGCCTGTTGTGCCGGCGTGAGCCGCTGCAGAGGTACGTAGTAGTTGCCCGAGCGTTGGTTGGTCGTCGTCTCTTCAGGTGTGAAGGTGAAATATGCGCTCTTGTAATTTGTCCCGTAGAACGTAACGGTGGGGATGTCCCCATCAGTTAGGCCCGAGTGGATCTCGCCCGGGGAGGGCGTGAAGGTCCCGAACTTGGACAGAGCGACATAGAGCGGCCAACGTTCGGCGGCGCATACGGGGCAGAACTCCGCACCAACGTAGAGCAAGTCCGGCTTGCCCAAGGCGCGCAGAGGCGGGTCGTCGATCGCCGCGGGCATGTTCAGGCCGCCGGTGGGTGCGGCGTCCAACGTGGAGAGAGGCACAGAGGTGAACTTGGCGGTCAACGCCGCGGGCAGAGGTGACCCTTTGGGCGGGGACACGGCGGCGTCCGACGATGGGTTGCCCCCCACTAATGCCACGACAACGAGGGCAGCGGCGACCCCGGTCACGACCGCGATAGAGCCGAAAGCGACAAAGAGCCTGCGTCGCCGACGGCGTATGTTGGCGCGAGCGCTCATGGCGTTGGGACGACGGTCGGTTTGTGGCGGTCGATGGCCTTGCCGACCACGGCCCGAGGGCCGCGGTGGGACCCGGCCTTGCCCGGGCGCTGGGACTGCGGTCTTGCTCATCTGTTTTCTCCTGCTCTGACCGAGCCTCGGACTACGGGGAGACCCTCGTGAGGTCAGCCGGGACCGGGGTCAGTCATCGTTGGTCTCGTGCCGTTGCCGCACTGCGCGCTAAAAAGAAGCATGGGCGCCTCTGTGCCCGTTCGGGTAGGGGCGCCCGTCACATCGCAGCTGACGAAAGGCCCTGTGCCGAGCGGGTGCAGTGTTGGCCAAAATTGGCGCGCTCACTCGGAAGACCCCTAGGGGGGCCTCATGTAGCACCTGCCATGGCTGGACTTCGGCCACACCTAGGTCACCAGGAACGTCCCGACCATGCCTTCTCGCGAGTGGCCCGGCAAGGCGCAGAAGTAGTGGTAAGTGCCCGCCACGGCGGCGGTGAAACCTAGCGTCTCCGCTCAGACCTCCACGAGCGTGACTGATGGATCGAGCGCCCGAAGGTCGTCGGCATCCGACGTGACAACCGGCTGGCGCGCCCGTCTGGCGCAAATCACGACGTGAGCATCGACGATGTCCGTCCTGCCGCTAGCTGCAAGCAGCCGACCGACGTTCGTGGCATCCACTCGGTCGAGCCCAACCACGTCCGTATTTGGTTGACGGACCAGTCGAGAAAGTCGGGCCTGCCGCTCGGGTTCGCGTATTGCCTGGGCAAGCGCCGTCGCAGGGACGGTTACCCGGGCGCCTACCTCTTGCGCGCGGGCGAGCAGCACCAACAATCGGCGGTCATTACGGTCGACTGCGATCAGGCCACCGGCGTCAAGGGTGATGCCGGCCACTAGGCGGCAGAGCTCCCCGAGTGGCTGGTGCCACCCAGGAGATTATCCGCCCAACTTCGTTCCTCGCGAGACAGTTCTCCCCCAGTGTCGCGGAGAGCGTCGGCCAGCATGGTGCCCCATCCGGCGACGTCATCGAGGGCGACGCCGACCGCGTGCTGAACGAAGCCTGACACACTCGACGCAGCTCCTTGGTTCACAAGGACGCGTATGCGCTCGAGTTGGCTCTCATCGAGAGTAACCGTAACTTTCCGGGTCGCCATACCAACAACCATACCAAGAAACTCGGCTCATTTCCGCCGCCCATGAGCTTCTTCACACCCATCTAATTGTTCCGCTCTCGGCGACTGACCTGCTGAAACCCGCCTAGTGCGCGTTCAGGCCCAGATAGCTAGGGCCCAGAAGGGAGTTTCGAATCCCTTCGACCGCACAAATCGCCTTGACCCCATTGGGTGGACCACGTCTTGGGACAAATGTGGCCTGCGATTGAGGCGAATGTAGGTCTCCGAACTCGTTGGGTGTGAGGTAACCGAGGGCGCAGTGGCACCCGAGCGCGTTGTAAAGGTCGTGTACCCACTCCGAGATAGCTCGCGAGAGATAAGTGTTTGCGAAGTGGCCTAGATCAAATAGACGCCAATAGGAGGTCGGTTTCGCCTTCGTCGAAGGCCCTCAGAGTTTGCGTTGACACATTGCCGAAGGACCCGACCTTGAGCGCTATCTTCGCCATGGTCGCGTCGTTGGGTGCTTCGAGGACGACGACGATGTCGTATTGGCCCATTGTCACGTAAATCTTCTTGATCTCCCCACCGAACGATTTGGCTACCTCCTTGGCAGCCTCCCGCCGTCGTAGCCCCTCGCTGACGCCCTGGGAGCCCTGCGGGGTCCACTTGCCCAACATGATGTACGTGGCCATCACTACCTCCTCTGCCATTGGTGTGCCGAGTATAGGGATAGGCCAAGACGGGCGCTAGAGGTCCGCTCCTGGCTCAGCGCGTGGTGTCTTACAGGCTCTACTCAGCACGGCGTGTCCCCAGCTCGTTACTCGCCCGGGCCGGGCACCAGCCCGGGCGCCTGACAAGAGCTACGCCGCGCCTATCTGCATTTGGATGCAGAGAACGTCGCCGCATGTCAACTCCTCGCCCCGTCACAGGTGCGGCTACCCGACGAACTGCAGGCGACAACCGAAGCAGCTATTGATGCGTGGGAGGACCGGCAACCGGTGTGGGCCGCCGCCAAGTGGGGCCACGGCCACGACGTCGGTCCTAAGCCTCTTCATGTGGTGTCGACGCCTTGTCAGGCCTGCCTTGCCCTGCTTAAGCATCCCCGCCGTTGGGTTGTCCAGCCCCAAGATCACGCGGATGGTCGTGGTCTTCCCGGCACCATTGGGGCCGAGGAACCCCGTGACGCGCCCCTTCCTGCCCGCTACGTTCCCAGCGCCAGATCGCGCCGCAACGACCGCGGCGCTCATTCCGCAACTGGAGCGATTTGCTGCGTCAGGTGCTCTTGGTGAGCCGTCGGTCAGGGATGAACCAGAGCAGCGAAACGGCGCCGTAGCAGGCATATGCCAGGTACGGGCTGACAAACGCCAGCCCAAATCCCGCGACGTAAACAATGGGCGAGACCATCCCCTTGATGTCCTTGCCGACCGCGGCAGCAATGTCGGGATCATCAGGGTTCGCTCGCAGGATGGCTCGAACGAGCGTGTAGTACGCCAGGGCCGCGCCGAGGGCAATGGCGCCGTAGGTCGCAGCGGGAAGGGTGCGGGCGTGCGCCGTCCCTACCCACTCGGTGGCGAAGGGGATAAGCGACAACCAGAACAACAGCTGCAGGTTGGTCCACATAACCCCGGTGTTGATGCGCTCGGTCGCTCTCAACAGGTGATGATGGTTGTTCCAGTAGATGCCAATGACGGTGAAACTCAGGACGTAGACAAGAAAAGACGGCACTCGATTTACGAGCCCTTGGACGCTGGCGGTGACCGGGCTCTTCAGGTCGAACGCCATAATGGTGATGATCACAGCCATAACGCCGTCGCTAAAGGCCTCCAGGCGATGGGTGTCCATGGCGTTCCCGGCCGTCGAAGCGGCTCCCTCTTCAGTCGGCTCCTCGCTCATCAGCGCCGGCCGGCCAACTTGGTTTCCGATGTGTGATCGGTCGTACCTGCGTCACGTCGCACCGGGACATGATCGCGTACCGAGGCGACTCCACACCATGTAATTGAGCCGCTTTCGCTCGCCGGTGAAAATGCGAAAACCACGCCCAGTGCAGCGTTCCAGCCCAGAAGCTACGGGATCAGAAGGTTGGGAGTTCGAACCCTTCGAGCGCACAAAATGGGCTTGCGCCGGGAGGGCGAGCCGGTCAAGGCCGGGCGTAACGCCCCGCCTCGACCGTTTGCCCCTCGCTGAACAGGACCTCCCCAACCCTCTCCGGCCGCCTTGGCCACATCCACACAGGGGCGTCCTCTCCGGACAGCCTCTTTAGATTTACACAGGTTTACACGCCAGCCGGGCTGATCGAATTTGGTGAAAGGCTCCCGTCGACTACATCTTCTGACGGTTCTGGTTGAGTGCCACGGACGTCGCGGTCCATCGGGCGTCCAAGCTGAGCCGCGATGCGGTGCCCCGCAGCCCCGTCGAGCCGCTTTAGTGTCTCGACGTGAGCGCCGGCCAGCGCGGCCCGTTCGATCACCAGGTCGACGACGTCTGATATCACCCCGTGGCCCTGGTGGTCCGAAAGCACCAACCGTGTGCCTCCGTCGACTAAGTTCCCCGGTGAGCGATAGTCCCGTTCGACCCAGAGGCGGGCGACATTCTGAGCCCGGACGGCGTCCCACACCGAGCCCAGCCCCCAGACCACCTGGCCCGCGCGGTCTGCCTCGGCCAGGGCGTCCAGGTATTGAGCGCTGTGCTTCTCGCGCCAGGCGGCAATCTGTGGCCCGGCGAGCTTTGCTACCGACGACCGGGACTGCAGAGATCCCCAAGCCAGGACCTCGCCGACCACCGAAGCGGCGTGAGGGGAGTGCCGAAGGAACCGCGTGAGCAGGCCTTTGCGGCCGATGACAACCAGCGGTAAGCGCCCCACGATCGCCACCCTTTCACCGATGGCACGGTCGGCAGCTGCAAAGGCGGCCCGTCGTCGCTGACCTGTTGTCCAGGCCGAGTGGCGTGCTCTCCGCAGCGATGGGTTGGGTACCTGCCAGTCAAGCACCTCGCTTAGGAGCTCTCCCTGACCTTCGAGGAGCCAGAAGCCTGGGCCTCGCAGGACCAGGGCGCGGAACATGGGGAACTCCTGGAGGTCTTCGAGAAGCTCTCGAGAGGCGAAGATGTGGTTGACGACCGCCCTCTTTCGTGGTGAGAACGGCAGCGGCACGACGGCCGTCTCGGTTGCGCCCACAAACACCGCGAGCCCATGGTCAGTCGGGCCGCTCTCGGCCGCCCGTACTGCTTCCTCCAGGCGCAGCTCCATGCGCTTCTGAGCCTGGCCCGTGAGCTCTGCTGCAAAGCTCCTTGAGGCAGTGCTAGCCAAATGGTGCAGTTCGGCTACGTCTGCCGGGTTCATCACCGCAGCCGGCGTCGTGGACAACAACAACGACACCGAAGGGTGTTCATCGGCGGACGCTAGCTGGCGCATCTTCGCCCAGCTCAGGACCGCCTCCCTCTCCAACTGGCCGGCTAGCCCGGCCGTTCGCTTGAGGCAGTGGGCCTCGCGGATATGCCAGTCCAACTCGGAGTGGAAACTGAAGTCCAAACCGCAAACGGGGCAATGCCAAGTAGTCATCGCCACCACCTCCTATTGGAACCTCCAGTCTTTCGACTGGCGCGTACGGTGCCCTAGGGCCACAAGTCATCTTCTGGGCGGCCTAGCGTCCGCAAATCATTTCGCGCGGCGAGCGAAGCGCGCTCCTGGGACGGCGGGGGCAGCACGACCCGACGGCGACGCGCAGGCTAATTAGGAAGAGAGCACGGCCCGCTCTCGTGGTGCCCAATTCGGATCAAAGGGGGTCATTGGGCGCTGGTGCGTTGCGACCGGCGCCGGGGACGGTAACGTCAATATGACCGAGCCAGCTAACGCTGCCCCTTCTCGTCGTTCGGCTCATGTTGCAGTTGCCCGCTGCCCGGTAAGTCATGCGAGGAGTCGAAAAGATGTTCGGTCGCCGCGTGCCAGAGTAAGGGCCTCGCGCGAGGAGCACTTCCATGACCTCCCCTGTTGGATGTGCCGATTGTCGCGCAGATCCGCTCAGTCCAGGGTTGCTGTGATGGTCACTACGCCCTTTATCGCGCGACTCGGCGGGAGAAGGCTCGCACCGCCAGGAGCATCAGTACGGCGGCGTAAATGACGAGGACCAGGGCGCTGAGGACGGCCATCGTGGTGGGGTCGTGCAGGCCCCAGATGGCGCTCAGACCGGCGCTGTTGTGCGCGACCAGGCCATAGCGCATCAAGGCGACGGCGTGGGTGACGGGGAGCAGCTTGGTGATCGCAGCCAGCCAGGCGGGGAGTGCGCTGATCGGGAAGAGCGATCCGGCGAAGAACCAGGGGGCGATGCCGATGGTGGGGATCGCGTTCACATATTCCTCTTCCTGGTCGATGCGGGCAGCGAGGATCTCGGCGAGCCCGTAGGTGGCTATGGCGAGGAGTATCGCGGCCGCCCCGAACCAGGCCATCCCGGCCGCCGAGGTCCTAAGTGAGGCTCCGCGAGCGACGGAGAACCCAACCAGCGCGGTCAGTTGCAAACCGGCGGCGACTAGTGCAGCAGCCAGGTTGGCGAGTACAAGCAGTGCTCGGGGTACCGGGGCGGCGAGCAGGTCCGGTTGGGCTCCGCTCTTGCGGTCGACGATCACCCCGAGCCCCGCTTGCATACAGCTCAGAGGCACGACGAGCCCCGCTGTTCCGATCGCAAGGTAGGTCATGTAGTCCATGCCGGCGACGTGGCTGGCGGTCTTGGCAAGGGCGGGGGCGATGACCACCGCGATCAGCAGCGGGGTTGCCAAGGGCAGCAGGATGGCGCGGGGGTTACGCAAGCTAAGCGCCAGGCGCCGCTGTGCCAGGGCGGCGAAGGCTGCGGGCCATCCGACCCGATCGGAGCCAGCGACGGGAGGTGGTCCGATTGTGGATTGGGTTGCGATGGTGGCCATGGGGATCTCCTTTCGGTCCTCAGGCGGCGATACGTTCGCCGGTCAACTGGAGGTAGATGTCATCGAGTGTCGGCGGCCGGCTGTTGATCTCGGCTACGGGTATCCCGAGCTGGCTGATAGCTGCTGCGGCTTGCGCAGCCTGGCCGTCACGGAATGGGAGGGCCAGGGTCTGGCCAACAGTGAAGACGTCATCTCCGGCCAACCCGGTCGCTCGCAGGGTTGCGATGACCTGGGCCGGGTCGTGATCGGTTCGGATTTCGATAATCCGATCACCGAGCCTGCTGCGCAGCTTGGCGGGAGTGTCGGTTGCGGCGAGGCGACCCCGGTGCATAATGGCGACCCGGTCGCAGAGCCTCTCCGCTTCGTCGAGGTAGTGGGTTGTGACCACGACCGTCATGTGGTTTTCAGCTCGGAGCGTGGCGATCAGGTCAAGCAGTTCGTGGCGAATGCGGGGGTCCAGCCCGACCGTCGGCTCGTCCAGGAACAGGATCGGGGGACGCGACAGCAAAGCACGAGCTATCTCCAGTCGTCGGCGCTGACCTCCGCTGTAGCTAGCTACCGGCCGGTCGATGATCGTGGGCAGGTCGAAAGCCTCGACTACCTCGGCGATACGGCCAGACCGGTTGGCAACCCCCCACAAACGGGCGTGGACCTCAAGGTTGTTACGGCCCGATAGGGCCCGGTCCACTGCCGGGCCCTGGTTGACAACGGCGCTAACTTGGCGTGCTCGGATCGGTTCGGTCGCGACGTCGTAGCCGGCCAGCCGCGCCTGGCCCCCTGTGGGTGCCACCGTCGTGGTCAACATGCCGACCGTTGTGGACTTCCCCGCCCCATTCGGGCCGATCAAGCCGAACACCTCGCCGGTGCCGACATCGAAGTCGATGCCACGGACAGCCTCGACCCCGCCCGGGTAGGTCTTGGAGAGGCCCTCCACCTCGACCGCGAGATACTCTCTCATAACTATCACCTCTGTGACTCATTTACTTAGCTACTAAGCAGTATAGGCAGACGGTATACTTGTGCCTATGGGCCCAAAGTCCCGAGATAGCCTCGCCCGCAGCCTGCAGCGGTTCGGTCTCCAACGGGACCGCATGCGCGCCGCAATAGCGCGACGTGCCCGGATCAGCGAAACCGACCTGGACGCCCTCGAACATCTTGAGGCTGAGGGCCCCTCACCCAACGCGACATGGGCGAGCGGCTCTCCATCACCTCAGGCGCAGTCACCATGCTCGTCGACCGGCTGGAAGCTGCCGGCTGGGTAACTCGCCGGGCCCACCCCGATGACCGGCGCTACACCCTCCTCGAACTGTCCGCCAAAGCCGCCCAGGACACCCCAGCGGGCCTGGCCGCCTACCACGCCGCAATCACAGACCTCGTGGCCAAGACCCCAGCTCGGGAACGCGAAACTATCGCGGCATTCCTCCGCGCCGCCGCCGACGCAGCCGCCACCGCTACCCAACAGCTCAGCTCCCACTCCGCCCGCCGTCGAACATCCGAAGACGGTTGATAGCGGACGCCGTTTACCTCATCGCATACCTTCTCTGATCAGTTGCAGGGTTGCCGCCACCGGCTCTCTGCTTTCTCCCTGCGCCCGTTCCCGGACACGCGGCAAGGCACGCATCAGCGTCTTCCGCCAGGGAAGGGTGGCGATGGAAGAGGCTGGGCTCACGTCAGGCCACGAGCCTGGCTCGGGCGCTTCTGATTGTCGAGTCCTTCAGCGTTGCACAAGCGCTGCCTTTGGTGTGGCTATTCGACGAGCTGATAGGGCATGCTCTGATCGTGGAAAAAAGGGGGCCGAGGAAGCCTGGGACGCCGGCACCACCGTCCCGGCAGTCATCGTCCGCCGTCCGGTCGCGGTCAAGGCTGAGCCGACTGCTCCGGCCTGGTGCCGTTCGTGGCGGCCGTCACCGCGACGTGCAGGGTAGCGCAGCCCGAGCGGCCGTCCTCGGATCTGGTGACGGGTTGCTGACGAACATCTCACTTGTCCTAGGGGTGGCGGGCGCCAGCACGGGCGGGAGCGCCGTACGTCTTGCAGGCGTGGCTGGGCTCCTGGCCGGAGCGTTCTCCATGGCCGCGGGGGAACTGGTGTCGGTGAAGGCCCACGACGAACTGGTCCGGCACGAGATCGAAGTCGAGCGGGCGGAGCTTGCCAGTGACCCCGCAGGTGAACAGCGCGAGCTGTCGGCCATGTACCGGGCCCGCGGAGTACCTCCTAAAGATGCCGACACCGTCGCCCGCATCCTCATGGCAAGTCCTGGTGTCGCGTTGGACACCCATGTCCGCCTTGAACTGGGCGTCAACCCTGACGACGCCGGCTCGTCCCGGCAAGCCGCGGTGGTGTCGTTCCTTTCGTTTTCGGCCGGGGCGGTCCTCCCGCTTCTGCCGTGGTTCTTCATCCACGGTTTGGCGGCTGTCCTCGCCTCCATCGTGATCGGTGCCGCAGCGGCGGTGGCATTGGGAGCTGCGATCGGCTTTTTTTCAGGCCAAGGCGTTTGGCACACTGCGGGCCGTCAACTACTAGCTGCGGTCGTGGCCGCATCAGTAACCTACGGCGTTGGCCACTTAATTGGGACGGGGGTAAGCACTAGCTGACGACGCCTCGAAGAAAGACTTGAGCACCTGAAGATGGCCTGGGTCATTGCGCGGCGACCCGGTCGTTGACGAGAACAGCCGCCCCATCGAAAAGGCCAGCCTTGAGGTCCTGGAGAGCCTGTTGTGCTCGTGACATGGGGTAAACATGGGTGGTCGCCCGGACGTTGTACCGGTCGGCGAACGCCAGGAATTCACGGCCGTCGTGCCTGGTGTTCGAGGTAACGCTGCGTAGTTGTTTCTCATAGAACAGCTCGGTCTCATATTTCAGCGGTGGTATGTCGCTCAGATGGATCCCGGCAACTGCAAGGACTCCGCCTCGGTCAAGCGCCCGCATCGCGACAGGTACGAGGTCCCCGACCGGCGCGAATAGGATCGCGCTGTCCAGAGGTTCAGGCGGAGAGTCGTATGCGCCCCCTGCCGACGTAGCACCTAGCTCAAGCGCGAGCCGCCGGGACGCCTCGCCGCGGGTGAGCGCGTGGACTGTGGCACCTTGGGCCACTGCTACCTGAGCGACCAGGTGGGCGCTATCACCGAAGCCGTATAAACCAAGCCTGCCATGCTCCGGCAGCGATGCGCGCTGCAGGGCCCGATAGCCGATGATCCCGGCGCATAGCAGCGGCGCCAGCTCGATGTCAGTGACGCCGGTAGGAAGCCGGTAGGCAAACGCCGCGGGCACGGTCGTGTACTCGGCGTAGCCGCCGTCAGCGTCCCAGCCGGTGTATAGCGAGTTAGGGCAGAGGTTCTCGTCTTCACGGCGGCAGTAGGCGCAGGTCCCGTCGGTGTACCGCAGCCACGCCACGCCGACTCGGTCCCCTAAGGCGTGGTCGGCAACGCCGTCGCCCAGTCCGGCTACCAGGCCTACCACCATGTGACCAGGCGTAACATGCTCACGGTGGACCGGCAGGTCACCCTCGCTGATATGCAGGTCCGTTCGGCAGACAGCGCAGGCCAGGACTTGGACCAGCAGTTCTCCCGGGGCAGGTACCGGCACAGGTTTCTCCACGTACATCAGCGGGCTGGTCTCGATGAGCCCTGGCCGGCTCACCACCCAGGCCTGCATCGTCTGCGAGCTACCAACGGTCATCTCCTACTCCTATCACGCCGGTCCGGACGCCTGGCCCGTCGGGGAGTACTGGCCTACTAACGGGAGCGAGATTTGCCAGTCCAGCGCGACTGGGGAAGTGGCGTGCTTGGGAGCTAGATGCCGGCTTGCTCGAGCTCGCTGGCCATGGCTGCCTCGCCATTGGCATTGGGGTGCACGGGGTCAGCGGACGAGCCGGGCACAATGGGCTCCACCCATCGTGTGCTCTCGGGCGTGCACGCGTCGTGGCTCTCGCTCGGCGTGTAGGTGTTGACAAAAGTCGCCCCATTTGACCCCGCCGTCGTCTGGAGCATGGTGTTGAGGTCCTGTTCGACGCTGTTCAGGTACTCAGCGTCGGCGGTTTCGAAGGGCATCGAGGGCCAGCAGGCACCGTTCTGCGGCAGGATGTCAGGGTAACCGACGACGAATACCTTGGCGTTGGGCGCTGCGGTGTGGATGTCGGCGAGGATGCTGCCGATCGGTTGCGCCAAGGCGGTGACGGCCTTCGCCAACGAATTGTTGCCGCTGGGGTCGTAATAATTTCTGCAGTTGGCCCCGACCTTTGTCGGCCCCACGGGGTGACAGCGGCGCAGTTCTCGAGGATGCTCGTGAAACCGAGGTCGTCACCGCCGATCTGCAAGCTGACAACCTGAGTAGCAGGTCCCAAAGCGGTCAATTGGGGTGGGTTCTCGGGACCGGGAGAAACCACTTGGGCCGTATTGAGGATGTTGGCGGTGGTGGCTCCGCTGCAGCTGACGTCGGTCAGGGTGACCTTGAGGGCGGCGGCGACGTCACTTGGGTAGTTGTGGTTGGACCGGTCGCAACCGCCCGCAGCGCTTGATTGGGTGGGGATTCTTGGCCCGGAAGTGTAAGAGTCACCCATGGCCACATAGGTCGCAGCGGTAGCGGCGGTACCGGTGGCGGTGACGGCGGTCAAGGCCGCGGAAAACAGAGCCGCCGACGCTGCCACCCCGGCGGCCAATCGGCTAACCCGGCGACTACGGCAAAGTGGAGAGAAAACCCTTAGCATTTGCCTACCTTCTCTGTCTGTAGACCCCTAGTGCGGACTGGACGAGCAGGAACCTACTAGTTGTCGGGTGGTGGCGCAACGGCCGCCGCCGCCTGCCGCCCAGCGCGCTAAGGGCGGCGCAGAAAGAGGTGGCTTTCGCGTGATAGCGCGGTCTCGGACGTGTGGGACCAGTTCATAGAACGCGACCACAGCCAGCTACTCTCAGTTCCCTGGCAGGATGAACCGATGGACAATATCCTCCAGCACATTTGCGCATTCAGCTGGAGCAAGCATCGCTGTCAGCTCGTCTCGTAAATGCTGAGCGGCAGAACGATAGCGCTCGTCGTCCAGCACGGCCTGAAGCCCGCTAACCGCTCCGACGGCGTCCGCCACTGCTATGCCGGCGCCTGCGGCTTCACAGCTCCGTGTGTTGTGGAACTGGTCGGCGCCTTGCGGCCAGCACACTACCGGGAGCCCGTGGCGGAGGGCCCCCAGCAGGGTGCCCGCACCTGCGTGGCACAGCACGGCCCGGGCCCCGCGAGCGCGACGCCGGCTGGCACAAACGTCCGCACTACAAGGTTGCTTGCCGACCGCACGAGAGCCGTTGGCTCGGCCCCGTCTCCGAGGGTGACCAGGACCTGCAAGTCGAGCCCTACCAGCTCCCCGACCAGCCGGTCCCAAACGTCCCGGTCCCTGTTGAACACGGTCCCAAGGGTTACCCAGACCCAAGGCGGCCTTGGCAGCCCGAGCGCATCGTCGGTACTAAGGGGGCCCAGCGGCACTGGCTGATAGGAATAACGGCGCATACCAAGCGAACGGGCGGGATTGTCGAGCGACGGCGGGAAGGGGTCAAAGTAGGCCAGGCGGAACATCCCGGCCAACTCGTCTGACTGCTGGCCCCATTCTTGCCAGAGTGGGGCCATGCGCCTTCCCGCCTCCAGGGCGTCGTCGGGGAACGACGGCCCGACCCCCATGTGGACGCTGGGTACCCCGGCGACGATTGCCGCCAGCGGCGCCGCGAAACTGGCCATGTCGTGGACGACCACACACGCTTCGACCTCAGCGATGAGCTTGACCAGTGGCCCCACGGCCGGCGGGGCAAGCGGCCCAAATATGCCGGCGAGCGTGGGATCCTTGCGCATTCCCGTTGCCACGATCTCGCGCTGGTCGGCCAACGAAGGTGGCAAGCGGGCAAACGTGTGGCCCTCCGCTTCGACGCGGGCACGCAGTGCCGGTTCGTCGACCATGGCGTACACGACGGTGTGACCTCTCGACACCAATTCGTTGGCCATCCCAAGGGTCGGGTAGAGGTGGCCATGCCCGGGAGCGAGGGCGACAACGACCTGCACTCGCCTATCCTAAGCTTGCCATTTACCTCATGCAGCTCAGGGGAACTTGGGGACTGCACCATGCCCTGGGTAAGGCTGGCGAAGAATGCTTTTAAGTCCTGCCGACGCGAGGTATCGTCCGAGGCGAGGCAGTAGACGTACGCGACGGGCATCTCCGGCCCACCTTGATAGATGTCGGCCTGGCTGGTGCAGTCCTCAGTCCGGTAGGTGGCCCAGGTCGTTTGAGCCGTGACGAAAGCACCGTCCGAAGCTATGCCCAGAAGATCAAAAATGATCTTCACATCGGCATTGAGCTCCTTGTCCGCAACGAGAACTTCGTGCTCCCCGCAGCCTTCCTGACCGATCGTGGTGTTCTGGTTGCAAGGAACGACGGGCTTGAAATCCTCTGTGGCCACCGGGGCACTTATTGCCGAGGCAGGGTAGATGTCATCGGGATGTCGGCTCAACGCGTTAGCAGCGGTGGGCACCGCCATGGGGGCGGCCGCCGCCAGCAATGCGACCGAAGCCGGCGTCCTATATCTGGGCATGGCCACAGTCTGCCAGGTGACCAATGGCAGCCAGGCGAACTCACAAGATATGAATGCCTCGGGCTTGCTCCATGTAGAGGCCGGCCGCCTTCGATGCCTCCTCTGGGGCGCTGCCGCTCTCTCGGGCGGTCATGTAAGCGGCGTACCAGTCCCACCAGTCGTGCTTCGGGGCGATCTTTTCGTACTGGCCGTGATGCTCCGACGTCTCCTCCAGAAGATCCGCCAAGGCTGCAATGTCCATCGATTGGCCCTCCTTTGGGCAACTCGCCTTATGCCGGCTAGGTTAAGAAATGTTAGGAGGTACGGCGATGGACATGAGGCTTGAGGTAGTGGTGCTACCTGTTTCCGACGTCGACAAAGCGAAGCAGTTTTATGAGAGTTTGGGATGGCGCCTCGATGCCGACTTCGCCGGCGAGGGCGGCTTCCGCGTGGTGCAGCTGACACCCCCCGGTTCAGCGTGCTCTGTGATCTTCGGCAGCGGCGTGACCTCCGCCACCCCGGGCTCAGCGGACGGGTTGCAGTTGGTTGTGGCAGACATCGCTGCGGCCCGGGCCGAGCTGGTCGGCCATGGCGTCGATGTGAGCGAGGTCTTCCACGACGCGGGCGGCGTCTTCCACCACTCAGGCCCCACGCGCGGGTCCCGGGGCCAGCCCCTGAACATAAGAGCTACGGCTCGTTCGCCTCCTTCAGCGACCCCGACGGTAACGCCTGGTTCGTTCAAGAAGTGACTACGCGCCTGCCGGGCCGGTGAGCGGGATGCCAATGAGGGCCCGGGCGGCAATCAAATGAGCGGCTACGACGTAATCGTCTTGGGTGCCGGTGCTCCCGGTGAGCATTGCGCAGCTGCGCTCGCCGAAGGAGGCCTCAGGGTGGCGGTCGTCGAGCGCGAGCTGGTCGGCGGGTTGTGCTCCTATTGGGGGTGCATCCCGTCGAAGACACTGCTCCGCCCCGGCGAGGCGTCCGTGGGCGCGCGCGAGGCCGCCGGCAGCGCCGTCGTCGACATAAAAGAGGCGCTCGCGTGGCGTGACTTCATGGTCTCCAACTACTCGGACGCCGGTCAAGTGCACTGGCTGACGGGAAAGGGGATCGATCTCATAAGGGGGAACGGTCGCCTAGCCGGAGTGGGCAGGGTCGAAGTCGACGGCGTGGCCTATACCGCCACCCACGTCGTAGTCGCGACCGGCTCAGACGCGGTCGTGCCGCCCATACCGGGCCTTCGAGAACTCGAGGGCATTTGGACCAACCGCGAGGCGACCGCTATGAAGGCCGTTCCTAGGCGCCTCCTCGTGCTGGGTGGTGGGCCGGTCGGGGTAGAGCTCGCACAGGCCGTTCGCCGGTTGGGGGGCGAAGTGGTGCTGGTGGAGGGCTCCGACCACCTCCTCGCCCGCGAGCCCGTACCGCTCGGCAAGGCCCTCGGCGAAATGCTGCGTCGCGACGGGATCGAGCTCTTTCTCGGGGTTCGCACCACGGCCGCACGGCGCGAGGGTGAGGACTATGTCTTGGAGCTCGCAGACGGGACCGAGGTCCGCGGCGACCACTTGCTGGTTGCCACGGGTCGGCGGCCACGCGTCGAGGGGATCGGCCTAGAAACGGTCGGCGTCGAAGCTGACGGGCATGGCATCCCAGTCGACGCTCACTTGCGTGCCGGCGAGCGGCTATGGGCCATTGGCGATGTGAACGGGGTTTGGCCGCTCACCCACGTGGGGGAGTACCAGGGCGACATAGTCGCCGCCAACATCTTGGGCGAGGACCGGGAGGCCAACTACGAGGCTGTGCCACGCGTCGTCTACACCGATCCCCAGGCGGCGTCGGTGGGTGCCACTGAAGCCGACTTCGCCGCTACCGCCCCTCTGTCTGAGGAGCCGAAAACCGAGACGTACACACGCGCATATGCGGAGTCCAATGGGTTCTTAACTCTCCTTAGCGATGGCAAACGACTGACCGGCGCTTATGCGCTCGGGCCGAGGCGGGCGAGTGGCTCCAGCAAGCCACCCTGGCGATCCGCGCCCGTGTCCCGATCGACGTGCTGCGCGACACCATCCAGCCCTTCCCCACCTTTTCAGGGATCTACAACGCCGCCCTGAAAGCGCTTCGCGGTCAGCTAACGAAGGTGGCCCAGCCGCACGGTTGAACAAAGACCAAACAGTGACGGGACAACACTTTGAAGGAGCTACTTGGCGGGACGGACCCCGACTTCCTCTGAATGGTTCAGCATGTCGGCCGGGTCGTCGTAGACGCGGTATGCCCCCGCTGCCTGAAGCTCGGCGCGGCCGTACCCGCCCGACAGCAGGCCTACGCCGAGCGACCCGGCCCGCTGCGCGGCCAACAGGTCCCAAATGCTGTCGCCGACCACGAAGCTGTGCTGCGGCTCGACGCCCAACAGGTCGGCGGCAGCCAGGAACAGGTCGGGGTCCGGCTTGGCCCGTTCAACAAGATCGCGTGTGACCACGACCGTGCCCTCCGGCAGGTCGAGCAGTTCCAAAGCTGACGACGCAGTGACGCGCTTGCCGCTGGTGGCGATCGCGAACGGCACCCCATGGTCGCGCAGGCTTCTGAGAAGTTCGGTAGCCCCTGGCAGAGCGACGACCCCCGCTGCCCGTCGTAGGTAGAACTCCGCGTGGAGAGACGACAACCGTTCAAGGGTTTCGGCGTCGAGTAACCGTCCCGTCTCACGCTGTAGGGCGTCCAGGAACAGGCCGCCGCTCATCCCGATACGGCGGTGGATCCTCCAAACGGACAGGGGCACGCCACACTCGGCCAGGGCCTCCTGCCAAGCGATCACGTGTTGGTATACGGAGTCCACCAAGGTCCCGTCCAGGTCGAACAGGAAGGCCGGCATCGGCACCCGGGTATACGGTCGCGCTTCAGTGGTCATCGCCCCAATCTATGAGCCAATCGGGAGGGGCGAAGCCGGCTCAAGGACTACGACGGGCCGCGGCGCCTCTCGCGGATTACGTTCTGGAGCGCATCGCGCGGGATGCTCATAAAGGCGTCAACCGCCTCGGACCAAAACTGCGTCCCGTCCCCGTTGCAGACCTCGTCGAGTGCTTTGTGCAGTGTCAGAGCGCGGCGGTAAGGCCGGTCGCTCGTCATGGCGTCGAAGGCGTCACAGAGGGGGAAGATCCGAGCACCGAGCGGGATTTCCATTTCCCTGAGGCCCTGCGGGTAGCCGTTCCCGTCCCAGCGCTCGTGGTGTGAGAAGACAATCTCGCGGGCACCTTCGAGAAAATCGATGCCTTCGAGGATCGATCGGCCGTTGCCGGGATGGGCCCGCATCACTTCCCATTCGGCGTCGGTAAGCGCGCCTGGCTTGTTGAGGACCTCATCAGGGACCATGAGCTTCCCGACGTCGTGGAGCAAGAAACCGAACTCGAACTGGGGGTCCCCTGCGTGGTCGGGCGAGACGATTTCGGTAAGCAACATGCCGTACCGGCTCACGCGGAAAAGGTGGCCGCCGGTGCACTCGTCCTTTGCCTCGACAGCGATGGCGAGGCCGGTCACGGTTGCCCTGTAGGTCCGTTCCAGCTCGCCCAAGGCGCCCGCAAGCTGTTGGGACCGGTCACGCTCGGCCTGGTACATGGAACGGAAGTCCACTGCGAAGGCATCGAGCTGTTGGCGGAGAGCGCTGATATCTTCCGCCCGCCGATCGAGGGCTACCAACATCCGGAGGCGCTCCACGCTCAGCGTGATCGTCTCGAGAAGCAGGCCGAGGCGGTCGAGGCGAGCCTCGATGCTCCCTCCTTCTGCAGTGGTCCCTGTGACGATGAGGAGACCGATTGCCTCACCGTCGAGCTCGAGCGGCGCTGCGAAGTACCGCTCAGGCGCGCCGATATCGGGCCTGCTCGCACTCGCCGGGACGGTGCCGTCGGTCGGTCGTGCGGCTCGCCACGCGGAGCGTGCCGCCTCCTCGAACGGGCCTTTAGACCACTCATTTGGATCCCCATAGGCAGCAACTGGCTCAAGAACACCCCCGCCACCAGCGGCAATGATCGCTCCATCAGCTCCGCCTAATACCTCAACCGCCCGCACCAGCAATTCGCGGCACCTGTGGTCTGCCCCGAGGTTGACCACGGCGGGCCCTTTTGAAGGCAGGGCCACCCTGCTCTGTGGCTGAGTCACCGACATCGCACCTCCGCTTCCTGCTACGTGCCCTCTGGTCCGCTCCCTGAAGGGGTACTGCGCGCAAGCTCGTTGCCCGGATCGTGCCGGTCAGTTCGCCTGCCTTGTTCCCATCGGTATCTACTCGACCGCTAGTTAGTCGACCGCAACGCTGTAAGTGGTCCTATATCCGCTAAATGAGCAAAACCGGAAAAACGGGAAGGGCCTCTGGGGCTGGGCCTGGCCGTAAGCGAGGCGCATTGCCAGGCGATATAGCCGTAGGTTTCAGCCAAGCTGGAGAGCCTCGCGGCGAGATGCTCCGCAACGGGGACAGAGATGGGCGATGAACTGATGGAGGGACCTGAGGTAGCGCCAGCGGGGGCTGGGCGGAGCAACGAGGAGCTGCGGCTCGCGGCAATCGTTGGTCGCGTCATTGACACACGGCAGGTCACTACCGTATTTCAGCCATTGGTGGACCTTTCGACAACAGAGATAGTTGGCTACGAGGCCTTTTGCCGTGGTCCCGCCGGCAGCGAGGTCGAATCACCCCTCGCCCTGCTCGAGGGCGCGCACCTTGCTGGCCGGCTCGCAGAGTTCGACTGGATGTGCGCCGCTCGGGCTTGCGAGGCAGTGATTAAAGCGCAACTTCACCCGTCTATGACCATCTTCGTCAACATCAAGCCGGCGACGATCCTGGAGCCTTGCCCGGAGGATCTTCGGCCGGCTGTCTACGAAGCGCAAAACAGGCTCCGGATCATCGTCGACATGAACGAGGAAAGCCTTACCGACGACCCTGGCTCGCTTTTCGACGCCGTCCGCGCGGTGCGCGAGGCTGCGTGGGGCATATCGATCGACGACGCCGCCGTGGCTCCGGCTGCGCTGGCCCTTCTCCCATTGGTGCGCCCCGACGTTCTGAAACTCGATTTCCGCAGCGTCAAAGGCCAAATGCCCGAGATCGCCGAGATGGGAGACGGCGCCCGGATCTATTCCGAGCAGACCGGGGCCACGATCCTGACACAAGGGATCGAGGACACAGACGATGTTTGGGCGGCACGTCTCGCAGGGGCAACGTTCGGCCAGGGGTGGCACTTCGGCCGCCCCGGCCCGCTCCCGCGCGAACGAGTGGTCCCGACCTCGGTCTTCCCCCTTGTCCAACCGCCCCCGATGCTGGACCGCTCGACGCCGTTCGAGATCATCACGGGCAGCTGCAAGCCCACGATTACTGAAAAGCGGTTCCTGGTCCCGTTCAGCCATCACTTAGAAGAGCAGGTTGACAGGAACGGCCCGCGTGCTCTCCTGCTCGAAACTTTCGAGTCCAAATCAGGCAAACATGCCAGCACTCACGCGTGGCTGCGTCAATTGGAGGACCGCGGTGCGTTCCTTGCTGTGCTCAGCGCGGACATGACAAGCACCACGATGGTCGGGCCCACGGTGCGGACTGGGCAGCTCGCCCCAGATGACCCGCTCGCCCGGGAGTGGAACGTGATCGTCCTGGGCCCGCATTATGCGGTTGCTGTGACGGCTAGAGGGCTCGATGACCCCGCAGCCGGCGACAACCGTCGGTTCGAGTACGTGGTAACCCACGATCGTGACCTAATTGTCCGTGCCGCGTTCGTGCTCTGGTCACGCATCCCGAAGAGGGAGCCAACCCTCCCGGGCTGACCGGCTGGGCCTAAAGAACCGTTAGTAACGCACTGTGAAGTTAGTAACGCACTGTGAACGTGGCCACGGAGTAGTCACCGTGTGGCCCGTCGAGCAGGCTCCCCACTCCGTCACAGGCACCTACCTGCGGGCAGGACAGCCCGTAGACATCGGCTAGGCCCGGCACCGTCAATTGCGAACCCGCTACCCCGCCCGTGGCCACAGCCACGAAGGCGTGCTCCCCCTTTTCGTTAGGGTTCACCACACCGAACTCCACGCACTGCCCCACCGCCGGGCAGACGGCGGCTCCGGCGGAGGCGTTCGCGGCCAACTTGGTGACCGTGGCGCTGGTCCCTTTGATGATCGCAATGGCCGGGTAGTACCCACCGTTCCCGGCAATTACCAAAGCTGTTGACCGGCACGTGCCGGCCTGCCAACCGCATGTGACGCCCCCCAGGTACGCGCTAGCTGTGATGGTGTGGACGGCCCCCGTAACCCCCGCCTTGACCTCTACAAGCGTGCCGTAGACGGTGCCACTGCCTTGGTGGGACGTGCCGACCACAAGGCACGAGGTGGGCCCGTAACAAGACACTCCGTTACCGATGACAGTGGCGACCCTGTGCAAGCTGACGGCACCGTTGCTCAGCACTGCGACCGCCCCTGCAACCTTGGGCCCCACGCCTGTGCTCCCGCTGGCTACGCAGTACGTCGCCGAGCCGCACGACAACCCGTCCCAGTAATAACCCTTATGGGGTGTCGTCACGGTCTTGACCAGCTTGCCGCTGTCAAGCCAATAGAAGGAGGTGTCGCCGGAGACGTTGCTACCGAGCCCGATGCAGTCGGGACCAGAAGCGCACGATATGTAGCTGATGTAGTCGCTCAGCGGTAGCTCGACCGAGGTCCCGACTACGCCGTCGGTGACGGGGACTACGACGTTGGTGCTCGACGTGGCGTTGTAGGCGAAAGTGCCCGTCTCGCCCACCATGTAGCAGGTGGCGCTAGCGAGCGGCTGGCCCGGCATACAAGCCAGGGCACCGGTGCCGGAGATGCTGTACTCACCCGGAAGGTCGTGTACCGGACCGATCGAAGCGGCAGCCGACGCGGGGCCAGTCAGGCCGAAGGTGGCCAAACCCACAACAGCCACGCCTGCGGTCGCGACCCTCGTAAAAACCCCGTAGCGTCTCATGTCCTCCCTTTCCGTTGCAGTCAACCAGGTACCCGGACCAGCCCGAAGACACCCGATGGTAGGTGAACGGCCGTCACGGCGCGGGCCAGCCCGGGATGCTAGACCAGGTGCATGTACGGCGGGCGCGCAGCACCCGAAAACCCCGTCGTTAGCTCCCTAGGAAGCTCAGGCTGGCTGGGCGACCCGCCGGCGGCGAAGGAAGAGCCCACCGGCTAGTGTGACCATCCCGGCACCGACCAGCAGTGCGGGATATGGGGCCTCCGGTAGCGGCGAACCAAGGGTCAACGGCTGCCAGATCGGGTTGACGTTGAGCGCATAGTCCGCCGTCACGAACGTTGCCATGAGCGTCGGGTTGTTGATCATTTGGCCGCCGTCGACGTCCTGGACGTTGGTCCCGCCGCCCGTGTAGACCCACAGCAGGATCGGCTGGTAAGTGGGGTTCGAACCCGACCCGCCAGTGGGATAGGCGGCCTTCGGGTAGGCCCCTTGGGGGTTGTCGGACGGCGCGTAGACAGGCTCGACTTCCTCGCCCGGGTCGAGCGGTTGGCTCGAGCTATTTACCCCACCCCAGACCTGGTATGCGCCGGTGTTGTTGGCCGGGTCGATCTCGTAAAGCTTGTCGCCTCCGGTGCGGTTGGAATCGAACACGATCTGCGTCCCGTCCGGGCTCCAGTCGGGGTCCTGGTCCGCGAAGGTGGAGTTTGCCGTGTACGCCTCGCTCGCAGGGATGATGGTTGGCGTGTTCGACACGTCGACGCAGGAGGTGCTCGATGGGGTGGCGTTGATGGTGAGCAGGTAGATGTTCTCCTGGCCCGGGTCGGGAGAGGCTGACGGGCTCTCGCCGACGTACACGAGCTGGTTGGGGTTAGTGGGGTTGAACTCGGGCCGGTTGGCCTGGCCGTCGGCAGACGAGAGGGGCCTTACCGGAGGCGGGCAGGTACCGGTGGTGGAGATTTCTCGAGGGCTCTCGGTGGGAGCGCCGGCCGTGGAGAGCGTCTCCTCCTCGAGCGTGCAGTTCGAGGTACCCACGCATTGCAAGAAGTCGAGGACAGAGCCGCCGCTGCTGTCGGCCGTGACGGTCGGTGCGTAGTCGTTGTCGTTGCTCGGCGGGGTGGCCAGGGTAATGAGCGTGCTGCTGGGTGTCGACGGGTAGGCGACCGAGTAGATCGAGAAAGGGGCGCCGAAGGCTGCCCGGCTGCTCGAGAAATAGAGCCTGCCGCCGTCGGACGAGAAGAAGGGCATGGAGTCGATGGAGCCGCTCGTGCTCTGCGTGTACTGGGGGCTTCCAGCGCCCGGGCATACGGCGTCCACCGTCCCGTTGGGCACGCTGTAAATAGCCTCGGTGTTGCCACACGAAGAAGCGAAGGCGATCGCATCGTTGGCCCCTGGGAAGGTTGCGCTAGCAATGCCCCCACCCATGAGGACGCCCCCGGCGGTTAAGAACCCCACAGCTACTGCGATGGCCACTCGGTCGACCGACCTGGGGATCATGGGAACGCCCTTCCTCTCCGCACATGGCTTAGGGAATGTGGACCAATTTTCGCACTGGCAATTAGAACTCATTAGGTGTGACGCGGTCTGATGGGTGAACGGCAGGCGAAGGGGTGGCGAATCTTTTCATGGCCGGGGACTCAGAGAGGACGGGCAACCTCCCAGAGTGGGATCGTACGTTTCGGGAGCACGTCCCCGAGCCGGCACCGGGACGGTTCGGTACGCTCTGGGAGTGCACGAGACTGGCAACGCGCCGTGGGCGGATCCCCCGGCAACACCTCTCGTCGGCAGCGCGCTGGACGGCCGCGAAGCCGAGACGGCCAGCGCCCCCTGGGCGGACCCTCCGGAGCTCGTTGCAGTAAGAGCCGGCATGAGGGAAGCGCAGGAACGTATCGACCGGGCCACGCGCCAGCTCGGTCTTGCCGCCGAGCTCGAGGCTCGGCTCCGCTCAATGCTCGAAGAGCAGTCCGGCCCGGGAGTGCCGCCTGTTGCTTCCCCGGAACGCCAGGCCGCCGAGCTCGAGGCAACCGCGATCCTCCTAAAGGCGGAGCTGCGCGCCGCGAAAATCCTCAACGATTCGGGTAACCCCGACAGTTACAAACCTGCCGCAATCGAACTCGAAGCGACACGTGCGATTGAGGGCCATCTCGCCCAACTTGCCGAGATCGAGACGACCATGGCGGCGATAGCTAAGCAGCTGGTGCGCCACGAGATCCCGGGTGACCCAGGCCCGTCTCTTCTAGCTCTTGACGGCGGCCCAGCGCGACGTCGAGCGCGGCCCGTGGGCCAGTCGGTGCCTGTCCCGCTCTTTCGCCGCCCCCGGCGGGGCAAGCAAACATGAGCGGGGATGTGCCGCTCGGCGGCGACGGGCTCCCTCTGCCTGGCGAGCGGCATGGGCCTGCTTCGCTATTGCTCTCCGAGGAAATTTACTACACCGACGAAGAGCTGATAAAAGCTCAGCGTTCCAGGCTGATCGAGCTCGATACGCGCGCACGCGAGCTCGAAGCGCAGGTCCTGGCGGCGCAGGGCCGTCTGGGTACGCTCGTAGTAACAGCGCGCGCTCGGTCCGTGGAGATCGAGAAGGAGCAGGTTGCCAGGTTGGTGCCGTGGGCGGAGGAGGAGTCCGTCGCGATCGTCGTGGACGCCCGGCACCGGGCAGCCGAGCTTGCCCTCGGCACCGAAGCCCCCCCTGAGCTCGAGGACCTTGGGAGATTGCTGCTCAGCCATTTCGAGCTCCAGGAACAGTTGGTGCACTTACTCAGCGAGGCGGTCCTCGTGGCTGGACTGAGCGACCCGTCATAAGTTCGGCGGCCGGCCGTAAGTTAAGGTCCCGTTAACCAAAGCGCCACATTTCAGACGGGGCCCGTTCAGCAGGCGTCGCTACTGTTCGAGTGAGATATCGCTCGATGCTCCGTAACCGGTCCTGGGAGGGTCGTGCCGGCTCACCAATGTGCTGAGATGTCCTCCCGGGTGCCTCGAGCAGCGCTATGAGCCTGGTCCTCGAGCGTCCACGAGCGATCGCGCCGGCGGACATGCCGGACGCTGTGCTCTTCCAGCCCCCGGGCGACGGTGGCCTACAACCTTTGTCCCGGCGAGCTTTACAGCCGGCTTGGCAGCGTGCCGTCGTGAAATGGTGGCCCTGGGCGCTGGCATTGGTCGCTCTTGGGGTTTACATAGGCGCTGGTTATTACTTGTTGTATTCAGTCCACTATGCGATCGGCGATGCCTTGGTGCGCGCCGGGGATGCTCGCGCAGTCCTTTACAGTCGCGACCCGCACCTAGCGGCCTGGGGCTTTGTCTGGTTCCCCGGCCCTGTGGTGCTGGAACTGCCCTTCATGGCCATAGCGAGCCCGCTCAATTATGCCCCGTTGGCTGGCCCGGTCACGACGGCCGCCTGCGGGGCTGCGACGGTCCTGGTCCTCGTCCGGCTCTTCCGGCGTCTGGGCCTCGGCGAGCTCACGGTGGCGGGGTTGACGCTGACATACTGCCTCAACCCGGTCATTATCTTCTATGCCGCCAATGGCATGAGCGAGGCCTCGTACTACCTGGCGGTCTCGGTGTTCGTGCTCGGCATCGTCCAGTGGTTCAAGGACGGCGGCCCAAGGTCGCTCATCGTGATGTCCCTGGGGCTCGGGGCCACGATGGCAATCCGGCAAGAGGCCATTTTTCTCGTTCCCATTGTTGCCGCCCTCGTCGCCTTCCGCGAACGTGGCTGGGCACGCCGCGCCAAGATCGCCACGCTCGTCGCCCTCCCTGGGATCTTCGTCTTCGCGTTGTGGACCTTAGCCAACTGGCTGATAATGGGGAACCCTCTGTTCTGGTTCGAATCGGGTGCCGCCGCCCCGGCTAGCCCGGGTGCTTCAGGGGGGGTAGCGCACGTGACGCTCGCTGCCGCTATCGCCTATTCCCTCAGCTATCTCCGGGCGTTCGTTCCCGCGTTGTTTGTAGTCGTGCCGGTGCTTTTCCTTTTTGCGCGTTCTCGAAGCCGGAGGTGGGAGCTGCTCTCAGTTCTCGGCGCGACCGCCGTCGTCCCGGGCCTGATCACGCTACTTTTGGCTTCCAAGCCGACCTATGGCGATGCGCGGTACTACGCCTCTACCACCATTTACGCCACTGTGCTGCTCGGCTTTGCGGCGCGAGAAGTGGTGATCAGGCGCAGGCTGAGCGCCTTCGTGAAGGGTGCCCTTTGCGTCGCCCTGGTCGCCCTTGGCGCGCTCGACGCCGCGAGCGGGACACGAAATGACATCAACCCAAGCCGCACCCAGGTCGAGAGCGAGTACGTGGCATTCCGCGCCGCATTCGGCTTGGCCCCGGGGTGCACGTCCTACTGTCCCCCAGGCAGAATTCTTCCCTGGCAGGAGTTCGACGACTACATCGATCCCTTCCTCGCGCGGGGCGAGGTGATCATGGTCGACACGAGCAATGCTTTCGCTGCCCCGCTGTTCTCCAAGTACCCAAAGCGGTGGATTATCCCCAGCGACCGCGACTTCCAGAGCCTGGCGGAAAACTTTGCTGGTCAGTTCCAATGGCTGCTGATCACATCGGGGTCAACAACGGACACCGAAACGGTCGAGATGGAACAAGCGCTCGCGTCCACCGATGGGGGTCAGTGGGTGTTGATTAATGACCCGACCAGCTCAGTGACCGGCCAGCTCTACCGCTGGGTTAGCACCCGGTCCCACTAAGGATTTGTTTGGTGGACCACCGTGTAAGGGAAGACAGTTCTTGGTCAACGTAGTTTCCGTGTCACCGTACAAGCCTTCTCGTGAGTACGCGGGCCAGCGGGTGTACGCCCGGCATCTCGCCGCGATGGCGCAGCAGGGCCACGTAACCGTTCTCACGGTGGAAACCCAGCCGAACAGCATCGATTTGGCGAACGTCGACATTGTCGAAGTGCCCACGGTGCCCCGGGCCCTGCGAGCAGCTCCAGCCAAGGCGAAGAAGATCTTCCTCACTGGGTCACAGCTGTTCATGGGCCCCATGCGGATAGGTGTGCGGCAGGGTATTCGCACAGGCTCCCTTGCCAAGCTGTTTTGCGCCGCAGACGTCGTCGAGCTTCAGTGGGCGCCGGCGATTTCTGTTGCCCGTGACGTCCGGGCGCTGTGCCCTGATGTACGAATCGTGGCGTTCTTTCACGAAGTGCTCAACGATCCCTTTAGGACAGTCTCGTGGCCGGGCGCCAAAGTAATACGCGTACTGCTTTCTTTCCTGGCGGTCCAACAGAAGCGAGCTGAACTGAAAGCGATGCGCTATCTCGATGCTGCCATCGTCCCCTGCCAGAAGGACGCTGACCTTCTGGTTGGGCTCGGCTTCAAGGGCTCCGTGTACGTCGAAACCTCACCGATCGAAGTATCCGACGTGGTCCCACCAGTTCACCAGGGCAAAATCGTCCTGTTCTCCGGCCATTTCGGGCGGCCCGAGAACTCCACTGGCGCCAGGTGGCTCATCGAACGTGTGTGGCCTAGCGTCCTTCAGCAAGAGCCGAGGGCGCAGCTCGTGATAGCCGGCTCAAGCCCGCCAAAGTGGTTGTGCGATCTAGGCAACGAGGGTGTCAAGGTCACGGGCTGGGTGCCGGACCTCAACGGGTACTATCGTGAAGCGCGAGTTTTTGCTGCTTCGCTTCTGTCCGGAGCGGGAGTCAAGCTCAAAATTCTAGAAGCGATGGCGCACAATGTACCCGTTGTGGCAACTCCAGTCGCGGCAGACGGCATCGCAGATCTGATCGGCAAAGAATGCTTTGTGAAGATCTCCGACGACGCAACTGCCTTCGCCACCTCTCTTGTTGCCGCCCTCCGCGACGACGAGCTCTGCCGCCGTTCTGCGTCTCAGGCCGCCGAGCAGGTCGCGCGCCACTACTCGTTTGAGCCCGATGCCCAAAAGGTTGCTATCTACTACAGCCAGGGCTCGTGACCCAAGTTACGCAATCCTACCGTGCTTCAACTGCTGAGGTGCCATCTCGACGACAGCGGGTCGTCGAAGGACTACGACGTACCCGGGACGTGGCTGTATTGCTGGTCGTGCTACCAGCCGAGTTCACTAGCGGTCTTCTGGCAACAAAACCATTGCGGAAATCGACGCAGGAAGCTCTGCCGGCTCTCGGCATTGTCCTCGCGGCTTATGACGGCGAGCGAACACGTGCAGCGTTGAGGCGGCTGGTAAAACCTGCTCTCGGCACAATTTTAGCGCGCCAAGCCGTCATAGTCGCCAATTGTGATGCGGTAATGGAGTGCCTTGCGGGCCTTGAACTTCCTTCGAACGTTACGATCATTCGCGGTAGCAACGCTGAGGCCGAGTTTTCGGCGTACGACGAAGGGCTCGAGTGGATGCGGTCACATGGTGGGGTCCCGGAAACCGTGTTGATAGCAAACGACCGCGTTCTCAGCTATGGGGACAGCTATAGGCACGTGCTCGACCCGTTGGTTCTTGAAACAGTCCGCGCGTACAGCATGATCTCCGGCAGCATCGAGTCTTACCATCGCACGGTACCCTTCTTCGATGGCTCGCTTCAGACCTGGTGCCGGAGCAACTTCCTTCTGACCTCTCGAGAAGCATTGGATGTCATATGTCCCATTACCTCGGTTACTCGGGAGGAATTTGATGGGCCCGTGCCAGGTGAGTTCCCCGGACAGGGCTGGGCCCCAACAAAGTGGGTCGGTCAGGAATACAGTGACCTCCTGATTGCGTGGCTGACGAACAAAGGTAGTTGGTACAGGGCTGAACCCATGTCGGAGGGGAGCTGGCACATGCTGCGGGCTAAGATGCTTGCGATAGTCAACGAGCATCGCCTCAGCCTTCGAGGGCGGCAGGCCTCATTTCCTCTCGTGGGCTACAAACAACTCGTACTACTCAGCAGGCTTCGGTCGCGTCACTCCGTCGAGGTAATGCTTTCTGAGTATGACGCGAACCCCTTCATGGGGGACGATCGGGACCGGAGCCCAGCTTTCCGGTTTTTCATGATAGCGGGAGTCTGGGGGGCGGCTCTCGGGCTCGACAGGGCAGCCATATGGGCGGTGGACCGCGCTGTCATACAGCACCAGCTGGACCGGCGCCGAGCCACGCGAGGCCGCGGGATCCTGGAGCGCAAAGGCCAGGTCGCGGGGACCGACAGTGATGCGTGATCGGGCCAGTTGCCTGGTGCGCCATCATGACCTCGGGCCCTCAACGGCGCGCCACATGGCACGGCCAAAGTTCGGCAGCGAGCGGTCGTGGACGAGGTCATCTAACTCGCCGGCCCAATCAGCCCGCCCTCGAGCGATATCGGCGATGGCTAGCGCTACGACAGCAGGATCCCTGTCCACGACCCTTATGGCTCGTGGCGCGATAGCTGCGTATTCGCAAAATATCTTGAGCCGGCTCGCCACAACGGGCCGTTTCGCCCCAAGCAACGTTGTCACAGACGCCGACGTTGACGCCCGCCGGTACAAGCAGAGGCCGATCTCGATAGTGCCGAGCTCAGCGTCCAACTCCTCCTCCGTCAGGTACCCGGTGATCGTCACTCGATCTTCCAGCCCGTCCCGTTTGATTGCTCGCCGAAGGTCAGCCGCGATGGCCTCATCCTCGGAAAGAGGCCCCCCAAGAAAGGTCAACATCGCTCCTTCGATACGCTTCAGGACTTCGAGAGCAAACAGAGGGTCCTTATTCCGGTCGAGGAACCCGACCACCCCGAGGCGGAGGACCGTCAAATCCATACTTTCGGGCAATGGGCTGACCGATCTCGTCTCGATATAGAGCGGTACGACCTGAACGTGGTTGCCCAGGCCGGCCAGACCGGCCTGAGACCGCTCGGCATTACTCAAGTAAACGACTCGCTTGGCTAACGTCCAATGGATGAGTCCGATGGCGCGCGAGTAGACCGACGAAAGACGTAAGCCCCGGTCGGGTGTATCGTGCATTACCACGACGGATTTACGGAATAACGCTACATGGGCCCAGGCTGCTTGCAATAAGCCGGCGAGAACTGATCCCCGCGCCCAATGATGCGGGCTCACCTGCAGGACGACAACGTCATAGGTCTTCGCCGCCTTACGTAACCGGCTCATCTCGCGGGCAATTGCGGCCATCCGTGGAGAGCTGAAGTCGGCCTTGTAGAGCGCTGCGCTGCCGAGAAGGGACATTGCCGATGCGGTCCGTTCGGCCACCTTTGCCAGGCCGCCGCGAGGATCTCCCACGGAAACGACGAGAGCACTACGAGCCCGGGGCACGGCTGTACGTCACTCTAGGAGAGAAATAACCCTATGTGCCAAGATGGAGCCAGAGAGCCCATGACCGAACCACTGGCCGCAGCCAAAGCAGCCTGGCCGGCGAGCGGCCGTCCGTCCCTAGCGATTGTGGTGCCTGTTCGCAATGAGATCCTTCGGGTCGCTGGTGTGCTTCGCAACATCGAGGACCAAACCACCCGTCCCGACGAGGTGTTCTTCATCGACGGCTCCTCGGATGACGGCACCCGCGAGTGGCTCGAGGACGCTAGTGGCGATCGATCGTGGATGCATGTGGTCGACAACCCGGCCAAGATCATCCCTGTCGGCCTCAACCTCGGGGTCGCCCAATCACGGTCGGATTTGGTCGCTCGGATGGACGCTCATGTCGACTACCCGCCGAACTATCTCGAGGTACTGGTGAACTTCTTGACGTCTACCCCCGGCGCCGTCGGGGTCGGCGCGCCGTACGAGGTCAAGGGGGAAAGCGCTTGGGGCCGTGCGACTGCATCGGTGTTGCGTCGACCGTGGGGCCACGGAGGGGCCACTCACCAAACCGGGGCTAAGGCCCGGCCGACAAACCACGTGAGATGGCCGCTTTACCGACGAGATATCGTCCTCGCGACCGGGGGATGGGACGAAACCATGCTGGTGAACGAAGACGAGGAGATGGACTTCCGTGTCCGCAGCCATGGTTCGATCTGGTTGGTCCCCGGAGCGAAGTCCGTCTGGTACGTCCGTTCTTCCCCAAGAGGTCTGGTGCGCCAGATGTGGCGGTACGGTTTTTACCGCGCCGTCACGGTGCGCCACCACCCTCGGTCCGCCAACGTGCGGACCTCCATGCCTGGGATGTTTGTCGCGGTACTGACCGTGCTGCTCATCCTTAAACCCAGGAGGGGGCTGCAACTGGCCCTGACCTACCTGGGCGTGGGCGCCGGGCTGGGGATTGCGAGCGCTGTCTCGGACGACGCCCCTTGGGCGCTAGCGTCAGGAGTCTTACCCCTGGTCCACCTGCCGTACGGCGCTGGCTTCATCACCGGCTTGATCTTGGGAGAGCGCCACCGACCAGAGGTCGCAATCAACCCGGGCCCTTCGGTCATGAGCGACAGCGATATCCGAGTTTCAGCAATCCTGGTTTCGTACAACTCCAAGGAAGATCTTCTCAGGAACCTTCCCCCCTTGCTGGAGGCGACCAGCCGCGACACCGACGAGGTCATTCTGGTCGACAACAATTCCTCAGATTTGACCGCAGAGATAGTTTCGCGCCTTTTTCCCGAGGTCCGAGTGATCGAAGCCGGGTCCAACCTTGGCTTCGGCGGGGCAGTCAACCTGGCCGCCGCTCAGGCACGAGGGCGTACGCTGCTCATACTCAACCCTGACGTCCGCATGCGCTCGCAGGACATAGATGCTCTCGTGGCCCGGGTCGACAGGACCGGCGGAGTGGCCGGCCCCGTCCTGTGCGAACCATCCTCAGGAAAAAGGCTCTATGGGAGCCGGTACGACCTGATGGGCCTACCGATCGAATCGAGCCGACCCAGGCCGGCGTTCTACGTTCAGGGCTGCGCCTTGGCCATCTCATCGGCGTTGTTCCGGCGGATCGGAGGGTTCGACGACCGGTACTTCTTGTTCGCCGAAGACGCTGATTTGTGCTGGCGTGCGGGGACGAGCGGAGCCCCTGTCGACATCGTGATCAACGCGGAAGCCGTACACTCCGGCGGGGGATCCGAACCTGGAGGGTACGTAAAAGATGGGGCCCGACGTATCGCAGATCATCGGTTTAGCTTGCGCGAGCGAAATACTTTCGCGATGTTCCTTGCGAACGCGCCGTTGCTCCTGCTCGTTGTTCACGTCCCATTGCACATGTTGAAGACCGTCGTCTTTTGCGTTTTGTTCACATTGCTCGGACATCGCCAACTCGCTGCCTCTCTACTAAAAGGCCTTGTCTGGAACCTTGAGCAGTTGGACGCGACATTGGAGCGGAGGCGAGCGCGCCCACGAGCGTCAACGCTGTCTTGGCTCAAGGGCCGGGTAACGGTGGTGCCGGCAGCATGGACCCACCTTCGAACTGACGGCCTTCCCAAGTTCGTGAGCGAGTGAGCACAACCGTGGCCGTCCGCTGCGTCCGAGCGCAACAGGCTATTTCAGGTGATGGCGGCCGCGGCCGATACACACGCTGTGAACAGGTGGGGCCACGGGACCTTGGTAGCGGCACGGGGCGCAATAACGAGAGGGAGGGCCCGGGGAGCGGTCCACAAGGGTGCTCTCATCGGTGCCGCCGCAGCCTTGCTCTTCGCCCTCGCGCCAGGCCAAGTTGCCGCTTCGCCACGGCTGGCTGTCAGCCGGGCGCCCGACGGCGTTGTCCTAAGGGGTACGTCGCTTTACCTTGCCGGCAAGCCATGGCATTTCACTGGGGTCAACGCCCCGGAAGCGGCGACAGACTACGCGGTCAACGGGGGCTGCGGCGCCGCTATCAACCCGTGGGCGCTTTTCGGTTCTTTACCACGCAACAGTGTGGTCCGGGTGAACTTCGCCCAAGACGAGACGATAGACGTGGGCCCTGACCTGAGCCCTACGACGGTCAACCGGGATTGGCGCGGGCTCGACCAGGTCGTAGCGGCCGCCGACCAAAGCACCACCCATGTCCGTCTCATCGCCTACCTAGCCACCCAAGGCGGCACTTGTGACGGGGAGGTTTACAAGACCGACGCGTGGTACCAGTCCGGCTACATGCAGCCCTACGCGGGGCCTGCCGGTTATGGCGATAGCACCGATTATGCCCATAGCTCCTACTGGTCATACCTGCAACAGGTCGTTAGCCGCTACGCCGGCAACCGGGCGATCCTCATGTGGGAGCCAATGAGCGAGCCAGAAGCTTCGGACTGCCTACCTGGTTACAGCGGTAGCGCTTGTTACGGTAACGATACCTGCCCCTCCGACGCGACAACGACGCTCGTCAACTGGTTCAACAGGGTGGGCGCCGAACTGCACTCCCTCGATCCGGGGACGCTGGTTGGCACTGGAGAGTTGACCAGCGCGCAATGCGGGTGGGCCGGCGGCGGCGAATTGCGCATCGACGAGGCCGCCGGCGTCGACGTGGCCTCGTACCATGACTACGGCTCGGACAGCGTGGCGGTCCCGGGCGGCCTGGCGCTCGCGATCACCGACGCCAAGCAGGCGGGCAAGCCTTTGGTCGTTGGGGAGGTCGGGGTCCCTGCCGGCGAGTCTTGCCCAACAGGGGTCCCCCAACCGGGCACGGAGATGTCGGCCAAGTACCTCGCTGCCATGGCCGCAGGCGTGGCCGGGTGGCTCCCTTGGTGCTAGCTGACCGGGAAGAGCCCTAACGGACGAGCACCTGTCACGCCGCCGACTTCACTGGCGGATTTGCCGCAGGGGCCTGGTCGGTCAACCCGTGGCGGGTCTTCTCCCAGTACGTGGGAGCGAAAATGACTTGCAATAGCGCCTTGTACGCGGCGATGGACATCATCACCCAGTAAACGGGGGTCAGCAACGCCGCGACGAACAGGGAATCGTCGACCTCGATGGATTCAAGCATCGAGACGAAGGTGAAAGCGAAGTTGCCGGCGAGCCAGACCAGTAGCGCTGTGTAGTAGAGGGGCGCGGGGAAAATCGTCTCCAGCCAAACAGGCTTGACCAGGAACCAGAGAGCTGTGAGGGCCCAGAAGATGGGGTTGGCGACCGCGATCAGGGGAGTACCACCTACGACGAAGGTGAAGAAGATGAGCTCGCGCGTGCCCAAGAGCCGGCGTGTGGTGCGAATGTCCCGGATATGGACGAGAAATGTCTGGAGGTAGCCCTTGTACCAACGGGAGCGTTGCTTGGCCCAGTTCACGAAGTCACTGTTCGCCTCTTCCAGAGTTAGCGAATCAAGCACCTCACTTCGGTAACCAGCGCGGCTCAACCTGGCTCCGAGGTCGGCGTCCTCGGTCACATTGTTCGGGTCCCAGGCGCCGAGGTCGAGAAGGACCTCAGTACGGAAGTGGTTGGAGGTACCGCCTAGCGGGATAGGGGCACCCAGCTTCCCCAGGCCCGGGAGCATCTGGCGGAACCACATGCTGTACTCGACTTGGAACCAACGAGTTATGAGATTTTGCCCTCCATTGAAGAACCCGAGGCGGGCTTGCAGGCAGGCAACGGAGGGGTCTGATTTGGAGAAGGCGAGGGCAGCCTTACGTAGCTGCAGCGGGTCGGGACGGTCCTCAGCGTCGAAGATGGTGAGATAAGTCCCTGTGGCGTGGGTCAAGCCGTAATTGAGGGCCTTCGGCTTGGTACGGGGACCACCCGGGGGTACCAGGAGGATCCGCAAGTCCCGCGCCGGCCCGATCGCCTCCCGCGCGGCGGCGATCGTAGCCAGGTCATCGGTTTCGAGTAGCAGCAGCACCTGCAAGCGCGCGGCAGGGTAGTCAAGCTTGCGGAGGTTGGCGATCAGGGACGGCATCACCTCGGGCTCGCGAAAGGCTGGCACCATCACCGTGTAGGTTTTCAGTACGTCGTCCCGGGCGGCGCGTGCTTCGTTGTCCGAAAATTTGACCAGCTCAGGGCCGCCGAGCGATGTCATGTACAACCAAATCCGGACCGCCATGGAGGCCGCGTAGGCCAGCGTGCACACTCCGATCACCACAACCACGGTGAAGTCGGGCGCTAGGACAGCGCTCACGAGCAGGGCAACGCCTCCGGCGATGAACCAGTCTCTCTGGCGGGCGCTCAGAGTGCTCCGGGCCGATAGCGCCGGCATGGCAGCGAAGAGGCCATCGGTACTGAACCGGACCCGGTCCGGCTCGGTGCGCCACCTGCGCGCCACTCGTCCGGAGCCGTTGTTCCCCGGTAACGGTGCTGAACTGCGGCGTAATGCGACGCCAGCGGCAAGGCAGAGCGCCCCGATGACCAGCAGGACCACCGTTCTCACGAGCATACCGCCGAAGGATTACGCCCCCGAGGGGCGTTTACATCAGGACGATCGCCCCAGAGGTGGTTACGCGCTCGAACGGTGCCCGGATGATCGCAAGGAAGAACGAACAGAACGCGCACTGGGCGCCTAGCACCATCACGCCGGCCCCGAGCGCCAACAGCTGCTCGTTGAGCACCCAGCCGCCTATATTGCCGACAACAGTGCCCATTACGATCAGGGCGCCAACAAGGCCCAGCAGGCCGCTCGCGGCCAACCCACGTTCCAGAGTGAACTTCCGCTCGACGAAGCGGCTCGCGGATGACTCTGCTTCGAACCCGGCGCGGTGGGCATACGTCTTGGCGAACAGGCCCATGAACAGCAGCTGCATACCCAACAACATGATGCACAGCGCGAGGGTACTCAATCGAAGGCCGAGGTCGGAATCCGTAAGGCCCAGCAGAAAGCCCTCGCTAGCTACCCCGGCGCCAAAAAGCGCGAAGCCGGGCCACACGAACACGTGAAGCGGCGAAAGGAGCAACAAGAAGCGCAAGTGCCGCCACCCGTCCCGGAAAGTGCTGAGCTTGGAGTCACCCGTGCGCGGGTGATAGACGATGGGCACTTCTGCGACCTTGAGGCCGGTGCGAGCCGCCTTGACCACGATCTCAGAGGCGAGCTCCATCCCATGGCTCCGCAGGCCCATCTGCTCGAGAGCCTCACGGCGGAAGGCACGCAGCCCGCTATGGGCATCGCTCGACTTCAGCCCGAAAAACATGTTGAGTACCCCGGTCAGGACCGGGTTGCCTATGTAACGGTGGCTCCAAGTCATCGCTCCGGGCTGGATCTCGCCGCGAAACCGAGAGCCCAGGACATAATCGGCCCCACCGGCTTGGATAGGGCCGATCAGGTCTGCGAGCTTGGTGAAGTCGTAGCTAGCGTCCGAGTCACCCATAACTACGATGCGGCCCCGAGTCTCGGCAAAACCTGTCCGGTAAGCGTTCCCGTAGCCGCGCTGCGGTTGCTCGACGACTCGCGCCCCAGCCTTACGGGCGATATCGGCCGAACCGTCCCACGAGCCGTTGTCGACAACAAGCACCTCGCCGACCAGGCCCGCAAGCCGGATCCCCTCGAAGGCTTTGGCGACGCAGATCCCGACGCTCCCCGCCTCGTTCAGACAAGGCATCACGACCGACACATCGAGCTCGGGCTTTGTCGAGGGCTCCCAACGAGGCTCCGGTTGAGCACCCGCCTCCGAAATATCCACTGCCGTCATGGCTGTTCCCGGTCCGACATCGAGCTCTGAGGGTATGTCCATTGGGTGGGCACGGCGGCAAGTATTGCCTACACACTTTGCGCCCCAGTGGAAAGCCGGTGAACGGACACTGAATTCTTGGGTTACAAAGCACTCACTATCGAAGGGAGCAAGCTGACAATCGTCGTGAGCAGGACAACAGCACCAACGGCCATAAGGATCACCGCCAGTAGGCGGCGGCGCGCCGCGCGGGGCGCGTTCACGGCCCTCGGGCCCGTGTCAGTCTTATTGACCCGAAGAGGCTTTGCAGCGACCGGCGCTCTTCGCAGCGCAGGGATCTCGACAATTGGCATCGCGCCGGAGAGCTCGCGCGCCGGTGGCATGCCCTGAGGCTCGGCCAGCGGCTCTGGCCCCTCCGGCTCCGGTTGGTAGTACACCACCGCGGTTGGCATCGCTTCCGGGCGAACCTCTCCCCCGTTACGAGCTATTTCACGATAAATGAGAGCAACCTCCAGCGCCCGGCGGTCCAGGCCTACGGAGGGAGCTGGGAAGCTGATAGGACGCCACATCGGCGGTCGGCTGCGGCTCCGGTGCTTGAGCTGCGACCACCTGTGGCGAGGTTGCCTCTGGCTCCAGGGGCGGGGCTAGCTCTGGCTCTGCAGGCCTGGCGATCGCGCTGCGCAGCGGTCTCAGAGCGCCCGCCGGCGGGGGGCCCGTGTACTGGATCTCGTCGTCCTGCCAGAGCTCCTCGGCGACCTTCTCGTCGTCCGTCGACACCTCCTCAGCGACGGTCTCGTCGTCTCCCGGTCCTTCCGTTGCGACCGTCTCCTCGCCCGCGCTCCCGGCGGCCAGCAGGCGCACGATGGCCTCCCGGCTCTCGGCTAGGCGTTCGAGAAGCAGTTCGATGTCGCGACCAACGTCATCGTGCCGACGAGCCGACAGGTCGTCCTCGGCGGGAGAGCTGTAGCTCATGTTGCTCATCAGGCGCCCCCGGTCAGGTACTCGCACTTGTCGCCGCCTTCTGCTCCTTGATTATCTCGCGGGCAAACGCCGTCAGGAAATCGCGGTTGGCGACCAGCCGCTGGTCGAGGCCCATCGACGGGGTGGTCGTGACACCGGTCGCAGGGTCCCGGACGGACGCCTCACCACCGTCCTGCAGGTACAGCACGACCCGCTCGTAACGGCTGGCGCTTGGATCTCCCGCAGTCCCATTGACGGGCCAGATCCAGTAGACGAGGGACCAGTCGCCGTACTGCGAGGAGTCGTAGGACAGGGCCTGGCCGACGATCCCACCACCCAAGTTCTCGTCGACGGTCCCGCGCTCGGCCCAGCCGTGGAACGTGTAGCAGTCTTGCACCGTAAACGCGTTGAACCCCGATATCCCGGGCGCGTTTATGACGTCGGCAAAAATCGGGGTCGAGGAGCGCAACGGCGCGGTATTGCTGGTTTGCCTATACAGGTAGCGGTACCACAGCGAGCTCGGCCCGAACTCGGGCTCGCCGTTGAAGAACTGCTGGTCATAGGCGGAAGTCCAGCCCGGCACGTGAGCCGGGCTCACTAGGAACGAGGCAAGCCTCGGTGCTCCGACGGCGTTCTCGATGAGGTTGTACGACTTGAGGTTGTTATCGCCGATGCCGACTACAACCGACGCGATCACCACCAGGATCGTGGCCGCGGCTATGGCAGGTACGGCGGCCGACTTGGCGGAGCTGGCAGGCTTGGCAACCCCACCGCCGGACGGACGCGGGTGAATTGAAAAACCTCTGATACGGAGCCCGAGCCATCGGTGGGCAAGCGCCCAGATCGTGACCCCAGCGCTAAAGGTGACTAGCCCAATGAACGGATGGAACACATCGAGGGCGACGGTCTCGCCCCACTGCCTGCCCGCCCAGAATATGAACATCATCCGGCCGAGGTTGATCGCCCAAAGCAGCGGGAGCCCGGTTAGCAGCCAGACAGACTTCCGCAACAACGGCCCGCTCACCATTGCCGCAAAGAGCACACCGATGAGGAGGAAACCAACGAGGCCGTCAACCCCCGAGCATGCTGTGACCACCTGCAGCTCGAAACTGTGGCCGTGATGGGTGACCGTGAAAAGAGCATCTCCAGGGACGGCTGTGGGCACTGCCACCGGTACCCGCGCGACTATGTCGCGCAGGACGCTCACTGTGAAGTTGGTGTACCACAGGAGCACCGAGTTGAGCACCACCGTGTACAACGCCGGCAGGGCAAGCAGCAGGTAAGCGATAGGGAGGCGCTGCCGCCAGAGCACCCGGACTCCAAAGACAATAGCGAGCAAACCAGCAACGAACAATGGGACCGCCAGCAGGTCGACACGCCATTGCCAGTAAGTCGCGGACATGTGGTGAGGCAGCAGGATGGTTATTGCAGCCGCCGCCAGCAGGAGTGGTACCCCGACTATGTAGTCGAGCTGACGGTCGTAGATGTCCGGCTCGTTAGCTTTGGGCTGCGCGTACGCTCCGGCGAGCGCCAGCGCGAACACGGGTACGAGGCCCACGTAAGCAAGAGGCGACTGGACGTCCAGCTGCTCTATGAGTGTCAACAGCGAGTATGGGTACGCAACGAGCGTCCCGCCCAGTACGAGGGACAGCTGCACAGCTGTCCTAGTGGTGGCATCAAGGCCGACCCACCAGGCGCGCAACTGCTCCCGCCTCGCTCTCAGCGGGCGACCGAAAGTTAGGTTCGCTGTTTGCATCTCGTCTCCATACAAGTCGACCAGTCCAGCCGATGCCAGGTCGCGAAGAGCTCTGACCACCCAGTGTCAGGCCAGATCCCCTCTACGGCCAAAAAGTTTGCAGGGACGGTGCCAAATGTTCACCGGCTGGCCACCTTCCAGCCACCGTGAAGTCAGGGAACTAAGGGATTGTCGGTTGTAACCCTCAACGTGATTTTAAGAAGAACTTAGGAAGGAACCGTGGACGAACACGCTGTCCCTGTGCACCACCGCGCCTCCTACATCCTCGAACGAGGTGTCTGGTCGGCGAGGTGCCGCGTATGCGGCTTCACCGCGAAAGAGGTCAAGCGGAGTGCGGCGGCAACATCTTTCCTCGCCCACATCCGCGCCACCCGGCTCGAAATTCGCAGCAACGACGTGAACGCCATCGACCTGGAGCCTTTGACCTCCCACCCGGCATTGAACCCCCCGAACCTTGGCAGGCAAGGAGATATCGACTTGCGCCGAGTGGCGGCCGGCGGTAGCCGGCAAACTGCAGGCCATTGACGTAACCAGCGAGCGAGGTACCCTAGACCTCGTGGCGTTGGTGGTTGCATGATCGACCCGGGCGCGGCTGTGGCGAGCCCGGTCGACGGCGCGGGTGGCGCGAGTGTGGCTGACCAAGTCAGCGTCCGCCTGGTCGACCCCGGTCTGCAACCGCTCGAGGTGGTAGGCGTCCTGACCGAGATGGGTTGCCCGTCCGAGCTTGCCGCGGAATACGTGGGGGCTTCCGCCGGCGGCAGCGAACCCGAGGTGCTCGTGGGCGCAAGGGCTCTGGATGGTGCCCGGGTGGCCGAGGCCCTGCGTGCGGCAGGGGCGACGGTGTCGGTGGCACCAGCAGGCGTAGGCCCCACGGAGCGGCTGCGCGACGCGTCGGTCGATCCAAGGCGGCGACCGTCGTTTGAGCCGCCGGAAGACCGGTATGTCGCTTCTGCGCCCCAATGGCACGCCTCAGGCTCGAACCTCCTCGAAGTCGACACTGTGGAGCGCTACATCGCCGCATACAACGCCGGCGACCGGGCCGCTCTTGTGCAATGTCTCTCTGCGACAGCTGTCCTCTCCGACGCCACGGGCCAGGTCCTCATCCACGGCGCCCAAGCCATCGGCCGCAGGATGGCGGACGTGTTCGAGCACTACCCAGACCGGCAGATCACAGTGCTCGGCCGCTTAATAGCCCGGCCATGGGTACTCGACCACCACAGGACGGCCTATGGCGGCGGGAAGAGCGAAGAGACCGTGCTGTGCTTCCGGGTCGAGGGCAACCTCATCGAGCGGCTCGTGCTTCTTAGGTAATCGTGGACCGGGCGTCCGGGCTCAGGATCCGGGTGTAGACGCTGCAGGGTGGGGGATAATCACGAAACCGCGTGACCTTTGCCTGCAGGCCAAGCAGGGCGGCACAGGCTAAGGCGGTTCCACACGACCCGGCGGGTCGTTGCCCCAAATGTCGTCAATTGGACGGTCCGTTGAGACGACCGTTCCGGCATCGAGCCATGAGCGAGACGGGCGCTGTGCGATAGCTCACGCCGAGGGCAAGCTCACCACCAGCCCGCCGGTCAGGTCGTCGTCGGCGAGGTTTTCGGCGAACACGCAGTAGACGTCTCCCGGCGTCAGGTCGCTCGCCGTCATAGTGCCCGAGGTCACGTCCCCCTGCCAGGTGATCGTGTCGCCGCAGGAATAGCCGGGCTCGTAGCACTCGACGCCCGAGGTGGCACACAGGCTCCAGTCGAGCCGGTAGCCCGACATCGGGTCGTAGTCGTCGCCTGTTTCAGGGTATGCCCCCGAGACCGTGAAGCTGGTGGTCGTGTTACTGACCGGGCTGAGGCACCACTCCAGGCTGTCGGACTGGCACGTCGGCGCTGGTCCGGATGCGGACGCGTCTACCTCGTTGGATAGAGGCCCCACACCGAGAGCATTCACCGGTTGGACCTCGAAGTAGAAAACGGCACCAGGGGCTACCGGGAAATCGCTGTAGTTGGTTGCGGCAATTCCCGTTGCCGCAAGGCTCTCGCCACCCGCTGACGTACCTATCCAAATGTTATAACCCGATACCGGAGCCCCTCCAGTGGGGGCGGACCACGAGAGATTGACCTCACCGCTACCCCCTACGGCTGAGAGGCTCGTTATAGTCCCGGGGGTGTTGGACCAGCTTCCCACGCCGGTAGCAAGGTCATAGCCCACAAGAGCGGGGTACCCGTTGCTACCTGATACGACGTCTCGAACGTCGACTTTGCCACCATAGACGGCGGATGCGTTCAGACCTGTCCCGGAAGCATCGGACTCAGCGGCTATCACGACGGTACTGAGGCTTGTACCCCCAACGGTCCACCACCCTGAACTGCCCTTATAGGGCACACTGTCATAGACGGCGACACCCGAGTTGGGGTCTGCGTCTACGGAAATGTCCGGAGTTGCTCGATTACCCGCACAATTGATGCTGCCAGTCCTTTGAGCAGGATTTGGGTTCTCGTAGGCGCTGCAACCGCCTCCGCCATCGCTCAACGCCGTCTCTGCCGCCAAACCCTCCGAGTCGAACAAAAGGCTGGTCCCACCCACCGAAATGACATTGGGAGACGATGACGGGTATTCCACCGCGCCCCCGCGTCTCCTGCGGCGGCGAAGTAGTAGACACCGGGATCCTCGAAATCCGAGTCGTACCCGGGCTCGCCGGAAAACTCCGAGCCGCCCCAACTATTGGAGACATAGGTCGCATTCGAGCCGGCGTACTGCTCGGCTGCCAGGAGATTTGCGAAACTGTCGCTGTAGGCTTCAACGAGGAGGAGCTTTGCCTCAGGGTCAATAGCGTGCGCCCACTCCACGTCCAGACTGGTCTCAAGGTCCCAACCAGGGGTTTCTCCCGGGTTTTCCGGGGGCGGCGACTTTTCAACAACTGGCTGTCCGTTCAAATTAGCTTCAATGTAGACCTTTGTCAGAGACGCAGCCGCTAGACCATATTCAGAATCGAAACTATTCAGATCCGCCGCTATATTTGGGTCGTCGTAAGCATCGACAAGGGCAATCGTGTCGCCGTCCGAACTGGACGTTGCCGAAAACCCATAGACCGCCTCTAAGTTGACCGGAGACAGGCCAGTCGAAGCCGCCGGTTGGGCCGTCGCCTCTCCAGCGACTGTGTCGAGTACCCGGGCCAAGCACTGTGCCTGCCCCGCCCCAACAGATCCGCAGACATCCTGGTTGGGAAAGTCCCACGGAGTGCGAGGCGGACCTGAGCCAACCAGTTGGAAAACCGAAGGCGGCGGACTAGACGCGGCTAGGGCAGACTCCGAGCGAAATGCGCTCGCACAGCTTAAGACCGCGAGTATCGTCACACTGCAGACCGCGACCCTTACGCGCCAAGGACTGGGCATGCAAGACCTCTCTCTCCAAGTTCCGATCTTTATAGTGGTCCCGCTGCGGCTTGAATGACCTCTACAACACACAGGTTAGGGTCACGGACATTCGTCCGGGTGCCGTTGTCCGCTGTTACAAGGGTTCTCAAGCCTTGTTAGCTCCGTCTGCTGCTGCGTTGCCCGGGGACGGCGGTCTTCCGTGCAGGTGGGGCCGCTTTTGAGAGAGCATCAGCTAATTAGCTAACGCTCTCTGACTAATCTGGTCAAGTGACGGAGTAGAAGCCGTCCGTCGTTGGTTGGTTCGTTTGTGTGGGTAGAGCCTCAGCCGAAGCGGCCGCCCACGTAGGCAGCGGTGCGAGGGTCTCGCGGAGCACCGAAGATCTGCTCGGTGAGGCCCTGCTCGACGATATGGCCCGGCTGGCCTTCGGCGTCGAGGAGAAAGAGCGCGCAGTTGTGCGAGACGCGCTGTGCTTGTTGCATGTTGTGGGTCACGATGACGATCGTGATGTCTTTGCTGAGCTCACGTATCGTCTCCTCGATCACACCTGTCGATATCGGGTCGAGAGCGGAACAGGGCTCGTCCATCAGCAGTACCTCGGGTTTTACCGCAAGAGCGCGTGCGATACAGAGGCGCTGCTGTTGGCCACCCGAAAGGGCAGCGCCCGCGTGGTTCAACCGGTTCCGAGTCTCTTTCCAGAGCCCTGCCCTTGAGAGGCATTCTTGCACCACCGCCTCCTTGTCGTGCACCTTCAGCCCTGCGAGGCGCAAGCCCGAGAGCACGTTCTGCGCGATGGTCATCGAAGGGAAAGGGTTCGGTTTCTGGAAGACCATGCCTATCTTCAACCGCGTCTCGGTGACGCGTACGCCTTGGCCATAGATGTCCTTGCCGTCCAGGAGCACCTGACCGGACAACTTGGCGATCGGGACAAGCTCATGCATCCGGTTGAGTACCCGCAGGAATGTCGATTTTCCGCAGCCTGAGGGCCCGATGAGTGCGGTGACTTGTCGAGGACGCATGACCAGCGAGACCCGCTCCAAGACCTTGTTGCTCCCAAACCAGCAGGAGACTGCTTTGGCTTCCAGCACCCCCTTAACCCCGTCGTCGACATAGGGCTCGTCGGACCCGGGCGTCCCCGTTGCAGGCGGAGCCTGAACCACAGGCCCCGCGTTACGATAGGTGCTCGGCGGGGTGCCCCTCAGCGCGAACATCATCGGTCAGCGGTTGCGTCCCGCTGGGCCGGTTGGGGGGTGGTGCCCAAGGCAGCCCCGCAACGGACAGGTACGACGCCTGTGCGTGTTCCGCCCCCTCGGTGCCAGGCTCGTACCCGGAAAAGCTCATGGGAAGATCCCAAAGCCTATGTACTGCCTGATGACTAGTCCGACGATGCAGCACCACACGCAGCACGGCAACAACGCCCAGGCTCGCCGCGAACCACGGTGCAATGCCAGTACTGCGGTCCCCAGGGCTCCGACGGCAAGCCAGGGGAACACGAGCGACAGCGCGCAGAGCGCCAGCGATAGTTCGAAGGCGCCTCGGCCCGGTTCGATGAAGCGGGCCAACGCGTCCACCCGCTCTCTCCCGCGCAGGCCGAGAGCGTCCGGTTCATCGTTTCGGTAAACCGGCATCTCCGTCGCTGTTGCGCTCGCCCGCGGCGCTCTCATGTGGCCAAGCTCCGCCGTCGCCGTCGCAGCGTCTTCCGTGCCCCTTCTCCCAAAGCGAGCAGTGCGAGACCGGGGCCAGCCACCAAGGCCACGTCCTCGCCGGTGAAAGCCAAGCTGCCGCTCGTGCCGCTTGCAGGCGGATTGTCGCTTGACGCCGAAGTCAACACAGTGGTAACCGTCGTGGTGCCTGTCGGAAGGAGTGCGACCGCGGAGCCCGTGGTCGTCGCTGTGGGCACGGTCGCTGTCGAGGTCGTGGTCGCGGTCGGGGAAGATGTTGGGGTCGCAGGTGTGGAAATTGTGGTCGCGCTCGAAAGCCGTGTGGTGGTAATCGCGCGCGGAAAAGCCGTTGTCGTCGTTGCCCTCGAGCCGCGGGTGCTCAGGATGGTGGTTGTGGGCCCGATTGTTGTGGCGGAGCCCACCGAAGTGCCAAGGGTGGCAGAGCTGGTCGTGGTGGTCGCGCTCGGCAGCGTTGTCGCGCTGAGGAAGGGTCGTCGCGCTAGGAAGCGTCGTCGCGCTCGTCAGCGTTGTCGCGCTCGGCAGCGTCGTCACGCTTGCCAGGGTGGAGGTCGTTGAGCTCGGCACCGTAGTTGTCGTGGAGGTGGTCGTCGAGGTGGATGTAGTCGAGGTCGAGGTCGACGTGGTTGACGATGTAGTCGTGGAAGACGTGGTGGTCGAAGACGTGGTCGTCGAAGACGTGGTGGTCGAAGACGTGCTCGTAGAAGTTGTTGTAGAGCCGGCGGAAGCTTCGTTCTGCAGGTCAGCGATGACCCCGTTGTCAGCGGTTTGGATCTGAGCCGAGAGTGCCGCAGTCGTGCCTGTGGACGCGGACGCGGGTAGCGGACAGTCGGAGGCGAGGCCACTCTGCACCACGGGTAGGAAGCCAGCAGAGCAAATTGCACTTTGGCCTGTGCTGCTCAACAGGAACTCCAGCCATGTCGCCAGCGTCTGAGCTTTGTCAGAAGGCAGGCCATCTAGCGGCACTACCACGTAATCCGCAGTCATCATCTGGGCCGGGTAAGCACTGGCATCGCTAGTGCTCGCACCAAAAGTAACCAGGTTGGTGGTAGGGCCAAAAGTGGCGTGCGAAAAGGCCGCTTCCATGGAGGCGTAGCTCGGCTCAACATAGCTCCCGGCTGCATTTTGGATGGAGATGTCCGGGAGCGGCTGGTCGTAGCATGGGGTCGCCCCGGCACCGTTCGGGCAAGTTGCCGTATAAGCGGGGAAGGTCCAAGACCATGGCGTGAGGGCCATGTTGACAGTGACCGCCCAGTCGCCCATCGGGGCGGCGAAGGCTTCGTCCACGCCCCTCGGGATGAGCTTGAGGATCACGTCGCCCTCTTGGAACTGGTTTCCAAAACCTCGTTCGGTGCCGAACGGCCAAGCTTCCAGGACGGTATCCGCCGGGCCCCTGTTGAGAACGTTCGTCAGCCAGTTGTCCCAGGTCGACTTAGCGCTCGTGGTCAGGAAGTAATCGATGAGGGCGGCGTCAGAGGGGTCGGCGTCGAACTCCGCCGCGACACTCGGGCCTGGGAACGTCGTGTCGTCGTAGATAGAGAAGCTCGTACCGTTGTTGTCCGCTTTGATGGCCGAGTTGTCCCAATTGAGGATCTCGCCCTCGAATGCCTCGGCCAGAGTCGTGGGCGACATGTTCATAGTCGGTAACAACGTGCAGCTATAAGGGTTGTCCGCCGTCCCGTCGGAGCCAGAGCCACAGCTCGTGTCGGTAATACCAACGAAGGGTATGGCCACGGCTTCCATTGCGATGGGTACGTAGGCAACAACCAAGCCATTTTGGGATGCGGTGCCGGCTTCGTTGGTATAAGCACCTGTATTGCCATCGAGGACGTCCGCAGCCGTTGACCCTGGCTCCCCCGTCAGGGGCCCTCGGCCGTCGCGAAGTCCGCCGCTCCGTTGGCTAGGTCCTCGCGGGCCTGGTCCGTATCTGTGGCGGAGACCCATTGCACCTGGTCCGGTCCCCATGGCAACGTTGACGCCGTATCCGATAGTACGGCCGTATGAATCGCGTCCCACCATGGCTGGTCGTACTGTCCTCCTTCGCCCTCCAACACACCGCTCGCGGTTGACCAGAAATTAGAGGTCACCCCGCTGGCCTCATCTCCGGGCGCAGCCGGGACCATAGAAATCGCCCCTGCCGGGACCGCGAAAGTGGCCCCTGCCAATCCGACGACGCCAGCCGCCAGAGCTAAGGCAACGAGCCTCAGGTTCCTCATCGGGCTCCGAGCGATTTGCGCCGCATACCCCGGCGGGCAACCTCCGCGGCCCCCGCGATACCGAGCCCGGCAAGCACGATGTACACCTGCTGGCCCCCCGTGCTAGCGCTAGGCGTCCCGCCAGGGATGGTGACCGAGGCGGACACGGCCGCGCCAGCGACCGTGACTGACGGCGATACAGCTCCCGCTGGTGCGGTCGCGCCGGAAGCAGCGGTGGTGACCGAGGGCCCCGTTCCAGTCCCAGCTGGGGCGGTCGAGCCTGTTCCACTCCCAGCTGGAGCCGTCGAGCCCGTTCCACTCCCAGCCGGGGCCGTCGAGCCTGTGCCCACACCGAGTGCGCTGGTCGTTGCGACCGCGCTCGTAGTAGACAGACCCGACGGGGCACCAGCAGAAGTGGGAGGCGTCGTCTCGCCAGCGCCCCGCGTAGCGACAGAGCCAGTGGTTACCCCGGCGGCTCCGTTAGGACCTGTTGCGACCAAGGAGGTTCTTCCTCCCGAACTAGAGCGCTGAGGGCCCGTTGCCTTGCTCGTCGTCGGGACGCCCGAAGTCAGACCACCCGGTGTACTGACCGTAGTCGGCGAGCCCAACAGGCTACCTGTGGTAGGAGGTGCTCCCGAACCGGGAGCGTTCGTCGTTGGCGGGACCGTCGCTTTAGAGCCAGCCGTCGTCGGGGTCGCCCCGCGGCTCGTTGTGGCCGTTGTCGCTCGGCTCGTTGTGGCCGTTGTCGCTCGGCTCGTTGTGGCCGTTGTCGCTCGGCTCGTTGTGGCTGTAGCCCCTGCGGTAGTCGGGGTCGCGCTATTGGTCGTGCCAGTTGTGGCCGCCGTCGTCGACGTGGTCGCCTGCGTCGTGGTCGTCGTGGCCAGCGTCGTGGTTGTCGGCGCCTGCGTCGTGGTCGTCGTGGCCAGCGTTGTAGTTGTCGGGGCCTGCGTCGTGGTTGTGGCGGGGGCCGCGAGTTGGAACTGCTGCCCGCAAGGCGTGTTCTGGACGATGCTGGGCGTCACGTCGCCCGCAGCGAAGTTAGCCTGTTCGGTGGACGTCAGGCTCGGGTCGCCCGGTATCTGCTGAGCCTGCTGGATGCCGTACTGCTCAAGCGCTAGGCCGATGCTGGCATAGTCGATGGCCGATGCTTGCTTCTCACCGATGGTCAGGACGTAGTTCAAGAACCCGCCCAGCGTTTGGCCGTACGAGTTCCCGTAGGACCCGTCGGTGCGAGCAAGAACGTACGAATAGGTCGAAGGGTTGTAGACATTGCAGCCGGTACCCCCAAAATTAAGTTGTTGGATGCCGGGTGTCGGCTCAGCGGTCGCGTAGGCGAGCGCCCCTGCCACGTTTTCCGGCGTGGGTTGCGTAAAGTAACCGGACGCGTTTTCCACAAAGGCAACAGGCTTGTTCCCATACGTTTTCGCGTACTCGGGCTCGACGTAAGTTATGTAACCGGTGTTATCAGGGGCACCCACGATCTGGGCAGTACCAGAGTCACCCGTCCCGGTCTGAGTCCCGGGCATCTGTGGGAAGGCCGAACTTGCTGTGGAGGCGCCGATCGGCGGCGAGTCACTGTTGGAGAACTGGGAGCCGTGGCCCGAGACATAATTGTAAAAGCTCGACCATTCCTGGGCCGCATCGGTAATACACCATGACTCGAACACGTAATTCGTGCCGGCCAGGTCGCCCCGCAGCACCGGGACGATAGGTAAATTGGGTAAGCCCGGGTTTAGGGTGGCCAGCGCTGGGTCGTCCCAGTTGGTTATTTCGCCGGTGAAGATCCCGCAGGCCAGCGCAGCCGTCAGCTTCAGGGCGGGGTTGCCAGGTAGGTTGTACATGAACGAGAGCCCACCGGCAACAGCAGGGATGTACTCGAAGGAAAAACTGGGTGCAGGGTCCGAGTTTTCTTCACCCTGGAAGGGGATATCCGAAACCGCGAAGGGTACCGTGCCTGAGTTGAAGTAAGACCTACCTTGCCCCGAGCTACTCGGCGTATAGCTGATGCTGATCGGTGGGACCAAGCTGCTCACATCGTCCGTCCACTGCTGCATTTCGATACCCGCGAAGGAAGATCCCCCACCAGCCAACGCCGAGGCCGCAGCGGGGGACGCGCTCACGGCAAGCGGCGACACGGTAACCGCGACCGCAGCTGCAACTCGAAGGAAAGTCCGCTTGGTGATCATTTTCGAAAACTCCTATTGACGGTCGAAGGTCTGAGCTGCATAGCTCAACGCCTCGTCGCTCGAGCGGTCCGGCCCGAGCCAAGTAGGCGGGCGAGGGAAAATAAGGTCAGCACGACGAGGATGAGGACCAGGGCGCCCCCCCAAGCCTCGTGCAGGCTCGCTGGGCCGGCGGTGCCGTACCAACTGTACACTTGTTCGGGTAGGTCGGCCTGCGGCCCGTGAAGAGGCGACAGGTTCATGCGTGGATTACCACCCGCTGTCAACAGGACCGGGGCCGTTTCACCCGTAGCCCTCGCAACCCCAAGGATGACGGCCGTTACCAGGCCGGCACGCGCCGTAGGCAACACGACCCGCAGGACCATCCGGCGTTCTGGGGACCCAAGGGCCAGCGCTGCTTCGCGCAGTGGCCCGGGGACGAGGCGCAGGACCTCCTCAGATGTCCGGATCACCGTAGGCAGCATGATTATAGAAATCGCCATGGCGGCAGCGAGGCCGGAAAAGCCGTTCAATTTCCTCGGGACGACCCAGATGATGAAAATGAACAGCCCGGCGATTATTGACGGCATCCCGCTCATGGCATCCACCACCACGCGAAGGACGACCGCCAACTTCCCAGGCATTTCGTTGAGGTAGACCGCGGCCAGGATGGCGATAGGGGTGGTCGCCGCCGTGGCCAGCCCTACTTGCTCGAGGGTCCCCACGATAGCGTGCAACGCCCCGACCTTGGCCTTGACATCGAGCACCCCGCCTTTACTGAAGTCGTGGGTCCAGAAACTCGGGAACTGGTGACCGAACGCGGCGTACCAGCCGTTGACCAATACGTAGCTGAGGATCCACCCCAAGCACACGAGTGCCACGAGCGCTCCTGCCGCCACCCAGGCCCGCGCGAGCCTGTCTTTGGCCACGAGCACGCCGTGGCGCTTGGCACTGACCACCCAATAGTTGATGAGGAACACGATCCCCCAACAGATCACGAAACCGATCCAGGCGTTCGTCCCGAGCCCGGCTAAAGCGAAGACGACACCCACAAGGCAGGTGGCACCCGCGGCTGAGAGCGCCATTTCGGCGACGCTTTCTCGGGTGATCTCGGAAATCCGCCGAGGCTGATCTAGGACCTGCGCCTTGGCACCGCCGTCACCGCTAAACGCCGGGCCGCTCCCCGTCCGGTCAGACACCACCGTCATGATCGCACCCCGCTTCGCGACACGATGGCCCGGGCCAAGACGTTGACCCCGAGCGTGATGACGAACAGCGTCAACCCGGCCAGGGTCAGCGCTTGAAGTCCTCTCCCAGACATTGTTTGGGCGTACCACTGCACGATCAGGGCCGGGATCGTCCCTCCGCCGGAGTACAGGATATGGCTCGTTGGAAAGTTCGTGATCGACAAGATCAAGGTGACGGCAATGGTCTCTCCCAGGGCCCGTCCAAGTCCGAGAAGTGCCGCGCCGATGATGCCATTACGAGCGAAGGGAAAAATGACGTCGGTCACCATGCCCCACTTTGTCGCGCCCAATGCGAGAGCCCCTTCGCACTGCTCTCGGGGCACCTGAGACATCACTTCTCGGCTGACGGAGGTGATAATCGGGGTAGCCATGATCGCGACGACCAGACCGCATACGAACAACGAACGTCCTACCTGTCCCGGCCCGGGCCGGAACAGTGGGAAAAACGCCGCATATTTGGTCAGCCAGATAGTCGGGCCATTGAGCCACGCGTCAAAGACGATGACGCCCCAGAGGCCGTATACCAAGCTCGGGACCGCAGCCAGAAGGTCGATGAGGGTTATCAGCGCCCGCTTCAATATTCCGGGCACGTACTCGTTGATGGCCAGGGCGGTGGCTATGGATACGGGGAAAGCCACCATCAAGGCCAACACGCCGACGGTGATGCTGCCCAGGATGTCCCCGAGTATCCCGTAGCCCGATTTGCTGCCAGGTTGCCAGACCGACCTGGTGAAGAAATGAAAACCTGTGGCTTGTAACACCGGCCATGCCTTTTGCGCCAGGAAACCAATGATCGCCACGATCAGGAAGACAACAAATGCCGCGCAACCCATTAGGACCGCTCTGAAGGCGGCGTCGGGGCGAGAGCGTGGGGTATGGACCGCCCGCGGCGTATCGCTCTCGACGTCGAGAAAGACGGAGAGCTCAGCTGTCGTCATGACACTCGCCCGGTTAGATTTGGCGCTCCATTGCTGGCATTCGTCACGTCGGCGCTCAACTTCCGTGCGATGGGTCGGCCAAGTTCGTCAGCCGCCTTTTAGTCCGGGCCCGACGTCGCCCGGCTGTTCCGGCCACGACCAGCCCGACGCCTATGGTCACCCACCACACGAGCGCCGGGCCAACACCGGTGTAGGCGAGAGCGCCTCCGCTGGTTCCCGTGGGAACGGTCGCAGCTGTTGTCCGCGCTAGTTGCTCCTTTGGTTGGTTAGTTCCCTTGGAGCTCGTGTGGTGGGAGGCCAGGTGGTGGGCCTGAGCGGGATGGTCGGCCCGTGGGCTGGTTGCCTTGGTGACACTCCGTGAGCGGGCCTTGGTCTTGACAGCGCTGGAGCTGATCTTGTGCTGGTTCTTTGCGGCCGTCTTGGTACGTGGGCCAGTGGTGGCCGAGTGGGGGACGGTGATGGTCACGGTGGTGGTCGTGCCGGATGCCTTGCCAACCCCTCCGGTTGCCGCGTGACCCGGTCGGTGGGTCGTGGTAGTAGTCGGTGCCGTACCTGGCGTCGTGGACGAGACCCCCGCGACACTGGGCAAGGTGGTCGCTGAACCAGCAATTATGGCGGTAGACGCGACTGTAGTTGTAGGCGTGGTCGTCGACGTCGTGGGCGGCACCGTCGTGGTCGTCGTCGATGTCGTCGTCGTCGATGGCGTGGTGGTCGTCGATGTCGTCGTCGTCGATGTCGTGGTTGTGGACGTCGTGGTTGTGGACGTCGTGGTTGTGGACGTCGTGGTTGTGGACGTCGTGGTTGTGGATGTGCTTGTCGTCGACGTGCTGCTGGTGGATGTTGACGAAGTACTGCTCGTCGAGGTACTTGCACTGCCAGCGCTGATGGTCAGTTCTTGGCTGGTGTCGTAGCTCAGTTCGAAGTTGCTGCTTGGGTTGTAAGTGGCGTTGATCGTATAAGTACCGGCCGCAGTCCCCCCGGGAACGGTGTAGCTGACCGAGGCGGTCCCCGCCGTCACTGCGGCCGAGGTGGCTGGCACGCCGACATCGACATCCGCGTCGTTGACGACGGCAAAGGTCACCGAACCCCCGCTCACTGAGCCTGCGGCCGACGTGACGGTGGCAGAAAGCGTTACGCTCTGAGCTGAGCTCGATGACACGGCAGACGTCGGCGCTGCGGAGGTACTCGTCGAAGCGGGGAGGACCGAAAGAAGGCTTGTACCGGAACTGGCAGCAAAGATCCCGCCAGGCTGGTAAGAGACTTGCACGTTGTAGTCACCCGCAGCAGTCGACGCCGGAAGGCTGTAGGTGACCGAACCGTTCCCGTTGGTGACGTTACCCGTCATTCCACTCAAGATCGTTTGACCCGACCCGTCCACGACAGTGAAACTGACGGCTCCGGAGCTGACCGTCCCATATCCCGAGGTAACCGTGGCCGAGAGTGTGACGTTCTGCGGCGAGCCGGAGTACGTCACAGACATGTCACTGGTGGCGGTCACCGTCGCGCAGTCCGACGAACAAGGCGCCAGGGTGGTCGTGGTGGCGGATGCGCTCGCTGGTAAGGGCGTGAGCCCATTGATCACGTAACCGTTGCCCCAAGCCCCCGAGGTGGGCCCGACCCATAATGCACACGCGTCACTGGCATCACATGTGACATTGGAGTTGGGATCTTCGCCTTGGGGGTCCACCGCCTGGTTGGCTACGTCGGGGGCGGTGCTGACGTTGCCGGTAGGCAAGATCCACAGGTACACCTCTGCCGTCCCGCCGGCGAGCGCCCCTGTGGAGCCAGCGCGCAGAGGGCCTCCCGAAGTGGTCGTTGTCTGCTCGAGCAGGGTGTCGCAGTCGGAAGCTGAGGTTGGGCTTGGGTTGCACTCCTCCACACCCAGGTCCTTGTTCGCGAACGCTGGCGTTGCCGGGAGGGTGATGGAGACCACGCCGGCGTCACCCTCGTATGCACCACTACCATTGGCCGAGAACATTGTTGAGGTTTGTACCGTCGTCGGTGTGGCCGTCGCCCCAGTAGCCGCTCCCGCCAAACCGCTCAAGGAGGTCCCGGCAGCACCTAGGGCAACAACGGCCACAACGGCTCGGAACGCCCTTGAGGCCCGACGCAGACGGGAAGTTCTCATGGACAGGTAGGCCTGACCGTGCGAGCTCGGTTACAGAGCCACTCGCATGCGAACGGACCGAGCCGTTCCGACGTCCCGAGGCCCACCTGACGTCCAGGTAACAAAATAACAAACGCGGGATGAACGAAGGGCGGGCAAAATCGCCCTGAGCACAAGCTCGCTGCCCGCGCTCTCACGGGCGGGCGCCCTTAACTTGCAGCCTCCGAAGTACCAGAGCACCGCCGGTCAGCACAACCAAACCTGCCATGCAAATGACCAGGATCAGCCACGCGCCAACTCCGGAAGAACCATCTTTACTGGTAACAGAGGCCACCACCTTGTGGCTCGCCGGTGCAGGCCTACGGCCTAAAATCTGTACTTGCGGGCTTACGAAACCACTGACTGCCCAGTTGGACGGGTCGTCCCCGACCCAGATGGTGGTCCGGAACTTGGGGCCGACCGTGATCACGCTGTATGGGTCCCAACGATCAGGAAGTGGCGCCCAGAGTAGGAAATGGACGGTGACGCTCCCGTTGGCGGCGGCTTCAACCCTCCTTTTGGTCAGTGCGTCATAAGCGAGGGTTGTCGACTGGTCGCAGTCGTTTTGGCTGGTGGGACGAGCATCGCATTCCTGCACTCTTATTGGGAAAAACGGTCGGAGGACCTTGTTCGGCCCGACCTTCACCGTGACTATGGCTCCCGTGCCAAGGAACGCGTGATCGATCCCGTTGTAGTACTTGGTAGCGGGGAAAACGGCCTTAGGTGCAACGCTAATTGTGGGGCCGGGGGTAGCACCAGGCAAGGCGACCGCCCAGCTGGAGGACGAAACCACTGAGGCGACAGCTAACAGGAAGCCGGTCCAGTACCGCCACCTGCACCGTCTAGCAGCTGTTTTTTTCATCGTATGCCCGTCGTTTTGTCACAGCACCTCAGGTGTTGATCGGTACAGAGATTACACAGAAGAGGAGCCGGCGGCACGCCGCCGGCTCCTCCTGGCCAACTCACCAACTAGAGGCTGGTCGCTGGACTAATCGTCATTTGTTACTCGTTGTTCGGGGGCCCCGCGTCGATAATAGCGCCGTTGGTGTCGCTGGCACCCGAGCCAGTTGTGAACGAGATCGCCGGCGAGTAGCTGGTGCCGGTCCCGAGGTCACAGCTGATCCGGTTCCAGCCCCAAGCGGTGACGTCTTGGGTGATCTCGGTGTCGTAGGGCACGCCGGTCGTCTCGTCGGCGCCCTTAGGCTCCAATGTGTTGCCGGCGTCACAAACCCAGTTGACAAAGCCGGCCGCGGATGCCCGGACGTGACCGGGGATGTAGTCGAGGTAGAGGTTGCGCCCTGTCGCTACGGCCCCTGCGTTTTGGCCCCGCGGGTCGCCGGTGACAGCAACCGGTGAACCGAGGTTGGGACCGCTCACGTCTTGGCCATTGATCGTCGTAGCGGTACCTTCAACCTGGTACTCCTCGCCTCCGGTGGCCGTCAGGTCTGTGAACGGGCAACCTGTGGCGGAAGCAGGCTGAAGTGATTCGCACTCGATGTAGTCGGGTGACGACCCGTCAGCTGCCGTTGGGATGGTGAGCGAGGCGGTGTAGGGGTGGGAGACGTAGTAACCGTAGGACATGAAGAAAATCGAATCGGCTACTTCCTGGGCGACACACTGCTGAGGAGAGGTGGTGCCGAAATTGTAGGTGCCGGTGGCGTCGTACTTCGCCGTGCCGAACCCCGTGTCCCCAAGGCCGTCGCCACAGTCGATGTTGGCGCTTGTCCCGAGGGTGTTGGTAGTGGCCCCCGCAGGGAAGGCACCGTTGAGGGTGATCGACGACGAGGCGAGCTGCGCCGCGTACAGGGATAGCTGCTCGGTCTGGTTCTCAGTGATCAGGTGGGAACTGGGGATCCGCCCGAAAGTTTGCTCGGTGCACCCGGCGAAGTCGTAAAAGTCGGCACCTGTACCCGAGTTGGCCTTCGTGCCCCATAGGACTATCGGCTGGTCCGTGGGAGGCCAGTCGTCCGTCGGGACACCCTCGGCGGAGTAGAGCTGGTCCCAGGTGGTGATGGAGTCCGGGTTGGACGCTGACTCGCAGAAGACCCGGTAGGCCGTGTCGGTAAGTGCACCGGTGCCCCCCGCATTCGAAAGGTCGAAGTTGTAAGGGCCCGTGTAGCCCGAGGGGTAGGTGACACCGTTCGTCACGTACCATGCTGGGTCCTCAACCGAAACACCGTCGGGAAGGCCGGGGTTGCCGGCGTTGTTCTCCGGTGTGAACGTCAGGCCGACAACGGCATCCTGGGCGAGGCCCGCCTGGGCGGCGCAGGACGTGGTGATCCCCTGTTCGTTGAGCTGGAACAGAGATGCGGACGCCCGCACCAAGTCGAGCGGGATGCCGTTAGCGCCTGTGCCCGTCCCCGGCATTGGGTAGTCGTAGTAGCCGGTGCTCGTCGAGTAGGCCAACGTGGCCGGCTGGTCCGGAAGGTTGGTCTGGCTGCACAGGTCACCCACACCTGCCGCTGAGCCAACTGCCAGCCCGGAAGACACGATCACGTTGTGGTCATAGTTGTCGTAGTAATCGGTCGAAGGGTTGATGGCCGAGCCCGGGAACAGCTCGCAGTTGCTGGCGGGCGGTGTGCACACTGCCGCGGTCCCGCCTTGAGTTGTTGGCTTGCCCCCACCCGTGGTGTACGTAGGAGCGTTGGTCAGGTTGCACGTCCTCTTATCGCTGTTCTGGACGCACCCGAAGACGCCCGCGTTGGTGTACAGCGCACCAACGGGCTCCATGGCGTACTCAGCGGTCTCGGAGCCCCCCATGTTGACCGTGTTCGCAAAGTTCTCAAAAAACCTTGGCGCGACCGGGTTGCTGTTCGTAGCTGCAGCAGAGAAGACATAGCTGGTGAACACGTCGGCGTGAGCCATTGGTGCGGTTGCGGCAAAGCCGAGCAAAGTGGTCATGCTGGCGGTGCCGGCGGCAAGGAGCCGCAGCTTGACAGTTAATTTGCGCATCGTTCAGGTTCTCCTTCGAGTTAGGCGCTGTGAGCGTGGCGGCGGCGGAAGCGGAAGAACAGGAAGCCCGCGCCGGCGATACCGGCGGCGCCGATGGGCAGCAGCGGTACGTAGGGCGACTCAGGGACCTGGCCTTGGGTGGGCACGGTGGTAGTCGTAGTGGCCGGCACGGTGGTCGTAGTGGGCACGGTGGTCGTGGTGGCCGGGACGGTGGTCGTGGTGGCCGGGACGGTGGTCGTGGTGGCCGGGACGGTGGTCGTGGTGGCCGGGACGGTGGTCGTGGTCGTCGGAGGCGTCAGCGCGGTCGTGTTCGGCAGCGGCTGGAGATCGTCGATGAGGTAGCCGGTCGCCCAGTTGCTCTCGCTTGACCCAATCCACAGCGAGCAAACCTGACCGCTGTAGCACAGAACCGTTGAGAGGGGATCGAAGCCAGCCTTGTTGTTGTTGGCCGGGTCGTTGACGTCCGGCGCGTAGGCGGCGTTGCCCGTGGGCAGGATCCACAGCAGGACGGTGAAGGTGCCCGTGGCCCCAGTGGGCCCGGCATGCAAGGGGATCCCAGATACGGCGTTATCGGTCTGGCCCGTCGAGCCGTCGCACGCGGACTGTGAGTTGGCGCCGGTGTTGCACTCCTCCACCGTGAAGCCGCTGTTGTGGTTCAAGATGGCATTGGCTCCGAGCGAGATCGTGACCACAGCCGCGTCACCCTCATATAGCCCGGCCGAGTTGTACATGGCTTGGGTCTGGTATGGCACGCGCTGACACTGGAGCCGGATGGCAGCGTTGTCGTCTGGGCGGAAGCCGTGCCCGCCAAGGCGCTTAGGCCGGAGACGGTGAAGGCCGCCCCTAATGCCAGAACAGAAATGCTCTTGAGAATTTTCAAGACATACTCCTTTTTGGGTTCACCAGCACATACGCCTGCGTCTAACAATGGTCTGCCTAAATGTTGCGGCGCTCAATCAGCTGCAGTGCTCGCCTTACTGATCAGAGCACACCCGCGATGGGCGTCGCAACGCTAGAGCGGGCCATTGGCCAAGTATTCGCTAGCCGTTTACCTGGCAGTTCGCACCAGGAAAGGTTCGGCAAGACACGCCCTGTGTAGTACAAACAACACCCTCGGCGTGGTGTGGCCAGGCAAGAACCCCACGTTTGTTTCTTGTTCGCCTGCAGTTCATTTTTCCGCGAAATGTTCGGCCGTCTCGCCGTCCGGGTACCAAGCGCCAAACGACTGCCATGCAAGCAGATCGTTATAATTCAATGAATGTTCATCGTAAGTTCGCCAATGGTTAAGGCGACGACCGCTACACCGGGCAATTCGCTTGTCAGCCCGGTGCTCTACGAACCCAGTGTGTTATTACTGCTGGTACGCACGATCGCTTTATACGAGCGAACGGGTCCCTTACGAAGCTGGCATCTCGATCGTCAGCGTCCGACCCCTTGTTATACCCGCCGCTCTGGCTTGACCGGCAACCAGCTCGATAACCGAGTGGGCAGAAACGCAAAACGACATTGGATAGGTCCTCGGGCTCAGGTCGTGGTCAACGAGCAGGACCTCGTCACCTGCCGACAACCAGACGATGTCGAGCGCGAAGCGCATTCCCTTCATCCAGAAGCACCGCAGGGCACTTCCTGAAAAAACGAAGAGCATGCCCGTATCGTCCGGCAAGCTCTTGAGGCCAGAAAGGCCCTGGGCTTGCTGATCGGGTGTCGTCGCCAACCTCAGGTTGTACCGGATCTTTCCCACGACCAGCGTCGCGTCTTCTTGACGCGCTTGCGCGCCCGACGGATGCCGGGAGGGGGCGCCGGAGGCGCCGGCTCTGGCGACGCCGGCGACGCCAAGCACGCCCGTCATGGCGCAAATCGTTCCGATCGCCCAAATCCGTGGACGTCTCCCAGTCGGGAGAGCCCGGCCCTCTTGCTTCGTTCGTGGGCCCCCCGCTTGTTTCATGGGGCTACCACCTTCAAGGCCCACTGGCATTGGGCGCCCGTCTGCACATCTAGCTGTTGCAGGCCGCTGTAGTCGACCACGGTCGTGCCCGACCCATTAACGCGCGCTGACTCCACGATCGGGGAAGCTTGAGGCTTACCGTCGATGAGGAGCACCAAGCGGAAGGTCTGCTCCGCGGAAGGCGCCGCTTGGCACTCGTATGCATAGCCCACTTCGTACGGTGCCTGGGGCACCGTAAACTCGGGCGTAGTTGAAGGCCCTGTGCTCGCGGGTGTTTGTAACAGCACCATGTGCATAATGGGCAGCGTCGTCGTGGTCGCCCTTGTAGTCGTCGTGGTCCCCGTTGTGGTCGTGGTCGCCGTTGTGTTCGTAGTTACGGATGCGGTTGCCCTAGTAGTCGAAGTTGCGACGGCCGGCGCCGTGGTGCTTGCTGTCACCCGGAGAGTAGTGGTCGGGCTGGTGCCTGCAGAAACCGCCCCGGGGAAGGCTGGCCCCGGCGGGCTGCCGCCCGCAGCGCTATGCGAGCCTGAGGGGACATACCCAATAATCATGCCGATGATCCCCGATATCACGATTGCGACGACCATCGACCATGTCGGCCACTTCCGCTTCTCGCGGATCTTCTCGGCTCTCGAAGCACCATCGCCCTTCGCGTCGCGGTCAGTCGCAGGCAACGGCGCCGCTCACAAGTCAGCGGGGAGCAGGAAACCGAGCACCCTGAAGAGCACGAGCAGTCCGGCCGCCCACATGGGGACCATCACCAGCCAACGTGAGGCGCCAGCCAACAACCCCGCTACCCGGCCGTAAAGCGCGCCGAGCGCGCCGAGGACGATCATGACCGCCAACGCTATGGGAAGCTCGCCAAAGTGCCAGCCGGCGCCCTCGTCCGCCAAACCCCCGGCGGTCGAGGCGTCCTTGGCCAGTGCCTGCGTCGCCGTACCACTGGCAGTCCTGCGGGACGGCGTTTCGGTACCCGATGGATTTGGCGCAGAGACCTTTGTGCGCGCACTCGTTAACGGCGGGTGTACTGCCGCTGGGGCCACCTCGACCGTGGCGGGGTCTGTGCCCCTTCCACCCACGGTTGCCCTCACTGAGGGCCTTGGGGGGACGGGCCGAGTCTCTGCGACAGGTCTCGTGATTGGGATCCGGGCACCAGTTGGCAACCACTCGGTCAGTTTTGCAACCACGATCAACCTGGTAGTAGCAAAGAAGGGCGGGTTGCAGGTGGTAAGGGTCAGCCGCGTGTCGCCGTAGTCGGCGAGCACTGTCGTGTCGTAGGGTGACACTGCGAAGGGTGGCTGCGACACCGTGTAGACCGCCCGCCCCTGCGGCACGTCGACAATCACCTTGTCTCCCACGCGAACGTGGTCCAGTTCAAAGAACGGAGCCCCATAAGTTGTCCGGTGGCCGGCTATGGCCAGGTTCCCGACCTGCCCAGGGAGCCCAGATCCGGGGTAGCGTCCGGGGCCCTCCTGGAGCTGGTCCTCGCCAACGCCTTCGACGAAGTAGCGGGCTACCCCGATCGCCGGGATACGGATACGCCCCAGCACACCCCCTGGCAACGCCGCTTCGACAAACGTCCTCGTTTGGGCGTAAAGATTGGCCTCCCGCGCGCCGCTCGCAGCCACGCTTTCCACGGGTGGCGCTGAGACCTTGGCCGCAGCGGTCAGCGCCGCGGGCGTTTTGGCAGCCGTCGTTAGTCTGGGTGGAGTTGGTGCTGTCGCCGAGGTAAGCGCCGCTGCTGGAGCAATAGTGGACTGGTCGGCCGTCGAGCTGCCATTGCTAACCTCCTCTCGGACCTGCAAGGCGTATTGAGCGTATTGAGACTTCAAGTGGCTCTGGGAGTGAGCCTCAGCGATGCCAGTGCCCCAGAGTTGCCAGACGGCAAACAGGACCACGATGATCCCTACGTTGCGCACCCAGGTTGCTGCAGCCACTCCCGCGCCAATCCGGCTGGGCAGCTCTGGCTGGAGGCGCGGCACGGGGGCTGCTGCCCAGCTGACGGCCGAGCCCGGCTCGTCTCGTCTGGCGCGGACCAAAGGCTCTTCTCGTCTGGCGCGGACCAAAAGCGCAGACGGGGTAGCCGCCTGCTCGCTCGCGACAGCCTCCCGTGCGGCCAAGACCACCGACCCGAGTGCGAGTTCCTCGGAACGCCAGCTCTCGGCCAGTGACCAGATCGAGTCCCAATCGATGGGCTGGCCGAGCTCCTCGGCCTCACCTCGAGGGTCGCCGACGAGCAGGCGCAAAAGCTCTTTTGTCGGGTCGTCGAGAGAGAACCCCGCTCTGGGCTCGGGATGGGGAGCACCAGACGGGTCTCTCCCCCGAGGCAGGACGTCGGTCATCTCGCCGGCGTGTGCCCCGCTTTGCGGCGGCGGTAGAGCATCCTTCGGGCAACTTCGCCGCCTGCAAGTAGGACGAGACCCAGCGCGATGACCCATACTGCGCCGCTGCCTGTGTAAGCCAACTCCGGCGAACTGGCCGGGGTGGCGGCGTTCGAGGTAGTGAGGCCCACGTTTGAAGCGGCCTGGGTCGCGACCCCAACGGTTGCCGGAGCACCCGGACTTGCCACCGGGCTGATCGCGGGATCCAGAGCCCCAGACGCAGGACCGTCGTCGCCGCAGGTGCGACGATGATGACAGAAGCCGCGGTGGTAGTCGGTAGCCGTCGTGGTGGTCGTAGGCAAAGTCGTTGTGGTCGTCGTGGTCGTCGTGGTTGTCGGTAAATCCGTCACGGTTGTGGGCGGCCACGACCTCATGCCACGACCGCACCACTGATACCACCAACTACCAAGTTGCCACCGGTCACCATGGTGCCAGTGGCTATCACGGTGCCACGATCTGCAACCCTGCGGCCGACCCGGCGTCGTGGAGCTGGTCGTCGTGGGCGCGCTCGTCGTCGTGTTGGACGGTGTCGTTGTGCCGGTAGGAGCCGTCGTGGTCGTCGAGGACGGCGTGGTACTGGTCGTCGAGGACGGCGTGGTACTGGTCGTCGAGGAAGGCGTGGTACTGGTCGTCGAGGAAGGCGTGGTACTGGTCGTCGAAGAGGACGTGGTGCTGGTCGTCGAAGAGGACGTGGAGGTCGTCGAGGAAGGCGTGGTACTGGTCGTCGAAGACGGCGTGGTGCTGGTCGTCGAAGAGGACGTGGAGGTCGTCGAGGAAGACGTGGTGCTGGTCGTCGAAGAGGACGTGGTGCTGGTCGTCGAAGAGGACGTGGAGGTCGTCGAGGAAGACGTGGTGCTGGTCGTCGTCGACCCGGTAGTGGTGGTGGTCGGAGGAGTCAGTGGCGCGGTATTTGGCAGTGGCGTGAGGTCGTCGATCAGGTAGCCCTCCGACCAGTTAGCTTCGTTTGTGCCAATCCACAGCGAGCAAACCTGACCGCTGTAGCACAGCACCGTCGAGAGGGGATCGAAGCCAGCCTTGTTGTTGTTGGCGGGGTCGTTGACGTCCGGCGCGTAAGTGGCGTTGCCCGTGGGAAGGATCCACAGCAGGGCCGTGAAGGAGCCCGTGCTCCCAGTGGGCCCGGCATGCAAGGGGATCCCAGATACGGCGTTGTCGGTCTGGCCCGTCGAGCCATCACAGTCGGTCTGCGACGTGGCGCCGGTCTCGCACTCCTCCACCCTGAAGCCGCTGTTTTTGGTCAGGACACTGTTGGCTCCCAGTGAGATCGTGACCACAGCCGCGTCACCCTCATATTGGCCATCCGAGTTGTACTGGGGCGTCGTCTGGTACGGGCCTGCGCTGATGCTGGAGCCGGTGGGGAGCGTAGTTACCTGTGCGGAGACGGGGCTCGCCAGGGCGGTAAGGCCGATCAGCGTCAGGCCCATACCCAACACCCGAGAGGTCGTTATGATCTTGCGGCTTATCAATTCGAGCTCCTTTGATGGCTCACCAGCAAAAACTCTTTTGTCCGTCGTTGGGATGAAGCGGACCGGGAGCCCGCTGCAAAAAAGTGCACGCCACGACCGGAGTGGGCCGGACCATCCTCAGCAGGCACGGGGTGACCAGCTCATTTCTTGGGAATCTCCGGGTACGCCAACACTTCGAGTCTGAGGTCGAGCCCAAACAAACCGTGCAGCACCGCCATCAACCGGCTAGGCGGCCTGACCGGCAAACTATAACTTTGGAGGTTGAACAGGCCACATCTCGTCTGTGGCGGGAAAGCGAACTTAAGGTGAACATCGACCCGGAGCCGCCGTCCGCGATGCCAGCGACCAGCCTCTTTGCCGAGCACTATGTTGGGTCTGCTGCGGCCCCTCGCCTGCCGCTCCAAGGTCGGCTACCGCCAGCCCTTTGCTCGCCCCGGCAGGCTTTTTCGCCTGCACTATGGCTGCGTGAATGCCATCGGAAAACTCGTGGGTGAAGCGCACCGTGATCTTTCCAACCCGGCGGCCTCGAGCCCGGCGACGTACTCGGTCTGCGAAAGCGCGCCGGCTAGGCAGCCCACATTGGACCGCCTCGGGCCGCAGCCTGCTCAGCCGCCGTCATCGGGACATCGGAGGCGCCGAAGTCCACCGACCCGGCGGAGAACTCCTTAATGCCATCGCCGCTGCCCACGGCGGCGTAACGGACCGACACGGTTGGGTGAAGCTGGTGGTAGCGAGCAAAAGCGGCGGAGAAAAATGGTGCGTCGAAGGTCGATCAGGCGCCGGTCAGCTCCAGGGCACCCGGCTGTTCGGCTCTGGGTACACGAGAGCCGCTGGCCGGGGCGTGGTCAGCGTGCCAGCAATCGACAGCTCCCAGGACCACCGAGGCCAACACCCGGCGGCCTACCCCCTGCATCCCCGTCCCGACCACCGCACTGGCCCCTTGTCCCTTCTTTTCCGAAGCTCCTCTTTTTTACCTGCGGCTCCCACAGCATTCCCCCTTTCCTTGCAGTTGCAACTCGCCCTTACCGGTCTGCTCTGACCCACGCCTGGGCCCCTATTTGCATGGCATCCCAAGGGCTGCCGAGCGGGGGCGTGTACGACAGGTCGAGGTCACTCACGGCCTCGACGCTCATCTCGTTGAAAATGGCGGTGGCAGCGATGTCGACGCGCTTAGCAATTTCGCTGTGGCGGTGGCCGAAAAGCTGTACACCCAGGAGCCGCCCGCGGCGGTCGCCGGTGTAGCGCATGGCGATGCGATGGCTTCCCGGGTAATAGGCCTTGTGGTCATCGGCCTCGGCCGCGATAGTGAGCGGGTCGTAGCCACCAGCCGCCGCCTCGTGGTCCCGCAGCCCGGTACGGGCGACGGCATGGTCGAAGATCTTGACCACCTGGGTCCCGAGGCTGCCGGCGAACTCGCGGTCACCGCCAAGGGCGTTCTCGCCCGCCACCCGGCCCTGTTTGTGCGCGGTGGTGCCGAGCGGGAGGTAGGTGGTCCCGAGCAGGCGGTGGTGGGTAACCACGCAGTCGCCGGCCGCGAAAACGTGGGGGAGGTTGGTCCGCATGTGGCGGTCGACGGCGATGGCGCCCCGGTGCCCCAGGGCCGCACCCGCCCCGGAGGCCAGTTCGGTGTCGGGGCGTACACCGACGACGACGAGGACCATGTCGACAGCGCGGGCCACATCTCGTCCGTCTGTGCTCGTCGCCTTTACGACCAACCGACCGCTGTCCCCGCCCGGCGCCCGCGCGACCGAACGGACCTTGGTGCCGGTAAGCACCTCCACGCCGTGCTCGACCAGCTGGGCGTGGACGTGCGCACCCAAGTCGGGGTCGACCGTCGGGAGAACCTCGGGAAGCTGTTCCAACTGGGTGACTGTGAGCTGCCGGGCGACGAGTGCCTCGGCCATTTCCAGGCCGATATAACCGGCACCAACTATGAGCGCGCTGGCGGGAGCCCGTTCCTCGAGCGTTCGCATCACGGCGAAGGTGTCGCCCATGGAGTGCAACAGGTGGACGCCGTCGGCTGCGCCCAGGGCGTCGGCCCCGCCAGGCCCTCGATCGGCGGGCGGATGGGCACGGCGCCCGTACCGACGACAAGCTCGTCGTATGACAGGAGTTCCTCGTCGCCCGCACCGTTGGTGACAAGCAACTTTTGGCCCTCGACGTCGATGCGACGCGCCATCGTGTCTAGACGAAGCGCCATGCCGGTGTTTTCGAGGTCGGAAATCGTCCTGTGCGCCAGGTTGCGCCAGTGGGTGACCTCTCCCGAGACGTAATAAGGGATGCCACAGATGGAAAAATTCGGGTAGGCGTCGGCCACAACCACGGTGACCTCGGTGCCGGGCTGAAGCTCCCGGGCGCGCAGCGCGGCGCTAATGCCGGCGTCGCTACCGCCGATGGCGATTATGTGCACCTTGTTCTCCTCCTGGGCGGCACGTCACCGCGTTGATGACGAAGTTTGGCGTGATTGTTGGTGTTCTGGCGCTTGCGCGCCATCCAGCAGGTGATGAGGGACGAGCACATCGGCTGCCTCAGCCGGCGTGACGCCGGGGTAGAGCAATTTGACGATGGCCCAGGCGAGCGCGCCTCCGACGACCTCGGCGGCGATGAAGGCGGGCACCGACGAAGGCGCGATGCCGGCGAACGTATTGGAGAGCATGCGCCCGATGGCAATGGCCGGGTTGGCGAAACTAGTCGAGCTGGTGAAGAAATAGGCGGCCCCGATATAGGCGCCGACGGCAGAAGGAGCAGACCGCCCACGGCCGCTACGGGCCAGCGCGAAGATGACCAGGATGAGACCGATGGTGGCCACGATCTCGGACAGGAAATGTGCAGGCGTCGCCCGGTCGTGGGCCGAGATGGATACAGCTACTTTGGAGAACATGAGGTTGGCGACGATCGCGCCCGCTGCTGCAGCCGGCCACCTGGGCGGGCAGGTAGGCACAGGCCTGGCGCCAACTGAGCCCGCCAAAGGCGGCGTCGACGAACGAAACGACGGGGTTGAAGTGCGCCCCCGACACAGGGCCGAACATCAAGATGATGGCGTACAGGCCGACAGCCGTCGCCGCTGCGTTCTCCAGCAGCTCCAGCCCCACGGCGTTGGGGGACAGGTTCTGGGCGGCAATTCCCGAGCCAATAACGACGGCGGCCAGGAAGGCGGACCCAAGCATCTCGGCGAGCAACCGGCGCCACAGTGCGGCTTGGTCCATTAGGGCCTCAGTCGGCTCGGGGCTCGTGCCGTCGCTCAGCAGCAGGCCGAGGAGGTTTTGGTCCCGACATTGACAAGCTCGTCGTCCTCGGAGCCGGCACAGCAGCTGCCATCGCCGGCCAGGCCGGCCTCGACCGGCGCGTCGGCCAGAACTGTGTACACCTCCCAGGGGGCACCGTCGGGGTCGCTCACCCAGGCCTTGTCCTGCACGGCGTAGCAGCAGGTGGTGGACTCCTGGACGTCGGGGCCCAGGCCTTCGGCAGTCAATCGTCGGGTGGCGGCTCGGACCTCGTCGGGGGTCTCCACTTCAACACCGAGATGGTTCAAGGCACCGGCCACACCGGCGCCGCGGGCCGTGGGGTTCTCGATCAGCACGAGCTTGAGGGCTGGCTCGGCTATGGCGAAATTGGCGTAGCCCGGACGGCGCTTGGCCGGTTGCGAGCCGAACAGCTTGGAGTAGAACTCCACGGCGGCGTCGATGTTCGAAACATTCAGGGCTAGTTGCACTCGAGACATGGGACCTCCTGGTAGCATCTACAACCGTTGATGTATCTATCATGGTCGATACATTTACAGATGTCAATAGGAGAATGTTAGGATGGCCAGACAAGTTGCAACAGTCGAGGTGATCGAGGCGGCGTGCTGCCCGTCTGTGCTCGCCGCTCCCCTCGATGCCGAAGAGGCGGCGGACATGGCCCAAGGGTTCAGCGCGTTGGCCGACCCCGCACGGCTCCGGATCCTTTCGATCCTCGCCGCGGCGCCCGAGGGCGAGGTGTGCGTCTGCGATTTCGTCGGGCCGGTGGGAAAGTCCCAACCCACCATTTCGCACCATCTGAGGATCCTGGGTGAGGTGGGGCTCGTACACGGCGACCGCCGAGGCAAATGGGTGTGGTACTCGCTTGACCGGGACCGCTTGGCGCGTCTACGCGCCGCCCTCGACGCCTAGGCGGCGGGACCGGGCCGCGCCCGTAAACGCTGACTGCACCACGGAATATCAGTTAGTTGGCATCTCCAACTTCACCACCCGAGCAACCACAATGTGCGCGATCCGAGCTTGGCCTGCATTTAGCTCGACAACGTCTTGAGATTGGGCGCAGTAAGCGGACGGGTAAGACCTGGGTGAAACGTCTGGCTGGACGGAGACAACTTCGTCGCCGGGCGACAGCCAGATCATGTCGAGCGCGAACCTCATCCCCTTCATCCAGAAACAGCGCGTCCCTGATGAGTGGTAGACGAACAGCATCCCGTTGTCGAGCGGCAGCTTCACCCTGTCTCCGAGGCCGAGCTCCTGCTGAGCTGGGGTGACAGCAAGTTGAAGGTAGTACCGGTGGCTCCCGGCGATCAAAACAGCGTCGCCACGCGGTACAGCGGTAGCACTCGAGGGCCCCGCCGCGGCGCTCAATAGCAGGATGATCGCCGAGGCCAGCACCGCGAGCGCCGCCGTCCCTTCCTGGGCCAAGGCCCGAAGGCGCGCGCTCATCGTGTGAACTCCGGGGTGGAACCTGGTCCTGATACCTGCTGGGGTCTGGAGGACGACGATGTGCATTACCGGCACCGTAGTGTTAGCGGTCGGCATTTGCATCGCTCCTTGACCTGCAGCAAAGTGGGCGCACTGGTTCCAAATAGGTCGGAGGAGCCATCTTCAGCGGGCACGCGGCAACCAGCTCGGTTCTTGGACCTCCCTGTTTATGCCAACAGTACAAGTGTGAGGCCGGGCCGGAAGAGCCCACCAACAACCGCCTCACCCGCTGAGCGGACGAAGCAATCTGATCGGCGAAACCTAACTTTGAAGGCTGAACAGGCCCTTTCTCGGCTGTGGCGTGAAAGCGAACTTCAGGTGAACTTCAGTAGGGCGGCCTCGCCGACGCTACCCACGACCAGGGTCTTTGCGGAGTACTGTATGACGGTCCGCTGCGCCTCGATCACGTCATGACGCCCTCGTCCCCGAGCCCAGCGCAACGCGGCTCGCGCCGCACCGGCGAGGACCGGATCCTGTCGTTGCCAAATGTTGTCACGACACCCCGGCTGGTACTGGTGCCTTGGTTCGTGTGGCTCCTGTTACAGCCGCACCACCGGGACTGGTTTGCGGCTGCGGTTCTGCTCGCGGCCCTCGGCACGACGGACTGGCTGGACGGCCAGCTTGCGCGGCGGCTCGACCAGGTAACAAAGCTCGGCAAGGTGCTCGACCCAGTCGCTGACCGCGTCCTGCTCGCGACGGCGGTCATCGGGATCCTGGCGGTCGGCGCGGTGCCGGTCCCGGTCGCCGTGATCGCTATGGCCCGCGAGGGTTTGGTCGCCGTGTCTACGGTGGCGTTGGCCATGGCCGGAGCGCGACGGATCGATGTAACCTTCGTAGGCAAAGCAGGGACCTTCGGGCTGATGTGCGCCTTCCCGCTGTTCCTGGCCGGGCACTCGACGATCGCCTGGCACCACACCGCCCTGGTGCTTGCCTGGGTGGCGTCGGTAATCGGGCTCACGCTGGGGTGGGCCTCCGTGGTCCTCTACGTACCATTAGCAAAACGTGCGCTGGCCGATGGTAGGGCTGCGACGGCCAAGGTGCATGACGCATGATGGGGAAATGACAAAGTCGGCGTGTTCGCGTTCGTTCCTGTCGCTGTGGTCAGACGGCTCAGCGTTGTCGATCGCCTCGAAGGGTTCGTTCCTGTCGATCGGCTCGGTTGGGTCGGTATTGTCGATCGGCTCCATCGGGTCCTTTTTGTCGGCTTTTTCGATCGGCTCAGCGGGTTCGTTCCTCTCCGTTCTCTCGGCGGGGTCACGCCGCTCGCTCATGTCCTTCCGCTCTAGTGAAGCCATCCTCGCCGCGCTCCAACCCCCACGGCGGGGCCAGGACGGGCCCCGGAAGGCAGGGTGACGATCACCATGGACCGGAGCGAATTAGCTAAACACCTAAAGAGAACGTGCAGCCTCAGGGGCCACTTCGTGCTGCGGTCGGGGCAGGTTTCTGACGTCTATTTCGACAAGTACATGCTCGAAGCCGACCCGGAGCTGTTGCGGGCGGTCGCAGAACAATCCGCCCCCCTCGTCCCCGAGGGTACCGAGGTCCTTGCCGGGCTCGAGCTCGGAGGAGTCCCGCTGTCCACTGCGCTCTCCCTGGTGACAGGCCTGCCTCAAGTGCTCGTGCGAAAGGAAGCCAAAACCTACGGGACGGCAAAGCTCGCCGAGGGGCCAGAGATCGCCGGCCGCCGTGTGCTCGTCGTCGAAGATGTGATCACTACAGGCGGCCAGGTTGTGCTGTCTACCGAAGAGCTGCGCGCCCGTGGAGCGCTCGTCACCACGGTGCTCTGCGTGATCGACCGGAGGGCACAAGGCAACAATGGCGCGGACAAACTCGCGGAGGCGGCGATTTCCATGCGGGCGCTGTTCACCTTGGACGAGATCCTCGGACCTGCCGGCGGCTAGATCGCACCGTGCGCTCTGAGAGCCGGGAGCGAACCTCGGGACAAAATACGCGATAGGCGACAATTTTGGTCCCCAGAACCGCTTGTCCCCGCGCCTCGGTGCACTTTTGTCGGGCCCAGTGGGCGACAGGCGCGCCGGGGCACCGGCCATCTAAGATGCCGCGATGAACCGTTCCGGCCTCAACCGCATCGTGATGATCAGCCTGGCCGACAGGTCGCTACTCGACCATTCTTTCTACCGGCGCTGGGAGCAGGGCGAGGTATCGATCGCCGAGCTCGCCAATTACGCTTCGCAGTACCGCCACTTCGAAAACTACATCCCTGGCTTCCTCGGCCAACTAGTCGATGCGCTCCCAGAGGGCGCTTCGCGGGAGCTCGTTGCCGCCAACCTCGCCGACGAAATGGGAGACCCGGTCCCCCATGTGCAACTGTTCGAGCGCTTCGCTGCGGGTGTGGGTGCCCGCCCCGCTGAGCCGTCGCCCGCCATGGCCGATCTTCTCGGCACTTATGACGACCTCCTCAACAAGGGAGCTCTTCATGGTCTCGCCGGGTTCCTGGCTTACGAGAGCCAGGCTGCCGGCGTTGCCCGGAGCAAAGCCGATGGCCTCCGGCGGCACTATGGGCTAGACGATTACGCCATCTCGTTCTGGGAGCACCACGCCGAAGTGGACATCCGTCATGCGGACTGGGCCGCCTCGGCTCTCAGCGAAATAGGTGGGACATCGCAAGGTCTCGAGGCATCGTTACGCGAGGCCGGCGATGCATGGTGGGCGTTCCTCGACGAACGGGAAACAGCTCTTCAAGCTGCCTAAGGACTCGGGCCTCAGGCGGCGACCAGCTGCCCGTAGGTGATACACAGGCCGAAGCCGTCAATAGCCAAAAAGGCGGCGATAAGCACGAACACGAGCGGACGCCGCCACCCCCCCGCGGCGCGTGCCACTACGGGTGGCATGTACCACATCGGCAAAAAGCCAGGGGACTCGGAGGAGTACAGGGCGAGCGGGACCGCACCGGGGTCGAGCGGCTGCTCCGGACTTGCGGAAAGGGCCAGGTCGGTCAGCTCCTCGTCGGTGAGGTCAGCGCCCCCGACCTCCGTCCCGTCGGCAACGAGCGCCATCGGTTCGACCATAACCGTCATTCCCTTCGTGAAGAGCGGCCCTTCTGCTCTTCACCTTACGGCCAGCCGGCCGTTAGCTCCAGCTCTTCTGCGGTGCAGGCTGAGCGCTATTTGCCCGCAGGTCGATCAAGGATCGTTGGGCGGTCTGACGAAAACGCACGTCGGTGCCAACCTCCTCGACAAATCCGTGCCGGTTCACGAGGAGCACAACTTTTTCGGCTTTCCTGTCGCCTATGACAGTCTCTACCAGCCAGCCCCATTCAAACTTCAGTTCCGCCAGGTCGCACCCCACAAACTCCGGATGATGTTCGGCCAGGTAATCGTCGGCGGCTGCCTTGGCAGACAGGCCATTCGACACGCTCCTGGCAATCATTCTCGGTTCGCTCATCATTGTTCGTTCATCCTGCCTAGTGGTAGTCCCGGCTAAATGCCGCTGCTGCTACCAAACCACATGGCTGTCGGTGGCTCAAGCGGGGGCGTCAGACCAGAACACGCTTAGCCCTAGCGGTGGCAGCGTGCACGCAGTGCGTAGTGTTGGTGCCCGGTGATGCCTCTTTGGCCCCCTCGGAGAGCCTCTACAGCAGGATTGTCAGGCAGAGGCCCGTGACCAGACGTGGCTTCGTCGGCCCACACCGTCATGGACTGGAGCGCCACCGAGCCCCAAGTGGTGACCATCGCCGTATCGAGCGCGTCCCGGCCACGAGCGATGACGACCCGGCCGATGCGCGGCTCGTTGTTGCGGGGGTCGAAGGTCCACCAACGCCCCTCGAGCCAAACGTCGAACCACGAGCAAAAGTCCATTGGCAACTCTGGCGGAGCCACAGCGATATCTGGCAAATAGCCGGCAACATAACGTGCCGGGATATTCAGGGCCCGGCACAGGGTCATCCCGAGCTGGGTGAAGTCACGGCACACACCCGTTCGCGACTCCCAGATATCGAGAGCACTCGTCACCGGGGAGCTCGCACCGACCTGATAGGTGATGTTGTCGTGGACCCAGTCAGAGACGGCTTGAACTCTGGCCCATCCGGGCTCCACGTTGCCGAAGAGCTCCCAGGCCGGCCCATAGAGCGCGTCCGGCCAGCAGAACCGGCTCGGCAGGAGGTACACGAACGCCTCGTCGGGCAAATCCTCGATGGCCGCTGCCGCGGCGGTCTTGTCCACGTCGTCGAAGCGGGAGGGGACTTCCACCGTTGCGTCATAGCGGACGATCGAGCGGCCTGGGGGAAGTGTGAACCGGTCGCACTGGTTGCCGAAAGCGTCGCTGTAACTGCGAGCGGGGGCAGGCGTCTCCCACGTCTCTGACAGGACCCTGTGTTCGCCGTCAAGCCTTGGCCGCACCTGCCAGAGGGAAGGGACGGCCATCGGAGCCTCGAACTCGAACTGGCAGCCCACCCGTACCGAGATCACTCCAGGTTCTCCGATGGCGGCCACGCCACGAGCATGGCAGCTCGGGTCTGGTTAAGCGAAGTCGGCTGGCCGCCGTGGTGGCCGGCGTTGAGTACTCGGTCGAGCTTCTGCGGCTAGTCGGTGCCGGCCTGGCGCATCGCACCCAGAATTGCCGCAACGCTGCGGTCGACGTCGGCGTCGGTCGTGGCCCAATTGCTCACACTCACCCGCATTGCCCTCTGGCCCTGCCAGGTTGTCGGGCCGCACCAGCAAGTCCCTTCTTGCTGCACCGCGGCCACCACGGCGTCGGTGGTGCCGGTGTCGCCAAAAGACACAACGACCTGGTTGAGCTGTACGTCGTTCAGCACCTTCGCTCCCCCGGCGGTCAGACCGGCTGCAAAGCGCTTCGCCAGCGCCACGTGGCGCGCAACGATCTCGGCGACCCCGTCGCGGCCGAGAGCAGCCAGGACCGCCCATACCTCGGCGCCGCGGGCGCGCTGCGAGGCTTGTGGTGACAGCGACATCGGGTCGCGGTCCTTGCCGGCGGGAAGATATGCGGCCGCCGCGCGCATCGCCTCGTACAGGACCTGGCTGTCGCGCACCAGGGCGATGCCGCAGTCGTAGGTTGTGTTGAGCCACTTATGGGCATCGGTAGCCCACGAGTCTGCGCCGTCGACCCCCGCCACTTGGCCCGCCACCTCCGGGCACGCCGCAGCCCAAAGCCCGAAGGCCCCGTCGACGTGGGCCCAAGCACCTTGGGAATGGGCCCAATCGATAAGAGGGACGAACGGGTCGCTGGCCCCGCTGTTGACATTGCCTGCTTGTAGGCAGACGATCGCAGGGCTCTCCAGCTTCGGCAGGTTTTCGGCCAAGATGCGGCCCTGGTCGTCGACGGGCAGGCGCAGCACCCGGTCCCGCCCGAGACCGACCAAGCCGAGCGCCTTGTTAACCGAGGTATGCACCTCCTGGCCGACCACAACTTGGATAGGCGGAGCTCCCACCAGGCCGAGGCTGGCGGCATCCCATCCGGCGCGGGTGAGAACCCCGTCGCGTGCGGCAGCCAGGCAGGTGGTATTGGCCATTGTGGCCCCGGAAACAAAGCTCCCGACCGTCCCTTCAGGTAAACCGAGAAGCTCGGCCACCCAGGCCATGGCTACCCTGTCGAGGAAGGCTCCGGCCGGGGACATAACTGAGAGAGCGACGTTCTGGTCCCAAGCAGCCAACAGCCAGGAGGCCGCCACGGCGACCGGCACGGCTCCTCCGATCACGAAGCCGAAATAGCGTGGACCTGCCGTCGTCACGGTAGCCGGGGAACCTACGTCGTCGAGCAACGCCAGCACCTGCGACGCGTCGAGGCCATATTCGGGCAAGGGGAAATCGAGCTCGTCGAGTGCGGCAAGGGCCTCGCGCGTCGGGACTACCGAGCGGTCGGCGACGCCATCCAGGTACCGTCTAGCTCTTTCGCCAGCCTCAGCGAGGAGCGCATCACGGTCCCCATATGGGCCTGGTCCGGACGAGGTGCTGCTCATTTCGAGTTGGACACTAACAGCGCGCCCGGAGCTCCGAGACTGAATTAAAGCTAACGGACCGAGGACCTGGTCATGCCCCCTCCCCCGGTCAGCTTCGCGGCCAGAGCGACCGGGATTACGGTAAGCGCGAGCACACCCGTCACCACCACATTTACCTCCGGCAGCTGCTGACCGAGGCGGATGGCGCCGAAGATCCAGATCGGGAGCGTCGTCTGCGCCCCCGACGTGAACGTAGTGACGATTACCTCGTCAAAAGAAAGAGCAAAGGCTAAGAGCCCACCGGAGACGAGCGCTGTAGCGATGGTCGGCAAAGTGACGTAGCGGAACGTCTGCAAGCCGTTTGCACCAAGGTCCATTGAAGCTTCGCCCAGCGAGCCCGAGGTACGCCGGATGCGCGCGATCACGTTGTTGTATATGACCACGATGCAAAAAGTCGTGTGGCCGATAACGATGGTCATCAGCGAAAGATTTACACCTGCAAAGGTGAAGAACGAACGGAGCGCAAGGCCCGTGATGATGCCGGGTAGGGCTATGGGCAACACGATGAACAGCGAGATCGCTTCTCTGCCAAAAAAGCGGTAGCGGTGAACACCGAAGGCCGCCAAGGAACCAAGCACTAGAGCCAGGGAGGTCGCAGCCACGCCCGCCTTGACCGACAGCCAGAGCGCGGACCGGACAGCTGGGTCGTCCCATGCCACGGAAAACCAATGTGTCGTGTAGTCCTGGATCGGCCAACTCTGGACCGTCGAGCGGTCGAAGGCGAAAAGTACGATGGTCGCTATCGGCATGAAAAGGAACAGCAAAACGCCGATCACCCATGCCACCAGGACGACGCGGGTCGTGCGCCCCTCCATTTACATCGCCTCGAAGGCGCCGAGCGCCCGCGCGCCCAGAAGGTAGGCGATCATGATGGCGATCGGCACCATGGCGAGGGCGGCGGCAAAAGGGAGGTTGTTCGCCAGGCCGATGTTGTCGTAGATGACGTTGCCGATCAGGTTGGTGCCGGATCCCGAACCTATAAGCAGCGGCGTGATGTAGTCGCCAAGGGTTAGCGAGAACGTAAAGATCGACCCCGCGACAACACCGGGCAGGGCGAGGGGGAGCACCACGCTTCGCAACGTCCTCGCATTGCGGGCCCCGAGGTCAGCGGAGGCTTCAATAAACGAGTCCGGAATGCGCTCGAGCGCGGCGTAGACGGGCAGGATCATGAAGGGCAGCCAGATGTAACAGAACACGATCCCCATCGCGAGGTTCGTATAAGCGATGTTCGGTGAACCCAGACCGAGACGCTGGGTAGTCCAGTCCAGCGTCCCGTCCTTGGTGAGGATGACTATCCACGCGTAGACGCGGGCGAGGTAACTCGCCCACAGGGGGAGGAGAACCGCTACGAACAGCGCGTTGCGCACCCTACGTGTGGCCACTCGCGCCATGAAGTACGCAAAGGGGAGCGCCAGTACGGCATCGGTCACCGTGACCAGGGCTGCGAGCAGGATAGTCCTGCCGATGATGGCCGGGATCGGGGCGTCGAACAGGGCGCCGAAGTTGGTGAGGGAGAGTTGGTGCTGAAGGTTGTTGGTGAACGGGTTAACGGTCCAAAAAGCCGTGACAAGCATCACGACCAGAGACGCAAGATAGATGATGAGGAACCAGGCGAGCGGGGGGGAAAGCGTGAGGGCGGCCCTGAGCCATGCCCTGCGCCACAGCGCAGCGGAGACTCGGGCCACCCCCGTAGGCTTTCGGCCCTGTCGGGCCTCTTTCGTCATCACCACAAGGCTGGGCCCTCTTTAGCCCGTGATCTGTGTCCAGGCGGTGACCCATTGCTGGAACGGGACGCAATTATCCTGCCCGTTGTCGCACTGCGCCAACGGCGTCTTCCAGAACTTGATGGACTTGAAGTAGGCGTCCGGTTCGTTCGCGTGCAGCGAGTCGCACGAGCCCTTCTGCAGCTGGTTCATGAGCGGGCAAGCCAGAGAGTTGTCGGGTGTCTCGCCGTAGTTAACGGCCTGCTCGGCCTGCACCTTGGCGGTGGAAATATAAGCCAGCCACTTGTACGCGCAATTGGGATGGGGCGCCTTGGCGGCTAGCAACCAGGAATCGGCCCATCCGGTCGCGCCCTCGCTCGGGATGGTGTCCGCGACCTTGACCTTGGCCGCCTGCAACTGTCCCGTCTGGTACGGCCAGGCGGCTCCGGCTACGACTTCGCCGTTCGCGAACAACGAGATCTCATCGGAGGCGAGGTTCCAATATGCCTTGATAAGCGGCCTCTGCTGTTTGAGCAGGGCCACTGCCGCATTGAACTGGCTTTGGGTGAGCTCGTAGGGGTCGGTGATCCCGAGCTTTGGCTGGTGCACCGAAAGGTAGAGAGCGGCGTCGGCGATCTGGATCGGGTTGTTCGGGACCGTGATCTTGCCGGCATACTGCTTGGAATAGATGACGGACCACGACGGCGGGGCCTTCGGGAACACCTTGGTCGAGTACAGCAGGTCGTTCGGCCCGAACTGGAGCGAGATCCCGTAATGCACGCCATTGATCGTGTTGAAGTCTGGGCTCTGCAAGAAGGGGCGTAACTGCTTCCACGCTGGGACCAGGTTCACGTTGACGGGCTTGACGTCACCACCATAAATCAGACGGAGGTCCGCGTCGCCAGAGGCTGATACGAGGTCATACTGGCCTCCGCCACCGTTAGCCATCAGCGACACCATCTCGCTGGAGGACCCGGCGTACTTTGCGTTGACCGTGCAGCCGGTCTGCTGCTCAAAGGGCTTGACCCACTCCGGTTGGGCATAGCCCTCCCACGCGATCAGGTTGAGCTCGCCCTCGCCCTTGCCAACCGACTGCTGCGGCGTCATGCCCTGAGTCGGCGGCGTCAAGGCGTCGTCGGCGGTCCTGACGGTCGCACCCGACGCGTCGACTGCACCGCTATCGAACGCGCCCAACAGCGGTAGGGCAATTGCAATTGCCACCGCCGCTCGCTTAGCCCTTCCTCGAAAAAACGTCCGGTTCTTCATGTCCTATCCTTTCTCTTGGGAGAACTTCACCCACCAACTTGGCGGCCGCCGCTTGCGGTCGTGACCCGGAACGCCTGGTCCGGGCGCCACGCCACACGCGCTCGTTGGCCCCGAGCTTCGAGTACCTCTGCTGCGGCCGTCTCGAGGTTCTGGCGTACCGCTACGAGCTGGCCGCCTCCGTCCAGCTGGACCCGAAAGCGCGTGATGACACCGAGGTAGACCACCTCCTCGACCGTCCCGCGCTCGACGTGCGCACCCGGCGGTGCCGGCTCGGTATCGTCGAACAAGAGGTACACCTTCTCGGGCCGGACGGTGAACCTGTCCCCGTCGCGGTCGATCAGGTTCGAAACGCCGATGAAACCTGCCACAAACTCGGTAGCCGGCTGTTCGTACACCTCTATCGGCGTGCCGACCTGTTCGATCTGGCCGGCGTTCATTACCGCGAGCCTGTCGCTCATCGTAAGCGCCTCCTCTTGGTCGTGCGTCACATAGACAAAGGTGATCCCGACCTCTTGCTGGATGCGCTTCAGCTCGCTCTGCATCTCTTGGCGCAACTTTAGGTCAAGTGCCCCGAGGGGCTCGTCGAGCAGGAGCACTTCGGGTTCGTTGACGATGGCTCGTGCCAGCGCAACACGCTGGCGCTGCCCTCCTGACAGCTGAACTGGTTTGCGGTCGCCCAGGCCAGAGAGCCGGACCAAGTCGAGCATCTGCTCAGCCTTGCGCCGCCGCTCGGTCTTGGGCACCTTGTGGATCTTCAACCCGTACTCGACGTTCTCGATAACGGTCATGTGCGGGAACAGCGCGTAGTCCTGAAAAACCGTGTTCACATCGCGAGCGTAGGGAGGCTGCCTGGTCACGTCCTGCCCGGCGAGCTCAACGGTGCCGCTGTCGGGACGTTCGAACCCCGCGATCACCCGTAGCAGCGTGGTCTTGCCTGATCCTGAAGGGCCGAGCATCGTGAAGAACTCACCCTCAGCGATCTCGAGGTCGATGCCGTCGGCGGCGATGACCCGGCCGTAGCTTTTGCGCACTGCGCCGAGGCGCACGGCCGGGCGGCCGTGCCGAGCCCCTTCCGGCGCCCGGACGTCAGCGGCTGACTGGGTCATTTTGCCCCCATCTCATGAGGCCGTAGGTTAGCGGGGGGACGGGCGCCGGTACCGTCGGCGGCGTGACCCCGGGGCGCGGCCCTAGTGGAGGGCCGCTACACTCCATGTCAATACGGCTCAGTGTGACCCATGGAGGTACTAATGCGCATTACAGGTGGTCCTAAAACCTGGCGTCCGGTGATCGCTGCCTTCGGCACGGTGGCTCTGGTAGCAACAACCGCTGTCGGCTCTGCTCACGCTAGCTCACTACAGGTCCCCGCCAAATATTCTTCGGGTCTCACCATGGCCATGGACGCCACCTACCCGCCCGACGAGTTTATGATGAACGGCAAGATCGTCGGGTTCGATGCTGACTTGGCCGGGGCGCTCGGCAAGGCTTTAGGCGTCAAGGTGAAGCTCCAAGACGCGACGTTCGACACCATTATCCCCGGGATCGAGGACGGCAAGTTTGACGTCGGGAACTCGTCGTTCACCGACACCAAAGCGCGTGAAAAGGTGGTCGACTTCGTCGACTACTTCAAAGCGGGTGAGGGCTTCTACGAAAAGGCCAACAGCACCGAGACCTTCAACGGCCTGAAATCGCTTTGCGGTCATTCTGTATCCGTCGAGACAGGGACTACCGAGCAGTCCGATGCTCAGAGCCAGGCCAAGCTGTGCAAGGTGAACGTCCTCAGTTACGAGGACCAGAACGAGGCGAACCTGGCTGTGTCCGATGGCCGCGCTGACCTTGGCTTCGCCGACTCCCAGGTGGCGGCCTACATCGTCCACCTCTCCAACGGCCAGTTCAAGCTGACCGGCACACCCTTCGAAACTGCCCCCTATGGCTTCGTGGTCGCCAAGAACAGCGGCCTTGCGCAGCCGTTGCTCGCAGCCGTCAAGACCATAATGGCCAACGGTCAGTACAAGAAGATCCTGGACAAGTGGGGAGTACAGCAAGGCGCCATCTCGAACCCCCAGATCAATGGTGCCACCAGCTAGGCGTCTCGGCCGGCGTCGCCGTTCCTAGGCGCTCGGAGTAGTGGCAAACGGCCGTACCCGTGACCTGACCGCTCCCGCCGCGATGCCGGTGGTCCCGGTCCGCCACCCCGGCCGCTGGGTGGCGGCGGCCGTGGTTGTCCTCCTCGCCGTAATGCTGGTCCATTCGCTTTTCTTTTCCCATGTCTTAATTGATGGGCGCAGACGGGAACGGTTCGAATGGAATATCATAAACCAGTATTTCCTGAGCAGCGAGGTCCTTAAGGCACTCGGTGTGACCATAGCTCTCACCGTGGTCGCGATGGCCGGAGGTATCACTATCGGGGTCGTCCTGGCGATAATGCGACTGTCCCCCAACCCGATCGTGACCGGGAGCGCGTGGCTTTATATCTGGTTCTTCCGGGGGACGCCGGTCCTGGTGCAACTTCTTTTCTGGTACAACGCTTCCTACATATTCCCGAGTTTCTCGCTTGGTATCCCCTTCGGGCCGGCCTTGGTACATTTCAATCTCAACACCTGGTTGACCCCTTTTCTGGCGGCGAGCGTCGGCCTTGTACTGAACGAAGGGGCTTACATGTCGGAGGTTGTCCGCGCCGGGCTCATATCGGTCGACGAGGGCCAGACCGAAGCAGCCCAATCCATTGGGATGTCCCGCTTCATGGCGCTGCGGTTAATCGTCATCCCTCAGGCCATGCGGGTGATTATCCCGCCAACAGGCAACGAGACAATTTCGATGCTGAAAACAACCTCGTTGGCCTCTGTGGTGACGGTCGGCGAGCTCACCTTCAACGTGGAGCAAATAATGGCAGCCGACTACAGGACTGTCCCTCTTTTCATGGTGGCCAGCCTGCAGTACCTCTGGGTAACCTCGCTGCTTATGGTGGGCCAGTACTACTTGGAGCGGCACTACGCCAAAGGCTCGGTCCGCCAGCTCCCGCCCACGCCGCTGCAGAGGTTGCGCAGGGGCTTGTTGATCCGGCCTGGGAGAGCAGGCTATGGCTCCTTTGGCGAGTTAGACGGGATCCCTTATGTCAAGGATCCATCGTGACTGAGGTGATGGTCGATGCACAAGGCGTGCACAAGCGGTTCGGCCGCCAGGAGGTCCTGAGAGGCATCACGCTCCAGGTCCGTGCGGGCGAGGTCATGTGCATTATCGGGCCGTCCGGCTCGGGTAAGTCCACGTTCTTGCGCTGCATCAACCATCTTGAAAAGGTCGACGCCGGCCGGCTGACCGTGGACGGCCAGTTGGTCGGGTACCGAGAACAAGGGGGGAAACTTTACGAGCTTCGCGACCGCGAGGTCTGCGAGCGGCGGGCTGACGTCGGCATGGTCTTCCAGCACTTCAATCTTTTCCCTCACATGACGGCAATCGAAAACGTCATCGTCGGGCCTATCCGGGTGAAGGGTGAAGATAAGCCGACAGCGGTGAGGCGCGCCGAGCAGCTGCTGAGCCGAGTCGGGATGGCAGAGAAGTTCGATGCCTACCCACGCCAACTTTCGGGGGGCCAGCAACAGCGCGTCGCCATTGCCCGGGCACTTTGCATGCAGCCAAAGCTCATGCTTTTCGACGAGCCGACCTCAGCGCTCGACCCGGAGCTGGTCAGTGACGTGCTGGACGTGATGAGGTCTCTGGCCGACGACGGCATGACAATGATCGTGGTGACCCACGAGATCGGTTTCGCACGGGAGGTAGGCGACAGCCTGGTGTTCATGGACGAAGGGGTTGTAGTCGAGGCCGGTCCCCCGAAGGAAGTCCTGTCGAGCCCTAGCCAGGAGCGGACTCAAATTTTCCTCTCCCGGATCCTCTAAACGCCGGACCTCGCTGCGATCTCCCGGGCGGCGACGTGGCACGCCGCAAAGTGCTTAGCGCGTAGTTCCAATAAGGCTGGGACCTGAGCGCGGCACACCTCCTCTGCCAGCGGGCAGCGCGGATTGTACGGGCACCCCCCCGGGGTTTCAGCACCCAGCACGAGCGCTTCGCCTGCGGTCGACTTGCGCCGGCTCGCCTCGACCTCTGGGTCCGGCAAGGGGACAGCCTCGGAGAGGGCGCGGGTGTAAGGGTGGAGAGGAGCTCCCAGGACAGCCTCGTACGGCCCTGACTCCACCACCTTGCCCAGGTACATCACGCAGATCACGTCGCTGATATGGCGCACCATCGCCAGGTCGTGGCTGATGAACACGTACGACAGGCCCAGTTCGTCTTGGAGCCGGGTCAACAGGTTGACCACCTCGGCCCGGACCGACACGTCGAGCGCCGACGTTGGCTCGTCCAACACAAGGGCCTGAGGCTGGACAGCAAGTGCACGGGCGATGGCGACGCGTTGAGCCTGGCCGCCGGAAAGCTCATGGGGGTACCGCGCCCCGAAACGAGGGGCGAGGGCGACCATGCCGAGCAGCTCGTCTACGCGTGCGCGCCTCTCCGCCCGGCCTGCGACGAGGTGGTGAACGGCCAGGACTTCGCCCAAGGCCGCTGCGACGGTGAGGCGCGGGTTGAGCGACGAAAAGGGGTCCTGGAAGACGAGCTGTACCTGGCGGGCAAGGACCCGCCGGCCCGAAGCCCCGTCGACGGGTCGTCCCATGAGCTCGATGCGGCCCGAAGTGGGTTCCTCGAGGCCTACCAGGAGCCGGCCCAGGGTGGACTTACCGCAGCCGCTCTCGCCGACGATACCGAGCGTGGACGCTGCCTCCAGGGCGATGCTCACCCCCCGCAGAGCCCGAACGGGCGGCCCTCGTCTTGAGGGGTACTCCTTCACCACGTCCGTGGCCTTGATGATCAGCTCTGCCATTCGTCCGGGGGCCTCCAGCAAGCGGCGAACGAGCCGAGGCCCCGGTCGAGCAGGGGCGGCTCCTCCTCTGCGCAACGTTCCACCTGGAACGGGCACCGGGGACGGAACGGGCAGCCGGGCTCCAGGCGGCTCGGGTCCGGGGGCGTCCCGCCGATCTGCGTAAGCAGTTGGCGGTGCCCGGTCCCAGCATGGGGCAGCGAACCCAGCAGGGCGAGAGTGTAGGGATGGCTTGGCCGGGCAAAAAGCCGGCGCGTCGGCGCCCGTTCGACTACCCGCCCCGCGTACATGACCACCACGTTGTCGACGATCCGGGCCACGACCCCGAGGTCGTGGGTGACCCACACAACGGCCATACCCGTGCGCGCCTGGACATCTTCGACCAGCTCCAGGATCTGTTGCTGGATCGTTACGTCCAGGGCCGTGGTTGGCTCGTCGGCGATGAGCAACCGGGGGGAAACGGACAGCGCGATGGCTATCATCACCCGCTGCACCATTCCTCCCGAAAGTTCGTGAGGGAAAGCCCGGCCAACCCGCTCCGGGTCGGGGAGGCCCACCTGGCCCAAGACCTCCTGGCAGCGGGCTAGGGCGGTCTGACGGTCGACACCGTGGGCGCGGAGGGTCTCCACGACTTGGGTGCGCACCCGCAGGAGCGGGTTAAGCGATGTCATCGGGTCCTGGTAGACCATGGCGATCTCGGCCCCGCGGACCTTCTGCAGGCTTTTGTCGTCGAGGCGGCTGAGATCTTGGCCAGCGAAAGTGATCGTGCCGCCCAACAACCGCACGGGCGGGTCAGGCAGCAGCCGTAGCACCGAGAGCACCGTCAGGCTCTTGCCTGAGCCGCTCTCGCCCACGATGCCGATCTTCTCGCCGGGGAACACTTCGAGGTCCACCCCGCGGACGATCTCGTGATCGTGCCGGTGCTCGGATGTCCCAACGCGAACACCGCGAAGGGTCAGCAATGGCCGCCTCGCCCCGTTGGCCTGCTCGCTCGTCTGCTCACTCATCTGCTGGCTCATTCGGGCTGGCTCATCCGGGGCCTCATCTGGGGCTCATCTCGCCGGCAAAGCCGTCCGGACCACCAGCCGCGTCGGGGTGGCGGGTGGCCCTGCCGGCCGGGCCGGCGGGCGCGGCAGTGGCCCCGCCCCTGGCGTTATGCAGCCCAGCACGCTGGCCTTCGTCGCGCCGGTGCAGGACGGGATGGTGGCCGGGATCCCGCGGAGCGTCAGGAAGCCGATCACCGCGAACACGAGTGCCTCCTTGGCTGCTTCGGGTACTCCGAGGTCGTCGATCCTCCTCACAGGCACGCCGGGCAGCCGGAGCTCCAGTTCGCCCATCAGTACGGGGTTGCGGGTACCGCCGCCGGCGACGACCAGCTCATGGAGCTGGAAGGGACGAAGGGCCCTGGCGACCATTTCTGCGCTGGCGACCGTAAGCGAGGCCAACAGGTCTGCTCCGCTGATGTCCCTGCCTTCGGGCAGCCGGCTGCTCACGTAGCCGAAATTGAAGTACTCCTTGCCCGTGGACTTAGGGGGCGGCAGGGAAAAATAGGGGTCGTCCAGCAAGCGGTCGACAAGGTACTTGACCGGCTGACCCTGTGCAGCCAAGGCGCCCTCGCGGTCAAAACTCGCCTCGCCCTCGGTTAGGACCTGTACGACGGCGTCCATCAAGGCGTTGGCCGGTCCGATGTCGAAGGCGATAGGCGGCCGCTCAGGCCCGACAACTGTGACATTGGCAATCCCGCCCAGGTTGAGGGACCCCGACGTGGCGGACGGGTTGGAGCCCAGCAACAGCACGTCCAGCAGGCTGGCAAGGGGAGCACCGTGGCCCCCGCACGCTATGTCCCGATTGCGGACATCGCTGACCACGGCGGCACCGGTGAGCTCTGCGGTCCAGGCCGGTTCTCCCAGCTGTAAAGTCCCGCGGGCAACGTCGCCCTCGACCCAGTGGTAGGCGGTCTGGCCGTGCGAGCACACAACGTCGACCGGGCCGTGACGGTCGACAAGGCTCTTAGCCACGGTGGCGAAAAACTGTCCTATTTCTACATCTAAACGGCATACCTGCTCGATCGTCGAGGCGGCCGGCGGCAGCAGTGCCGCTATCGCGTCTCGGGTCGCGCTCGGGTAAGGGACCGAGCGATGTTCCACGAGGTCGCAGATGAGTACTTCGCCATCGAGCTCAAGCTCCACGAGCAAAGCTTCTACGGCGTCGAACGATGTGCCCGAGATCATCCCGATAACTTTCAGTTCGGCCTCCTCAACGAGTGCGCCCCCGGGGGTCAATGGCGTCGCGCAAACCGTCGCCCAGGAAATTGAAACCTATGACCGCAATAACGACGGCCAGTGACGGCCCCGCCAATGTCCACCAGGCGGTAGCAGCGAGGGACTGCGACGTAGAATTGTAAACCATTTCCCCAAGTGAGGCGGTCGGGGCCGGCGGCCCCAGACCGAGGAAACTAAGGGTCGCCTCAGCAAGTACGGCCCAGGCAAGGGCGAGACTGGTCTGCACGGCCACGATGCCGGCGACGTTGGGGAGGATGTGGCGGAAAAGCAGGCGGGCGGGCGAGAACCCGAGCACCCGGCCCGCCCGCACGTAACCGGCCTCGCGAAGAGCTAGTACCGGCCCGCGCACGACCCGGACGAAAATGGGGATATAGCCGATACCTATCGCCAGGGCGCTGTTGAACCAGCCCGCCCCGAGCGCAGTGACGATCGCCAGAGCGAGCAGGATAGCCGGTATGGCGAAAAGCATGTCGGTGGCACGCATTATGACAGCAGAGACCCAGCGACCTGAGTACCCAGCGACAATGCCGCCCAGGGTCCCCAGGACACCCGCGATGGCGACGGCCACGCACGAGATCTTGAGCGAGACGTAAAGACCCTGGAGCACGAGCGAGAACATGTCCCTGCCGAACTGGTCGGTCCCCAATAGGTGGGCGAAAGACGGAGCTCTTAGAGTGGCTACCGGGTTTTGCGATTGGGCTGGGTAGGGCGTCAGGCCCACCGCGCCCGAAATGGCCGCCAGGACAACGATCCCGGCCAGCACGCAGCCGACGCGCCCGCTCGGGTTGGCCCAGAGGCTTGCCAGCAGCGACCGGCGGCGGGGCCCTTCCAAGCCCGAGATGGCCAGGCTCGGCTCGACCAGGGCCATCAGGCACGCGTCCTGGGGTCAATGACCGTATAAAGCACGTCTGTGAGCATATTTACTACCACGAACCCCGCTGCGAATATGAGGATCACGCTCTGGACAACAGGAAAATCCCTATTGTTGATCGACGTGATGAGGAGCCGCCCCAACCCAGGGAGCACGAAGATCTGTTCGACGACGACCGTACCGCCGAGCAGGTACCCGAGCTGTATCCCGGACATGGTGGTCACCGGCACAAGAGCTCCGAGGAACAGGTGCTTCCAGGTCACGGAGCGCTTCGAGAGGCCCTTTCCCCTTGCAGTGCGGGCATAGTTCAGGCCCGTGACCTCGAGCATGGCGGCTCGTGTCGTGCGCATTATGGCCGCCCCGATGCCCAGGCCCAGGGTCAAGGCGGGGAAGACGATCTGTTGCAAGTTGAGCCAAGGATCCTGGAAAAGGTTGGCGAAGCCCTCTGAGGACGGGAAGTACTGGAAAACCGACGCCATGACGGTGACAAGAGCGGTACCGATCACGAAACTCGGGACACCCAAGCCGATAACTGCGACACCCTGGCCGATATCGTCGACCACATAGCGGGGGCGAAGGGCACCGAAGACGCCGAACAGGACCCCGATTAGCTCGCCGACGAGCAGGGAGGCGATAGCAAGCTCCAAAGTGACAGGCAAAGCGGTGCCGATTAGGGATGCCACCGAGGTCCGCGACGACAGCGAAACTCCGAGGTTGCCCGTGAACAACGACCCCAACCATGACCCGTACTGCTCGAAGAACGGCTTTCCTACACCGTAATAGTGGTCGAGAGCGACGATTTGAGCGTGGCTGAGCAAGCCGGCGCTCACCCCCATCTGCGCCGTCACCGCATTGCCAGGCAAGAGACGGAGGACCAAGAACACGATGAGGGAGACCCCGAGCAGGGTCACCATCATATTGAGCAGTCGCCGGGCCACGTTCGTCAGCACCGGGCCCGCCTCACCACGATGGTCCCCAACACGATTGTCCCAAGCACGGCGGCCCTAAGCACCTGTGTCCTAAGCTCGGCGGTCCTAAGCACGATGGTCCCCAGCACCGTTCGGGTTAACGGCCGGAGGGGCCTCACCGATAGGCTAAGCATCGGCGAGGCCCCTCGCAGGCACGATCGTGGTTCTGGCTCCTCTAAGCCCTAGGAGAAAGTGGCTGAGCTCAAGCTGTCGAGGGAGGTGCTGTTAGTGGCGTGCAGTGAGAACCCGTGCACAGTGGATGCCACCGCGGCGTAGTCGTATGCGGTGAACAGCCAGATCCAAACTGCGTTCGACGTCAAAGTGTTCGAGAGCTCAGTCCAGATCATCTTCCGGCTGGCGAGGCTCGTCGCAACATCGCCCTCGGTCAACAGCTTTTGGAGCTGTGGCGAGCTGTAGCCGGCTGGCACCCCAAGGTTGGCGCCCGTACCGAAATAGCGCCCGTACATGGTGTAGGGGTCGGGGTCAGCGCCGTTCCAAGCGAACGCCCCCTGGAACTTGCCCTTCAGCCAGTCCTGGATATAGGCGTCACTGGCCAGGTTCTGGATGTTCATCTTGATCCCGGCTTGGGCAAGGTCTCCCTGGACCACCGTGGCTTGCGCCGCGCTCGTCGGGTCGAGGTCGGTCGAGGTTATAGCAGTGAAGGAAAACCCACTGGGGTCGCCGGCTTTTTGCAGGTAGCTCTTCGCCATCGCGAGGTTGGGCGTCGGGCAGACAGCCGAAACCGGGTTGGAAGCGAACTCGCCTAGGGGCACAGGGCCGACGACCTGACCTGCACCGAACACCGAATCCTGAAGTACCTCCGCGCGGTTGACGGCACAGGCAATCGCTAGACGGTTATCAACATTTGCCAGCGGCCCGGTCTTGTCCTGGAGCTGGAGGGCCCGGTAGGTGAGGTCGAGCACCTTCTCTTTTGTGACAGACGAGGGCAGGCTTTTGGCCACCTGGGGCTCCGTCAGTAGCCCGATCTGGACGGTATGGGCTTCGACTGCTGAAGCGATCGACTGCTCGGACGAGATCGTCTCGATCTTCACCGAGCCGATCTTTACCTTGCCACCCCAGTAGTTGGGGTTGGCCGTCATGACGAATGTGTTACCCGGGCTCCAGCTGGAGTACTCGAACGGGCCAGTGCCGTCCGGCGTCTTGGCCAGCGTCCCATCCGCGATCGCCTTGGTCGACAACATCGACAGGTTGACCGATGTGAGCCCGTCCAGGATCGAGGTGTCCGGTTGGCTCAGCTCGAACTCCACGCTGTAGGTCCCTGTTGCCACGATCTTTTTGACGTTGGCCAGGAACGACGCCGATGCATCGCCGGTTTTTGCCGCGAGCGCCCGGTCCAGCGATTCCACGACGTTGGCGGACGTAAAGCTGGTGCCATCGTCAAAGGTCACGCCGTGACGGAGCTGGAAGGTGAGGAGCTTGTTGCCGTCGCTGTAAGCCCATTGCGTGGCTAGGTCGGGGACTAGTTGGAGACTGCCGTTGTACTGGACGAGCTGGTCGTAGATCAGCCCCAGTGTTTGGAAGTCCAAGAAATTGGTGACAACGTCTGGGTCGAGCTTCTGCACGCTCGATGTGTCCGCAACGACCAGGGTGGAGCCGGACGCCTGAGCCCCGGCGACTTGGCTGGGCACCAAAGTCCCAAGCCCGACGAGCAGGCTGGCACTCATAGCTAGCGCCGCGACGCTAAGACAAGCCCTTTTGCTGCGCAGTCTTGCCCGGACGGGACCCCTGTCAGCGACCATTGGACACCTCCGATCCGAATCGCACCACCAACGGCGCGAACTGGCTGCTTTTATACCACTGCAGATTGGTCCGGTCAAATATGCTTGTCCCCAGCTAAAAGTCTGGAACTCATAGCTGCCGTGGGACAGTCGAAATGGCCAGGACAGTGCGTGGCCACGGCAAACCATGGCAAAGTGACGCAAAGATTTGATGGGACCTTTAGTGATTGGTACGATCCAATGGGTGTTTGGGCGCTGGGTGCTCAGGGCGCCCGCCGACTGAGAGGGCTCGGGTTGTTTGTCGCCGACAGCGGCGGAAAGGGACCGGTACGGGGTGAGCACCGATAGAGCGCACCGAGCGTTGCTGGAGCTGCCCGACGGACCGGGCCAAGCCAAACACCAGGCCGTTCGCGACGCGCTCGTCACGCTGATCCGCGAGTTGCCGGCGGGTGCGGGTATGCCGACGGAGCGCGAGCTGAGCGAGCGCTTCGGCGTGTCGCGGGGGACGGTGCGCCAAGCGCTCGACCGCCTCGAGGCCGAGCAACGGGTCCACCGTCACCAGGGCCGGGGCACCTTCGTTGCCAAGCCGAAGATGGACCACTTGCTGGAGCTCACCAGCCACAGCGAGCACATCCGCTCCCGGGGCATGGAACCCGCCTCGCGCCTTATCGGCGTATGGCGAGTGCCCGCGGGGGCCGACATAGCCGGCATGTTGGCGCTGGCCGAGGGAGACGAGATCCTCCAGATCGAGCGAGTGCGCCTGGCCGACGGCGAGCCGGTGGCAGTCGAGCTGCTATACCTCGATGCCCGGCGTTTTGACGATGTGGCCGCTCTTCTTGGTGAGTCCCAGTCGTTGTACCAGCTGCTGCGCGCTCGCTACGGCGTCGAATTGGCGTGGGCGGAAGAAACGATCGAGGCCGTGGTCGCACCTGAACGCGAGGCCTCACTGCTCGGGATTGCCAGTGGTGGGCCGGTGCTGCTCCTCTGCCGTCAGAGCTTCGACCCCATCGGGCGACCGATCGAGTTCGTCCGTTCCCTATATCGCGCCGACCGTTTTCGGTTCCGTACCCGCCTGCAGCCGCCGGCACCGACCGCTGCACGGCTCCCCCCGCAAACCCGGCTGCGCCTGGCGACAACGGCCGACACTCCCGGTCTCGCCCGCGTTTTTGTCGCCGCATGGCGGGCTGGGTACCCCGGGATCGTGGACCAAACCGTCCTTGATGCTCTCGACGAGGAGGAGGTAGCTGATTGGCTTCGGACCCTAACCTCTTCCAACGGCCCCACAACGTGGCTGGTGGAGTCCGTCGACGGCGACATCCTGGCGTTCTCTCGCCATGGCGAGGACCCGCTGGACAGCCGGCGCGGCCACATCTACTCGCTCTACGTGGCACCAGGCATGAGCGGCCATGGGATCGGCAAAGCGCTGATCGACCACGACCTCCAGCTCCTGTCCGAGCGAGGGCTCAGTACCGTCACGTTGTGGGTGTTCGAGCAGAACCACGCTGCGCAAAACCTCTATGCCTCCTTTGGTTTCGTTCCCGATGGCGCTCGTCGAGTTGAGCCCGAGTACGGCGCTCAGGAGATCCGCCTTCGCCGCGCCCCCGCTCCCGCTGGTTCGTCCGGCACCGTGTGAGGAGCTCCTTGACCAGCCAGCTCTCGTTCGCTGTCCACCGCCGCAGCTTGCTGGCGCGCTCGCCCGCGGTTGACAGCCTGCGTGGGTACCTGACGGGATTGCTCTCCGACGGCTTCCCCCCCAGCATCTCCCTAGCTGTGGTCGATGGCGAAGGTACCGCTCTCGAGGCCTTCGGCGGCTACGCCTGCACCTATGAGGAGATCGTGCCAACAGTTGCCGAAACCTTGTACGACCTCGCCTCACTTACCAAGGTGGTATGCACCGTCACCTTGGCCTTGGTCGCCCAGCAGCGCGGCACGTTGAACCTGGACGACCCGGTTGCCAAATGGCTTTCCAGCTACCCCCAGCAGAGCACAACGCTATGGAACCTGCTCACTCACACATCGGGGCTCGTCGACCACCGGCCGTTCTTCAAGACGTGCACGGGACGCTCCGAGATCCAAGCCGCGGTCGTTGCCGAGGCCCGGGACGCCGCGCCGGGCACCGACGTGCTGTACTCGGATCTCAACTACATGCTCCTCGGTTGGGTTCTGGAGGCCTGCTTCGGGCAAGGCCTCGATGCCGCCTTCGCTGAGGAGGTTGCCGTGCCGCTCGGGCTTTCCCGAACAAGGTTCCGGCCACCTGAGGCCGAGCGAAAGCTGTGCGCCGCCACGGAGCTCGATGGAGACCAGCGGCTCACACCTGGCCTGATCTGGGGCGAGGTGCATGACGGCAATGCCTACGCCCTAGGCGGCGTAGCAGGCCACGCAGGTTTGTTCGCCCCCCTCTCCGATCTGGCCCGTTTTGCCCAGGGCCTGCTGGCACCCGAGCTGGCGAAGGTGATCTCCGCCGAGTCGGTAGCCCTGATGACCGATCGCCAGGCGGGAGAGGCCGAAGAAGTGCGGGGGATCGGCTGGCGGCTCGAGCCCCGTGAATGGGGGCATTGGCCTGACAGGACGATTTGGCACACCGGCTTCACGGGCACCTCGATGCTGGTCGCTCCGGCCCTCGGCGCCGCGGTCGTGCTGCTCACCAACAGCATCCATCCCTACCGCCGCTTCGAGGACCAGGCCGCGGTCAGGAGCCAAGTTCATAGTCTCGTGGCGGAGGTACTCCGATGACCCAGGGCGATGGCGCCAAGCTGGCCGGCCTCGGCCTGCTGACCACCGAAGAGGTGCGGCCCGAGCTCGACGACCTTGACCTTCTCAGCGCATCCGAGCTGGTCTCGCTAATGGCCGCGGATTCCCGTCGAGCGACCGATGCAGTCGCCGCAGCCGAACCCGCTATCACCGCCGCCGTCGTGCTCGTCTGCCAGCAGCTAAGGGCGGGAGGGCGGATGGTCTACGTGGGTGCCGGGACTGCAGGCCGGCTAGCCGTCCTGGACGCGGCCGAGCTGGGCCCCACTTTCAGCGTGCCCGAAGGTGTGGCAGAGGCTCTCATCGCTGGCGGCGATACGGCTTTGCGCCACCCCGTGGAAGGCGCCGAAGACGACCGGGCCGCCGGTGCGGCCGCCGTCGACCCCCTTGAGCTGGGCGAACACGATGTCGTCATTGGCGTCTCCGCCAGCGGTCGCACCCCCTACGTCATCGGCGCGCTCGAGCGGGCACGAGCCCATGGCGCCGCTACGATCGGGCTGGCGTGCAACGAGGCGACGCCCCTGGCCGCGGTCGCCGATCTTGTCATTGAGGTGGTCGTCGGTGGGGAAGTTATCGCCGGCTCGAGCCGGCTCAACGCCGGCACAGCTCAAAAGATCACCTTGAACACCATCTCTACGTCTGTCATGGTGCTGCTCGGCAAGACCTACGGGAACCTCATGGTGGACGTGCGAGCGACGAACACCAAGTTGCGGGACCGAGCAGTCCGCATCGTCCAAGCCGTCACCGGCGTGAGCCCGGAGCGTGCCGTCGAAGTTCTCGAGACGGCCGGTTGGAACACAAAGCTCGCCAGTTTGGTGGCGGCGACAGGTATGCGCCTCTCCGAAGCCGTGTCGGCTTTGGATGACGCCGACGGCCGCCTCCGCCAGGCGCTGTCCCTGTCGAGCGCGAGCCCCGTCGATGGCTCTGGCACCGGCACCGGCACTGGCACTGGGACCGGGACCGGGACGACGTCTAGTCCTGCCAAAACCCGCTCAAGGCCCCTCGGTTCGGCGAGGCGTCTAGGCGTCGCCGCCGCCCTAGTCGACGGCGCCCTGGTCGCTGGGGACGTCGCCGTTGACGAGGGTCTGATCGTCGCTGTTGGGCTGGCGGGAGGTGGTTCGGGGATCGCCGCGCCAGGTTTTGTCGACCTCCAGGTCAACGGCTACGCGGGCGTAGACGTGGCCAGTGCGTCCATCGAGGACCTGGAGTCGATGAGCGCCGCCCTGGCGCGCGATGGGGTGCTCGCTTACCAACCCACATTGATCAGCGGTGACCCCGAGGTGACCGCTGCCGCGGTGGCCTGCGTCACCGATGTCGCGAGTCGGCGGCCCCTGTCTGGCCAACATGGGGGCCTTCATCCTCGGCGCCCACCTGGAAGGCCCGTTCCTATCGTCCAGCAGGGCTGGGACGCACCCGCTCGAGCGGCTGCAACAACCCGATCTGGACCTCGCTCGAAGGCTCCTCGCCCCCGGCCACGTGACGATGGTGACCCTGGCACCGGAGCTGCCGGGAGCGATCGAGCTCACAACCTGGTTAACGAGCCGGGCCATCGTGGTGTCCCTTGGCCACAGCGCGGCCAGTGCGGCCCAGGCCGCGGCGGCGGTCGACGCGGGGGCGTCAGTGGTGACCCATTTGTACAACGGTATGGCGCCGATCTCGGCGCGTGCCCCCGGCCTGGCCGGCCTTGCCCTCACAGACAGACGGGTCCGAGTGCAGCTGATCTCCGACGGGGGCCACGTAGCCGACGAGCTCATCCGGCTCGCTTTCATGGCGGCGCCGGGACGGTGCTCTCTTGTCAGCGACGCCACCAGCCTGAGCGGTGGCGGCGAGAGTGGTCGGATGCTCGGCGACGTGCCCATCACTTTGGTCCAGGGCGTGGCTCGCCGGGCAGATGGGACCATCGCCGGCGGCGCATCGACGCTCCTCGAAGCTGTTCAGCGGCTGGCATCGCTGTCGCTCGGGATGGCGACTGCGCTGGCCGCAGTGACCGAGCTCCCCGCCCGCGTGCTCGGCCGCCAAGACATTGGCTACCTGCGCCCGGGGGGAGCAGCCAACCTCGTGGTCCTGGACGACAGCCTTGCTCTACGCCAAGTTGTCATCAACGGTGTGCCGGCCGGCGGTCGTTGAGCGGTCGTTGAGCGGTCGTTTACCATGAGGTACCGGGCGCTACTGCCGTTCAGCTCGCGAGACCGGCTAAATCCCTGGCTTTTGGCGCAGGTCGAGTGTCAGCAAGGCTTGTAGATCACCTCTGACGCCTGTTGCCCTTTCACGATATGCAGTGCACGGAGCAGGCCGAGCAGCACGGCATAGCTTTCGATACCTGATAGGACGAACATGGTCACCGGTAAAGCCAGGGAGCAATAAGGCGATCTCGGCCTGGCTGACGCTACGTTATTTATGCGGTACCCGAGCGCATAGCTCCAGAGCAGGAACGCGAGGTTGAAGCTCCATACGATCACCCAAGAATGTACTGGGGAGGCCCCGTTGCGGTCGAGGACGAACGACAGCGGCAATAAAAGGCCGACAAACTGGAAGGGTGAGCTGACCCAAGCCAGCACGCAGTAAATGAGGGGTAAACGGCTGAGCAAAGGGATATCCCTTTTGAAAATCAGCTTGAGCAAGCCTTCGGACCACCGGCGCCTCTGCTTGATGCCGCGCTGGTTTCACAGGCTTTGGCCCCCCTCGGGACACACCCCGTCTCGGCAATGAAGATTGGCTTGGTGGAGCTGATCGCGAGCAACTGGCCATACGTTTCTTCGAAGAGGCTAAGCGGGCCCCGCCAGCTGTGAGCAAGGTCGTTGTAACCGTCCATTGCCAGGACGTCCACCACATCGTCGCCGGGGTACAGGTGAACCAAGGAGGGCGAACCTGAGTCGACGATGTTCGGTGACCAGACCCAACGGACCTGGTCAGCACCCGCGGCATCAAAGATGCCCCTGACATGGCGCCATATGGCGACGTAGGACTCGGCCGTGTTGACTTCACCGGTAACCGTGCTCCGGCCCGCCGCCCAGGGAGACCACCCGCCGTTCATCTCGGGATTGAAGCGTAGGTAGACGGTGCGCGGAGCTGGGCGAAAGCCTGCGCACAGGCCATGACGTACGCATCCTGCGAGCCCCGTGCGACCTCGGCATTGGCCAGGCCCGCCGACGTCGGGGAGGGGGTCTGGTCCACTGTCATCCACGTCAGCATCGGCGTGCAGCCCGCGGACGCCACGAGCCGGCACTGCCTCACCAGTTGCGATGGCGTTGCCCAGGGCGACCTCCACGCCTCGTACCACAGCAGAAGGCGGGGGCCGCTGCCCACACGCTTAGCTAAGGCGTCCACGCTGGCCATGTCCCCCGGGGCTTCGGGTCGGTACACGCCCCAGCCGGGGCGAGGCGCCGGGGACAAGAGGCCCCCGGTCCGTGCGGTCAGGCGAGCGCGTCCCAATACGTGGTTCGATAACACGCCTGCTGCGCCACAGCCGGACGCCCGCAAGAAGCTGCGCCGGGACAGCTCAGGGTTGTCGGCCGAGCAGCTTGTGCGCCAAGCTCCGCCTCGCAACCGCTTTGCGGCTGGGCGAAGTCGGTTGAATTGTTTCGTCTCATCCTGAGACCGACCACTTTCCGTGTAGTTAAAGGTCACTTGCACTTGTAAGAACGACAGACGCCGCCGGGCGCCAATGGATTGCCGCTATTGCGTCAGGTCAGCGCGCCCTAACGCGACGGCGTCGTTGACCCCGGGATGTACCGCCTGTGACGCTGGGTGACGCGCTCTCTGCAAGCTTCTTGTAGCGTCGGTTAGCGACGGAACGCTTCTATGCTCCAGGGCATGCCGATAGAAGGTAACTACGAGCCGAGCCCGCAGCGGTGGGTGAGGGACCAAGTGGAAGAGTACGAGCGCTCTGGCGGCCAGCGAGCGAACACTCTGCGCGACACTGGCCTGCCGGTTGTTATCGTAACGACGCGCGGGAACCGGTCTGGCAACGTTCGGAAATTCGCGCTGATGCGCGTAGAGCATGACGGCCAGTACGCGCTGGTGGCATCAAAGGGCGGCGCTCCCGAACAGCCCCTGTGGTACTACAACCTGAAGGCTGACCCGACGGCGGTCATGGTCCAAGACGGCCCGCAAGCCTTCGACTTCGAAGTGCGTGAGCTGAGTGGCGAGGAACGGGCGCTTTGGTGGGACAGAGCGGTAGCCGCCTACCCGCCTTACGCCGAATACCAGACCAAGACGGACCGGCAGATCCCGGTTTTCGTTGCCATGCGCCGGGACTGAACTGAAGCCTCGGCCGCGCGCAGCGCATGCCTGGCGCATGTGCATTTCCGGGCCTGCGGAGCGATGATGCCAGGGGGTCAATCAGAGGACGCCCGCCAGACGGCCAAGCGGTAGCGGCCAGGATGGTCCGATAGCGCCTCCCACGCGGCCCGGGCCTCAGCTCCGGACCGAAAATTTCCCGCTCGGCCCTTGACGCGTCGAACATACGTTTGCTAAACTTGGTTCAAGCGCTCGGGACCGGCCTTGACGGTCTCCTCCTGGAAGTTGGGACTTGGCTTTGGAGGAGGTGGCATGTCGAGCGCTGTCGTATCTTCTGCTGCTGCGGCTGCTGCTTCCCTGGCTTCTGCTGCTGCGGCTGCTGCTTCGTTCCGCCAGGTACTGGCGGGCTTGGAGCCGGAGCTGGTCTCCGGCACTGACTCGGCGGCGTTCTCAGATGACCTGGCCGCAACCGAAAAGGCCTGCGCGGCGGCGCGCCTTTTGTTCTCGGCACGCGCTGTTGCCTGCGGTGCTCACAAAGACCGGGGCTTCAACGACGGTGCAGCGTGGATGGCCCGCCAGGTGGGCGGCACCACCGGCCAGGCCCGCCAAGCCCTGCAGACCGCGGCTGACTTGGCCGATTGCCCCGGTACCCGCTTAGCCCTGCTGGAGGGAGAACTGTCCCTAGGCCAAGCCGCTGAGATCGTCCGGGCGCAGTCCGACACGCCCGGTGCTGAAGCCGAGCTGCTCAAAATTGCTCGCCACTCGGACCTCGCTCAGCTTCACGATAAGGCCCGCGAGCACCGCCAAGCCAACACAGATGTGAATGAGCTCCATCGCCAACAGCTACGGGCACGGCACTTCCGCCACTGGCGCGACCCCCTCGGCATGGTCCGTTTCACAGGTGCTCTCCCTCCCGAAACGGGCGTGCCTTTCATCAACCGCCTCGAGCTGGCAGCACAACGCGCACGACGCGCCGTCCAGCAAGACGGCGGAGAGCGCGAACGCTTCGAGGCCTACGCCGCCGACGCCCTCGCTGCGATGGCAGTTGGCGAAGGGCCTGCTCGCTCGGCGCGGGCGGACCTGGTGATCGTCTGTGACCTGTTCGCCTGGCGGCGTGGCCATGCCCACGCCGGTGAGGTGTGCCAGGTCATCGGAGGAGGGCCGGTACCGGTAGAGCTCGCCCGCGAACTGGGCAAAGACGCTTTCTTGAAGGCTGTCCTGCACGACGGGGTTGCGGTCCACACCATCAAGCACTTCGGCCGTCACTTCCCCGCAGAGCTGCGAACTGCTTTGGACCTGGGCCCCGTGCCGGCATTTACAGGAGCTCGGTGCGGCGAGTGCGGGAGCCGCTTCGGCCTCGAGTACGACCATGTCAACCCCGTGGCCAACAAGGGTGAGACCTCACTTTCCAACGTCCAGGCCCTTTGCTGGGGCGACCATCAAGCCAAGACCGAACGAGACCGCCAAGCCGGGCTCCTCGGGCCGAGCCCACCTTATCCGCCATGAGCGCAATGGGGCCGCCGGCCCGCCATAAGCCGCGCCCGTCATGGACGGCGGATAGCTGCCCAATAAATGGGCCGGCGAAATCCCCCCCGAGCCACACTCCCTAAGACAGAAACGAAACAAGAAAATAAGCGAGGCAATGTCATGTGTGTTATGTGCAACGGAGGCACCATAAAGGACGTCTTTCGCATCCTCAACCTTCAGATTATTGACCGGGGGTTCGCGATAGTCCCGGTTGGCACGAGGACCGATAACAAAGGCTGGGCGTACACCATTGGGCTAATCGATTCCAAGGACCATCCCGAACTGGTTGTGGCCGGGTACCCCTTGGACCTTGCTGTCGATGTCCTCAACCAGCTCGGGGCCGCCGTAATGGCCGGGGACCGTCTCGATCCCACCGGTCGCTCGGCCTTCAACGGCCTCGAGATCGGGGCGAGATCGGTACACGAAAGACACCTGCGAGGCGATCTCATCGCGGGCTGGCACTTCTACTACGAGGCTCTCGGTCGTCACGATTTGGTCCCGCGGGCCTTGCAAGTTGTACTACCCGACGGCGGCTGCTGTTTCGAGCACCAGACCACGCAGCCCCGTCTCGATGACCGCCGGCACGTGCCCTTCGACGGCCCTAATCGCCAACAACGGCGAGCCCGCCCCCGTGCCAGACATCGGAGGTAAATCTCACTTCCTTTAAGAGTTGCTGGAGCGTCTCCCCATGCTTGGCGACATGAGGGTTCGGACGACGGAGCCACATCTGGAGATGTAGAAGCTGGACCAGGGCCGCCGACAACAAGAACCCAGCCTGGTCATGCTTGGGGACGGCGGCCGCCACCTTGGCTCGCGCACCCGGCACGTCAAGCAAAGAGAACCATAAAAAGGCGAGCTCGTAGCCAGCCGGGTACATACCGGCCCACTCCCAATCGATCAGCACGAAACGACCTTGACTGTCTCCCAGTACGTTGCGGGCGGTGATGTCGCCATGGGCGAAGCGCCACTTGAGGCCGGCGCGCGCTGCCAGCAGCGTCAGTGCCTCCGCGTCGGTTTCCCCGATGAGGCCGGAACGGCGGTGAAGCCTTAGCCGGCGGTCGATATGGAGACGACGGAACCACCTGCGCCTGGGCCGGTAGCCCTGCAGTGCCACCGCTATGCCTATAAGCGCGTCGACCTCCGAGCCCGGCAGCGAGATCGGGAACTTCGGCCCGAGTGGAGCGCCGTCTACCGCTTCGAAGGTCATCGACGGCCCTCGCCGGGAGGAGCTGAGCAGCATTGGCACCGGGACAGGGGGCGGCTGCTCGCTCAGCAGCCTGTTGACGCGCAGCTCGTTCAGGGCAGCCCGACGTGGGGTACCCAGGAGGGCGGCCCAATGGGGTATCACCAGGTGGGGCACGAGGGTCTTAGTGACCACGGCCCCGTCGGCCGACCAGGTCAACCTGGCCTTTCCCAAAGCCAGCGACCACCCGCCGTCAGGTTGTGGGTGCAAGCCGGCGGCGTCTTCGACCCGCGCGACCGGCTGCAGGACCCTGTTGAGCCCCGCAGGACCTACCTCGCCCGGGGAACTAAGTGGCAGCAGTGCCATATCCGGCATCGGTCCTGCTAAAAGCTGGGTTTGGGGTGGCAGTCGAGGTGGCAGTGGAGGTGGCGGTCGGGGAGGCGGTTGGGGAGGCGGTCGGGGAGGCGGTCGGGGCGTGCACCAGGGAGAATTATGCCCCCCTCTCAGGTGCTCCGTACTCAGGTCCGTTCCCTAGGTTGCCGACGCGAATAGGCGTGGAGGCGATCAAAGGAGCCCGTGGAATGACCACGGCGGACCGCAAAGGTGAAGGTCCTACGGACGAATGCATCAACCAACAGCGTGCTGCCGCCCGGGACCGCGCTCATTGGCTGGTCAAAGAGGTACAGGACTGGGTACCTGGCGCCGCCGAAGAGGTAACCGCCTTACTCGCGCGGGCCCGGAGCTCGGAATGGCCGGAGGTCCTGAGAGCGGCGCTCTACGCAGATGCGGTGGCCTCCCTCGTGGCAAATAACGGCAACTTCGGGCAAGCGGTGGACACCCTCCGACAGCAGGCCGAGCTGGACGGCGAACCCGTGATGGAAGCGCTCGCCCTCGCCCTGGGCTCCTGGGACGAGATTGGCGGTGGCGACCCCGAAGCCGCAGTGGCGGCGGACGCAGATCTGGGGCGCGCCACGGTCATTCTCGAGCTGGCGGAGGGCCTCGACCAGTGTGACTCGTACGAGCGGGCCAGCGCTCACATTGCCGCGGCGGTGTCGTATGGGTACCGGAGGTTGTGGGAGCTAGAAGACGAACAGTACGAGCGGGCGGAGAGCGTGCTTTTGCCCGGGGAAGAGAAGTTCCTGCGAGCGGTCGTGTGGTTCAACCGGGCTGAGCTTCAAATGAAATGGGCCTGCGCGTTGCGAGAGATCGGCGAACCCGAGGATCTCGAGCTCCACTGCCAGCTGGGTCGCCAAGCCGTTCAGGCCGCACAGCAGATCGACATGCCCCGGACCTGGAGCATGGGGCTGTCCGTTCTCGAACTTATGTTCGCCGGGCTCATCGGGCAAGACGTGTCCGAACTCGCGGACGGGATGGATGCCGAGGACCCCGACCTGTACTACGAGTTCGCTGGTCATCTGAAACTCGCTGCGGCACTCTCTGACGCCAGCAATGGCCGGCGTCGTTCGTCCTCGGAGCGGGCCGAACGGGTACTGGCGGAGCTTGACCCGGCGACTAGGCCGACCGAATACGATCTCGCCCTCTCCCTCCTGGCCGAGCAGAACGAGCCGGTTATCGGCGAAGTGAGCCCTGCACTGCGCTATGCCAGGCGTCAGGCTCGCCTCCGGTGGCAGAGCCGGCTCACCACCTTGGCGTCCATGCGTTCGCTCGTGCAGGGAGAGCGCCTGCGGGGAGAGCACACGCTGTTCCGTCGTCATGCGTTCCTTGACGACCTCACCGGGTTGGCCAACCGAAGGGAGTTCTACAGGTTCATGGCCGTCATGGCGGCCAAGGGAGTGGAAAGAGTGACCCTGATCCTGTGCGACGTGGACCGCTTCAAGGAGGTCAACGACAATTGGGGCCATCCAGTAGGGGACATGGTGCTCGTGGACGTTGCGTCCATTCTCTCGGCGAGTGTGCGGTCTGCCGACGTGGCCGCCCGTCTCGGAGGCGACGAGTTCGCTCTGCTGCTTGACGATCTCGAGCTGGGCGCGGCAGAGCAAAGAGCGAGGGCGATCGTCCGGGGCGTGGCCGAGCGGTCCTGGTCGCATGTGCAGGCCGGTCTGTCGGTGCGAGTGAGCGTCGGTTTGGCCGTGGGCCACCCGGGACGCCCGGACGAGCTACTACGGCGAGCGGACGTGGCGCTATACCAAGCGAAGAGCGCCGGCGGGTCGCGCTGCACGGTGGCTAACTGAGGTCCCAGAGGCAAGACCGTCTCGTCAGACCACCTGCGCCCACACGGGAGCATCTCCGGGTCGGAGCACCCTCGTCCCGGGGAGAGAATCGAGCACCCTCTCTGCACCACCGGGCGTGTAAACCACGATGAGCCGCAGAGGGCTCCAAGTTGTGTTGTACGTGGAATGGAGCACGTTCGTCGGGATATAGACAACGTCGCCTTCGCCGATGGCGAAACTGTCAGTCCCCTCCCCAACCGTCTGCTCGCCTTTTCCCGAAATGACGTAGAGCACCTCCTCTTCGCCGGGATGGCGGTGCGGGGCATGGCCTCGACCCGGGTAGACGATCACTTCGCCGGTGGTAAGTCCCGCCCCTTCGTCCAGGTCCGGAGTCACCAGCCATTTGATCGTGCCCCAGTCGAGTACACGAGTCTCCACGTCGTCCGGTTTGCGGTACATCAATTTCTCCCTTATTTATCCGGGGTTATTTGCTCACATCAATGGACTTGAAATCGACGACCTGCTGCTTGATAGCTCGTTCGGTTGGGAGGCGTTCCACTGAGGAGGCGCCGAAGAAGCCTGCAATTCCAGAAGTGTTGTGAAGGACATAGGCCACGTCCTCAGGCTCGGCGATAGGACCTCCGTGGCACAAGACGATCACCTCGGGGTTCACCTCGACCGCCGCGTCGTGCATCTCCTGGGTACGAGCCACCGACTCGTCGAGCGTAATGGCTGTCTGCGCCCCAATCGTGCCCGCCGTAGTCAACCCCATATGGGGTACCACGATGTCCGCACCCGCCTCAGTCATGGCTATGGTCGACTCGATGTCGAACACGTAAGGAGCAGTCAGCATACCACGTACCGCCGCAGCGCGCACCATTTCCACCTCGAGGTCGTAACCCATCCCGGTCTCCTCCAGGTTTTGCCGGAAGACACCATCGAACAGGCCGACGGTCGGGAAGTTTTGGGCCCCGCTGTAGCCCAAGTCGGCTAACTCACCAAGGAACCTCTCCATAATTCGGAACGGGTCCGTACCGTTCACACCGGCCAGCACCGGGATATCGCGGACAATGGGCAGGATTTCCCTGCTCATATCGACCACAATCTGGTTCGCGTCGCCGTAAGCCAGAAGGCCGCTCAGCGAACCCCTACCTGCCATGCGGTAGCGCCCGGAGTTGTACACGACAATGAGGTCCGCGCCACCAGCCTCGGCGGCCTTAGCGGAAATCCCGGTGCCCGCCCCGGCTCCTATGACAGGACGACCAGCGTCGATAGTGGCACGCAACCGGGCCAGGGCGGTGGTGCGGTCCAACTCAGGCCCCCCCTGTGATGAGAACGTGGAGTTGGTCCGCTGCACGGCGGGCCAGATCCGGGTCATTGATGTTGGCGGGGTCGTCTATTACCTCAACGCTCGAGCCGGCGACGCCTTCGCTTACCGTCTCAAAGAGCATGGTGTCAGCCTCTTGGTCCCAGAACGGCTGTCCCGCAGCATCCAGCGCCGACACACCGCCCCGGGGGATGACCAGAACGGTAGGCGACGTGGCCGACGCCAGCTTTTTCCCCACCCGTCGCCCCAGCTCCTCACTTTCGGAAACGGTGGTCCGCATAAGGGTTACGGACGGGTTGTGTTCGTACAGCAACCGTCCGTCGAATTGAGCAGGGACCGTGCCTCGGGGGCCGAAGTTGACCATGTCAAGTGCCCCTAGACTGACCACCTGCGGCACACCCGAGGTCCCTGCTCCGGTCAAGCGGTCCGGCCCCGCGCTGAGCACTCCGCCGACTAGCTCGTCAGCGAGCTCGGTTGTCGTTAAGTCGAGCACCCCAGCCAAAAAACCGGACCTAGCCAACGCTTCCAATGCTCTGCCACCGGGACCTGTGGCGTGGAACGTCAGGACCTCATAACCAAGCTCTTCGAGCCGGGCCCGGGCTACGTTTACCGCCGGGGTGGTCACACCGAACATCGACGCGCCGATGAGCGGACGCTTGTCGTCGCTCGGTTCGCTCTGGCGAACGCGTCGGGCCGTCGCCATTGCAGTGATGGCGGCCACGGCATTTCCAAGCACTGCCCGAGAAATTTGATTAATCCCCGCGATGTCGACGACGCTGTACATGAGCGTGACGTCGCTGGAACCGACGTAAGGCGACACGTCGCCCGAAGCCATCGTGGACACGATCAGCTTGGGCAGGCCCACCGGTAGATCGCGCACGGCTCGCGCCGCGATCGATGAGCCTCCGCTCCCACCGAGCGCGAACACGCCGTCGAGATCTTCCTTCGACAGCTGCTCAGAAAGTACCGCAGCAACACCTTCGGCCATGGTGGCGATGGCAAATCCTCGATCGTTGCGCCGGCGGAGCGCCTCAATTGTCGACCCCGCACGCTCGGCGACCACGTGCTGGGTGTAGTCGATGGTCCGCTCGAACCCGGCGGGCTCGGCAATCCCGGCGTCAATGACAAGAACTCGAGCCCCGTTGTCCGTAACCCGATCACTCACCCACTGGTACTCCCGTCCCTTCGTGTCGAGAGTCCCCACGAGGGCAACCAGTGGCTTGGGCATGATCGGCAACCCCCGGGTCGGTACGGCGGCCAGGCTAGCAAGTTGACCGGATCGCGGCCGCGGTGGCGGCCCGTGGCCGGCCGGTCACGGGCCCGGCGGCGTGGCCGATAGCCGGCACTGGGCCCAGCGCCGACCCCTCCTGCTCGGTTCTGGTCACGCCTCGACCTGGGGTTAGAGTGCTGGGTTACGAACGCGATCTTGGCCAACACGTGGAGGACCGACAGGGGCAGTAAAAGGTTCCGGGGTGCGCTCGTCGCCGCCTGCCTGGCGTTCATCCTGAGCTGCCCGGGATGGCTCGCCCCGCTCACGGTGGCCGGCGCATCCGCAACGCCCTCGCCTCCGGCTCACACGGTCCACGGCGGCGAGTTCCTCTCCCCCTCAGGGAACATCAGCTGCGAGATCGACAACGGCTACATCGGCCTCCACCAGGTTTACTGCCAGACGATCTCACCCCCCGAGTCCGTTGTCCTGTCGCTCACCGGCACCTTCAAGGTCTGTAAGGGCCAACAGTGCCTCGGGAACCCGGGCATCAACACCCCCGTGCTCGCCTACGGGCGCTCGACCGGCTCCGGGCCGTTCCGCTGCCTGTCCACTAGGGCCGGCGTCACGTGCACTGCAGGCGCCAAGGGCTTCCAGATCTCTAGGTCCGGGATCAAGGCGGTCCGTTCCGGAAGTTCCAAGTAATACCAGTGGCGTGCTCAGGCTCGACGGTTTACCGCCAGATATCGCGCAAGGTGATCGACTACCTCACGGGCGTCGTCCTCAATCCCGTGGATAAAAGTGGACTTGCGCCGGCGTAACACGGGAAGTCCCAGCGCATATAGCCCCGGCATGTCGACCACTCCGCCTTCATGAACCAACTGGCCTTTCTGATCGAGCACCGGCACGTCGAGCCACCCGTAATCGGGGCGGAAGCCCGTCGCCCACACGATCGTGCGGATCTCGCCGTTGCGCAGGTCAAGCTGCAACCGGGCCGTCTCTGGCACACGGGTCGGGGCTAAACGCTCGGGCGTGCCCACTTCGACGTCGCGCCCATTGTCCCTCGCCCATGTGTCGAAAGTATCGAGCAGGCGCCCCATTTTGAGGTCTGCCAGCGTGAACATGTTGCGCAGGCCCCCTGATAACAACGCATGGCCGTCACGTAAGCCCGCCCACCGGCCGACCAACTCGACGCCCATGGAGGCAAGAGCATTCAGGTCGAGGGTGTCCCGTTCAGATGTGCCGACGAGCTGCGGCGAAGGTAGCCGCCTGGCCCGGGTCAGGTCATCGATCTCGTCGTAGCGCTGGTCCCAGATGCCCGAGGCGTCCATCCACCACAGCACGTCACGCCCGCGATAGGTCCGGGGCAACCTCACGTGTTCGCCTACTGAGAGCGTCACGGGGCGCCCCGAGCGCTGCAGTTCCGCGGCCAGCTGCACACCCGTAGCGGACGCTCCAACAACGAACACGCCACCCTCCGGCAGCTGGTCCGGGTTGCGGTAGTCGAAGGGCGTCAGTTGCTGGACGGAAGCCGGCACCGCGTTGGCGAACGCCGGCACCGCTGGTTTATTGCAGGCGCCACTGGCGATTATCACTGCCTGGCAATGGATCTCGCCACGGCTCGAAATGAGGTGGTACCCCTTGTGGGAGGACCGGAGAGAGGTGACGTTCGCCTCGGTAAGCACGGGAGCACCCGTCACCTTGGCAAAGCTCTCGACAAACTCGATCACCTCTCCCATCGACATGTAGCCGTCGGGGTCGGGGCCGTCGTAACGGTGGCCAGGTAATCGGCTTTGCCAGTTGGGGGTCAGCAGCCGTAAGGAGTCCCAGCGTCCTGTCCGCCACGAATTCGCGACCTCACCCCGCTCGAGCACCACGTGATCGAGCGATTGTTCGGTGAGGAAGTAGCTCGCAGCGAGCCCAGCATGGCCCGCACCGACGACGACTGCGGCGGTACGCTCGATGGCTGGGCCTCTCAGGCGACCTCGACGGTGACGCTCGTCGGGTTGGTGAGAGCATCGAACACCGCAGAGCGCTTCTGGGACTGCGCGACCAGCGCTTCGATCTCCTGCTTCGAGGCATCCGCGTCGATCGTAAAGGTCACCTTCAAATCATTGAAACCGTTGCGGACGTCGCTGTCGACACCGAGGATCCCGCGGATGTCGTGGTTGCCCTCGACGGTCGCCTCAACCGATCGCAACTGGATGCCGCGGTTTTGCGCCACGGACGCCACCCCGGCTGTGAGGCAGCTAGCCAGCCCAACCAGGAGGTACTCAATCGGGGTGATGCCGTTGTCCGTGGCCGCGAAGACCTCTGGGTGGTCGGCATCGAACACCGCCTCGGTCTTATGGCTTTGCTCCGCCCCCAGGCCGAAGAAGTTTTGGATCCTCGTCTCGCTGTGAACGCCGTCCTGCCACTTGGACTTGGCCTTCCAGGTGAACTGAGCAGCCTCCGGCGCGCCCCTCAGCACCTCACGCGCGTCGAGCAACGCCTGCACATTGACTCCGTTGGTTACCGTGGTCATGTCACTGATGCCCTCCCTCTAACTTGCCTAATGCCTAAATGGACAGCTTCTCTAGCGCTTCCATGGGGAGACTGTACAGTACTTCGCGCCGGGAGGGGTTGGGCCGGGAGGGGTTGGGCCGGGAGGAGGGAGCCATGGTCGCATCGGTAGCAGCAGCCGCCAAGCAGGCGGCGGGATTCTGTCGGCGTCGTAGAGGCCCAGTACCTGGATCTGCCGCGGCCCGTTCAGCTCGATTGCGGACGGGCGCTGGACCAGATCCGGGTGGCGTACGAGACATATGGGACCCTGAGCGCGCTCCGGGACAACGTCATCTTGGTCTGCCATGCGCTCAGTGGCGACGCCCACGCTGCCGGCATCTCAATGACACCGCCCGAGGAAGGCACCCGGGACGGGTTCGCGGCACAGGAGCGCGACGGCCTGGCAGCCAAGGCGCTCGGATGGTGGGACGGGATGATCGGCCCCGGGAAGGCGTTCGACACCGACCGCTTCTTTGTGGTCTCCACCAATCTCCTCGGCGGGTGCCGCGGGACTACCGGGCCCTCGTCGCTCGACCCGGCTACCAGCAAGCCGTACGGCACAGGATTTCCCGTGATCACCGTGGCGGACATGGTGCGAGTTGAACGTGCCTTCCTCGACGAGTTGGGGATCGACCGGCTGGCGGCCGTGGCCGGCGGTTCCCTCGGCGGGATGCAGGCGCTCGAGTGGGCGATCTTGTTCCCCGACCAAGTCGATGCGGTCGTCGCAATCGCCAGTACCCATGCCCTCCACCCTCAGGGCTTGGCCTGGAACGCCATCGCCCGTGATGCCATCATGCGCGACCCCGCCTGGCAAGGTGGTCACTACTACGGAACAGGACGCGCGCCCAACGCCGGAATGGGCGTGGCTCGGATGGTCGGCCACATGACCTACCTGTCGGCAGAGGCGCTGCGCGACAAGTTCGGGCGGCGGCTCAAGTTCGCCGACGACATTCGCCACACGATCACCGAGCCGGAGTTCGAGGTCGAGAGCTACCTCCGCCATCAGGCCGAATCGTTCGTCAGGCGGTTCGACGCGAATACGTACCTGTACACATCACGGGCTTTGACGTATTTCGACCTGGCTCGCCAGTACGGCGGCGGTTTGTTGGCGGCGGCGCTCGAAGGCGTCTCGGCCCGGACGCTGTTGATCGCGTTCAGTTCTGACTGGCTCTACCCGCCCGCCGCGTCCCGAGATATCGAAAAGGCACTCCTCGCGCTGGGCAAATCGGTCGAGTGCCATGTGATCGAGGCGCCATACGGCCACGACTGTTTCTTGCTGGAGGAGGCGCAGCAGACGCCCTATGTCCGCCGCTTCCTGGCCGAGGCCGGAGCCGGCAAGTGACGGGCCCCAGAGACCCTCCGAGGTCGAGGAGACCCGCGACTTCGGGTTCGAAACACGCCAGTTGCACGCGGGTCAACGGCCCGACCCGAATACGGGAGCTCACGCGGTGCCGATATTCCAAACGACGAGCTATGTATTCGAAGACCCAGAATCAGCGGCGGCGTATTTCAACCTGCAGGAGTATGGGAACACCTACTCCCGGATCATGAACCCGACCGTCGCCGTGTTCGAAGAGCGCGTCGCGAACCTCGAGGGTGGTTGTGGTGCCGTAGCGTTCTCGAGCGGGATCGCGGCGCAGGCGGCTGCACTTTTCACGCTGCTGCAAGCCGGCGACCATATTGTTTCGTCTTCAGCGCTGTACGGCGGGACGATCAACCAGTTCAAGCATTTTCTCGGCAAGATGAGCGTGGAACTGACGTGGGTCGACCCTGACGACAATAACGCTTGGCGTTACGCTGTAAGACCGAACACCAAGGCGTTCTTCGCTGAGACGATCGGCAACCCCGGCAGCAACGTTCTGGACATCCAGGCTGTGTCCTCGATCGCACACGACCACGACCTCCCGCTGATTGTGGACAACACGTTCGCGACGCCGTACCTCTGCCGCCCGTTCGAATGGGGGGCGGACATCGTTATCCATTCGGCAACCAAGTTCATTGGCGGTCATGGGACCAGCATCGGCGGCATAGTCGTGGATTCCGGCGCTTTCAATTGGTCCAATGGGCGCTTCCCCGTTGTTGCAGGTGCGTCGCCGGCCTATCACGGCTTGATGTTCCACGAGACGTTTGGGACCTATGGATATTTGATGAAGCTCCGCGCCGAAACGTTGCCGCGACCTCGGCGGCGCGCTCTCGCCATTCAATGCGTTCCTTTTCCTGCAGGGCCTCGAGACGCTGTCACTGCGCATGGAACGCCACGTTGAGAACGCTGTTGCCGTCGCCGAGTTCCTCGACGCGCACGATCTGGCGTCGAACGTCACCTACCCTGGGCTCTCAACTAGCAAGTACCGGCCGCTCGTGGAAAAGTACCTGCCCCGTGGCGCCGGTGCGGTGTTCTCCTTTGACTGCACCGGCGGCCGGGCGGGCGGGCAAGAGCTCATCCGCGGCGTGACGCTCTGGTCGCATTTGGCCAATGTTGGTGACGCTAGGAGCCTGATCATCCACCCCGCCAGCACGACGCACCGCCAGCTCAGCGACGATGAACTTAAGGCAGCTGGCGTTCGGCCCGGGACGGTGCGGCTGTCGGTCGGGACCGAGTCCGTCGACGATTTGACCTGGGACCTGGAGCAGGCCCTGAAGCGTGTGGCCGCCAAGGCCGCCGGAACAGCCACGTCGTGACCGACCTAGCGCGCTACCAGGGCGCGCTGGAGATCCAGCGGCTGCTCCACACCTCGAAGACAATCGCAATCGTGGGTTTGTCGAGTAACGAGCTTCGGCCCAGCCACTTCGTCGGCTATTACCTCAAGCGGCACGGCTACCGAGTGGTCCCGGTGAACCCACGCGAGGGCAGTGTCCTCGGCGAGCCGTCCTATCCCCGGCTGCAGGACGTGCCCGTGCCTGTGGATATCGTGAACGTCTTCCGGGCGCCGGACGCCCTTCCCGGGATCGCCAAGGACGCCGTAGGCATCCACGCCCGTGCCCTCTGGTGCCAGTTCGGCGTCATCAACGAGGAGGCAGCCATAATCGCGGAGAGCGGAGGGCTCACCGTCATCATGGACCGCTGCATCAAAGTCGAGCACCGCGCGGTACGTGGGCCGGATGCACTGGCTCGGTTTCAACACGCAACGGATCACGTCGGTGCGGTCCGGGCTCCAATCAGGATCCAAGCTCCAATAGCAGCCGGTCTCCAGTAGGAGAGCCACCCAACCCGATCGGTAGCCCGGAGGGCGCCTCAACCCGCGTCAACACCTAGCGCGCTTCGCGCCCAGCTGCGACATCCTCTCGGTCGGTAGGCCCTGTCACCGTGGCCATGGTCGGTGCCCATTTCGGTCAGCGACCCTTTCACTGCCAGCATTTGAAATGACTACTAGCGAGGCGGCATACAGCTCTAGAAGATGGCTTGGGACTTTGGGCGTGGTCGGCATGATCGCCGCAATGACCTCGTTCGCGTCGCCCGCGAGCGGCGCGATAAAGCCGGCAGTTGACGAGTTCCAAGACCCGAGCTGGGCGCACCTCCCCAGCCCGTCCCGCTATAACAGACCTCCTCACTGCGCGTTGACTGTCCAACAACCGCAGTGCACCGTCCCCGTTGCATCGCAACCGCCTCAGGACCCGAACAACCCGGAACGATACCTCAACAGCGCTTACTGGCCCGCGGAGGAACGCCCCGACATCGAGAGGTACGCCATAGAACGGTATGGCTATAACTACAAAAGCTGCTCGTCACGCCTGCCGCATTATTGCTTTCTCGTCGATGCCGAGGCAGTGGGCTACCCGGTGAGCCACCACCCACGCGTGGGCGACCTCTGGCTGGCGCCCTGCACTGCTCTCAAATGGGTCAACGGCGCCACTTCCTTGGGGTGTGGGCCCTCTCCACAGTGGTACATCGGCTACGTCCAGAAGGTCTTCCCAAACGGGTCGTTCGTGCAGGGCTGGGGTGGGAGCGACACGTCCGCCGACAGCGGCCTTGCCCTCAGCTGGTTGGCCGGCTCGATGGACGCGCAGGCCGAGTTCATTCACCTCATGCCTCCGGGCTCACGTCGGCCCGCTTAGGTGTCGTGAGGCCTCCCTAGCCACGTGCCAGACATCGGCCAGGGCTCCTCGCGGAGCGCCCGCCCCAAACGCTGCCCGTCGCCAAGTAGTAGCCGAGTTCGCCTGAGTTCGCCCCAGTTCGCCCCAGTTCGCCCAACACCTTTCAGCCGAGCCGTGCCCGCCGTCTGATAGCCGCGGCGTCGTGGAGCACGATCGTGCGGTCATCGACCGAGAGCCACCCGAGGCTACGCAGCTGGTGCAGGCCCTTCACCAGAGCCTCGCGGGACATCCCTGAGAGCTCGGCCAGCTCCTGCTGGCTGAGGGGTATCGTGACCTCGACATTCGCGCCAACCGATTGGCCGTAGCGGTCGGAAAGCTCCATGAGCGTGCCGCACAGCCGCGTAAGAGTTTGAGTGGTACCGAACTCCAGCTGCCGGAGCGAAGCCTGGCGGAGGCGTTCAGCTACGAGCCTCAGCAGCTCAGAAGAAACCCGAGGGTGCGCAAGCAGGTACTCACGGAAATCCTCGACGCCGATTACCGCGACGTCGGTTGGCTCCAAAGCGATCACCGTCGCCGACCGAGGGGAGCCGTCGACGGCGCTCAGCTCACCAAGTACGGAGCCAGGGTCAAGGACAGAGAGAATAATCTCTCGACCCGCACGCTTAGCGCAGACCTTGACGCGACCTGAGTGCAAGACCACAACCTCGTTTCCCTCGTCGCCCTCGGAGAAAAGGACGTCACCACGAGAAAAATGTCTTCGCTCGGTCTTACGCGCAAGGTCTGCCGCCTCCGTAGGGCTCAGCGAAGCCAGGAAGCTCCCCGCGGCTGAACTGACCGCGTTGTCAGAAGGTGTGGCCGGCCCTTGCGCCCCGTCCAATGGCGTAGCTGTCAGCTCCTACTTTCCTTCGGCCTCAGTGGGATCCCACTGAGGGCTCGCCGTCGTCCCGAGTCTTCTAAGCCCCTTCAATCCTCAGCGGCAGCTTGGTTGTCAAACTATTCGATGACGATCTCCGGGTGCCTCTTGTGCTGCTCTATTTTGTCGTGCGACGCAAGATGAAGGAACCCGCCAGTGACGTTTTCGGCGGTCTCCGAGTCGATCTCCAGGTCCTCGTCTAGCCTTTCTTCTGGTTCTTGCCCCATTTCGGGCCTCCTTTTGCAAAAGCCTGGTCCCATGCGAACCATTGGCCGTTACTGGGAGCGTACACCCGCCTTTTGCCCCAGACCTCCTGACAAGCTGGGTAATCGTACTCACCGGTACCGCGTACCTGCTCCGGTGCCTCGCTGGCCTGGCTCATAGCCCAAGCGCCTGCTGGCTGTACAGGTAGTAATAGATCCCGCGACGCTCTACCAGCTCTTCGTGTGTACCCTTCTCGGCGATATGGCCCGCCTCGAGGACGACGATCAAGTCGGCATTGCGGACCGTGCTCAAGCGGTGCGCTACCACAAAGGCCGTCCTGCTCTCCATGAGGCGGTCGATGTTCCGCTTGACAATGGCTTCTGATTCGGTGTCCAGGGCGCTCGTCGCCTCGTCGAACAGCAGCAGGGGTGGACGCCTGTAAAGCGCCCGTGCGATGGCAAGCCGCTGCGCCTGGCCGCCCGAGAGCGGCAAGCCACGGTCGCCGACAAGCGTGCCGTAACCGAGCGGGAGGTGATCGACTAGTTCAGCCAGATCTGCGGTACGGGCAGCGTCACGCACGTCTTGCATTTCCGGGGCGTCATCCCCGAGGCCGATGTTCTCGGCGATCGTGGCCGCGAACACGTAGGGCTGCTGGAGGACGAAGCCCACCTTGCGACGTAATTCGGTGTAACTGAGCAGCGTGGAGTCGACGCGGTCGAAAAGTACCCGCCCGCTGGTCGGCTCGATCAGCCCAGCGAGCAGCCGGAGCAAGGTGGACTTGCCCGATCCAGAACGACCGACGATCGCCACCGTCGTCCCGGGGGCGATGTCGAGGTTGAGGTGGGCGAGGACCGGCTGGTCGCTATTGGCGGGCTGGTAAGTGAGGTCGATGAGCTGCACACGCCCCTCAAGCGTCGGCACCGGCAGCAGCCGGCCGTGATCTTCGCCTTGCTCCGGCTCGTGCTCGAGCACGTCTGCGATCCGGTTGAGGAGCACGGCCGACACCTGGACGTCGTCCCAAATGCTGAGCAGGCCGACGAGAGGCCCGGTCGTGAGCATCACGAGGGTCGTGAAAGCGACGAACGCACCGAGGCTCAGGTGGTGGTCGTGGACCTCGATGGAACCGAGGAAAACGAACGACGAATAGGTCAACAAGGAGATGACCTGCACCACCGAGCCATAGCGGGCGATCGTCCGCTGGGAGGCTGCCGTGCGCACCGTGAACTCCTCGAACACTCGCCGCAGACGTCGCCGGAGGGCTCCTTCAGTCGCCGAGGTCTTCACCGTCTCGATGCCCTTCAGGAGGTCGACCTGGTCCGAGGCGTAACGTCCGTAGCTCTCCTCGACAGCGGCGTAGAGCGGCCGCAGCCGGCGCGCCGAGTACCGCATGGCGAGCCCGTAAAAGGGCATCACGACCAAGAAGATGGCCGCGAGCACAGGCGAAAGAACGAACATGATGGCCACCCCGACGATCACCTGAGTCGCGGCCGTGAGCGCGGCGATCCCTTGTTGCACAACTAGTCGCCGGATCTGGCGCACACCGGTCAAGCGGCGCTCGATGTCGCCTACCCGGCGGGTAGCAAAGTACGCCATGGGCAACGCCAGGAGACGCTCGGTCATGAAGTCGAGGGTGCCGATGTCGAATGTCGCCGTCGCGCCCACGAGGGCCAGTCTCTGGAGGAGAACGGCGAACGTCCCGCCGACGATGAGCGCCAGCATGATGAGCCCGCTGTCGTAGAGGAGCGATTCCGCGTGCGGGGTCACCAGGTCATTGACGATCGACTCGACGACCAGTGGCAGGGCAACCTCACAGGCCGCCGCAGCCAGGGCGAGCACGAGGGCGAGCCCGATCGTCCCCCGATGGGCGGCCACAAAGGGCCGTAGCCAGCGCAGGTTCGGCCCACCACGGCCCACATCGGGCGGCTCGCCCGTCGGGGTCACGATCGCTGCGAAGCCGTCCCAGTGCTGGCTGAGCTCGTCACGGCTTACTATGCGGCGGCCGATGGCCGGGTCGGCCAACTCCACCTCGGCTTCGGCCTCGTCGGCCCGGACGAGGACCACCCAGTGGTCGCCGCGCCAGTGGATTATCGCCGGGAGGGCCAGCTCGTTCAAGCGGTCTCGCGACACCTTCATAGGCTGAACGTGGAGGCCGATATGCCCGCCAGCGGTGGCGATAGAGCGCAGGGTCGTTCCCGAGACAGTCGTGCCGACAACGTCACGGAGCGAGGGAATTGCGACCTCGATACCGTGCCACTTCGCCACCATCGCGAGACAAGCCACCCCGCAGTCCGTCTCGTCGATCTGGTGCACGATTGGGAACTGTCGCCGTTTGCGGCCTCGGCGACGCGATGCTGCCTGCGGTTCGAGCGCTGTTGGAGAGGGCGTGGCGGGCGTACCGGTCTTGCCGGTCTTGCCGGTCTTGCCGGGCGTGGCGGGCGTGGCGGGCGTGGCGGTCGTGGCGGTCGTGCCGGAAGTACCGGTAGTGCCGGGCGTACCTGTCGCTGTCCGGTGACCAATCGCTGGCCACCTCAGGTACTTGCGATGTAGTCGAAGGCCGTTCCTCACCCCTCAGCCCTCCCGGCAGGATCTCGTGGGCGAAATCGAGCGGTAGGCGGGCCGCCGTACGGTAGTCGCGGCCGTCGGCGATCTCCCGCAGACGCCCGCCGAAGACTGGCACTTGTTCGGACAGCCACATGAAATCGGCGTGCCCGAGAGACCAGAGGCGGCTCGCGGTCAGGGCCCTCACCGTCGCTACACACGGCTCCCCGGTGACCAGTGAACGTTCTCCGAACAGGTCACCAGTGCTGAGAAAGCCGATCTGAGCCTCGGTGCCGTTGTCGGAATCTCACGGCCTCGAGCCGGCCGCTCTCGACTATGAAGAGCCGCTCCCCCGGGTCGCCCTGGTGGACGACCTCCGTACCTGGCGGGACCTCCTCCTCCTTGAGCCGCGGCTCGATCCGGGCGGCGTCTTCCGTCGACAAGTCCTCGAAGGCGGCGTGCATACGGAGGAGCCGGTCAAGCTGATGTGCCCTTGTCTGGGCCAGGACGGCGTCCCTGACGCCCGGCTCGCTGGCCAGCAGCGCAGCGAACACAACAGCGTCTAGGAACAGGGCACGGGTCTTCTCCGAGGCTCTGACCGTGGCGTTCCTGGTTGTCTTGTTCAAAAGCGCAGTCTCGCCGAACCAGTTGCCCGGCTGTAGGCGGGCAAGGGTCACCTCCTTTCCCATATGGTCGAAGACAACGCGTGCGCTCCCCTCGCTGAGAACGTACATGCCGTCGGGGGCATCTCCTTCCACGACGAGGGTTTCACCGAAGTCGTACTCACGTACTTGGAACAGCCGGACGACGAGATCGGAGAGCTGGGGGGAGACCTGGGAGAGCAATGGGAGGCGTCGCAGGACCTGCCGATCGGTCTCGTTGAGGCTCACAGCTGGTCGATCTCCCGGACCGCACCGGTCGCCACCCGCTCGAGCGCCTCGGATAGGAGCTCGGCGACCGCTCGCTCCACCACCTCGGGGTCGGTACCGTCAGGCCGCGAACGCTCGCGCAGCCACATGACAGAAAAGCCGCCCGCATGCTCGATGGGGCCTACCGCTTCCTCCTGGACCGCACCGTCGAGTACTGCGGCGTGACCGGCCGGCAGCTCTTCTCTTCGTGCTCGGCGAGGGGTGAGCTCGGTCCCGGCCCGGCGAGCGATCTCGTCGGCCGGTAACCGGTCCGCACGGGCACAGCTGAGCGCCTCCATGGCGGCCGCCCGGGAGCGCAGCTGGAGCTCGTCGTAACGGTAGAGAGCCCACTCCAACCTGTAGTCCTCGATCCGGGACTTAACAGCCTCTGAACTGCGAATATGGCGCTCTACATCATCCAGCGCCCGCGCCCGGGAGCGCAACACCCCAAGACGCTCACCGCACCACGCCGGGTCAAACGCGCCGAAGGGCCGGAGTAGCTCAAGTACCTCGGCGGGCGGAGGACCAGGCTTGTCCTCGGCCGTCGCGGACTTGTCCTCGGCCGTCGCGGACTGGCCTGGCTCGGGACGGGGCCAGCTGGTGTTGCCCTTCCGTGACAGCCGCTCCGCAGCAAAGAGGCGGACGGCCATGTCGGCAAAGACGCGCCATGCTCCCGCGAACGCCAGCTCACCGAATAGGAGCTTCGAGGTCAGCTCATCCCGTGCGGCGCCAGGGTCGCTGCTCCCCGCACTGGCCCGCGCCACGACACGGCTCATGTACTGATCGAACTCGTCGAGCGTGAGCCCCCGTAACGCGAGCCAAACCCGCAGGTCCTCACCACTTTCGAGATGCCGCGCACGCCTGAACTTTTTCGCTTCGGCACGGACGGCGTCCCTCGGCGGTCCCTCGGGAGACGAACGGAGGAGCCTCTCGCCGACCGCCGCTTCGGCGACCAGCCCGGACAGGGAACCAGTCGCCGCGCCCGTCAAGAGCAGCTCACGGTAGGTCACCGCTTCGGTGCTAAAACTCAGCACCTCGCGGTCGAGCGGAGGCCAGATGGCAACCGCGCCCGTCTCTTCTGGGGAGCTTGTTTGGATGAAGCCGAAGATAGCTCGGCCTCGCTTGTCGGTGCTGCGCCGGCGCTAAGGTCGGGCGGTCCGGCGCAGAAGGCACTTTCTGACGCTCGACCGGTTCTTCGACCAGCACAATGCCGTCCGCCCCTCCTAGGCCGCCCCTCTCCCAGGTCCTCGCCCTTTTGGGGGCGTCCCTGACCACGGCGATGGCCAACCTGGCGCAGACAACCGTTCTTGGCCTTTTGGTCTACGACCTGACCCGTAGTGAGCTCGACCTAGGCCTTCTCGGTTTGGCGGAGTTCGCGCCCGCCCTCCTCCTCATGTTGGTCGCTGGAGCCGCCGCGGACCGCTTTGACCGGCGGCGCGTCACGGCCTTCGGCGCGATCGCAAACGCTGTCGTTGCCTTGGCCCTCGCTTGGTATGTGCACAGTCCTCGCGGTCTATCGGTCACGCCGATCTTTGTTCTGGTCCTGGCCTTCGGGTCAGGCCAAGCCTTCCTCTCCCCCGCGCTGCGCTCCTTGCCCGCCGCCATGGTCAGCAACGAAGGAGTGCCGTGGTTGGTCGCTCGCCGGTCCGTCGCATCGCAGACCGCGACGATCATCGGCCCCGTGCTCGGTGGCCTGCTCTATGGGGCGGGGGCCTGGGTGCCGCTTGTCGCCGCGGCGGTACTTTCCGGTGCCGGCGCAGCGTTGGTCATGGCTATCCGGGTCCCCGATCGGGGGGCAGGACAGCTAAGTGCTGGCGGGCTCAACCCGGTCGGTGATGACCAGGTCGACCACGTGCTCGAGGATGGGATACCCGCCTCGGGGCGTGGCCTTCATGAGGCTCTGGAGGGTTTGCGATTTGTCCGCGCTCAGCCCATTGTCCTCGGTGCTATTTCGCTTGACCTGTTTGCCGTGCTCTTCGGAGGAGCCGTGACCCTTTTGCCTGCAATCGCGGTGCGCCTACACGTCGGAGCGTTCGGCCTCGGTTGGCTCCGGGCCGCCGCCGGATTGGGGGCCGGGGCGATGACGCTGGTCATCTCGTTCCGCCCGGTTAAGCGCAGGGTCGGCCGTGTACTGCTGGGCGCAGTGGCCGTCTTCGGCGTCTGGACCATCGTCCTAGGTGTGACCCGCTCCTACGCGGTGGCGTTCGTCGCGATGTTCGCCTTGTCAGCCGCGGACGCAATCAGCGTGTTCATCCGCTCCACTCTGGTCCCGTTGGCAACACCCCCCGAGATGCGTGGCCGCGTGCTGGCGGTCGAAAACGTCTTCATCGGCGCGTCAAACGAGCTCGGCGGCTTCGAGTCGGGCGCGGTCGGTCAGTTGCTGGGAACTACGGGGTCGATCGTCCTCGGCGGCATCGGCACTTTGGTGGTAGCACTCCTCTGGGGGATCCTGTTCGTGCCTCTCCGGCGCGTCGACCGGTTCCCGATCCCACCACCTTCGCTGGCTGAGGGAGACCAGGACGGGCCGACCGAGCCCGAGTGATGCCGCGGCAAATAATGGGCTGCCAAGGGCCAGAACAAGCCACTCGTGCGTAATTCAGGCTAGAGCCGGCCCGCGTTCACGATGCGCTGGAGGAACCGCCGGGTGGCTTGCTCAGCAGGGTCGCCGAAGATTCGTTCGGTCGGACCGGGCTCGACGATGGCGCCATCCTGGGCCGCGTGGTAGCTCCGGGAACCACCAGATGACCTCCCTAGACCTCGAGGAGGTAGCGCTGCGCTGCGCTCAGCCTCTCGTAGGTCGCAGGCAGGAGATAATTGCGAAATATTGTCTGCTGTTGTTTGTCACGGCGGACATACGCGGAATGAAGGGCACGGCGAGGTTTGTCGGAGCGGTTTTGCGTGCCTCCGTGCCACAAGTGGCTGTTGAAGACAACGGCGCTACCAGCTGAGCCGAGGAGCAGGATTTCATCAGGGTGAGGCTGGCGTGGGTCTGCCATGTCGTCTTGCGGGAGTCGTCCCCAACGATGGGACCCTGGTATGACACGCGTGGCACCGTTATCGGTAGTGAAGTCGTCGAGCATCCAGATCGAGTTGCAGATCTGGTAGTCCCCTGGCGCCACGGCGGAGCCCCAGTCGACGTGCAAAGACTGGTGACCCTGCGAAGGGAGCGCCGCCCGTCCGTTCAGAGAGAACACCTTGAACTCCTCCCAACCAAGGACGTGCGAGATAGCTGCCAGTTGCTTCGGGTTGTTCCAGCACAGGTCGAAGGCGGCGTCCTTGTCGACCAGGTCGGCCAGACGGTCCGCCCCCTGCTCCTGGTGGGCCTCTAAGCCGGCCCGGTCGCCCTCTTCGCTGACGAGTTCGTCGAAGCGCTGGACCAAGCTCGCCACCTGCCTGGCGTCCAAGATGCCCTGCAAGGGTAGATAACCCTGTTCATCGAGCAGTTCCCTTTCGGCTTGCGTCAGCAACGAAGGGCTCACGCCCAGTGCAGACAAAGCCGCCCTGATGTCCCTGACGAGAGCTACCTCCTTGCGGTCCCGGTGTTCTTCGTGCAAGTCGCCCATCTCATGAAGATCTTCTCACGGTAGGCCTTGCGGGTGTGGGGCTTTGTCGCTCCATGTAGATCCATGTGGTCCGTTGCCGTGTTTGTCCCTTGCCGTCTCGGCAGCTCGAAGACGAAGCCCGAGGTGAGCCCTACCTGAAAATTCGGCCCTCAAGGGAGCGGACGGGCGATCGTCTGCGGCCGCAAATAGTCCATAAGTGTCTCAGGGCTGTTGACACCGCCCCCGTAGCCGCTCAGGTTTACGCCGCCGTACGGAAGGCCGTACGCGAAGACGTTATGAGCGTTGATCCAGCTGTTGCCGGCGACAAGGCGCTCGGCGACCCGCTCGGCCCGCTTCAAGTCGGCACTCCAAACGCTATTGGCCAACCCGTAGCGGGAACTATTGACCGTTTGCACGACCTCGTTCTCGTCTCGGAACGGGATCACGTAGGCCACAGGGCCAAATATCTCTTCGCGAGCGCAAATGTTGGCGGGGTCTCCCGTGAGGAGGGCGGGTGACACGAAGTACCCGTCCTCGTGCCCTTTGGGCCTGAGCTCGCCCCCTTCGAGCAGCGCTGTGGCGCCCGATGCCAGGCCCTTGTCGATGTAGCCGAGGACACGACGACGCTGGCCCTCGCTTACCAAAGGCCCCATCGTTGTGGCGGGGTCCGAGCCGGCGCCAATAGTGACCTCTCCCAGCACCTCCTTGGCTTCGGAGACCAACTGGTCCAGCACATCTTCATGGACCATCCAACGGGTTGCCGTACAGCACACCTGGCCTGAATTGTCGGTTATGGCATTGGCCAGCCGGCGGGCGGTGTCGGAGACGTCGACGTCATCGAAGACCACCGCCGCGCCCTTGCCCCCGAGCTCCAGCTTGCAGGGCACCAAGTTGCGGGCAGCCTGCATGGCCACCTCCCGGCCGACCTCGGGCGACCCCGTGAATGACATGCGACGAATGCCCGTATGGCGGGCGAGGGCGGCGCCAGTGGTTGCCCCCAACCCGGGCACGACATTTATGACACCGGCCGGTATGCCCACTTGCTCCGCCAGATGACACGCATAGAGGGTGCTGAGCGGGGTTAGCTCCGCGGGTTTGACCACTACGGTGTTCCCAGCCGCCAAGGCCGGGGCCACGCCCCACCCGTACAAGAGGAACGGGAAGTTCCAGGGAAAGATAAAACCGCAGGGACCGTAGGGCAGCTGGACCTGACGGGCTTCCATGTGGGCCACCGGGAGTGGCACGGACCGGCGCATGTGCACCGAAAGGTCGGCGAAGTACCGGAAAGCTTGGACCGCGAAGGGTATGTCGAAGTCTGTGGCCCCCGTTACCGGCTTGCCCACGTCGAGCGACTCGAGGCTGGCCAGGAGTTCGAGGTTGTCCTCGATGGCGTCCGCGTAGCGATGGAGCAGAGCAGCCCGGTCAGCAGGAGGCAGCGCGGACCAATCCGGCAGCGCCCGGTTGGCCGCGGCTACAGCATCGTCGATGTCGGCGCTCTGGCCGGCGGCCACCTCGGCCAGCAAGGTCCCGTCGGCGGGATCCTGGACCTCGAGTACCGCGCCTTCATGCGGAGCCCTCCAGACGCCACCGATGTAAAGCGGGACCGGCCCCTGTCCCAGGAACTTCTCAATCTCCGTCTGGACTGTGCTTGTGACCATCGCAGACCTCCTTCACGGCTGCTTTCATTTCCCTTTTTACAACGGTGATTTACCCAGGCATGAGTGGAAGGCGCTAGGTCCTGCCGTCACGCCTTTTGCCGGCGCCCAGCGGCAATCTTGGCCACGTTGGCCGCAGATCCCGCCGCGATCAATCCGGCATCGGTACTGACATTCACGACTTGGAACCCCCGCCCGGCCCAGTAGAGCGCTTCGTCAGGACCATCGGCATGGAAACCGGCTACGCGACCAGAACGCTTGCAGGCCTCGAGGACCCGTTGGGCCAACTCGGAGAGCAACGTGTTCTTCGACGTGGGCAGTGGCGGCCCGCCGTGGGACACCGAAAGATCGTTCGGCCCGACGTAGGCGCCATCGACACCGGGGACTGAGAGGATCTCGTCGACGTGGTCCAAACCCGAGCGAGTCTCGATCATGGCGAAGCAAAAGACGTGCTCATTGGCTTTCGCCGGCGAGTAATTGTCGATCAACAGCCTGGCACGTACGGGCGCCCAACTCCGCTCGCCTTCCGGCGGGTACCGGAGGGCTCGTACGATATCGGCCGCCTCCTCCGCGGTATCGACCATCGGGACGATAACGCCTTGGGCGCCGTAGTCGACGGCGTGCATCGCCACAGTAAAGTTCGTCTTCCACGGGATCCTGACGAACGCCGGGACGTCGTGCGCGTTTATCACCTGCAGCAAGGGCATAAGCGACTCCACCGAGCCGACCTGGCCGTGCTGCATATCGACGCACATCCAGTCGTACCCCGAGCGGGCCAGGAGTTCGGTCGCGAATGGCGCCGGCATGAGGGACCAGGCCCCGAACGCGACACCCTCTTCCTCGATCACGTCTCGCAGGCTCTTCACCGACGCCACCCCCTCCTCACGTCACCGGAGCGGACACTACCCCATTCCTACTGAGTCGGGGATCCCAGAGTTGGGGATCCCAGAGGCCAGCAGTCGAGGTGTCTGCATGCGGCCAGCTAGCGAGTCCAATAGGTTCGGTGGCGTGAGCGCCGGGTCGCCAGGAGCCGAGGAGCACCACCAGGTCGTCATCATCGGCGGGGGGATGGCGGGCTTGAGCTGCGCCCTGGAGTGTTACGACATCCAGCTCGACACCATCGTGCTGGAGATGCAGGCGGAGGTCGGCGGCCAAATCGCCGAGATCCCATTCCACGTGCGCAACGTTGCGGGCGGTGTCTATGACGACGAGCACCCCTTACTGCAGGCTGTCGAGCGGTCGGCGGCGATCCTCGGCGACCGGGCCCGCCGATCGTGGTTGGTCGACCGGATCGACCTCGGCGAGCGATGGGTCGAGTCGGCGGGCCGACGGCTGGCGGCCGACGCCATCGTGATCGCGACCGGGGTAGGGATCCGGCGGCTACCGGCTGCCGAGGACGGGGCCTTCGGCGGAGACGTGACTTACCAGCTGGGTTCGGATCTCGCCCGGTTCGCCGGGCGTCCCGCGGTCGTGATCGGCGGCGGGGACAACGCCAGTCTCGACGCCTTGGCCCTGGCAGAGACCGGGCCCATGGTCACCCTGGTGCACCGCTCCGAGCGCGTGTCGTCGCGCCCGGACATCGCCGGCCAGCTCCGTGAAAACCCGCGGATAACCGAGCTCGCCGGGTGGGAACTGGAGGCTGTAGGTGGAGACGACCGGTTGGAGGAGGTGGTCCTGGTGCAACCCGCCACTGGCCAGCGTCGGTCGGTCAAAGCCGGCGGGCTGGTGGTGAAGGTCGGTAAAGCACCCCGGACCGAACTCTTCCGAGGCCAGCTCGATATCGACAGATCAGGCGCAGTCGTGGTCGACGCGGCGCTGGCGACTTCGCGCCGGGGAGTGTTCGCCGCCGGTGACGTTGTTGCCGGCGCCTACTGGCGGATCGCCACTGCCATCGGCCAGGGGTCGCTGGCAGCGAGATCCGTCCTGCGGCATCTGGCCGCCGCACCCAGGTGACCGGCGATCGCGCGCCCTTGCCACCGGCGAGCGAGGTGGCGGCCCGCTTCCGTCGCTGGCTCGAAGCCCAAGCACCGATGGATGACCGCCGCTCGTCAGTAGGCCGAAAGGGCTCCGACCGGTCCGATCCGGACGGATTGATGCAGCTACTCCTCGAGCTCCTCCGCTCCAACCTGGAGCAGTGGGTGCTCGAGGACGTGACCCGGGCTTCAGGGGTGGACGACGCCACCATCGCCGGGGCCAAGCGCTCGATCGACCGCCTCAATCTCGAGCGCCACCGCCTGGCCGAACGAGTCGACGCCGTCATAGGTGACGCGCTGGTCCAGTCGGCCACCGCCACGCCTTCGACCGAGAGCCCGGCCATGGCGTTCGACCGGCTGTCGGTGCTGGCGATCCGCCTGGAGCGAACCCGTCGGGCGGCCGGGACGGCCGGGAACGGCGGCGGCGATTTCGGTTGGCGGCTGCCCCTGCTGAGCGCTCAGCTGGACGAGCTGTCAGCGGCTATCGACGCCCTGCTGGAGGACGTGCGGGCCGGTCGGCGGCGCTTCGTCCCCTATCAGCATCTCAAGCTGTATGCCCCGGGGACCTGACGTCCGAGGCGTGCAGACGGTACCCGCCCCGGTTGAACCCGTACAGGATCCGGTCACCTACGGCGGCCGCGTGGGCGATGCCGAGCGACGACTCGGCCAGGGAGGCGGTGGACGCGAACCGGCCGGTGCTGGGGTCAGCCAGCCAGTGCAGGCGCCCGGTCCTCCCCACCGCGCAGAGCCGGCCTCCCGCCATCACCACCGCCACGCCACCATTGCCCCAGGCCACCTCATCGGGCAGGTCGCCGGCGACGATCAGTTGGCCGTCCGAGGGATCAAGGCCGGCGTAGCGGCCTCCGCGCCGGTCCTCCCACCGGTAGTCGTCGACCGGAGACGAGGTGAGCTCGCTGCCGACCGCCCACAGCAGCCGGCCGTCCCAGGCGAAGGCGGCGGCCCGGAGGGGCAGGTCAACTTCGAACCGCCTTCGCCCGAACCGCCCCTCGTCGAGCGCCACCAATGTGGCCCGGCCTTCTCCGCCCACCGCCACCAGCTGGTCGCGGCGCGCGCCGACGGTGCCGAGGGCGGTGACCTTCCCCCAGCCTCCGAGAACCACGTCGGCATCGAGGGCCGGCTTTCCGAAGCCCAGGTGCACCGGCTCGGAAACCAACAGGCCCCCGTCGGCAGAGGACGCCGGGCGGGAGCTGACCAGCCGAGCCCCGACCGCCACGGTGCGCTCAAGATCGTCGGCGAACGAAGTGGAGATCACCGGCTCGACAAGCCTGACCGGCCCCGACGGGGAGCGTCCCGACCCCGGAACGCCTGACAATGCCAGCTCCGCAGCGGCGAAGCCGAGCACCGACCCGAGGTGGTTGAGGGTCACCACCAGGCCCTCCCCCTTCTCGGTGAGCTGGAGGATGGCGTGGACGTCGAGGTCGTACTGGGAGAGCTCGTCGTCGTATGGGAAGGAGGTGGTACCGAAGACGGCGACCGGTTGCCACCGCCGGTCGGCGAAGACGATGTTCCGCCCGAGGTTGTTCCAGGCCACCAAGTCGTCCAGGTCGACGACCCGCCCGATCCCCTCCGGTTGGGAGTTCCGCACGCCGATCTCGGCGTGAGCGTCCACCTCCACCGGCTCGCCGGCGCCCGCCGCCACCGGCTCGCCGGCGCCCGCCGCCACCGTCACAACAGCTCGTCGAACAGGCGCACAGCCTGCTCCGGACGCAGCTCGGCCAGGCACCTCTGCCCGGAGGGGCACGTCCGGGGCTGCCATCGGAACCCGAGGAGGCTGACTCGGTCGTTGTAGGCCGACGCTCGATCCTCGGCCGAGCAGGCCGCATCGCAGGGGGCGCCGCGCAAGGCACGCGTGTGGGACCAGGCCCGGAAGTACACCGAACCAGGCCGGCAGATGGTGATAGTCGGCACTCGCTGCTGCGCGGCGATGTGGGTCAGCCCGGTGTCGATCCCGATTACACCGCGGCACGACGAGAGGGCATCAACGACCGCCCCGGGGTGCGCGAGCGGCAACGCGGGGACGGCGAGCTGGCCCAGGTCTTCGCCCCCGACGGTCCGTGTCACCCACCGGACGTCGAAGCGCGGGCGGAGCTGAGCGGCAAGCGCCTCCCACTTGGAGGCTGGCCAGGCCTTGGCCGGACCGTCTGTCTCAGTCACGAGGAGAACGGTGCGGTCGAGCCCGGGCACCTCCGACGACAGAAGCGGCACCGGGGCTGAGAAGTCGGCGTCGATGCCGAAGTCACGGGCGATCCGGTCAAGGATCTGGTTGATGTCGAGCGGCCCGACCGCGGCCTCGAACTCGGGGGAACCCCACCAATAGTCCCGCTGGAGCGGATGGTCGCGCAGATCGACCAGACGGTCCGCGCCGGACACTGCTGGGAGTGTTCCCTCGTCCACACAGCCAGCGAGACCGGGAACCCGTTCGGAAAGAAGCGCCTGAGAGACCGAGCGCGCCACGAGCCAGGTCTCGTCCCCCTTTCTGGCACTATCGGCGATCAGGGCCTGGACGATAGGGAGCGAAACCACCAAGTCCCCGAGCCCGAAGGAAATCGGCGCCACGTAGACCCGGGGCACCCGCTCAGCGGTCGGCGTAGGTAGTCCGATCGGCCAGTCCCGACGCCGCGAACGCCCGGCGCCGCTCGGCACACTTGTTGCAGCGCCCGCAGTGTTCGCCTCCCTGGGGATCGATGCACGAGAAGGTGAGCTCCAACGCCAAATGCCGGCCACGTTCCAGCACATCGACCTTGGTGAAACCGGCGAACGGCGTCCTGACGGCTAGTGGCCGGTCGAGCGCCAGGCTGGCCAGCGAGGCCAGGCCGTCCAAGAACTCCGCTCCGCTGTCAGCGAACGGGTTCCCTTTCAGCGTGCCGAGCGCCAGGGCCCCGAAGCCGTTGAGCGCGCACCAGATGCTCGACTTGGCAACCAGCAGCAGATTGCGTCCCGGGAGGTAAACGGCGCTGTCCGGCGTGCCTTCGTCGGGCACCTCCTCACCCGACACGCTCCAGTGGGAGCCGTACACGTCGGCCACCGGGAACTCGAGTGCCACCAGCGGCCGCGCCTGGCAGTCCGGCGGCAACGAGCCGAGGAACCGGCGGAGGTGGTCCTCCTCGGCCCTTTCCCAGGAGAGACCGAAGCGGATGTAGATCGGTTGCACAACCTCGCCCCGACAGCTCTGATCCGCCACCAGTACGGCGCTGTCCACGCCGCCGCTGGTCAGCACGGCGACACGACGGGCGCGGTCTTCGGTAACGCTCATTCGCCGCTCATTCGCCGCTCATTCGCCGCGGTAGACACAGCCGGTGGTACAGGTCTCTTGCACCACGACCTGGGACAGTTCCGGCAAGCCGGGCTGCAGGTGCTCCCATATCCAGCAGGCCAGGCGCTCGCTGGTCGGGTTCTCCAGTCCCTCGACCTCGTTCAGGTAGTGATGGTCGAGCTGCCCGAAAAGCGGCTGCATCTGCTCGTTGAGATCGGCGAAGTCGCGGACCCAGCCCATCTGTTGGTCGACCGGGCCGTCGACGTGGACCCGAACCCGGAACGAGTGCCCGTGCAACCGCGAACACTTGTGGCCGGGCTCCACGTTCGGCAACCGGTGAGCCGCCTCAAAGGTGAACTCCTTAAAAATGTCCACGTGGTCCCTGGGCTCCTCCATCTTGACCGTCCCACCCGCATCATAGGCAGACCGGCCGTCGCCTCTTCAGGCGTCTCAGATGCGCGCTGTGGCAATCGTCGTGCGAGCGTCGCGAAACCCACACCCTAGGTCGGCTGCCGCAAATTCCGAGTCGATCGTACAGCTGAGACGTTATGCTTCGCGGGGCCAATAAAGGACTACAGGTCCCGGTCGGGAAGCTGCCTGCAATCAGCGGCTCGGCGGTGTCGATGAGCGGATCACGAGCTCCGTCGGGAGTATGACGTGCCGCCGGCGCAACGGCCGGCCTTCGATCAAGCGGAAGAGCATCTCGGCCGCTGCTGACCCCAAGTCGCGTAAAGGCATCCTCACCGTAGTTAAGGGAGGAGACGTATACGCGGACAGCAAGAAATCGTCGAACCCAGTTACCGCCAGGCGCCCTGGCACTTCGACGTCGAGTTGGCGCGCCACCTCCAGGCAAGCGGCACCAATGGTGTCATTCCCAGCAACTATGCCCGTTGGGAGGGAACGTCCGTAACTTCGCAGCAGCCCACTGACATTATCCTTGACCACATCGGCACCAAACTCGACGGCGTGCTCCTCGGCTTCGACGGTCCCGTCGAACTGCTCGACCGCCGACCAGAAACCCTTTGACCTCAACTCGAACGCCGAGATGTCGCTCGGCCCGTTGAGCATGAGCAAACGCCGCCGGCCTGCCTTGAGCAGAAGGTTCGTAAGCTCGAAGGAAGCTACGTCGTGAGCGGAGTCGACCCAAGGCATACGGCCGGACTTCTCGCGATGGCCGATTACTACTGTTGGGAACTTGAGGTTTGATAATTCCTTTATGAAAGGGTCGTCGGCCCGGCGGCGGGCAGCACAATACCGTCCACACGACGCCGGTTGACAGCGTCGGTCAACCGGCTGATCTCTCGCAGGCTCGGGATGCTGAGCAACAAGATGTCGTAGCCGGAGCCGGCCGCCGCGTCGCCGAGCGCCCCAAGCAGGATCGGGTAGACAGGGTGAACGGCCAACTGCGACGTGTGCATGGGCGAAACGACACCGATACTGTTGGAACGGCCCGTCGAGAGCTTCTGAGCGGCCGAGTTCGCCGTGAAGCCATGCAAGTCGATTATCTCGCGGATCCGCTGGCGAGTTTCATCTCCGACCCCGTCGCGGTCGTTTATTACCCGCGAAACCGTGCCGGCGGACACCCCAGCGATGGCGGCTATGTCGTGAATCGTTATGCGTCCGCTACGCACGGGCTTCCAGCCTCGAAATAGTATGCCGTCGATTGGGACCTGTTCACGAGAAATTGCTAACGATCATCTGCACCGACCCGTGTGAAGGGACAAGCACCTCCCCCGGCCCCTCGGCGATCGGACCGTCTTTGCCGGGCTCGTGCCCAAGGACCATACACGACGTCCGGCAACTGACAACCTGGGCTTTCGGCGTCCAGTTCAAAAAGATGATCAACGGCTCGCCCCGGGCGGAGACCCCGTACCGAGAAAACAGGCCCGGTTGAGGTTGGCGCCAAGCAGCGAGCGCTGACCGCTCGTCCGTCGCGGCCCCAAGCAAATGGACGACGGCGCTCCTGGTTGCGCCGTCACGGTGCGTCCCATAGTGAAGCGAAGGGTAAGTGCCCACCAGGATGGCGTGCCCGGCACCATGCGCCTGCAGCGTCGACGCCACCATCCCGTCGGCGAAATAGCCGATCGGTTGGGCCGTCGTCACCTCTAGGTGATCGATCCCCCACTTACCCATCAACGAACCGTTGCTCAGCGAGACGAGGGCGCTCGGGACAATGTCGTTGTCGACCACCCGTGCACCGAAGAGCTCGCCTAGCACCCCGTCCGGCCACCGGGGCCGGTGCCGTCCGTTTTCGTCGTATTCACCGGGCGACGCCTCGGCCACCAGCGTGGCGCCCTGGCTCACGTACCGCTGCAGCTGGCTGGCGAGCGCGTCGCTGCATACGGTCGGCATCGGCCAGTACAGCAGCATCGGCGCCTCCATCGATCCAAGAGCGTCCTCGTGGAACAAGGTGACGTGCACATCTTGGTCGGCCAACAACCGGAACGCTCCCTGAGCGGCGCTGGTGTAAATGTCCATCGTCCGGTCGGTGGCGAAGGCGTGCAGAGCGGACCTGCGCGATACCAGCACCCCAACCCGGGCCCGGTCAAGGGTCATCCCATCGAGGAAACCTGAAAGAAGATCGCGTGCCACCTTGGAGGCGCTGGAGAGGCGGGGTGACACCCCGCCATCGGGCGTGCACAACCCATAGCCGGGGCTCTCCGGCCCCAGCAGCTCGGGCCGCCACTGCCAGAACATCACGCCGCTCGCCCCCGATGCCGCGGCGTCCCACATCCACAGCGCTACGTCGGCGGGAGATGGGTGAGATGTGCTCGCCACGCCGTAGCGCCTGCCCTTGCCCCCTTGTAACTCGGCCTGCCAATAAGGGCGAGAGCCTGCCGCGGACCGTACCGCCTCGAGGTTGAAAAGGTGCTCGACCGGGTCGTTCCCCATGAGCCACTCAGGGAAGCTGGACGTGCCGAAGATGTCGGTGACCTGAGCGAAGAGGTGCTCGTCGATCGTGTGAGTGGCAAGCTGTCCCGTGTAGCCGCTCAGTGCTACGTGCGTCATCACTTGGTGGCCCGGGCCCCCGGAGCGTACCTCGGAGCTCCGTAGTTCGAGCCAGTGCCGCAGGTTGTGGAACCAAAACTCGCGCCAGTCCATGACGTCAGGGACACTTTCGAACAACCTCGGGGGCTGTACCTCCTCCCAACTGCCATACCGCCGGGACCATCGCGCATTGAGCGTCGCCACGTCGCCGTAGCGCTCTGCCAGCCACAAGCGGAAACGCTCCTGTGAAGCCGGGCAGTAGCAGTACCACCGGTCCGGGAAATACGAGGTGGGCTCCAGGTGCGGCTCGTTCCAGACATCCCAGACCGCAAGGGCCTCATGCGCGCCGTAACGGCTGGTCAATTCCACAAGGAACTCTTGGGCGGCCCGCCACACGTGGTCGTTGTCGAAGCACAGGCCAGGCCATCCGCCCCCAGGCGTGTTCATGGCGGCGCCTAGCGCCACCGTACGGTCCTCATTGTCCACGTAGCGCGCCTCAGGGTGCCGCAGCTCGAGCCAGTACGGCGAGTTCTCGAGAATAGTGTTCAAGACCACCCCGAGTTCGTGCTTGGCGGCCAGGCTCATGAGCTCATCGATATCGTCGAAGTCGAACCGTCCCGGCTCCGGGTTCATCGAGTTCCAGCAGCACCACAGCTTGACAGTGTTGAAGCCGTGCTCACGCATCCGTGCGAGGTCTCGAGACCAGTCCGAGCGGGGAGGGTTGGGTGGCCTGTAATACTGCGCTCCGACGATCATCCCTTCACCGCCCCCATCGTCAAGCCGCGCACCAAGAACCGTTGGGCACAGAGCCCGAGGATAAAGATCGGGACCATTGCTACGACAGCTGCAGCCGAGCTGCCACCCCAGTCGACCGATACGGTACCCACGAAGCTGGCAACCCCCACCGGCACGGTCTGCGTCGACGGACCGGACAGCGTGAGAGCGAACAAGAACTCGTTCCATGAGAAAAGGAGGCACAAAATGGCCGTTGCGATCAGTCCCGGTAGGGTCAGCGGGATGGCCACCCGCATGAACACACCCACCCGACCGCAACCATCAACCTGGGCCGCCGACTCCAGCTCGTCTGGGACCTCGGAGAAAAAGGAGCGCATCAGCCATACCACTAGCGGGAGATTGAACGTGGTGTCGGCGAAGATCATCGCCCAGTAGCTCCCGATCAGGTGTGTCTTCACAAAGATGACGTACATCGGCACCACGAGAACGACCGCGGGGACCATCCGGGTGAACAGGATCCCAAGCGCCCACCACTCCCGTGCCCTCATTGCCAGCTTGGCGAGCGCGTACGCCGCGGGCACGCCCACGCACAAAGACAGCACCATCGTGCCGATCGCCACGACGCTGCTGTTAGCGAGCAGCCTCGTGTAATCGATCTCTGAGAACACGTTGCGGTAATTGACGAACGTGGGCTTGAACAGCAGGTGCGGCGTCGAAGAAAAGATGTCCAGCGTGGTCTTGAACGAATTGACCGCCACGATCAGGATCGGCAGGACGGCCCACAGGACGAAGACAACGACGATGGCATACCAGGCCACCGCCCAGGGGTTGCCGGATGGTCGCCTCGGTTTTGCAGTCAGAGTGGCTGCCATCAAAGCACCTGCCTGCGTCTCAGGAGCCGAATGTAAACGCTGGAGATGACGAAAACCGTAGCGAGTATGAACACGCCGAGCGCCATCGAGTAACCGGTGTTGAAGTAGGTGAAGCCCTCCTGGTAGGCGTAGAGCCCTACCGTCTCCGAGGCTGCTCCAGGCCCTCCCTTGGTCAGTACGTAGATCGTGTCGAAGATCCGGTACGCATCCATCGTCCTGAACAACAAGACCACCAATATCTGTGGCATCAGTACCGGTACCGTTATTGACCTGAGGATGCGGAACTTGCCTGCGCCGTCGACGCGTGCGGCTTCGTAGAGCTCCTCAGGCACCGAGAGCATCCCGGCGAGGAAGACCAGGATCGCGAACGGTGTCCACTGCCAGATGTCGATGAGCATGAAACCGGGGAGCACGAACTGCGCGCTCCCGAGCACGTCTAAACCGTTTTGGTGACCGAAAAGAGTCAACGCCTGGCTGATCGGCCCGAACTGCGGGTTGTAGATGTACTGCCAGATCAAGGCGGCCACTACCGGGGTCACGATCATCGGCAAAAGTATGAGCGACGTCGCCAGGTGCCGACCTCTGGTTATCTCGGTCAGCGCTGTAGCGATGAGGATCCCGAGGACCAACTCGACGCTTACCGCCACGACCACGAATATGACCGAGTTCCGTACCGCGGTACCGAGTAGGCCGTCGTGCAGCATGGCGCGGTAATTGGCCAGTCCCGCATAGCTCTTAGCAGTGTTTATCTGCGTTAGTTGCCAACGGTAGAGCGAAAGTACGGCCGAGTACACGAGCGGCCCGACGATCAAGCCCAAGAGCACGACAACCGCAGGTGTTATGAAGACGTATGCAAGACGGTGCGAACGGCCTGATCGCTTCCAGCTCGCTCGCAAGGCGACCGCCCCACGCCAGTCCCCCAATGAGGGACTGGCGTGCGCGCTTTGAGTCAGTACTTTAGGCACCGAGGGCGCCGTCGAGCGCCTGTTTCATAGCATCGGCAGCAGCGTTGGCTGTCAACTTGCCCTCTATGGCCTGTTGCACGTCCGACTCGATCTCGGGCTGCAGCGTGGACCATTGGGGGATGCTCGGCTGTGGGTTGGAATGGGCCAACGCGGCTTGCATCGCCGGCAGGAACGGCAGTTTGGCCAGGACAGTCTTGTCGGTGTAGAAGTTGTATGTTGCGCCGGCAGTGGAACCCTCTACCGCGATGGTCGCCTGTTGTTGGCCGTTTGTGTACCATTGCAGGAACGAATAGGCGGCGGCCACGTGCGGTGACTTGGCCGCGATGCACCAGTTCCAGTAGATGAGCTCACCTGCCGGTTTCCCGGCCGTGAACTCGATCGGTGCGAAAGCCCACTTGCCTACCGTGGTGGATTTGGTCGGGTCGTTCAGGGCTGACAGCGAGGGGGTAGTGCTGATGACCATCGCCGCCTTCCCGGTTGCGCCTGCCAGGGCGGCGTCGTCGACCGCGTCGTCGAGGAGCCCGCTAGGGGCGTACTTTGATGCGTTGATGTAGAACTGCACAGCTTTGGTGGCATCGGCCACGTTTAGGGTGGTCTTGTCGGCCTTGTTGTACCAGTAGTTCCCTTCGGCTGCCAGCATCGAGGTCATGACATCGGAGATAGCACCTGTTGCCTCACCCGGCATCGCAATGCCTGACATCCCGTCCTTTCCGTTGAAGAACTTGGCGTCCGCGAGGACGCTGGCCAGTGTCGTCGGAGCGCTCAGGCCGTACTTGGCAAAGAGGTCTTTGCGGTAAGCGACGACGATTGTGGAGACGAAGTCAGGCAGGCAGTACTGGCTGCCGTTATAGGCACCTTGCGATAGCACTGAAGGCAAGTACGACTTAGTGCTGAACCCCGGGGGGTTGTCGGCCGGGTTGTTCAAGTAAGAGGAAATGGGAGCTAGGAAGCCTGACTTGGCGAACGTCCCGAACCAGCTAGGGTGCACATAAAGGATGTCATAGCCACCAGCCCCCGACAGCGTTAGCGTCTGTTGGGTCTTCAAGTTTTCGTAGGGGACGGCGGCGAATGTGATCGTCGCCCCGGTCGCCTTGTCCCATTGCTTGGCGGCCGATTGCTGCTCCGAAGTCCACGGGTCACCGGACCAACGCGACAAGGTCAGGTGGACCCCCGGGAACTTGCCGATGGGAGCGTTGTTGTTGGCGAGGCTGCTGGCACGTTGGTGCGCTAGCTCGGCGCTGGCGCCGGCCGCGGGCATCGCAGCGAACGCGGTGGCCATACAGGCGACAGTGGCTAGGACGTTTCGACGGATGGTCCGGTTAGTTGAGATGTTCATATAACCCCCAAATTTGTATGTGTTCGGCTGTAGAGCTACTTAGGTCGGCTCAGGGCGAAACGGGCAAACCTGCGTTTGTGACCCCCTTTCACTTGCCTTTCGGCCTGGCGTCGCGCTGTGCATATGTGGTGACTTTTCAGACCCGGGCCAGCGCACCCGAGCGCTGGCTGGAGGAGTAGCCGGCGGCGATCACCTTCAGGCACTCGAGCCCGTCGCGCAGCGGCGGTCCGTAAGGCCTCCGGTCGTCCAGGCACCGGCTGATGTAGGACGCAACCTCTCGCTTGTAGTGGTGCAGGTGGGGCGGCCAGCTCGTATAGTCATGCGGTTCGACTTGCGCGGGCCGGATGTAAGGCTCGGTCCAACCCCGCCAGAGCTCGTCGTCACGGGACCGGAAGACCTCGACCGCCGGTCGGGGGTCAGTGGCCCTCATGACAAGGGTGCCTTCGCTGCCGTAGATCTCTAGGTGGTTGCGCATACCGATGTCGGCGTTGAGGCTCCAGGTGGCGACCACCTCGCCCAACGCCCCGCTGGCAAAACGGACCGACGCAACCGCCACATCCTCGACGGGGAGACGCGGCTTCAAGCGGTTGGCGGTCACGACGCCGACCTCCGCGATGTCCCCGACGAGCCAGCGCAAGAGGTCCACCGCATGCGAGCCTTCGTCGATCCAAGCTCCACCCCCGCCGAGCTCGGGGTCGGCCATCCAGGCCACCATGTCATTGGGTAAGCCGATCTCCTCGAGGCCCTCGAGACCGATAAAGCTCCGCGTGAAAAGGACGTCACCGATCGCACCGCTGCTCATGACCTGCGCAGCCCGACTGGCTTCCTTGCTGAAGCGGCTCACGAAAGCGGCAGTACCGTCAACGCCGGCTTCTTCAATCGCCGCCACCATCTTTTCGGCATCCGCGACCTGTGTGGCCACTGGTTTCTCGCAGAACACGTGCTTGCCGGCCCGCGCCGCCTCGATCACTTGCTCGGGATGGCGGGAGTTCTCGGAATGGACCATGACGACGTCGATGTCCGGGCGAGCCACCAGATCGTGCCAGTCGCTGACGAACGCGGCCCCGAACTCACTGGCTGCCTGTTCGCCGCGGGGCCGGTTGTCGTCGCTCACGGCGACGATCTGGGCACCCGGGATCTCGGTCAAAGCCCGGGCACGGAACTGGGCATGGATGTGAGCCCAACTGACCATGCCTATTCGAACTTCGCTGCGCTTCATGCTCGCTCCTCGGATTGGTTGGGCGGTTTTCCGCGTTCTTGGGCAGCAACCGCTTCCCGCCGGCCCGACACCATCGACCGCAGAGCTGCGTCAACGACGGCCAGCACTTCCCAGCCGCGCTCGCCCTCGGAGCCACTGGGGCCCCGGTCCGAAGGCAGCTGACGAAATGGCGCAGCATTGCTAAATGGCCGTCTGCGATCATCCCGGGGAGGGGCATCGGGTACGACCACTGCCCACCGGCGCCTTGTGCTGTGACGACCTGAATTGGTTGACGGTGCAGGTTGTCGATGAGGATCCGCCCGTTGGTGGCGAAGACCTCGAAGCGCGAGTCCATGGCACCGGCGAGGCTCCAACTGTCCTCGCATTGGCCGATCGACCCGTCGGCGAAGCGGAGCGTCAGGACCACCGTGTCCTCCGCTTCGGTCCGCGCGCCCCACTTGAACGTCCCGCCTTCGGCAAAGACGTACTCCACATCGGCATCGACGAAGGAACGGCAGAACTCGATGCTGTGGACAGCCATGTCGACCAGGGCCCCGCCACCTGAGCGCTGTGCGTCAAAGGCCCAATTGGTGTGCGGGCCGGGGATCCCTTCGCACGCTTTGACGCGGAAGACGCGACCGAGCGAACCCTCGCCGACTATCCGCTTGGCCTCTTGGACGGCCGGTATGAACGGCACGTTCTCGGCGTAGAGCAGCCGCTTGCCGCTTTCCTTGACAGCTTCGAGCATCGAGGTCGCCTCGCCGAGGTCCCGGCCCAAAGGTTTTATGCAGATCGAGTGACGGCCCGCCCGCGCAGCCGCGATCACCGCGGGCGCGTGCACATCGTTGGGAGCAACTACGTCCAGCACTTCGACGTCGTCGTCGACCAGCGCCTCGGCGACGTGCGCGTACACCTTTGGGACCCCAAAGCGTTCCGCCACTTGCTCTGTGCGCTCACGGTCCGGCCCCACCAGGGCCACCACAGTGGCGTCGTCGATCTCGGCAAAAGCAGGTAGGTGCATCTGTTGGGCCCAGAAGCCCGCGCCGACCAGGCATACACCCGTAGGTGCGCTCATGGCAGCGTTACCACCCGTGCTTCGTCCAAGGAGAGCTGCGCGGCCATTGCGACCTCCAGGGCCTTCACGGCTTCCTGCGCGGTAGCGCCTACGCCTCCTGCCACGCGGCCAAGAACGTGGTCGACGAAGTACTGCTGCTCCCCGACGTAGCCGTAGTCCCAGACAAGGTCCGGGTACTGCCAGCCCTCTCGACCGGCACTGCCTGCCCCCGGCTTATGGAACGCTGTCATCGTCTGCTTCTGCACCAGGTCGACGCCGGCGCTACCCGCCGTGCCGAACACGTCGAAGCGGAAGTTCCCATAGCCAGAAGTCCAAGAGACGTACATGCTCGAAGTTGCCCCGTTGATGTGGTGCAAGGTCACCGTTGCGTTGTCGGGGCTCCCGTATTTCTTCGCACCCTCGAGCTCGAAGGCTCCACCCTCGGCATGCACGCGGTCGACATCGCCGAAGACCCAAAGGACCAGGTCAACGAAATGGACCAGGGTGTCGAGGATCACGCCGCCGCCATGGCGTGGGTCGTAAAACCATTCATTGTTCGGTTCCCATCCGAAAACGGCGGACTGCGAGGCAATGAGCTTCCCGAGTTCCCCAGCCGCTATTCGCGAGCGCAAAGCGGGCAGCGGCGGGGTGAACCGGAGCATGAAACCGAACTGGAGGGCCCGGTCCGAGGACGCTGCCGCCTCAGCCACGAGCCTGGCGTCAGCAAGGTCCAAGGCGATGGGTTTCTGGCAGAACACGTGCTTCCCGGCAGCCAACGCGGCAATAGTCTGCTGAGCGTGAACGCTGTTCGGGGTCGCGATGATGACGGCGTCAATGTCGGGGTCTCCGATCATCGCCTCGAAGCTGTCGGCTGTTCTCAGCCCGAAATCGGCGGCAAAGGCCCGCTCCGTCGCGCCGTCGACATCCATGCAGCTAACCAGTGAGGCACCTCTTACGGAGCGGTAGGCGGTGGCGTGCACCCGGGCGATGCGGCCCGCGCCGACGACCCCAACTGCGATGTCGTTAGTCATTGCGCAACGCCGACGGGACGGAGCGGCAACAGCACCCTTTGGCCCGTGCGGTCAGACTCGTAAGCGGCAAGGATCATCTCGAGCGCCCGGAAGCCGTCTTGTGCATTTGGTACAGGCTCCTTGTCGTTCGTGACCGAGTCGCGGAACGCGATCAGTAGGTTCCGGTAGCAGTTTTCGTACCGGTCGTCGCCGACGAAATCGAAATAGCTGCGGCCCGTCCAACCTGGCCCGTCCCCTGGATCTCGGTCTGTGGGCTCTTCTGGTAGTGCAGTTCGATCTCGCCCCGTGTGCCGCTCAAAGACGCGTGGTCGGGGCTCGAAAGCGGGCCAAAGTAGTCCGGGGCGTGCCAAGTGCTCTCGACCGTCACGATGGCGCCACTTTCGAGGGTGTAGGTGGCGATGCCATAGTCCTCCACGCCGAGGTCCTTGTAGGTCAGCGAGCCCATATGCCCGGTCACCGATTTGGCCTCGCTCTTAAAGAACCAGCGGAAAAAGTCGGTGAAATGAACGCCATGGTCTATGAACCCACCGCCACCCCCCTTTAGCGGGTCCCGGTACCAGCCCTGGTCCGTCGCTCCAGGCGAATCCTTGATGAACCCCGCGGGGAAGCGGATCGAGTAGAAGCCGGATACAAGATCCCCGACCGCCCCGGCCTCCACCGCCTCGTAAATCCTCTGGTACGCAGGCAGGAACCGTAAAAGGTACGCCATCATTACTTTCACTTTCGTGGCGGACCGCACGATGTCCGCAGCGTCCTCGAGCGTGGTGGCGATGGGTTTGTCAAGCAGCACCGGTTTGCCCGCCGCGGCTGCCAGCGCGACATGGGACGCGTGGGCGGATGTGTAGGAAGTGACGATGACAGCGTCTACGTCGCTTCGTTGGACCACGGTCGCGTAGTCCTCGCTGTAATTGCCGCCGCAGTACTCGTCGGCGAAGCTCTTGGCGAGGTCGGCCCGCTCGTCTGCCACGGCAACAAGCTCCAGGCCGTCTACGCCCTTTTTCAGTTCTTGGGCAAAAGGATAGGCGTGGTAGTGGTTGTGCAACCCGACGATCCCGAGCCGGAGGTTCGACATGTTGTCCTTTCGATTAGCGAGCGCGTACGAGCGAAGCGTGTCTCCCATCGGCGCCCCCAAAGATGTTGTTCGTAGCAGCAGGCAACCTGACCTCCCGAGCCCCTCCCGAAGCCTCACGCAACCGGTTACCTAAACCGGTTGCGTAAGCTAGCAGGGGTTCCCAACCGATACAAGGGCTCGGAAGGAAATTCTGGGAACGGGCGCGGGCGTGAGAGTGAGAGTGAGGACCTCCAACCCGCCCGGAGGCAAGCGCCGGGCGTTAGCTCCCGGAGGCAAGCGCCGGGCGTTAGCTCCCGGGTATGTCAGGACGAGGAGCGCTTCCGGCAGCTTGCTGCTCGGCGAGGCCGTACAGGACCTCAGCAAGCCTCCCGGCGGAGCCTTCCGCTGCAGTTAGGAACAGGGACGGCTCTATCAGCTCTAGCTCGAGGACCTGCGCGCCACCTCGGCGGTCCTCCACTAGATCCACCCGTGCATAGGCTGTAGGGCCAAGACCGTCAACGACAGCGGCTAGAGCGGCATTGGCTACCCGTCGCTGCTCGGAAGTCGCCTCGATGGGACAAATGACCTCCCGTTCCCAAAGCCGGTCGACCTCGCCAGCGTCCGCGACTAGGAGCGCGCTCTTTTGGACCGCATGGCTGATGCGGTCGCCGATGAATACGACCGCTGTCTCACCAGAGGTGTCAACCGAGTCTTGGTACGGCTGGACCATCACTGTGTGGCCCGCTTCGTGCAAGCGGCGGACATGAGCCTGCGCGAGTCCCCAGGAGCTGTCCCGGTAGCGCGCTGCGCCGAGCCCCCCGCTGGCCACACAGGGCTTGACCACGTAATCCTCCGCCGGAGGCGACCAGGCCTCACCGGGGCGGGCCCAGCTCGTCGGCACGACCGGGACCCCCTTTGCCGAGAGATCTTGTAGGTAACGTTTATCGCTGCTCCACTGGATGTGGGCCGCTGAATTGACAAGCGTGGTCCGCTCCTCGATACGTTTTGTCCAGGCCAAAAACTCGTGGCGGCGAGTCACGTAGCCCCAGGTGTACATGGCCACCACGAGCGCGAAGTGCTCCCAATCAGCATCCGAGTCCTCCCAGCAGCAGACCTTCGGCTCTAACCCCAGATCGCTCATGGCACTGCGAAGGGACGGCCAGCTGTCGTCCAACCCGAGGAACTCTGCGCTCGCAGCCATGCCTATTCGCATCGCTCCAGCATGGGCCATCCGGGAGCACGAGGAAACTATCCATTGGCTTCACTATATAGATGGGGCTATGCTTTGTTCATGCGCGATGGGGAGCAGCCGTCGATCGGAGAGATCCTGTTCGCGTTGGGCACCCTCAGCATTCGCCAACGCCCGCGGGACCTGAGCCTGACGGCGTTGTCGACGCTGGCGACCATCGAACGGACCGGCGCCCGCCGCCTGGGGGACCTGGCGGTCAGCGAGGGAGTGACGCAGCCATCGATGTCTGCTCTTGTCAGCCAGCTCGAAAGGCTGGGACTGGCCGATCGGCAGACCGACGCCAACGACGGCCGTGTCGTGCGCGTCGCCATCACGCCGGCGGGCCGGGAGCACCTGAGCGCGCTGCGACGGGCCGGGGCATCAGTCTTCGACGTCCTGGTCGACAAGCTCACGAAACGAGAAGCGGCCTCGTTGCGGGCTGCGCTGCCCGTGTTCCGTCGGGTACTTCAGCTCGCCAATGGTGATTTCCCACCAGGAAGGAGCACGACATGACAGCTGTACCCGTTACTGAAGCTAAGGCCGGCGACGACGCCGCTGGGCACATCGGTCGCACGGTGCTAGTCGTCGGCGTAGACGGTTCAGGTGCGAGCTGGGACGCGTTTGCGTGGGCCGCAGGCGAGGCCCGGCGATGCAGCGGGCGGATAGTCGCCGTTTTCGTGACCCCTCAGGTGGAGCTTGGCCTTCGGGCCGTAGGAGACGGAGACGCATCACAAGATAGTTGCGGGAGCACCAACATACGGAGCCGTCGGCTGCTCGGCACACTAACTCCTTAGTTGATCCGTCACTGCCCTTGCGATAGCCCGTTGCCGTCCGATCCTCAGGTCCGGTGGGCTGGGCGCGGGCCAGTCCCGGTTGTCCGCGGGTGGTCATCTTGTCGCACCGGAGAGCCGTAAGCACCAACGGCCGGCCGCCACGCGACGCACTGAGCGAGGGTCAGGGGCTCGAACCGGAGCCGTGGCCCCAAAGCGTCATGAACCGCAGCACCTGACGATCCTGCTCGTGGAACTGAGTCGCCGGAGGGATGTCCCTGGGCGGCAGGACTAATTGACGGCTTGGCGGGGCGGAGTTGTCTCCTGGGTCGGCATGGAATTGCTTGTTCTAGTTGTCGGGAGCGCTCATCGCGACGTCAGGCTACGCAGCCCGGGCCGCCTCGGCGATCGAGTTATCATCGGCCGAGCACCCGCCGCCAGGCCATGTCGATACCGAGGCGGAGGCCGCCATCGACGACCGACTCGGCGCCCATCGCGCTTACCCTTACTTCGGGACAGATGGGGACCAGGCGGCAGAGTTCTGCAGCTACCGCCTCGCCAAAGCCAGGGGCAGAACCGATCCCTCCGCCGAGCACCACCAGGTCTGGGTCGACCACCAGGCTGACGGCGGCGACCGCCCTGGCCACCAGCGCTACCGCTTCGGCCACCACCAGCGCCGCCGCCTTATCACCCGCCGCCGCTGCCTCGAAGACCTGCCGGGCCGAGTTCCGGCTGCTCATGCCCTGGCGCTGGGCCGCCCTCACTATTCCCGCGGCGGACGCTGCGGCCTCTAATGAGCCCCGGCGCCGGGCATCGGACACGTCGACCGGACCTTCGCCCCCCATGGGGAGGAAACCGATCTCACCGGCCGCGCGGTGGGCGCCCTTGTGCAGCTGCCCCCCCAGTACCAGGCCCATGCCTATACCGGTTCCCACAGATACGAAGGCGAAGTTGTCCACCTGGCGCCCGTGGCCGTGGTCGCGCTCCGCCAGGGCGGCCAGGTTGACGTCGTTCTCCAGCACCATGTTTGGCCCGAACGCCCGTCGGAGTTCATCCACGACAGTTCCGTTGCCCCAGCCAGGCAGGCCGTGGGCCAGGAGAAGGGCGTCGCGACGCTCGTCGTAAACGCCAGGGCTGCCCACGACCACGTGGGTGACCAGTTTCTGGGGCACACCGGACTTGTCCGCCAGTTCCGCCGCCAGCCCGATGAGCTCGGACACGCGCCCATGGCTCCTGGCCGCGTGAACGCTGCGGTTGCCGCGGGCACGGACCGTGCCGGCCAGGTCGGCCAGGGCCCCCCGGACGAACTCCCGGCCCACGTCGACGGCCAGGACGAAGCCGGCCGTCGGGTTCACCTCGTAAAGGGAGGCCGTTGGCCCTCGTCCCCCCGTACGCCGGCCCGCCACTCGGACCAGGCCGTCCCGCTCCAGGTTGACCAGCCCCAGGCCCACGGTGGGCTTCGAGAGCCCGCACACCCGGCACAGGTCCGCCCTCAGCAGCGGGCCCCGTCGGCGAAGGGCGTTGACCAGGCTTTCTTCGTTCATGGCCCGCAGCAGCTGGGGGCGTCCGGCCACGACAGCGGCCTCCGCTGGGGCTCCTTCGGCCCCACGGGCTCCGGCGAGCTCCCCCAGGAACCATTGCTCATGATGTAACCGTAGAATCCTCAGGCCGCCTTGCGGATAGGTAACCTTCCTGTCAAAATCACGGCACGGTCGCACGTCACATGGGTGAGCTGGGAGGTGGCGATGAGGGTGGTCCTGGGAATGGACTTTGGGGGCACCAAGATCGCAGTTGCCGTTTGTGACCTGGACGGGCGCTGCCTGGCTCAGCAAACGCTCGCCACCTGCGCAGAACATGGCGGGAGGGCCGTGTTGCGACGGGGCATTTCAGTGGGCCAGGCCCTGCTAAACGGACTAGTAGGGAGCCACAGCCTTGCTGCCGTGGGCTTGTCGACTATCGGCGTCCCGCGAGACGACGGTACCGAGTTGGCACCGGCCATAGCGGGCTGGGAGCAAGTGGCCCTAGCCCGCTCCATCCAAGAAGCCTTCGGCGTCCCGGTGGGAGTGGCCAACGATGTCAAGGCGGCCGCCACGGCGGAGGTTCGGTGGGGGGCGTTAGCCGGGTGGGACCCGGCCATATACCTCAACCTGGGGACCGGGCTGGCGGCGGCCATCGTGATCGGGGGGCGCGTGCTGTCGGGTGCGCACGGCGCTTCGGGTGAGATCGGCTACAACCTGATGGGCCGGCGCGACGTCGGCTTGGCACTGGGACAGCGCGCGATGTTGGAAGACACGGTCAGCGGCATGAGCCTGGCCGCCCACGGCTCTGCGCATGTCGGGCGCCCGGTGACCGCCGAACAGGTCTTCCACGGCGCGCCTGACGATCCTGACCTCGACGCCATAACCAGTACCCTGATCGGCGACCTCAGCCTCCACCTGGTAAACCTGACCATCGCAATTGACCCCGTCCGTATCGCTGTCGGCGGTGGGATGGTGAGGTCATGGGCGCGCCTGCAACGACCCCTGGAAGAGGCGCTCAAATCAGGGGTGCCGTTCCCCCCCGACCTTGTCCTGGCGGCCCACCCCTTCGACGCTCCGCTCGTCGGTGCGCTGGCCCTAGGCGTCGAGGCGGCCGGCGTCGAGGCGTCCGGTGTCGAGGCGGCCGGCGTCGTTTACTTTTCCGCAACATCAACCTGAGGGAAGGAGATACCTAATGAAATCAAGACGTTGGGCCCGTATATCGCTGGTGGGCGCGCTGAGTGCTCGCCATGAACCTGACCGCGGTGTCGACCACGGCAGGCGCAAGCGTGGCCAATACATCGTCGGCGTCGGGGACGCTGACGATCTCCAACGAGTCGGGGGAACTGTGGCCCTGCTCGTTCAACCCATACAACCCCGCCGTGTGGGGCGAGTCCGTCGGGTTCGTCTACGAGCCGCTGGTCTTCGTGGACACTCTGGAAAACGGCAAGACCACCCCTTGGCTGGCGTCTTCGTACGCCTGGAGCGACGCCAACAAGGTCCTCACCTTCACCATCCGTCAGGGCGTGAAATTCAGCGACGGAACGCCGATGACGGCGGCCGACGTGGCCTACACCTTCAACCTGCTGAAGGCCAACCCTGCCCTGGACCTCAACGCGGTGTGGTCGGTGCTCAAGTCGGTGGCCCAACACGGGGACAACGTTGTGCTCACGTTCAAAACAACGGCCGTTCCCTACTTTTATTACGTTGCGGACCAGATCGACGTCCTGCCCCAGCACGTCTGGGCCTCGGTCAAGAACGCTGTGACCTATCCCGATGCCTCGCCCGTCGGGACCGGCCCCTACGTGATGAGCAAGTGCAGCGGCCAGAACATCACTTACACCGCCAACCCCAACTACTGGCAACCGGGCCTGCCCAAGGTCAAGACGATCGAGTACCCCGCCTTTACCTCCAACGACCCCGCCAACGAGGAACTGGCCACCGGGGTGGCCCAGCTTGGCGCCCAGTTCATCCCCAACATTAAGGCCTTTTACACCTCCAAGAGCCCTAACTACCATTACTGGTTCCCGCCCATCGCCAACGTCTCCATGTTCATCAACCTGACCGTGGCGCCGCTCAACGACGTCGCCGTACGCGAGGCGATCGCTTACGGAGTGGACCGCCCACCGCGTCTCGGCCATCGGGGAGTACGGTTACGAGCCTCCCTCCAACCAGGCCGGCATCGTCGCGCCCACCTTCAGTTCCTGGCTAGACACCTCGCTGTTGTCCAAGTACAACTACAGCTACAACCCGGCCAAGGCGATATCGGTGCTAGAGGCAGACGGGTACAAGAAGGGCTCTGACGGAATCTTCGCCAAGAACGGCAAGGAGCTCTCCTTTACGATCATAAATGTGGGAGGTAACTCCGACTGGGTGGCGGCGGTACAGGTGATCGCCAGCGAACTGGCTCAGGTGGGCATCAAGATCAGTCCCGACAACCTCGCCTACACGGATTTCTCCAACGACCTGTACACCGGCAAGTACCAGCTCGCCTACAACAACGAGCTGGGTGGTCCCAGCCCCTACTACGAGCTGCGCCAATTGCTTTACGGCCCCAACAGCGCCCCCATCGGCAAGCTCGCCTCGACCAACTGGGAGCGGTACATCAACCCCAGCACCGACAAGCTCTTCGACGAGTACGCCGCCACCACCTCCACCGCTCTGCAGCACAGCATCGTCGACCAACTAGAGCAGGTGATGTTGACTGACCTGCCGGTCATCCCGATGACCGAGGAAGTGGACTGGTACCAGTACGACACAGCGGCATTCTCCGGCTGGGTCACCCCCCAAAACCCCTACGCCCAGCCCGCCATATACCAGCTCCCCGACGACGAGGTGCTGTTGCTGCACCTGACGCCCAAGTGACCCTCGCCGCCCGATCGGTCCTGAGGTAGTCAAGTGTTCCCAGGCGGCGTGGGCGCGATCTGATGCGCTATGTCCTACGCCGCCTGGGCTTCTTTGTGGCAACCTTGTGGGCCTGCCTGACCATCAACTTCGTGCTGCCCCGGCTGATGCCTGGCAACCCGGCCATCGCCATGATGGACCGGTTCAAGGGCCGGGTCGGCGGGCAGGCCCTGGGGGCCCTGGAGATCGCCTTCGGGGTCAACAGCAAGGAGAGCGCCATCAGCCAGTATTTCACCTACTTCGGCAACACGTTCACCGGGCATTGGGGCCTGTCGCTCACCTTCTTCCCCGACCAGGTCTCCCATGTAGTGTTCTCCGCTCTTCCCTGGACCATTGGGCTGGTGGGGGTCACCACCGTACTGGCGTTCATAACCGGGACGTTGGTGGGCATGTTGTCGGCGTGGCGGAGGGGGGGTCTTGTGGACAGCCTTTTCCCACCTCTTTTCGTGATTGTCTCCGCTTTTCCCTACTTCTTTCTGGCCCTCATGGGCCTCCTGCTCTTTAACGTCACCCTGCATTGGGTGCCGCTGGGCTTCGGGTATTCCGACACGGACAACCCCGGCATCGACTGGCACTTCATAGGGGACGTGCTCTACCACGCCCTCCTGCCGGCCACGGTGATACTGGTCACTTCCGTCGGTGGATGGGTGCTCACCATGCGCAACAACATGATCTCCACCCTCTCTGAGGACTACGTGCGCATGGCCCGGGCCAAAGGGCTGTCGCCGGTGCGGATCATGTTGGCCTATGCCGGCCGGAACGCCGTGCTGCCTAACCTCACCGGTTTTGCCATGTCGCTCGGCTTCGTGGTGTCGGGAGCGATCCTGGTCGAGTACGTGTTTTCCTATCCCGGCGTGGGCTACATACTCCTGTCGGCGGTGGAGAACGAGGATTACGCCCTTATGCAGACCCTTTTCCTGTTCATCACGGTGGCGGTCCTTATCGCCATTCTGGCGATGGACTTCGTGACAATGGCGTTGGACCCCCGCGCCCGTACCCAGACGTAGGCGGGGAGATGAGCGCAACACCACGGGCTGGTAGGCGATGACCACGGTGTCGGCGCCGGGCGCCCCAGCCTCATGGGCCAGGGAGACCTGGGCGCGTTTCCGAACTGGGCCGGTGGCCGGGCTCGCCCGCGCCATCGCGTCCAACCGCAAGGCCACCGCCGGTTTTGTGATCCTCGTCGTCTTCTGCTTCGTGGCCGCCTTCCCGGGACTGATCGCCCATGACAACCCCCAGGCCGAGATTTACGACCCGACCCTGGGGCCGTCCCATGCCCATCTTCTCGGTACCACTGCCTACGGCCAGGACCTGTTCGCCCAGTTGATTTATTCGACGCGGGAGTCGCTTTTCATCGCGGTGGCCGCCGGGGCACTGGCCACCGTGCTGTCGGTGATAGTCGGGGTGACCGCCGCCTACATCGGTGGGCTGGCCGATAACGTGCTGTCCCTGGTCACCGACATTTTCCTGGTGATCCCGGCCTTCCCCCTGATTGTGGTCATCGCCGCCTACTCCAAAAACGGCGGCGACCCAATCCTCATCGCGGTGCTGGTGGTCACGGGCTGGTCCTACGGTGCCCGCCAGCTCCGGGTGCAGGGCCTGTCCATACGGGACCGTGACTTCCTGGTAGCGGCCCGCTTGCGGGGGGAGCGCCGGTGGAGGGTGATCGTGTCGGAAATGCTCCCCACCATGACGTCTTTGATAGTGGCCATCTTTCTCGGCACCACCCTGTACGCGATCGTCGCCGCCGCCGGCCTGCAGTTCGTAGGCTTGGGCAACCCCGACACCTTGAGCTGGGGGACCATGCTCTACTGGGCGCAAAACAACGAGGCTTTACAAGCTGGGTCCCCGCTGTGGGCGATCATGCCCGGGGCGTGCATCGCCATACTGGGGGCCGCCTTCGCTCTGTTGAACTACGCCTTCGACGAGGTGAGCAACCCGGCACTGCGCCCGGTGCGAAAGAGGCGCCGGTGACGGAACGGGTCATCCTGGAGGTAGAAGAGCTTTGCGTGGACTACGCCACTTCGGCCGGCATAGCCAAAGCGGTAGACAGGGTTAGTTTCGACCTGTCCAACGGCGAGTTCCTGGCCGTGGTAGGCGAGTCCGGCTGCGGCAAGTCGACACTGCTTTTCGCCGTCGCCCGCCTCCTGAGCCCGCCGGCCGAAGTCAGCGGGGGAAAGGTGCTTTTCTCCGGCCAGAACATGGTGGCCATGTCCGACAAGGCCCTCCGGGCAATGCGCTGGAAGGATCTTTCAGTTGTGATGCAGTCGGCTATGAACGCCCTCAACCCGGTGAGCTCGATTGGGGCGCAGTTCTCCGACGTCATGAAGGCCCACGGCGAAAGGGACGCCAAGAAGATCCGGGCTCGTTCGCAGGAGGTGCTCGCCATGGTGGGCATTGACCCCGTCCACCTGGCCAGCTACGCCCATCAGCTTTCCGGGGGGATGCGCCAGCGGGCCATGATCGCCATGGCCCTTTTATTCTCACCCGAGCTGATCTTGATGGACGAGCCAACCTCGGCCCTGGACGTGGTGGCTCAGCGCTCCTTGATGGTCCAAATCAAACAGCTTCAAGCCGAACTTGGCTTCGCCATCATCTTCGTCACCCACGACATGTCCCTGGTGTCGCACTTTTCCGACCGGGTGGCGGTCATGTACGCCGGCCAGGTCGTGGAGACAAGGCCGACCCGGCCGCTTTTCGACGGCCCCCTGCACCCGTACACATGCGGCCTGCTCGACTCGTTCCCTTCTGTGTACGGCTCGAAGGTCCTGGTGGCGGGGATCCCAGGGAACCCTCCCGACCTCACCAAGCTTCCGACCGGGTGCAATTTCTGCACCCGGTGCCCCAAGGCCATGCCTCGCTGCGCCACCGTCGAGCCGGCCCTGTACGCGCTCGACGGCGCCCTGGTGCGTTGCCTGCTGTACGAGGAGGCGGCTTCCGTGCCAGGAGGTGCCGGGGCCCGTGACTGACGCCCCTGGGCAGCCTGAAGTGGGCGACCGGGAGCTGGTGCTGGAAGCCCGAGGGCTCACCCGCCACTTCCGCATCGGTGGGCTGCGCGGCCACACGCTGCACGCGGTGGACGAACTGGACATGGGTATTGCGGAAAGGGAAATTGTGGCCCTGGTGGGTGAGTCCGGCTCCGGTAAGTCCACCGTGGCGCGGCTTCTGGCCACGGTCTACCGCCCCACCGCGGGCGAGATCCTGTTCCGGGGCCGGCCTGTTTCCTCGCTGCACCGGCGGCGTGACGTGCTTGCTTACAGGGGGCAGGTGCCGATGGTCTTCCAAGACCCCTTCAGCTCGCTGAATCCCGCCCACACGATTGGGTACGCCATGATGCGCGGCCTTAAGCTGCACCGGCCCGACCTGGACCGCCGCCGGCGCCAGGCCGAGGCGGAACGGGTACTGGAAGTCGTAGGACTGGTGCCTGCGGCGCTGATCATGTTCAAATACCCCCACGAACTATCCGGAGGCCAGCGTCAGCGGGTGGGCTTCGCTCAAGCCCTGTCATACCGGCCCAAGCTCATCCTGGCCGACGAGCCGGTCTCGATGTTGGACGTGTCCATCCGCATCGGGCTGCTCAACGTGATGGCTCGCCTGCGAGAGGACGAAAACGTCTCGCTGCTGTACATAACCCACGACATAGCATCGGCCCGCTACGTGTCGGACCGGGTGCTGGTCATGTATGCCGGCCACCTCATCGAGCACGGCCCAACCGATGACGTGTTGCACAAGCCCGTCCACCCTTATACGCGCCTGCTCCTATCGGCCGTGCCCGACCCCCGGGCCGAGATGTCCGTCACCTCCGCCGACGTTGGCGAGCCACCCCGGGTGGTGGACCCCGGAGAGGGTTGCCGCTTCCGCTGGCGTTGCCCTCTGGCCATCGACATCTGTGCCCAGGTGACCCCCCGGCTCCAGCTCGCCGGGGCCCACCACGAAGCGGCCTGCCACGTCACTGCCCCCGGGCCATTGGTACCGGCGGCGGGAGCCGAGCTTTGACGACCGACGGGACGGCCAGCCACGATGGGCGGAGCTCGCTATGGACTTGATCTCGTTCGGGTCGGTCTTCCTGGAGGTTGTGTTCGGGCGCTTCGACCAGCTACCTCTGCCGGGCGAGGAGATCTTCATCGACCCCTTCGGGTTCTCGTTGGGCGGCGCCATAACAATCGCCGTGACCGCATGCCAGGGCGGGGTCTCCGCCGGTTTGGCTACCCTTCTCGGTGACGACCTCGGCTCGAGATTGGTGGAGGAGCATTCGCGCCGCGTTGGGGTCGATCTTTCTCCCTCGCAACGGGTGAGCGGCCCCGTCGCCGGGATCACCGTCGTGCTCAACTTCGATTCGGACCGAGCTTTTATCAGCCACATGCCACCCGCCCCCGTGGGGCTGCGGCCGGAGAAACAACGCTGGATAGAAGTCTTGCGCAGCGAAAGGCCGTCGTGGTGCTACCTCCACGCCGGCCATGGGATGGCCGAAATCCTGCACGAGGCCCGGTCCCTGGGTACCCAGGTAGCCGTTGACCTCAACTTCGGCGCCATCGAAAAGTACCCCGATGAGGTCGTCGCCTGTGCCCGCCTAGCGGACGTTTTCCTGCCCAACGAGGAAGAGCTCCGGCGTCTAACCCGGAAGCAAGACCTGGGAGAAGCAATCGCTCTGGCCGGGTCCTGGTGCCCCCGGGTGGTAGTCAAGCGAGGCGCCGCGGGGGCGCTGGCGCTCGAAAACGGCCAGCTGGCCGAGGTCACCGAAGGGCTCCGCGCCGTTGTGGCCAGGGACCGCACAGGCGCCGGAGACGCCTTCGCGGGGGCGCTGATCGCAGCTATGGTCCGGGGCGTCGGTTTGGTAGAAGCGGTCGCCGCCGGTAACACGGCCGGATCGCTGGCGGTCGCACAGCTGGGCGCGGTGGGCGAGGTAGCGGTCTAGCAACCACTCAGAAAAGGAGCAGCGACCATGAAACTAGCGGTACTGGGCGGTGGCGGCGTCCGCATGCCCGCCTTCGTGCGCGCCCTGTTGTCCGGGGGCGCCAATATCTTCGGAGAGATCAGCTTGTTCGAGCCGGACCCGTTCCGGCGTCAGACAACGGCCAGGCTGGCGGTGGAAGTGGCGACTGCCCTCGGCCACCCGGGAGTGGTGAGCGTTACCGCCGATCACGAAGAAGCATTTACCGATGCCGCCTTTGTGTTCTCGGCAATCAGGGTCGGAGGGGACCAAGGCCGGGTGATCGACGAGGAAGTAGCCCTCAAGAGAGGCTTGGTCGGCCAGGAGACCACCGGGCCGGGTGGAGCCGCCATGGCGCTGCGGACTATCCCCGTCGTCCTTTCCTATTGTGAAAGCCTGGGCCGGTGCTCGCCGAACGCGGTGTTCATCAACTTCACCAACCCGGCCGGCATGATCACCCAGGCGCTGTCATTGCACGGTGCGACACGGGCGGTGGGAGTGTGCGACACCCCGGGTGGGGCCCTGGAACGGCTCGGCGACTTTCTCGGAGCGAAGCCGGGTACGCAGTCGTTCCTGTACGCGGGGTTGAACCACTTGGGCTGGATCTCATCTTTTTGCGTAGAAGGGACCGAGCGCATCCCCGAACTGACCAGGCGGTACGAGGAACTCCAGCGCTTCGATCACCGCTTTGCCGCCTTTGACGCCGACGTGGTCCGACGAGTCGGGGCTATACCAACCGAGTACGTGTACTACTACTACGACCCCCAGCGCTACGTCGACGGCGTGGCTCGGGCCGGTTCGACCCGCGGCCAGGACGTCCTGCGATTGAACGAGGAGCTCCTGGCCGGGATTGGGCGCTCCTTCGAGAAGGGAGACGTCGAAGACGCCTGGTCGACCTACTCCTTGCTCATGGGCGTGCGCCACGACACCTACATGCGTACCGATACCGAAGGCGACAACAACCAGGCGCTGGCCCGCTCGCGCCGGGCCGCCGATGGCCCCACACCCCTGGGCAAGGCCAAGATGGGTGGTTACGAGGGGGTCGCGCTACGGGTAATCGCCGGGCTGACCTCCCGTGCCCCCGCCGAGGTGATAGTTAACACCCGCAACGGCTCGGCCGTACCCTTCCTGGAGGCAGACGACGTTGTGGAGGTGCCCACCTTCGTGGACGGCGGGGGCCTGCGACCGCTGGCAGCCGGCGAGCTCCCTCGCTCAGCTCGGGGCCTGGTAACCCAGATGAAAGAGTACGAGCGCACCCTCGTCGAGGCCGCCGTCACGGGCGACGCCGGGTTGGCCGAGTTCGCCCTCTCGCTAAATCCCCTGGTCCCAGGGATCAGCGTGGCGCGGGACCTGCTATCCGAGTACCGCAAGCGCCACGGCAAAGACCTCGCCTATTTGCAATAGAGGCTTATTGGCTACAAAAACCGGTCAGCCAGGGGGCCAGGTCGGACAAACTGCCGACCACGAGATCGGCCCCAGCCAGGAGCTCTGCCGAGTGCGTCGTGGTCACCGCGACCACCAGTGCGCCGGAAGCTTTGCCCGCAGCCACCCCAGCGGGGGAGTCCTCGACAACGACACAACTTGTCGGAGCCGCCCCCAAAGCGTGCGCCGCCAACAAGAACCCTTCGGGATGTGGCTTCCCGTTGCGCACGTCGTCGGCAGCGATGAGCACCGCCGGCACCGGCAGCCCGGCGGCCCGTAGCCGTGCCGTCATTAGGGGCCGGGGACCGGAGGTTACCGCCGCCCACCGGCCGTCGTCGAGCCGGGCGAGTAGTTCGCGCGCCCCGGGAGCGGGGAGGGCCTCCGCCGCCGTCTCGTTGTCCAGGGCGCTGACTCGGGCCAGGACAGCCTCGGTGACTTCAGGGGTGAAGAAATCACTCGCAACGTCTACGTCCCGGCGACCGTGGCAAACCCTCAGGATCTCGGCCTCGTCCCCGCCGAACTCGCCAGCCACCTGACGCCAAACGCGTTCAACGCTTGCCGACGAGTCCACCAACGTCCCATCGATATCGAACAGCAAGGCCCGCACGTCGAAAAACAGGTCTGCCATACAGCGAGCACGTTACCTCCCGGTTCCGGCACGAGGACACGGGGCTTGGTTGTAGTCCGCTCGCCTGGGTCATCATGGAGCGTCACTGACACCCTGGCCGCGACTGCACCTCGGCGAGAACGTCCGTTCGTTTCACGCCCCCTCGCCGGCAACCAGGCACTTACAGATCGCCCTGCGGAACTCTCTCGCATAGCGCTTGGGCATGGACTACCTCCTGGTACCTCACGACCAAACTCTCACAACGCTGGACCGCCAAACGGGGTCTATCTCAACCAGCACCCCCAACGGGATTCGAACCCGTGCCGCCGCCTTGAAAGGGCGATTTAGTAGGCCTTTTGACCTCGGCTTTTGGCACGACCCCGCCTGTGAGCTGCCCAATTAGTGCCAGACCATGCCAGCTCCTGACGGGCAAAGCCACGTCGTTATGGCACGAATGTGGCACGAACATGTACGCACCGGGTGTGTACACTGGACTTGTGAGCCAGGCAGAGCCGGAGCGGACGGGCCGGATCCACATGCGCGTGAACGAGAGGCAGGAACGCATCCTCGCGCGCGGCCGCCGAGCTCACCGGAGAAACCATGACCGGGTTCGTGCTCGCAGCAGCGACCGAGCGCGCCGAGACCGTCCTTGAGCGGGCGGAGCGGATAAACGTAAGTGCACAGGCATTCCAGCGTTTCGTGGCGGCGCTCGATCAACCGACCGGAGAAATGCCTGTCCTGCGACACTATGCGGCCACGGACAGCCCGATACCTGCGAGGTGACCGAGCAGCTCCGTCCGGTTGAGCTGCTAACAGACCGCCACCGCGTTGAAGACTTCGACTGCGGCAAAGTGGTACTCGACGACTGGCTCGTGCGAACGGCGCGGGTCGCCTCCAGAGCGGGGACCGCAGCGACTTACGTCTTGTGTCGCGGACCTAGGGTCGTGGGGTACAACGCCCTCGCTATGGGTTCCATATCGCATGTGTCCGCACTATCCCGCCTGCGTCGTGGTATGCCCGACCCAGTCCCCGTCGTCGTGCTCGCCTCGTTGGCGCTCGACCGTTCGGAACAAGGCAATAGGCTGGGCGGTCACCTCCTGGTCGACGCTCTGCGCCGCTGTGCCCGGGGCGGCCAAGAGTTCGGAGCTCGAGCGGTCGTCGTCGACGCGATCGACGACCGAGCCGCGGCCTTCTACCGACACTTCGGTTTCCATGACCTCGAAGGACCTCGCCTGTGGCGTCGACTGCCTGATGTCGCTCAAGCGCTAGGACCCAAAACGAATCGCGCTTGCTCCACACGTAACATCTGAAAGGGGCTGAGGTACTGCACGCCTAGAGCGATGCAGGCGTCGGGAATCTTGATCCGCTTCGGCGAGTTGGAAATTACCTCGTGCGTGACAACAATATTTCGCCCGGCGCGAGCTTGAGCAACGAGGTAGTAATCAGCGTCTTGGAGGAAGGTCGTCACCGCGGTCGGTTCGTACCCGGCGCTCGTTGCCCAGGAACTCGTCGCCTGGAAGCTCGGAACCGTCATTGAATCGGGTGCAAGAAAAAAGGCGCTCGGTTGCCGCTGCGTCCAGGTAGTCAGGTCGTCGTTCCCGCCGAGCAGCTCGATCCTCACGCTGTCGACGCTATAGACAGTGCCGGCAGCGTGCGCTTGTTCGATCCAGTCCCAAAACGCCGGGCAGAAGTCGAAGCCATAGTGGCGGTTTTTGGCCTCGATGAATACGTTCGAGTCGAGCAGATAGGCCATCAGCCGACGCCGAGACGTACTGCTAATTCCTGGAAGGTCGACGGCTTGTTGAACCCGAGCATGGCGAAGGCGTCGCGGTACAGCGTCTGACCTTCGAGTGTGCTCGATATGACCGCCCGGGCGAACCGTTTGCTCACTCGTGCCGGTTGGGTGTTGAAGAAATTACCTCCTCCGGCACGTCCCCCGAGGATTCCGAGTACCCGAGCAAGCTCGGCCTCGTAGGCAGCTCGGTAGTCGCCCCAATCCAGCCGTCCGGCGTCGTGGATGCGGCGCAGGGCCACCAAAGTACTCACCTTGAAGCGACGTGCCAATCGTTCCAGTTGGTCGGCGAGTGGTTCGCCAGCCCCGAGATCGCCCGATACGGAGGCAAGCGGGACGAGCACCTCAGCGGCGACTTGGTTGCACCAACGTTCGGTTCCCACAGTGAGCACCGAGGTCAAGTCAGCGTCGTCCAGCGCAGTCTCGCCCAGCCATAGGTGGGCCAATTCGTGAAGCAGGGTGAAGATCTGCGCCGACTTGGTGTCAGCTCCGTTGAGAAAGACGAGTGGAGCAAGCCGGTCGACAAGAACGAAGCCACGGAACTCCTTGGGGTCGAGCTTACGATGTGTGTTGCTGCCGACCACGCCGCTCACCATGACCAGCACGCCAAGGTCCTCGACGCGCTCAATGAGGCCTCTCAGCGCGTCACTCCATGTTGAGCCTCTTTCTTCCGCCTCGAACGCAAGGTTCGCTCGGATCGTGGACGCCGCCTCGACCACCGGGACCGCGGTGGTCAGCGAACCAACCAGGTCGACGGGACCTTCTCGATTCAAAATGGAGAACTCTCGGTACCACTCCTGGCGCTGTTCACATTGGTAGATCGTGTCCAGCAGGTCAGGGCTCGGCCGACCGACTCCCGAGTCGCGCACAGTGCGGTAGTCCGGGATCGGTACCCTCTCCTCGGGCGGCTCAAGAAGGAACAGGAACCCAACCGGCGTGTGGGTTGCCTGGGCAAAGCCTTCGAGCTGCTTCATCGTCGGCAGCACGTCGCCCTGCTCCCACTCCGCAAGCCTCGGAAAGCGACCCGTCAGCGCCTCAAGTCCTAGGCCAGACCGTTCACGTGCCCACACGAGAAGCTCTGGGCTCACCTCAACTCGGACTGGCACCCCACCATTGTGGCTCCATGCACCGACGACGTAGCCGATTGAGGTAGTTGAGTGGCCCTACGGGATCGCGTCCACGCGTGCCACCATCGGCTCAACTCGGACGTTGGGGTTTGATTTAAGACACTCATCAGGTCCCTCCAACCAGCACCCCCAACGTGGAGCAGCCCAAATGGGAACGCATGCGACCGGCGGCTTCGCCGCGGGTTCTAACTGTCCAGGCGTCGTTTTGGCTGCCTGAGAGCGACATGCCCGCAAGCTTGACCCACTGGCGTGCTGAGCAACGGCGATGACGGGTCCAGAAGGTGTTGCCAAGCTACCGGGCTCGGCTGCGAGATTTAGGGACTCGACGCTCGTGTAAGATCAGCTGCGCACATCTCGTAGTTCTCCGACCTGACCTTTGGTAGACCTCACCTTTGCCGTGGTCAAGGGCCATCGGGCGATCGCGTCTTTTGTGCGTTCGGGAAAGTACACACTGTGGATCACCCAGCGGCCCTGCCTAGTGGTGCACCCTCCGGCTACCCCAAAAGGCCACCACGAGAGGGAACTCACGCCGACTGGCCGTTCAGCCAATCGCTCACCTTCTTCGCCCGAGACGACGCCCAGTCGGACACTTCGGCGACGAACAAGTGGTCTTTCTCCGTCAAGGCTGGGAACAGGATGTCGCGAGCTTCCCCAACGGTCCGCTCGGTCTTGACGAACCAAACCGAGTCGAAAGTCTCTCGCTTGTGCCAGCACGCCCCCAACGACTTGATCAGCTCGCCAAGTTGCGCGTACTGCTCATCTCCGCCGTCAAGGTTGTACGTAATGAGAAGGTCGCGAGTCGCTTGCTGTGCGTTGCCCATCAGCCGGTCCTCCTCTCGTTTGGACGCCTCCGCCAGTACCGCTACCCGTCGGTCAACCTACTCGCGCAGCAGGAACCCTTGCGGCAAGCTTGTTGCAAGCCCTACGGCGGCCAGGGTCGCCGCGGCACCGGCGTGATCGAGGCGAGCAAGGGCCAACACCATGGTTGTGCTGCTTTCAGGCACCTTGGGGACGGGCATCGAGAGGCGTTCCAGGGGCACCATCCGGGCCCCCAAACCTGCGCCCGGGGGTAGCCAGCGCACGACGCTCAGACCGGAACCCGTTGTCGCGCCCGCCCGCGGCACTCCGCATGGCGCAGCGGGACCGAGGCCAGCGCCAGTTATGCCGGGCGGTCCTTGGTCAGGCGGAACTCGGTCGGGTCGATCATCCGGTCGAGGAAATCCTCCATCGCCTTAACAACGATGAAGTTAATCGGGAGGCCAAAGGCATCGGCCGCCTGACGGAGCCGCTCGTGGAGCTCGTCCGGGAACCGGATCGCCGTGGTCATACGCGACTTCCTGGTGCTCACCTTCTGCTCGCTGGTCATGAACTACATGCTAGTAATTACGTGATGGTGATGTCAAGCATCAAGCTAGCAGCTCGCGCGCGACCCGCTCGCGTGTCTTGTCGACGACGAATGCGAGCGATGGGCAGAACTAAACGAGCGATCCGGTATCCGCGTGATGGTCACTGCCGCCGCGTAGGATTCTAGGGAGTGGGAGAGGACTGGCCTCTTCCACGACAAAAGCCCAGGTCGTGGGACCTGGGCTCTGTCGGGACCAGGTTGTGCACCCGATCGCGCTTTGCAGCTCCCAACGTACCAGCAGGTCCGTAGGGAGAGCGACACCGCCTTCCTGGTCCCGGCTATCCAGATCTCGAGCCGAGCCCAAAGGAGGCTTTCATGACTGTTTACATCACCGCCCGGCACATGGTCGGGGGTTCCAAGCACGAGCACATCGCCAGCGTCAAGTGGGAGAACAGGGCGACTGGCGAAACAGGCGAAAGCACCCGCGAAACGATGGTCGAGTGGATCGAGGGTGGTGGCGACGCCCGCGTCGCCAACGGCGGTTCCTACGTACCGGTCAAGGTCGTCGACGCCAAGCCCAAGTACATCCAGACCTGGGCCGACGGCATCTGGACCGACAACCTGCTGGCCCTTCCGGAGTACTAGATGGCCCCGCAAGACACTCAGCAGCAGCTCGCCGCCTTCGTTGCGCATCGGGTCGTCCTTCCCTCCGCCTTGCCACTGCCGTTTGCCGGACAAACGACGCAGCCCCAGGCCGGCTTACGACGTTTGGATGGCACGGTGGCCTGGTTCACTAACGCCGAAGCCTTCGCTAACGCTCTTTCGAGCGACGTCGGCTTCCAGGCCCTCCAGCTCGGTACCTGGCTGAACACACCCGATGGAGAGCTGATTGCCGCCGCAGTCAAACGGGTCGTCCCGCTGACCTATCGGCCCGAGTACCAGCTTGTTGTGAACGCATTACGCCTGGCCGCGTCCAAACAACAGCGGGCTGGATGGCAGAGAGCCGTCGGCTTTGCCTGCTTGGCCGGGCTCGGCGTAGCAGCCGCTTTTGGGGGCCGAAGCTAACTGAAGAGCGTCATTTTGGCCCCCTCGTCCTCGAAGATTGTCATCCACCTGCTCCCTGTGCGCCTCGTCGAGACTCAGGAGACCAGATGGGGTCATTATCCGCGTACCTTGGCCGTTACGAAAGGATGACGCGTAGTCGAGTTCCGCAGACTGGACGCGCTTGCCACCCGACCTTGTGAAGGACACCAAGCCGGATTTCCTCGGAAGCTTTGCCGATCTGCGTGTACGGACCGAGGCCGACGGGTCCTGGCGAATCCTCACAGAAGAGCAGTACCGACATCGGACGGCGCCAAGACTGGAGACCGTCTTGCTCGCCCGTGGCACATCCTTCCAGCCAGGAGCGACGCAGCACCTCGCGTCCTTGCAGCCGCTCAGTGAAATTGTCGAGGCCCAAGAGTTGAACGTTCTTCGCGCCCTGCGTGCGAGATCGGTATCAACGCGGAAAACGCCTCAACCCGTCTGGGCAAATTTTGTGGGAGAGACCCAACTTGCCCCCGACGACGAACTGCCGGCTCGCCTGTACGAGGTCCAGCAGGCCGGTTCCAAGATCCGACTCGTTGTGGCTCGTGCGTTCACCCCCCGTGCTGCTCCACCGGCTGGCGCTCATGCGAGGTTTCTTCTCGGCGCGCCACGGCCACGACGCCTGGGACCAGCGGACTCGCTCGCAAGGCTTCCCGGCATGCCAAGCGCTTATGATGAATTCGAACGCCGGCTTTATGCTCTACCTACTGCCGCCTCTGCTTTATGGATCTCCGTGGACCTGCGGCTCGGCCGCCAACCGGACCAACGGTGGCGTGGTCCGCCTCTTGGCTAATCCAGAACCGGGGCGGAGCGTTGATTGGGGTAGCCCACTCGACTCGGCCGGCGCAGGGCGTCTTTACGAGGGACCGGGAGTCCCCGCGCAACCCCGCGAACCGGCAGAGAGCCAGGATGATCGGGAGGAGTTCTTTTGCTGGTGGGCTGAACACGTAGCCGAATTACTTCAGGTTCTAAGTGATTTTAGCTCATACCGGGATGGGGTGGTCGGCGACTATGACCCTGCTCGCCATCTCGGCACAGTCCTCACGGCGGAGCGCCTGTTCGTCTCCGCTGTGGAGTCTATGCGCCTCCGCACCGTCGCCGAATTGGTACGAAAGCTATTGCTCTTCGACGTGCTCGATCTCCTTGATGGCCAGGGAATGGGCGATCATGAAGAGAACTTGCATCACACGCGCCAGCTGCAGGCGTGGGAAGAGCTCGAAGCGACTCTTCCTAAGGGCGTTCAGCATTGCGTCTCGCCGCTCATCACCGGCGCTTTCGAGGCCCTTCGTAGCGTTGAAGACACCATTTGGGCCAGTTCACGCCGGATCGGCGATGATCTAGCAGTTGATCGCAAAAAGGGAAACGGTCAAGACTTGGTGACTATGGATCGGGCGCGGGGCGAGTACATTCGCATCCTCCGCGACACCCACCACGGCTACGGCAAACTCATGGCCAACAAACGGGACCTCTCTTACCTTGCGGCGTTTACAGGTGAGCTGTCGAACGCGCTGCCGGACCTCGTCTGGTGGTACCTCATCCGCCTCGTCAGTCGGCCGCAAGAGCTGCTCAGGTACTCGGGGGGTGTACCCCCAAGGACAGGCGCTGGTAGTTGACAGCGACCCAATCCACTCCAGAGCGGGCCGCAACCGGCTCGCTTAGCGAGGCCCCGGGAATCCAGCGATTGGAAAATTCATGTAATCATCAGTGGGATGCACAGCGGTCCCAACTGCCGTCGTTCTCGCCGCCATCTCGGCCGAGGGAAGGGCGGCTTCACTGTGCTCGAGGCCGCGCTGGGGGAACGAGCCGGCGGTAGACGTCCTCAGGAATGGGGGCCGAGCTCGAGTGCCGTACACCTCGAGGCTGGCCAGCCCGCGCTGGTCTCGGCCGGAGGGGTTATGGTGGTTAGGACACTGGCTATCGGCTCGGCAACCTCGCCCATCTTGGCCGTGCCCATTCCGAGACGAGCAAACGCCCAGCCCGGCGGTTGTTGCCATTTACGAACCTCCTCAACGTGGTGCAGCCCAAATGGGAACGCATGCGACCGGCGCCTTCGCCGCGGGTTCTGACCGTCCAGGCGTCGTTTTGGCTGCCCGAGAGCGACATTCCTGCAAGCTTGACTCACTGGCGTGCTCAGCAAGGGCGATGACGGATCGAGAAGGTGCTGCTAAACGACGGGGCTCGGCTGAGACCTGGAACGACAATGGCCGACGCTGGTGTGAGATCAGCTGCACACGGAGGATTGCCCTTCACCCAATGGGGCACCTCGTGATGTTTCGTGCCGTTGGTGGGCAAAGCCTCCGGCGGCGCGGGCGAACTCGCAGCGGGCAGGAGACGCCCTCGTGGCCACATCAGCGCGAGTGGCGTGAGTACCTCATGAATGACACACGTGTAGTGCATTGTCGCGGCATGACGACTAGCCGATTCGAGGAGTTCAACAACGCCATTGACGCCGACCGTGCAGGCCATGAGCAACCTAACAGGTGCCATCCTGGCGGTCGCGCCTCGCCAGGGGCACAGACCTGCGGGGGGCTTCGAGGCCGACGACGAGCGCGAGTTCGAGAAAGGCCTGATGGGGTGCTCGTGGTGGGACGGGCGCATCACGGACACCCACAGGATGGGAGGGGTAACCCTTCTTGCGGCCACGGATTACGCGCGATCGTTCGCTGAGCTGTTCACGACACCCCACACTCCGCGATTGGGTCATGGTGAATCGGCCACACATATACCTCGTGAGGCTACGCCGCGGCGGTGCCGGCTAGCGCGAGCGGTCAGATGAACAACATCTGTGTAGTTTGCCTGTGGGGAGCCAATAAAATAGATGTCATGGGTCAGCCACGCCATGAGAGGGATAGCGCGGCGCAATGGGTCAAACGCGCCGTGCCCGACGACGACTACCTAGCCCCGCCAGAGCCGCCGACCCTCGTGGCAGCTTTGCCGACTCCGGCGACCCCGGCCGAAGCAGCGGATTCTGATCGCCTTCCGATCTGATGAGGGGCTTACGGTGGCGGAGTCCGTTCGGTCACTGGGAACGCATCCCGCTATGAAACCGGTCGAGTCGGACGGGAAGATCACGACCGTGATTGGGCGCCTGACTCCTGACGAGTTCCGGTCTGCTCGCAAGGCCCACGAGATCGATGACGACGGAAACCTGTTCGTCAAGCGAAGCAGCGAGAAGCAGAAGTCGATCCGCAACCGGGGTGGTCGCATGTCGCGCTTGACTGTCCCCGTCACGCTGGAGGAATACCGAGCGATCGAAGTGGAACACCAACGGGCGGAGGAGCTGGCGCGACAGCGTCATGCCGAACGCGGCCGGCTGCAGCCAGCTCCGCGAGCGTGCACCAGCATCCTCGTCGGTTCTGAGGTTCAACCCTCGGCCAGATTGGCGTTTGCCTGAGACGCGAGCCCTTCGAGACGATGACGACAACTACGAGGACGACGACGAGCGAGGTCTCGATGATGATCTCCTCGAACCGGCCGACGGCATTGAGAGCGACGACGTCGGGTACGACTACTACGCGGTCGCTGAGCCCACCGACGCGGAGGAGGACCGGGCGTGGGAAGCCCTCTACGGCCTGCCAGCGGGACACTTTGCCGCTGAAGAGCGCCGCCGCCGAGCCGCGACGGTGGCCGACCTCGAGCAGCAGCATGCCCGCGAAGAGGCGGACCGGCTGGCACTTGAATGGCGAGCGGACATCGAGCAACGACGTGCAGACGGAGATTCACGGTTCGCCACAGACGCCCGCGAGCGTTGTCAGAATCCGAACGCTTGTGAACAGCCAGTCAAGGGTCGCGGTACCCGTTGCTCGGCCTGTTACAAGTACCGAAGTGAGCATCGAGGGGAAGAGCGACCTGCCCGACTAATGAACCGTCAAAGGAGGCGACAAGCCTCCTAGCTGGACTGTTCCACCTTTCCTACTCTTATGGGAGGGCGAGCAAACCGCCCCCCCAGCGTCTCGGCAGGTTTGTGCCGGATGCGAAATCAAGACGAAGGCGACGCCTCATGGCGTCGCCTTTCCGTGTGCGGCGCCGGAGGTTCACCTCTGGTTGTCGACATCGTGTCCATCTGACGGCTTTCAGCCCGTCGCTCCCGCCAGCGTTACTGCCAAGTGAGTCCTCTCGCTGGTTCGTCGCGCCCTGGCGGGGTGGACACGTCCACAGCTCTGGTCGCCATAAGCGATCGGAGACGGACCTCTGAGGAGGCCCCATGAACTCCAAGTCCTCACGACTGGAGTCCTGGCAGAACACGATCAATGAGCTGACTGAGACGGTCGACGCTCTTACTCGGCTTGTTCGATCAAGCACGCGCCTGGCCCGCAGCGCGGGGATGTTCATCGTCGCGGCGAGCTCTTTAGCTGGCGCGGTGGTTCTGGCACTCCACTTCTAAGCAGCGTTTTTGCCGCAGAGGGACATGCCGCGGCTAGGAGTCTGTCTCCAGTGCGGACCAGCTGATTAGCTGCTCCCGTTCTAGGGAGTCACCCTCATCGCGTCTCTGAAATCCCATAACAACACCGGCACTCTTTGGCGATGTCCTCCCCCAACCGCAGAAACCCCCAAGCGAACCAGCCCTGAATTGTCGGCTTCGCACGGCCAGCGCAGGCCCCTGGGTAACGACGGCGCTGCGATCCCGCTCAGGCTCTACCCGTCTTCAAGGCACAACGGGCCAGCCTTTTGACCATGCGCTCGTGAGCGGGGTCCAAGGCAAGGCCCTTGCGGCATACTTCGGCGGCTTCGGCAAAGCGGTGCTCGCGTTCGAGGATCAGGCTCCATCGGTCCGCCAGGACCGCGCTCCACCAACCCTTCCCGGCCCCATATGAGCAGACGTCGAGCGCTCGGACCCGTCTGTCTGCTTCCGCCAGCACTTTGGCCAACTGGGCGGTGATGTCAGCTGCCGCGGTTGTGTCCCCCAGGGCGGCCCAGGCTTCCGCTGCGGCGCTGCCCACTCTGTGCGCGTCCTCCGGCGCCCGTTCCACGACGGCGCGCTGCGTCAGGTACCGGCCGAGGCCGTACACGAAGGCTTCACCGCCGCACCGCCTCCGTTCGGGCGCCAGCTCCAGGAACACTTCTATGTCCCGACGCGCCAGGGCGAAGTCCGACCAGTTGTCTAAGACGTCATTCGCCCTGGGGAAGGGGAAACGGTTGTCCAGGATGCGTTTCGTGCCGCCTTGCTCGTCAACTTCAAGGCCGCCGTCGCCGGAGGCCGTGTCAGCCCTGGTGGCCACTTCGTAAGCGGCCCGGTAGGCCGCGTCGACTTCGGCGGTGCCATGACCTGGCGTGTAGCGCAGTAGCTCCGCGTACCGCAACGACGCCTCCGCCAGCTCATCCTGTTCGTCATTGTCTGCAAAGGCGGCCAATATGGCCTGCAGCCGGGACAAACCCGTTTCGCCGGCAAAGCCTGCGCGCTCCCAGTCCCTCTGTGCGGCGTCAAGGGCCTCTTCTCGCTGGCGCTCAGCCAGGCGCTGATCGTCGGTTTTGGCTGCGTCGGCCGTGGCCCGGGCGGCTTTGGCCTCAGCCAACACCCGCGCCAGCTTCTGCTTGGTCTCGGGCGGCAGCATGCTCATCACGTCGAGCTTCACGACCACACTGGCGACTGGCGGCGCTGAGCCCAGGAGGGCGTCGAGCGCCTCGTCGGGCTGGTCGCCGGTTGGAGGCAATACCCTGGGGTCACGTTCCAGGACCCGACCGAAGTACGGGAGGGCAGGCCAGGCGGTCGCTGGCCCGGGGTAGAGGGACACTGCCAGGAGGTGGCCGGCATGACGGGCCTGGGCCTCGGCGATAAGGCGGAACAGAAGACGTCCGGCCGCCTCCGCATCGGCGAGAGCGGTGTGCCAGTTCTCCATCGGCACCCCAAGGGCCCGGCACAACACGCCGAGGCGGTTGCTAGGACTGTCGAGCGCAAGGGCGTAGGCCAGGTTGAAGGTGCACACATAGGGGACCGTGGGTAGCCCCGAGCCAAGGCGCCCCATCTCTGCTTGCACCATCCCCAGGTCGAAAATGACGTTGTGGCCGACGACGGGCCCGGTGCGGATCCTGGCCACCAAGTCCCCAACTATGTCGGAAAAGGTGGGGGCCTGGTCTAAGACGCGACTTCGCGACCCCTTTTCGTTGTTCCCGGGATTCTGGGTCACCCTCGGGGCGCACCAAAGTGTGCCAGCGCTCGATGACGTCGCCCCCGGCCGCGAAGGTGACGACGGCCACCTCGTAGACACGGTCCAGGTCTTGACGGAACCCGGTTGTGCTTACGTCCAGGGCGGCGAACCCCCCGCACGGTCCTGGGCCGAAAAGACCTGCCTGAACGGGGAACGCCGGTGGCGGCTGGCCGAGGGCGAAAGCCACGATGTAACGGTAGCTGGGAGGACGAAGCGGAAGCGCGGGTTCTGCACAGTGAACTTGGGCGAGGACGGCGTCGGTCCGTTTGGCGAGCCCGAGAAGCCAAGGGTTCAGCTCTCCTGCTCGGAGAAGGCTTAGCGTGGTGGCGTCGAGGTCGTAGCGGGGTCGTCGCCGTAGGTGACGAGGCGGGAAGCTCATGACGAACGCTCCATCGACGCCGACGTGCTCGAGCCCATTGGAGTGTCGGAACGCAGCGAATGCCTGTGGTTTGTGGGATGGAGGACAGTGCCATGCAGATCGAGCTCCCCGAGCAGGTCGCGGATGCTTTTCGCGACGCTCTCACGCCCGTCATCGAACGACTGGTCGACGAAAGGGTGGAGCAGAGACGTGCAATGCTCCTCTCGGTAGCCCAGGTCGCCTCTGAGTTGAGCTCGGCGTGTTCAACCGTCCGGGTGGACGGACAAGCAGGTCTCGATCGGGGCAGATGTACCAATATCGTCACGTGATCCGATCGCGACCAACTCGGCACGTGGGGCACCCTTGTCGCGGGGGTGTCCCACTTCGTAGGGTTTGGCTCGAATGAAGAAACGGTTCGGCGAGGTCGTGACGGGCGTCATCGTGGGCTTGCTCGTCGCCGCGATCACGGCCCTCGCGAGCTATTTGATCCAGCTTCCGCTCACAACCCTGCTGACTGTGACCGTTGGTGCGTCGATCATTGCGGCCGTTGGGGTTGCTTCGTCCCTAGCCTGGAGCCGCAGTCATGCACGAGCGAGAGCGACAAGGTACTTGCGCTCGCCACCCGTCGCGGCAAGCGAGTACCTACCCATAGGTCCGTCTGGCGCGAGGTGGACACCGGTCGGAGAAATCTTGGCCGACCCGAACCTCATCGTTGCGCAACCATGGACTCAGCTCAGCAGCCCAGCTACTCGGAGCCAGAACAACCTCTCGCACGTTCTTTTGGATCACATCTGCAGCGGCTCAGCCGCCATCGTCCTCGGCGAGCCAGGCATCGGCAAATCGCTTACCATCCGCCAGACATTCGGACTCCTCGCCGAGCGTTATCTGTCAGATCCCCCGCGCAACCCCCTTCCAGTCCTTATCCCTCTGGGTGAGCTCCCGATCGCCACTTCGCCACGCGACTCCGCTGATGGCGATGACCCATTGGATCTGACGGGTGTGGTAGCAACACTGACCGGAATCCACCCGAGAGCTGTGCGTCGCCTCGTGCGCAACGAAGGTCTGACTCTTCTTCTCGATGCCTTGGACGAAAGCCCAGCCTTGCGGTCCGTCAACTCAATGCGCGCCGCCGCAAGGGGTGCCGCGTTTGCATCAGTTGGTCTCATATCGAGCCGAGGAGACCATTTTCAAGGCTTCTTTGCACTCCCTGGACTGGCAGAGCGCTTCACTCTCACAACTCAGCTCGGCCCCATCCCTTTCGATGTGCGTGTGCCTAAATTCGTACACAGTTACTGCCGGCACTTCGGCCTCGATAGAGCCGCGGCCATTCTCGGCTTTCTTGAATCAGACGAAGGTCACCGGGACCTCACCGCGCGTCCTCTTACTCTTTGGATGATCGTCGACGTGCTGGCATCACTTCCGTCCGAGAACCACTTTTCGGCAGTCACACTGACCTCGTTATACAGCCAGTATTCTGACAAGTGGTTAAGGATCGAGGCCGCCAAGAGCGGGACTCAGGTCCTTGCTCTTGCAGACCGTCGTCTGCTCGTACGCCTAGCTGCTCGGTCGATGTTCCAAGCGGGGACGGCCCTTGGAGGTTCGATGCGCTCCACGGCCGACCTCGCGGCCACGCGGAGCGAGCTCGCAGAGTTCCTGGCAGGGGCGGACGCCGGAGCACTCTTGCACGCCCTGATCAGTCGTTATGGGCTAGACGTACTCACAGATGAGATATGCGGGCGAACCTTTCTTGTACACGCGGCGGATATCGAGACAATTACCGGTTCACCCACAAATCGTTTTTTGAGTACTTTGTGGCGCTCGACCTTCGTGAGTGTCTGCTAGGCGAGCGCCGTTTAGACGCAGCGACTAAGTACCTCGAGCGTCCGCTTTCCGACCCGATCGTTTACTTCTTCCGCGAGATGCTTGCCGAGCTACGTCAATACCCGGACCTCTACGCGCCTAATTGCCCAGAACATGCTCGAGATCTTGCACACGTCGGGCGCTTCGATGGATCCGGTCAGCCAGACAGTAAGGCAGCACGTCGGGAATCTAGTCGCTGGCGTGGTGGACACAGCCGGCGAGAAGGCTCTCATGCTCCACCTCGAGACCGAGCCATCGGCGTTCGTGCGAAGAGGCATTACCGTTGGGCTCGCGTTGCAAAAGCGTCGACGCGACCTCATCGATCAGTACGTTGCATCCCTTGAGACAGACTCTGCCGCCGCGGCCATCCAGATCGGATACACCCGGCTCTATCACGGGGACCAGGAGTGGGCGTCTCACTGGGCTGACGACGGAGGTAAAGATGTCTCTCGGTCAGTGGAAGCGCAGGTCGACCGGCTCGTGTCACAGCGGAATCGTGAGCTAAATGTGACCCTGTGGCCACTGACGTTATTTACTCTTGGGACCCTTCTTGAAGATGGGAGAGCCTGGAACTCACTATTGCAGGAGCCCCATTCGTTACGCGATTTGGCAGATTTTGTCGCGATCCACCGACCAGAGCAGGGCCAGGTCTTCGAGCGCCAACGAGCTCGGGTTCTCGATCTCCTCCAGCAACATCACCACGGCCCTCAGGCTGAGCATCCCGACTGGATCGCGAAATCTACCCAGATCCCAGGCACAGTTGACGGTTTCGACGAGCAAAGCGAGCACTAAAGGTATCTGGAGCCGCCCAAAATGGGAACGCGTGCAGGAGTCCTCCCCGGCCGTCGGCCCGGATCGGATCGAAGCCATGGCCAATGAGCCCGCTCGTCACTCCTCCCGTGCGAGATCGACCTCAGCGGCCAGGAAGTCCCGGAGGATCATTTTGATCCGTCTTCTGCAGCTGCCACTCGTATCGATCGCATAGGCGAAGCGGGCCGGCTGAACCACCTGCCACGGATCGGGATCATGCCCCGCGCCGAGTGAGCCGAGCACCTTGAACATGAGTCGGCTGCCAACCTCTGGCAAGAGCTTCGGGGTTGGTACCTTGCAGCACTCGCCAGCTACACCTCACGGCCGGCGATTGTCTACACGTCCGGGTGGCAAGGGCCGTCCTGCGTCCGACCCGACCGTAGTGTCCGTCTCGACCCGAGACCTAATGGGCTTTATGGAGGCGGTTCACGGCCTGACCAAAGGCCCTCTCGACCTCATCTTTGCATAGCCCTGGTGGCGACGCCGACGCCGCCCAGGCCATCAGGAGCTACTTCGCGCGACGAGGCCTCCGATCCAATTCGTGCGATCGTGCCGCTATCTGCCATGTCCGCAGCCACCATGATGGCACTCGGCTGCGACGAGATCCTGATGGGGCGGCACTCTCAGCTGGGGCCTATCGATCCGCAGTTCACGATCGTTACTCCAGAGGGACCGCGCTCAGCGGCTGCGCAGGCAATCCTCGATCAGTTCGAGAGGGCAAAGGCCGAGTGCGCAGCGAATCCTCCGGCGCTCGCGGCCTGGTTGCCGATCCTCCGCTCCTATGGTCCCGGGCTGCTCAGTCAGTGTCTTACCGCTCAGGCGGCCGCCGAAGAGACCGTCGATCAAGCGCTGAAGGAGCACATGTTCAAGAAGCTCCGACGGAGGAGGCGGCCGCCCGATCAGCCGAGGTAGCGGCCTGGTTCAACGACCACAAGACTCATGGAGCCATGGGCGGCCGCTACGTTATGCCGACATCCATGGCAGGGGCGTGGAGGTCCATCTTCTCGAGGACGACGATGACCTCCAAGATGCAGTCTTGAGCGCCTGGCATCGCGTTCAATTGACTCTCACGGGGACTGCCGTGAACAAGATCGTCGAGAACAGTGACGGCGAAGCCTGGATGATAGGTGGACCGACGCTGATGCCTGGACGCCCTCCGTTCATTGTCCCGCTTCGGCCTCCCGGGCCTTCTAGTCCGGCTCCGTCTTAAGCCGGGTGCAGCAGGCCCAGGTTCAACGTGCCGCCTCAACTCTCCGTGCAGCGATGAAGTTGTCGAGGTCGGCCCTGCTGAAACGGACATGCCTTCCCACCTTTATGGCCGCCAGACACCGCGTTGCCCACAGCTCCCGAACGTGCCGCGGCGTCGTGCAGAGGTAACGGGCGGCTTCGTCGTAGTCCATGAGCCCTTCGTGGACGCGGTCTCTGTGACTTGGCTCAATCCTGCGCTTTGTGGCTACCATGACCTCTCCTCGATCGCTTCACTTACTTACTCGTTGGGTCGCGGGAAGCCATTTCCTAACGTCTGAGCTAAAAATATTCCTAAGTCGGTCATCGGAGGGCCAATTGGTATTGGTCTGTGGAACCACAATGCGATATCCAGCGCTTGTTGGCCAGCCGACGCCTGGAAAACGGGTCCCGGCCGATCGTGATGAAAAGCGACAGTTTGCTCTGCACGAAGAGCGCGCGCGGCACTTCTAAAGGCCACACGAGTTCAGGCAGATCGAGGCTGTGGGAGGCCGTAAGCTCTAATTGCTATGCTCAGCTTCGGACGGGGGACCCCGGGTCGTACCCGTCGGATGGTGTTCGGGATCCTGGTACTCGTCCTTGTCTTGTTGGACATCGGTTTCGGAGCCCAGTTCGCCGTGCCCTACCCCGACGCGGTAGTCCAAGGCCGCACGCTCGCCAACAGCAATGCATTGCTCGTCCAAACCCTTGCGTCCGTCGACAAAGCCTACGGTCCTATCCAGAACCGTAACGCCGCCAGCGGCGGCCAGGACCCCGACGAGTGCTTCTTCTTGCAGGATCCTAAAGGGGATTTCGAGGAGACCATTTACTGTGGGGGCGCTCTTTATTACAAGGGTTGTGTTCAGGGATGCGGCGGCGAAGTCGACTTCATTTTCGGCCAACACTTCAAGGTCGTCGAGTCCAAGGGCACGTGGGTCGGCATGCTTATCAGCCACCCGCAAACCTTCTCCTACTCCGAAGTCGTAAGCGGCGACCACCTCTGGCGGCCCGACGGCGTGACTGGGTCGGTAATAAACCACGGGGGTGGCAGGCTCGAGGTCGATGTCCCGAGGACGATCCCGGACAAGGTGGGCCTTTTGCTGGTTGTAGGCGGGACGACTTTTGCTCTTCTCGTTTTCCTCCTGCTTTTCCTGACCTCACCGAAGCCGGCTCGCTACCGGCCGCCTGCTGGGCTCCCGGCCGTGCGGGAGGCTTGGGACAACCTCGCCCGCCTCGCCTTCACCCCACCGCTAACCCCGCCGAGCCCTGTGCTGCTCGGCGCACGTCCTGGCCTGTCCGGGGGGCCCCAGGGCGGGCCGGCCGAAGCGGCCACAACCTCCACCGAAGAGCAGGACGCGGACGATAAGGCGCTAGTTACGGGCAGCGGGGCCGGAAGGACCGTGCCGGAGCCAGAAACCGTGCTGGAGCCCCGGGCCTTGGTGCTCGGCCCGCTCGGGGTCGAGGGATGGGCCGAGCCCCCGGCTCGGGCAAAGACGACCGAACTGGCTGTTTACCTGGCGCTGCATTCGGACCGCGCAGTTACAGCCGAGCACCTGCGCACGGTCGGCTGGCCCTATGACCCGGTGCGCGGCGACGTAGCCCTGGCGACTGTGCACCAAGAAGTGTCACGGGTACGGCGATGCCTGGGAGCCCAGCATCTCCCCGAAGCAAAGGGCGGTTACCAAGTCGTGGGGGTGACCTCGGACTGGGCCGAGTTCCAAGCACTCGTAGAAGCGTCACGGCACGTCGATGCGCCCGAGAGCACCGCCTATTTGCGCCGCGCGCTTTTCCTCATACGTGGCGCACCTTTTGCCGAGGTCGCCGCGAAAAGCTACGGCTGGGCTTTCGAGGAGATCATCGTGGCCGAGATGGAGGCTGGCCATCGCGCGCGCAGCACACGAAATGGTCGAGCGCTGCCTCTTGGCGGGCGAACAGAGCGAGGCGGCCTGGGCTCTGAGACAGGGCCTGCTCGGTTGCCCGAAGGATGTGCTGCTGCGCGAGGACCAGCTCGCTGTCGCGGCCACGGAAGGTAGCGCTGGCGTCGAACGGGCCTGGCGCGACGTCGAAAAGGTGCTCGGCCCTCAAGCCGCTGACAGCCGTCTGGGCGAGGCGTTGAAGCGGGCACGCTCCCGAGCCTGACAAACTAGACGTGGCCGCTAACGCTCCAAAACAAGTGTGGCCGGCCCGGTCTATAACCGACTTCCAGGGGTCCTGCCATGCCGGGACCAGCCCGACCTGGACCGGCGGCGTCCCCGGCCACATGACAAGGGCCGTCCCGGGGGCGATCCTGGCCACTTGGTCTACCGGGAGGACGGGCTCGCGCTGGTAGTAGGTGGTCTTGCTGGTCGTGACAGGCGGGCCGCCGAGCAATGCGTGGATAGGGTTGCCGCCCTTTGTGTAGCTGTGCATGGCCGCGTACTGCTCACCTGCCAAGGTGGACACGAGCTGGAGCGTCTTCAGGTCGGCGACACCCGGTAGGAACAGCTTGGTCCCAAACAGCGTGAGGAAACCATCGGCAGCGACGCCCCATCTCGCCCTTGCCTGGGAGAGGTCCTGCAGGCAGGCGAGGGTCACCAGTCCCTGGCCACCGCCTTCTGACACGAGGCGCAGGCAAGTTGGGCAGCGGCGCGATGTTGGCGACTTCGTCCAAGACGAACGACACCGGCGGCCAATCCGGCCCTCGGGCGTAGGTAGCACGGCGGACCGTCTCCAAGAACGCGACCACGAGTGGCGCCAGGTGCTCCTGCTCGGTGGTGGGGAAGCACACATAAACGGTGTCGGAGGACCGCACGAAAGCCTCGGGGTCGAAATTCGGGTCGCTGGCGCTCTGTAGCGCCGCCGGCAACCTGTAAGCCGACAAGATGTTGGCTGCTGTCGAAAAAATGCCCGAGCGCTCTCGGTCTTCTGTCTCGAGGATCCCTTGGATGGAATCGGCGGCGATCTCATGGCCGTTGCCCGAACCAGCCAGTTCGATCGCTTCTTGGACATCGCGGCGCTGCACCCAGCGAAGTACCGAGGCCATTCCCCGCCCTCCGAGGGCGGCCGCGTGAAGGAGTGGCCCGAGCAGCGCTTCGGCACGCTCGACCCAGTGGTCTGCCCCGCCCGAAGTGCGCCCTGGCTGAGCTGTGGTTGCCAAGGAGTGGGCACGGCTGACTGCCACTTCCCAACGCTCGCAGCCCGTTACGGGCGACCACCGAAGAGCGGTGAGCTGCCCCGGGTCCAGGGTGCCGGAGGGGTCGAACAGCCACGTCGTTCCCCGCAGGCTCCTCACCTTGGAAGACCAGGCGATTATGTCGGTCTTGGTCGACGTGGTGACGAGCGCCCCGGGCGCGGTCAACAAGTTGGGCACTACAACGGCCGATGTCTTGCCCGAGCGTGGAGGCCCGATGACCAGTAGTGCCTGCTGGCGCCCGGCGAAGAGCGGCTCTCCAAGTGGTGTCATGGCGCGGCCCAAGAAAAAGCCCTGCCAGGTGGGAGGCGACGGCGCAACCTTCACGACCTCTGTTCCCCGCCTCATAGCCCGATATCCTCGCCGATCGAGCGCTCACGTGCACGCGCCGGCCTGGCCATCTCGATGGCGCGCTCTACTTCGCGACGCTCCAGCGCCAGCCATCGCTCCGGCTCTGCATTACGGCTTTCGACCTTGGCCTCCCGGCGTGCCAAGTGACGCTCCACAGCGGTGCGTGCGCGTTCCCATCGCCGGAGCCAGAGCTCGGTCTTGCGGCTCGGGCCGAGCATTGAGGCCAACGCCTCCCGTTCGGCCGAGTGCCCGGCTACAGGCTCAGCCTCCGCCAGCTCTGAGCGTGGCCGCTCGCTCAACGACTGGCCTGGTCTGTGGCCCGTACCGCCTTCGTTGGTCGCCTCGCTTGCAAGCTCGTGTGCCCGGGAGCGGCTGAGGCTTGCCGACAGGTCGGCTACCGCGTCGCGCCGCGAGATTTCGGGTGCATGGCTGTCGACCTCGAACGAGCCTCCCTCCACCAGGTAGATGTCGTTGGAGGCGCGGCCCCGGGAGAGCCCCGTATAGCCCGCCTCTCGGTAGAGGCCGTCGCCACCCAGGACGAAGGCCCGGTCGACCGTCGAACCCTGGCCCTTGTGAAGCGTCGTGGCGTACCCCCAACCCAAATGGCCCTCGTCAAGATATGAGCCGGGGATCTCCAATGCCTTCCCGGACTGCGTAAGCACCGAGACCGAGCGGCCCTCCAGGTCCAGCCCTGTCACAGTCGCCCGCGTGCCGTTCAGGAGACCGAGGCGGCGGTCGGGACGCAGCGCCACCACATCGTCGCCGACGGCGTAGGCACGCCCACCAATGTCCAACTCGGGCCCGGCGAGGCGCCCGCCCTGCTTGGCAAGTGCGCGCGCCAGGCGGTTGAGCGCCTCGACGTCGGAGCGAGCGAGCGCGAACATGACGGCGTCGTCACCTGCGGCCCTGGCAGCCGCCCAGTCCGAGACCATCGCAAGGCGGGCTTCTGGTGCGGTCTTGGCGCTCACGACACGTCCGTGGTCGACATACGCCTCGACAGCCCGGGCGGGGTGGCCGCTTCGAAGCTCGGCCAATGCTTCTCGCTCCCATGCCTGCCCCTGGCGTCGGTTGGTCCTTAGCTCGGGCGCATCGAGCGCCGTCGCGAGCGCTTTGAAGGCCCCGCCCGCCTCGATCTCGGGGACCTGGTGATGGTCGCCTACGAGGACCAGTTTCGCCCCGTCACGCTCCGCCAAAGCCCAGAGCCTGGAGAGCGAGCGCGTCCCAACCATCGCGGCCTCATCCACCAAGAGGACCCCGTCCGCCGGCAGTACACGCTCGGCGCGCTCGGCGTCTACAAACAGACGCGCGAGGGTGAAACTCGGCACCCCGGCGGCTTCAGCTAGAGCGGCAGCAGTGCGCCCGGCGAGGGCTGTCCCAACGACTTTGTGGCCACCTGCCTCCCACGCCGCCCGGGCGGCGTCCAGGACGAAGGTCTTGCCGGTACCGGCTGGCCCGACTAGCACGGACAATCCCTCCCCGCCGCCGGTTAGCCGCTGTACCGCGGCGATTTGCTCGTCAGCAAGGCCGGGTCGCTCCGCCAGCGCAAGGGCAATGTTGGCTTTCCCCGGGACGGCGCGGCTCGGCGGAGCGCGCTGCGACTGCCGAAGAGATAAGCGCTCGCTCGGTACCCATGAGCTCTGCCGTCGACCACCTCGGCTCGCGGCTGTCAGCTCGTAGCTCGACCGCGCGCTCGTCGGAAACTAAGTGGGCTGCCATCGCCTCGACGGCGCTCACGCTTGCACCTTCCGGCACTGCCTCGGCGAGGCCCCGCAGCACCTCCTGGCGGCCGAAGGTACTGGCGTGCAGCGTCAGCCCATCAGGCCCGAGCAGCTCTGCGGACAGAGCCCTCATCGGGCGCACTTCGGGCTCGTGGCCAGGCCCGGCCAACGACCGCAGGTACTGGCGGTCGACCCCGAGGCTCTCGGCGCGAAGTCGCCACGACCCGACGAGGACGGAGCGCTCGACGCTGTGGTCCTTCGGTGCGCGGGTCTGGAAAACCGCCAACTGGGCGGCCTGCGCCGAGGTCGAGCCGGCGTCTTCCATGGCGGCTTCTATTTCGGCCCGCCGGCGTGAGAAGTGCCGCAGCACCTCTGGCCTGAAGGCGACTGGTTCGGCGAGCCCCTGGCGGACCGGTCCCCAGGCAAGGCCCAAGCGCTCCGTCAGTTCTGCCCGCAGCGCCGCCTGGTACAAGAAACCGGCCGTCCGGCTGTGGTGGTAGAGCGAGCGCCCATCGGGCGCAGACCAGTTGCCATCAGCGCCCTGTACGAGATTGGCAACCAGGACGTGGGTATGCAGCTGCGGGTCGCCCAAGCGTGACGTGACATGCATGAAGCCCGCCCCGATAAGACCCTGGCCTAGCTCCTTGCGCACACCTGCGTGGCCACGGCGGACGAAGGTTGCGTCGCGCTCCAGGTAACCGAGTGCTTGGGCTACCGCGCTCGAATGGGCCGCGATAACTTCCTTGGCGGTCGCCGGCTCTGCCAATAGGCCGAGCAGGCTCACGCCCTTGGGTGCCGAGAACGTGAGGTCAAAGCCTGGACGGGAACGCCCTTTGGAGGCCGAGCCGGCGAGCATGCTCTCGCCGTCAAACGGTGAGCGCCCTTCCAGCACGGCATGCAGGTCCTCTGCAGCGACCTCCCCTGAGAGCCCTAGCGACGCGGCGCCGTTCCCCACCCAGTAGCCGCGCTCCTCGCCTCGCACGTAGTACTCGTCGATCGCGTCGAAGGCGCTGCGGAGGTAGTAGCGCTCCGAGCCGGCTCCGAGCACGCCGATCGAGAGCACCTCAGGCCACCGCTCGGCGCAAGGCCCGCTCCGCGCGGAGCCGCCGCATCGACACGGCTTCGGCGCTCTCGCCTGTCAGCTCGGCGAGGTCCGACTCGCTCCAACCCTCGACGCGCGCTGCCCACACGAGCTCTGCGGCCGACTGGCGAATGCGACCCGTGGCGACTGCGCACCTCACCAAGTCCCGCGCGTACACGCCGGCAAGATCATGTTCGGACGTAGATGGCCGGTCGGGGACGTCCCAGCGGACGTCTTCTCGTTTGCGCCTACGAGCCTCGGCACGAAGACGCGCCCGGGCGATCTCGCCGCGCCCTGCAGATGACCACTCGGTCCGGCCAGTTGCTTGGCGTCCCGCCGAGAGCGCAGAGCGCTTCCCATGCGGCTGAAGCTACGAGAGCGTCGACCTCGGACGGCTCGACTGGTGCCCAGCGGGTGAGCTCGGCCGCGACCGAGCGGAAGCCCGGGCTCAGCGCGGCCATGAGCACCTCGGCGGCGAGACGGTCTTTGGGTGCGAGCACCAGGAGGGCCGACAGCACCGGACGGCGAGCAGCCGGGGGGACGGGGGCGCTAGCTGTTTCCAAGACCTCAGCGGGCGAGCGGAAGCCAGCCAATGCCGCGACGCACGACCAAGCTGGGGGCAGCTTGAGGAACGCCAGCTTTGAGCGGACGGTGGGGGAAAGGGTGGCGAATATCGACGTTGCCTGGGTCATGGCAACAACCCTCAGGGAGGGGCCTTGCCAGGGAGCTTGCCAGCGACCTTGACAACGGAGATTTTTTCTATGACCAGGTCAGGGGGTAAAACGCCTGCTTGTGAACTGTTTCAGGTGCGGCTGTCAAGGTCCCTGTCAAGGTGCGCGATCGGCAATCAGCCGCCGTTCAGGTCCGAAAGCCAGTCGTGGCTAAGTGCGTAGCCTGTATCCGCCCCGGCATTTTTGGAGCACCTCGGAGGTTGGCCCCAACCAGTACTTGGACCAGTTAGCGGTCGCTACCAGAGACGGTCGTAGCCTCCGTCATCTGGCGCCGGGGCTACGTTGCGTAGCTCGCCCCCCACGAACATGTAGCGCCGGAAGTGGCTGTCGCCGTCGTCTTTCAGTAGCAGCTGGACGTGCTCTGGGTCGGCCCAACTGGCTGAAGCTACTCGCCCTAGGAAGCGGTCCCAGACCATGTTCTTGGTGTCCCCACCCCAGGCGCTGAAGTTGAGCGACTTGTAGCCGCCCCACAGCTCTTCGCCGAGCGCACCCGTGAGTGGCGTCAGATTGCCGACTCGGACAGGTCCCCGCGGAGCGCTCACCTCCAAGAGCGATGATGCTGGGGCCCCGGCCGGGGCCGCGAAGGCGTTCAAGAGCCCTTGGGCCCCGAGGTCGAAGACGACTACAGCGATGACGGCCAGGTCCCGCGCCCAGCTGGATGCGCCGGATGGATCGTCGCACCCAAGACGTGACCCCCGTGGCGTTGCACCACTACTTGCGGTCGCTGTCTTGGGCCACACGGTGCGTGAGCGAGGGCGGGTTCACTTGATGCTGCAGACGACGAGCACGCCCGAGGTAGTCCTTCCGGGCCTCACGATGACTCGGCCCTTCAGCCGAGCAGGCCAGCGGCTCGCCGTCCGAGAGCACCTTGGGACCGGACCCTGTCAGCGTGTAGCGCCCGGTCGGCACGGACAGTCTGAAGGTGCCAGTCGGTCCCGTGGTCGTGGGGTACCCGAGGCCTGCGAGGGCTTGGTTCGCAACGACGGAACCGTGGAGCCCCACCGGTGAGCCCGGTGACGGCCCGCCCACCCTTACAAGGCGTCCCTCGATCGTGCCGTCCGGTGCTTTTCGGGGTGGGTTGCACCCAGTGCTGCCCAGGGTCCCCGCCGCACTGGCTGGGAGCACCTCGGCCACGGCATCGAACAGGGCACAGCGAACGTCTCGTCGAGGGCTGAGTGCGCTGGCGCCTTCGGTAACAAGAACAGCGCTCATGCACCCGTGGCCGTCGGCTTCGTAATTGGCCGGGGCGCCGAGGAAGGGGCCGAAGACGACCCGGTAGAGCAGCTCGTCTTCGTGGCAGTCCGTCCCCGGCCCGGCAGGCAAGGAGTCGATCACTGCCGCCAGGGCATCTGCGCGTCCTGTGCTCAGTTCTACGGGCACCGACCCCGATGACGAGTTGGTCACCGATACCTGCTCATACCCGGTCACCTCGGCGACCTGGCCAAGGGGTATGGGGTGGGCGCCGGGGAAGCCAGGCGCAGCGAACGAAGCTACGAACGCCCGTGCTGCCGCCGGGTGCTCGTCGGCGGTCACCTCGTACACGCCGGTCGCCGTGACAACGAGCTCACCCACGCCCAGCTCTGGGCTGTAGAACGGGGACAGGAACGGCACCGGGGCGACCCGGGCGCCGTCAAAGTCGACAAAGCGATACTTGAGCTTGGCGCTCAACAAAGATACGGCCATGGTTTGGTTGTCTGCGTTGAGCCGCACCAGCTCGACGCTTTCGTCCCAGTAGGGCGATTTGAGCCCGGGAGACCCATGACTGTAGGTGACCGACACGACCGGCCCGTGGGCCAAGCGCGCCACCGTCGTGAAAGCCTGGTTTGGGTTTTTCTCCACGTCGGTACGGGGCCTGGCGTGGAACCCTGCTTCGAAGGTGCCCGCTTGGGTGACGTACCGCACGGGCCTGCTGGCTGCCGCTCCCGCGGTAGACGCGGTGCAGGCCGCCATTAGGGAACTGACGAGGGCGGCCACGGCCCCCACTAGAGCCACGGCGTTCACGGCTCGACGTCCCTGCTGGGCATTGCACTGATCACTTAGAGCAGGGACAGTTTCCGAACCAAGTTGACTTGTCCACCGGCATCTTCCCCTCTGTCTTCACTTGTCGTCCGGGGGGGCAACGCTCCCACGCGGCGTCGTCGCTCCCCAGCTTGGTGCGCTTCCCAAAGCCAGATCAACCGCTCGGCGAAGTCGCTTAGCCCGCCTCGGCTTGACTAGCTCAATGGGGGCCGAAGCGCTCCGTGGGCAGGCCACGCTATTGGAGCTTCAGGACGGAGATGTCCCTATCCTGCGCGACAGGAGAAACCGTTCAACCTTAATGGTCGGCCATCCATATCCACGGCGATTCGCCGGGTAACTAATCTCCAACAGGGCTCGACAATACCGCCCCCGCACAGTGACCTAGGCCGGGCCTACCGAGGGACCCTGCCAACCGCTGCTAGCGCCTGTTCCAAGACATCTGCGACGCCGTAGCGCAGCAGCGAGTCGTCTGGCGGACCTCAGTGACCCCAAGGTTGTCGCGCCCCTCGGCCCCCTCACACTTCCCCGACACGTGCTCGTTGAAGGGATCAGAGGCGCGGGTCAACGGGCTCGCTCTCCAGCGCCAAGACGCCGAACACGCACTCGTGGACACGGTACAACGGCTCCTTGGCGACAAAGCGTTCGAGAGCTTCGATACCAAGGGCGAACTCCCGCAACGCCAGGGAGCGCTTGTGGCCCAGCCCTCGCTCACGCAGCCGAGACAGGTTCTCTTCCTCGGTGTACTCGGGGCCGTAGATGATGCGGAGGTACTCCGGCCCCCGGCACTTGACACCCGGCTGCGTCACACCCTTGCGGCCGCGATCCGCTGGTTCGACAGGCTTTACCACCATGCCCTCGCCGCCCGAGCCCGTTAGGGCTTCCCACCACTCAACACCGACAGCGCGGCTCGCCTCGCTGTCTGGCTCAACGGTGATGGCGGCCGTTCGTCGGAGAGTGCCCGGCGCGGCATCGCAGAGCCGACCTATGACCTCTAGGTGCCAGATGTGGCTGGTAAGGGCGTGGACCTTGCCTTCGCCGGCGAGCACCTGGAAGGGGGCAACGCGAAGGTCATCGATAGAGTTCACGGGCCAGCAGTACCGTCCATAGGCTTCGACGAACCGCTCCGCCATGGCCACGCGTCCCTGGCGACGGCCAGGAGGTTCGTCCATTGTCACGCCTCGTGCTGCCGCCGCTTCAATAACGGTGAGCTCGGCCGCCAGTGCCGTCGTGGCCGCCACACCGACGGACGCGTACTGGCCCGGAGCAGCTCTCCGGCCTTGGCCGACCAAGGCAGCAGCTCGCAGTCGAGCAAGAGCCAGTCGGTGCCAAGCTCGTCCCAGAGCCCAGTCAGCTCGACGGCGCTCCTCACCCTGTCAACCAGGGCAACCTCCTGGGCAGCGTCACCAAAAAAGGGCCTTCCCGTGCGGGTCACTATTGCCCCTGCCGTGCCGGGCCCGTCGACGAGGAACCGCTGGGCCGCGGCTTTGTGGTCGCGACAGACCACGACCACGGCACGAGATCCCATGTGCTTTTCCTCGCAGACCACTTGGCCCACGCCATCGCCGGCGAAGTACTTGAACACCTCGTCGGGGTGCTCGAGCAGGCCCGCTCGTTCGGTGGTCGCCGGAGGAGCCATGGTCGGGGGCAGGTACACGAGCCAGCGGGGGTCGGCGGAAAAGCGGCTCATGACCTCCAAGGCCGCGATGGCGTTCTCCTCACGTACGGTCACAGAGCGGTTCAAGCGCGTCTCGATGATGCGCTTGCCCACGACGTCGTCCAGATCGAGGTCGGTAGGGGCCCTCGCCGCCGCGCCAACGGTCGAGGGCAGGAGCGGCTTTACCGGCTCCCAGTAGACCCGGTGGGCGGGAACCGAGACCAGCTCCCGCTCGGGGTAGCGCAGCGCGCTGAGCTGACCCCCGAAGACACAGCCTGTGTCGATGCAAATCGTACGGTTGAGCCAGGTGGCCTCGGGGACCGGGGTGTGGCCGTACACGACCCAGGCATCACCGCGGTAATCCTCGGCCCACGGGTAACGCACCGGCAGGCCGTAGTTGTCGGTCTCGCCCGTTGTGTCGCCATAGAGCGCGAACGCCCGCACGGCGGCCGACGCTCGTCCCTGCATGTCGGCCCGCATCCCCGCGTGGGCGACTACGAGGCGTCCATCGTCGAGCACGAAGTGGCTCACCAAACCGTCGATGAAGTCCACCACCTGTGCCCTGAACTCACGGGGCTCGGCCGCCAGTTGGTCCAAAGTCTCAGCCAGGCCGTGGCCGGTGGTCGTGCTGGCGCCCCGGAGGGCACGCAGCAGTTTGGCCTCGTGGTTGCCAGGGATGCACAGAGCGTGCCCGGCCCCGACCATCCCCATGACCAGCCTGAGCACAGCGGGAGTCGCGGGGCCTCGGTCCACCAGGTCGCCGAGGAACAACGCACGCCGACCGGCTGGGTGATGTGCGTCGTCACCCCCGGCAGTGACCTCGTAGCCGAGGCTCCCGAGCAGCTCAACGAGCTCGTCGTAGCAGCCGTGAACGTCACCGATGATGTCGAAGGGCCCGTGCTCGGAACGTTTGTCAGTCCAAAGCGGCTGGCGTTCGATCACAGCGCCTTCCACCTCGTCGGTGCCGTGCAGGGTCCAGACGTGGTTGAAGCCCTCTCGCTTCATGCCACCGAGGGAGCGCCGCAGTTGGCTCGCCTGGTTGCGCAGCACGTGGCGCCCGAAATCCCGGTCCGGCCGACGAGCGTTCCGCTCTGCGCATACTGCCTCTGGGACGTCGATCACGATGGCGATCGGCAAGACGTAGTGGGCCTTCGCCAGCGCCACCAGAGCCTTGCGCGCCTCGGGCTGGACGTTGGTGGCATCCACCACGACCAGCTTTCTGGCGTCCAGGCGCTTCCCCGCGATGAAGTGCAGCACCTCGAAGGCAGCGTCGGTTGCGGACTGGTCGTTCTGGTCGTCGGAGACGAGCCCCCGACAGAAGTCCGATGACAGGATCTCGGTGGCAGCGAAGTGACGGGCCGCGAAGCTGGACTTGCCCGAACCCGACACCCCGACCAGCGCTACAAGGGAGAGCTCGGGGAGCGTGATCTTGGTCATCGCGAGAACACCGCCATCTGGGTCGGCTGGCCAAGCTCTTCGTCCTCGGGGCCTATCCCCGACAAGGTCACCTGGTAGCCATGCCGTCCGGCCACTGCGCTGGCCCAGTCGGCCAGCTCTGCTCTCGTCCATTCGAAACGGTGGTCGCGGTGGCGGAGCGAACCCGTCGGCAGGTGCTCGAACCTGATGTTGTACTCGGCGTTGGGGGTCGTCAGGACCACGGTGCCTGGGTGGGCATAGCCAAACACGGCTCGCTCGAACGCACCCAGACGCGGCGGGTCGAGGTGCTCGACCACCTCCACCACAGTCGCCGCGTCGAAACCGACCAGACGGCGGTCCCTGTAAGTGAGGGCGCCCTGGACAAGCTCGACGCGCTCCAGTTGGCGGGGTGCCATTGTCTCGATGTGCAAGTAGCGCCGTGCGCCCTCCAGCGCGCGGTACGAGACGTCCACTGCCAGGACCTTGTCGACGTCGGTGTCTCTCAACAGTCGGCCGACCAGCTTCCCGGTCCCGCAGCCGAGGTCTGCGACGCTTCGGGCGCCGCTGGACTTTACGGCAGCCACGACCGCCGCCAAGCGCTGCTCGTTCAGGCTGATGGGTGCCTCGACGGCCTCCTCTTCCTGGTCGTGGCCGGCCATCTTCTCGTCGACGTCGTCCCCCTCGTCGGCTGTCAGGCGGGCCAACGCCTCGGAGGTCAGCCGGCGATCGTGCCGGAGGTAGCGCTGGGCGATCAGCTCCCGCTCGGGGTGAGCCGCCAACCACGTACCGCCGCGACGCATCAGCTTGTCCACTTCGTCAGCGCCCACCCAGTAGTGCTTGTCATCGTCCAAGACCGGCAACAGTACGGACAGGTGCTCGAGCAGCTCTTGAAGCCTCAAAGTGGCCGCCAGCTCCACGCCCAGGTAGCGACTGGCGCCCCATTCGGGGAAGCGGGCGTCTAGCGGCAGCGAGCGGGCGGCGACCTCGTAACCGAGCGGCTCAAAGAGCTGGCGCAGGAGCGTCTCGCCTCCTCTGCAGGGCACGACCGGCAGGCGTGCAACCAAGGGCATGGCAGCGCCGGCGAGTTCGGGGCGCTCCTTGCAGCGGCCGTTAATCGCCGTCCCGAAGCACTTGCCGATGGCGACCGACAGGAACGACGAAGCCGCGTAGGGCCGGTCGTTGACGTATTGCTCGAGGGACGCGTCGTTGCCTCTTGGTCCCCCGGTACGGTCTCTTACCAGCGCGATGGGGTCAACGTCCACGATCAGCGCCGCCGTGCACAGGTCGTCCCTAGCCTCCGGGTACACGACGGTGGCTGTGCCGAAGGGCACCGACAGGGTATGCGCACGCCCAGGGTGCTTGTGCAGCAGGTACCCGAGGTCAGTAGCGGGCACGTGGGTGGTGGAGATGGTTAGCAGCACAGGCGGAACCTCATGGCTAGGCCATGATGCACCAGACAGCGGGCGGCCAACTCGCAATTGTTTTCAGTCGTCGTTTTTGGTGAGCGGCATCCGGGGTGAGGCCAGGACCGCCTGAGCGCGGTAGGGCCAGTCCGAGGCCAACAACCCATCTCGGTGCTCCAGAGATCGAGCATCTTGTTTCGGTCGACAAACGACCGACACCTCGGTGTCGGTCGTTGACTGCGATGGCCCGGCCCAGGAGGGCCTGTCAAGCCGGCCCCGCCAGGAAGGCCGGGGGCGCCGCCGAACGAAGGATGAGTGAAAGGCGGCGCCTTTTCCGGCTTGACTGGTCTGGAGGGGGCGGCGGGGGTGCGGGGTGCTCCCCGCAGCCGCCTTTAGGCGGCTCTCCGGCCCGAAGACCACGGGTCCTGGGACAGCGAGGCGGCTGGCGACGGCTGGCGCACCCTTGGTGCAAGTGTGTAAACCTACTCATGGCGCTTTGTCGAGAGGGTCTTGAGAGTTGGCGCCAGCAGCGGTGGCCGACTCCCAAAATGTGCTCCGCCTCCGGCCTTGGCACGCCGCCAGCTTGAGCCATCCTGGAGCTGATGGGTTACGAGCTTCACATCACAAGAGCCGCCGATTGGACCGAATCCGCGCGGACCCCGGTCGATGAGGAAACGTGGCTGAGCGTTGCGGAAGTACGGCTTGTGCCGGGGGGCTACGTCTCGTTCACCGAAGGTCCAGCAAGACAGCCTGGTGCGGTACCCGTTGTTCGGCTTCGACGGGAGAGGGGTCCCTAGCTTGTACTGGCCGCGACGGGGAGGTCGTGGTCTCTGGCGCCGATGAGGCCGCTATTGCCGATCTCGTCGTCATAGCCAATGCTCTTGATGCCCGACTCCTCGGTGACGACGGGGAGGAGTACACCTAAAAGCGACGAGCTAGTCGGCATGTGGTGCCACCGCGCCGGTCACGAGGCTCAATCGACTGTAGGGCAGGTTTTTGGGGGCGTCGGGTTGATGTTCGGTAGTTTTGGCCATTAAGGAGGGCCGCCTCGGTCCTGCCGACGCCGATGGCGTCTGGCTCAATTGTTCATGTGCCTAGAGCAGTTGGTGAGGGGTCCTCCTCGAGTGGAGCGCCGGGCACGGGCCTCGTCAGGGACCACATAACGGTTGGCGATGAGCTGCCTAGCCTCGGCTAGGCTGATAGACGGGCCATCGGTGTCCCGCAATACATCAGCGTTCGCCCGTGGCCACGACGGCCCACGCCCGCTCGGCCAGGCGGGCTGCCACGACACGGAGCGCGTTTTGGTGGTGGGCACCCCGCTCGGTCATCTGAGCGTAGTAAAGGGCGGCCAGCTGGGGGTCGAGCTTGTGGGCGACATTGGCTGAGCAGACGAGCTGTGTGCGCAGCCGGCGCGGCCCAGCCTTGGTGATGCCCTCGCCCTTGGTCTCGGACTCGCCCGTCCCCGAGCTCCTGGGCGCCAAGCCGCTAAAGGACTTGAAGGCGGAACCGCTCCCGAAGCGGCTCGGGCGGCCCATGGAGGCGACCAGCACCGGCCCTCCGACGGCGGCGATACCGGGCAGGCTCCGGGCCAGGCCCGTTGGGTCGACCTTGGCGTAGACGGCCTCGCGGGCTTTGGAGTGGGCCGTTCTTTCGGCTTCGAGGAGAGCGGGAGACTGAGAAACTAGGGATTAGACAAGGGAATCCTGTCGCGAAGCAAAGCATCTTTTTTAATTCGATTCTCGATAAGTTGGTCTCATGTACGAGTGATGTCTCCTGGGAGGCAGAGCTAGGTTTCGCGGGCTGTCCAAATCAATCTTCGCAGTCGACGCATACCGTTGCTCCGGTTCGGAACGGCTTGAGTAGCCCGCACTCCGGGCATAGTGGGTTCTTCACGGGGTGGCTGCAGCCGCACCGATCACACTCCGGGCAGTACGGCCCGCTGCACTTGTAGCACCACCCACGGTCCCGCTCGACTCCCGGGCACCACTCGCAGAACTGGACCCGTTCCTTCCAGGCCGGCTCGGCTTCCTCGATGATCGACAGGCTGCCGTCGCTCGGCTTCTCACTGAGCACCCCGATCGCCAGCCCGTCGTGGACCGGAAGGGTGTCGCAGAACATCGCTCGGGCGAACCCGAGGCCGAAGCGGTACTGCTCGGGCCGAGCGGTCTGCCGCAGATTCAGGCCCCGAGCCAACGGTCCGTTGGGATCGAGCCGGCTGTCCCTCGGCCACCAGGCAGAGCCCAGCCGGGGCGATGAAGCACAGAACGCCACGGTTTCCCCGTCTCGCAGCAGGACCACCGCGCCCGCCGTGGGCATGACCTCGGCGACCCGCACGGCGACGGCCTCCCACGAAGCCGCGCCTTCTCGTGGACTGCGACCACGTGCTCGGGCTTGACCCGATCGCTGCCGATGGTCTCCACCAGGAGTTCGTCCGGTACCAGGAGTTTGCCGGCAAAGCGGTGGCAGATCGCCTCCTCGGTCTGGATGGCCCCGCTGCCGCCGGCGCCCAGCACGTCGATGTCGTCGAGCAGAGCGTCCGCCACCGTCACCAGCAGGTGGTGGCCCAGTTCGTGGAGGATGGTGAAGCGAACCCGGGTTTCGTGGACGTCGTCGGCGTAGATGATCCACGGCTGGCTCGGATCGATCTGGCTGTCGTAGTAGCCATCGGTGGCGCACTGCCCCCTGGCTACCCGCGCACTGGGCAGGGGCTGGAAGCCGATCGGGCCGAAGTAGAGCTCGATCGCCGTGGCCGGGTCTTCGCTCCGCAGGTCCGCCCGGATGTCGTCGGTCGAGGTGGGCCAGTAGCGCGCTCACGATCGATTCAAGGGTGGGTGAGCGAGCCCGGCCGGCCTCCATGGCCCGAGCTACCGCTTCTTGAGGATCAGGGAGTAGGCATCGAGGATGCGCCGCCAGTCCTCCTCGGTGGGCTCGCCGCTACTGCGCTGCGGCGAGGAGGCCATGCCCACCAGCAGCTTCTGGCGCATGGCGTCCACTGACTCACCCTGCCGTTCGGCCAGCTCAGCCACGGTCTCCTGGAAGTCGGGGGAGCGGGAGAACTGCAGCAGCGACGGGGGAGCCGATGCCAGCACCACCTGGAGTGGCTCCATGGGCCGCTCCGTCGCCGACCAGGCTGGCCAGCGGGACGTCCAGCGCCCGGGCCAAGGCCCCGAGGGCTTCCAAGGGTCGGGTTGCCCCGTCCCCGCTCCAGGTTGGAGACGTACGGCAGGGACAGACCGGACTGTTCGGCCACCTCGGCCAGGGTGCGCCCCAGCTCCACCCGCCGAGCCCGTAGTCGCTGACCGATCGTCTCGCTCTCGTTGGCCATGGTTTTATCCTACAGAGATAGCCACCGCGCACGAGTATCCCATCAGGTGCTATCCTGTGAGGAGAACTAGAGGTACTGGTTCTCTCGGTGGAAGCCGAGCCGAGCTACCCGAGAGGAGGAGACCATGCCTTCGACAGGACATAAGTGCAGCACATCGGGTATTTACCGCAGTGACTGCTCCGGGCGGAAGGAGATCGCGCTGAGTGTCGGCGAGACCTTCCCGCCCGTGCTCCCACTGCCACCGGGCAGTCAACTGGAGCCTGGTCCGCGCCACGGTCCGGACCTGACCCACGAACACGTCGAACGGGCGGCCTCCCACCCGGAAGCTCCGAGCGGGTAGGAGGCCGCCTGCTGGTGCACTCCCCACCCCAACGCGCGGTTATCCACAGGCAAATCCCCTGGTTGCGGCCCTAGTTATCCATAACCACATGCTTGTAAGTTTGATCGTGGGCCGGCTCGCCACTGGGCGAGCAGCCCTGGAGGTACTGATCAGTGATGTCAACCGGCAACCCAGACGCCATCCCCGCCCGGGGCAGCCCGTCACACCCCTTACCTAGCCTTGGTGTGTCTATGAATGGCCAGACCCGCGCCCTCGCTAACGAGCTCGAAGCCCTCCCGAGGGGGACTCTGGCGCAGAACATCTACCGCATGGTCTACCAGCAGGCCCGGCTGAACAGCCTCGGATCCCGGCCGAGATTGGACCCAACTGCGAGGACGCTCACGCCTTCGCCCTTCAGACCGTTCGGGAGCAGCACCCCGACTTCTGGCCCGTGTTGAGTGAGGAGCACCAGTTGAGTGAGGAGCACCAATAGTGTCCGACGGGCCGGCTCACAACGCGGTCGGAACCGTAACGACCGTCGCGGGTCCGACGACCGCCGATGATCGCCCGGTGTTCGGCGTTTATGCGGTCTGGCACCCAGGCTGTGAGCGCGCTGAAGGCTACGCTAGGGCCCTGTTCAGGACACTATGTGCCGATCCTGATGTCCCGGCATCGAGGGGTCTGGGCATACCCGTGCGGTTTCGGACCTCCAACTCGGCTGATGCGACACCAACACCGGTGCCGTTCGACGCCGCGCACCACACCGCCGTCTTTGTGCTCGCCGATGACCTGCTGGCCGCCGACCCGAGCTGGCGTTCCTACACCGACGGCTTGGTCCAGTCAGCCGGGCCGACCGACTTGGTTGTCCCGGTCGCGATCACCGCGACCTCGAACCTTCCGCCCAGCTTGAGCAACCTTCAAGCGATCCGCCTGAAAGAGGTACCCGAAGAGGAGCGGGAGACGGTCTGGCTGAACGACGCGATGCACGACGTCTGTCGCCTGCTTGATCCCCAAGCGGCAAAGGTGAGGGTGTTTCTCAGTCACGCCAAGCACGACGGGTTGGCGATCACCACTAGCGTCCGTCGGCACCTGCACGAAGTGGCGAGGCTCGATGACTTCTTCGATGCGGCCGACATCCCGGACGGGACCCGGTTCGCGGAGTTCATTAAGGAGTGTGCCGGGTCATTGCCAGCTTTGCTCGCGGTCCACACCGATACCTATGCCTCGCGGGAGTGGTGCCGGCTGGAAGTACTCGAGGCCAAGCGATGCCGTGTGCCCATCGTGGTCCTTGCTGCCGTCAAGGGCAGGGAGACTCGCTCGTTCCCATATATGGGAAATGTGCCTGTTGTCCGTTGGCATGACGAGACGTCACTGCCGGCCGTCGTGGGCGCGCTGCTCGGCAAGGTGCTGCGCAACCGTTACTTCCCCAAGCGGGTCGAGGCCATCTGCAGGCACCATGCCCTTGGCTCGGAGCATCAGGTGTTCGCGTATCCGCCCGAGCTGCTGACCGTTCTCGCTTACCGGAGCGACACTCTGGCCGCCGGGGGAATCCTTGGTCGGTACCTCTACCGGATCCGCCCCTCGGGACGGAGGAGATCGCACTGCTCCGTCAACTCGAAGCCAGCGTCGAGCCCGTGACCCCGACGATGCTTCGATCGCTATGAGCAACCTCACCACCGCCGCGGGCAAGAACTTCCTGGTTGGAGTTTCGATATCCGACCCCTCCGCCGACGAGCTGATCCGCCTTGGTCTGAGCGATCTGCACGTCCGCCATGCCTTCATTGAGGTTGTCCGCCACGTCCTCGCCCGAGGGGGGTCGATCGCCTACGGGGGTAACCTGCGCAATGCTGGGTACACCGAAGCCTTATTCGATCTGGTCCGGACCTACGAACGCAAGGATTTCGCTGGACCGGATCGAGTTCATTCATACCTGGCGTGGCCGATCTGGCTTGACGTGACCCCGGCCCAACGGGCGGATCTAGCCAACGTCGCCACGATCAGGGAGGTGCCTCGCCCCGATGCTGCCCCTGAGGCCCTGCCGCCGATCGGTGACCGGCAGCCTCAGGACCTGCTATGGAACTCGTTGGCGTTGACCGAGATGCGGGAAGCCGTGACCTCGGCGATACAGGCCAGGGTGGTCCTCGGCGGGCGAAATTCTGGCCAGCAAGGACTCTTTCCCGGCGTGCTCGAAGAGGCTGCTCTGGCGCTGCGCACCGGAGTGCCGCTGTACCTCGCAGGCGGCTTTGGCGGCTGCGCTCAAATCCTGGCCGCCGCGGTTGGTGGCTCGGCCCCAACTGAACTGACCCTCGACTACCAACTGCGTCACACGCCGCGCTATCAGGAGCTGTTCGACGCGGCGAGCTCAGCCGGCGTCGCGCCTGTCTTCGAGGAGGTGGTGGGATCGTTCACTGGTGCTGGAGTAGAGGGTCTCAACAACGGCCTCGACGTCGCCGACAACGGACGTCTTTTTGTAACCGACGATGTGGATGAGGTGGTTGCGCTGGTACTGCGCGGCCTCCGACAGGTCACCGAAGTCGCCTAACCATCCCCCAAGTAGTCAGGAGTTCCGGTCATGGCAATCAACACATCGAAGAAGGGGGTGACGGCGGAGAGCGTGCACATCCCCGAGCGCTTTCGTCTGACGATCGACCAGCACCTCGTCCTGAACCTGGCGGGAATCGATGACTGGCCGCTCATTCTCGGCATCTTCGGGCGCCCGGGCGATGGCAAGAGCTTTCAAGCACGGACTCACCTCGCCCAGAGGCAAGTCCACGTCGCATCGATCAACGCTGCCGACCTGGAGAGCGACCGTGCCGGTCAACCGGGCAAGATGGTTTTGGCGGCATACTCCGAGGCCGGTGAACGGACGGAACAGGGTCAGCCTGCCGCGCTCCTAGTAGATGACTTCGACACGACCGTGGGCGAGTGGGCGCACAGCACCGGCACGGTCAACCACCAGCAGGTGCTTGCTCAGCTGATGCACCTCGCCGACTCGCCGTCGCAGACCGCTGACGCCACGGTTCGCCGGGTCCCGGTGTTCGTCACGGGTAACGATCTGACCAAGATCTATCCCCCCCTCCGGCGACCTGGCAGGTTGCGGCCGTTTACGTGGGACCCCACACCTGAGGAGCGCCACGACACCGTCGGCGCGCTGCTTCGGGACGTGGCCGACCACAGCGGTGTCACCGAGCTCATAGCTGCCTGCCCTGATGCTCCGATCTCTTTCTTCGCCGACCTGCGCACGACGATCCTTGCTGAGCAGGCCGACTCTCTCATCCACGACCTGGCGGACAACCTTCCGGCTCTTGTCAAGGATCCCGCCAAGCATCGACAGTCGCTTGAGGCGAAAGTCCGGACCACCCAACTGCCCACCGAGGCTCTTGTCGATTTGGCCACAGCGGAATGGACGATGCGTCAACAAGCCGACGTCTCGCACTTGGAGGACTGAGATGACGTACACGTATACCTACACCTACACACGGACCAGCGTCCTTGTCGACCAGGTTGACATCTTTCTCCGGTCATCTGGTATCGAGGACTCTGATCGCAAGCGGGTTGTCGACGCCATTACCGAGAAGTGGATCGAGGCGGTCGGGGTGTTCGTCGTGAAGGACGGACAGCGAGTACTTGAAGGCTCGTTGGAAATCAGCTGGAAAGTGCACTCCGATCACGCCGACCTAACGATCTCAACCGATCTTCCCGGATGGGAGGGTGGTGCGGCCCCGGAACTCGCCATTCTGGCCACGCGAATCAGTGCACGGGCCCTGGCCGACAAGCTCAGCGTCAACTTCTGGGTTCGCTTCCTCAAGTCGATCAGGGATGATCCGGTGCTCCACAAAATTCGGTGCGAGAAGGTGGGTGTCGGAGGATCGCCGCCTCCTTGGAAGTCCCCACCGCGAAGTCATCGCATCCCGGTCCAAGACTTCCCCGAGGCTCATGTCCTGTTACTCGAGGCCAAGTAGGAGGGTGGTAAGTCGTGCGCCAGATATTTCTTTCGTTCCATCAGGCCGACGAGTTTGAAGTAACCGTCTTCTGCAAACGGTTTGAACAGTACTTCGACGAGATGCGCACGCTCGGCATCTCTGAGGAGGGTGACGCATACGCCGATCGGATCAAGAGTGGTGACAGTGACTACGTGATGCGCCAAATCCGGGAACGCAAGATCGCTGGCACCTCCTGCACGATCACGTTGATCGGGAAGTGCGCCTGGGCACGGCGCTACATCGACTGGGAGATTGCGGCAACCCTCCGGAATAACAAGAACGATCCCCGTGGTGGCCTCATAGCCGTTCAGTTGCCGTCGGCCGCTGAAAACGGCTGGACGAAACTGCCTCCGCGTCTGGAGCGCAATGTCATCCGCGAGGATGGCGTTGACGTTGGCTACGCCCGATTTTACGCACCACCGCCAAGCGACGGCAGCCTCGCCGATTGGGTTGAGGATGCAATCGCCCGTCGTGATGCGATGGAACCCGTCGAAAGCTCGACGTCTGACCTGCGGGTCAACAGCTCGACATGTGATTGACGTTGCCGGACCGCATCGGGATTGGACCCGCCCCGTATAATGGCCGTGAGCTCAAATGACCTGGTACACCGCTGGCGGTGAGCACGAGCGTTGTGAGTCTTCTCCAAAGCAACAGCAAAGGATTATCTGCTCGCCGCCTACCAGGTCTTACCGCTCGCACCTTGATGCCCCGGTGGTCGAGCGGTCTGGCTGCCGCCCTCAAGGAAATGTGAATTGTCCAAGCCGCTCCATGCCGCGATGGAGTCGCTCCCGTGATTGATTCTCTCGGCGAAGAGCTTCCAGTACTTGAGTTGGGCGGCGACTGGTGCGCCACATTGTTTACGGCCGACCAGTGGCGCCAGGCGGTGAGCAGCGGGCCGCTGCAGCGATTCGCAGCCTTTGATCCACCGACGCCGTTGGTCTATGTGATCAGCAAGGTGACTCCGAGCACCCAGCTCGGCGAGGGTGAGAAGGGTGACCAAGGCACCTTCGTGGCACCGTGTGGCGTTCCGGAGGACACGCCAGAAGCCTTGTACGTGGCGCTCATCAACGCCCAAGCACACGAGGCGCTCGAATGGGTGCAGATCGACGGGAAGCCTTACTTCGACCCACATACCGAAGTGGGCGAATACGTGCTGGAACGTACCCTTACTAAGTGGCTGGAGTGGAAAACCGGCATGAGGGTCGTCCTGGAAGACCTCAATTGAGACCTCGTTTCCATCACGGCCCGTTATTGGAGCTTGCCCACCGGCTCTTGGAGGCGCGGCGGTGCATCGCAAAGGCGTTGTACGGTCACCTGGTCATGTCGTGGTCGAACTAGACCAACAGCCGGCCGAGCGGGCGGTCATCCGATGGTGGGTCTTTCTCCCCATCTGTCTTGTCGGCCTGGCCCTCACGGGGTTGTCCATTTTTACGAGCGTCGCCTGGAACTGGCAGGGGATCTGGCCCTCGGTGTTCCTCGAATTCGGCGCGACGATCCTCCTCGGCGCGCTGCTCTACATCGGTCAGCGCTCCTTCATCCAGGTGGTACGCCGCGAGACTCGTACGGTCGTCCAGAAGGTCGGCGCCCGAGCCGACGCGCTGGAGGAGAGTCTCGGCGAGCAGGCGGCCAGGATCAACACGCTTACTCAGGAGGTGGAAAACGCGCGGGCGGCACGCCATGCTGAGGAGGACGCCGACCTAGCGGCGATCACGGACGACATGACGTATGAGGCGGTGACCGGGCCGCTGCGCGACGCCGAGCGGAGGGGGGCAATCTCCGAATCCTTCCGAGTGCAGGCCTCGGCCGAACTGGCCGGGATGCGTCTTTACATCAGGAACCTGGTTGTGATGGATCGGACTACAGGCGGAACGCCGTTCCTGTCGCTCACGCCCTGGTTCCTCGATGCCCGGAGCGTGCAGCGCGTGTCGTGGAACGACGGTGAGGACGTGAGGACGGTAATGGGAAAGGTCATCACTTGCCTGGAGGAGGCCAACATCGATGCCGGCAGAGCGACGTTCGACCCGGAACTGCTCTTCAGAAACCTGCGCCAAGGCCTGAGCATCGCGGTCCGCTCACGTCGAGGCGAGCTCGAGCGCCGACTCCGGGGACCGCTCATCGAACTCGTTGGGGACCGCTGGGCCTTCACCGACGCGGGCCTCGAATCACGAACCAGTGACACGTTCATACCGATTGATATCTTTCCAGCGACCATCGCCCGATTTCAGGATCCGGGTACGCCACCGTTCGCGCCGCCGGGACCCCCGGCCCAAGTGTCCAAGGACACGTGGGACGTACTCATGGCGATCGCCGAGAGGACCTATACGGGCCACGGCGGCAGGTCGGTCAGGCGGAGAGGCTTTGGCTAGCCAGTGACCGTATCGTGGGCCACATTCGATCGTCTCCTATGGCTGTCGGAGCCCTCGAAGCATGGGCCTTCGCAAACCCGAGCCGGACGACTCGGGAGCATCGTCACAACCAGCTTCTCGGTCCGCCCACACTCGTTGGTTTGCGAGCAACCGGACCTGGCTCCTAACGCATCCGCTTGCCGCAACATGCGCGGGCACACGATTCAGGTGGGAAGATATGCTCCTTACGGTTGACTCCTCCTAAGCTCTTCGGCCTGAACCTCCATCGCTGCGCGAGCAGCATCAACGACGGCCCAAAGCGGTGAGTCGACGGCCAGGTAGTTCTGTCGGCCCGCGTTGTTCGGTCTCCCGAACTTTCGCACCATGCCGAGTGCTTCCAACGTTGCCAGTTCTTTGGCAACGGCTGCTTGGCTGTACTCGACACCACGAGCGGCTTCACCCTGGAAGAAGACGGCCGTGTGATCACGGACCCACAACAGAACCCGCAGTCGCAAGGCGCGCCCGAACAACTGGTCGCCGACAGCATCGACCACTTCCCAGGAACCAATTACTAGATTCTAGTAGGTGATAGGAGGTCACTGATGCAAGCTACTCTCGAATGTATGTTCCCTCCTAGTGCTATGGCGTCTCGTGCACACGCTGGAGCCCCATATTCTGACCTCCTCGGGGGTGGCGCGGAACTCTTGGACGTAGCCGTACTCGCCGCTCGAAGCTCGGCAGCGGCGCGACGTGCGGCGAGCGGACTCCCGCTCGACTCCGAGGATCGTCACTCCTTAACCTCGATCGCTAACCTCCTACATGCCGCTGCCAAAGCCGTAGGTTCCTTCGCCCCAGGCCAAGCGACTGCGCCCCCGAGTGGCGCCCTAGCGGCTCAGGTCGATGTTGCTATTGAGGCCGTGCGTCCGCCTGCGGGTCAACCGGTCGACGCAAATGCCCTTGCTGCACGTTTGAGCCAACTCGCCGGCGAGGTTGACCTGCTTATTCAGGAGCCCCAAATGCAGAACGCAGCGCGACTTGTAAACGTTCTGTCCGCCCTTGCCACGTCCGCTTTGCAAGACACGGGACATGTTGGAGAGACCACATCTCGGTTATAATCGGGCGCTTCTTTGGCCGATACTGACAGCTACGCAGAAGAACTTAGACGAGCTCTCATACTGAGAGCGACCCGACTCCATGACGTCATAGACGATCTCGGGGGGTCTCTTGGTAGGTCGCATCCCTACCTTTCGTCTGCGTTTGCACTCATCGCCAAATTTCCCTCGGAATTACTCAACATGCTGGACCGTGAGTGGTCTAGAAATAACGATGCCCAATCACGCTGCGAAATAATGCGTGCCCTCCTCAGGCAGGTTGTGCTGGTCGCAGACTTTATTGAGAGCCATCTATCGCAGGGCTCTCGTCCGGAACTTTCCGAAGCTCTTGTGCACGAGGTTCGTCGAGAGCTGGAGGCGCTAAGCCTTGAGCATCTCGTCGTCGTTGCATTTGGAGACGCCAACAACTTTACTACGCGCCACGGGGATCTCTGTCGCCACGTGTTCGGACCTCTTAATCCACCCGGCGATTCCTTTAAGCAGCCATTCCCCATCGCCGTGTTTAAGATACCGCGCATCGAAGGACCAGGCGTGCAGTGGCGTCCTATCTTGTTAGGCCATGAGGTAGCACACGTCGCCGTCGCTGAAAGAAACGCCTTACAGCAGTTTAATGTCTGGGAAAAGTTAGGAGCCGGAGATCTGCCGCCCTTGCCGAGCCCGGCGGCAGCGCCGGACCAACCAGAACTGACAAAGCGCCGTGAGCTCTACAAGATCGCCAATTCATGGGCGACGGAGCTGCTATGCGACGCTTATGCATTGCAACGGTTTGGACCCGCCGCCGTCGCAGCCATGGGTGACTACTTCACAACGATTGGGGCGCTCGACGCACTCTCAGTGACGCATCCTCCCGGGAAGTTGAGGCTTCAACTTCTCATAGACCGATTACCAGAGCTCTCGGGGACACGTCTTGAGAAGGTCATCGAACCGTGGAAGGATCTGGTAACTCCGGCAGAATCCTTCGGCGTTCCATGGGCCGACCACCTCGCGCAACTGTTCCTCGGCCACTCAGCGGACCTCAGCAGTACTGTCGCCGCGTTCGGCTGTAAGGCTTATGTGCCCGGCGAACAGGAGCCAATTGTCGCAGTATTGGCTGACCTCATCAAGAAAGGTATCCCGGGTTATGCGACTGTAAACGACGAGGATTCTCACGCCGAACCAACTGACGTTGATGTGGTCAATGCGGTCTGGGTGACACGCGTGGAAGGGGATGCCGCTCAGATACCAATCGACAGACTTGGCAAGAAAGCCATCGAGTCACTTGAATTCGTCCGCCGCTGGAAGGAACATGGCGGACTTGTACCGTTTGGGCTATCGCCAGCGTCACCTGGCAGCCCGCCAAAGGATATTGGTGGCGTAGGTGCCGCTCTCTCAACCCCGGCGTTGGAGCGGCGCCTGCAGAGTACTGACGATGACACCAGGTTGATCGCCACGCCGCTGGTGCATCGTCCAGACGGGGCCGGCTTAGACCTGAGGTTAGGGAATCGGTTCATTGTGTTCAAACGCGTACTTACGGCGTATTTTGACCCGCTAGAGTCGAACGAAGACCCGCGGTCGATGCAAGTACACATGGAGCTGTCATGGCACGAAACATTTGTACTGCACCCGCAGGAGGTCGTACTCGGTACAACTCTGGAGTACCTCGTACTGCCGGGGGATCTGACAGGGCAAGTTGTAACTAGGTCGAGCTATGGACGTCTGGGTATTCTTTCTGCCACCGCTGTACAAGTACATCCCCATTTTCACGGATGTCTAACGCTGGAGCTGGTCAACCTCGGCACTATCCCGGTTGTGTTGACGCCTGGTGAACGAATAGCGCAGCTCGTTCTCTGGCATACCGACCCCGTACCGAGATCCAACAAGAGATACGACTATGCCATTGGGCCGGAGTTTTCGAAGGTGCGTGACGATATGGAGGCAAGACTTCTTCGAGAGCTACGGTCAAATGATTAGCACGCGACTGTGATCGTCGTTTGAGGGCGGCATCTGCCCTGTCGTCCCGTCACCATGAGTGGAGACCATGAGGATCTAACGCCTGGGTTCTACATGCTCCGTATGCGGATTTCATGCGTCAAGTTCCTGCCTCAGCCCGCATCCTCATTGGCCCGGCGTGCTTTCCAGTGCACCTTCTCGCCGTAGAGCAAGTATCCGGCGGAAGAGCGTGGCTGGTCGAAGCCTGTCTGGAATTTCGGCCACGATCAGCACTTGGTAGTCGACCGTGGCGAACCGCTCGGCCGTTTCGGACTCGGGGAAGCCGTTCATGTCCGGCTCCGACCAGACACCATCGTCGGGGATCACCTTGCCGGAGAAAGCGACTAGGGCGGCGACATCACGGTAGCCCTTTGCGGTGGATGTAGGCGTCGATGGCTTGCTTATAACGCACAGCGTGTAGCCGAGAGGACGTCACCACCATAGCCTCGGCCGCCCTCCGATCGTGGCTGCGGTATGCGCACGGAAGTGCTCGACGATGATCCGGGCGTTCTGGGCCTCTGTGGAGTTGCACCGCTTTGACGGACATCCACCATGTGCCCGGTAGGGCCAGAGAGGATGTCCCTGTATGGAGACGATGGAGGAGGAAGGCGGCCTGAGCTATTGAGCTCCGCAGACCCTGGCATGTCAGCATTCTTGCAGGCAGTGTTGCTGACGCGCATTCGCCGATAGTCACCGGATAGTTCAGAATGTAGCCATCACGCATCCGATCACGTAAGGCTGCCACCACGTTTATCTCGACCGGAACAGGACTTGGTGGATTGGAAGTCACCGTTGCTCCTTATCCCTATACTATCGCTTCGTCTTCGCGGAAATCGCTTAGCTGTCCGAATCGAAGAGTTGTACCCTTTCGAACCGGGGACGGTCGTGTAGTTCGCTGGCAGTTTCATCCGTGACGACGAGCCCGTCAGCGTCGTACAACCACCATTGCTGACCTTCCTTCTCGAGTCGACCGGAGACCCGCAACCTTCGTTCCTGGCTGTGCGCTTGTATCGCCACGTCATACTGACTCGCATTAAGGCGTACTCTCACTTTCCTAGCAGGTGCTCCATGTTCAACGTCCAAGCGAATGACCCTCGCGGGGGTATCGTGCAATGACCGGCTAAGGAGGGTTACGTCTCCCACCAACGTGACTTGCTGCGACTCGGAGTCCTGTGCGAAGGCATTCGCGACAGAGTCGAGGATCGCCGCCTCAGACGCTTCGAAAGCGACTTTCGTACTAACTGGTTCGACATCCGCGAGGTACGGTCTCGACACCTCAATTTCGGCATCTCCATCTCGGGATATCTCTCCGAGTGCCTTGGCAAATTCGTAGGAAACCCCCATTCCGACGGATTCCAGAAATACCTCGACGCGAGGTTGGATCTTGTACTGGTCTAGGCACTGGCGCACGGCTTGAAGTGCTCCTTCGAATGTGGAAAGAATCGCTCGGCCGCTCACGCCCGTCGCATCACCGGTGGCCAGAGTAGGGCGTTCCCGAGCTCGTGTCTCTGCGCTTTTGGACAAGAAGAATTCGCTCCGAGTTGGCGCGTAGGCAGTAATGACGAAGCTCCCAACTTCTGTCTGACCCATGAAGCAACGATCTAAGAAGCTCTTGGCGATATATGAGCCGGCGTTTCCGTGGTATCTCCGATTCTGCTTCGCAGATCGGGCAGCAGCAGCGAGCTGAGCACGGGCCGCCATGTACAAGCGTTCACCTTCCTCCCAGCCGATCAAGCCGGCGGCGAGGGAGGTCGCCTTCTGCCATCGGACGGCGTCCAGTGAAGCCTGCGTTCGCATCCGAAGCACCATGGCAAGTTGCTCGACTTCCGGACCGTACTGCGCGAGAAGCATTCGTCGCACCCTTTCGAGCATCTTTGAATAATCGGCTCGCTCCGGATCGAGGGGGACAATTACTTCGAGGGGGACAGTTACTTCGTTTGCGCTGCCGTCGGGCGACCATGCCTCGTACCTTCCCGGCACCTTTTGAGTCGGCGCCCACTGGAAGTGGCGGAGTATTGCGGTGACCAAATTCGCGTCGGCGCTCCAAGAGGAGGAGGTGCTCATGGGGCACCTCCGCGGCCGATACGCTCCATAATGTCACAAAGAGCGACGTCATCAAAGACGTTCTGCCTAGAAAGTGTCGCAGTCGGCTGGTGTGCAGTGGCTGCTGGGTTGCCGGCTAAATTGGCCCAGTAGCAGCAGTGGTGGACCGTTAAACCTTTAGGGCGAGTGTAAGACCAGTGCGCTTGGTTTTGTGGAATGCACATTACGACGAGGATGCGATCCACCGTCGGGTTCGGTAGGACAAGTTCGTTGTACCGGTCCTGCCGGAGGCGAACAGACACCGGGCTAATCTCCGAGGTATTGAAGCGGTGGGTGGCCTTCATCTGAACCTCTAGCCGAGCCACTCCGTCGCGCGCGACGTGCTGGACGGAAGAATGACGTAGTAAGAGGTCAATTCCTTCATCGATCTCAGGGACCCCTTGGATCGTGCAGCCGGCAGAGGCGGCAACTGCTCTGACATAGCTGGACTGGAGAGCTTCCATGTGGTTCGTTATTCGGCTCGGTGACCCTCGCAGAGGAGGCCGAGATGGCAAGCTTGGCCCCTGCGGCAGCATTGGGAGCGCAGTCTATATGGGGACTGTCGAACCGGCTGTCGGAGGAGAAGGCAGCTAAAGGTGTCCGGCTGGCTTCTTGGCGAACCTGTGCAGGTCTTCGGCAATGGAGCGCGCTGAGATGCTCCACCAGCAGATGTCCTTCGGTCCGCATCGTCTCCGCCTCCTCGCGTCGCTATCCGCAAGCTACCTCCGGTGTGGGACCCAGTGGACTTGCCGTCTGCTTTTGGCGGAGGGTGGTCCAGGAGTCCCGCGTCGCCTACTTGTAGTTTCGGGACCCCGCTTTGGCCGGCACGTCGTGCCCGAAGCGTGCCCAAAGGAAGTGGCACGGGATGTATCGAGGAGGCATCGGCTGTCATAACAGGGCAGGTCAGAGGCGGTGAGCAGCGTCCCATCTGGCCCCTGTCCAGCACTGATAATGCTGAGGTTGGTGGGTCGATTCCACCTAGCTCCACCAACCTCGGCCAGGCCCACCTGGAAGCGCTCATAACCGCCCTTCATAAACGGTCCAGCGCAACCTACCTGTCACCTTGGTGGCCGCCGGGCTCCCGCAAATCCCGCGCTTAGCTGGGGAGGCCAAGTCCTATTCCGAGCGGCTGTTCAAGTCCCAGAAATCGGCCAGCGCGAACACGACGAGGCCGGGGCCGCCCCCGTAGGTCCGGCGCAAGAACGGGGGGTCGGCTACGCCGATGACGCCACCGAGGCCATCGTCACCTATACCGACCGCTACCCCTAACTTTTTACAGGAGTATGGCAAGATCGTCTGGGACGGGGCCTACGAGCCGCCCATAACGCTCGAGACGTGACCCGTGCCCGGCCCGTGGTCGAACAGAAGCTAGACGGCAGCTTCTTCAAGGTGCGGGCCGACCGCACGACCGAGCTGGAGCCGGCCTACTTGGGGGCCTGGCGGACCTCGGGCCGGGCCGCAAAAGGCGCTGGACGTTGCCCGGGCACTCCATCGGGCCTCTGAACAGTTGGCCCCGACACGCTCCCGCCTGATCGAAAAGGGCCTCCTGTACACGCCTGGGTTCGGCTTGGCTGCGTTCACCGTCCCTCAGCTCGACCGCTACATGGTTCGCAACCATGCGTTGGTCGTGCCCGAAGTCAATAGGAGAAGCCGCAAATAGGTGGAGTGCTGGTGCACTGCGGCTCGGCTCGATCTGGGATCCCCTCGCTGTTGAGTTATGGGAGCGGGAGGGTCGTCAGTGCTGGCAAGCCCGACCTCGACTAGCCGACCTGCAGGCGTTGGCGACTGGCTCGAAGCCAGCTCCATTACCTGTGGCCGTCTGGGGCGCCCCACTGCTCCCCGCAAAAGACCGGTCATCCGTCCCGCCTGGGCCGCCGCCAGCATCACCATCGCCACCTGTCGTTGGAGCCTCGCCGACGGTCTGCCGCCGCCAAGAAGCGTGGCGAATATCGGGAACGGAACATCCCGCCTGGTTGATTCCAAGTCCAATCGTCGTAGCTGCTGACGCCGTAATCCGGGGTCGTTGCAGTCGGGACCGATCACAGACGTGCGAAAGCCATCGCGGTCGAACCTATGATGGGACCAATATGTTGAGCAGGCACATGCCAGCTGTTACCGCTCCCACTCGGTGCCTTAACGTCTTCGCAGGACATCGGTTGCGCGGGTGTGGCGGCAGGTGTGAGCACCACCTCGCTCCAGCCGCGAGGTCCTCTCACGACACAGCAGGCCCTAGGTAGCCGCCGCCCGTCCATTGCCGACGTGGCCCGCCTGGCTGGCGTTTCCCGTCAAACAGTTTCGCGTGTTCTGAACGACAAACAAGACGTCAACGACGCCACCCGGGCCCGGGTCCGGGGTATCATCGACCAGCTGAGCTACCGGCCCAGCTCGGCTGCCAGGGCCTTGGCCAGCGGAAGGTCGAAGACACTGGGGGTTCTCACACTCGACTTGGCGCTTTATGGGCCTACGTCGACCTTGTTCGCAATCCAGCACGCGACACAAGAGCGCGGTTATTTCGCGTTCCCGGTTGTCTTGCATACGATCGACCGTCATTCCGTGTCGGAGGCAGTACGTCGCCTGGCGACCCAGTCCGTTGAAGGGCTCGTTATGAACATCCCGTTCGACCTCTCATACGACCCCCTGGCTTCGCTCCCGAAGGACATGCACGTGGTGGTCATAGGAGGCGGACCAGGGACGGCCCACTCGGAACACCTCGTGGTCGTGGACTTCGACCAGGAACTCGGGGGCCGTTTGGCGACCGAGCACCTGTTGGCTGCCGGCAGTTCGACTGTTTTCCACGTCGCCGGCGCCAGTCACTCGGACGCGGCTCGCAGTCGCCTATCAGGTTGGCGAGCGGCGCTGCGCGATGCAGGGGCCGAGGTCCTGCCTCCCCTGACAGGGGACTGGAGCGCTCTTTCGGGGTATGAGGCCGGTCAGGTCCTGGCCCGGATACCGGACATTCACGCAATCTTCGTCGCCAACGACCAGATGGCTCTCGGAGTGCTGAGGGCGCTGCACGAGCGACGCCGGCCGGTCCCCGAGGACGTCGCGGTGGTGGGCTTCGACGACACTCCCGAGGCTGCGTGTTTTATACCTCCCCTAACAACGGTGCGCCAAGACTTTGACGAGCTGGGGCACGTGGCCGTCCAGATCCTGGTAGACCAGCTCATGGCAGGTGTCGCGGGCCCAGACCGCGTTGTCATCCAGCCTGAGCTCATCTGCCGTGAGTCGAGCCTGTCGGCGTAGCAGGCCAGCCCGCCACCTCTGCCAGCGCCCGCGGCGGGCGTGGCAACACCGCTCCCAGGCGTTTCAGGAGAAATGCCGGCACCGAAGGCCATTGACGCTTTCATGCCTTCGCTCTCGTCGTACGTGGTCTCGGCGCGTTGACAGCTCAGAGGTGAGGTACTAAAGTCCCCGAATCGTGAGCGCTCACGGTACTCCGCGGTGGCCGTGTGCGGCCAAGGGGCAACGTAATTATATTGCCCACTTCATAAGGTAAGAAGGGGTATTGAACCAACCTCTCGAGCAAAGGATCTGGTCCTATCGTGTCAAGCTGATTGGGCACGCTCCCAGAAGCTCCTCACAACGAGCTGGACATCGGTGCCGGGGGGCACACCACTGCTGACAATAAGGAGGCAAAGATGAACAGAAAGCGAGCCCTATCCCTGTCCGCGACCGCCGCAGTCCTGCTCGGTGCGTTGGCCGTCCCCGCCTCGAACGCAGCTGCGCAGGCCAAGGTCACCCTCACGTGGTGGAGCTGGACGGGCAACCCTAAGACCGTTATCGCCAACTTCGAGAAGGCGTACCCCAACATCTCGGTCCCGGTCCCGCCGAGCTACGGCTCGGGGTCCACCTTCTATGCCAAGCTCACCACCTCCCTCGCCGGGGGCACGGGCCCTGCATAACCCAGGTGGAGTACTCGGAGCTTCCCCAGTACATCGCGGCCCACGACCTGACCAATATCGCCCAGTACGTCTCCAGCTACGCGAAGGATTACCCCGCCTGGGTCTGGGGGCAGGTCTCCCAGGGCAGCGCGGTCTACGCTGTCCCTGAGGACATCGGCCCTGAGGGGCTCATGTACCAGCCGGCTGTCTTCAAGAAGTACAACCTGCCCGTCCCGACCACCTGGAGCGAGTTCGCCTTGGATGCGGCCGCCATACACAAGGCCGACCCGAGCATGTACCTCGACCCCTTCGTGCTCAACGACCCCAGCATCCTGGAATCGCTGTGGTGGCAAGCCGGTGCCCGGCCTTTCGTGTTGGAAGGGAACGGTACGTGGAAGATCACCGTCAACGGGGCGGTGGAACAGAAGGTCACGGACTTCTGGGCCAACTTGGTCAAAAGCGGTAACGCCCCCGTCGACAACGACTTTACGACCGAATGGACTCATCACATTGCGCAGGACCGGTATGCGGCAGCGATCGGGGCAGCGTGGGGCCCGGCTTACGTGATCTCCGCCAACCTGGCAAGCAACTCCACTCAGGAGTGGGCCGTGACCCAACTGCCGCAGTGGACGGCGGGTGCCCACGCAACGGCGAACTGGGGTGGATCCACCAACGCCGTGACCAAGGACTGCCCCTCCCAGGACGTGAAGGACGCAGCGCTGTTCGCTGCCTACATCAACACTTCCAAGAGCGGCATTGCGATCGACGAGGAGTCCGGTACGCAAGGCGGTCGGGGGCTCTTCCCGGCGGCGCTTGCCCGTGCCACCGTGTCGCAGTTCAATGTCCCGCAGCCTCACTTCACGGGCAATGTCAACGCCGCGTACAACACCTACGCCGGGCAAGTTGTGACCAACTGGGAGTGGAGCCCCTTCGACGCCGAGTTCCGCAGCTTCATGAGCACGCAACTTGCAAGTGCCATCGCGGGCAAGCAGACCTGGGACCAGGCTCTGTCCGCGGTTGAGTCACAGCTGGTCGGCTACGCCAAGTCGGCTGGCTACTCTGTGGAGAGCTGAGCCGTAGTAGCGACGGGGGAAGGGCCAGCGCTGCTCTTCCCCCGTCCTCCGGGTCTTTTCAGATAAGAGAGGAGCGGAAGTGGCGGTTCAGGCAGGAGGCGTCACCGCCTCGCCGCCGATTGGGGTGATGGTGCCAAGGGATGGGACCACGCCCAAGGGACGGCCACTGCGCGCCGCACAGGGCCGCTCCGGGCTAATGATGACTGGCCCATTTCTGGCGCTGTTCGCGGTGTTCTTCGTAGGGCCGTTCGTTTACTCGATAATCCTGTCTTTGCGGTCCCCCCTGACGGGCGCTTACTCGGGCTTGCTCAACTACCGCACGGTCATGTCCAACGGCACCTTCTGGAGCGGCGTCGTGCGAATGGGGTACTTCGGCGCGGTCCAGGTGACTGTCATGATCGGCCTCGCGATCGGCCTGGCCCTCTTGCTGGACAGCCCATACTGCCGGGGGAAGAAGGTTTTCGCCCTCATTTACTTTCTCCCGTACGCAGTCCCCGGCGTTATAGCCGCCATTATGTGGGGTTTCCTCTTAGAACCCGACCTCGACGGCGCGCTCGGGGTGCCACACCAGATCGGGCTCGCGAGCGGCCCCATCCAGCCGCTCGACTACCGCTTGGCGCTCTACGCGATCATGCTGATAGTCACCTGGGAGTGGACCGGCTACAACATGACGATCCTGCTCACAAGCTTGACAAACGTGCCCCACCAGGTGCTCGAGGCGGCCAAGGTGGACGGGGCTTCGGAGCTTTCAATAGCGGCACGGATCAAACTGCCCATGGTGCGCCGCACGGTCTTGTTCACAATCATGCTCTCCATCATCGGCACGCTGCAGCTCTTTAACGAGCCGGTGATCCTGAACGAGATCGCCACTACAGGCAGCTCCCTCACTCCCAACCAGATCATCTATACCACCGCGTTCTCCTTTGGCAACGAGGAGCTGGCAGCTGCCCAGTCGGTCGTCCTGGCCGGCGTCACGATCGTCGCTACCGTCGCTTTCTTCGGGATCGTGCGCAGCAGGACGGGTCCCGCTGCGAGGGCAGGGGCGGCAGCCAAATGAGCACTGGCGCCGCCCAGCTGCCGTCGTCTTGGTTCAGGCGGCACGGTGCTGTTTTTTCTCGGCGCGCCAAGACCACGGTCACGACCGCCTTGTTGGCCCTCGCTGCCGCCTACGTGCTCGTGCCGATCTACTGGCTCCTCGTCGCATCCTCCAAGAGCAACAGCCAGCTCTTCTCCACCCCGACCTTCCTCCCGCCGGCGCACCTGTCTTGGCTGTCCAACCTCAAGGACCTCTTCACATACCAGAACGGCGACTTCGGTTGGTGGCTGATCAATTCCTTCATCTACGCGTCAGTGACGGCGACGCTGGGGTCAGCGGTATCGACCCTGTGCGGCTACGGCCTTTCCAAGTACAGCTTCCGCGGCAGACGATTGGTCTTTGGCTTGGTGGTGGGGTCGTTGATGGTGCCGGCGACGGCACTCGTGGTGCCGCTTTTCCTTCTCGAGCACTTCATGGGCCTCACGAACACCTATCAGGGGGTCATTCTGCCTTTGATCGTTTACCCCTTCGGTGTCTACTTCATGTCGATCTTCGCTACCGACGCCGTACCTGACAACCTTGTCGACGCGGCCCGCGTAGACGGCGCCGGAGAGCTGCGCACCCTCTGGCAGATCGGCAGGCCTCTCCTGATGCCGGGCATAGTGACGCTTTTCCTGTTGTCCTTCATCGGCACCTGGAACAACTACTTCTTACCGCTCGTGCTGCTCGGTACCGAGAGCCGCTTCCCGCTCACCGTCGGTCTTTCCGCGTGGTTGAGCAGCATTAGCTCGGTCGGCGCTCAGCCCATCTACCCCGAGGTCATCCTGGGCTCGTTTGTCTCGGTCCTGCCCATGCTCGTCCTGTTCCCCTTCTTGCAGAAATACGTGGCAAGGGGCTTCTCTCTAGGAGCGATTACCGGTGAATAAACGCATACGTTATGGAGGCGATTACAACCCCGAACAGTGGCCTCGCGCCATATGGCAAGAAGACATCCGTCTCATGAAAGAGGCAGGCGTCGACCTCGTCACCTTAGGCGTGTTCTCCTGGGCCGAACTCGAGCCGAGGGAGGGCACCTACGAATTCGCCTGGCTCCATGAAGTACTAGATCTCTTGGCAGAGGCGGGGATCGGCGTGGACCTGGCCACGCCTACCACGGCACCGCCGCCGTGGTTGACCACCAGCTACCCCGACGTCCTGCCGGTGGACAAAAGGGGCACCCGCTACAGTCATGGGAGCCGCCAGCAGTTCTGCGTCTGCAACCCAACGTACCGGTTGTTCGCCAAACAGATCGTTGCTCGTCTCGTCTCCGAGGTGGGCGGCCACCCAGCCGTCGAAATGTGGCATATCAACAACGAGTACGCCTGCCACGTGCCGTACTGCTATTGCGACCACCATGCCGCGGCCTTTCGGGCCTGGCTGGCCTCCAGGTACGGGAGCCTCGAGGAGGTCAACGAGGCATGGGGCACTGTCTTTTGGAGCCAACGGTACAGCGAGTTCGCGGAGATATTGCCACCTCGTCTGACGCCCTCGTTCTCGAACCCAAGCCAGGAGCTTGACTACTGTCAGTTCAGTAATGACGCTTTTCTCGAGGAGCTACTCGAAGAGCGACAGATACTGACGGCTAGCCGGCCGGACATCCCCGTCACTACCAATTTCATGGGCTTTTACAAGCCATTGGACTACTTCGCCTGGTCACGTGCACTCGACGTAGTGTCCACTGACAACTACGCCGACCCGGCCGACCCCGAGTGGGCAATGCAAAACGCCATGCACTACGACCTCGTCCGCTCGTTGAACAAGACACTGCCATGGGTGGTGATGGAACAGACGACCTCCAGGGTCTATTGGCGGGAGCACAACGTGCCCAAGAGCCCCGGCCAGATGCGGGCGATGAGCTATCAGGCCGTGGCCCGGGGCGCCTCGGGGGTCCTCTTTTTCCAGTGGCGCGCCTCACGAGTTGGAGCGGAGAGGTTCCACTCCGCCATGTTGTCGCACTCGGGAGAAGCCTCGCCCGTTTGGGGCGAGATAGTCGACCTCGGTCGCGAACTTGCCCAGCTACAAACGCTGGGCCAAGCCCAGGTAGCGGTGCGGGTGGCGGTGGCGTTCTCATGGCAAAACTGGTGGGCAGTCGAAGCCCCCGGCAAACCGGCCAACGACCTCGTCCTGACCGAGCAGCTGGCTTGGCTGTACCGGCCGCTTTTTCGCTCAGGCACAACCGTGGACTTCTGCAGACCGGACGAGCCGCTAGGCGGCTACGAGGTCGTGCTGGTACCCAGCCTTTACCTAGTGACGCCCAAAGAGGGTGCCAACCTTGTGTCTTTTGTGCAACAAGGCGGCAATGCGGTGATCTCGTTCTGGTCGGGGATCGTGGACGAGCACGAAACCGTGTACCTCGGGCCTTATGGGGGGCCTCTCCGGCCGCTCATAGGTTGCGACGTACTGGAGGTGGCACCGTTGCCGACGGGCGAAGCGGTCGAGGTGGAATGGGAGGACGGGACGAAGACCACAGCGGCATTTTGGACCGACATTGTCGCCGAGACCAGTGGCCACGTCCTTGCCCGCATCGCCAGCGGCCCGTGGGCGGGCCGCCCGGCGGTCATCGAGAACCGTGTGGGAAGTGGGCGCACCTATTATCTCGCCACCAGGCTCGACCCAGTCGGTCTGGCGAGAGTATATTCCAGGATCCCAGCCCTCGCGGGAGAACCCTCATTGGAAAGAGTTGGCGAGGGAATCGAACGTGTCGTTCGAACTGGGCCGGAGCACAGTTATGAGTTCCTCATCAACCATTCGCCCGAGGACAGAGAAGTGGACATCGCCGCCGGCGGGTTCGAACTGTTGGCACGGGCTGAGCTTGGTGACCGAGTGAAGTTGCCTCCGATGGGTGTTGCGATCGTACGCCGCCCGACCGGGGACCCCAACTAACTGAGCTTGACTGTCATCGGCCTCAAAGGTCTTCATAGTTCACCAGTGGCCCCCACGCCCCGAGAGGGCCGCTTGACCGAGGATCTTTTCAGCGACCTCCATGGTTTTCAGGCAGTCCCGGAAGGGCGAGGTCGTCACCTCCGGGCCACCTGAGAGCGAGTCGATGAACTCACGGTTCTTTGCCCGGAAGCCTCCGTAGACGTAGAAGTCCTTACCGCCCGCCACCTCTTTGGCGTCATAGCACTTCCCTTGGTAGTCGCCCTCTACGTAGACGTAGGCTTTCCCCTCCACCTCGGCGTCGGTGTACGCGCCGGGAGCGTGCATCTCGACCCGGAACACTCTCCGGCCGCTCACCCAGCTGTTCAGGAGCACCCCGACAGAGGAGTTGTCGAAATACAGCGTTGCGCCTATCCAGTTGATGTCTGGGGCCCCCACCCTGGCGCAGCGGCTCTCCAAGCCTTCCAGCTCCCCCCCGCAAATCCATCGCAGGGTATCTATGGAGTGCACGCAGTCGTCCATCATGTGGTCCCTCGCTCCCCACATAGGCTCGGGCGACCACTTGTAAAACTCGCAGACGGCATGGGTGATCGGCCCCTTGGCGGTGCACTCAGCGTGGACCTTGCGTAGCAGCGGGCTCGAGCGGCGCTGGTGGCTCACCTGAGTGATGGCTTTGTGCTGCTCAGCCAGCTCGGTTAGCATCGTCGCCTGGTGCAAGTTGAGGCCCATTGGCTTCTCGATATATAGGTTGCAGCCCTGGGCGAGGCACCACACCCAAATGTCGTAAAAAATGTGGGGTTGCCCGATGGCGTAGACGCCGTCAGGCTGGAGCTTTTCGACCATCTCCTTGTAATCCGTGAACCTTGCCATGACCCCCCACCGCTCCCCTGTCTGTTGCAGGCTGGCTTCGTCGACGTCGCACAGGCCCACGATCTCGACGTCGTCGAACGAGGCGAGCGATGGGTAGTGCACCATGTTGGCCATGTGCCCGGCACCGATAACGCTGATGCGCACCTTTTTCATTGCTCGCCCCCCTCGGCCAGCGCCTCTGCTACCGACTTGGCCCACACGAGGTCGGCTTTTACAAGCTCGTCGACGCGAGCGTGTTCGCTGTACTCGGCAGTGAGGCAGATGTCCCCGCTGTAGTTGCGCGAGCTGAGCTCAGCGAGCACCTCGGGCCAAGAACAAAGGCCCTCCCGTCCCGGCACGAACACGGCGTCCCAGCGGGCAGCGCCAAAGTCATCTTTGCCGGCCGGCCCCCACCGGGCGTTCTTAAGGTTCACGAGGCAAAGGTGCGGCCACAATATGTCGGCGGCCAAGCGGGGCAGCTCCCCGTCGAGCCCACAGTGCGCGCCGTCCCACACCGCGCCCACGAGGCGCGGGTCGTAGTTTTCGACGAGGTGCCGGACTCCCATGGCGTTGGCGATGCTGTCCCCGTAATGGTTCTGGATCCCCACCTTGACCCCGGCGTCATCAAGACTGGGGAGCAGGCCGTCAAGCCACCTCTTGACCTCCGCCTCTCGCTCTAGGTACCCGAGCCCCCGAGGGACCTCTACGCAGATCCTGATAACAGAGATACCGGCTTCGCCGCACGCGGCAATAACTGCCGGCGCGGGGTCAGCCGCCACGCTGGCTATTCGGAGCCCCTCGGCGCCAAAAGCAGCTACCGCCTTAGGCAGCCCTTGTTCGACTTTGTCTGGGGTCACCTGAAAACCTGGCCTCACTGGCAGCTCGACACCGTCAAGTCCCAGCTCGCGGACGTGCCTGGCGAGCTCACCGAGCCCCACCTCTCTCCAAGGCTTGGTGAAAACGGTCCATCCTCTAGGCTCCCATCGCGCCATCTCATCTCTCCTTGTCTTTTGG
>CAVSAM010000013.1:0-154866 GCA_963725935.1 uncultured Acidimicrobiaceae bacterium | reverse complement strand
GCCGGTCGCTTTGCCCGAGCGTTGGCGCGAACCGTTCGCCTCGAGCGGCACAGTTCGCCGGCGCATGAGCGTCCAGCGCCGTGAGGGCACAGGGCCCGAACTTGTCCTTCGTCGCGCGCTGCATGCTCTGGGGCTTCGTTACCGACTGCACCAGGCACCCTTGCCTGGCCTCCGGCGCAAAGCCGACATTGTGTTCCGCCCTGCCCGTGTGGCGGTTTTCGTCGATGGCTGCTTCTGGCACGGGTGCCCGGAGCACGGCCGCCGCACGCATAACGTCAACGGCTGGTACTGGCCCGACAAGATCGCCCGCAACCGCCGCAGGGACGAGGAGACCGGGCAGCTCCTGTCCAGCGCCGGCTGGCTCGTGGTGCGAGTCTGGGAGCACGAAGTATCCGGCCCTGCCGTTCGTCTTGCAGCTGAACGGGTGAGCGACGCATTGGACGGACGCCGCACCCGCGTTACGAGGGCGGGCCGCTCACCAACGTAACTGTGGTCGTGTGCGACTGGCCGGTTGTGCCAACCCATGTGATCGTGACCTTGTTGCCCGGGGAGTGCGCGACCATCAGATGTTCCAGCTGCTCCGGTGTCGAAACGGCATGACCGTCGAACGCCGTGACCACATCGTCGGCCGCAATACCAGCTTCCTGCGCTGGGGAGCCAGGTACGACAGTCTCGATATCTACCCCGTTCACGGTGGGCGCGCCATCGCCCAGGAACGACCGGTTGTCCGATGGGTACTCGATAAGGCCGAGGAAGCCGGTCGCCCCGACGTGCACGGTCGTGTTCCCATGACCGCTCTCGATTTGACGGGCGATGGCAAGGGCCGCGCTGAGCGGTATCGCAAAACCTTGGTTGCCTTCTGATGAAAACGCAAAGCTCTCCGATGCGGCTGTGTCCATGCCGATCACCTCGCCGGAAGCGTTGACCAACGGCCCACCGGAGTCGCCTGCCTCAATGTTGGCATTCACCTCGATCAGGCCCGACAACTGTTCGCTGCCTCCGTCCAGTTCGTCGTTCGCGGTGATCGATTGATGAAGAGCCGTGATCGAGCCGCCTGCACTCGTGGGCGTCCCGCCGGTCCCTCCGGCATTGCCTATGGCCACCACTGCCTCCCCCATCGACTGGCTGGAGGGCGCCAACTTGGCTGTCGTCAGGCCCGAAGCACCCTGCAGCTGGACCAACGCCACGTCGTGGGTGTTGTCGTAACCGACAACCGTCGCCGGGTAGGTTTCCCCGTTGCCGACATCGGTGACGCTCAGCTTCGTCGCCCCGTCTATGACGTGGTTATTCGTTAGGACGAGGCCCGTCGAGGTAAGCACGATCCCCGTCCCTGCTCCCTCGGCACCCTGATAGTTGAAGGTCGAGTTGACGTCCACCACCGCGGGGTCGACCTTGGAAGCTATGGCCGAAACATCGGAAGGGCCCGCCGGCGCCCTCTGTGCCCCCTGCGGCGCTCCCGCCGAACGGCGAGGTACCGGTACCGCCGTTCCCGCCGGGGCTCCCAGATGATGGCGTCGTGGTCGCCGGCGAAGTGGCGTTGCTTGCCAATTGGCTGGAAGGCCAGGCGACCCGGCTCACTCCGGCGCCCGCCACGCCCGCCGCGGCAATAACCAGGATGGCGGCGGCCGACCGGAGCCCCTTGGCATGAGACGGACCTAGCGGGGGGCGCTCCGGCTCGTTTTGATAGGGCTGCTCAGGGCCGTACCCAGGCTGGCCGTACCCAGGCTGGCCGTAGCCACTCTGGCCGTAGGGCGAATGCCCATATGGCGTCTGACCGTGAGGTTGCTGGCCGTAAGGCTGCTGGCCATAAGGGGCCTGGCCGTAAGGGGGCTGGCCATAAGGGGGCTGGCCATAAGGGGGCTGGCCATTGGGCTGCTGGCCATGGGTAGGCGGGAAGTAGGGGGGCTGGTGGGAGGGGACCTGGTGGGAGGGGGGCTGGCTGGGCGACGGCGGGGCACTTGTGGGTGGCCAAATCGGGGTGCTCGCACCGGGCGCAGGGTGAGCGGGACCGGTCGCGTCAGCTACTGAGCTCGCCAGACCGTGCGGTGCGCCACTAAAAGGTCCGTGCGGTGCGGGCCACCGTGCACTATCGCTTTCGTCACTCAATGGGGTCTCTGGGTCGCCCATAGCTACCTCCGGTCACTAGCTGAATCGTCCTTGCTGTCTCCCCAGTGAAGGGCGGTTCCCTGTGAACGGCCTAAGCCACTCCTGAAACTCTCTGCAACGCCCTCCGCCCTGCCAAAACGCGAAGACTCAACGGAAGTTCATTCACTCTCAGTGATTGTCATCGACACGATCGTCACGCGCTCTTTAGGCTTCCCTGAACTTGTACCCAGTGCGTCGACAGCGGCAACCACGTCGAGGCCGTTGACGACCTTACCGAACAGCGAGTACTGCGGTGGCAAGCGCACCCCGCTAGGCCCGCTGATCACGAAGAACTGGCTGCCGTTCGTGTTCGGCCCGGCGTTCGCCATCGCCAGCGACCCAAGCTCGTAGCGGCCCGGTCGTGGGAGCTCGTCTTCGAAATCGTAGCCTGGGCCGCCGGTCCCGGTGCCTCTCGGGTCGCCGCCCTGGAGCACGAAGCCCGGGATAACGCGGTGAAAGAAGATCCCGTCGAAGTAGTGGTACCTGGCCAGGAACACGAAATTGTTGACGGTCTTGGGCGCTGCAACCGGGTCCAGCGCTATCGTCATCGTCCCCTTCGATGTGACCATCTCGGCGCTGTAGCGCCGGGTGACGTCGATGCACATAGGGGGAGGAGCGTCGAAGTGCTGGGTTTTTGGGCTCGAACCGTCGGCAGCTGGGCAGGGAGTGGCCATAACCCCCTGTTTAGCGCCCGCCGAGGAGCTAAGCGACTCGCGGGGTCAGCTCGGGTTGGCCGCTGCCGATAGGGATTCGAAGACGCTGCGGCCAGGGCGCCCTGCACCGGACTGCCCGGCTGCCCTGACCGAGCGTCCTAAGCTCCCTCGCCGATCTCTTGAAGCGCGGTCGTCAGGGCCCGGATGAGCTGCCGGGCAGTGCCGGGCGAGAGGTGCGCGACTAAACCTGCCCCGGGCCGGCCCACCTCTTCCACCGTGAGCTCGACCCGAAGGTCGTCGCAAAACTCGCAATCGTCGAATGCAGCCACAACCCAGGCGACCTGGGCGCGCTCAGGGTCGTCGGCGGGGTGGTCGTCGCGACCGTAGTCGGCAAGCTTCTTCACGCTTGCGACGTCAACACGGCCGAAGCGAAGCTCACCAAGGCTTACTGCCGGTAATGTTCGACGACTTCTTCGGACCTCACGGCCACGTCGTCAGGGTTCTGGCCGGCGGCTCGCCGAGCGCGGCGCTGGCGGAGCAGGTCCCAGCACTGGTCCAGGGTGACCTCGATCTCGCGCAACCTTTCGAGCTCTTGCTCCGAAAACTCTTCGCCCTCGTGTGAGCGCTCGAGGCTGTGCTCTTCGTCGGCCAGTACCCCAATGCGGTGCACGATGTCGGCGTCGTTCATGCGGCGTTCTCCTCCCGGTCCTGTCGCCCTACCAGCGACCGCAGGGGCCAAGCTTAGTGCCCCACGGCCGTTTCACCCTTTGGGGCAGGGTGTGAAATGCTCTAGCCGAAGGGGAGGCCGTCAGCTCACAGAAGGGGACAACAATTGCGCTGGAACTTGCCAACTACGGACATGCCCACCACCTGGTTCAACGTGGTCCCCCACATGGAGGTACCCCCTGAGCCACCGCTTCACCCGGCCACCCGCCAACCCGTCGGGCCAGACGACCTGGCGCCCCTTTTCCCCATGGCGCTCATCGGCCAAGAGGTGACCAAGGAACCCTACGTCGACATACCCGGTGAAGTCATCGACGTCCTCGGCCTGTGGCGGCCAACGCCGCTGGTCCGGGCGGAGCGTCTCGAAAAAGCGCTCGGCACTCCGGCCCGCATCTACTACAAGGACGAGTCTGTCTCGCCGGCTGGTTCCCACAAGCCCAACACTGCGGTCCCGCAAGCGTTCTACAACAAGGCCGAAGGGATAGCTCGGCTCGCCACGGAGACGGGTGCGGGCCAATGGGGCAGCGCTTTGTGCTTCGCGTCGGCCCTCTTCGGCCTCGAGTGCAAGGTGTACATGGTGAGGGCGTCGTACGAGCAAAAACCATACCGGCGGGTACTGATGGAGACCTGGGGCGGCAACGTCGTCCCCAGCCCCGTAGACGAGCCCGAGCACCCCGGGTCTTTGGGCACAGCGATCAGCGACGCGGTCCGTGATGCGGGAAGCCGTACGGACACCCACTATTCGCTGGGGTCGGTGCTCAACCACGTGCTGCTGCACCAAACGGTTATCGGCCAAGAAGCCAAGGTCCAACTGGCCCTCGCCGGCGAGGAGCGACCCGACGTTGTGATCGGCTGTTGCGGCGGAGGGTCCAACCTCGGAGGCATCAGCCTCCCGTTCGTGCCGGACAAAGGAACCCGCCTCGTCGCGGTCGAGCCCACCTCTTGCCCGACCCTGACAGAAGGGCGCTTCGAGTACGACTTCGGCGACACCGCCGGGTTTACCCCACTGCTGCCCATGTACACCCTCGGCCACGATTTCGTCCCGCCTTCCATCCATGCAGGCGGCTTGCGCTACCACGGGGATGCACCCATCATCTCGGCGCTCGTGCGTTCCGGGCGGATGGAAGCGTTGGCCTACCCACAATCGAAGACCTTCGAGGCAGCGGTCACCTGGGCGCGCACAGAGGGCACGGTGCCGGCACCCGAAACCGGTCATGCGGTCCGGGCTGTGATCGACGAGGCCCTCGCAGCCAAGGAGGAGGGCAAGGAAAAGGTGATCCTGTTCAACTACTCCGGGCACGGGCTGCTCGACCTTTCGGCCTACGACGCCTACCTCCACGGCCAGTTGCTGGACTGAACAAACAGGTGACAGCTAAGGCGCTTGCCAAACGCAGGGGTGGATGCTAAGCGGGCGGAAGTGTTGCAATAACGGTAACCGCAGCGCGTGGCCCGTCGTTACGACCGATTACCTGCTAGCGTTGCCCGTGCGCCGCTTCGGGCACGTGGGGTGACGTCTGTGCTGGTAGCCGACCTGGTTTCCTGGCAATTGTTGGAACGTGTATAAGGAACGGAAGGTAGAAGTAGAAATGGCTACAGGTACTGTCAAGTGGTTCAACGGGACCAAAGGTTTCGGCTTCATCAGCCCCGACGACGGAAGTGCTGACGTTTTCGTCCACTTCTCCGCGATTGATGGCGGCGGCTACCGCGAGTTGTCCGAGGGCCAACATGTTCAATTCGAGACGACCCAGGGCCCAAAGGGCCTGCAGGCCAGCGCCGTTAGGGTCGTCTGACGTCCAAAGGCCAGCCGGGACAAGAACTGCCCCGGCTGACGCCGCAGGCCCTCAGCGTTGAGGAGCCGGCGGCGGCGGAAGACCTGACACCGGAGACCCTGCCGGTTGGCCCGCACCCACGGAGGCGGCCGTTGTAGACGACAAGGTATTGGCCCTGCGAACGCACGGTCAGTCGTTTGCCGCGATCGCCCGCACCGTCGGGCTCGACAAAGCGGGAGATGCAAACCGGGCTTTCAACCGGGCCTTGCGTCGCCGTCCCACCGATCAGCAACAGCAAATACGTCTCGCTGAGAACCGACGGCTGGACCGGATGGCCGGTGCAGTTACCGCGAACACGGATCTTGGCCCCGAAGAGGTCGATAAGCGGATCCGCGCAATTGGAGTGCTGCGCGAACGCCTTATGAAGTAGCCCGATCACCACTGCCGCCCCCTCTCGGCGGCGGCAGTGGTGCTGCAGGCTCTACCTCCGAGCCTGTTACCAGCGCCGGTGAGAACGTCCCGACGTGGTACCGCTCCGGCGTGGCCCGAACGGACTGGCCGGACGTGAACCGCCGCTGCGAACAGCTGTTTGCGGGCTTGGCTGGGCAGCCGGCATAGACCTAGGAGCGGCGGGCCCCGTGATGGCGACTATCCGGTCGTCCCCCGGCCCTACGACAATTGTCGGGGTCTCGACGCCCGCCCGGCGGGTAAGGCGCCGAGTGTCGGCAACCTGCTCCGGTGTCACCAATGTGACGACAGTACCGATCGCGCCGGCGCGAGCGGTCCGGCCTGAACGGTGGACGAACGCCTTGTGGTCTTCAGGCGGGTCGACGTGGACGACCAACGCGACGTCCTCGACATGGATCCCGCGCGCAGCAATGTCAGTGGCCACGAGGACCTTGGAGGTCCCAGCAGCGAACGACGCCAGGTTGCGCTGGCGGGCGTTCTGCGTGAGGTTGCCGTGGAGGTCCACGGCACGGATCCCCGCCTGAGTCAGCTGGCCCGCTAGCTTGCTGGCCCCACGCTTAGTGCGGGTGAAGAGCAGGCTCCGCTGCGCTCCAGAGGCAAGCTGGTGCACGATAGCGGCCTTGTCGGAGGCCCTGATCGCGAAAAGGTGGTGGGTCGTCTCGACATGGGTGTCGGTGCCTATGTCCACGCTGCAGGTGACCGGGTCACGAAGGTAACGCTTCACGAGGACGTCCACCCCTTGGTCAAGGGTTGCGGAGAAAAGCATCCGCTGGGTGCCTGTTCGGGTCTGGTCCAGCAGGCGCCGGACTGCAGGCAGGAAGCCAAGGTCCGACATGTGGTCCGCCTCGTCCACGACGGTTACCTCGACTGCGCCGAGCCGGCAACACCCCTGCTCTATCAGGTCCTCAAGCCGGCCGGGACAAGCGACGAGGATATCCGCGCCGCTCATTAGCGCCGCCACCTGGGCGCGTTGGGGAAGGCCGCCGTACACGGCGGCGACCCGCAGCCGAGCCGCCCGGGCGAGAGGCAAGAAGGCCGAGGCCACCTGAGCTGCGAGCTCGCGCGTCGGTACGAGCACGAGGGCGCGGGGTTGTTTGGGCTGCACCCGATTGGTGGAAGCCGCCAATCGAGCCACTACTGGGACTGCGAAGGCCAAGGTCTTACCACTCCCGGTACGGGCGCGGCCGAGGACATCTCGGCCTTCTAGCGCGCTCGGAAGGGCGGCTACCTGGACTGGGAAAGGCTCTGTAATACCCATTGCCTCTATGGCGCCTATAAGGAAAGGCGGTACACCAAGATCGGCAAAGGCTGAGGCGCGCACCGGCGCGCCCGGGTTGGCTGACAAAATGTTGCTCCTGTTCGTTTGAAATGGTGGCCGTTGATGCGGCGGCCACACACTCGACAGGAGCGGGAACCTCACGTCCCCGGGCTTAACCCGGACAACTCGCACTTCGACCGCGGACCCCCTTGGGGTGCCCGCTAGATCCCACCTTACCAGGTGAACGCCTGTAAGGAACTGGTCGGCGGTTCGCGCACGGCAGCGGCGCTGCGTGGACGAAGCCCGGCGTGGTAACCTCCTTGTTCGGGTTCGTGGACCGAGGAGGCACTCTCGGGTTCTAACGCGGCCATCAACGGAGGGTCACAGTGCGTAGCAGCAGGCCGTGGGACCGAGAGAAGTCGTTCGACCGCGAGTCCAGCGGTGAGGAACGTGCCCCAAGGGGCCGGCAACCGAACTCTGACGAGCAGGCGCTGACGCTTCGTGACTCTGGTCGCACTTTCGCAGCCGTGGCGAGCAGCCTGGGCCTCAAGCGCTCCTCCGACGCTCGCGCAGCGTTCCTCCGTGCCCTGGCACGTAGGCCTGAGAACGAAAGAGCACGGCTGTCCAAGAGGGAGCTCGAGCGCCTGGACCAGCTCGAGGCCCGCATCAGGGACCGTGACCGCGACGCGCCCGAGAAGATGCAGAGGCGGCTGGGCGCACTCGCAGTCATCCGCGATACCCTCCCCCGGTCGTAACACCCAGCTAGTGCCCGTCCGGGGCCGGGAGCCGGGCCCACTCGCGCGCCGTTGGGGTGCCCAGCCGAGAACGGGCCAGCGCTCCTGTGTGCCAGAAGCTATCAACTGGGAGGCCTGGTCAGCCGATCAATAGCTCGTAGGGCGCAGCGCCTGGCTGCGCGAACAATATCCCGAGGGCCCGTTTTATGAGCAAGTTCATGGTTGGTCGCCAGCCCATCTTCGACGGGCAGCTCCGCGTCCATGGGTACGAGCTGCTCTTCCGGGACATGGCCTCCTCGAGACCGAGCGGCGAGACGATGACCGCGGACGTCCTGGTCCATGCCGGCCTCGACATGGGCCTCTCCAGCCTTGTGGGGGACAAGCTTGCCTTCATCAACACGACGCGGTCCTACCTGGTGGGCGAGCACGACATCCCGTTCCCGCCGCGCCAAACCGTGATCGACATCCTCGAGGACGTCCCGCGCGACGCTGAGGTTGTTGCAGGCTGCCGACGTCTGGCGCAAAACGGTTACACCCTCGCCGCCGACGGACGTTCGATCCGCCAGGACGAGGTGGACCCGCTGCTCGAGCTGGTCTCGATGATCAAAGTCGATGTCTTCGGCCTGTCGGCGGACGAGCTGCCAGAAGCGGTTAGGTACTGCTCCGCCTACGGAGTGAAACTGATCGCAAAGAGGGTCGAAGAACAAGAACAGCTCAACGCCTGCCGCAAGCTTGGCTTCGACTTGTTCCAGGGTTACCTGCTGTCCCGGCCTGATGTCGTAGAAGGCCAGGCGCTCTCCCCGAGCAGGCTCACCTGCCTGCGGATCCTGGAAAAGCTCTACGACCCGAAGACCTCACCTGAAGATGTCGAGGACATCGTCAAGACGGACGCCTCGATGAGCTACCGCTTCCTACGGATCGCCGGCGCAGGTGCCGCACGTGGCCTTCACCGGCGCGTCAGCTCCGTGCGCGAGGGTGTCGTGCTCCTCGGCCAACGCCGCCTCCGTGCCTGGGTCGCTCTCATGCTCTTGGCAGACTCGCACGAGGGCTCAGACGAACTGCTCAACATCGCTATGACGAGGGCCAGGATGGCGGAGCTGATGGCGCAGAAGATCGACCCGCGCCTGTCCGAACCGGCCTTCACCGCCGGTATGGTCTCTGCCCTCGACCTGCTCCTTGGCGTCCCTCTGTCCGAGGTCGTAGGCGGCCTCTCCCTCACCAACGAGCTCGAGGAAGCACTGCTCGGGGGCACCGGCCCGCTCGGCGGGATCGTCGGCGACGTACAGGCGTGGGAAGTCGGCGACGCCGACAAGCTGCGCTCGGGGCTTGGGCAGCTGACACTCGCCGAGGCCTACACCGAGGGGCTCGCGTGGGCGATAGAAGTCTGCGGGGCGCTAGAAACCGCTAGCTGACCCGGTCGTCGCGAAAGATCAAGAGCTCGCCTGCGGCACTATGACCGACACGGACTGCGCAGGCATTAGGTAGGTAAAAGTGCCCCTGCCCGTCGCAACGAGCCCAGGCCCCGGCTCGGGTTTTGAGATCTTGCTCGTCAATTTGTAGGCACTTGCGGTGGCAGCGGTCACGCCCTGCAGCCGGATAGTGGCCTTTGTCGGGCCGACGCTTTTGTTGATTACGACGATCACAACGTGGTCTGGGCGCGCCTTGTCGATTGAAGCGTAGACCGACGTGCTGACGTTGTCCGTCGTGGTGGCACTGACTTCGGTGTCGCCAAAACCTGCGCCACGCCCGTTGTAGTTGCGGTACATCGCAAACGCGGCGTAGGCAAAAGCCTCGTCCGAGGTGAGCCCCCAAAAGGCGGCGGCGTGCACGCCGAAGCGGCCGAAAATCCCAAGCACGTCGGCTGTCGCGACGGCGCCGCTGATGGCCTGGCCCGCTCCGTAGTCCCATTCGGTGAAATCGAGGTTCATCCCGGGGTTGTTGGCCGCAATCTGGCCGTCGAGCCGGGGGATCAGGTCGATGCCGTGGCCTCCAAGCGAACCCTGAGTGATCCAGCTGTCTTCGACGTAGCTGGGGTCCCAGAGCGAACGCGGGGCCTGCTCGCGTGCGGCCACCTCCGCTGGCGAAGTGCCGGTCCCCGTGATCCTCTGCCCGCCGCCCGTTGCCTCCGGGTACCAATGCAGGTCGAGGTCATTGATGAGCGTCGTCCCCGCCATCGCGTCCGCAGCCTTGACATGCCTCATCCACCAATCGAGGAAATTCCCGTACTCGGCTGATCCAGGTGCGTTCTGGAGGGTCTCATAGCCCTCCCAGCCGTAGCTCACCGGGCCCGTTACCACCGCGGTCGGGTCGACCTTTTTGACGGCGGCGGCGGCTGGGCGGGCGGCGGCCGGACGGGCGGCGGCGGCAGCTGGGCGGCTGGGGCGGCTGGGCGGCACGCCTGAGGCTCAATTTGACCCCAGCGTCACCGATGTGGTTTCGCGAGGACCACATCGGGCACCGAAACGGTCATTTATTTGCACGGACGTCAGTGATGTGCCCTTCTGACGAGTGCACTTGCGGTTTTCGAGTCAAGTCCATGCTGCCCATGAAAGCAAGGTCCGGTCTCACTTCTTGGGCCGTGACAAATGTCACAACGTGACGCATTTCACCGGTGACACATTTCACTTGAGCGCGAAGACAAGTTCGGTAGATACCGGCATAGCGCAGTGATATAAAAGTCGCCGATGACGCGACACCGACAGTTGCCAAACGCTCCCTCGGCTGAAGACCACAGTGACCACAGTGACCACGACTGATTTCGCCACACAACCAATCGCCTTCGGGCAGCGCCGGCGGCGCTCGCGACCTCGCCCCTTTCATTCGGGGCACTTGTTGTCCCTTGTCCTCGCCGTCATCGCTGCTGTGGCGGTCCTGGCGGCTCTCCAGGGACAGTCCGCTACCCGCGCCGTGCCAATCGCAACCCGCTCGGTCGCCGCCGGAACCGAGCTCACCGCGGCCGACGTCAAAACCGTCACCATGCGGGCAAACGACGCCTCCATGATCGCAGGCCTGCTCGCCCCTCAAGAGGTGATTGGGCGAACCTCCACCGTGCCGATCGTCGTAGGTGAGCCGATAACCCAGGCAGAAACTTCCAATGGTCCTCCAGTTGGCTCTGGCCTAGGCGAAATGAGCCTCGCCGTCCCATTGACCGACGCGGATGGCGGCAGCATAGTCACAGGCGACCGGGTCGACGTGATCGTTGCGGGACCACAAACCGCCGTCTACGCAGCCCAAAACGTCCTTGTACTGTCGGCGTCTTCGTCCTCGACGGCATCGCTATTGGGTGTGCCCGGGAACAACTACTTCCTGACCCTTGCTGTTGGCAAGGCCACAGCTCTTCGCATCGCGACAGCACTGGCGTCAAGCGGGACGAACAGCGTGCAGGTAGTCAGGACCAATGGAGAGAAACCAACGCAAGATGGCGCCTTTTGGATGAAGGACGCCTCGGGTGTCGGACCTACCGGGGCGGCGGCGAGCTGATGGCCGGCGTCGTCCTAGTTGCGCTCACCGCTACCAAAGCTCCTTGGAGCACCAACTTCCGGGAGTACTGCCGGGAGCACACCACCGACCTCTCCGTCGAGGTGATCGTCAGCGTCCGCTCGTTGCTCCATCCGGCCCATCGCCCGTACGACGTACTCGTAATCGACGACATGATGCGCCTTGTCGGGGCGGCGGACGTTGCAGCAGCCCACGACCGCCAAGTCCACGTGCTCGGCTTGACCGATCCCACACAAGGCTTAGGGCGAAGGTTCCTCGAAGACCTCCGGGTCGACGAGATCGCACCGGCCGGCTTGGCGCCAGCGGAACTGGCGGACCTGGTCCGCTCGGTCGGCCCGCGAAATGCCCACGTCGAGCCTGCACGGCGACCGCTCGCGCTGCGTCCTCGTCTCGGTACTCCACGCCGTCAGGGGTCGCTCACTACGTTCACTCCAGCGTCGGGGGGAGCGGGGTTAAGCGAAACCCTTGTCGCCGTTGGCGAAATCTTGGCCGCTCAACGGCGCGACGTCCTCGTCGTCGAAGCCAACGAGGTATCGCCGGTCCTCGCCAGCCGGCTGCGTCGCGCCCCCAGCACGGGCCTCCCCTGGGCCCTTGCACTGGCTCAACATGACAGACCGGTTTTTCCAGAGGGCCTTACGGGGGGCCGAGACGACGGGACAGCGCCATTGGGTGCGTTCGATGTGATCTGCGGCACGTCTGCACCAGGAGGCCCGCTGCCCGTCAACCCGGTAGAGCTGACTGCTCTGCTTGAGCAAGCTCTGGCTATTTACGACCACGTCCTGGTGGACACGGGGCCCTGGCTGACAAGGGCAGCACAAACCGGTCGTGACCGACTGAACGCCGCCCGGCCAGCGCTGGCCCTCGCCCGGCAGGCGCTCGTTTTCGCCCGCGCTACTCCCGATGGGGCTACCCAGCTCGTGGAGTGGCGCTCGGCAGCCCACGACAATGGCTTGCAGATCCCCATCTTCGCCGTGCTTGGACGCGCGGCCAGCAGGTACGAGCGGTCGCACCTGGCCCACATGCTGGAGGTCAACACCAAGTGGCCCAATACGTTCGCCGGGGTGCTCTTCCTGCCCGAGGACGCGCAGCTGGCCAAGGCCAGATGGAACGCCGACCTCGTCACCCGGGGCGGCTGGTGGCGGTCGGTACAAGCTCTCGTGCGGGCCATGACAGAACCGCTGCCGAGAAACCTGGCGGCCCCCGCCTTGGACGTTCGTTCGCTGCTTGGCACGCCCACGGGCCCCGCTCAATGAACACCACCTCCGCGTACGACCACCTGCGCTCCAGGCTCCACTCTCGTTTAGCGGCGTCGGAAAGCCCGGTCCTTGACCCCGTAGAAGTCCGTCAATTGGTTGAGAACGAGGTCGAGGTGTTCCAGCTCGCAGCCATGCGACGCCAGAATGACTTTGAGCCCCTCGCAAACCCGGCCGCGACGGTCAAGCGGCTCGTCCAAGACGTGAGCGGGATCGGCAATGAGCTCGACGGGCTCCTTGGAGACCCAACAATCGAAGAGATCCGCGGCAATGACGGCGACATCACCTACCGCACAACCGATGGCCAGGTGCACCAGTTGGCGAACCCGGCCAACAAGCAGGCGGTGCTGTCGGTGTGCCAGAGGCTCCTGTCGAGGGCTGACGAACAACTGGACGCGGCCCACCCGCCGCGGACGCCGTGCGCATCTACCTGGCAACGCCCTCCGGCGAGCGCCAGGCGCGGCTATCGGCCTCCGTCCCCCCTCGTGTCGACGGTGTGATCAGCTTTACCCTCCGGATCCCCCAAAAGCGGAACACAACTCTGCAGGACCTCGTCGGTTTCGGGTCGCTAACCGAGCCCGCCGCGACGTTCCTCGAGGTAGTGGTTAGGGCCAGCCGCTCTAAGACTCTTGTCACCGGCCCGCCTGGAGGCGGTAAGACCACCCTCATCGAGGGACTGCTGCGAGCCCTCCCTGCGCGGGTCCGCGTCATCGTGTGCGAGGAAAACCGGGAGCTAAACGCGCCTCTTTTGAACGGCGACTACTGGGCAACTTCAAAGGTCGAGGATCTGACTGACCTAATGCGCTCGGCGCGGGTGAACAGCCCGGAGATGATCGTACTGGGCGAGCTCAAAGGTGCTGAGGCCTGGGACCTACTGATGGGTGGCAAATTTGGCACTTCCCTAATCGCCGCAGTGCACGCCGATAACACCGCTGGAGCATTTGAGGGCTTGGCCATGGCGGCCAACCCCGCCGTACCCGCAATGTCGGTGAACTCGCTCGTCGACCATTTCTCACGCCTGTTCGAAGTGGTCATCTATTGCGACGTCGCTTATGTGACCGAGAGCGACACCTACCTGCGCCGGGTGACCGAGATCGGTGTGGTACTGCCTCAGCTCGTGAGCAGCGGGACCGGCAGAGTAGCGGTAACGCCCGTGTTCAAGCGCACTTCTGTCCGTGCCGACCTGGAACTCGTTGGCACGGAGCTGCCCGAACGTCTTGCGGAGGAATGCAACCGAGCTCTGTCCACCAGACGCATCGAGATCGACGCTGTCCTCAAGGGCGCCGAGGTCCGCTGGTGAGCCTTCTAGCCGCCCTGCTCGTTGCTGTCGCAGTCTGGTCTGCGGGGGAAACCCTGCAGGGACGGCGCCACGACCACTTCCGCCGTGCTAAGGCCACCCCGGCGCGCACCCGCGGCCAGATATGGCTTTCTCAAGCCGGTGCCGCGGTCACCAGTGGGCAGTTCGTCGCTGTGTCGGTCGGTGCCGGGTTGGTGTTCGCACTTATTTTGCTGGCTATTTCACGAACCGTGATCGTTGGGCTCATCGGTCTCTTGGCCGGTGGGTGTGCGCCCTACGCGTACTGGTCCGGTCATCGGCGCCAGGTCACCGCTGCTCGGGCTATGGCTTGGCCCGATGCGCTGCGCTGTGTGATCGGGCCCTGGCGTCCGGCACCAGTACCCTCCACGCCTCCCTCGTCGACTTGGCCGACGCTGGGCCGCAACCTCTCCGCGCACCGATGGCCCGTTACGCCCGCCGCTCCGGACAGATCGGGTCGCTCAGCGCCCTTGAAGCAGTGCGAGCGGAACTCGCGGACCCCGTCTCAGACCAGGTGCTTCTCACCTTCGCCCAGGCCGCCAGCGAGGGCACTCAAACCGTGCTGCGAACACTCGAGTTGCTCCTCGAGCAAACGAACGGTGATATCGCGCTCCAGGACCGGGTCCGGACCGCGGGCACCCAACTGCATTTGGCTTCGTGGACCGGTTTCGTCGCGCCCTTGTTCGTTCTCCTGTTGTTCTGTACGGTTTCACCTCAGTACCGGCTGTTCTTCTCTCGCACGAGCGGCATTGTGCTCGTCATAGTTGGCACGACCCTGGACGCGCTCGGCCTCATGGTGACTCGCCGCTTAGCCCGGACCGTACCCACGGCCCAACGCATCTTTACCGAGGCGGTACACGCCTGATGAGAGGGTACGTCATCCTCGCAGCTCTAGGTGTTGGTGGCGCGGTGGGCAACCTTACCTGGCAGGTGCTGAACCCGCGGCGACCTCCTGAACGACGGATGAAGCCCTACTTCGAGGTGGCGCGGTCGCGCCTCGGCGGCCGAGTCGACTCGCTCCCAGAGCCGGTGCTCATGGGAGAAGCGGCTCGGCGGGTCCTCGGTCCGCTAGCTCGCACCATCACGTCCCGCTTTTCCCGGATCGTTCGCACGAAGAGCCCAGGTGACATAACGCTTCAGCTCCGACAGGCCGGCGCCACCTTTGACCTACAGGCGTACCGACGGTCCAATTTGTTCTGGACCGGCGTACTCCCGATCGGTCTCGGTCTGATCGGAGTGTTCCTGGGTTCCGCGTTCCTCGCCCTGGTGCTGCTTCTAGTGGGGATCCCTCTTGGGTTTCGCCGCATGCCGGCGCACCTCAGGTCGCTCAGACGCCGCCGCGCCGAGCGGCTACGCAGCGACCTGCCCACCGTCGCAGTAATGCTGGCGACGAAAATCGCCAATACGAAAAGCCTTGTTGTAGCGCTCAGGGAGATCACTGAGATTGGGACAGGCCCGGTAGTCGACGACATCGAGCGAGCCCTGCTCCTGGTCGACAGTGGCTACGCCGCGCGGGCCGCCTTTGAGCTAGCCAGCGTCGAAGCGGTCGAGCCGGCGGCCGCTCGTACCTACCGGCTGATCGGGCAGGCAACCACGGGCGGTATCGACCTGGGATCAGCGCTCATCGACCTGGCCGGCGAGATCCGCGCACAACGTCGAGAAGAAGTCGAGAGAACTGCCGCGAAACGCCAACTCGCCATGACGGGGCCGATCGTTGCCTTCACGGTCCCAGTTATCGCCTTGTTCCTCATAGCGCCCACCACTTCGGTCCTGAGCGGATAGTCCCCTACTGATGACCAGCACCAAAATACTAATTGCCAGGGAAGGCCTAAAACAAAGGAGAAGCGCTACCCGCCATGACGACTACCGACATCACCTCGGACCGACGCCGCGCACCGGTCTCGGTCCTCTTGGCTCACGCCTGGGCCGCTACGTGCGCAATCACGGTGACCTTGATGGCAGTAGTGATAGCTATGCCAGGCGTGATGGCCCGGTACCGCCAACGTTGCCGAGACGACGAGCTGGGCGCCATCAGTGTCGAACAGTTCGCGTGGATCGGGATCGCCCTGTTCCTCATTGTTGCGGCCGCAGCTGCCCTGAAGATCTATTGGGGCGACGTCTCCACTTTCGTTACGTCCTCGTGGAGCAGCATTACCGGACAAGGAGGGAGCTAACACCTTTCGGCCCGGACCGCGGTGCCGCTGAGCGAGGGAGCATCTCGGTCACCGGCATCGTGGTCTTTTTTGCCCTGATCTTCTTATTGGTTGCGGGCACCAACTGGGTAGATGACGATCTCGCGCTCGGTGCATTCCGTACCGTCGTTTCGGAAGCGGCTCAGACGGGTGCTCTCGACGGGGCACCTGGGGGGCCGCAAGAGGCCTGCGCTGAGGCGGCCACCCGAGCCGAAACGGCTCTCATCTCGGGACGTTTGTCGACAAAGGTCGCCGTGACGTGCACGCTGGAACTATTGCCGTCAGGTGCTGAACTACTCGTCGCCGTCGCTGCAGGGACGCTCCCCAATTGGGTTGTGCCAGTAACAGTACACGTACACGTCGTCGCCCAAGCCCCCGTTGAAGTCAGCCCCACTCAACCATCAACGGTGGACCCATGACGGTTACCCGCGAGCGCGGCTCGATGTCGATTAGCGCACTGGTCGGCTTCACCCTCTTCGTCATCCCGTCGCTGATGTTGGTCCTAGCGGTCCCGCCGTGGGAAGCGGGCACTGCCGACGCTCGAGATGCCGCCCACACCGCGGTTTTGGCCCTCGCTTCCACCCCTGATTGGACGACTGCAGAACTTGATGCAAGTCAGGCAGTCGACGATGCCGAATCTGAGTATGGAGTGGCCCTCAGCTCGAGTTTTGGTTGCGACGGCTCCATCACTAACTGCGACGTCATATGCCTGCCGGGAGGAGCGACCGTAACGGCCGCTGTCAGGATTGCGATCCCTGTCGGCAATATACCCGGCGTGGTCGAACACTACGCTTCAGTGGGTTTTACGGCCACCTACACCGCCACGATAGACCAGTACGCCGCGGACAACGGCTGTGACTAGGTGCGTTCGGGAGGAACGTGGAGACGCGGCCCTCATTGGCTGCGTCGGCCTTGCAGCTTTCTTCTTGCTCCTCGGGTTCGCTGTAATTGACTTTTGGTCCACGCTGTCATCGGACCGCAACCTGCAAGCCATCGCGCAAGATGCGGCGGATGCCGGAGCCTCCGGCATTGACATCAACGCCTACCGGGACAACGGCGTTGTCCAGCTCGACCCAGCGACCGCGACGTCCCTGGCGATCGCTGACCTCCAGTCGCAACCGTCATCGGAGTTACCACGTGCGGTGCTCGAGGCACCATGCCCAGGCAGCACATCCCTATCGCACGACATCGCGTGTTTCATGGTCGATATAACCGGGGCGTCGATCACCGTAATTTTGCATGAGGACGTCGGTTCGCTTGTCCTCGAGGTCGCGGGCCACCATGCTCTCCCGATCACTGTCTCGGCGACGAGCACGGCAACCGTGTCCGCCTATTCCTAGAGCTATGGAACACGTCGGAGGTGACGCTGGTTATGTCTGTTCTTCGCATCGCTCGCCCATTACCCCGCGCGGGTGGAAGCTATCTCAGCAAACGCGTTTTACGTTCTATTTGCAAGGCCCTGGTGCCGGTTGCCGTTTTGTCAGCCAAGGTCATGACCGTGCCCTCGGGTATTGCCTATGGCGACGGGTCCTGTAGCGTTGTCCCGAGCGGCGCTGTCATCTGCAAAACGGGCGGGGGCGGGAGCCCAGCGACGACCACAACGACGGCACCGCCGGCTGGGCCACCCCCGGCACGTCTCCCTCCCTACTACGTTGTGTATGTGCCGTGCGATGAGTGTGTCAGCGGCGGGACTGACGAAATTTGTACTGCACACGGAACGGTCGGGTTCGACCCTAATATCCCCGCTGACTGGGTGCCCGGGGGCCCGTTGCCGGACGGCGATACTCTCCTACAACTGGAAGAGGAAATCAGTTCGACAACGGGCAAGGTACTAGGCCTCGTTCCTAACAGCGCTCCGAATGTTGGCGAACCCTGCAATGGGCACACACCGCAGCCACCGACGCCACCACCCCCGAGCCCCGCTGAGGCATGGGCGGCAGCTGTCAAGGATCTCCCGGTCCCGCAGGTCCGTTCCAATCCCCTCACTGCAGGCTTGGTACGCCTGGGGACATGGTTCTGGTTAAGCAACGACCCAGCAGGCGTTCCCGTCACCGTCACTGCGGCCGCAGGTGGTGGTTCTGTCACAGCCACTGTGTACCCTGTGTCGTACACGTGGAACTTTGGGCCTCCCGGCGCAAGCCCTGTCACCAGTTACACGGCTGGGGCTCCGGGCAGCGCGTCGAGCGCGTCTGCGACCTATACCTATGTCGACAAAGGAACGTTCGAGGTGACTGTGGCTGTCAACTGGTCTGGCTCGTACACCTTCGATAAAGGACGTCCGATCGCTCTCCAGGCAGTTTCGGAGGAGCAGAGCTTTCCTTATGAGGTTCGAGAAGTTCGCTCTGTACTTGGGGGCTCGTCTTGATGCTCGGGGGAGCTGGCGGCGTGTGGAAACTGTCAGGTACCGCTACCCGCCGCTTTTTCAACTTACCCTATGCCCGTTATATGCTCCCCGTACCGGGCCGGCAGATGATCGTACGGCTGATGTCCTTCACGACCCTGGCCTGGGGTGGTTGGCTTGCAAATGGCCCGGGGACCGCGGTCTGCGGGTTAACCGGAGCACGAGCTCCTCGACGGCGCCTAGCGGCGGTCGCTGTGTGCGTAGTTGCCGGTCTAGCCGCCTTGGCAGGGTGGGTGGGTTGGGTTGCGCTATGGGCAGCCTTAGGGCTCATGGTCATACCGGTGCTCACCTTCGCGGGGCTCGGCGTGCTAATGCTATTGCTGGGGTGGCGTGCGGCCCGCGTTGGAAAAGCGAAGTCCAAGCTAAGCAAATTGAACGGCCACGTCGCGCCGCCGACGCACGGCCGGATGGCTTGCCGGGCCCACCAGGTCGAAGTCCATATGGTCGCCAGCGAGGAACCCGGGGCGGGGCGCGCTCTGCTGGTCGAGGTCGCCCATGAGGCGGACCGCAATGGTTGGGCGCTCGTCCTGGATGCTGCCAACGACCGCCTCACCGCCTACTACCGGGACCTGGGGTTCGAAGCGATCGGGCCGGCTGCAGACATGCCGTTCGGCGAACGGGTAACGAGGATGGTGCGCCAACCGTTGGCTAGCTGCGTTCGGCGATAAAGCGAGCGAGCTCGTGCTCGGTGGGCGGGTCCGCACCCGGCCTAGTGCAGGTCAGAGCGCTAGCCGACACAGCCTGAGCTATCGCGTCACCCAGGTGAACCTCGCTGAGCGTTGCCAACGCAGCAGGCTCAAGAAGGCCGTTCTTCGCAAAATAAGCAAGTAACCCAGCGCTGAAAGAGTCCCCGGCACCTATCGTGTCAACCACTTCGATCGGCGGCGGGGCGGTGTGGGCACGGGCGCCATTTTGATGGAACGCTGTCGCACCGAGAGCCCCCTCTGTTATCACGACCAGGGAGACACCCGCCGAGAGCCACCTGTCTGCAATCTCCGGCGCGGCCACACCGGGATAAAGGACTTCAACGTCCTCGTCGCTCGCTTTTACGATGTGCGAGCTCGTGATCACACCGGGGAGGCGCTCGCGGTACGCGGAGAGGTCACCTACCAGGCTCGGCCGCATGTTCGGGTCGAAGGACACGAGCACCCTGTTGCCTCGTCGAAGACCCGCCAGCCACTTAGCCAAGACCCCGGCACCCGGCTCGAGGGTCAGTGCAATGGACCCGGTGTGCACCGCGCGAGATCCCTAGGTCGGCCGGCGCGGCGGCGGTGAGGTCAGGCAGCTCGGTCGCGTCCCATTGCCAGTCGGCCGTCCCAGGCCCGTAAAACGTGTAGGAGGCGCGGCCCTGGCCGTCAAGGGTGACCAGGGCGAGCGTGGCGTCCTCCTCAGCGTCGACCGACAACGCGAGGTCGAGCCCGTTCGCTACAAGGTAACTGCGCAGCCATGGCCCGAAGCCCGCACGCGAAAATCGCCCCGCAAATGCCGTTGGTACTCCCAGGCGCACCAAACCGACAGCAATGTTGGCGGCCGCCGCCCGGCATCGCCACAAGTTGGCGAGCCCAGGCACCAACCTTGCCCGTGCCGCCGGTCCGGTCGGCCGGCGCCCCTGTCGAAGCCGGCGCCAGGTCGACGAGGCATTCGCCGAGAACAAGCGTCCTGGCAATCCCGCCGGTCTCGCTCACGGCACGACTGTAGCAACGGCCGCTTTGGCTGGCCTTAGCCCGATGCTCATTGTTGAGACTTCATTGTGCAGACAACGGACGCCTCGGCCCGGAGGTGCGACGCGAAGCGCGGGGCAAGCCGCTTGGGCCTGCCCCACGCCTAGGGGAACTGTGGTACCGGACTTCCTGGTTAGCTACCCCGTTATCGCCGCGGTGGTTGTCGTCGTTGCAGCGGTGGTCGTTGTCGTTGCAGCGGTGGTCGTCGTCGTTGCAGCGGTGGTTGTCGTGGTTGCAGCGGTGGTCGTTGTCGTAGGAACAGTTGTCGTGGTCGTAGGAACAGTTGTCGTGGTCGCCGTCGCAAACTCCGACGCCACTGTCGTCGAGGTGGTCGAGGTCGGGTAGCCACCATGACCATGGCCCTTCACGTGGCAGGGGACGATCCTCCAGCCCCAACGCCAGCTCCAGCCCCAGCCGCGCCCATGGTGGTTATGAGAACGGACCTTGTAGCGGAACCGCACTATGCAGCGATGACCGCGGCCGTTGCCATTCCCGTTGCCGTACCCAGGCCCATTTCCGCCACCTGAGTAACCCTTGGTCGTACTTGTCGTCGGTGCGACGGTCGTCGTCGGTGCCACGGTCGTGGTCGGTTCGACAGTCGTCGTCGTGCTCCCATAGCCGCCACCGCTGCCACCGTGGTGGTGATGAGAGCCGTAAGCCGACGCTGGCGAGCCCATCGCCACTAGTGAGCCGGCCACAATCGCGAGCGAGGCTGCTAACGCGGCAGCACCCCCAGCCTTCCGGCGCAGCCGGTTCCGTGTTCTGAACGTCATGAGTCCTCCCCTGTACGAACCCTCGTGGTCCTTACATCTGATCGTCTGCGTCTTCTGTGAGCGAGCATTGGGCAAGTTGTGATGGTTCTGTGAAGACACGCGCCCAAAGTACCGTCGCAAGCTCACTGAGTGGTCAAACTTGGGGCCTAAGGCCCATCAGCACCCTTGCCTCAGGTTCGTCCTTTTCGCAAGGAGCTCGGTTCGCGGCTTGGCCTGCTCGCCAGCGCCGCCGCCGTTAGAGCCGAAAGAGAGTGCCTCTGTTGCCCGACGGCATCGAAGTTCGCCGGAGCCAACCAGGCCGTAAAGGCGGGCTCGAGCCGTTGCCACTCGCCATCGGTGACCGAGAACCAGGCAGTGTCGCGGTTGCGGCCCTTCACGACTGCCGCCTGGCGGAACGTCCCCTCGTAAGTGAACCCGAGCCGCTGGGCTGCCTCGCGGGACGGACGATTGAGGGCGTCGCATTTCCACTCGTAGCGGCGGTAGCGCAGGACATTGAACACGTGGGCCATCATCAGCACCATTGCCTCCGTGGCGGCCACCGTACGCTGCAGCCTGGGGCTATACGCTACGTGGCCTACTTCGATAGACCCGTGCTCGGGAGCAGCGCGGAGGTACGCGGCAACACCGCTCGCCCGCTCGCTTGCAGCATCCACGACCGCGAGCACCACCATCGACGGATCGCTCGCTAAGCCTCCCATTCGGTCCGAATACTGCGCTACGGTCTCGAACGGCCCGTAGGGCAGGTACGTCCACATGCGACCATCGTCAGCCGAGTTCGCCGCGAAGAGGTCGTTCGTGTGACGAGCGACATCGAGCCGCTCGACCCTGCAATAGCGGCCGGAAATTGTGACCGCGGCCGGCGCCGCCCTCGGCTCCCAGCCTTCGACGAGCCGGCCCGTGGGCTGGCCCCACTCGTTTGTAGCTGGCTCCACCTGCACGTCACGGAACCCTAGCGGCGGTCCCAGCGGTAGTCAGGAGTATGCCCAAAAGGGGGATCCCGACGTGCGCGCGGCGAGCGGCCCAGGCTGCCGCAGCCCTCTTGTGCTTGCTGGTCTCGACTGCGATGGCGCCCGCCTATGACCAGCACAAGGCTCCTTCCGCTACGCTCGCTCCGCCCTGCCGGGAGGGCCAGCTCGTCGTCGGGGGGGTCGGGTCGAGCACCGCAGCTGGCACCGTTGTCGTCACGGTCCGCATCACGGATATTTCCGCGACTGCCTGCTCGATCGAGGGCAGCCCGGACATCGCCTTCCGCGGCCCGACTGGCACCTCGCTCACGACGACCGTCACCCACATTGGCCCGGGCCAAGCGTTCGAGCCACCAAAGAGGACCGTGCTGGTCCCGTCGACTTCGCCCACTGCCGCTTTTGTGATCACTTCCCGGGATGACATGGTCGCGACCCAACACTGCGCCCGAGTGTCGTTCGTAAGGGTCACCCTCCCAGCCGTCGTCGCCGTGTTCCAGGTGGGCGACTTCCAGGCTCAGTTCCCGTACCGGCTCTGCCAGGGTTTGCCAAACCCTCCGGTCTCGGCGCCGTTCAATGTCAACGTCTCGTCTATCGTCAGCGATGCCGTGGCCGCCGGGTACGCACCGGCTTGGCCGGAGTGTAAAGCTCACCAAATCAGGATGAGCTTGGGTGGCGAGCTAGGAGCGATGGGCGTAGGGAGTTACATTGCAAACCTCGCCAACCGGTCGTCCGCGGCTTGCACCCTTGACGGGTACCCGGGCCTTGACCTCGAAAACTCAGCCGGCCGGATCGTGGTCCACTTCGTTGCCGGGCGGTCTGTAGGAACTCTCCCACCCCAGCCTCGTCCTCGCCCGGTCACGGTGGCGCCGGGCGGCAGGGCGCAGTTTGTGTTCTCGGCGGGGGATTACCGCCCAACTGCTAACGGTGGACGAGGGGCAGCTTGCCCCGTATCGACGGCGTTGGTGCTCACGCTGCCACACGACAACGGCGCGCTCACCCACCGTCAGCGGTTCGAGCTATGCCTGCTCGGCGGGGTTGGAGCCTTCACGGCACCAAATTGAACCGGCCGCGCAACGCAACCGTGCTCGTGCCGCAGCGCGTCGAACCTACTGCACGCAGCTGCGGACAATCAGGCGCTCAGGCCAAGCACGAGGGCTCCAGTGAGCGGAAAACCTTGTAACCAAGCTGGAACTCTCGGTGGCCGAGAGCCTCAGACCGGGTTGGTGCACCGGTAGCGGTCGCGATCACGAGGTCGAATATCTCGTCCCCAACGTCGTCAAGCGAAGCGTCGCCCAACAGTACGCGGCCGGCATTGACGTCCATATCGTCAGACATGCGCCGGTATGTCTCTGGGTTCGCGCAGATTTTGACCACGGGCGAGATAACCGAGCCGACAACCGACCCCCGCCCGGTGGTGAACAGGACCACGTGCGACCCACAAGCGATCAGTTCCACCACCTCGGTGGTGTCGTTTATGTTGGGGTAGCCGAACCGAGGCGCCCCATCGGGGACCACGTCCAGCAGGTAGAGACCGCCCGCGCCGGGGAACTCCCCGGGCTCGATGACCCCGCCTATCATCGAGCTGCCGCTCTTGGCGTACGCGCCGATCGACTTTTCTTCAATAGTGGTCAACCCGCCAGCAAGGTTGCCCGGAGCGATGCTGGCGTGCCCCAGCGCCTCGTAATAGTCGGATGCTTTCACGATGCGGGAAGCCAGTTCTTCGCCGAGCTCGGGGGAAGTTGCGCGCGAGCGCAGATGTTCTTCGCAGCCGATGAGCTCGCCGGTCTCCTCGAAGATGCAACGTGCGCCGGCCGCGACCAGCCGGTCGAATGCGCGCCCTACCGCCGGGTTGGCCGTTAGCACGCTCGTACTGTCCGAGCCCCCGCAGATGGTGCCAATCACCAGCTCGCCCACCGTCATGGGCGCCCGTCCGACGGTGGCGATCTGGGCCAGGCCCGCCTCGACAAGGGCACGGCCCGAGTTGACGGTGCTAACGGTGCCACCCTCTTGCTGGATCACGAGGCTCTCCACCCACCGGCCCGTGGCCTCGACGTCGTCCTTTAGAGCCCGTCGGTCAAAGCTTTCACAGCCCAACGACACGAGCAGGCAGCCACCAACGTTGGGGTGGGTACACAGCGCCGTGAGGACCCTTTGGGCATATTCGTTTGGGTAGCACCCCGGGAAACCGATTACCTCCACCGAGCTTTCCGGTCCCCCGAAACCGTTGGCGATCTCGCGGGCCACATGGTGGGCGCACTCGACCAGGTAGACAACAAGCAGATGGTTCCGTATGCCCTTGCGCCCGTCACTACGCAGGTAGCCGACGAACCCCGGCACCGCTTGGGCTTGGTTGGCCTCGTGCGCCCGGCGTCGTGCCTCAGCTCCGTCAGTCACCGCGACGACCGCTGGCGGCGTCCCCTGACCACTTGCTGCGACACGGCCCTCGGCGGCTGGTTGCGCCAGCCCGGCATCGGCGTCGCCGACCAGGTGCGCCTGCAGGTAGTTGCTTTCCAGGTTGTGGAGGTGGAGCAGGCCGCCCACCTCCACGTTTGCCGTAGTGCGACCGATCACGGCCCCGCACTTGCGGACCGGTTCCCCTGTCGCCAAGAACCGCGACGCCACCTTGTGCCCGACAGGCATGTCCGCTTCGACCTGCACGGAGGCGCCCTCGACAAGCACGGTCTCGCCCGACCGCAACGGCCGGATGGCCACCAAGCAGTTGTCGTCAGGGTGCAGGCGCATAAGCCGAGGGCTCGTACTCTGTTGTGTCAGGTTGGTCATAAAATTCCTTAGAACTTCCCGTACTTGAGGTAGGCCTGCTCGGGATCAGCCCCTCCGAGGATGGCGGTCCGGACCTTGTTCTCGACTCCGGCTGCGTCTTCGGCCGCCTGGACGACCTCCGCCACTCTTGAGAGGGAGATGACCACGACTCCATCTTGGTCTGCCAAAAGGTAGTCGCCTGTGAAAATCTCCACCACCCCGATCGTCACTTGGCCGCCGAGCCCATCCGTGAGCCAACGCCCCACAACATCTCGCGGGGTACTGAACCGGCAATAGACCGGGAAGCCGAGCCGCCGGATGAACGCCGTGTCCCGGCAACCCCCGTCGACGACATAACCACGAACTCCCCTGGTCTTCATGGCCTCCGAGGACAGCTCGCCCATTAGGGCGATCTCTTGGTTCTCGGGTTGGCAGACAACCACCGCTCCGGCGGGCGCCGCGGTCAACATCCGGGTCCAATCGAGAAGGGTCTCATGGGGGTCAGAACCTTCGACTATTCGCCCGTGGACCGTCCAAACAGGCCCGGCCAGCTTCAGGTCCGGGTCAAGGGCTCTGAGGTCAGGGGGCAGGACACCAGGCGGGATGCCCATGGCCCGCATCACGTCGAAGACGATCCCGGTGTAGAGCCGCTCCAAACGCTGGGTGAGGTCCTCCGCCGGGAGGCCGGCGGAGGGTTGCCTTGGGCTCATGGCCGGCGCGTCCCTACTCGGCGGGCAAGGGTCACAACCCCGCCGACAGCAAGGCCAACGACCGCGCCGAGGACCGTGGCAGGGAGGCCTAGCTCCACGACGGAAAAGGGCGCGGTCGGCACATTGACACAGAGGCCAACCACCAGCCCTACGGCTGACCCGGTCAGGCCAACAGATGCCGCGCCCCCGATGGCATACCCCCAAGGCGGCGGCAAGCTACGTAGCCAGAGCGCTACCGTGGTCATGAGCCGCCAAACCGGGACTAACCAGCCGTTTTGGAAGTGCCTGGGCTGGCTACCCACGGGCCGACTCCTCCGATCCGCTCGATCGCGTACCGCACGATGTACCCGGGCCCTCTCGGTGCGGGGAACTCGGCGTCCGGGGACACGTAGATCTTGGCCAGCCGGTCGAGGAGGTCCCACGCGTGATCGCTGGGCTCGACCGCGGCGCGCGCGTGCAGTACGGCGTAGGGATTAAGGAAAACGCCAGGCTTGCGTGGCGCGTCGAAGGATAGGACGACGCGGGGGTCGCGCTCGATGTTTTGCAGCTTGAGACGTGGGCCGAGGTGACCGCTCACCGGCTCGTCGCCGTCAAGGCCGACCCAGATCACGCTCACCTGCGGGCTCCCGTCCGCGTTGATGGTGGTCAGGTGGGCCATCGGGCCGGCTGTAATCAGGTCCCGAAGCTGGTCTGGCAGGACGCTCATGGTGCTCCTTGAAAATTTATGCAAGGCCTAATGAGTGGAGACGATGGGACTCGAACCCACGACCCCCTGCGTGCAAAGCAGGTGCTCTAGCCACTGAGCTACGTCCCCAAGAACCTCGGCCCGGCCCGTTGGGAGCAACGACGACGACCAGCGTAGGCGACCTCCCGGTGAGAAGCGAAGGAGGGCGGCTGTACCCCCGACGCAGCAACCGTCGTGCCACCACCGGCGTTGCCCGGTTAGCGTAGGGCCGATGCTTCGAACAGGTACAGCGGCCATGCCGCAATGACCGCCACCGCCACCGAGGTGCCCCAGGGGCCTCCTGCTCCCCGCCCCGGGCCGCGTGCGGCGATAACAGCCCGGACGCTGAGGACGGACCGGTGGTGGGCCGAGCCCGCGATCACCGCGACGGTCCTGCTGAGCTTCGTCGCGTACTCGACCTGGGCGGCGTTCCAGAACGCCAACTACTACGCGCGCCCGTACCTCTCCCCCTTCTACTCGCCCTGCATTGCATCGATCTGCGGCCACGCCCGGGCCGGCTCGAAGATCGTCCACGCTCCGATGGTTGGGGTGGTCGGCCCGTGGTGGGCCATCTCTCCGGCGATCCTCGTGCTCGTCGTGCCGCTTGGTTTCAGGTTCACCTGCTACTACTACCGCAAGGCCTACTACCGCTCGATCTGGCGGTCCCCAGCGGCATGCGCGGTCAAGGAACCACACAAGGCCTACAGGGGCGAGTCACGCCTACCGCTCATCCTCCAGAACGTGCACCGCTACTTCTTCTACCTCGGGCTCGTCCTGAACTGCATCCTGACCTGGGACGCCATCGAGGCCTTCCATTTCGCGAACGGTTGGGGGATGGGGCTCGGCACTGTGGTGCTGGTCGTAAATGCAACCTTGTTGTGGTTCTATTCGCTTTCTTGCCATTCGTGCCGCCACATAGTCGGTGGCCGGCTCAAGCATTTCTCCCGCCACCCGGTCCGCTTCAAGCTCTGGGGGTTCGTGTCCAAGCTGAACGCGAGGCATATGCAGATCGCGTGGGTGAGCCTGGTCTTCGTTGCCCTCACGGACCTCTATGTCCGCCTTGTAGCGAGCGGGTGGGTACACGACCCGAGGTTTTTCTGATGGCTGCAGAAGAAACATTCGAACGTCATTCATACGACGTCGTAGTGATCGGGGCTGGCGGGGCCGGCCTGCGCGCCGCGATAGCCGCTCACGACGCAGGGGCCCGCACCGCGCTCATCTGCCGGAGCCTGCTCGGCAAGGCGCACACAGTGATGGCCGAGGGCGGCATCGCGGCGGCGCTCGGCAACGTGTGGCCCGAGGACAACTGGCAGGTCCATTTTCGCGACACGATGAGGGGCGGCAAGCTGCTCAACCATTGGCGGATGGCCGAGCTGCACGCCAAAGAAGCGCCCGAGCGCGTTTACGAGCTCGAGCAATGGGGTGCGCTTTTCGACCGGACCCAGAACGGCAAGATCAGCCAGCGCGACTTCGGCGGGCACCGTTACGCCCGCTTGGCCCACGTCGGCGACCGCACCGGCCTGGAGATGATCCGGGCGCTCCAGCAGCGAGCGGTGTCAATGGGTATCGACGTGTTCATGGAGCTCACGATCACAGATTTGTTGAAAGACGGCGGCAAGGTTTCCGGCGCGTTCGGCTACTGGCGCGAGTCAGGCCGCTTTGTGGTGTTCGAAGCGCCGGCCGTCGTGCTTGCCACAGGGGGCATCGGGAAGTCGTGGAAAGTGACGTCCAACTCCTGGGAGTGCACGGGAGACGGCCACGCCATCGCTCTTCGCGCCGGGGCGACGGTGCTCAACATGGAGTTCGTCCAGTTCCATCCGACGGGCATGGTGTGGCCCCTTTCGGTGCGAGGTTTGCTCGTGACCGAGTCGGTCCGAGGCGATGGAGGGATCCTCCTCAACTCCGAGAACCGCCGGTTCATGTTCGACTACATCCCGGAGTTCTTCAAGGCCGAGACCGCCGACAACATCGAAGAGGCGGACCGCTGGTACACCGACAAGACGAACAACCGTCGCCCACCGGAGCTCTTGCCGCGCGACGAAGTGGCTCGTGCGATAAATAGCGAAATAAAGGCCGGGCGGGGGTCCCCCCATGGCGGGGTCTTCCTCGACATCGCGAGCAGGCGCACCCCGGAGTTCATCCGCCGGAGACTGCCCTCCATGTACCACCAGTTCAAAGAACTGGCCGATGTCGACATCACCAAAGAGGCGATGGAGATCGGCCCGACTTGCCATTACATGATGGGCGGTGTCGAAGTCGACCCCGACACGCAGGCCTCGGTGGTACCGGGTCTTTACGCGGCGGGGGAAGTTGGCGGAGGCATGCACGGGGCAAACCGCCTAGGTGGTAATTCCCTTTCCGACTTGATTGTTTTCGGCAAACGGGCCGGTGAGTACGCGGCAGCGTTCGCCGCCGGTCTCGGCTCGGCCCGCCCGAAGGTTGCTCAGGCCGACCTCGCCCGTTTCGCTGAAGTCGCGCTCGCACCGTTCCGGGAAAGCCCGGTAAAGGAAAACCCTTACACCATCCACCAGGAACTGCAGGAGACAATGCAAGACCTTGTGGGCATAATCCGGGTCGAGAGCGAGCTCAAAGAGGCGCTTGACAGGATCGCCGCCCTGAACGCACGTACCGCCTCGGTCTCGGTCGAAGGCAACCGCGGGTACAACCCCGGCTGGCACCTCGCGCTCGACCTGCGCAACATGCTGCTCGTCTCCGAGGCGGTCGCCAGGGCCGCCCTCGAACGCCAGGAAAGCCGCGGCGGCCACACGCGCGACGACTACCCGATGACAGACCTTTACTGGAGCGGTCAGAACGTGGTGCTGGCGTTGCAAGCCTCTACGTCGTCCCCGTCGCACAGCACCCTTACCGTCCGGCGCCAGGCGCTGCCCAAACCCCCGCCGGAGCTCGCCGAGCTCCTGGAGGAAGTCCATTGAGCTACGACCTCAAACTTCGGATCTGGCGCGGCGGGCCCAGCGGCGGCGACCTCACGGACTACGTGGTACCGGCAGAGGAAGGCCAAGTAGTCCTCGACGCCGTCCACGTCGCCCAAGCGACCCTGGCAAACGACCTGGCGGTCAGATGGAACTGCAAAGCAGGGAAATGTGGGTCGTGCTCCGCAGAAATCAATGGGCGGCCCGGTCTGATGTGCATGACGCGGCTGTCCACTTTCGCCGAAGGTGAAGCGGTGACGATAACCCCGCTGCGGACCTTCCCCGTAATCCGGGACCTCGTTACCGACGTGTCGTTCAACTATCAAAAGGCCCGTCAGGTGCCCGCTTTCAGACCGAGCGCCGACCAACCCGTGGCACCTTTCACGATGTACCAGAGCGACGTGGAACGGTCGCAAGAGTTCCGCAAGTGCATCGAATGTTGGCTCTGCCAGAACACTTGCCACGTGGTCCGCGACCACGAGGAGAACAAGCCGCACTTTGCCGGGCCACGTTTTTTCATCCGCTACGCCGAGCTCGATATGCACCCAAATGACGAGCTCGACCGCAAGAAGGCCCTCCAGGGCTCCGAGGGCCTTGGTTACTGCAACATCACCAAGTGCTGCACGGAAGTGTGCCCCGAGCACATCAAGATCACCGACAACGCGATTATCCCGATGAAGGAGCGGGTCGTAGACGTCAAGTACGACCCTGTCGTCCGTTTCCTCGGGCGCCGGGGCAGGGGCTAGCGATCCGCTACTGTCGGCCGTGATGGCGCCGCTCGAACCCATGGCCACCCAGGCAGTTGCTCTAGCCGCCGACGGGCAAAACCCCGAAGCGGCTGTCAAGCAGTTGGTCGCGTCCGGGGACAGGGTCTCGCTGGAAAAAGCCCAGGCCGAGCTGGTCCAGCGCGTGCATGAGCGTTCGGACGATTTCGCCGCAACTGCTGCGTTGAGCCTCGTCAACAAGGCCCTGGCCATCGTTGGTTGGGTGGACCCCTTCAGCTGGAAACACCGCCGCAAACCCTGAGCCGTCTCGGCGGAACAGCCCTACCAGGCGGGGGTCATCGCGGCGCCCTCGAATGTCACCAGGCGAACGCCGCGCTCCGAGAGGTCGCCGAGCGCCTCGCCAGGGGCCTCGACCAGTGAGGCCAGGCCGCCCGCACCTGCGCGCAACTGGCCCGAGGCCGCGCGGACTGCAATTGCGGCCGCCGCGGCCCCTGCCAGAAGAGCCGGCCGGCCGACGGCACCTACTACCACCGTTTCGGCTGCGCCGCCCCGAAGACCGCGCAGCTCGACCCTGACCGCCCCGACCGTCCCCTCGGGGTGAGGGGGCCGCAACATGGGCAACCACGAGGTGAAGCGGTCCCGGCGGGAAGCCGCTGCTCTCGTGGTTGCGAACCGAAGGCCCGGGAACGCCCGAGCGATGAGGAGGGTGTCGGGGCGGTTGATGCGGTAGCAGTCAGCTCCCGCCTGCTCGGGGAACCACACAAGTTCTCGGCCTGAGCTGGCGACCTTTCGTTCCCAGGCACCGTCGCGCCACTCCTCGACTGGTTCGCGGAGAGCCGCGTGGTGGCGTCTCGCGCAAGCACGGCCGCCCGTGCCGAGGCTTGCCACGTGGACCTCGGACAGCTCGTCCAGCGAAGAAGCCGCCCACGCCGTGAGCAAACAGGACAACCCGGGGACCATACCAGCCCCGACAGCGACGGCGACCCCCCGCTTTGTCGCCTCGCCGTCGAGGTCCAGCAACTGGCGGACCTCCCCCGGGTCGTCCGAGACCGACACGACGGGGACTCCCGCCCTGACGCTCTCCTCCGCGAGCCAGAAACGGAGCCCGGGAGCCGCCAGCAGGACAACCGAAGCTCCGCTCAAGGCCTCAGAAAACGAAACATCGGATAGCACCTCGGGCCGCACGACTCCCGCTCCGCCCAGTGCAGCGACCCTGGGCTCGCCCCCCGCGTCTCGGTGGGAGAACACGACCAGTTCGCTGATCGAGTTGGAAGAAAGTAGTTGCCGGGCGCTGCGAGCACCGACTGCGCCCAAGCCCACCAGGATCGCTCGCACCTACTTCTTGTCCACTGGCTCCAGGTCCGTTGCCGAGAGCTCGCGCCAACCGCCCCCGTGCGGGGGGGTCCCCCCGCTACCCCGGAGCCGGATGATCAGCGCAGCGAGAGCGGTGAGACCCACCGCTAGCAGAGCGCGGCTCAGCAGTTTCAATTTCGCCTTGCCGCTGTCGCGGCCGGTACCACTGTCCACGCTCGCACAGTACCGCCTCCCCGAGCCAGGCGCCGCGGGAGCGCCGGGAGGGCGGCAGGTACCATGGCCTTGCAATGCCGCCCCAGCCCGACTTGGCCCCCAGGGCCAACCTTGCCGACCTCGGAGAACGGGCCCACGGCGTCCTTCCGAGCCAGCTCCTCGCAGAGGCCGTGGCTGCGGGATGGGTCGGCGCAGGCGAACTGCGGGTCCCGTCGAGCAACATACAACCAGCGAGCCTTGACCTTCGCCTCGGGGAACGCGCCTACAGGATCCGCTGCAGCTTCCTGGCCGGTGACAAAGAGGTTGACCACAAAGTGAAGGACTTCATAGTCGACGAGCTCGACCTGCGTCGCGAGGGCGCGGTCCTCGAGACCGGAAGACCTTACCTCGTACCCCTCGCCGAGGGACTTACGCTCCCCCTTTCGTGAAAGGCAAGGCGAACCCCAAGAGCTCCACGGGGAGGCTCGACGTCTTCACCCGGGTGATCACCGACTACAGCTACCGCTTCGATGAGATAGCGGCAGGTTACGAAGGCCCGCTTTATGTCGAAATTGTCCCGCTTTCGTTCGCAGTGCGGGTCCGGCAAGGCCTGGCTCTCAACCAATTACGCCTGATGGCAGGGCGCTCGAGCCTCACTGACGAGGAGCTGTGGGAGGCGCACCGCGACGAGCCACTGCTCTACGTCGGGGGCCGGCCCGCCGATAAGGCCCAGTTTGCGACCGGGAACGGCCTTTTCCTGAGCCTGGACGTGCGCAGCGGGAAGCATCGTCGGGTCGGCTACAGGGCCAAAGAACACACGCTCGTGCTCGATATGGCAAAGGCCGGGGTGCACCGCGTCGAGGACTACTGGGAAGAGGTCTTCGCCGAAGAGAAGAACCGGGTTGTCCTTGGGCCAGAACGGTTTTATCTGTTGCTGTCCGAAGAGGCGGTCGCCGTCCCCCCAGGCCTCGCCTGTGAGATGACCGCTTACGACCCAACAAGCGGGGAGCTGAGGACGCATTACGCGGGTTTTTTCGACCCGGGTTTTGGCTACAACAGAGCCGGGACGTTGCGTGGTTCGCGGCGCAGCCCTCGAGGTGCGCGCCCACGACGTCCCGTTCATGATCGAGCACGGCCAACAGGTCTGCAAGCTGACGTTCGAGCGGATGGCGGCAGAACCGGTGAAGCTGTACGGGGAAGACATCGGCTCCAATTATCAGGGCCAGGTGGACACTCTGAGCAAGCATTTCCGGAAGGAAGAAGCCCCTCAGGACGGCCAGGACAGGGGGTCGCCTCCTCAGCTCGACCTGTTTGGCACCGAGGAGCCCTAGCATCGCCCTATGACCGACACCGGGACGCCTTCAGCCAAGACCTCGCTGTACCGCCTCGCGGAACCTGGCGGGACCGAGATCGAGACGCGCGCGTTCGATAGCGATGACGCCGCGGAGACGTACGCGCGGGAGCTACCGAAAGCCCGCGAGACACCGATAGTCATCGAGCGCCACAACCACGTTGACTGGGAGTACGTGACCGAGGTAGACGAACGGCCCTGAAAACGCCATGAGGACCCGGACGTGGCCATGACATCAACCTTGCGGGTATTGCTCAGTACACCGCGAGCGCTCCTGGTCGACGTGGGCGCGTTCGACGGGAGCGACCACCTACTTGTCCTGAGCGACCTGACGGGCACGATGCAGCTCTACGAGCTCGCCCCGGGCTCGCCCTTACGACCGGTGACAGACCTGCCCGAGCCGGTCGGCGCGGCTTCCTACGTGCCGGGGCGGCGCCAGGCGGTCGTGGCCGTGGACCGGGGCGGCGACGAACGTCACCTGCTCTACCTCGTTGACCTCGACAGTGGTGCCAGTACGCCGGACCGGCTGGAGGCCTTGACCGACGATCCTCGCTATGGCCATGAACTGGCCGGCGTGAGCCCTGACGGCGGCACGGTGGCGTACCTCTCCAACCGGCGCAACGGCATCGACTTCGACCTCTGGGCGTGCGACCTCGCAACCGGTACGCACCGCAGCGTCTACGCCGAGGGCGGCTGGTGCCAGCCTTCGTCGGGTTTCTCGCCCGACGGCCGCTGGGTGTCGATGTCACGGCCCGGGCCGCGTCCGCTTGACGAAGACTTGCTCCTGGTCGAGGTTGCCACCGGGGAGACCCGCATTGTCCTGTCCCACCCGGCTGAAGCGGCAGAGGTCGGCCCGTCCGTGTGGTGGGACGACACCACGATCTTCGTGTCCTCCAACGTCTCACGGGACCGGTCGGCCGTCGTCCGCTACGACCTGTCGACTGGAGAACAGTCGTGCCTGGGCGAAGGGGATTGGGACACTACGCCCGTCGCGGCGGTCCCGGGCGGCCTAGTGGTTGCCGTCGAGAACCGCAACGGCTCCAGCCGGGTGGTCCTCGTCGACCCCTCGGGGGGCAGCGGGGAAAAGGAGGTGCCACTTGCCGAGCCCGGCGTTGTCCTGTCGTACAAGGTCCCCGGGCCCCGGCTATCTCCGGACGGCGCACGCCTGTACTACACGCTGACGAGCCCGAGATTGGCCGGCGACGTCTGGTCCTACGACCTGTTGGCCGGCCAGGCACATCGCTTGACGACCAGCCCGGCGGAGTTTGCCCCCGAAGAACTGGTCTCCCCCGAGGCGGAAGAGGTGAAAAGCTTCGACGGGGAAACGATCCCCTTGTTCGTCTACCGCCCTACGGGCGCGACGCAGCGACTACCGGTCGTCGTTGTGGTCCACGGCGGCCCCGAGGGCCAATCAGTCCTCTCTTTCGACCCAGTCGTCCAAGGCCTTGTCGCGGCGGGATTTGCCGTTGTAGTTCCCAACGTGCGCGGGTCGACTGGCTATGGCAAACGCTATGCGGCTCTCGATGACACGACCAAAAGGCTGAGCTCGGTCCGCGACCTCGCGTCGCTGCACGACTGGCTCCCCTCCGTTGGCCTCGACCCCGAGCGGGCCGCTCTGTACGGCGCCTCGTACGGCGGCTACATGGTCCTGGCGGGCCTGGCGTTCCAGCCGGAGCGGTGGGCTGCTGGAGTCGACATAGTAGGGGTCTCCGACCTCATCACGTTCCTCGAGAACACCTCCGCATATCGCCGGGCTCATCGCGAACACGAGTACGGTTCACTCACCAACGATCGCGACTTCCTCATCTCTGCGTCGCCCCTCCGGCACGCAGACGCCATACGAGCGCCCCTTTTCGTGATCCACGGGCGCAACGACCCCCGGGTCCCGGTCGGCGAGACCGAGCAGATGGTGGCGCGGCTAAAAGAGCGAAATGTCCGCTGCGAGCTTGTTATTTACGAGGACGAAGGCCACGGTTTAGCCCGTCGCGCCAACAGGCTCGACGCATTGCCTCGAGCAGTTGCGTTCCTGGCCGAAATACTAAAACCGGATCGCGTTACCTAGGCCAGACGTGGTGCCGACCTTTCCTCACGCCCAAGAGAACGATGAGGAAAGTCGGCACCACGCCTGACCTTTTCTACTGGGCTACAAGGCACCGACGACCTTGAAGCTTGCGTTCTCGAACACATGGTGTGGCCAATTGACGCCGATGTAGTGGACGTTGTACTCGCCGTTGCTCAGCTTCGCGACTCGGTCGACTATCGCCCCCGGGTAGGCGGCGAGCGCAGCTTCGGTCGCCTTGTTCGCCGCGGTACCGCTGACGATGGTCCCCGACCCCGCGCTCCAATCAGAAGGGATCTGCCCGACCTGCGTTGAGGCGGTCGCCTCACCCTTTGCGAAGGGGACCACCTTGGCCGCCGAAGTTGCCGTTGTGGACGGAACGTAGCCAACAATGACCTGCGTGGCTGTGATGGTCGTTGAACTGACCGTACCGAGCACAAGGAGGTTTTCGCCCTTTACAACGGCCTTGGCAGAGGTCGAGGCCGTCCCCCGCTCGTATGTCGTGGGGGACTTCTCCTCGACGGTCACCTTCTGGCCCGTTGATGTCGTCATCGTGAAGCTCGACGGGGACACAGCGGCGACCCTGCCGGATGCTCCACCCTGCGCCGGCGCGGACCGAGCATTGGGTGCCCCGGTGCCAGAGGCGGCGGAGGTAACGAGTTGCGCTGCTGTTGCTGAGGGTGACGTCGCGACCGCGAAGGGAAGCCCGATCGCAGCACATATCGCCGCGGCAGCTGCGATCCGTCCGCTCCTTCTGTACGCCAGAAATCGGCGAGCTCTGCGACGGCGAGCGTGCTTGGGCGCAGGCACCCAGGCCGGCCGGTTCGACGAAGAAGACCGCTCTGAGGCGGCGCCCGTTCCGGAGAGGGCCGGGTTGGCCTCGTGGGGGTTTGTGGGCTCGAAATCGTTCATAGTGGCGCTCCTTTTAGGTTGGTAGCTATGTTCAGAGTGCCCTCCGTTGCTGGGAGATCCCTCCGAAGCCGTTGAACACCGCCTGTGAAGGCGTTGAGAACCCCGTGAGGACACACAGGAGCGGTTACTCGGAGGTATCTTCCGGGCTTGCTCCGGGTATGACAGGAAGATGAGAAGCCCGCATCGCGGGCGCCGCGTGGCTGCCGCGGTAGCTGCCTCCGCAATAGCCCTGCTCGGCGCGTGCGGCAGCCATCCCAGTGCGCAACGCCCCACCGGCCCGCCATCGACCTCAACGACGGCACCGGCGAGCACTACTTCGACCACCCGACGCCACGCTCACGAGAGAAAGAGGCGGCACCACCCGGAACGAGTGCGAAAACACGTCGAAAGGCAACCGAAGCACCCGGAACCGGAGCGCAAGCACTCCCACCCGGTCCATCAACACGCCCTAGCCGCTCCCCGCGTCCCGCTCTGCCCCCTCACAGGGGAGCGGGCGCGAGCGGGCCACGTTCCCCGGCGCGCAGCCGTGGCTGTAAAGGTTGAAAACCTGCCGGCGGCTCGGCCCCAGTACGGTCTGGACGAAGCCGACATCGTCTTCGAGGAGCCCGTCGAGGGGGGGATAACGAGGTTCATCGCGGTCTTCCAATGCCATACAGCGGCGCGCATCGAGCCCGTGCGCTCGGCCCGTCTTGTGGACGCCCAAATCCTCGAGCCTTTGGGCCGGATCCTGTTCGCCTACTCGGGGGCCATCCAGCCGGTGATCAATGAGGTCGACTCTCGGAAGTCGCTCCTCGACGACGTAGGGGGCTACATGGCGCCCAACGCTTACTGGCGCGACCCTGACCGCTACGAGCCGCACAACCTGGAGACCTCATCGGCGGCCCTTTACCTCGCTGCAGCGCAACTCCACTACCCCGAGAAGCCTCCCGTCGCCATCTTCAGTTACGGACGGCCTTCCCCCGGCGCCACCCCGGCATCGGTTGTCAACATCGACTACCCATTGGACGTAACGACGTGGACCTGGCACCGCGACACCGGACTTTGGTACAGGTCGTACTCAGACACCGGTCCTGCCCTGCTCGGCGACGGCAGCCAGATCGCAGCCTCCAACGTGATCGTGATGCTCGTACGAGAATGGCCCACGCCTTATCCCGAAGACATCACCGGGTCCCTCGAAAACGAGCTGACGTTGAAGGGCAGCGGCCCAGCGTGGGTTTTCCGTGACGGCGCCCAGTTCTACGGGAAGTGGGAACGCCCATTGCTCGACCATCCCACAGTGTTCGTGGAAACCAACGGGACCAGGATCACCCTCACCCCAGGCAACACCTGGGAGGAGCTCGTGCCCGATGGTAGATCGATCGAGGTCAAACCATGAGCTACAACAAGCCGGGACCGTACTGGTCGGCAAAATAGCGGACACCTTCGGCGAACCTCGTCACATCTTCGTCGCTAGTCGCGAAGCTGGTCATCCAACGCACAACACCGTCTCTGAGGTCCCAGTTCCAGAAAAACGACCAGTCTTGCAACTGATCGGCCAACGGTGCCGGCAAGCGGGCGAAGACGCTGTTGACCTCGACAGGGCGGACGAGCTCCACTTGCGGTACCCCGGCTACGCGGCTCGCAAGCCGCGTAGCCATGTCATTGGCGTTGGCGGCGTTGGCGAGCCAGAGGTCATTTTCGAGCAGGACGTCGAACTGAGCGGCGATGAACCTCATCTTGGACGCCAGCTGACCGGCTTGCTTCCTCGCAAAGCGGGCCCGGCGAGCCAGCTCGGGGCGCACGAACACCACTGCCTCGCCGTACAGCAGCCCGTTCTTGGTGCCGCCGAAGGTGAGGACGTCGACACCGGCACCGTAGGTGAGCTCTCTGACCGAGCAGCCGAGCGCAGCCACCGCGTTGGCTAAGCGGGCGCCGTCGACATACAGGACAAGACCGTGCTCGTGGGCAAGCCGGGCGAGCTCGCCGATCTCGTCAACGGTGTAGACCGTGCCCAGCTCGGTGGGTTGGCTGATGGCGACCACCCGCGGCGTGACGTGGTGCTCATCGTGCGAGGGTTGCAGCAGGGCGCGCACCGAGTCGGGGGCCAACTTGCCGTCGGAGGACGGGATGTCAATGAGCTTGGCCCCTGTGAAGCGTTCCGGCGCACCGCACTCGTCCACGTTTATGTGAGCGCTGCTGGGACAGATCACAGCCTCGTGGGGCGCAAGTAGGCACTGGAGAGCGACGATGTTCGCGCCCGTCCCACCGTAGGTGTAAAACACCTCGACATCCGCCTCGAACAACGCCCGGAAGCGTTCCACCGAACGGGTGGTCCAGGGGATCCTGTCCATATGCGAGGGCACCGCCGGCGTTGGCGGCCCGCAGCGCCTCGATGACCTGAGGGTGGGCACCGGCGGCATTGTCGCTCGCGAAGCTCTGGTAGGGAGGCGGCGGCGTCACAACAGTCACGATCGCACGACGACCGACGACGACGCCAACCGCTTGGTCCGCACCGTGCATCGTGCCATCTTGTACGGTTTTACTTAGCGCACGACTTGGCCTCACCTGGCGCGAAGCCGCCTTCGGAGAAGGGACCATTACGACCACAACTGACCACCAACTCGAAGTGCTCACCTGGGAAGGCTTCGGCGCTGCTAGCCGGCAACTCGCGGTTAAAGTCGCCACTGACGGGTACCGCCCCGACCTCATCTTGGCCATCGCCGCGGCGGTCTTCCAGTAGGCGGTGCGCTTGGCTATGCCCTCGGGATAAAGAACTGCGCCACCATCAATGTGGAGTTCTACACGGGCGTCGGTGAGCGGATGAAGGTCCCGGTGGTCTTACCTCCGACACCGCCGCTAGTCGATCTAGCCGGCCTCAAGGTCCTCGTGGCCGATGACGTCGCCGATTCGGGCATCATGTTGGCCATGGTCCGCGACCTGGTACGTCCCAATGTCGCCGAGCTGCGTACTGCCGTGCTGTACAAGAAACCGTGGTCAGTGGTCGAGCCTGACTACTTTCGGCCCGGTCAGACGGTTGGATCGATTTCCCCTGGTCGTCCGGTCCGCCCGTGGTCTAGCGGGGTGCCCGTCGACCGCAGCCCACGCGATGAGCGAACCGACCGGTAGCGAAGCGCGGGTTGCCGAAGAGCTCCATCGGCTCGGCATATCCAGTGAGGTGCGGGTGATGCCAGCGAGCACCCGGTCGGCGGTAGAAGCGGCGGTGGCGGTGGGCTGCGACGTCGCCCAGATCGTAAAGTCGCTTATCTTCCGGTCCATTGACAGCGACGGGCCTGTTCTTGTACTTGCCTCCGGCGCCAACCGCGTCGACGAAGGTCGCTTAGCCGAGATCGTCGGGCGCCGGTCGAACGAGCGACGGCCGAGTTCGTACGCGCTCGGACCGGCTATGCCATCGGCGGCGTCCCGCCGATCGGCCACGTCCAGAGGATCGACGCCTACCTCGACGAGCATTTGCTCGCTCATCCTCTGCTTTGGGCCGCGGCGGGCTCGCCGCGGGCGGTCTTCTCGGTCACGCCGGAAGAACTGGTGCGGGTAACCGCGGCCAAAGTCGTCGCGTTAGCCGCCGAGTGACCTCGCTACTCATCCCCCTCCGAAGCCGGGCCTACAGGTGGCTCGAGTTCACGGCTGTGTTCGCCAACACCGGCGTTTGGATGATCGCTCTGGTGGGCGGGTTCATCATGGAACGGCTCACGACGTCGCCCGTCCTGGTCACCCTCGCCGCCGTCATGAGCCCGCTGGCGGGCATTTGCGCGGTAGTTTTCTCGGGCGCTTTAGCTGACTCGCGCGACCGGCGTGCCATCCTCCTTCTCGCGAAGATCCTGCTCACGGGTTCGGTGGCCTTCCTGGTCATCGTGTCGTCGAGTGGAGCCCTGACCCCTACGACCCTGCTCATCGGAGTGGCTGGCATGGGCGTATCCAATGGGATTTCCTCGCCATCTTGGTGGACGACGGTCGCCAGCCTGGTGCCGCCTGACGTTGTCCCCGTCGCCCTCAGCGTGGACAGCTTCCAGTGGAACATCGGCCAGGTCGTGGGGCCAGTCCTCGGCGGCGCCGTCTTGCGAGGCGCCGGCACGACGGTGTTCTTTGCCGTCTGCGGCTTGATCATGTTCCCCCAGGTCGGGTTCCTCACTCTGTGGCGAGGTCGGAGCGACCTGCGCTTATCGACACCGGGTGGCACGGCCGCCGAGAGCCTCCTCGGCGCCGTCTCCTCGGGCTGGCGGTACTTCTCGAACACGCCCGGCCTGCGGGCTGTGGCGGCCCGCACAGCTCTTTACGTAACCCCGGCGGTCGCCTTCGGCGCGCTGCTCCCCCTGTTCGCCGCCCATTTCCTGCACAGCACGGCGTTCGACTACGGGCTCATCGTGGCTCTCAGCGGGGCGGGTGCCCTTGTCGCGGCCCTCCTTTTCCCCCGCCTCCAGGGACGCCTCCACCTCGACGCCATCGTTGCCGCGGCCACTCTCGCCGACGCGCTTGCGATTACGGCCCTTGTCATCTGGCCAAAACGGTGGGCTGCGATAGCCGTACTCCCTGTGACAGGCGCCTGCTGGGTGTTGGCGACGGTTGCCCTTATAGTCGCGGCTCGCCAGGTAACCCCGGAGTGGGTGCAAACACGTTCGCTGTCGCTGTTCTACGTCGTGCTCCAAGGACCGTTCGTGTTCGGTGGTCTCGGCTTCGGCGTCATCGACACGTTCATTTCGTTGCGCCAAACCCTCCTCGTCGCCGTCGTTGCCTTCGTCCCCGGCATCCTCTTGATCCCCCGTTTCGGCCTTCCAGTCGTGGACCGGTCCTCGTTGCAACTGGTCGCCAGCCCTTCCCTTTCCATCGGTGAGCACGTCAGCCCCGACGACGGCCCCGTCCTGGTCCTGGTGGAGTACCGCATTGCACCGGAAGATGTCGAGGGCTTCCTCGCCGCCATGGCCGAGCTGCGCATCGTGCGCCGGCGCCTCGGCGCCACGCGTTGGGGCGTCTTCCAGGATGTGACCGCTTACGGCAAGTTCATGGAGACCTTTCTCGTCCCTTCCTGGCAGGGCTACTTGCTACAACGCGCCCATTACACCAAGGCCGACGTCGAGACCGAGGAACGGGCCTTTGCGTTCCACCGGGAACCGGGAGAACCCAAGTTCACCCGCCTGGTCCACCCTGACACGGTGGAAGCCGCAAACGCGAGGTCTGCCTGGCGGCGGGAAATGCTGCGCTTGTTGAGGCCGTAACCCCGACGCTCAATACCGGCTCGGGAGGAGCGTCAGGTTTGCTTCTCGTAAGCGACGAGTGACTCGGCACCAGCTTTGCCAACCCGGAGAATGCCTGCGTTCTGCTCACTAATCGTGGTGGCGAAGGTGCCGGCAACGTAGTAGCCCGAGCCGCCCGATGAGGTGCTGTAGGCGCCACAGCCAAAGGTCTCCGCGCCACCGGTTTTGGCTGGTCCTGACTGGCAAACGATGTGCGTTCCCTCAAGTACCACGTACTCGTGCTTGGCGATCGTGAAGCTCGAGGCCTTTCGATCTGTAGTGCCGAACGGTGCACCGGCGATCGCGGGGTTGGTAACACGGACCACGACTCGGTGGTCCCCTGTCGCCCGGACAATCTCCTCGGTCACTTCCGCTGACCTGATCGCGTAGCTCTCTGGTCTTAGCGACCCGTGGCTGACGATGCCGCAAACGATGGCCAGGGGCGCCGAAGTTGGCACGCCACAGTAGATGTCGGATCCCTGGACCACCATCGTGTCGCCGGGCACAGCGATGAGCGTCGGGGTCGATTGCGAAACCGCGCTCGTCATGGTCAGGCTTAACACCCCAGCAAGGAACAGCCCCGCCAAGAACATGGCCTCACCCTAGTTTTTTCGTGACCCTCTGTTTTCCAGGTCTGGCGTCCGGGCTCAAGCTTGTCAGCGCATCAGGACGCCCAGCCCGCAAAGGAGAGGTCTTTCAATAAACATGCGAAAGATTTCACCACCGGTTTGCGTCCGAGTAAGGATCGGACGCTGGCTGGTTGGCTCGGACGACGCCGTCTGGACATGGGCACGGGTCGCCGGCCCCGGGGACCAGCTGGGCCAGTTGTCGCCGTCGACGTTCAGGCACTTCTGGGTGACGTACTCGCCATCCCCCGATGCCAGCAAGAGGGCCGCCCCAGCGACGTCTTAGGGCCGTCCCATGCGCCCGACAGGGATGGTGGACACCGCCCGGCGTTTGGCTTCTCCTATCGGCTCGCCACGGGCCTGCGTCGCGCGGCGGTCAATGTCGTCCCACATGGGTGTGTCCATCACGCCCGGAGCCAGGGCATTGACAGTGATGCCATGAGCGGCCAATGCCAGCGCCATCGACTGGGTCATGCTGATCACGCATGCCTTGCTGGCGCAATAGACAAGAGCGTTCGCCACCGCGATGCCGCGGCCGATGCCCTGACCAGCCCCCGTTACGATGGCTCGCTTGTTATCGAGGATCCCCAATGCAAACACTCCTTGGGTTGGGCCGGACTACAAGGTTCGTCGGTTCTCTCGGGGTCCAGGGTTGGGGGCGATGGCCGAGCGCTCTGCACTCGTCTGATGCATCACGTAGATATCCACACGGCCACAACACCCAGCTCACAGCGCGGTTCTGGACAATAGTCAAGCACCACGGCGCGATTGGCTGCGAAGAGGTCCCGCTCGGAGCGCGTCAGGTCCTGAGCCCGAGAGCCTCGTAGGTCGCCAGAGCCTCGTCGACATCAGGCCCGCCCATTTGTAGCGTGGTTCGCGCCCATTGGTAGACAGCACCACACTTGCGAAAACCTTCTCGCGCCACCTCGAGTTCCCCCTGTGCCCGGGCCAGGATTGCGGCGGCGTGGGCATCATCGCCTACCAAAGCGGCGGCCTCGTCGATGTCGTCGCCCCCGAACGCCTCAGCCCGGACTGCGGCGTAAAGGCTCCGCCACCACCCACTAGCGTCCTGGGACCGCGTCTGGAGGAAATCTTGGGCTTGAGCGGCGCGGCCGTGATGGAGCTCGACATCCGCCCTCAGGCAACGCAACAACGAGCGCCACGGGTGGTGGTCGGCCGGGAGCTCGGCCCTCCCATACCATTGTTCGGCCTCTTCAGCGTGGCCCCGGTAACCCAGCACCGCCCCGGTGAAAACCCACGGTTCGCTGAGGTGGCCGGCGCCCCAGGCCACTTCTTGCTGGCGAACGGTGAACAGGTGGTTGGCGTCGTCGATGAGCTCGTCCCAGCGCGCCAGGAAGAACTGAGCCGCCATGACCGCGTCGAGACCACCACGCGGCTGGCCGCGCATGAGCTCTACATCGCGGTACTTGAGGGCGTAGTCGAGGCTGGTTCCAAAGTCGCCCAGGCGCATGGCCCCGCCGCTGGCCATGTACAAAGCATCTCGGCGTTCCTGCCAGGCACGGGAGGAGTCGTCGGCCAGCTCGGAAAGCAAAGCCACCCTCCGAGAGGTGGCGACCATGGCGCCAGCCAGGTCGCCCTTGTTTAGCCGGCAGCAAGTCCGGCAGTCCAAAGCCGATGAAACGAGGAGTTGGTCACCGCTGGCTTCGGCCATGGCGACGGCGAAGTCAGCCGGTTCTTGGGCCCCAAGCGCGTCAACTCCGCCCTCGGCCCTGCCGACCCTCGGCTGGACCGCTGGGCTAAATCCCCCTTGCTGCCAGGCGCGGCCGACGGCGACTAGAGCAGCCCGGCGCAAGCGCGAAGGCGCTGACCGGGACTGCGCTTCAGCTCGAGCCAGGACGGCGTCGACTTCTCCAGCCGATGGGCAGTCCTTGAGCATCCCGGGGTAGCGGAGGGCAAGCTCGGCCATTCCCACTAGGGCTTCGACCTCCATGTCGGCGTCGCAGCTCACGGCCGCCAGATCGGCGGCGAAGCGGAACAGGCGCATGGCGGGGTCGCCTCGCCCCCGGCTCGTCGCCAGCTCCGCCGCGGCCATTGCCGATCGAGCATCTCTCGACGAGCGCGCCGCCAGCTCGTACAGGGCCTGGGCGTCGGTCCATTGGCTGGCCGCCTCGAAGTGTTCCGCCAACATTTCGGCCAAGCGGGCGAGGTCCGGGTGCCTGAGCTCCTCGGCCGCCTCCACTGCCGCTTTCAGGTCGATGTCATCGCCCGGCCGTACCCCGGCAGCCAGCGTCTTCAGCGCCCAATCGACCAGCCGGCCTCGAGCCGCCTCCACCTCACCGGCCGCGCTCAGTCTTTCGGCGGCGTCGGCCCGCACCAATTGGTACTGTCGGTAGCGGTCCCCGGCGCGGACCAGCAGCGATGCGTCGGCAAGGCGGGCCAACTGCGCTGGCGCGCTCCCGGGAGGTCCAGGCGACACCACGGCCTCCGCGGTGGATAACCGGAAGGGACCGCGTAGGACCGCTAGCGACCGGTACACGGCCTGCTCAGCCGGGCTCAAGAGGTTATAGCTCCACTCCAGGGTGGCCAGCACACTGCGGTGCCGGTGGCCCGAGCGGCCCCCTGAACCGAGCAGTCCCAGGACGTGGTCTATGCGGGCCAGCAAGTCCTCCAGGCTAAACGTGGTCAGCCGCGCGGCTGCCAGCTCAACCAGGAGGGGCAGGTACTCGAGCCGACGGCACAGTTCGGCTACATCAGTCGCCACGAGCTGCTGAGCCGCCCCGGTGGTGGTGGTGGCGCGCTCCAGGAAAAGTTGGACCGCGGCCTCCTCGCTCAGTGGGTCGACCACGATTACGCGCTCACCGGGCACTGACAGGCGCTCACGGCTCGTCGCCAACACGCGGGCAGAGCCGGTGCGCATTACGCGCTCAGCCACGGCGGCTACGCCGTCGAGCACGTGCTCACAGTTGTCCAGGACTACAACGCACCGTACGGCGCTCATCTCCGCCGCCACTACGTCCAAGGCGCTGCGGTCCACCGGCTCGGCCAGACCAAGGGCGGCCGCTACGCACCGAGCTACCCTGTCGACGTCGGCCCCCGCCGACAGCACCGCCAGGTCGGCGAACACAGCCCGCGCCTTGGTAGCGAAGCGCAAGGCCAGGCGTGTCTTGCCCACACCTCCAGGCCCGACCAGGCTGACCAGAGGGTAGTCAGCCACGGCCGAGGCAACGGCAGCCAACTCGGCTTCCCGGCCGACAAAGGACGTCGACGGTTCACCCAGGCTGCGCCATCCGATCTCGGACCCCTGGTGCTCTGCGGCGTAGGCGGCTAGGGCGCGGCGGTCGGGCACCCCCAGTTTGCGGAGCAGGGATGAAACGTGACTCTCCACTGTCCGCACCGAAACATAAAGCTTGCGGGCGATCTCGGCGTTGGTCAGCCGCTCGGCCACTAGGTCGAGCACTTCTGCCTCGCGGACAGACAGTTCCACCTCACCATTGTGCGCCGCCCACAACCTACGCGCTAGGGGTGCGGGCCCGTTTCCGCGTAGTGGGCCCGTGGTGGGCGCGTAGACGCTACGGATGCCTCTCCGTACGTGGCCGGTAGACGATTAGGCCAACCGCTCAACAAGGAGGACGCCATCATGCAAAACCAATACATCACCGAACGTTTGGCCGCCGAACATCAGCGCCAGTTGCTGCAGGAAGCCCGTACGCGCAGCTCATACCTCCAAACAGGCTCGACCCACATAGCTAAGGAGGTCCTCATGAACCACCGCCACTTCGTGCGGCGCACAGCGAGCGTCGCTCTTGCAATCTGCAGTAGCTTGTTGAGTTTTGTTCTCCTCGCTCCCTCGGCGTTTGCCTTGATGGTGAATTTCCCGACGTACGCCAACGGTAGGGCCCCGTCCATGGCGGGCGCAGAGCCGGCCGTGCCCCAACCACATCCGACAATTGTCCACACGGTTGTCACAGGCGGCATGGCTGGATGGCTGATCACGCTCATCGCCGTCGGAGCCGCTCTATTGGCTGCCACGGTCGCGGTTCTCACGGACCGTACCCGAGCCGCGCACCGAAGGCTTACGGTGTCGGCCAGTTAAGCTCTAGAGCTGACCTGGTCGGTACGCACGCCCCCACACCTGAACCGACGACGGTCCCCTCCGCTTCGACGAGGTGGGGGCTCGGATGGCGATGGGCGGGCGTCGCGCCACAAACCCTCACCGTTCTTTTCTGCGGGGAGGGTTTGTGGCGCGACGAGCTGCCCCTTCGCTAACTATGGGGCTCTCAGTGGGCCAGCAGTGGGGCTAGGTGGAATCGAACCACCGACCTCAGCATTATCAGTGCTGCGCTCTAACCGGCTGAGCTATAGCCCCTGGCTCTGGCGGCCGCAACGCCTGCGGCCCTGCCGGGGAATCAAGATTACACGGTGGGCTCAGGCGTGCTTGTCGGCGGCAACCGTCACCTGGACACCTCCGACGATGTCGCTGATCAGGTTGTACATGATTGCGGCAAAGACGTTGACCACGACTCCCAGGAAGCAGAGCGCTCCTCCGATCAGCGCTGACCACCCGAGCGCGACAAGAGGGTGCAGCTTGAACGTGGAAAGGGCGAACAGGGACCGGATGGCCTTGTTGAGATCGTCGATGACGCCGAGAGCAGCAGCCACGTTCCACAGCACTGCCCCAGCGATGAGCATCACTATGAGCACGCCGAAGTAGAAGACGAGAGAGACTTTGAGCACGCTCACGGCGTTGACCCGGCGCACCACCAGCCGGTTACGTGTGTCGCGGCCCGTCGCCCGGCCCGGGCCGCGCGCGGCCGCGGCACTAGGAGGCCCGGAGCGGCCTCCTGGCATTCCGGCTCCTGGAGGCCCGGCGCCCACGGGCGGCCGTCCCCTTGGCGCACCACCAGGCTGGGCGGGCCCACCGGGACGGCCGGGTGCCCCGTTGGGAGCGCCCCCACGGCCCCCCCGGGGAGGACCGCCGGCTCTGGTCGGCGCCGCACCTGGCACTTCCCAGGGTGGGAAATAGGGTGCCTTGGCGGGTTGCCCGGCGTCGCGAGGTGCTCGGCTTGGTGGCTGGCCCCATCCAGTGGCAGCGGGCGCAGACTCTGTCGGCGGACCGCCTGCTGGCGACCTCTCGCGACGGCTCGGCTGCCGCGGGACCGGGTCGGTCATCAATCTTCCTCGACAGCGAGGACCGGGGCCACCGAGGCGACTTCCTGGCCCGGGTCGATGCTCACAACCCTCACGCCCGTCGCATCCCTGCCCTGGCTCGAAATATCCCGCGCGGCCAGCCGCACGACGACCCCAGAGGATGAGATAACGAGGATTCTCGTCGTCAAGGCCCACGGTGAACGCGGAAACGACGCCGCCGCGCTTGGTAGTGAGACGGATTCCCCCTGACACCCAAGCCTCCACGGTTCTGGCGGTGGAAGTGGTGCAGCTGGGTCCTTTTGCCGTAGCCCGCGGTTGTGACCATGAGGATGCTCGTCTCGTCACGTGCTATGTCTGCGGCCACCACTTCGTCCCCGGTGCGCATCCCCATCCCGCGTACGCCTGCTGCGTCACGGCCCATGGCCCGGACATCTTGCTCCGAGAACCTGATCGTCATACCGGCCCGGCTCACCATGAAAATGTCGTCTTGCCCAGCGGTGACGATCACCGCTACTAGTTCATCACTCTCGCGGAAGTTGAGCGCTATCAGGCCGTCACGGCGGCTCTTGTCGTACTCAGAGAAGGCCGTCTTCTTCACATGGCCCTGTTTCGTAGCGAACATCAGGTACCTGTCGGACTGGAACTCGCGAGTATCGACGAGGGCCTGAATGCGTTCGTTGGGTGCCAACGGGAGAAGGTTAACGATCGCCGTACCGCGGGCGGTGCGTTCCTGCAGCGGCACTTCAAATGCGCGCAACCGGTAAACGCGGCCCAGGTTGGAGAAGAACAGCAGGTGGGCGTGCGCTGTCGTGTGTATCACTTTGGCGACGATGTCTGCCTCGCGCAGGTTGGTGCCCCGCATGCCTCGCGTACCCCGGCCCTGTGTCCTGTACGTGGATGCAGCCACGGCCTTTATATAACCCGCCCGAGTCATTGTGATCACAAGCTCTTCGTCGTCGATCAGGTCCTCGGCCGCCATTTCTCCGGGGTCAACCGTTATGACGGCGCGCCGGGGGGAGTCGAAGCGCGCCCTTATCTCACCGAGCTCGGTTTTGACGACCCCGTTCAGCAGGCCCTGGTCGCCGAGAATGGCTTCGAGCTCGGAGATGGTCTGACGCAACTTCGCCATCTCTTCTTCTAGATTCGCCCTCCCCAACCGGGTAAGTCTCGAGAGCTGCATATCCAGGATGTGCTCGGCCTGCACCTCGCTGAACTCGAACGGTGCGGCCATCAGAGCCTCGCGAGCCTCACTCCGGCTCTCGGACCCCCGGATGGCCACGATGATCGCGTCGATCATGTCCAGGGCTTTGATCAGCCCTTCGACGATATGCGCCCTCGCCTGCGCTCGGCGCAGCCTGTGCTCGGAACGGCGCCTGACGACGTCGACCTGGTGGGCCACGTAGGCTTCGAGCGCCGACTTCAAGGTGAGCGTCCGTGGCCCGCCGTTGACCAGCGCCACCATGTTGACGCCGAAACTCGTCTGGAGCGGAGTTAGCTTGAACAGGTTATTGAGGACGACGTTGGCATTGGCGTCCCTTTTGAGAGGGATGACGATCTTTGTCTCGACGCCGGCAGAGAGATCCTGTATATCCCTGATGCCTTCGAGCTCACGGTTGTTGACAAGCTCGGCAATGCGTTCCTGCACCGCGCGCGGGCTCGCCTGGTAAGGCAGCTCGGTCACGACGATCTGGGCACCGTTACGGGTCTCTTCGATCGTCGCCTTGGCACGCATGCGGATCGAGCCGCGACCGGTGCGGTAGGCGTCGAGTATCCCCTGGCGGCCGAGAATTAGCCCGCCGGTTGGGAAATCCGGACCTTTTACGAACCGCATGAGATCCTCGACCGTCGCCTCAGGGTTGTCGATCAGATGGGTGACAGCGTCGATAACCTCACCCAGGTTGTGGGGAGGGATGTTGGTCGCCATACCGACCGCAATCCCCTGGCTGCCGTTCACCAAAAGGTTCGGGAACCGAGAGGGCAACACGGTCGGCTCGTCGTCTTCATTCAGGTAATTGCGGCCCATGTCGACGGTTTCCTCGTCGATGCTCTCGAGCATGTGCATGGCCAACGGTGAGAGCCGGCACTCTGTGTAGCGTGCCGCGGCAGCCGAAAAATCTTGCGAGCCGTAGTTGCCGTGGAAGTCGATAAGGGGGTCACGCAGGCTGAACGGCTGGGCCATCCTGACGAGGGCGTCATAAATAGCCATGTCCCCATGCGGGTGGAACCTGGCCATCGTCTCGCCTACAACCTTGGCGCATTTAACATGGGGCCGGTCGGGACGGTAGTTCTGGACGTGCATGGCGTAGAGGATCCGGCGGTGAACAGGCTTCAGCCCGTCCCGGGCGTCCGGAAGAGCGCGCTGCACGATAACGGACATGGCGTACTCCAAGAAGGAGCGCTCCATCTCAACGTTTATCTCGATCGGCTCGATCCCGGTGCGTGCCCCATCCCCACCGTCGTCCCCGGTGCCACCGGGTAGCAGTACGTCGGTCATCTAGATGTCCAGGAACCTTACTTCACCGGCGTTATCGACAATAAACTGCTTGCGCTGCTCCACGTCGTCGCCCATAAGAATGCTGCAAGCCTCATCGGCGATGGCCGCCTGTTCGATCTCCACTCGCAAAAGAGTGCGCTGAGCAACCGCCATGGTCGTGCCACCGAGCTCGTCGTAGTCCATCTCGCCAAGCCCCTTCAGCCGCTGGAACTCCGACTTATGGGCCGGGCGCTCCGCCAGGAAACGCAGCCTTGCTGGCTCGTCCTTCAGGTAGATCTTGTCCTTCCCTACGGTGGTCGAAAACAGCGGCGGCTGAGCGCAGTAGACGAAGCCCTCTTCGACAAGGGGCGTCATCTGCCGGAAGAAGAACGTGAGCAACAGCGTCCGGATGTGGCTACCGTCAACATCAGCGTCAGCCAGGATGATCACCTTGTGATAACGCGCCTTGGAGACATCGAAATCTTCTCCAACCCCTGCACCGATCGCTGCGACAAGGGTTTGGATCTCGTTGTTCTTCAACATCTTGTCGACTCGAGCACGTTCGACGTTCAGGATCTTGCCGCGGATCGGCAGGATCGCTTGGTTCTCGGGGTTCCTCGCACGGACTGCTGAGCCACCGGCCGAGTCACCCTCGACTATGAACAGTTCGGCCTCACGGGCGTCGCGGGTGCGGCAGTCCGTGAGCTTGCCTGGCATGCCGGCCCCCTCCAAGGGGGACTTGCGCCGGGTAGCTTCCCGTGCGTCTCGTGCTGCGACACGCGCACGTGAGGCCTGAATGGCTTTCGTGACGATAAGCCGAGCCTCCGTCGGGTTTTCCTCTAGCCATTCAGCCAACTTTTCGTTGGTGGCTCGTTCGACGAGGGACCGCATGGAGGTGTTGCCGAGCTTTGCCTTGGTTTGTCCCTCGAACTGGGGCTCTCGCAGCTTGACCGAGACTATGGCGCACATCCCCTCGCGGATGTCCTCGCCGAGCAGGTTCTCGTCCTTTTCCTTCAGCACACCTCGTGTACGGGCGTACTTGTTGACGACATTCGTAAGGCCCTTTTTCAGTCCCTCGACATGGGTACCACCCTCGACAGTGGCGATCCCATTGGCAAAGCCGTGGAGGCCCTCGTTATAGGCGGTGTTCCACTGCAACGCGACCTCGACCTCGGCATCGTCCTCGGAAACCTTGAAGTAGGCGACCTTCTTGAAGAGAGGATCCTTCGTCGAGTTGAGGTGCTTGACGAAATCAATGATCCCACCTTTGTAGGAGTAGGTGACCGGGGCCCACCGCCCTCGCGCTCGTCGCGGAAGCCAATCTCGAGGCCCGCGTTCAAAAACGCGTATACCTGGAGGCGCTCGAGCACGGTTCGCGCAACAAACACCACGTCTTCGAGGATCGATGCGTCCGGCCAAAATGTGACGGAGGTCCCTCGCCTGTTGCGGGGGGACGGGCCCAGGGCTTCCAGTTTGCCAAGCGGCTTGCCGCCATTGACGAACTCCATCCTGTGCCGCTGGCCGTTGTAGTCGACCTCTACGATGAGCCGGCTCGACAACGCGTTGACCACCGAGACGCCAACCCCGTGAAGGCCGCCTGAAACCTTGTAGCCCGACCCGCCGAACTTGCCCCCTCCGTGGAGCCGCGTGAGGGCAATCTCGACTCCGGAGAGCTTGTACTGCGGGTTCACGTCCGTCGGGATGCCCCGGCCGTTGTCGACGACCCTACAGCCGCCGTCAGCTAGGAGGGTTACGTCGATACGGGTGCAGTAGCCTGCCATCGCCTCATCGACCGAGTTGTCTACGACCTCCCATACGAGGTGGTGCAGCCCCGAGGACCCGGTCGACCCGATGAACATACCCGGACGCTTCCGGACCGGCTCCAACCCTTCCAGCACGGACATGTCCTTGGCGGAGTACGTGCCATCGAAGGCCCCTAATTGCTCGTCTTCGACCTTCGTCATCACTCAGCCTTCATTTGTCGTTTTCGTGGCTCTGGAGCCGCTGTTCTGCGCACGCGGCACTAGATGGGTTTAGGTTTTCGCTCGGGTTGCAAGCGCTCATTACCAACCCAACGGCCAGGTACATTCTACCAGCTGGGCCCGCCATTACTCGAGTCTTGGGGCGGGAGCGAGGCTGACCTGGACGGCTATGGCCTGGACCGTTGGGCAGGGCACTTGCAAGACGCTGAGCAGGTGCGCGGAGAGCAACCGGAGCTCGACGGCCCACGCATGGTGGTCAACGGCTACCGTAAGCACACCCTGGCGGAGCGCCGTAGGCCACGCGTGCGCTGCCACCGCTTCGCCTACCACCTTTTCCCAGTGCGCTTGCACTCCCGCGAGCTCGAGCGCCCCCTCCAGGCCCATGATCCGAGTTGCCTCGGCGAGGGAAGCTACAACTGGCCGGGGGCTCGCACTGTCCCCACCGGCAGTCCTGCGCACTCCTTCGCCGTGCCCTGCATGCCCGCCTCGGTCGCCATAACTCCCCATCGGCGGCCAACCTAGTGCCAGATAGGCGACGTCGTTCAGGGAACAGCACTGCGTGCCATCACGGGCTCGAAGCGCCGGACGCCGGGTACAGGGTGCCGTCGCGGACTAACGCGTGTTGAGCAACCGGGAGGCCTTCCGGTACCGGCCCGGCCGAGGTCAGCAGCGTCTGGCCTTCGGGCAAGCACGCTGCCAGGGCTGCACTCCGGTGAGGGTCGAGCTCGGAGAACACGTCGTCCAGCAACAACACTGGGCTAGAGCTCTGTCGGGCCGTTACCAGCGAATGACCGCCCAGGCGCAGTGCCAAAGCGAGGCTTCGTTGCTCTCCTTGCGAGGCCTGAGTGCGCGCAGCCATACCCTCGATCGACATAAAAAGGTCGTCGCGTTGTGGGCCTACGGAGGTGACACCGCGACGCACATCCTCGTTCCTTGCACCCCCGAGGGCGGCCAGCAGAGACCCCTCCCAGCTGCGTTCATACCGCAATCGCACAGCCCCGCCGTTCGGGCTCGGTGCAGCGCTCAATTTCAGGTACGCCTCGTCGGATTCGTCTTGTAGCGACACCACAAGGGACTCTCTTGCCTCGGCGATCACTTCTCCGACATCGGCCAATTTTGAGTCCCACACGTCGAGGGTGCTCGCCATGCTCCCCCGAAGCGTGCCAGCAGCAGATCGCAAAAGAGCATTGCGTTGCTTGAGGACGCGCTCAAGCTCGACATGGGCTGTGTTGTGCTTGGGGTGCAGCGCGACGAGGATCTCGTCGAGGTACTGCCGCCTGCTCTGAGGGGCTCCTTTGACGACTTCGATATCATCGGGAGAAAAGACAGTTACAAGTACGGCACCGAGCAGCTCGTCGTTGCGGCGCAAGGGTTGGCGGTTCAGTTGTACCTTGTCCCTACCAGAGACATTTACTTCGGCTTCGATGAGAAGAGCGCGACCTTGTCTGTTCGCTCTTGCACGCAGCACTGCCTGCTCCGTGCCGCTCCGTACGAGAGAGGGCGTCGGCGCCCCGCGAAAGCTCCGGAGAGTGGCTAAATAGCCCACGGCTTCAAGCAAGTTGGTCTTCCCGGCGCCATTGTCGCCCTGGAGCAGTGTCACCCCTTGTGGCGCAGGTTGAAGCTCTGCCACTACATAGTTACGAAAATTGCTTACGCTCAGGTGCTGTAGGTACACCGCTTTGAGGCTCGGCGGGACCGGTTTTTAAGCTACGCGGACAGGCATCAGCAGGTAGACGTAGTCCGCTTTCTCGGTCGGCTTGAGCGTGGCTGGTTTCAAGGCATCGATCGTCTCGAGGACCACTTCCTCACCCGTTACAGCTTCCACGCCTTCGGCCAGGTACTGAGGGTTGAACGCGATTGTCATTTCTGTACCTTCGTACTTTGCGTCTACCTCTTCGACGGCCTGGCCCCAGTCATTGGTTATGACGCTCAACTGAGCGGTGTCGGCCCGCAGCGATATGCGCGCAGGAGTCGTTGCGTCGCGGGCAACGAGCCTCACGCGGCGGATCGCGTCCAGGAACGGCTCCCGAGTTATGACCAAGCGGTTCGGGTAGTTGAACGGTATTAGCTGCCGATAAGGCGGGAACTCCCCTTCGATGAGCCTGGTCGTCAGCTTCACCTGCCCGATCTCAAACCTGACGTCGTGGGCGCCCAGCCGTAGCTCCACCGCCTCAGCTTCACTACCCAGAAGTCTCTGCAGCTCAGCGAGGGCTCTCGAGGGGACGAGTACTTTTTGGCCTTCGCCGAGCACACCTTTGGCGCCCGGGAGGTCCTTCACCGCCAACCTGTAGGAGTCGGTGGCGACCAGGCGCAGCCCTTCAGCTTCCGCAGCCATCAGCACTCCGGTCAGTACGGGACGTGTGTCCTCCGACGACGCAGCTCTCACGACCTGGCGCAAAGCTTCGGCCAATCCCGCTGTCGACAGGGAAACACTCGCGCCGCTGGGTGTTGGCAGGTGAGGGAAATCACCGGGCCTGTACGGGCGCAGCGTGAACTGAGACCGGCCGGCTGATACCTGAAGCTCCTCCTCGTCCCCCTGCAGCAGCACCGCTCCGGGCTCCAGAGCGCGCACGATATCGGTGAGCAACCTGGCTGGCGCAACGACCACCCCGTCGGACAACCCTGCGACCGCCACCTCGGTCGAGATGGTGAGATCCTGATCGGTCCCCGTCACCTCCAGGTGGTCCCCGGCAAGGCTCAGCCTTATCCCCGGCAGCACGGCCGTCGCCCCTGAGCGTCCCGATCCGGCACGGCCGGCCGTCGTCAACGCCTCCAGGAGGTTGTCACGCTCGCATCGCAGTTTCACTGTCTAGGTGCTCCTCTACTAAGAAGTTTAAATTAAAGGGCTGTAGTAGTAGTGCTGTGGATTGTGCATAGCCGAGCCGCCTGCCTGGTAGGGCCGGCAATCCCGATGGCAGCCCATGTGTACACCGGAGCGGGCTTTTGAGGCGTTGCCGTCGGGTGGATGTGGATTACGGCCCCACTGTCCCCCGAGTTACAACGTCCCGGCACAAGATCGTCCATAGAAGTGGCGCTCGGCTCAGTCGGCAGACTTGATCTTATGGATGAGGTCGGTGACCTGCTCGTACACCTGGCGCTTCTCTGCCATCAGGCGGGCCACCTTCTTCTGGGCGTGCATCACGGTCGTATGGTCGCGATCGCCGAACTCGCGGGCGATCGCTGGGTAGCTGTAATCGGTTAGGTCACGGAACAGGTACATCGCGGTCTGGCGGGCTGCGACAAGGGGCCGCCGACGGCTCGGCCCGCATATATCTGCGACGCTTAAGTCGAACGCCGAAGCCGTCGCATCGAGGATCTGCCTGGCCGTGACCTGGCGGGGTGCGCTCGCCGCGATGACGTCCGAAAGGACCACCGAGGCGAGCTGGTTCGTGACAGGGACCCGGTGGATGCTCGCGTATGCGGAGAGCCGTGTAAGGGCCCCCTCGAGCTCGCGGATGTTGTCTTTGACGTGAGTCGCGATGAGCTCCAGGACGTCCTCGGGGACCGTTACTTTTTCGCCTTCTGATTTTTTCCGAAGGATCGCTAGGCGTGTCTCGAGCTCGGGGGGCTGGATGTCGGTGATCAAGCCCGATTCGAACCGGCTTCGCAACCGGTTCTCCAGGGTTGCAATTGCACGCGGGTGCCTGTCCGAGGAGATAACGATTTGCTTCTCGGCTTCGTAGAAGGAGTTGAAGGTATAGAAGAACTCCTCCTGCGTCTCCTTTTTGCCCTCCAATAGCTGGATATCGTCAACGAGGAGCACGTCGTAGGCACGGTAGCGGCGCTTGAACGCGGTTTGACCGCGGGTCCGGATTGAGTCAATGAAGTCGTTCAGAAAAGTCTCGGTCGAGACGTAGCAGACGTTCAAACTACTGAAGTTCTGATAGACGTAGTGCCCTATCGCATGGAGTATGTGCGTTTTGCCGAGGCCCGAAGGGCCATAAATGAAGAGCGGGTTGTAGGCCTTGGCCGGCTCCTCAGCGACACGTTGGGCGGCTGCGTGGGCAAACCGGTTGGATGCGCCGATGACAAAGTTCTCGAAGGTATAGCGCGGGTTCAGAAGAGTTTGCGGGCGGCGATCGTTGCGCGACGAGCCGGGTGAGCCAGCACCACCGGAGGAGGAGCGGTGGCGGATGGCTCGGGCATCCTCTGACGAAGACCTCACCGAGGCTGTGACAGGCTCCCTCACCCGTGCAGCACCGTCGAGGTCCAGTACCTCGTCTGAACCAGGGGCCTGGACGATCAGTTCGACCTCGAACGAAGGGAGGCCGGTTGCATCGGCAAGGGCCTGCTCGATCATGGCCTGGAAGCGTCCTGCCGCCTGTTCACGCACGATGGAGCTCGGTGCAGTGACAACGCCTCTAGAACCCGAAACCTCGGCGAGGACCAATGAGGCCAACCACGCGTTGTACGTAGGCTCGGGCACCTGCCCTCGCAGGATCGTCGCACACGCCGCCCAGATCTCCGGGAGGTCGCTCATCTTCCGCTCACGGCCATAAGCCTCATCTCACCCACAATCCTGTCGCAACTTGTGGAGATCGAAACCAGGCCCTGGGCGACCGCCGTTACCAGCGTTTGCCCACGGTCCGGGGGGAAGGAGCCGGTCTCTCAGACTGGGTTTTTATGTGTTGTAGTGCTGCTACCACGGGCAGCTTGTAGGGAGTTGAGGCTAGCACCTCATGAGGGAGGCAGGAAGGGCCGAACGGCAACGCGAGAAGGGGCCGAAGGTCATCGCCCGCGGTCGAACGTAGGTTCGCTATCATGGTCAGAGTGAAGGCCGATCGCAGGACGGGCCCACAGCGAGTGGAGATGATCCACACAAGAATGAACAGCTTTTCCTGTCTGTTGCTCCACAGGTGTTGCCGACAAGTGTAGGACCACATGGCTCAAGTAATCGCTGACATCCGTGAACGCGCCCAGAGCGCGAGGCCTCGCCTCGACCGGGTGCCGCCGCACGACCTGCAGGCCGAAGAGTCCCTGCTAGGCGCGATGCTGCTATCTCGCGACGCCATAGCCGCTGCCGTTGAGCTATGTAAAACCGGGGATTTTTACAGGCCTGCACACGGCCATATCTTTGATGCGATTTGTTCGCTCTATGCGCAAGGCGAACCTGCCGACCCGGTTACTGTCGCCGACGAACTGAAGCGAGCCGACCTGCTGGAAGCGGCTGGTGGCACCGGCAACCTCATCGCCTTACAGGCCAACACGCCTGCGATTGCTAATGCTGCTCGCTACGCGTGGATAGTCGAAGAGCATGCGCTGCTGCGCCGGCTTATTACCGTCGCCGGCGAGATAGCCGAGATGGGTTACTCGCTTCCTGAAGATGTCGTTGCGACGATGGACAGGGCCGAGGCGATGGTCTTCGAGGTGGTCGAGCGCCGCGTGACGGATTCGTTGAAGCCGTTGCGCGAGCTCCTGGCGGCCAGCCTGGACCACCTCGAAGCTTTGTACAACCGCGGGGACACCATTACGGGCGTGCCGACGGGGTACGCCGACCTGGACGAGCGACTTTCGGGCCTTCAGCCGAGCGCTCTGATAATCGTCGGGGCCCGTCCGTCGATGGGCAAGACGTCCTTTGCTCTGGGGGTCGCCGCCCACGCTGCGATCGAAAAGAACCTTCCGGTGCTGTTTTTCTCACTCGAGATGAGCCACCTCGAGCTCACCCAGAGGTTGCTGTGCTCAGAAGCACGGGTCGATTCTTCGCGTATGCGCAATGGCAAGCTCCATGAGTCGGACTGGCCAAAGGTCGTCCATGCGATTGGCAAACTTGGCGAGGCGCCCCTGTTCATTGACGACAACCCAAACCTCACTGTGATGGAGATAAGGGCTAAAGCTCGACGTTTGAAGAGCAGGGAAGGTTTGGGCCTGATTGTCGTGGACTACTTGCAGTTGATGTCCAGCCACGGACCGTCTGAGAACCGTCAGGTGGAAGTCTCGGAAATAAGCCGCGGTCTGAAGATCTTGGCAAGAGAGCTGGCCGTGCCGGTCGTAGCGCTATCGCAGCTGTCGCGCAGCCTCGAAGCACGCGCAGACAAGCGCCCAGTCCTGGCGGACCTTCGGGAGTCAGGGAGCCTCGAGCAGGACGCGGACGTCGTGCTGTTCATTTATCGTGACGAGGTTTACAACAAGGACTCGGCAGACAAGGGTACAGCGGAGATAATCATCTCGAAGCACCGCAATGGCCCGACCGGTATGACCCAACTGGCCTTCCTCGATCACTTCACACGCTTTGCCAATATGGCACGCGTCTGAACGGGTACCTTCCCGCCGTCGGATTTACCTCACCGCCCTCGAAGGCCACGACGTGGACCGCTCTTCCCTCACGCCGAAAAGAACGATGAGGGAAGAGCGGCTCCACGCCTGGTCTTCGCCCACCTCGCTCGCTAACCGTCGAGAGGGCCTCGGCTGGCGTCGCCAATAACCAAAAGAGGGATGGGCAGACGTTGTCGCGTCGTCCCTCACCGTTCTTTTCGGCGTGAGGGACGACGCACAGCGTCCTGCCCATCCCGAGAGCGGTCCACGTCGCGGACTTCGCGGGCGGACCGTATGTCGCTAAGCGCGGACTACCTCGACGGTGACGGGGAACTCCACCTCGGCATGCAGCCGGAGGGGTACTTGATGGGTGCCGAGTGCCTTGATGGGTTCATCGAGCTGAAGCCTGTGGCGGTCGATCTCGACACCGGCCTGTTCAGCGATCGCTTCGGCGATATTGGTTGTTGTTACCGACCCGAACAGTTTGCCTTCAGGGCCGGCGCGCATCGGGAGGCGGATCACGTGCTGGACCAAGCTGCGGGCAACCCCCTCAGCGAGCTGGCGGTCGTGGGCGTCTTTGGTCTCTCTGGCGCGGCGCATGGTCGCTGCCTGTTGAGCGATACCGGAGCTGGCAGCGATGGCCCGGCCCTTGGGGAGCAGGAAGTTGCGCGCGTAGCCATCGGCTACGTCACAAATGTCGCCCCTCTTGCCGAGGTTGGCTACGTCCGACCGGAGGACGACTTTCATCACGCCTCCGTTTCTGCCAGTTCAGGGACGAGGTCGGCGTCGACGTCGTAGGCCATTGCCTCTTCGGGCCCTATGCCGTCTTCCGGCTCAACAGCGTCCTCGCGTCCAGGCGCGGGCCGCGGCCTGCCTGGGCCGCGTTCGCTGGCGGTCCGTTGCACGTATGGCAGGAGCGCCACTTCCCGAGCCGTCTTTATGGCTACCTGGACATCGCGCTCGGTGTTGTGTGCAGTTACCCGTGACCCGACGAGAGCGGATCTTCCCGCGCTCGCTCATGAACCGCCGGAGGAGGTTGACATCCTTGTAGTCGACCCACTCCGTGCGCTCCTTGCAAAAGACGCATACTTTCCTCTTGCCGCGGGGCCGAGCTTCCTTGGGAGCCCGTTTGGGGTTGCGGTCTCGATCGTTGGAACGTGCCATCGTTGTTAGAACGGCTCCTCATCCTCGTGGCCAGCGCTGTAGCTCGCTGCCGCGCTCGGCATCCCCGGCAGGCCTTTGGAAGGCCGGCTCATGGGCCGCGTGCGCATCCCCGTTGGAGCTCTCCGGGCTCCGCCTTTCGTTCCTCGTCACATGCACCGTCGCCCACCGCAGGCTGGGGGCTATCTCGTCAGCTGTGACCTCGACCTTGGACCGCTTGTCGCCCTCTTGCGTCTCCCAAGACCGCTGGTCCAGCCGGCCCGTCACGATCACGCGGGTACCGCGTGATAAGGAGGTGGCGGCGTTCTCGGCGAGCGTCCCCCAACAAACAACGTCGAAGAACGACGTCGATTCGCGCCGTTCCTGGCTTTGGCGGTCCGTCCAGGTCCGATTGACGGCTATGCCGAAAGTGGCCGTCGCCTGGCCGGTAGGAGTGAAGCGCAGTTCAGGCTCCCTGGTGAGGTTCCCGACGATGCTGACTGTGTTGTCTTGTGCCATTTCATGCTCCGTTCGTGGTGGTGCTCACTGCAGCGGCGGGTTCGTGGGACGTGGCCGGGCGCGAGCGGCCGGGGGCACGCTCGGGGAGCCTCATCGCTTTGTGCCGGATGACCTCGTCAGTGAGGGTGAGGGAGCGGTCGAGCTCCGATAGGGCCGCTGGCTCGGCCTGGGCCTGGATCACCACGTAATAGCCCTCGTTGCGGTGGCGGACCGGGTATGCCAAGCGACGCTTACCCCAGTTGTCTGTGCTGACCGACTTGGCCCCGGCAGCCGTCAGCTGGCGGGTGAAGCGGTCGACCAATGCCCGGACGGCGTCCTCTTCAAGGCCGGCGTCGAAGATAACCATGATTTCATAGGGCCGCACTAGCGGTCACCTACCTTTCCCTATGGGCCAGGAGCAACGGGTCGTACCCGCCACCTGGGCTCCGGGCAATCCGGAGCAGGGCCTACTTGATTGAGGCCCATGGTAGCTGACGCCTGCGAGTGTGCCATCGCCTCCTAGGTTCCCACGAGCCGGTGACCGTTATCCCGGGTGCCGGGCCGCCTTAGCCGCTACGGGCGGCGACGTGTGACCTGCCGTGGGAGGAGAGCCCTGTTACAAGGCCGACCTCGTTACAAGGCGTATGTCTCGCTGACAGAAGGGAACCGCCTTGCGCGCACGTCGGCGGCCCACCTGGCCAGAGCGTCGCCCGCCAAGGCCTCGAGGTCGGCGTACTGGCGGGCAAATCGAGGCTTCCGCGGGCCTCCCATGCCGACGATGTCGTGGAAGACCAACACCTGGCCGTCGCATGAGGGGCCTGCTCCGATCCCGAAGGTCGGCACATGGACTGCCCGGGTGATCTCGCTTGCCACCTCGTCGGGCATCCCTTCCAGCACGATCGCGAAGCACCCCGCTTCGGAGATTGCGATCGCGTCTTCCACGAGCAGCTTGGCGTCCCGTGGTTGGCGTCCCTGGACCCTGTAGCCGCCCATGGCGTGTACGGACTGAGGGGTGAGGCCCAAGTGCCCGACGACGGGGATTTCGGCGTCGAGGATGGCGCTCAGCACATCGAGGCGCTTGACGCCCCCCTCCAACTTCACGGCGCCAGCACCTGCGCGGACCAAACGGGCGGCGTTGGCTACAGCCTTAGTTCGGCCGAGGTGGTAGCTGGTCCAGGGCATGTCGGCCACGACGAGCTGCGGTGGCTGCGCTCGAGCCACCGCAGCCGTGTGGCTGACCATGTCCTCCATGGTGACCTGGAGCGTGTCCTGATAGCCCAGCACGACCATTCCCAACGAGTCGCCTACAAGGATGACGTCCACCCCCGCCGCAGCTGCGGCCCGGGCGCTTGGAGCGTCGTAAGCGGTCACCATTACAAGCGGCTCGGCACTTCCCTTGCGGTCACGGACCGACGGAACGCCGAACTTCGGCAACTTCTCCGAAGAGCTCATTTTTTCATCTCCTCCATGGTCCAGTGCCTTCGGGCTACCGGCCACTCCGCCAATGCTAGTGGCCGCTTGGGCGAGCCGGCCGGGCGAGCCGGCTAGCCCAGCCCCTCAACGCTTCAGCTGGACTTGCTCTTCGTCGTCAAGGAGAAGGCCTGCGAGAGATGGTTCCAAGAGCAACGAGGACAGACCTCAACGACGTAACAGGCGAGGTCCTTACCGGGGCGGGCCAACTTGGTCAGCTCTCTCTTGGACACGACGCAGCGTCCCGAAGGGGGCAACCTGTTCCCGAAGACATAGGAGACCAACCGCAACTTGACGTCTTCGCAGATGGGACAGTCCTCCTGGGAGTCCTCCGCCTCGAGGGCAGCCCGGAGAAGCTCGGGGTGAGCGTCGCAGATGTCGAGGCGCGACAAACGGCCCTTGCGGTACTCGCTTACCACCACGTTGCGGGCCAGGCGGTAATCAACGTTGCCGAGCACCCGTAACGGTGACGTGGCGCTCAGCGCCGTGTTGGGCAGGAACCTCATTGCCATACAGCAACCACGGGTCCCCAGGTTACTTGGCCGGGCACGGGTCCATCCCGTCCGGGCTGATTATCGCGACCCGATGTAGCGGTTCGATACATCGAAACGCTAGTATGTCGAGATGCTCGAGATGGCGGTGCTCGGTTTGCTGAAGGAGCAGGACATGCACGGCTATGAGCTCAAGAAGAGGCTGTCGGATGTTTTCGGCCTGTCGAGCGCTGTGTCTTTCGGCTCGTTGTACCCAGCACTGGCGAGGTTGGAAGCGGCCGGTGCCGTACGCGTCGTGACAACGCCGAACGGCCAAGCAGCTGCGAGCGCCGGCCCGCCCGGCTTGGAACGGCGGGAGAGCCGGCGTCGGAAGGTCTACGGGATCACGCCTCTCGGGGCGACAGCGTTCGAAGAGCTGCTGACGGACAGCCAGGGCGGCGGAGAAGATGAACGTTCGTTCAACCTGCGTCTCGCGTTCGCCCGGTACCTCCCCCCGGAGGGCCGCCTCGGGCTACTGGAGCAACGCCGGGCCGTGCTCGGAGAACGCTTGGCCCAGGTGGCAGCTCGCGCCCGCGCCAGGAGGGACGACCGCTACATGCGGATCCTGTGCGAGCGTCAGCAGGACTCCCTGTCACGCGACGTTTCATGGCTGGACCATCTCATCCAGGAGGAGCGTGCTGGCAAGCTGACGGCCGCGCCGCCTGCGGGCGGTGCTGCGGCAGCGCCAGGCTCCCAAGGCCTGGCGTCACAGCCTCCGGCCGGTACGCCACCGGTCAGGTTGGTACCGCTTGCCAGTGCCTCGCAGCTGCAACGCACGGTCCCGCGCCTGGTTGCAGCCACCTCGTCTCAAATTGATAATTCCTCATCTGTAAAGGACGGCATGTAAATGGCAAAAATGCGATTGGCTATAGCCGGCGTTGGCAACTGCGCCAGTTCACTTCTGCAGGGCCTCGAATATTACCGTAATGCCATGTCGACGGACCAGGTACCCGGGCTTATGCACGTCGACTTGGGGGGATATCACGTCAGCGACATTGAGGTCGTCGCTGCTTTCGACGTTGACACCACCAAAGTCGGCCAAGATCTTGGGAAGGCGATATGGGCGGGCCAGAACAATACCGTCCGATTTGCCAACGTTGGCGACCTCGGTGTCAGCGTCCAACGCGCGCCGACTCTCGACGGCCTCGGCAAGTATTACCGCGAAGTGATCGAGGAGTCGCCCGCTGGGGTTGTCGATGTTGCCGACGCACTGGCGACCGCCAAGGCCGACGTGCTGGTCTCCTATCTGCCGGTGGGCTCCGAAGCCGCCCAGAAGTACTACGCGCAGGCGTGCCTTGATGCAAAGGTGGCCTTTGTCAACGCGATCCCAGTGTTCATCGCGAGCGACCCGGTTTGGGCCGACAAGTTCGCCGAAGCTGGCGTGCCCATCGTTGGCGACGACATCAAGAGCCAGCTAGGTTCGACGATCGCCCACCGGGTCCTGGCTCGCCTTTTCGAGGACCGGGGCCTGGTACTTGACCGCACGTACCAGCTGAACTTCGGTGGCAATATGGACTTCAAGAACATGCTCGAAAGGGAGCGGCTCGAGTCGAAGAAGATTTCGAAGACGCAAGCGGTGACCAGCCAGATAGAGCGCGGTATTTCGTCTCGCGATATTCACGTTGGGCCTTCGGACCACGTGGATTGGCTCGAGGACCGGAAATGGGCTTATATCCGCCTGGAAGGCAGGAATTTCGGTGATGTCCCACTTTCTATCGAGCTGAAGATCGAGGTGTGGGACTCGCCTAATTCGGCGGGAGTGGTAATTGACGCTGTCCGGTGTGCCAAGCTGGCCCTGGACCGGGGGATCGGCGGTCCCCTCTTCGGGCCGTCTGCTTATTTCATGAAGTCACCGCCCGTGCAGTACCACGACGACGTGGCCCACCAGATGGTGGAGGAATTCGCCCTTGGCACGGGCTCCACGGCTGTTTAGCGCCTGGGCCCGGCCTTGCTCCACGCCCCAGGGGACCGGGCTTGTTTCACGGCCCAGGTAAGGGTTGCGCCGGTCCAGGGTGGGGGCTGACCGATTCGGGTTGCAGGGCCCACCACTCGTCGAGGAGCCTGAGGGCGTCCTCGCGGGAGTGCGGGCCGTCTTCGAGGCGAAGCTCGAGCAGGTGATTGAGGGCCCGGCCTACCAGGGGGCTGGGCGCAAGGGCCAGATGGTCCATAACCTCACGGCCGTCCAGGTCGGGCCGGATGGAAGCGAGCTCCTCTATCTCGCGAAGCTCGGCTATGCGTGCCTCGAGCTCGTCCATGCGCTGCGACAGGGCAGCTGTGCGGGCCGGGTTCCGGGTAGTGCAGTCGGCACGCGTCAACTCGTTGAGCTCTTGGAGAAGGTCGCCGGCGTCCCGCACGTAGCGGCGGACAGCGCTGTCTGTCCAGCCCATCCCGTAGGTATGGAAGCGAAGGTGCAGTTCGACCAGCGCGCTCACCTTTTCGATGTCGTCGACCGGGTAGCGCAGGGCGCGCATGCGGTCGCGCGTCATCCTGGCGCCCACGAGCTCGTGATGGTGGAAGCTGACCGTCCCTCCCGGCCCGAAAGAGCGGGTCTTGGGCTTGCCGATGTCGTGGAAGAGCGCGGCAAGGCGAACTATCCGGCTGGGCCTGGCCCGTTGCACGACGGCAATAGTGTGTGCGAGCACGTCCTTGTGGCGGTGGACCGGGTCTTCTTCGAGAGCTAGGGCGGGCAGTTCGGGGAGGAACTCTTCGGCGAGGCCGGTCCTCACGAGGAACCAAAGGCCCTCGGAGGGGTCTTCCACCACGAGCAACTTGTCGAGCTCGTCCCGCACCCGCTCGTCGGAGACAATGTCGAGCCGACCCCGGAGGCGGCCAACCGCTTCTCGCAGGTGCGGCTCGGGCTGGAGGCCATAACCCGCAATGAAGCGGGCCGCCCGCATCATGCGGAGGGGGTCGTCGGTGAAGGAAACCTCTGGGGACAGGGGGGTGCGCAACCTTTTTGCGGCGAGGTCAGCCACGCCGTCGAATGGGTCGACCAGGGCTAAATCGGGAAGAGAAAGGGCCATCGCGTTGACCGTGAAGTCCCGTCGCGCCAGGTCGGCCTCGAGAGCCGTAGAGAAGACCACGTCGGGCTTGCGCGAACTGCTCTCGTACTCCTCCGCCCGGTGAGTCGTTACCTCGATGCGCCGCTGCCCCTTGGCCGCACCGATCGTGCCAAAACGTTTGCCCTGGGCCCAGGTGGCATCTGCCCACGAAGCCAGGAGCGCCTGGGTCTGGTCGGGCAGAGCGTCGGTCGTAAAGTCGAGGTCGCCATCGCCGTCGAGCCGGCCTAAAACCGCGTCGCGGACGACACCGCCGACGAGGTATAGGCGGAACCCCGCGCCGGCGAACAGGCGCGCCAGTTCGTTCGCTTCATCGAGCACCGGCCGCAGACGTTCGGGGACCACAGCGAGAGAGCCTAGGGATCCCGGGAAACCTTCGGGGGCGTTTATACGGACGGCAGTAGGCCGGCCGTCTGCAGTGCCACGCGGAAGTCGTGCGGGTTGGTTGCAGCCTGGAGGGCGGCACGCAGGGAGATTTCACCCGCTTTGAACAGGTTGAAAAGGCTCTGGTCGAACGTGACCATGCCGTGGTACTCCCCGTCGGCGATCACGTCCTCGATGGTCTCGCCGGAGCCGCCGTTCGGGTCGAGGATGCGGTCCGAGATCCGGCCCGTCATTACCATCGCCTCCACCGCAACGACGCGTCCGATGCCGTCGGCTCTTGGCACGAGCCGCTGGCTGATCACCCCTCGCAGCACCGCAGCGAGGCTGATGCGCACCTGGCGGTGCTGGTAAGGAGGGAAAAAGTCGATGATCCGGTTAATGGTCTCCGTCGCGTTGGTCGTGTGGAGCGTCGACAGGACGAGGTGGCCGGTCTCGCTGGCTGACAGGGCCGCCTGGATTGTCTCGGGGTCGCGCATCTCACCGATGAGGATGACGTCGGGGTCCTGGCGGAGCACCCTGCGCATCGCCTGCGACCAGTCTTTGGTGTCCGTACCGATCTCGCGTTGGCTGATGATCGACATCTTGTCCCGGTGGAGAACCTCGATCGGGTCCTCGATCGTGACGATGTTGCCGGCACGGTTCGTGTTTATGTAGTCGATCATGGCGGCCAGGGTGGTGGTCTTGCCCGACCCGGTCGGCCCCGTCACCAGGACAAGGCCCCGGTTCTCTTCAGCCAAGCGCGTGACGACCGGCGGCAACCCGAGGTCGGTGGCCGACAATGCGCTCGGCAGGACTCTGCGCAGTACAAGCCCGGGGGTGCCGCGCTGGCGGAAGGCGTTGGCGCGGAACCGGCCGAGACCGCTCACCGAGAGCGAAAAGTCAGCCTCTCCGGTGGACCTGAACTCCTCTAGCCGTTCGGGCGGCAGGACCACTTGTACCAGCTCTTCGCACTCCTCGGCACCTACGGCCGGGAACGGGGTCATCCGCAGGTCGCCGTTCACGCGGACTCTTGGGGCGGAACCGACCTTGATGTGCAGGTCGGACGCCCCTTGTTCGACGACGTGACGGAGTACTGCCGGGAGGTCAATCACCACGATCCTTATCGGCAGGTCTTCGGCCGTCCCTGAGCCGTGGGGCCTGGGAGGCAGAAGCCGCAGCGAAGTTCTTCCAAGCTTGGCGCGGACGCTAGGCTTTTAAAGCCGTAAACGGGCGGCCAGAGCCCTCGCGATGACCACAGACGCCCCCCAGATGCCCTCCAGTGCCAGGCGCTTAGGCAAGATCGTCCGCTGGGGTAGGGAGAGCGCCCGGATCGGGCCGTGGCGAGCGGATGGTTCGGTTGCTTTCTTCGTCCCCGTGACGGACGGCTCACCACCGTCCGCCGAGTTCGTCCGCCGGTGCCTCGAGCTGTTGGCGGAGCAAGGTTTCCAGCGGGTGATCACCGGGGCGCTGTCGCCCGACGAGCAGCGTGGATTTCTGGAAGCGGGCTTTGAAGTGCAGGAACGCCTGCACCTCCTTCTGCTCGACAGGTCTGTCGCACTGCCGCCGGTGCCTCCCGGCCCTGCCCTGCGCCGCGCCGGCCCTCTTCGCCAGCGCGGGGTCCTCGAGGTGGATGCCACCGCCTTCACACCCTTCTGGCGACTAGACCGCACAGGTCTACGGGAGGCGCTGAAGGCTACCCAGCAGCGGCGCTTGCGGGTCGTCCTCGGGGCCCGGCACGGGGTGGTCGGCTACGCGATCTGTGGGGCCTCGGGCGGGCGGGGCTTTGTCCAACGCCTGGCGGTACTCCCCGAGGCGCAGGGCCATGGTGTCGGCAAGAGGTTGCTCCTCGACGGCCTTCACTGGTTGCGGGCCCTCAGAGCCGGTGAAATCGCGGTCAACACCCAGCTCGGCAACGACGCCGCCCTCGCCTTGTACCGCCACGTCGGGTTCCGGGACGACCCGGCCGGCCTGTCGGTGCTGTCGACTGCGCTGCCAGCTCCGCCGGGGGCTTGAGGCCGTGCCGGCCGGGTTCGCCCGTGGGGCCTTTGCGTGCCTGTTGCTGGCGGGCAGCTCCGCCGCCCTGTCTTTTGGACCGACCGACGCGTCAGCGATGGTGGATACGCCTCCCCACTCGCCAGATGTACAGCCCGTGGTCATCGCCCACTCACCTCCCCGGCCGAACATCTCGCGCGGCCCGGACGCATTGCAACTGCTGGGTGCAAACCCCTGGTTGCGCCCGGGACCGCGGCAGTTCGAGATGGATCTCAAGATCACCACGGACTATCCCGCAGGTGAGGAGCTCGAGGTGGTTGTGTACGGCAGGCTGACCGCCCGGTCGCAGTTCCAGGCTGCGCTCGGCGGCGCGGTGTCGGGCCCCTTTTACGACGCCGCGGTGGCGCTCATCAAGTTGGCCAACGACCCGCGCGGCGGGCTGGACGTGAACATCCCGGTCAACCAGCCGACCGGGGATAGTGCCTACGATGCCCTACCGATAGCGACCACCGGCGTATACCCGGTCCAGGCGTTCCTGGAGAAAGCGGGGGTCCGCAAGGGCGAGCCGCTCACTACCTTCATCGTTTACGCGGGAAATGATGCCCGCAACTTGCAACGCCTCGACGTGGCGCTCATAGCCCCGTTTGCTGCCGTGGTCCCCGTCAGCCCGGCCGGCTCCATCGGGCCCGTGCCCTCAGCGACAGCGGTGAAGCTCGAAGCGGACGCCGCCGCTCTGGCAGGCTCGCCTGTCCCTGTCACCATCCGGGCTGACGTCCCAGTCCTCGAGGCTCTGGCCCGGGGGAAGGGAAGACAACGCGCCGCCGTCTCCCACCTCCGCGAGGCTGTCGCCTCGGGCGACGAGCTGCTCCCGAGCACTGACCTGCCCCTCGATGTAGCGGAGCTCGTCAGCTCTGGTCTCACGAACGACCTTGCATCCGAACTAACCGGCGGGGACGCGGCGTTGGGCGGCCTGCTCGGTGTTGCACCCGCGCCAAGCACGTGGGCCTTCTCTGGTGACATCGGCTCGACGAGCATGGGCGCCCTGGCCGGCCTCGGAGCGCAGGAGGTTGCCGTGCCTGAAGGCGACCTTTCCAGCTTGCCGGCCTCCGATCAAGTGCTCACTTTCGCGCAGCCGACCAGGCTCTCCGTCCAAGGGACGGACATCCAAGTCGTCGGGGCGGACAGCGAGCTCTCTGGGCGGGTCGGCGAGGCCGCCGTCCCGGGGGAGGCGGTGCTCGTAGCGGACCAGGTCCTCGCTGAGCTCGCGATGATCGACCTGGAAACCCCGAGCGTCCAGCGGGGGGTCGTCCTAATGGCGCCCCCCCACACAGTCCTCGAACCCGTTTTTCTGTCGGTCCTGTTGGCTGGGCTACAGGACAACCCGTTGCTCAGGGCGGTCACTCTCCGCGAGATCTTCCAGAACGTGCCGGTCGCCACTTCAGGCACCACCGGGGCGTTGGTGCGCCAGCTCGAGGGCCCCAGGGGAACGCTCCCCTGGGCGGCGTCGGCCAGCTGCACGAGGCTCTTGACCTGGTCGCCGCCGCCGGCGAGGTCTACGGGAACAACACGGCGCTAGTGAGTGGGCTTCGCAAGGACCTGGTCGTGAGCCTGTCCTCGGTGTTCAGCGGTTCACAGCGAGCGTCGCTGATCGCGGGGGCGCTGCAGGTGGCCAAGGCCGACCTCCACAAGATCCATCTGCCCCCCTCTATCTCGATCACCCTCACGTCGGGCCAGGGACGGCTGCCGGTGACGCTTGTTTCAACAGCGGGCTTGCCGGTGCACGTCGTCCTTGTGCTCACGAGCGAGCAGTTGCGCTTCGTCACGGCTCGTGTCAATGGAGGTGCGTGCAATGCGGTGAACGCAGGTTCTGAGGACTGCCAGCTCACGTTGTCCCACTCCACGACTTCGCTTCAGATCCCGGTCGTCGTAAGAACGCCTGGCGCTTTCCCGTTGTTGCTGGCGGTCGAGACCCCCTCTGGTGAGGTCTTGGCCACCAGCACGGACACGGTTCGGTCGACGGCGATCGGCGATGTTGCCGTGGCGTTGATGGTGGGCGCCGCCCTCTTCCTTGCAGTGTGGTGGGTGCGCAACGCCCGCCACGGCCGACGAGCCCGACGCCTGGTGCCGAAGCCGCCGGACGACGAAGCGGACGACGCTGCGCCGGGGCATGGCCCGCAAGGCCCGGTCGCCGTTGTCCCTGGCGCGGGCGTGCTATCGGGCGGCAGTCGCGTTGAGCCCTAGCGACGAGCAAGCGCTGCCCCTCCCGGCTCGAGCCGCTGCTGTGCGTGCCGCCGAGGTCCTCACCGTTCTCCCCGCACTGAGGGACTTGCCGCCGGGGTTGGTGCTCGAAGTGCCGCCAGTACTTGGCCCGCCGCGGACCGAGCCGAGCGAGCCGAGCCAAGAAAGGGCCATGGCGGACGACGTCCCCGGGTCCTCGTCGCGCAACGCCACCATAATGGCCGCTGGGACCACGCTGTCCAGGGTGTCGGGTTTCGCTCGCATCCTCGCGGTTGCATGGGTGTTGGGGCAGGCTCGCCTCGCGGACGCGTACAACCTGGCGAACACGGTGCCGAACACGATCTACGACCTGCTCCTCGGCGGTGTCTTGTCGGCGACACTGCTGCCGGTGCTTATGGAGGCGCTTACCCGGCGCAGAGCGGACAAGGACGACGAAACCGTCCCAGCTGTGGTCAGTTTCCTTACCCTCATGCTGCTCGCCACCACCGGCATTTTCTGGCTCGCTGCGCCGGAAATAATCCGCTTTTTCCTATTGCGTGCCACGGGGAGCGAAGTACCGGGTTACAGAGACCTCGCGACGACATGGCTCCGCTATTTCACGCCGCAACTGTTCTTCATTGGCCTCACGACGATCACCACGGCCCTGTTGAACGCCCGGCGACGTTTTGTCGCTGTTGCGTTCAGCCCCGTGCTCGCAAACCTCGTCACCATCGCGGCCCTTGTAATTGCCGATCACCTCGTCAAGCACCCCTCCGTAAATGCCTACAGAGCAGATTCGACAGCTATTGCCGTGGTAGGGATCGGGACGACGGCGGGGTACGTGGTGCAATTATTGGCGCAGCTGCCCGCTCTGGTCCGGGCAAGGATCCCTCTACGCCCTATATGGCGACCACGCCATCCTGCTTTGTCCAAAATAGGACGGCTTTCGAGCTGGACTATAGGCGCGGTCGTTGCCAACCAAGTGTCGTTCGTGCTCGTGTCCGTTTTGGCCAACAGCAGGACCGGGAACGTCTCCGCCTTCATTTATGCATACACCTTTATGCAACTGCCTTATGCCGTCGTGGCGGTGTCGATAGCCTACGCTGTTGCACCTGACCTTGCTGAGCTCTGGGCCCTCGGCGACAGGGACGGGTTTGCGGCCAGAGCCAGCTACGCCATGCGTGTGACGCTGGTGCTGTTGTTGCCCGGTGGCGTCGGCTATGCGCTACTAGCGCACCCCGCTATGGTGCTCGCCCTTGCCCACGGCCACCTTGCGGCCAGCCCGGCCGGGTTGACCGGTTCCACGCTCAGTGTCTTCGCGCTCGGCCTCCCCGGTTTCAGCGCCTACCTGCTGCTGATGCGAGCCTTCCAATCGAAACAGGACACCCGCTCGATGTTCTGGATTTACCTAGGGGAAAATGCACTAACCGTGGTGGCCGCTCTGGCCCTCTATCCCGCGTTCGGGGTGAGAGGACTTGCGGCAGCGTGGATAGGCCCGTACACAGTGATGCTGCCATTTGCATGGCGCCGCTTGCGAAAAAGTGCTCCCATCGTTACTTCGCCATCGTGGCTCGCGTACGTCGCAGTGTCGGCAGGTTTCATGGCAGCTGGAGTTGCGGCGTTATTGCAGGTTCTCCCGACCGATCGTTCGGTTGTCCTCTCGGCGCTTCGTCTGGTGTTTGTAATGGGCGTGGGGGCTGCCCTGTTCGGTCTCGCCGCTCGATTTCTTGGTATCCGTGAGCTCAAGTTGTTGAGCGACCGGTACCGCGCCTGCTACGCTAAGCCGCGGTGACAGTACGAATAGTAGCCGATACAGCTTGCGACCTGCCCGACGACGTGGCCAACGATCTGGGTATCGTGTTTGTCCCGCTGCACGTGCGCTTTGGGGGTACCGAGCTACTCGACCGCGAGCAGCTGAGCGCGAAGGAATTCTGGGCTCGGTGCGCGGCCTCACCGGAGCTCCCCGAAACCGCTGCACCTTCCCCGGGTGCTTTCGAGCGCGGCATTCGAGTCACTTGCCAGCGCGGGGGCAGACGGTGTTGTATGCGTGACGCTTTCCTCGAAGCTGTCGGCGACTGGCCAGGCCGCCGCTCAGGCTGCGCGGTCCATTGGCAGCGATTTTGCGGTTGAAGTAGTTGATTCTTTTAGCGTGACGATGGGAGAAGGGTTCGTAGCCCTCGCCGCCGCGGAGGCGGCCGCGGCCGGAGCCGGGATTGCAGAAGTGGTCGAGGCCGCGAACTCGACGCGAAGCCGGGTCTCGGTTTTTGGTGCTATCGATACGCTGGAGAACCTCCGCAAGGGTGGGCGTATCGGCGGTGCGGCCGCGCTGCTGGGGGCATTGTTGTCTATCAAGCCGGTTATTGAGGTGCGCGACGGTGCCGTCGAGCAAGAGTCCAAACAGCGTACGCGTGCAAAGTCGCTGAGGTACCTTGCGGACAAGGTCCGCGCGGCTGGTCCGCTCGAACGGCTGGCTCTAATGAACGCGGATGCCTCGGATTTTGGCGGCTTCGTCGAGCTCCTGGCGGACGTGCCCTCGGCGCAGCGCCGCGTGGTGGGCGACATCGGGCCTGTGATCGCCACGCATGCCGGCAGGGGCGCGATCGGAGTGGCGTGGGCCCGCAAGGCGTAGCGCCCCCGTCCCTCTGCTGATCGTCTGACGGTCTGATGCGCGCGAAGACGGGGCTGTGAAGCGGTAGCCTGGTTTGGCGTGGCAGGTATAGCACCCGGTGTGCCACGGGCTCTCGCGGGACGGTACCGCCTTGTGCGGTTGGTGGCCAGGGGCGGCATGGCCGAGGTTTGGGAGGGCCGCGACGAGGTCTTGAACCGGCCCGTCGCTGTCAAGGTGCTGTTGGCTCACCTGGCAGCAGACCCTTTGGTCAGGGAAAGGTTCCGTCGGGAGGCTGTTACCGCGGCCCGTCTGGTGCACCCCGGGATCGTCGCGATCTTCGATGCCGGCGTCGAGGTCCTGGGCGAGCCGGGCGACCTATCGGGGTCATCGCTGTCAGGCGGTTGGTCGCGCGACGAGAGCGACAGGCTCGGGGCGGCCTGGCCCGAGGGCCCAAGCACTGCGTACATCGTAATGGAGCTGGTCCCTGGGGAGACTCTGCGGGACCTAATGGCGCGTGCGCCCGCTCCCGGCAGATCTGACGATTGCGATCACGGCGCAGTTAGCCGATGCGCTCGCGTACGCGCATGCTCAGGGCTTGGTGCACCGCGACATCAAGCCGGCCAACGTGTTGCTCCGCGACGAGGGCGGGGACACCTTCCGCGTAAAGATCGCGGACTTCGGGATTGCAAAAGCCGTCGCTGTCGCTGGTGCTGATCTCACAGCTAGCGGCGACATGCTCGGTACACCTAAGTACCTTTCTCCTGAGCAGGTCCAAGGTCGCGAGTCGGACGGGCGGGCCGACCTCTATTCCGTTGGGGTGGTGCTCTTCGAAATGCTCGCAGGTCGCCCACCGTTCAGTGCCAGCACCGAAATGGCGACGGCGTTGGCGCACGTCCAGGAGCCTGTCCCGGAAATCGGCGAGGTCCGGCCCGATTTGCCGGAAGGGCTAGGAGAGCTCGTCGGTTCCCTGCTCGTGAAGGATCCGCGCTACCGCCTCGCGTCTGCTCTCGCTCTTGGTGGTTCGCTCACGTCGATCCGCAAGGGCATGGGTGTTGCCGCCCAGAACGAGCCCGGCGCCTACCTCAACCTCAACATCGGTACCGTTGGGGGCCGCGCCGCACCCCGGGCGGACGACGTCGCCGAGCCCAGGACGCTACCTGACTCGCCGAGGCCTGACCTGGTGGGCCCCACCATCGTCGCGGCTGCCGTCGGTGAGGTTAGCGGCGAGACCGGGATCATCGAACGCTCCTCCGAGGTCGTGGCGAGCCCGAAGGCCCAGTCGACCCTTGCTCTGAGCCACGCCAATGGTGCTACCCCTCTTGCACTGGGGCCGACAGGCCACAGCGCCCGAGGCACGAAAGGGCGCATCGCCCGGGGGGCCAAGGAGCAAAGCGCCCGAGGTGAGCGGCGTCGCAAGTCCTGGCGGGCCACCAACATCGTCGTCGGTTCGCTCGTCGTTGCGGGCCTGCTGGTCGCTGGCGCTCTGGTGCGTACCGGTGGGCCGTCCCGTCCGCCCTCGACGGGGGCGGCCTCGAGCGGCTCCGTCGGTACCGGTGTGGTCGCTGGCGGATCGCAATCGGCGCTCCAGATCGTCGCTGTTCACGAGATGACCCAGGACGGTAACCAGCCAAATGACGACCTGGGCCAACTCGGTAACCTCATCGACGGCAACCCGTCTACCGACTGGGAAAGCGACGTTTACAAAGGGCCCGAGTTCGGTGGTTCGGGTGGTTTTGGGCTGGCTCTACAGCTTGGAGCTGCCCATCCGCTCCGCGAGCTGGTTGCAACCAGCCCGATGAAGGGCTGGACGGCGGAGGTCTTCACGGCGGACCGAGACGCGGCTGACCTGAGCGGCTGGGGTCGTCCCGTCGACGAGCGATCTCGGGTCGACGGCAGCGCCACCTTCTCGCTAGGCGGCAGGACCGCCAGTTGGGTGCTTTTCTGGATCGTCGACCCGGGGCCCAGCCGCCAAGCCGTGGTCGAAGAGCTGACGCTCCACTAGTGGCCGGCCTCAGGCTACCTGGGCGGTCCCTGCCGGCTAATCTGCCCGCATGCCTGACAGCGACGACCGCGTAGAGCCATCGACCGGGCCAGCACCCGGCGTTGCGCAGGATGCTGCGCCGCCGACCGACCGGCCTAACCCCGCGCCAGCGCCTGGCCCCCAGGTCAAGGCTTGGGCCGGCGAGTTGAGCGACTACGTAGTCGAAGGCGTCGGGTGGTTGAAGGCGCGCACCACCGTGCCCCTGATGACCGTGCTGCGAGTATTGGTCTATGGGCTGGTCGTCGCCGTGGCGCTGCTGGTCGCGTTCGTGCTCGGCGCCATCGGCCTGGCGCGGATGTGGGACGCCTATGTGCCCCTCAGCCCGGAAGGCCGCAGGGTATGGCTCGGTTACGTGGTGCTGGGCGGCCTGCTGTTCGCCGCTGGCGTGGTGCTCCTCGCGCGGCGGCGCACAGACAAGGGATGAGGGGGCCGGCTGCGGCCCCTCGCGGGACTCCTGCTGGCAACGGCGCCGGTGCCGGGGAGAACCCCCTGCCAGGCCGAGCGGGGGACCTGACACGAGGACCGGAATACCACACAGTGTGTATTGGTTGAGCGTGGCGTGAAAGGTGTGAGCGAATTGGCTACCGAACTCAGGCAAGTAGTGATCATTGGTTCTGGGCCCGCAGGTCTGACTGCCGCGCTGTACGCAGCGCGCGCCAACCTCGAGCCGCTCGTACTGGAAGGAGAGCTCTCCTCAACTGGTGACCAGCCAGGCGGGCAGTTGATGTTGACAACCGAAGTCGAGAACTATCCGGGCTTCGCCCAAGGGATCCTCGGCCCGATGCTCATGGGCGAAATGCGGGCTCAGGCCGAGCGCTTTGGAGCCCAATTGGTCCCCGCCAAGGCCACGCGGGCGAAGCTCGCCGACGGCGGCCCGCAGACGGTCTGGTACCGGGACCCTTCTAATGGCGACGAGGTGCAAGTGGAGGCGAAAGTCGTGATAGTGGCGATGGGCGCTCGCGCTTTGATGCTCGGCTTGCCGAGAGAGCGCGAGTTGCTGGGCTACGGCGTTTCGACGTGCGCGACCTGTGACGGCTTCTTCTTCCGCGGCCAGGACATCGCTGTGGTCGGCGGGGGCGATTCGGCCTTGGAAGAGGCGATTTTCCTGACCAAGTTCGCAAGGTCCGTCACCCTCGTGCACCGGCGCGGGGAACTTCGGGCCTCGAAGATCATGCAGGAGCGCGCTCTTGCGAACCCCAAGGTCCGCTTTGCCTGGCACAGCGTGGTGACCGGTCTGGTCGGGACGGACAAGCTCGAAGGCGTGATGCTCCAGGACGTTCGTACCGGTGAGGAACGGCAGCTGGATGTCACGGGCCTGTTCGTTGCGATCGGGCATGTCCCGAGCAGCGACATCCTGCGAGGTCAACTCGAGCTCGATGAACAGGGTTACGTCCTCACCCGTGACGGGACCACGGCGACCAGCATCGACGGGGTGTTCGCAGCCGGGGACCTGGTGGACCACAGGTACCGCCAGGCCGTCACCGCAGCCGGGAGCGGTTGCATGGCAGCCATTGACGCCGAGCGCTGGCTGGAGAGCTACGAACACGGTACCGCGCTGAACGAGGGGCCCCAATGAGGCGTGGTTCAGGCAGGATCCCTGCTCCGGTGTGGTTCGCGGAATGCGCCATCGAGGACCGGGGTTATAAGTGTTGGTTTGACGGCGAGCACGCTCAAGGTTTGCCCGCCTAATGAAAGGTGACCTGAGGACATGTCCAAGCTGATGACCGCATTGACCGATGCCACGTTCGACGAAGAGATCGGAGCGGCTTCGGAGCCGGTCCTGGTCGACTTTTGGGCGGAGTGGTGTGGCCCTTGCAAGCTCATAGAACCCGTCTTGGACCAGATCGCCGAGGAGAACCAAGGCCGCCTTCGCGTCAGCAAGGTCAACGTGGACGACAATCTTGAGGTCGTGCGCCGGTTCGAAGTGATGAGCGTGCCGACACTCATACTGTTCAAAGAGGGAGTGCCCCAGCTCCGCCTCGTCGGAGCGAAGGGTAAGGCTCAGCTCCTGCAAGAGCTCAGCCAGCACCTTTCCTAGCAGCGCCGCTCAGCGGACGGCCCATCAATCCACAGCATTTGCACAGCTGTGGATGAGGTAGAGGTGGGCGAACCCTAAAGTTCCAGGTCATGCCCGCGCCATTTGTAGGACGTCCTAGTTTGGTTCGGTCATCGCCTTGTAGATCCGCTCCAGGTCTTCGAGCGTCGCGAACTCTATGACAACCTTGCCGCGGCTCGCGCCCATGTCGACGCGCACCTTGGTGCTGAGATGATCGGCGAGCAGTTCTTCGAGCTCGAGTATCCCTGGAGGTCGAAGGCGTCCCGGAGGCGGCTTGGGACTGGGAGCGTCCGTCGGGCCGGCAAGCTGGTTGCGCTCGCGGACCGCTTCCTCGACCGCCCTCACGGATAGCTGTTCGTTGGCCACGCGGCGCGCGAGTGCCTCTTGAAAGGCACGGTCCGGAGTGCCCAGCAATGCCCGCGCGTGGCCGGCACTGAGACGGCCTTCGGCGACCAGGCGTTGCACGGACGGCGGCAGTTGGAAAAGGCGCAGAGCGTTGGTGATCGCGACACGGCTTTTGCCGACCCTGGCCGAAAGCTGGTCGTGCGTAAGGTCGAAATCCTCGATGAGCTGCTGGTAGCCGGCAGCCTCTTCCAGGGGGTTGAGCTCCTCCCTGTTGAGGTTCTCAATGAGCGCCTGCTCAAGGCTCTCGCTGTCGGACGCGGTGCGGATGATCGCCGGGATCGTTGCCATGCCGGCTCGGCGGGCAGCGCGCCAGCGCCTCTCACCTGCGATCAGCTCGTACTCGTCTTCATCCGTACGCCGGACCAGGATTGGCTGCAGGACACCTATTTCGCGCACGGACGCGGTCAGCGACGCGAGCCCGTCCTCGTCGAAGTGTGACCGGGGTTGACGCGGGTTCGGGCGAACCGCTGTCACGGAAAGTTCCATTAGTGCCCCTCGGTCCCTTAGGACGTCGGTCGGGATCAGGGCCCGAGCCCTCTACCTAAACCGCTTCGGCGCGCCACCGCTTACCTCCTTGGCTAGTTCCCGGTAAGCCGTCGCCCCGCGCGACGTTGGGTCGAAAACGATAATCGGCTGACCAAACGAGGGAGCTTCAGACAAACGGACAGTCCTGGGGACGACACTGCGGCAGACCCTCTCGCCGAAATGGCGACGGACCTCTTCGACCACCTGCTCTGCCAGTCGGGTCCTTGCGTCGTACATCGTCATGATGATGGTGGTCACGCTGAGATCCGGATTGAGGTTGGCCCTAACCCGCTCGATGTTGCTCAGCAGCTGTCCCAGGCCTTCCAGGGCGTAGTACTCGCACTGGATGGGGACGGCAACTTCATGTGCCGCGGCGAGGGCATTGACTGTGAGCAGCCCGAGCGATGGCGGGCAGTCGATCAAGACGAAATCGAAGTCATCCAGCACGGTGGCGATCGCGCGCTTGAGGCGAAGCTCTCTACTGAAAACCGGGACTAGCTCGATTTCTGCTCCTGCAAGGTCGATCGTCGCAGGTACCAAGAAGAGGTTCCTCAAATTGGTCGGCTCGATGCAGTCCTCTATGGGCAGGTCGTGGAGGATCACGTCGTAAACCGAACTGTCGAGGTTCCGTGCGTTGACCCCGAGGCCAGTCGTGGCGTTGCCCTGAGGGTCAAGGTCGATCACAAGAACCCGGTAGCCGAGCTCGGCGAGCGACGCTCCAAGGTTGACCGCGGTGGTGGTCTTGCCCACCCCACCTTTCTGATTGGCGATCGCCAGGACGCGGGGCAGCGGAAGTCGTTGTTTGGGAACCCGCCCAAGGTCATGGGCGGCCCCTAGTTCTTGAGCGGCGGTGGTCAATTGGTTGAAGAGCGCTGGCTCGGCCACCCTCACAGCCGGTGGGGTCACTGGGCCCTCGAGAGCGATCACCGGATGTTCTTTTGTATCTATTTTGTCGTCGTTCATAGGAGAGTCGTCACCGGGGAGGGCATTGACGGGGTCATCCTCGCGCATTGTGCGAAAGATCGACGAGGCACGGTCTCGTCCTTGCTCCCGATTTATCATGCGTCTCACATACTTGCTCGCATTGCCGGCAACAGCAAGCATGTTCGTTGTTAAACCCTAAAGAGGTGGTTCATGCCGGAGCCGGTCAAAGATCTCCGCGGCCGTCAGCTGCTCAGCGCCGCGGTGCGCCCGTCCTGCCTGCTCCTCCAGTTCAGGGACCGATGCGCTCACGTTCTCCTCCTCCTCCAGGGTCGCTTGGGCAAGCCCAAGCCTGCGGTGGTACCGAGCTTTCATTTCTTCGTACCGTTCGGCGCTTGCGGCGTCCAGCTGCGCCGTCAGGTATTCGTCGAGGATGGGCATGAGCACCTCACGGAGATAGCTGCCCCTGGCCATCCATTGGAAGTAGTGGCGGCCATCGTGGTTATACGGCCCATAGAGCTTGCCGCCCGGGAAGGTCTGGTCTATCCAGTTGAAAAGGGCCTCGTGACGGACGTGCATCCGCAGCGTGACCTGGGGTTGACGTCCATCTCCCCCAAAGTGCCCTTCACCGACCAGCAAACCGACCATGTACCCTTTGTCGAAGTCAGTAGGCAGAAGAGCCCCCCTTTTTCTTGAAGTGCGAGGCTGGATCTTGAGGAGCCAACCATACACCTGGCGACGTGAGAGGTGTTTCACCGTATGGTAACACGTGGAACAAAGAACTCCCTCGATGGCCCGGTTTGTCAGAACAAGGGCCGTTTGAAAGGGGCTCCGACTCGTCGGGGGTAGCGCTCGCTGCACGTCGAGACCGCAAAGATCCTGCTGAACGACACCGGTCCTGCCGCAGTGGGGACGACCTCGCGGGAACCTAGCTCCAGCCCGAGCTGGGAGAGACCCTCTTGTGGCCACCGCGCAGGTTGGTCAGGACCTTCGGGTGGGTCGGCGACCAGCAGGCAACCTCCTAGAGCGAGCAGCGGTGCGGCGCATTCGGCTGTTGCCGCAGGCGCCCCGAAGCTCCTTGCCGTGACCAGCTGGGCTTGGTGGCGATAGGAGCTTCGGCCAACCAGTTCCGCTCGCTCGCACACCACCCCGACCCGGGCCGTGGCGCCAAGTTCTGAAGTCGCCTCTCGTAGCCAGCTGGTCCGTCGCTGGTTGCTGTCGATGAGGAGCCACCTACTATCGGGCCAGACGAGGGCGAGGACAAGGGCAGGCAAGCCGCCGCCGCTGCCGAGGTCCGTTAAGAGGCCCGCCGGAGGTGAGATGCCTGCGGCAACCGCGAATGCGATGCTTCGCCTTATCTGGTCACCCACATCACCCGGTCCCAGAAAGCCGAGATCACGGGCCTGCGAAAGGAGGCGTTCGAGGTTTTGCCCGTCCTGGTCGGCGAGCTCTGGCCGAGCTGACCCTGGTGAAGAGCCAGGTAAGGGTGGCACGGCCGCCGGGCTCATTGCGGGCGCTGGGCCGAAATGCGGGCGACAGGCACGAGTAGTCGGAGCTAGGAGCTCAAGCTCTCCGATTGTTCCTGGCCTGCCGCGGCAGGGCTCTCATTGTCGGCCGCGTCAGGCGAGACAGGGAGCAGCAGAACTCGCCGATAGGGCTCTTCGCCTTCCGAGATCGTCGTGACTCCTGGGATGTCGTTGACAGCGTCGTGGACGACCTTTCGGTCCGGCGGCGGCATCGGCTCGAGAGCTCGCTTGGTGTTACTGGCCTGCACCTCCAGAGCGACTTGCCTGGCGAAGCGGGCGAGAGCGTCCTGCCTGTGCCTTCTGTACCCGTTGATGTCAAGGACGATCCGGCAATCAGAGGACGAGACCTGGCGTTGCATTACCGTGCGGGTCAGCTCTTGGAGGGCAAGCAAGGTCGCCCCCTTGGGGCCGATCAACGTGCCTAGGTTCTCTCCAGTGATCAGTAGCTCGACCACTCCCTCCGCAAGCTCCTCGGAAGTAATCGTTGCCTGAGCGCCCATCTCGGCAAGGAGACCGCGGACGAACTGTTCCCCCAACGCAACCTGCTCTTCGACCGACGCCGTCTTCACTTCGCTGAAGTTAGCGCCTCCTCGTTCCGGTTTGTCACCGGACGCCGCAGATGGCGAGGAACGCCTCCGCCGTCGTGCCGCTGGGGCCTCTCCGGCGGGCCGGGGCACCGCGTCATCCGGCTTCGACCTGCTCTTGTTCTCGTCGGTGCCGTTCCCTGCTTCGTCAGCGGTGCTGGTTTGGGGCCCGGTGGGGGGGACCTGAGAACCGTGGTCCGCGCCCGCTGGACCGCGACCCCGCCTTCGTTCTCGTCTTTCGCCTTTTGAACGCGGGTAGCGAGGCCGTACCCGAGCTCGGACTCGTGCCTCCTCCTTCAGGCGGCCGAACAGCCCGACCTTGGGTTCAGAGATCACCTCGAAATCGGTGTCAGCCTCTTCCACGCCGAGTTGTTCCAAAGCCGATTTCTTGGCCTCTTCAACCGTACGGCCGGTGGTCTCGACCCATTCCATAGCCCTATCGACCTTTACGTCTTCGGTTTCGGTTCCGCTGGCTTGCGGCCTCGGTGTTCGGGTTACGTATCGGCCTCTGTCCGTTGGGTTGGCCGTTCGGTTTACGGCTGTTCGGTTGGCCGTTGGGTTGGCCGTTCGGCTTACCGTTGGCGGGTACGACATCCGCGACTGGCGGCGATGCCTTGGGTGGCACCTTAGGTGGCGCTTTAGGCAGCGCTTTCGGTGGCGCCTTGGGTGGCACCTTAGGTAATGCCTTCCGCGACTTACCCTCGACCTCTTCCAGATGTGCCTCCATGACCTCAAGGTCACGGTCGTCCCTAGCGACGAGGGCTTTTACCTTCGGGTCGTAGTGGTACATGGCCCATGTTTGGCCGACCCTGAATAGACCAGAGACGGCGTAGTACAGCACGAGCCCAGTTGCGAAACGGATGCAAAGCACTCCGAAAAGGATCGGGAAGAACCTCATCAGGCGCATCTGCGAGTTCATTTGCTGGTTCTGGCGCACCATGGGGTTCAGGCTCATGATCTGGACCTGCTGGTAGTAGTTGGCCCCGGTCATGATCACGAGCAACAAGAGAGCGCCGAAGGTCGCCCCGATCCCCACCTTTGAGTGAAGGTCAGCCCAAGCGTTATTGGTCAGGTCGATGCCAAAGGACTTCATTTGGGCGCCCAAACCCGATGGTGCGCTGTGGACCAGGGCCTTGTACATCTTTGTGCCCGGGCTGATGTACAGGGGTGTTGCGTGGCAGTCCGTGGTCCCGTGCAAGCAGGTCTTGTGGCTCAACCCGCGGATCACGCTGTAGAGGATGTACAGGAGGGGCAATGGCAACAACGTCGGGATACATGCGCCGAACGGGTTCACCCCTTCCTGCTTGTACAGCTCAGTGAGGGCTTGGTTGAGCGCGAGCCGGTCGTCCTTGTGCTGCTGCTGAAGCTGCTTCATCTTCGGCTGCAGCTTCTGCATGGCGAGCATCGAACGCGTCGACTTGAGAGTGAAGGGCACTACAAAGCCCATGTAGATCAGGCCGATGAGGATGATCGCGATCGCGTAATTGGGGATCAGGGAATAGAGCCCTGCCAGGACCCATCCTATGAGCCTGCTCAGAGAGCTCATCGGGCGGGCTCCTCCGCCTGCACGGAAGGCGAAGAAGGCACGGGGTCAAGCCCGAACGGGCCGCCCGGACGGCATCTCGACAGGCGGCGCGCGGCGAGCGCGAGACCGCGGCGTGCGCCGAAACTCTGAATAGCTTCGAGCGCATATTCCGAGCACGAAGGAACGAACCTGCACACCGGGCTCCGACCAGCGCGTGCGGCCTGGTAGACGAGGATGAACGTTCTGAGTGCTCGTGCCGCTACTGAACGAGTGGAGTGCAGGGTGGTGGGCGCAGTCATTGCCCCTCCGCTACCGGGGGATCGGGTTCCGAGGTTACCCGCTTCCGCGTTGCTGTCTGTTGCGGCGTCGGCCTTCCCGAAATGGGCAGGGAGCTCGCCGCCCGCGCCAAATGTGATGAGATTTCCTGGAAGGAAAGCGCCACCGCCTCCGGCCTGACGCGAATGAGATAGGTGCCCGGAGGCAGCGTCACAAGTCGACGGGCTGCTTCCCTCAGGCGCCTTCGAAGCCGGTTGCGGACCACCGCGTTGCCGACCCTCTTGCCGATAGCGAACGCCAGGGCGGGGGGTTGGCCAGGCACTGCGGGGAGCCAGGACAGCGTGAACGGGCCGGAACGGACCGTGCTGGCGCGCCGAAGCCCCTCGAAGGCCGACCGCCCTCTCGTTCTCCACGTCAAACTGCCAGGCGGTGCCGGCCCTTCAGGCGGCGCGCCTTCAGCACCGCCCGCCCGGCCCTCGTCTCCATACGGTGACGGAACCCGTGACGCCTCGCGCGGCGGCGGTTGTGGGGTTGAAAAGGACGTTTCACTCATTGCCTCCTCGGTGGGACTGGTACCCCGCGAGGCCGGGCGCCATCGTTAAGCCCTCCCGCAGCGATTGAGCCTGAGGCTCAGGTCGCCAGGAACGTTCGAGCTTGTGCGCGTCAGCCAACAGCCTGCGGCGTTCCATCCCAGCGTAGGGGACGAGCGGCGCTGGCGCCAGCAGGGCTCCGGCTACGTGGGCCGTGCGGCCATAGAAGGCGCTGGAGCGGAGTACGTTCAAACAATGGCTGCACAGAGCCCGCCGGAAGGAGGGCCCACGCCCGTTCCCGGCGAGCCAGGTCCCGCTCCTCAGCCGCCAACGGGTGGCCAGAGGCCAGAGCTGCTCTGGCCGAGCGGGGCAACAGGGCGCGACGACCCGCCATGGCCTACCGACGCCCCGTGGGCTGCGGCCGAAAGCTCGGCGCCATCCGGAGGTTTGCCCAGTTACGGCCCGCTCGGCTCGCTGCCGTCGCACCCTGGCCGCTCTCGCGATGTCCCGAGCGCGGAGCCCTCCATCCCGGCGCGGGCGGCGTGGTGTGCTTTGCCAGGTCTGTTGGCTGGCTACGCGCTGGCGATCGTGGGTGCAACTATCGGGGACGCCCTTTCGGGGAGCGCGACTGGTCCTGTGACCACTCTTTTGAGCGAGATGGGGCTGTGGACGGGAATGCTGGGCACGGTGATCTTTGTCTCGCGCCGCTTCGGTAGCGCGAGCCTAAGACGTGACTTCGGGTTGGAAATAAGAGGTACCGACGTTTTGTGGGGTTTTGCCGCCGTGGCCGCTGCACTCATCGTTTCCGAGTTAGTAGTCGTTGTATTTGCCGGGACTAAATTTGCCGGTTCTAATGATCAAATTATTAGCCAGCAAAAAGGCCACGAGGCGGGCCTGGTTATCCTCACCCTGATTGTCGAGCTGGGAGCGCCGTTTTTCGAGGAGCTTTTCTTTCGCGGGTTCTTGCGGACCGCATTGCAGGAACGGTTTGGGGCGGGCGGCGCAGTTTGGTTGCAGGCGGCCTTTTTCGGTTTTGCACACGTCGGCGAATCGAAAACTGCTGCTGGTAATGTAACCGTCGTGCTGGCATTGTTCCTTGTCGGCGTCGTCCTCGGCTACACGGCAAAGCTGACCAGGCGTCTGGGAGCCGGGATGCTCGCGCATTGTTTGTTCAACCTCGTCGCGGTTGCCTCGGTACTGTGACGTTGCGGTGAGCCGACTGGCCGGTGAGCCCGGTGCCTTCAACAGCGAGCAGCCCCAGCGCGCAAGCGACGCCCTTGGCGACGGGGTACTTGCTGAAGGAGATGCAGAACAGCACCAGGACATGGAGCACCACCACCGCAATGTTCAGTCCGGAGCCGCTCGCGCCGCGGTGTTTGGGGTGAGCGACGGCCTGGTGACCAATGTTTCCCTGATCCTCGGGGTTTTCGGAGCTCAGTCGGGGCCCAACTACGTCCGTTTGGCGGGGTTTGCTGGCCTCCTTGCCGGGGCCTTCTCCATGGCTGCTGGAGAGTACATCTCAATGTCGGCGCAAAGGGAACTTCTCAACCGGGAGCTCGACGTAGAGCGCAGCGCTCTCAGGCGTGACCCCGAAGCAGAACTCCGGGAGCTAGCCGAGCTATATGAGCACCGGGGGTTGCCGTCCGAGGCTGCCTCCTCTTTGGCCGAAATGATGATGAGGACGCCCGAGATGGCGCTCCAGGCGCATGCGCGCGAAGAGATCGGGATCGACCCTTCTTCGCTGCCGTCCCCATACCCGGCCGCCGGGTCTTCTCTTATCAGTTTCTCGGTAGGTGCCGCCGTGCCTCTGGTCCCGTGGTTCTTCCTGAGAGGTCTTCCCGCGGTGGCCAGCTCGGTATGTGCAGTGGCCCTGAGCTCAGTGGTGATCGGCGTCTTGCTTTCGCAGGCGACGGGCCGTTCCCCGGTTCGCAGTGCCTTCCGCCAGGTGGTCCTATGCATGCTCGCAGCCGGTGTGACCTACGTCGTCGGCCGCCTCGTCGGCATCAGCGTGGTCCACTGAGTGCCCCGGGTACCCAACCGGGGCCGGCCGGGACAGGCGCTTGTAATTGACGCCGTCCGCACCCCCTACGGACGGAGAGGAGGTGCGCTCTCCGATTGGCACCCGGTCGACCTTTCTGCAGAAATGCTGTCCCAGCTTGTCGATCGGGTGGGCATAGACGGTGGTGCGGTGGACGACGTGATCCTCGGCTGCACCACGCAGGTGGGAGCGCAGGCGTGCAATATCGCACGCCGGGCTGTGCTTGCCGCTGGGTGGCCCGAGCGCGTACCAGGGGCTACGGTCGACCGTCAAGCTGCATCCTCAGCGCAGGCGGTTCATTGGGCGGCCCAGGCTGTGGTGTCGGGTGCCCAGGACCTCGTTGTTGCGGGGGGTGTAGAAGTCATGACGGCGGTACCTCTCGGGGCGAGCCTGGCTGTGCCGTCGGTGGGCAAACCGTACGGCCAACGGCTGCAGGACAGGTACAAAGGTGCGAACGGCACCGCAGGGCTTGTCCCACCCGGGCTGGCCGCCGAGGAGGCCGCCCGGCGTTGGTCTTTGGACCGCAGCGAGCTGGATAAGTGGGCGCTCCAGAGCCGCGAGCGGGCCTTTCGGGCGCAGCGGAAGCGGCCGTCTTACATGCTCGCGCTCCCGGGCCGTGCGAAGACCGTCCTGGCGATGGACGAGGCTCTCGGGCGCCGCTCGTCGCGGGCCGATTTGGCCGCCCTGGCACCGGTGTACCTCGAAGGCGGGGTTGTGACCGCGGCCAACATGGCTGCTGAGGGTGACGGGGCTTCTGGGCTGCTGATAGCTGGCGCGGACCGTGCGGAAGAACTGGCGTTGACGCCGATAGCGCGACTCGTGTCTTACGCCACAGTCGGCATCGACCCGCTTGTCTGGCCGGCGGCGACCGTCCCGGCGTCCCAGGAAGCACTTGGCCGTGCAGGTCTGACCGCCGACGACATCGACTGGTGGGAGGTGCACGAGAGCAGCGCTGTTGCGGTGCACGTCTGGTTGGCTGAGATGAAGGTCAGTGCTGACAAGGTCAACCCCACCGGAGGTGCCCTGGCGAGCACCGCTCCGCTAGGTGCAGTGGGGGCCGGTCTGTTCGTCACTGCCGTTTCCGGGCTCGTCGAGACGGGTTTACGCCGAGCTCTTGTCTGTGTGGCCGCCGAGGGCGGGATCGGGACAGCCTGCGTGTTGGAGCGTGCCTGATTATCCACAGGTGTGGACGAAGTTGGGGAGTGTCACACAGATGTAACTTCCCGGTAACCCATTAACTGCCCGGTCGTGGCCGCCCAGTCATGTCTGCCCGGAACTTCTGTGGGCTAGGGGCGACTGGCTAGGACCTCGAGCCCGTCCCCGCTCAGGTCTTGGTGGGATCCCTTGCGGCCGGTCATCGCGAGGACCAGCGACTGGAGCGGCCCGACAACTTCAGGCCCGTCGCCGTGGTGCCAATCGGCGTCAGTGGCTCGTAACCGGAGCCCGCCGATGCGCCGTTTCGCCCCAACCAGCAGGTTGGAGTTCTTCCAGCTGTCGGCCACCGCCACGAGCGCCGCCTCGGGGGAGGGATGCTTCAACCCGAGTGGCCGGCGAATGTCCTCGCCGTGGACGACGATCTCGCTGAGCATTGCCATGACTGGCGCAGGGGGGTGGTTAGTGGTTGTGATGCGCGCCCGGAGGCGGCGCACCAGCTCCTGCGGACCGGCGGCGGCATTGCGCTTGGCCCCACGCACGGTGAAGACGTTGAACCGGAGCCCAGCCTGGATGAGCTCCTTGTAGAAGTTCGGGAAGGTCTGTTCTGCCGCGGCGACTACGTGGCCTGTGGTGTCTTGGACCGTCCAGCCCTCGCACCATGACGCAGCTGCCCACTGTTCTGGTGTGAGGGCCCCAAGCGTGTCTGCCAGGTCACTGCGTTCGGCGTGGATGTACCGCCAGACTTCCTCGGGCTTCATGCGGTCGCGATCTTACGCAAGATATGGCGCACTCTCGCCGGTTTCATTGTCCCGTTCGTAGTGCGCTCATCGCGCCAGGTACACTCCGCAGCGAAGAAAGGTGGCCCGTCGGTGGACAAGGTTGTGCTTGTTACAGGTGCGTCGGCCGGGATCGGCCGGGCCACTGCGACGAACCTGGCGGGAGCCGGGTGGGCCGTTGTCGGGGCGAGCCGGCGGGGCACGGCCAGTGAAGGTTGGACCGGTCTGGTTATGGACGTCGATGACGATGGCTCCGTGGCGGCGGGAGTGCGCTCCGTCATCGACCGGTTCGGGCGTATCGACGCCCTCGTCACATGTGCCGGTTGGGGGCTTGCCGGAGCCGTGGAGAACACCCCAATTGCCGACGCCAAGGCCCAGCTCGAAACGCTTTTCTGGGGCACTGTAAGGGTCGTGCAGACAGTGTTGCCAGGCATGCGGGCCAACAAGTCAGGCAGGATCGTGCTTTTCAGTTCTATCGGAGGCGTTATCGGCTTGCCTTTCCAAGCTTTTTACAGTGCCAGCAAGTTCGCGATCGAGGGCTGGGGTGAGGCTTTGGCTTACGAGGTCGGACCTTTCGGGATCAAGGTCACTCTCGTCCAACCCGGCAATTTCCGGACGGAGTTCACCGAAAATCGCCGCACTGTGAAGCCGCCGACCACGGCCGAAGAGCCAAGCGGAGGGACGGGACAAGACGGGGGCGACGCCTATTCCGGAGCTGCCTCGAAAGCGGTGGGCATCATGGAGCGCGACGAGCAGAACGGCGCTTCGCCTGAAAGCGTGGCGAAAGTGGTCCGTAAGGTCCTCGAGTCGTCGCGGCCGCCGCGGCGGGTCTCGGTCGGCAAGGCATCTGAGCGAGCCGGGTTGATCGCGAAGAAGGCTCTCCCGTTCAGCGTCTTCCAGGCTGTGGCGCGAGGCAGCCTAGGCGTGTAAGGGACCTAGCGCCTGGGAGGAGAGCCGCCCCCGCAGATGGGTGGCAGCCGGCACTGCGGACAGGACGACGACGGCCAGGAGGCTGAAGGCGAGCCAGGGCGTGCCCTCGAGAGCCCCGCACGCGACTGCTACCACGATCCCGCCACCCTGGCCTGCCAACCAGATCAGCCCTGCCGCCGCCGCCGCCCCGTCCCCGCTCCGGCGCTCGGCCACCTCGAGCATCACCGGCAAACCTGGCAAGAGGAAGACCCCGACCAGGCAGAGCCCCACCGCCCCGCTGACGACGCCCGGGACGGCGGCAAGCAGGCCACACCCAACGATTGTTGCCACACCACCGACCACGAGCGAGGGTAGCTGGGCGCCACGTCGGGCGATTGCGGGAGGGAGCAACGCAGAACTAACCACGCCGGCCAGGACCATCGCTGTGAGCAGAGTGTCCGCCGTGGCTGTGCTCACGCCGGCGGGCTGGAGCAACGGCTGAGCCCACGTCGTCAGGGAAACGAACACCCCGAAGCCGACGAAGACGAAGTACACCAGCCCGCGCATAACTGGGTCGGCCCAGAGCTGGCGTAGTTCGGCCAAACCAGCCAAGGGGGCGGACCGCTCGCCGCCTGAGGCGCAGGGCGTCCGGACAAGCGCCACCACTAGCACCGCACCGCCCAGCACGGCGTAGGCAGCTCCCAGTGCCAACAAATCGTTGGCCCTCGCCGCGCCGATGGCCCCGCCGCTCACGAAGGCCAATACGAAACCGAGGAACGTCCCGGCGGAGCCGATAGCGATGCCGACCGGTCTGTCGGCGGGGGCGAGATAGCGTCTCGCCAGGGCTGTGACGGAATTGAGGAGCAAGGGCTGGGCTGCTGCCACTACGACCTGGCCCGCCAGCACCCAGGCGAACCCGGACCGGGTTGTCCCACCGAGGCGGAGCAGCGTCCCTAAGGCACTGAGCACAGCCCCCGTCCCGAGCCACTTCCGCAGCGACCTATCGACCGTTCTGCCCGCCGGCAACGCCAACAGGACGTACAGCAACGGGAAGATCTCCGACAGGAGACCGATCGTTGAGGTGGAGACCCTGAAGTGCGCAGCAGCGCCAGTCGTGACTGGAGCGAAGGCCAGCCAAGCCATTTGGTTCGCCGACGATGCCAGGGCGAAACCGGCTATCGGTGCCCACCGGCTCCGAGGGGCTTGCACGGCTGCCTATCGGGGCCGGCAGCGGCCCGCTAGCGCGCGGTTGGCACTAGCGGTACTGGGTCGAGATCGCGAAACCGCAAACGATGAGGCCGAGGCCACCGAGCAGGTACCAGTTGGAGGGGGCGCTCGGTAGCAAGCTGATGTAATTGAGCACGATCATCAACACACCGCAGGCGAAGAACGTCAGCATGATGACGGGGACCCACATCGGGCTGTGCCGATAGTCCGTCGGCATCGGGGCTGTGTAACGGCCGCTGAAGGTGGGCAGGCGGGCATCCGCCTTGGGGGTCACTCGTCCGGGGGCCTCTTTGGTGCGTCGGGGCATGCAGACAGGATACGCGACGGACAGCGTGACCTCCCATCGGCGGCGGAACTCCAGGCAGGGGAGGCCCCCCGGCAGGTAGCGTTCCCTCCATGACGGCCAAAGTCCTGGTAGTCGACAACTACGACTCGTTCGTGTACAACCTCGTCCAATATCTGGGCCAGCTCGGCACCGACCCGGTCGTGCGTCGAAACGACGAGCTGAGCCTCACCGACGTCGAGGAGCTGCGCCCTTCCGGGATCGTTATCTCTCCCGGCCCAGGGCGGCCCGAAGACGCCGGTATAAGCGTGCCACTGATAAGGGCCTTGGCGGGCCAGGCCCCCATACTCGGGGTTTGCCTGGGCCACCAGGCGATCGGGTCTGCCTTCGGGGCGAACGTAGTGCGGGCGGCTCAACTGCTGCATGGCAAAACCTCGCAGGTTTCTCATGACGGTCGTGGGATCTTCGAGGACTTGCCTGAGCCCCTTACCGCGACCCGGTACCACTCGCTCGTCGTCGAGCGGGCCACATTGGGCGACGACCTCGAGGTGAGCGCCTGGGCCGAGGACGGTACCGTGATGGGTATCCGCCACAGGACCTTCGCCGTCGACGGGGTGCAGTTCCACCCCGAGGCCGTGCTTACCGAGGGAGGCCACCGACTGATAGCCAACTGGCTCCGCTCCTGCGGCTTCGGGCAAGCGTTGGTGAACCTGCCGGATGGGCCGCTGGCGGAGGCTTCGCGTTCGGCCAGTCCTACCCAGGTATAGGCCTGCCGCGACGGGCAAGGTCCCTGGAGCGAGCGTTAGGTCGCCGGCGGCGCAGGAGCGGTGACGGTCGTCGTCGGCCCCAATGTGGTGGCGCCCAACGTGGTGGCCCCCTGAGATCCAGGCAGCGTGGTGGCGCCAGTGCTGGGCACGGTCGTCGCTGAGGTAGTGGCGGTTGTCGTCGCCGTCGTAGTCAAAGTCGTCACCGTGGTACTCGCTGCCGTGGACGTTGTGGAGGAGCCCGCCGTAGTTGATGTCGATTTTGCTGGTTTGGTCGTCGGAGGCCCTGTGTACTCGCCGACGTAGAGGGTGACGGCGGAGCCCTCGCGTATTGGTTGGCCAGACTTGGGGTCGCTGTTTATCACGTACCCGTCCTGGGATGGGTTGCTGACGGGGACGAAGTCCTCGGGCGCAAAAAGGCTCTCCGCGCCAAGCTGTTTTTGAGCTTGCAGGTAGGTCTCGCCCACAAGGCCGGGGGGTACCGTAACCGTCTGTTGGCCGTCAGAGACGAACAGTTTGACGGTCGTCCCCCACGGTTCCAGGTTGCCGCCGTACGGCTGGCTGTAAGCCACCAGGCCCACTGGGATGGTGGAGCTCGGCACCTGGACGATGCTGCCAGCCTTCAGGTGCGCTCCAGCGAGCGCCGCCCCGGCCTGGGCCGCGTTCAGGCCCTGGAGACTGGGGACGGTCGTGGTCGCCCGGCCAGCGGAGCAATAGAGATTGACAGTGCTCCCCTCCTGAAGCTGAGTGCCTGACTTGGGCTTGGTGGAGATGACGAACCCGGAGGCCACGGTGCTGCTGTTCTGGGGGACGTTCGTGGGGTTGAAGTCCTTCGCCTTGAGCGTCGTGTCGGCATTGCCGCACCGTTGGCCCGACAGGCTCGGCACCGCCGCCAACGGGGCGCCGCTGCTTACATCGAGGGTAATCGTGGCGCTGGGCGGCACCAGGGAGCCGGCCTGGGGCGAGGTGCCCATCACGAGCCCGCTCTGGACCAATTGGCTGTGCTCGGGCTGGACGGCAAAGTTGTCGAAGCCCTGCGCCTTGAGGGAGCTCTTTGCCTGAGCCACGGTGTCGCTTTTTACGTTCATCAGCTTGATGTCGGCCACGGTGCCCCACCACCCCGCGTTGCGCCCGATGAAGAACACGAGCACGGCGAGCACCGCCAGCAGCACCACGAACAAGGAGGCCCACCAAGCGGCTCGCGACCGCCCGCCAGCCTTCGGGCCTTTCCCCTCGCCGCCGGCCCCATACGCGGCCTCCAGCTCGTCGTAAGCGCTCGTGCGCTGGGCGTAGGTCTGCTCGTACGGAGACGGAGGAGGTCCCATTATGGCCCGGGTTGCGCCAGCCCCCGCCGCCCGGCCTGCCAGTACCTGCTGACCCCTGTGAAAGCGGACCAGGTCGTCGCGCAGCTCGGCAGCGCTCTGGTACCGGTCGTCGGGGTCTTTGGCCATGGCGGTCATGGTGATCGCATCGAAGTCCGGCGGTACCTGGGGGTTGATGCTCGATGGCAAGGCCGGGAACTCCCGCACGTGCTTGTAGGCGATCGCCACAGGGCTGTCGCCGGAGAAGGGCGGCCGTCCAGTGACCATCTCGTAAAGAACAACCCCAAGTGAGTAGACGTCGCTCCGCGCGTCAACCGGCTGACCCTGGGCCTGCTCGGGTGAGAAGTAGGTCGCGGTGCCCATGACAGCGCCGGTCTGGGTCAAGCCTTCGCTCGCATGGCTTACCGCTCGTGCTATCCCGAAGTCGGCGACCTTGACCTGGCCGGTCTGGTCGATCAGGACGTTGCCCGGCTTCACGTCGCGGTGTATCACGCCCCTGCGATGGGCGAAGTCAAGCGCGTTCGCGATGTCAGCGCCTATCGAGGCGGCCCTCTGAGGCGAAAGCGGGCCCTGGCGGATGAGAGCGGAAAGCGTCTGGCCGTCGATGTACTCCATGACGATGAAGTACGTGTGCTCGCCCTGGCCCCAGTCGTAGATCGAAACGATGTTGGCGTGGGAGAGGTTTGCTGCTGCTTGGGCTTCCCGACGGAACCGCTCGACGAACGAGGGGTCAGAGGAGAGCTCTGGGAAGAGCACCTTGATCGCGACGGGCCTGTCAAGCAGCAGGTCCTGCGCCAGGTAAACCTGGGCCATGCCGCCGCGCGCGATGTGGCGCACCAGCTCGTAGCGGTCGCTGAAGACTTCAGACGGTGCCATGTCCGCCACAGCCTAGGGCTGGTAGGGGCTCCCGGTTGCCTCGCGGCCTCGCGACTGCCCAGCTCACGGCGTCAGTCGCTCCCCGGTTGGAGGTAGGCCTGAATGACGGCCTTGGCGATCGGGGCGGCGATGGTGCCGCCGACGTAGTCGTCCGCGGGCGGCTGGTCCTCGACCAGTACGGCCACCGCGATCCGCGGGTCAGGGACAGGGGCGAAAGAGACGAACCAAGTTTCGATGTAGCCCAGTCCGGTCTGTGCTGTCCCGGTCTTGCCGGCGACCTGGATCCCCGGGATCCGAGCAGCTACCCCGGTGCCGTTCGGGCTGTTCACAACCGAAAGCATCAGCTTGGTGAGCTTGCCGGCCGTCGCCGGGGAGGTAGCGGTCAGCCAGGGCTTGGGCCTGTAGGACCGGACGGTCTGGCCTTGGGGCCCGGTCACAGTGTCGAGTAGGTGCGGCGTCATGATCACACCCCCATTTGCAACGCCGCCAACATCCATGGCAAGAGTCAGGGGTGTGGCTTGGACGCTCTCCTGGCCGATGGCGGACTTGGCCAGGGCTGCAAGGTTGTCGTGGAACGACGACACCGGTGGGAACGACGACTGAGCGACACCCGGCAGGTCGAGCGGAGGTGTTTGGTCCCAGCCGAACGCATTCGCCTCGTCCACGAGGCCGGCTGCTCCGACACCAAGCCCCAGCTGAGCGAAACCCGTGTCGCAAGAAACCGTGAAAAGCGCCAGCATCTCGCCCCCGCACGTCTCACCGGCGAAGTTGTGCAGCACCTGGTCAGCCGTGTCCGGCAGCACAAAACCGGCCGTGACGGGGTAGTACCTGTTGGCGAGGGCGGGCCTGTGGTCGTAGACGGCGGCCGCCGTGATGACCTTGAACGTGGAACCCGGGAAGAAGCGTTGGCGATATGCGGCTGCCACCAACGGTTTTCCTGGGTTTGAATTGAGGGCATCCCAGGCCGTCTGCTCCACGGCCTGGTTGTGGCTGGCCAACGGGCCTGGGTCATAGCTCGGGTTCGAGTACATCGCGAGGACGGCGCCCGTCTTGGGGACGAGGGCCACCACTGCCCCCGCCCGGCCCGCGAGCTCCTTGGCTGCGAGCTCCTGAAGGCTGGACAGTACTGTCAGTTGCAGGTTGTCGGGAGAAGGTTGTGCGGTAAAGAACTTCTTCAGCTGGGAAACGTTACCCGGGACTGTCAGGGAGTTGTTGGTATCAGTGAGGACGGAGTTGTACTCGTCCTCTAGGCCGTCGGTGCCGTAGGTGAGCGAAAAGTACCCCGTTACTTGGCCGAAAAGTGCTCCCTCGGGGTACACACGCTGGTACTTGTACTGGTCTTTGGTGGGCAACGATTGAGCCAGCGTGACGCCATCTGCAGAAATGATGGCGCCGCGAGGCTGCACGAACTCAGCGATGATGTCGCGCGTGTTGTGAGGGTTGTTGTCAAGTGAGGTTGCGTCGAACACCTGAAGGTAATTGAGCTGTACGAACAGCACTATGACCAGCACTGCCGCTCCGACCCCAACGGCGCGCACGCGCGAGTTCACATCGGTCACAGGCTCATCACCCCGGTCTCGCGCAATGCCGCCGCCCCGTTGTTATCGCGCGCAAAGGCCAGTGAGCTGGCGCCCACCAGGCGCTCCGCGGCGAGTGCTTGCTCGGTTGCGTTGTCGTTCGAAATGCGGAGCAAGATGGCGAGCAGGATGTAGTTGGAAACGAGCGACGAGCCTCCGTACGAAACAAAGGGAAGGGTGATACCCGTGATCGGTATGAGCCTTGTTATGCCTCCGACTACCACGAATACCTGAACGGCCATAAGCAAAGAGAAGCCAGTTGCGACCAGCTTGGTGAACGATCGCTGGGAGCGCACAGCGACCCTGAGCCCCGAGCCGACCATCAATAGGTACGCGATCAACAGGGCACTGACACCGACAAGCCCGATCTCCTCACCGATCGTCGCAAATATGAAATCGGTCGAGGCTTCAGGGATTATCCCGGGGTTCCCCTGTCCTGGCCCGAGCCCCCACATACCCCCTGCCCCGAGAGCGAACCAACCTTCGATTATCTGGTAGCCCGACGTAGCAAAATGTGCCCACGGGTCTAACCACGCCTGGACACGGGTTTGTGCATGGTGGATCACATCGAGAGCGAACACCGCGCCGCCAATGAACAGCACCGCCCCCACGACAAGATAAGCGGCTCTGCCAGTGGCCACCCACAACAAGCCCACGAAGAGGGCAAAGAACAGGAACGACGAACCGAGGTCATTTTCTGCCAGCAGCACCAGCAACGACACCCCCCAGGCAGCCAGGAGAGGGGCGAGGTACTTCGGCTCGAGCACAAGCCAACGCCCGAACCGCCGTGTGCCGGTTGCCAGCAGGTCAGCACGCTCAGCCAGGACCGAGGCGAAGAAGATCCCCAATGCCAGCTTGGCAAATTCCTCTGGCTGGAAGCTCAAGGGCCCGATGTGGACCCACAGCCGGGCGCCGTTGACGTCCTCGCCGATATGTGGGGCAAGGGGGAGCAGCAAAAGGACCACGCCGACCAGTGCCAAGGAGTACCGGTAACGCTCGAGGTTGATGCCGCGGGGAAAAACGGCGAGAGTGACGACGAATGCGACGACACCCACTCCGGTCCAGACCGCCTGGGCGGAAGCCTCGCCGTGATTGAGGTCGGCGATGAAGACATAGCCCATCCCGTTTAGGAGGGCGGCGAGCGGCAGGAGGACCGGGTCCGCTTGGGGCGCCAGCCATCGCAGGCTCAGGTGGGCGACGAGCATCAAGACAAACACGAGGACCAGGAACGGGATGATGCCGGCGGGCAGAGCGCCCGCCTGGCCGAGGCTGGAAAGGGTGTAGAAACCCGCTGTCAGAACGAAAACGAGGACGATCATCCCGAGCTCGGTGCGCCGGCGGGCAGGCAGTTGCCAGGTCGTTGCCTCGGCCTCAGCGCCCCCCCTCCACCCCTGAAGCGTCCTCATCCCTTAGCGGTCCGCCTGGCCACCGTCGTCGTCCTGACCGTCGTCGTGACGGAGCGAGGAGCGGAGGTGGTGGGTGGTGCCAATGTGGCTCGAGCCGTCGTGACTGTCGTCGTCGGAGCGGCTCGTTTGTGGTGGGGGGCCCCGCGGGAGCGGTTTGCCGTTCCCCTCGGCTTCTATTTTCTCGGCCAAGAGGTTGGCGATGTACTGGCGAGCCTGGGCCAGGGAAGGCTCAACTTGACCGGCTTCAAGTACTTGAAGCCGGTAGGAGAGCACCGAGGAGGCCGTGTCGCGGGTGCGCTCGACGACCGTTGGCTGGAACCATAGGACGCCACCAGGCCGCCCCTGGAAGATGGTGACGCGGTCCTTCGAGAGAGCCACGAAGTAAGCCGAGCGCCCGTACCAGCCGAGGCAGGCGATCGCTCCGCCGATAACGATCAATAGGGCCACGACGAAAACAACCACCCGAAAGGTCACTCTTTTGGGAGCCGGCGCCTTGCGCGCTTTTCGAGAGACCGCTGCCTTGGGAGCCGCCGGGACGGTCCTGGTCGGCCCCGTCACGGCGGGGCCCGGCACGACGATCATGGTGTCGGGGCTGTTCTCGCTCGCCAGGACATCGATTACGACCACCGTTATGTTGTCGTTGCCCCCTCTCAGATTGGCTACGGCGACGAGCTCTTTGGCAGCCTCGACCGGGTTGGGAAACCGTGACAGGACAGCAGCGATCTGGTCGTCCGACACCTCCCGCGGCAAGCCATCACTGCACAGCAGGTAGCGGTCGCCGTGCCTTGGGGCCAGGTCGATGATGTCGACTTCGATGTTTGGTTCGACCCCTAGGGCGCGGGTCAGGACGTGGCGCTGGGGGTGGACCGCCGCCTGCGCCTCGCTTATCTGGCCGTCGTCGACGAGCTCCTGGACAAGGCTGTGGTCGACCGTAACCTGCTTGAGCGTCCCGTCACGGTACGCGTAGAGCCGTGAGTCACCGATGTGCGCGGCAGTGAGCCCGTTGGTGCCGTCCTGTCTTTCGACGACCGCAAGGGCAACCAATGTCGTCCCCATCCCGAACATGGACCGGTTGGTCCTGGCTTGCTCCCAAACCGCCCGGTTTGCCGCCTTGGCAGCGCTCTCCAGGGAAGCTGCAGTGTGGTGGTCGGTGGCTTCGAAGGCAGCGGCAAGTGCCGACACCGCAGTCGAGGACGCGACCTCGCCGGCGGCGTGGCCTCCCATGCCGTCAGCGACCGCATAGAGGCCCGGCGAGACCAGTAGCTGGTCCTGGTTGTTCGAGCGGACCAGGCCGACATCGGTCGCCGACCCCACGACCAATTTGGTCACTTGCGCAGCTCCAGCACGGTGCGGCCTACCTGCAGGCGGTCCCCTTTGCGCAGTGGTGCAGGGCCAGTCAGTTTGCGCCCGTTCACTAGGGTGCCGTTTGTGGATCCGAGGTCCTCAACCCAGTACTCGTCACCCCTGCGGAAAACCCTCGCGTGAACTTGCGATACGAAGGTGTCGGTGGGCAGGGCGACCGCGCAGCCTGGGGCACGTCCGATGCTGATCTCCTCGGCGAGCGGGAAGGCATGTCCCTTGGCCTCCTCCGGGCTGATAACAGCGAGCTCGCGGGGACGTTGCGCCCTTTTGGAGCACCAGGAGCGGCCCGGGCGGGCTGCGGAGGGGAGCTGGACTGTCCCGGCGGTGCCGCGACCAGGCGCGGCTCGCGCAGCTCGACCCAGACAGCACGCACGACACGGAGGAAAAAAAGATAGAGCAGCGCGAGGAACACGTACTCGAGGAACCGCTGGGCCGGATCGGCCACCTCAGGTAGCCCCGCTCGCCTCGAAGCGGACAGTGGTCGAACCGACCGTGATCTCGTCCCCGTTCTCGAGCTGGCGGGGCTCGCTGATACGGAGCCCATTGACCTTTGTCCCGTTGGTGCTCCCGAGGTCGGCCACCAGCCAGGCGCCGTCCGAGCCGCGGCGCACCTCGGCATGCCGGCGGCTGGCGTTCGGGTCGGCAAGGGCGAGCTCGCACTCGGGTTGGCGTCCCAGGGTTACCTTGTCGCCCTCGAGGACTACCCGGCGCCCATCGGGAAGCGTGAGGGTCGCCGTCCCTTGGCCGGGGGCGATCTCGCCCGCAACCAGCAGGGTCCCGGGTCGGAGGGACTCATCGGTCGCGATAGCGACGCTCACGGCACCGAGGAACGTGTACCCCTCCTCCTTGGCGTGGTCGTTAGCGACTTCGACGAGCTCCTTGACGAGCTCCTCCTCGATGGGCTGGAACTTCGACCGGTCCGCGGTGGAAAGCAGCACCTTAAAGCTGTTCGGTGCGAGCACGCCTCGTGGCGCGACCGTCCGGCGCAGGTCCATCTCCCGGGTCAGGCGCCTTCCGATCTCCACAGGTTGTAGCCCGCTTCGGAACACCCGCGGAAAGCTCCCTCCACGAAACGCTCGAGGCGACGCTCGAAGCTCTGTAACCCCATAGTCGGCCGCATAGTACCCGTAGCTGGGACCTGCCTGCTGCCAAGGGCCCAGGCAACACACAAGGCGGCCCTGGGCCGGGCGCCTTGGCCCACTCTACCTCCGAGGGGGCCCTGGCAGGTTGGTTCGGTCATGTACCCTTTAGAGACCACTCGGGCGAGTGGCGGAATTTGGCAGACGCGCAGGATTCAGGTTCCTGTGTCCGCAAGGACGTGGGGGTTCAAGTCCCCCCTCGCCCACGTTTTGGTCCCGCCTCACCTCCACAGGCTGTGGCGGTGACCGGCCTGAATACCTAAGCCGGGCGTGGTCCACGTCCTGGCTTTCCAAGATCGTCGCCGGCTTAAGTTTTTGCGATCGCTGACCGATCGGTACCAGGTGCAGATCTCGGTCCTTGCGCGTCCTAAGCCCTCAACGGTCCAGGATGAGGCCGCTTCGGCCGACGCGAGCCCGAGCGGCGTAAAGAAGTCGTCGCCCAACCTGTGGAAGTGGTTCCTGGGCTGGGAGGCTCTACTCGCCCTCATCTACTTCCCGTTTGGGATCCCGTCGGGCAAACCTCGCATACTTGGGGTCGTCCCTTGGATGGAATGGGACGGGCAGGTCCCGGCCTGGTGCCTCCTCGGGGTCTCAGCTGTTGCCGCCATCGTCTACGGGGCGCGCCGCTACAGGCCTAAGCAGATAAAGGCCTGGTGGTTCATGGGCGGTGGAGTCCTGCTGTTCATCACCGGGGACACGATTTACAAGACGTGGCACCAGATAATTGGCCAGAACAACATCCCGTTCCCGTCGTTCATAGACGCCATCTACATAACGATGTACCCCGTCTTGGCGATCGGACTGCTCCTCCTCGTCCGCTCGCGACTGCCCGGTGGAGACCAGGCGAGCCTGATCGACGCCCTAATTGTCACCCTCGGTATAGGGCTCTTGTCGTGGATCTTCCTGATCGGCCCGACCGTCCGAGCGCCCGGAGGGATGCTTGTCCGTTTGACCGCCGCCGCTTACCCATTGGGCGACATCCTCCTGCTGGCGATGCTCGCGCACCTCTGGAGCGCCGGAGGGTTGCGCAACGCCGCGGGCCGGCTTTTGGCCGTCGGTACGATCGGCACCCTTCTCGCAGACTCGGTTTACGGTCTAGCTGGTCTCCACACCTCGTGGAACTGGAACGACGGCAACCCGTTCGACCTTGGGTGGATCCTGTTCTACAGCTGTTGGGGCGCGGCCGCCCTGCACCCGTCGATGAGGGAGCTCTCGGAGCCGAGGCCGGCGACGCCACCGCGCACGAGCCGGACCCGGCTGACCTTGCTGGGAGCGATCACTCTGATCGCGCCAGTCGGGTTGCTGTGGGAAACGGCGGTCGGCAAGCCAGTTGACTCCGCGGTGATCGCTGGTGTCGCCGGCTTCATGTTCCTGCTCGTTGTGATGCGGATGGCCGGCGTCGTCGGGGCTCACAAGCAGGCGGTGGCTCGTGAGCAAGTGCTTCGCCTAGAAGCCGCCGAGCTGGTCGGAGCGCCTTCGCGAGAGGACATCTACACGGCCACGGCCCGTGCCGTGACTGATCTCGTTGGTGCCCACGTGGACGACTTTTCCGTCGTCTTGGCAATGGCTGACTCCGATGGCGAGCTGAACGTCGTCGTCGGCGCGGGCTCCCTCGAAAACGGTTCGCTCGTTGACCTGGCTGTTTTTCCCGCCCAGGTCAAGGCCAGCCTGGAGGCGGGCCTTTCCGTCCGCTGCTCTGCTCGGGGACTGTTGAGCACGACGGACGAGACGACAACCGACCGCCTTTACGTGTGCCCTGTCAGCGCTGGAGAGCAGCTGAGAGGGCTCATCGCGGTCGGGAGCTCGCGCGAGTTGTCCATCGACCTCACCAACGCCATCGAAACACTCTCCGCACAGGTCGGTCTGGCGCTGGACCGGGTGGAGCTGAGCGAGTCGTTCCACGCCCACCGGAGCGAGGTGCGCTTCCAAACTCTCGTGCAGAACGCGTCCGACGTCATCCTTATCGCGCGGCCCGACACGACGATCACCTACCAGACCCCCTCAGCTCAGCGCATCCTTGGCTTTGAGCCCGGCTCGCTCGAGGGTACCCGGCTCACTTCGCTCCTCCACCCGAGCGACAAGGAACAAGCCCTGGCGGCCTATAGCGGGCTGGCGTTCCGTTCGGGGACGGCCATCACTGCAGAGTGGCGTATCCGTACTTCCGACGGGGCGTGGCGGCATACGGAAGTAGTGGCCAACAACCTGCTCGGGGAGCCGACCGTCGAAGGTATCGTGCTAACGCTACGCGACGTGACGGAACGCAAGGCGCTCGAGGAGGCGCTCAAGCACCAAGCGTTCCACGATGCGCTCACCGGGCTGGCCAACCGTGCCTTGTTCCGGGACCGCCTCGAACATGCCCTGGCTCGCGCAGCTCGGTCGTTGACATCGCTCGCCGTCCTGTTCCTGGATCTCGACGATTTCAAGCTGGTAAACGACACTCTTGGGCACGGCGCCGGCGACGAGCTCCTAGTGGCGGTGGCGGCGCGCTTGTCGGGTTCGTTGCGCACGGGTGACACCGCTGCCCGTTTCGGTGGCGACGAGTTCGCCATCCTCCTCGAGGAGACCAATGACCCGGAGGACGCGTACCTGGCAGCTGAGCGGATCCTGGCAGACCTGAGGCCGCCTCTATGGGTAAATGAACGCTCCATGATCGTCCACGCGAGCATCGGTATCGCCTATAGCAAGATCGGTGCCGAGGGCCCCGCCGAGATCCTGCAAGCCGCAGACGTCGCCATGTACGCGGCGAAGGCACGCGGGAAGAACTGTTACGAGGTCTACCAACCGGCTCTGCAGACAGCTGTGACCGATCGCCTCGAACGGACCGCGGATCTGCAAAGGGCTGTTGATGAGGGGGAGTTCGTACTCCACTACCAGCCCATAGTCAGCTTGGACGGGGGGGAATCGATCGCTCTGGAAGCACTCATCCGATGGGTGCACCCCGAAAAAGGCCTTTTACTGCCTAAGGAATTTATCGCGCTCGCAGAGGAAACCGGTCTTATCATCCCAATTGGCCGTTGGGTCCTCGGCGAGGCGTGCAAGAAGGTACGCGCTTGGCAGCAGGACCATGGCTTGGCCGACAGGTTGAGGGTCAGCGTCAACATTTCGACGCGGCACTTCCAGCACGAAGGGCTTCTCGAGGACGTCTCGAAGGCTCTACGGGCATCGCGCCTTGACCCTTCTTGCCTCGTGCTCGAGATAACCGAGAGCGTGCTCGTGCACGACGCCGAAACGGTCATTTCCCGCATGCACGACCTGAAAAATCTGGGGCTAAGGTTCGCCGTCGACGATTTTGGCACAGGGTACTCGTCGCTCAGTTACCTGAAGAGGTTCCCGATCGACATTTTGAAAGTAGACAAGTCCTTCGTCGACGACGTCGGCGAGTCAGATAAGGCGCTCGCTCTGACCAAAGCGATCGTGCAGCTCGGTAAGTCGCTCAACCTCGACACGGTGGCAGAAGGGATCGAGAAGTCACGCCAAGTCGACGGGCTCCGGGCTCTCGGCTGCCGGTATGGTCAAGGGTTCCTGTTCGCCCGGCCCGTAGCGCCCGAGGACATGGACCGCCTTCTCCCGCTTATGGCGTCAGGTGAGCTCCTCAACAATTCCGAGTTCACCCAGGACGAGGACCTCATATGACCAGCACCGCGCCGAACACGCTGCGAAACTGGGAGGCGGCGGCCGACAGGGTGTCGGAGAGTGCCCGGTTGGACAGCCGATGGGCGGACCTGGAGCGTCTGCGTTCATCCCACCCGATGATGGACGCTGTGATAGAGGAACAGCAAGGGCGCCGGATCCGGATCGGGGACCACTGGCTGTCCGACTTTGCCTCATGCAACTACCTCGGTTTCGACCTCCATCCTGAGATCATTGCGGCGTCAGAGCGAGCTGTCCGGCAGTGGGGTACGCACCCCAGCTGGTCTCGGTTGCTCGGGAACCCCCGTCCCTACTTGGAAATAGAGGAGCAGCTCACTGAGCTCGTCGGCGCGCCCGACACGCTCGTACTGCCCACGATAACCCTGGTCCACACGTCGGTGATCCCTGTACTTGCCGGGCAGGGCGCAGTGTTGGTCGACGCGCAGGCGCACAAGACGATTTACGACGGCGCCACGATCGCCAGGGGTGCGGGCGCAAGCCTTCATCGCGTGAGGGCAAAGGACCCTGTTCACCTGGAGGAGGTGTTGCGTTCGTTGCCGGGCGGGATCTCGAAGATCTTCTGCATCGACGGCGTCAACAGCATGACGGGCAACGCGCCGGACCTACCCGAGTACGCAAGGATCTGCCGGGAGTACGATGCGCTTTTGTACGTCGACGACGCACACGGTTTTGGCATAATAGGCGAGTCCCCGACGCCGGGGCGCCCCTATGGGCGACGGGGCAACAGCATTGTCAAGTTCTTTGGTGAGAGCTACGACAACATTGTGCTCGTGGCTGGGTTTTCAAAGGCATACTCTTCTCTGGCGGCGTTCCTGGCCGTCCCCACATCGCTGAAGAACTACCTGAAGGTCGCAGCTCCTCCGTACCTGTACTCGGGGCCGTCGCCGACTGGGTCGCTCGCTACCATCTTGGCCGGGTTCAAGGTGAACGCGGCCGAGGGTGACCAAATCCGTCTTTCGCTGGCCGATAAAACGCGCCGCGTGCTGGACCAGATAAGCCGCCTCGGCCTCAGGACGCTGAACACATCGGGGTACCCAGTCATCGAGATCCCCCTTAGCCATGCGGACGACATCGACGCGGTCGGAAGGTTCCTGTTTGAACGCGGGATCTACGTCACGCTCGCCGCGTACCCATTGGTGCCGAAGTCTGAAGTGGGTTTCCGTTTGCAGGTGACAGCTGCGAACGCGGACAGCGAAATAGAACAGTTGAACCAGGTCCTCAGCGAACTTTCCGAACGTTTCGACCTCCAGCACGCGTCGCAGCCGGCCTGACAAGGAGGTCGGCCCGTGCTGGCTCCATTGAAAAGGCGGGACTTCCGGCTTCTGTGGACCGGCATGGCCGTATCGCTTCTTGGGGACGGTGTTTTTCTGGTCGCGGTCGCGTGGCAGGCCTATACCATTTCGGACCACCCGTCCGCCCTTGCCTTGATCGGCGTCGCAACGTCGGCTCCGCAGGTAGCCTTCCTGCTTGTCGGCGGAGCTTTCTCCGATCGTTTCAGCCGCCGGGCCGTATTGTTCTGGGCCGACGCCGCCCGGGCGCTAGCTGTTGCGGTGCTGGCCGTCCTCGTAGCCGAGGGAGACGCTCGCCTTTTCGAGCTGTGCCTCGCCGGCGCCGTGATAGGCACGGCAACGGCGTTTGCGTCTCCCGCCTTCGAAGCCTTGGTGCCCCAACTAGTCCCGGAAACCGAGCTGACGCAGGCGAACGCCATCGAACAGTTCGTCCGTCCCGGTGCCATCCAGTTGGCCGGGCCGGCTTTGGGCGGGATCGCCGTGGCTGTCCTCCACCCGTGGGGCTCGTTCGCCTTGGATGCGGCGACCTTTGCATTTTCGGCATTCTGTGCACGCCGGATATCGGCGCTCACCCGTCCGGGCCAGAGGAACAACGCGAGCCTATGGTCCGAGGTCGTTGACGGACTGCGGTACGTCCGTGGCCAGGTTTGGCTATGGGGAACTTTCGTTTCGGCGACCTTCACTTACCTTCTGTTCATCGGGCCCACCCAGGTCCTCTTGCCGTACATCGTGCGCAATTCCCTCCACCAGGGTGCATCGACCTATGGTGCAGTGCTCGCCGTCGGTGGCGCAGGGGCTCTAATTGGTGCCGTCGCGTCCGCTCGCCGGCGCCACCCGCAACGGCCCATGCTGTGGATTTACGGCTGGTGGGCGCTCGCTACCCTGGCCGTGGCTGGGTACGGCCTAGCAACAAACGCTTGGGGCCTGGCGAGCGCCGCCGTAGTCGTGAACGGTGCGGAGGTGGCGGGCGCGGTCGTCTGGACGACCGTGAAGCAGCGACGCGTCGTCAACTCGATGCTGGGGAGGGTCGCTAGCATCGATTGGTGCATCTCGACGGCGCTACTACCGCTTAGCTACGCCCTCACCGCTCCGGTCGCACAGGCGCTCGGCGCGCGCCAGACGCTTGTTGCCGTGGGCGTCCTCGGGGCCGCCGTCACTCTGGGTTTCCTGATGCTCCCGGGCATGCGTAGCGACGAGAGGTGCACAGGCGACAAGCGCGTTGCCGCGAGTTAGTGACCAGCGGTTCGTGGTACCGAAAACCGGCCCCGCCGAAAGGAGCGGGTTCGGTTTGCGTCACCACGCCCCCCGGTCCTATCCCTGAGCCATCGACCGGACAGCCAGTGGCTCGGGCGTCAATGAGGGGTGCCGCCGTGGCTTAGTGCCGGAGGCGCTCGACGGTTCGTAGCTTGTTGGTCACGTCGAGGGCGGCCACTTTGTAGGCCTCCGCCAATGTCGGGTAGTTGAAGACGGCGTCGAGCAGATAATCGACCGTGCCGCCGCATCCCATAACTGCTTGGCCGATATGGACGATCTCGGTGGCGCCGGTGCCGAACAGGTGGACGCCGAGGATCTTGCGGTCGATCGGCGAAACGAGAAGTTTGAGCATGCCGTCGGAGTCACCGCAGAATCTGGCCACGTGCTAGTTCGCGGTAGCGCGATATGCCGACTTCGTAGGGTACGGAAGCGTCGGTCAGCTGCGCTTCGGTCTGGCCTACATAGCTCATCTCGGGGATCGTATAGATGCCGATCGGCATCGTCTTGGCCATCGAGGTGGTGGGCTCGCCGAAGGCGTGGAAAGCGGCGAGACGTCCCTGTTCCATGGACGTTGAAGCGAGAGCAGGGAAGCCGATGACGTCGCCGACGGCATAGATGTGGTCGACGGTGGTGCGGTAATAGTCGTCCACATTTATGCGGCCACGCTTGTCCGGGGCGATCCCGACCGCCTCCAGGCACAGCCCATCGGTCGCCCCCTGCCGGCCCGCCGAGTACATGACCACTTCGGCAGCCACTGCCTTGCCGCTTGTAAGTAGCGTCACCGTGGCACCCTCGTGGGCCTCTACGGCCTCGACCGTCTCCCGGAACCGGAAGGTCACGGCCAGGCTCCGAAGATGGAACTGCAGCGCCTCTACGATTTCCTCGTCGCAAAATTCGAGCATCCGGTCGCGCTGTTCGATCACCGTGACTTTCGTCCCAAGAGCGGCAAAAATCGACGCGTACTCGATACCGATGACGCCCGCGCCGACGATCACCATCGACCGCGGGATCTCGCGCATGGCGAGGATGCCGTCAGAGTCGAAGACGTGCACGTCGTCGAACATCACAGTGGGAGGCCGCGCCGGGCGCGTCCCGGTGGCGATCACGATCTTGTCGGCGCTGACCCGCTGCTCCCCGGTCCCGTCCCCCGCAGCGACGGCCACGGTGTGCTCGTCGACGAAGCCGGCTTTGCCCTGGAGCAGCGCCACCCGGTTGCGCGAAAGCTGGTCGCGCACAACTTCGATCTCACGGGCCACGACGTGGTGGCTGCGTCGGGAGAGGTCTTCCATGGTGATGTTCTCTTTCACCCGGTAGCTCTGCCCGTACAGGTCGCGCTGGGATAGGCCCGTCAGGTACAAGACCGCCTCTCGCAAGGACTTGGAGGGGATGGTGCCCGTGTTCACGCACACCCCTCCGACAACTTTGCCCTTTTCGATCACCGCAGAGCGCTTCCCGAGCTTCGCCGCGGCGATAGCGGCCCGCTGACCCCCCGGGCCACACCCGATCACCAGCAGGTCATAATCGGCCACGTGCGTCCTCTCTGACGGGTCTAAGGCTAACTGCCTATCGGGACCGACGCCCGCACCCTGAGAGATTCGTGCATGGCTTCCAGCACCACTGTGTTGGCGCGGGCATCTGCGAGATCGAACCCAAGCGCGTGCGCACCCTTTATGGCGCCATCGAAATGCTCCACCTCTCTCATGTACGGGTCGTCATAGGGGAACACCTCGACCTTCGGTTCGCCGTCCACGTAGATCTCGCCTCCCTGGTGGAGGGCGAGTTTGGTGTACGGCTCTCGGCGGAACCCGGTCCCGGGGAGTTCCAGCCAACCGTCGGTGCCGACAACCTCCACTTGGGCGAAGCGGTTGCGGAAGTCGAAGCTGACCGTGTACGGGGCCATCCGGCCCTCGCCGAAACGCATCACGCCGCTGACGGTGGTCTCTGTCGGCTGGCCGGCTCGGACCTCTCCGGTAGCGAAGACCTCGTTCGGCTCCTCGCCCAACATCCCCCTCGCCATGTTGGCGGCGTAGCAGCCCATGTCCCAAATGATCCCGCCGCCCGCTTCCGGCATGAAGCGGATGTTGGGGGGTTCGGTCGGGACGGCGAACGCAAAGACGATGTCGACGAGCCTCGGGTCGCCCACGGCGCCTTCACGCACCAGTTTCACGGCGCGTTGCCAGCGGGGAGAGTGGCGGTACATGAACGCCTCGAGCACCAATCCCCCGGTGCGGCTCGCGGCATCCGCGATAGCGCCGACCTCCTCGACCGAGAGGGCCAACGGTTTCTCGCAGAGCACGTTCTTGCCGGCCTCGAGCGCCTTGATCGTCCACTCTGCGTGCAAGTTGTTGGGAAGCGGGTTGTAGACGGCGTCAATGGAAGGGTCTTCCAGGAGGGCCTCGTAAGACACGAAGGGAGCGCAGCCCCAGCGCTGGGCCGCCTCGGCCGCTTTTTCCTTGGAGCGGGACGCGATCCCGACCAGCTCGGCGCTCGGGGCAGCCAACAGGCCGGGTATCAGCGACTCGCTAATACCAGCGGTCGAGATGATCCCCCAACGAACACGTTTGGTTGTCATCTGGGACTTTCTAGCTTGAAAACCGCAAATGTGCCTCTCGACACGGCGCATCACTGACGCCCGTGCAAGAAAATGGCCGTTTCGGTGCCCGATCGGGGACCCGCGAGATCACATCGGTCACGCTCGTGCCGTGCCGTGCCGTGCCGTGCCGTGCCGTGCCGGTGGCTCGGTCCCGTCCGCCGACAAGTCGACTTGCGCCGGCCCAAGCGGGTTATGACACTGGCCAGCGTGGGCCCTGAAGAGTTCCGGCGCGCGGGCCATGAGCTAGTCGATTGGGTTGCGGACTACCGGCTGAAAGTAGCGAGCCTGCCGGTGCGTTCGCCGGTAGCGCCCGGCGAAGTGGCGGCCGCGTTAGCTACTAGCCCCCCGGAGGCGCCTGAGCCTCTCGAGGCGCTGATCGCGGACCTGGACAGGGTCATCGTGCCCGGGCTCACTCACATCCAGCACCCGCGCAACTTCGCATGGTTCCCGTCCAACGCGGCGCTTTCTTCGGTGCTTGGCGACATCGTGGCGGGAGGGCTCGGGGCGCTCGGGATCAGCTGGCAGTCAGCCCCGGCGCTCACCGAACTTGAACAGGTTGTCTGTGACTGGGCACGGCAGCTCTGCGGGCTCTCCGATGGCTGGAGCGGCACGATCTATGACGGCGCTTCCACTGCCAGCCTCGTCGCGTTGCTGGTCGCCCGGGAAGTGGCCACCGACGGTTCCCAAAGGAGGGGAGGGCTGCAAGCACAAGAGACGGCCCTCACCGTTTATTGCTCGGCCGACGCTCACTCGTCTGTCAGCAAGGGCGCCTTGTTGGCCGGGTACGGGGCGGACAACCTGCGCTTGGTCCCCGTCAGGAGACCAGGCCGCGAAATGGACGTCGCCGCCCTCGCATCCCTGATGGCTGAGGATGTTGCAGGTGGTCGCCGGCCAACCGCGGTCGTGGCGACTGCGGGCACGACGGCGACGACTGCCTTCGACCCTCTCGCCGACATTTGCGAGGTTGCGCGCAAGTTTGGCGCCTTCGTCCACGTCGACGCCGCAATGGCTGGTTCAGCGATGTTGCTGCCGGAATGCCGGGGATTGTTCGACGGCATCGAGGGTGCTAGTTCGGTCGTGTGGAACCCTCACAAGTGGTTGGGGTCCGTCTTGGAGACCTCGCTGTTTTACGTCCGCGAACCGGACCTTCTGGTCTCGGTCATGGCCACCGGCCCCAGCTACCTTCGGTCGGCACTGGACGGCTCGGTCGTCCAGTACCGGGACTGGGGCTTGCCGCTCGGGCGCCGGTTCAGGGCGCTCCGGCTGTGGGCGCTCCTGCGCCTGGAGGGTGCGGAGGCTCTCCGCTCGCGCCTGCGCAGGGACCTCGCGCATGCTCAGCGCTTCGCCTCCATGGTCGAAGAGGCCTCGGGTTGGGACGTTGTCACGCCGGTGAAACTGCAGACGGTCTGCGTGCTCCACGCGGCCCCTGGTTATGACGGCGACACGCTCGACCGGCACACGCTGTCGTGGTGCGAGGCGGTCAATTCGTCGGGGCAGGCCCACGTGACCCCGGCCGTCGTCGACGGGCGGTGGGTGGTACGGGTGTCGATAGGAGCCGAAGGCACCGAGTGGGACGACATCGGCCAGCTCTGGGCCGTTATGCAAGAAAAGGCTGCCCAGGATGCCTAGGCTGGCCCAAGGAAACGGATCGAGCGAACGAACCGATGAGCTCGGCGATCCTTGCCCAGTGGTCCCGGTGGAGAGAGTGCCCTCCGTTCAGTTCTACGAAGCGTTCTTCGAGCACCATGGCCCGGACGGCTTCCCGGTCGTCGCCCCGCAGCGCAGACCCACCTTCGATGAGAAAGGACGAGCCGACCACGGGGGCGACTATGACAAGCACAGGGACTTGCAGGGCCGAGATGAGCCCGGGCAGGTCCCAGGACAAGCCGGCCCGGAGCGCTTCGGCGATCGCCGCCGTGTCAGCGGCCTCGAAGGCCGCGACGTGGCGCTCCACGTCTTGGTCGTCCCAGTCAGGGTTGTCGCGGCGGACGCGCTCCCAGTAGGCCTCCCTGTGGGCCTTCGCGGCTTTGCCTTCCGCCTCGACCCCAGCGGCGAGCAGTGCGGTGTCCAGGTCGGCCATGCCAGGCGGCTCCTCCAGCACGACGCCAGCCGCGAGCTTGGGGTAGCGCGCAGCCGCTTCGAGCGCCACGATCGCACCGAGGCTGTGGCCAACCAGCGCGGTCAGCTGCTGAGGGAGCGCCCCAACGGCCCCTTCCGCGAGCGCTCTCATGATCGCCGGGTCGTCGCTCGGCCGTGGGCCCTCGCCGTGGCCAGGCAGGTCCACCGCCGTGACGTCCCAGCCGGCGGCCGCGAGGGCCGGTCCGAGCCGCCACCACGTGCTCGCAGACGAGGTCACGCCGTGGAGGAGGCCGATCGATCCGAGCGGAGGACCATGGGGCGCCCAGGACATGACGCCTCGAGCTGGCCGAGCTGGCCCGCCAGGTTGGCTGCTCACAAGGCGCCACCGTACTCTGCGCACCTTCGGCGCGACGGCCATTAGGCTCGGGCCAGGACGCGGGGGAGGTTCGTCGTTCTGGACAAGCGTTGGTACTTGGACGTCAACCGGTTCGCCAGGACCACATCCTGGGGGCATGGCTTCCTGGCCGGGTATTACGAACGCGTCCTGTCGCCCGTAGGGGTCGGGATCCTCGTGCTCGCCTTTTTGCTTATCGCCGGGTGGTGGAGCGCCCGCATGCACCCCGAGCACATGCCTGCGATCATCTGGTCCGCGCTAGCAGCGCTCGCACTGTACGGCATCAACCAGGTGGCGGCCAAGGCGTTCGTCCCGGCGAGGCCCTACAACGTCATAAAAGGCGTCGAGGTCCTGGTGCCGCGCTCATCGAGCTACGGTTCGCCAAGCGGCCATGCCGTGGTGGCGGGGGCTGTGGTGTGCGGTCTTGTGCTTGCCCGGTGTTGGCGACTGGCTCTTGTCGCACTGCTGGCGGGGCTCCTGTTGCTCTTCTCAGGGGTTTACGTGGGCGCCGCTTATCCTTCTCAAGTCGGTGGGGGAGCGGCTGCAGGTTTACTCCTCGTCCTGGTCCTGTGGCCGTTCGCCTCACGGCTCCTCGTGCCCGTTGTAGCGGTGATCGGCTCGAGCCCCTTCGCCATCTTGGTGGTGGCGAGGGGGTCCCTGAAAAGGCCCCCGAGGCGGCCAGCCAAACAGCTGGCAGTGCAGAGGCAGACGCAGCGCATGCCCGACGCGAAGGCTATGGACGCACTGCGCGCCGCCTCCGAAGCGGCCCGCAACGCCGCGATGGGACAGGGTGCGGGCAAGGGCCGCTAAGCGCCCGAGGCATCAGTCCTCGCGAGAAACCTCGGAAATATCGGAAATAGCAGAAGTTTGTGCCGTGCGCTGGTCCCGGATCCGGCGTGACGCCCACCACGCCGCTACGAGGACAACCGCGACCCCCACGACGATGCTGATTGGCGTGAACGCATTGGATACCGACTTCCAGTGGCTTGCCAGCAGGTCCCCTGCGACCGCGAGCGCCAAGACCCAGGGCAGGCTCCCGAGCAGCGTGAGCACGGTGAAGGGGACCGCCGGCATTTGTGCTATTCCCGCAGGCAGGCTCACAAAGGCGCGCACCAGGGGCACCATGCGGCCGAAGAAGACTGCGGACTGCCCGTGCTTGATGAAGAACGCCTCAGCCTTGTCGAGTTCGTTTTTCCTGAGAAGCACGTACTTGCCGTAGCGGTCGAGGACCGGCCGGCCTCCGGCCCGCCCCACGGCGTAAGCCACCAGGGACCCGACGAGGTTGCCCGCCATCCCCGCGAGGACGATCCCGACCAGGCTCAGGTGAACGTGCGCGCCGGCGGCGGTCACACCGCCTGCGAGCGCCCCACCGAACAGCATGACTGCTTCGCTCGGTATCGGGATGCAGGCCGATCCCAGCACCATGAGAGCGAAAACAGCGACGTAGCCGTGCGCGCCAACCTCGTTGACAACGAACTGCTCCACCGGCGACAACCTCTCATTGGTCTCACAACGCGGTCCCGACGACCCCGGCCCACGTTAGGCGCTGCCGCGGGGACGCCCGAGCCTTCAGCCCGTAAGCGAACGGCGTTCGACCTCGCTCAGCCCGCCCCAGATACCGTGTGGTTCCCGGATCCTCAAGGCGTAGTTGAGGCACTCTTTACGCACAGGGCAAGCGGCGCAGACGGCCTTGGCCTGTCGCTCGCGCGCCGCCCTCGCCTCCTTGCGCTCGAAGTGTGTAGGGGCAAAAAAGATGGCCGCCGACTGCCCGCGACAGGCTGCCCTCGTCTCCCAATCCTCCGGGGCATGAAGCGCAGTCACGTCTGGTCCTCTAAGCCGAAGGTACTCCTGAGCAGGGACCTTGACAATAGGCAATGTTCCCCGTCCGAGGAAAAGGTAACCGAGGGTGCCCTTCAGAGCCCGGTCCCAGGCTAACCTTCGCCTGTCGTGCGAGCGTTCTCCACAGGAGCCGAGCTTTGGGCCCGTTGACCTTTCTCACACAGGCGAGAGTGCTCATAGTTACCGGCAAAGGTGGAGTTGGGAAGACCACTGTCAGTGGCGTCGTAGCCAACCTCGCGGTTCGCAACGGGTTGCGGGCCATGGTGGTGCAGATCGGTGCTCCGAGCTCGCGCCACGAGCCAGAAGCCGCACATCTGTCGAGGCTGTACGGCCAGGAGCAAGCCCTCGGGTACGAAGCTGTCCTCCTTGATGCCAACGAAGAAGGTGGTGAGGTCGTGGCCCGCGCCCTCTGGCCTGATACGGCCCTCGTCGAGTACCTGCACCGGCACGGGATGCGGCGCTTGTCCCGCAGGCTTGTGTCGAGCGGCGCCCTCGACGTAGTTGCGACCGCCGTCCCCGGCATGCCGGACGTCTTGCTCCTCGGCAAGGTCAAGCAAATGGAACGGGCGGCCGCTGCGGGCGAGCCCGACGCCGCGGACCTGATCGTCCTGGACGCGCCGGCGGCGGGTCACGCTATCCGGTTCCTGCAGAGCCCTCACGGGGTCGCTGACGCCGCTGGCGGCGGGCCGGTCCGCCAGCAGGCCGAAGAAGTCGTGGCGATGCTGACGGACCCATCCCGCTGCCAGGTCCTCCTCGTGACCACGCCCGAGGAGACCCCGGTTACCGAGACGGTCGAGACGGCGCGCCTGATCGAGGGAACAGGCACCAAGCTCAGCGCCGTCATCGTCAACGCTCGGCTCCCAGTCCTGGACCTGCCAGCATCGCTGCGCCCCGCAGAACTGGCGCGCACAGCCGCTGCCGCAGGGACCAAACTGACCACCGCCGAACTGGAGAGCCTGGTGGCGGCGGGACGCGTAAGGGCGCAGCGCCAGCAAGCACAGGCCGCACAAGTCGCGCGCCTGGCAACTGAGCTCCCGCTGGCGCAGTTGGAGCTCCCCTTCTGCTTCAGTTCCGAACTTGGCCCAGATGAGCTGGAGCTGCTGACCGACGCCCTCGAGGCGGCCGTGCCCGGCCCGGCCGAGGCGGCTCAATGACCTCAACCGAAGCGCGACCAGGTGCCCACGTCATCGTGTGCGTGGGCCCGGGGGGAGTTGGCAAGACGACTACCGCCGCCGCGCTCGCTCTCCGAGGCGCGGCGGGCAGGGCTGCGGGCATGCGTAGTGACCATCGACCCGGCGAGGCGCTTGGCGGATGCTCTCGGCATCGGGGAGGTGGGCAACGAGCCCCACAGGGTGGAGGCCCCCCCGGGAAGCCAGATGTCCGGTGAGCTCTGGGCCGTGATGCTCGACGCTCAAACCACTTTCGACGACCTCGTGAGCCGGTACGCGACCGGCCCCGACCAGGCCGCCACGATATTGGCCAACCCCGTCTACCGGAACATCTCGGCGGCGCTATCGGGGACCCAGGAGTACATGGCGGTCGAAAAGCTGTACGAGCTGCAAGAGAGCGGAGCCTTCGACCTGATCGTGGTCGACACCCCCCCGGCCCAGCACGCGCTCGATTTCCTGGAAGCGCCCAAGCATCTCACACGCCTGCTCGACAACCGGGTCTTCCGCCTGCTCATGACGCCCACGAGAGCGGGCCTGCGGGCGCTGGAGATCGGTGCGCAGCTGATGTTGCGGACGATCGCCAAGGTCGCCGGCGGTCAAGTCGTTGCGGACACGATCGGCTTTTTCACCCAGTTCGAAGGCATGGAGGAGGGCTTTAGGACCCGCGCGCGACGCGCGGAGGAGGTGTTGCATTCGGATCTCACCTCGTTCGTCCTGGTCTGCTCACCCCGGCGCGACACCGTAGACGAAGCCCTTTACCTGGTCACCCAGATGGCGGCGTCCGGGGCCGAGGCGACAACCGTCGTAGTCAACCGGTGCTACCCGAGCTACGCAGCGTTGCCGAGCGCTACGGCCGATGCCCTTGCGGGCACAGCGCTGAGCTCGCTGGTCGTCAACCTGGAGCAGCTCAGCGCAGTCGCATCGATGCAGGACAGCCAACTCGCGAGGGTCGCCTCCGCTCTGCCCAAGGCGACCGTGTTACGGGTCCCGTTCCTATCGCACGACGTTGCGGACGTCGGGTCCTTGGCAGAGGTCGCCGACTACCTCGCCTAGGCCGGCCTACTCTGGGCCGCTTACTGCCTGGGCCGCTTGCTGCCTGGGCTGCCTAGTGCGTGGGCTGCCTAGTCCTGAGCCGCGGCTATTACTGAGTCGCGCTACTCCTGGTTCGCGCCGTCAGCAAGTTTGTCGAACACAGCTTTGGCTTCTTCCACGGTCTCGGTCATTGTCACGATGCGGTCGAACCCAGTCGTGCGAAGGGTCCTGACCAGGCTCGGTCGGTTACAGCTGACCACCACGTCACCGCCGAGTTCCCTTGCGCGGCGGATGCCCCCTATCAGGGCCCCGAGGCCTGCCGAGTCTATGAAAGGGACCCCGCTCATATCGATAACGAGGCGAGGCTTGGACGCCAGCTCGGCGAGAGACTGACGGAACTGGCTGACCGTGAACGCGTCAAGCTCGCCCATCGGGCGGCAGATCGTATAGCCCTCCGCCGTTTCGTTCGTTTCGATGTTGAGCACGCCACCTCCCAACTTGCGCCGGCCGTGCCGGCAATGCCGGCACCGTGCCCGGCACAGTGTCGCGAAGATGCTACCCGTTGCACCGGCGAGCTACCCTCGGAATGTGCCAGACGTGCTGATCGCCACCGACTCCTCGACCGTCTTCGACGAGGTCCGCTCCGCTGTCGAGGAGCCGGGAGTCGTCCTTCGCTGGGCTCACTCCGGCCGGTCGGTGCTGCCTGCGCTGCAGGAACGGCCCGCAGACCTGGTCATCTCCGACTTGCAGATCGGCTCTATGGGCGGGTTCGCCATAGGGATGCAGCTGGCGCTCGAGATCGGTGCCCGCCGTCTCGGACCGGTCCCTGTCCTGTTGTTGCTGGACCGACGCCCTGACACCTTTATGGCCAAGCGCATCGGCGTCGCCGGATGGCTCCTCAAGCCTCTCGACCCGCTCCGCACCCGCGCGGCAGCCAAGGCCGTCCTGGCCGGCGAGCATTACTTCGATACGACGCTGTCTGCCATCCCCGCGGACGTGATGCGGGCGTAAAACGAGTGGTCGCTCGGCGGCGCCGGAGCCGGCGCTCCGGGCGCCTCCCGCCGAGCTTGGCGCGACTTCTATTCGTTTTTCCGTAGGCCAACTGGACCAGACGGTGAGACGACCGCCCGCGACCAGGATCGGGAGGAGCCGCACGCGGGCCGGCCCAGGAGCCCGCGGTTGGCTACGATGGCCTCGGAGACGGGAAGTAGCGCAGCTTGGTTAGCGCGCAGCGTTCGGGACGCTGAGGCCGGGGGTTCAAATCCCCCCTTCCCGACCAGAGGAACTGGGCCGCAAACACGGTTTGCAGGCCCCGAAGGAGCCAGCCCATGCTCACCGTGATCGCTCGCTACCAAGTCCAGACGGGGATGGGAGACGTTGTGGCGATAACACTTGCGAAGCACGTCACGGTCACACGCACCGAGCCAGGGTGCGTCCAGTTCGTGGCATACCGCTCACGGAACGACCGCGACCAGTTCGTGCTCTACGAGCAGTACGTCGACGATGAAGCGTTCGAGGCGCACCGCCAGACACCGCACTTCCGCTCCTATGTCGAGGGTACGATCGTCCCGTTGCTCTCCGAGCGGAAGGCTGACCGCTACGACGAGGTAGAGCCGGACGGGAACTGACGGAGCACCAAACTGGTTGAACAGGGGCGCTCGGACGACAACCCGCACTATTGTTGCCCGCCCCGTGTAAAAAGGGTGCCAACCAACATGACCGGGCCAACGAGATGACCGACGACGTAACAGCAGACGCGGACCTCGAGGAGTTCCTCACGCACTGGTACGGGCCGCCTAAGTCAGAGCCGGTTGTCCCTGAGGGTACTGAGCCTCTCCCCCTGCGCTGCTGGTACGGCTACACGGAGGCCTGGCAGCAGGAGCTTGCAAAGCAGAACCGGGCCCTTCCGGCAGATGAGCTAACAGCGCTGGAAGGAAAGACGGTCTTCTACGTCGAGCACCACCGCGCTTGGCTCTGGGGTTACGGTGAAGCGCCAACCCGGACGTGTTCGACCGTGCTAGCGACGCGGGTGCGCAATGGGCCCAGACCGGGGAACGGCTGGACATGTTCCTCTGGCACATGGCGGTCTTCGAAGCAGCGTTGTCGGGACCTTACAACCTGGGCGCGAATGACCTCAGTCTCGAGGAGATCGAGCTCTGCACTGGCCTGTTGGACCTATGCCCGTTCGAGCCTTGGCGCTTTCCGGGACCGATGAGCAGGCTGTGGTCGAACGAAGACCTCGTTGTGCTAACGGTGGCGAACCTTCCCGTCGATGGCGAGGTGACCGACGAGACCCGCTGGGCCCTTTTCGTGGGCGGCCGTACCCCGGACGCCCTTGAGGAGCTGGACGGTATCGGTGTGGCATGGGACTTCGATTCACGCTCGGTCCACGACTGAGACTTTGCCGGTTCAGGCTCTGCCGATCTCAGCCCAAGAAGCCCCGCAGAAGAGCCGCGGTGGCGGAGAGGTGTTCGGCCATTGCCCGCCGGGCCGCTTCCCGGTCGCCGGCGATGATGGCGGCTACGATCTTGGCATGCTGGGTTTCGGAATGTGCGACGTTGCGTTCGATTAGCGGGATCGCGTCCAGGAACCCGTTGACCCGCATGCGGGATTTAGCCACAGCGGCCGTGAGCGAAGGTGAGCCAGCCACCTCGGCGACCGCGAGATGGAAGCGGGAATCAAGCCGCCGGTAATCGGCGAGGCCGGTCGCGTGCTCGCAATCGTGCAGGCATGCGGTCAAGTGCTTGGCGTCACCGTCGTCATGGCGGTTCACCGCCGCCCGCTCAGCTGCGCCGACCTCGAGTACCTCGCGCAGAGTCAGCACATCCTCGAGGTCGGCACCGGTCTGTTTGGCCAGGCGCCGAGCAGCGGTCTTGTTGAGCTTGGGCAGCACCTCCTTGACGATCGTGCCCCCGTAGCGGCCCCGCCGTGATTCGACGTAACCGCTCTGCTGCAGCGCGCGGATCGCTTCGCGCAAGGTCACCCGGCTCACGGACATACGTTCAGCGAGGTCCCGTTCGGGTGGGAGCCGTGCCCCGGGCGTTACGATCCCGAGCTTGATAGCGGTGAGCAAGCGCTCGAGGGTCTCCTCGAAGGCATTGCCGGCCCGGACCGGGCGCAAGAGCGCATCGTAGGCACGGTCGACCGCCACCAGCTCCGGTCCTGCCACCTTTGGCGCCGGCTCCGCGCCGGTTTGCCTCCTTGTCACTGCGTCCCTCCCCTGCCAGCTCACCCGCTCGAGGAAGTCTACGAGCCCTCGCGCATCACTAGATAGGTGTCACATAGGCTCCCGATATCCCACCGTCCACCAGGAACGTCGACGCGGTCATGAACGACGAGTCGTCGCTCGCAAGGAACGCTACGGCCGCCGCTATCTCTTCAGGCTCAGCGAAGCGCCCCAGCGGGACGTGGACCATGCGCCGCGCCGCCCGCTCGAGGTCCTTAGCAAAAAGTTCCTGTAAAAGCGGCGTGTTAACGGGGCCCGGGCAAAGGGCATTTACCCTGATGCCCTCGCGGGCGAACTGCACGCCAAGTTCTCGCGACATGGCGAGCACACCGCCTTTGGACGCCGTGTAGGAGATCTGCGAGGTCGCCGAGCCGAGCACCGCAACAAATGATGCGGTGTTGATTATCGAACCCTTGCCGGCCCGTTGCATGTACGGGATCACGGCCTGGCAGCACAGGTAAACCGACGTAAGGTTTACTTCCTGCACGCGCCGCCAAGCGTCGACGCCGGTCGTCAGAATCGAGTCGTCCTCAGGCGGCGAAATACCGGCGTTGTTGAAGGCGATATCGATCCGGCCGTACGTGTCGTACGCGGTCCTGTACAGCCGCTCAACTTCGGCGCTGTTGCTCACGTCGACCTGGACGAACAACCCGTCGACTTCGTCCGCGCTCGACTTGCCTGCTGCGGGGTCGACGTCGGCTACTACCACCCGTGCGCCTTCGGATGCCAACCGCCGGACTGTGGCCAACCCGATGCCGCCGGCGCCACCGGTGACGATCGCCACCCTTCCCTCGAGGCGCCGGCAGAGAGGTTCTGGCATGGTCTATTCCTCCGTTGAAATAAAGACGTTCTTGACTTCGCTAAACGAATCGGGTGCGTCTGGGCCGAGCTCGCGCCCGAGGCCCGACTGTTTGAAACCACCGAAAGGTGTCCAGTAACGCACCGACGAATGCGAGTTCACCGACAGGTTGCCTGACTCAACCGCGCGTGCAACGCGCAGCGCTTTGCCCACATCGCGGGACCATATCGAACCGGAAAGCCCGTAGTCGGTGTCGTTGGCGATGCGAACAGCGTCCGCCTCGTCCTCGAACGGCACCACCGCCACGACAGGCCCGAAGATTTCCTCCCGGAATGCCGGGGCGGTCAAGTCGATCGGGGCGAGCACGGTCGGGGGGTACCAGTACCCGGGGCCATCGGGGCAGCTACCGCGGAAGGCGACGGCATTTTCGTCCGGTACGTACGATGACACGCGTTCTTTTTGCTGAGCGGTTATGAGCGGCCCCATTTCGCTCGACTCGAGGGAAGGGTCCTCGACCCGCACCGCCTTGACGGCTCGTTCGAGCAGTTCGAGGAAACGGTCGTAGACGGTGCGTTCGACCAGGATGCGCGAGCGGGCGCAGCAGTCCTGGCCGGCATTGTCGAAGGCGCTCATCGGCGCTGTGGCAGCTGCTCGCTCGATGTCGGAACCGGCAAATACGATGTTGGCGCTCTTGCCGCCGAGCTCCAACGTGACCCTCTTGACCTGCTCCGCGCAGCCGGCCATCACCCGCTTGCCGACCTCGGTAGAGCCCGTGAAGGTCACCTTGCGGACGTCGGGATGAGTAACGAACCGTTGGCCCACCACGGCTCCCTCGCCAGGTAGGACCGTGAAGACGTGCTCTGGGAGCCCGGAGTCGAGGCCGAGTTCAGCAAGACGGAGCGCTGTTAGGGGCGTGAGTTCGGCCGGTTTCAGGACCACGGTGTTGCCCGCGGCGAGAGCAGGAGCGAAGCCCCAGCCCGCGATTGGCATAGGGAAATTCCAGGGGACGACGACGCCCACGACCCCGAGAGGTTCCTTGAAGGTGATGTCTACGCCGCCCGGGACCGGGATTTGGCGGCCGAACAGCCGCTCCGGAGCGGCCGAATAGTAGTTCAGGACATCTCGCACATTGCCCGCTTCCCACCTGGCGTTACCGATGGTGTGGCCCGAGTTGCGCACCTCCAGTTGTGCGAGCTCCTCCCGGTGGCCGTCGATGGCTTCGGCGAAGCTGCGCAGCACCCGGGCCCGGTCCGCTGGGGCCATTCGGCGCCAGGGCCCGAATGCGGCCCGCGCTTGGCGGATCGCTGCGTCCACGTCCTCGAGAGAGGTCTGTGGCACATCCGCCACGGCGAGCTCGGTGGCCGGGTTGATGATCGACGTCACGAAAGACCTGGCCCATGCACAGCGGGGACCGGCCCGGCGGTGTGGTTAGCCCGGTAACGGGAGGCGGCCTCTACCAGCGCTACAAACAGGCGGTCGTCATCCTGATTGTCCTCTGGGTGCCATTGGACTCCGATCGCAAAATCGTTGCCCTGCACCTCGATTGCTTCCACTGTGCCGTCGCCAGCAAACCCGACAGCCTGTACTCGGCGACCGAGCTGGTCGATCGCCTGGTGGTGATGGCAGCTGCCCTCGGCCTCGGCGCCGAGTATGGACGCGACGGCGCTGCCAGAGGTCAGGGTCACCCGGTTGGCGGTCATTTGGCCGGGGGTCGCCCGGTGAGCATCGCTGCCCAGCACGTCAGGCAGGTGCTGGTGAAGTGTGCCGTCCAAACTGACATTGAGCACCTGGAGGCCGCGACAGATGGCTAGTAGTGGTAGCTCTCGTTCGAGAGCTCCGCGGCAAAGCGCTACCTCCCAGGCGTCCCGCTCCACACGGGGCGAGTCCGTTTCGCTGTGGGGGAGCGCGCCGTAAAGGCGCGGGTCCACGTCTGGCCCGCCGGTGACGATGAGCCCGTCCAGGGCCGCGAGGACAGCTTCGGCCCGGCCGGTTGTCGAGCGGACGGCTTCGGGGCCGCCGGGCGCCGGGGGGAGCAGGACAGCACACCCTCCTGCCCGACTGACGGAACGCACGTAGGTGTACGGCAGGATGGCCGCCACTTCGTCCCAGGCGCCATAACGAGCCCGGTCGACATAGGTGGAGAGCCCTATCAGGGGCAGCGGCGTCTCTGCCCCGTCAGAGGCGTTCGAAGCCACGAGCCCGTTCCCAGTCGGTAACCGCACTGTTATAAGCATCGAGCTCAACGCGCGCCGCGTTGAGGTAATGGTCGATCACGGGTTGACCAAAAGCATGAAGTGCCACCTTGCTATCACCGAGCAGCCGTGCCGCTTCTCCCAGGGAGCTGGGGACCCTAGCACTTGCAGATTCGTAGGCGTTGCCGACGAGCTCGGCGGGCATTGGCAACTCCGCGTCGATGCCGTGCAGCCCCGCTGCTATGAGCGCGGCGACCGCGAGGTAGGGGTTGACGTCCCCGCCCGGGATGCGGCTCTCGGCTCGCAACGACGGGCCGTGGCCCACGACCCGGAGGGCACAAGTGCGGTTGTCCCTACCCCAGGCCAAAGCTGTTGGCGCGAAGCTGCCGGCGACGTAGCGCTTGTAGCTGTTGATATTGGGCGCAAAGAAATAGGTCATTTCGGCTGCACACGCGAGCTGGCCGGCGATGAAGTGCTCCATCAGAGGTGAAAAGCCGTGCTCTTTCTCGCCGGCCATCACCAGGTCCCCTCCGGCCGAGCGGAAGCTGAGGTGGATGTGGCAGGAGTTGCCTTCCCGCGCGTTCCATTTGGGCATGAACGTCACGCTCATGCCTTCCTGATGTGCTATTTCCTTGGCGCCGGTCTTGTAGACGCCGTGGTTGTCGCAGGTCGTCAGGGCGTCGGTAAACCTGAAGGCGATCTCGTGCTGGCCGAGGTTGCACTCACCCTTGGCCGACTCGACGTACAAGCCGGCACCGGTCATCTCGTTACGGATGCGCCGGAGCAGGTGCTCGATCCGGCTGGTGCCGACGATCGAGTAGTCGACATTGTACTGGTTGGCTGGCGTGAGGTTGTCATACCCACGCCGCCAAGCCTCTTCGTAAGAGTCCTGGAAGACGATGAACTCGAGCTCGGTCCCGACGAAGGGGACCAGGCCCCGCTCGGCCAGGCGCGCGATCTGGCGCCTGAGGATTTGGCGAGGAGAAGGTTCCACGGGGGTGCCGTCCTCCCACTCGAGGTCGCACAACACCAAGGCAGTGCCGGCGTTCCATGGCATCAGGCGGAGAGTCGACATGTCTGGGCGCATTACGAAATCGCCATAGCCTCGTTCCCACGACGACATCGAGTACCCCTCGACGGTGTTCATGTCGACGTCTACGGCAAGCAGGTAATTGCATGCCTCGGCAGCGTTGGGAACGACCTCTTCGAGGAAATAGCGAGCCGAACAGCGCTTACCTTGGAGCCGTCCCTGCATGTCGGTGATGGCGACAACTACCGTGTCGATGTCACCCTCGTCCACGAGGGCCTTGAGTTGGTCGAGGCTCAGCGGCACGACTGTCCTACACCGAGCGCAGTTCGGCCTCGATGGCCGCCAGCTCCTCTGCGGTCCCCTGGGCCTTTGGGACTTTGAACCAGTCGCGTTCGTTCAACAACCAATATCATCCCGAGGATCCTAGGACTACACGGGTAGCAGCATGGGCGTGGCCGAAAATGCCGTGCTTTACCGTGAAAACAGCTCGCTTTGCGCACATCGTTGTCGACTTTCAGTTCGCGGGCATCAGCGCCGGATCGTCGGGTGTGCCGACGTCGGGATCATCGAGGGTCCTGACTGGGCCCTTGAATGACCGTTTGGCGCCGGACTCCCACCCGATCCAGACCCCAAGCGCCAGGGCTATGGTAACGACCGGCGCGTAGTTGAAGTCACTCCAGCTGAAGCCCTTGTCCCACGGGACCGCCCCAGGAGAGCCCGGCAGGCAGAAGATGATCACGCAGAGAACGACCCAGACGATGGCGATCAGGTTGATCCATCGATAGTGCTTACCAAGGTTCCACACTCCGGGCTGGAAGTCGTCCCCCATCCGCCAGCGGAGGAAGACGGGAAGTATGTAGGCGATGTACAGCCCGATCGTGGTGATCGAGGTGACGGCGAAGAACGCCACGGGGAAGCCGGCGCTGTTGCCGAACAAAGCCGGGACCGTGATCAACAGTGCGAGGACGACCACCAATAGCACCGACCAGGTCGGCGTCCTCTGTTTGTTCAGGCGGCGCCAAAGACTATGGCCTGGTACCGCTCCGTCACGGGAGAACGCGAACACCATGCGCGAGGCGGCCGCAACGCAACCCATCCCGCAAAACAGCTGGCCGATCGTCGAGATGTCGAGTACGAGCTTCGCCAGGCCGCTGCTGAGTGCTGACTCGATAACCGGGATCGCGCCACCGCCGCCCTTGTTGATGGCGGCGACGTGCGTCGCTGCGAAGGTGATAGCTAGCAGCAGGACCCAGCCGCCGACCGCCGAGTACGCGATGGACTTCCATAGCCCTCGCGGGGCGGCGCGTTCGGCGTCGTGAGTCTCCTCTGAAAGATGGGCCGAGGCGTCGTAGCCGGTAAAGGTGTACATAGTTAACAGGAACCCGAGCGGCAGGACGAAGAACCAGTAGATGTGCCCCGAGAACCCAGAGTTGTTGAAGCGTTGTCCGAACACCCAAGAGAAGTTTTGGTGCGACGTGGGCCCGAAGATCAGGACGCCCACGATCACGGTCACCCCGCCGAGCATCCACCAGGCCGAGATCCGGTTCAGCAGCGCCACCAGGTGCGAGGAGAACACGTTGATCACGCTGTGGGCGGCGAGGATGAGGAAGAAAAGGACAAAGGTGTTGTGCAGGATCGCCGAGTTGCTCGTCGTAGTGAAGTTGAGAATGAAGTTGAGCTTATAAAGTCCGAGCACCACGTTTAGGAACGAGGCCGCTCCGTAATCGACAGCGGCCGTGATGGCGACTAGCCCCAGCAGATTGAACCAACCCGTGAACCACGCCCAGCGGACGCCACCAAGGCTGTACGCCCAATAGTAAATGCCACCGGCGGTCGGGTACTTGGAGGCGAGCTCGGCCATCGACAGCCCGACGAGCAGGACGAGGATGCTGATCACTGGCCAACCGATCGATATAGCGATCGGGCCACCGTCGTTCCACGCCTGTGAGTACGTGGTGAAACATCCGCTGAGTATGCAGATTATCGTGAGGGAGATGGCGAAGTTTGAGAACCCGCTCCACCCGCGGTGAAGCTCCTGTTTGTAACCGAGCGCGGCAAGCCGTTCCTCGTCTGACGACAGCATGCCAGCACGGTCGCTCATTTGCTCCTCCCCATGGTAAATGACTCTGCAAAGTTGGAGAAACCGCCCATGCGGCGTCGCAACTCTTGGGCGTACCCGAGCGCATGTAGCTGCCGCTCGTCGCTATCGACCTGGCCGCGCGCCAAGAGCGGGGCCGCGGAAATGTCTTCCGTCACCGAGTATCCCCTTTTCTCAATGGGCTATGGACGGTCCATTGACGGCCCCTATTCTGCGCCAGGCCAAGGCCCGTGTCAATAGGCTAACGAGAATGGTTTGACGCCCCGTCCGTCTGGCTACGGGGGACCTAGGCCAAGGATCTCCGAGAACCCTCTAGGCCGGTGGCAGAGCCGACGCTAAAGCCGGCGGTGTTAGCCGTTGGTCAGTTAAGTCGTGAAGGGCAACTGACGATACTGGACAGAATGACCAGATTGTAGGAGGGGCATGTCAAGCACGTTTACCGCGTTTACCGGCGTCTTCCTGATCGTCGAGCTGTTCTTTTTCGTCGTCGCCATTGTCGCCTGGGTGAAGATAATCTCCAAAGCTGGCTATTCCGGGTGGTGGGTCCTCATCGGGTTGGTGCCTCTCGTGGGTGCGATCATGTTCCTCGTATTTGCGTTCTCCAAGTGGCCCATCCAACAGCGCCTCGAAGCGGCAACGATGAACAACCGTCAACCGATGGGCCCGGACGGGCCGTACGGCTGGTCTCGGGGCGGTGGTTGGTCGCCGCCGGGTGGCCCGCAGGGCCCCCAGGGGCCGATGGGGGGCCTCGGGCCCGCCGGCCGCCCAAGGTTGGTCACCTCAGCCTCAGCAGCCACCTGCTCCCTACATCCCTCCCTGGAACTAAAAGCCACCAAGGGCGACTTGTCAGCTGGGAGGCCAGGATGTGGACCGCACTTCCCTCACGCCAAAACAACGATGAGGGAATTGCGGCACCACGCCCGGCCCTCCCACCCTGCGACGGGGTGATCACGAAAAGCTGCGACGCAGAGGGATCGCGGGGAGCGAGCGTGATTGCCTCAAACCATCCCCGTTCTTCTCCCCGGGGACGGTTTGAGGTACCACGTCTCGCCGTAGTTACCCGCCAAGGCGAGTGGGCCGGGAGGGATTTGAACCCCCGTAGGCGTCAGCCGGCAGATTTACAGTCTGCTCCCATTGTCCGCTCGGGCACCGACCCTCGAGGGCGGTGAGGCCCTCAGGAGATGTAAGGCTAGCGTGTTGGGCATGCCTACGTTTGACGTCGTCTCCCAGGTGGACATGCAAGAGGCCCGCAACGCCGTGGACCAGGCGGCGCGGGAGCTCGAGACCCGTTTCGACTTCAAGGGGACCAGCTCGAGCATCGAGCTGTCTGGCAAGGAGCTCACTCTGCGCTCATCCACCGAGGACCGCCTGAAGGCGGTGCTCCAAGTACTGGAGGAGAAGCTGGTCCGCAGGAAGATCTCCCTGAAGGCGCTCGACTACGGCAAGGTCGAGGAAGCCGCCAAGAGCACAGTGCGACAAGTGGTGACGCTGAAGTCGGGGATCACCGCAGACCAGGCCCGCGCGATCAACAGGTTCATCAAGGACCACGCCCCTAAAGCGGTGTCGTCGTCGACCCAGGGTGAGCAGGTGCGCGTCACCGCCAAGAAGCGCGACGACCTGCAAACCGCGATCGCAGCGTTGAAAGAAGAGGATTTCGGGATCCCACTCCAGTTCGAGAACTTCAGGGACTAAAGCCCAGTGTGCCGGTTAGGGCGTCGGTCCCTGAAGGATCTAGCTGCAGCGCAGCCCTAGAGGCGGTGCGCCCATTCCTGAGAGCGCAGCCGGGCGATGCGCTTGTCGGTCGGCGGGTGGTCGCTGAACCAATTGCCGAATGCCACTCGTCGGCCCGCGAGCGGGTTCACGATGAACAGGCCGGCCATCTCTCGCGGAACTTGCATTGGTATTCGTTGCGATGAATAGTCCAGTTTGGACAATGCGGAGGCGAGGGGCTCCCCGTCTCCGATCAGGCGGGCACCGTCGCGGTCGGCCTCGTACTCTCGGCTCCTGGACAAGGCCAACTGCAGCAACGTAGCTGCCAGAGGCGCCAGGATGACCATTGCCAAAAGGCCGAGGATGTTGTCGTCAGCGCTGCGCCCTCGTCCGCCGCCGAGACCTCCGAAGAACAAGCCGCTCCAGGCCAATACCCGGGCGAGGAAAGTGATGCCCATCGCAATGGAGGCTGCTACGGAAGCTGTCAGTATGTCGCGGTTGCGGACGTGGCTGATCTCGTGCGCCAGCACTCCGCGGAGCTCGGACCAGGTGCAAATTTGGAGGATGCCTTGGGTGACTGCAACTGCGGCGTGCTTGGGGTTGCGCCCCGTGGCGAAGGCGTTCGGTTGCGCCGACGGGGAGACGTAAAGGCGCGGCATCGGCATGTGGGCGCGGGTCGTTAGGTCCCGGACGATCTCGTAGTACTGGGGCATCTGGGCTTCCGAGACCGGCACTGCTCTGGCGGCTTTGATGGCGACCGTGTCGGAGAACCAGTAGGACCCTCCCACAAACACGAGCCCGACGACCAGGCCGACTAGGAGCCATCCCTCGCCGAAGAATGCACCTATGCCCATGCAAATCGCTCCCAGGAGCGCCAGCATTATGGCGGTTTTGACGTTGTTGATCATGTTCACCTCTTGGTAACAGAGTACCTGTCAAGCCTGAGAAGACGTTAAGGGTGTGCGCCCCGCGGCGCTTCGCCTACTCGTAGTAGCCCGAGTGTATGTAGAGGGAGGGCACTCCCTCGGCTCGGAACATCTCCACGTTCCTCAGGTCGTCTTCGAAGCAGAGCTTCAGGTCGAGGCCCCTAGACCGGATATCCCGGACCGCCTCCTGTTTAAAATGCCGAGCCGGCCGGTAATCACCGTCTTTTCGCATCACGAGCAGGTCCCAACGAAGGTCGTGGCGACTGAGCCAGTCGACCGTCAGCGTGCCGATGCGCGCGGGCCGCGCCGTGAGCAGCACGATGGCCAGCTCGGGCGCCAACAGCTGGAGCAAGGTCGCAACCTCATCGACCAGGGGATCGTCGCCTGACGCCGAAAAGAAGGCCTCCCAGTCCGGTCGCGGCCTTTTGATGAAATGCTGGCGCGACTCGGCGTTGGCGAGCACACCGTCGAGGTCGAACACGACAGCTTCGCCAACCCTGGGGCCTGCCCGCCACGTCCAGCGGCTAAGGCCAACTAGTTCGCCGGTCGTCGTCATCGCTCCACCGCGCTTCTACCGGCCGCCACCGGTTTGGAGCTGCTCCATAACGCCAGAATAGGTTCGTGGCAGACGCGACCCGGTGCCGCTTCCCCGCTTTGCGGCGCGTTCCTCAGCTGTTGTTATTGCCGGATGAGGCGCCGAGAAGGACGATCAGCAGACCCACCGCAGCGAGAGCGATGACGACAAAGCCGACGATGATCCCCGCCAGCGCAAGGCCGCCGCCTTGTTGGGCCCCGCCTGATCGCTTGATCTGGCCTCGGGCGACGAACCCGAAGATGACCCCCAGTACACCTCCGACCCCGCAACAAAGGCCCAGGATCGAGCACACAAGAGATGCGATAGCAAGGCCGTTGTTTTTTGGGGCCGCTGGGTAGGGCGAGAAGCCGCCCCCGGGATAGGGCTGGGAGTAGCCCGGGGCGCCGAAGCCGGTCTGGCCGTAGCCGCCTTGGCCGTAGCCGGTCTGGCCGTACCCTCCCTGCGGGTACCCGCTCTGGGGGTAGGGGGTCTGGGGGTAGGGGGTCTGGGGGTAGGGGGTCTGGCCGGGAGCGGACTGACCATACGCAGGCTGGCCGGGAGGAGCTTGGCCGTAACTCGTGGCACCGTAGGGGCTCGAGTCGGCGCCTAGGTCGTCGCCCGGCGTGAGAGCTTGAGGTGGTTGCTGCGCACCGCAGGCTTCGCAGTTCTGCCCGGGGAGTACCGGGGCTCCGCAGTTCGTGCAGTGCACGGCGCCTCCTCTCGGCTCCTGCGAAGCCTACCACCGGGTCTTCGTTGCCCCTGGGAAGGCGAGACGGGGTAGCGGGGTAGCGCGGTAGCGCGGTAGCGCGGTACGACCTGGTTTGACCTCCCCGCTTGTTCGGCAGTCGGCGGTGCCAACCCGCTTATGGGCAGTTGGGGGTGCCAACCCGTCTGCCGGCGCTTCTGGTGACAACTTTTGTTGCCTAGCGCGCATTTTTGTCAGTAGATGGCTTTTCTGTCCGTAGATGCCTCCAGGACGCCGTCAGGACCTGCTTGCCGGGAGCCCAGCTACCGCCTAGCGGGAAGGAGCGGAAAGGAGCGGCTCGAGGAGTATTAAAAGCGCCCACGGCAGCGTGAGCGAATTGGTCATCGAGACCAGAAGCCCGGAAACACCGGCGAATATCGTGAAACCGACACAAATGACAAGGACAAGGCTGGTAGCCGCCGGCACACGCAGGCGGGCGGTGGGGGCGGCCCGCAGAGCGAGCGCCGTGTCCCGGCCGGACAACCCCGCGGCCGCCATCAATTGCAGGTCGGAGGTCCCTCCGGCGGGAGCGCCGTCCGCTCCGTCGCTCGCCTGTTGGGCCTCAGGCGCGCTGTACACGAGGAGCGCGATCCGCAAGTAAAAGAAGGCAGCTATTGCGGCACCCAACATGCCGATGACGGCCAGCTCGTACTGACCCTTCCCGATCACGGCCGAGATAACGACCCATTTCCCGAGAAAGCCACTTGTCAGGGGTACGCCTGCCTGCCCAAGCAGCAGGACGAGCAGCGCAGCCGCCAGCCACGGGCTGCGCGCGGCCAGCCCGCGCACGGCGCCGAGGTCGTTGCGGGCCTCCCCCCGACCTTGCACGACGCTGACGACGGCGAAGGTGCCGATGACCAAAAAGACATACGTGAACAGGTAGAAGCACACCCCTTTCACCCCGCTCGCTGTGCCTGACTGGAGCCCTATCAGCACGAAACCCGCCTGGCTTATCGACGAGTAAGCGAGCATGCGTTTCAAGTCCGCTTGGACGAGCGCGAGTACGGCGCCGACCAGTACCGACGCCGCGGCCAAAACCCATATGATCGGCCGCCAGTTGGATGTCTCCGTCGGGAGTGCAAGCATAAGGACCCGGACCAGACCCGCAAACCCGCCGGCCTTCGCCACTGCGGCCATGTAGCCGACGAACGGCGTCGGTGCTCCCTGGTACACGTCCGGCGACCAGAAATGGAAGGGCACGGCTGCGACCTTGAAGCCAAGGCCGACGATCACAAGGCCCATGCCGGCGAGCAAGACCCCGGTGTGAACCACTGTGTTAGTGGCGAGGAAAACGATTATCTCGAAGTACTGCGTCGAACCGGTCGCACCGTAAATGAGGGCCACTCCGTAGATGAATATCGCGGAGGAGAACGAGCCGAGGATGAAGTACTTGAGGCCCGCCTCACCGGATGCGGTTCTGCGCCGGTTGTAAGCACTCATCGTGTACAGGGCGATGGACATTATTTCCAGGCCGAGGAAAAGGCTGATCAAGCTGGCGGCGTCGGCCATGAGCACCGCCCCGGTCGAGCAGGCCATCATGAGCACGTACGGCTCCGGGCCGTCCAGGTTCTCCCGGGTCAGGTAGCCGTCAGAGACGAGTGCCCCCAGCAGCGTCGCCGAGCCGAACAAGATGGCAAAAAAGGCGGCGAAGTGGTCGTAGTACAGCTGACCACCCATGGTGAACGCGTTAGTCAGGGGAGTGAAGGTGTTGGGCAGTTGGAACCATTGCGCAAGACCGTCGACGATGGTGCCCAGGCTGGCGAGCACCGTAATACCGGCCCAAAGACCGGGGTACCGGCGTTTGGGGAGCATGGCGGCCAGGAACAGCACCACCAGGGCACCCCCGCCGAGCAAGAACAACGGGACGAGGGCTGGGTAGTCGATCGCAATCGAGATCGAGTTCTTGGCAGTGCAGAGCCCCGAAACGGTGCCCGTGGCGGAGCCGATAGTGCACCCGGCTGCGAGGAAGGTCATTTCGAGCCTCCTGCTCCAGCTGCCGACGTCTTCTGCCCAGGTACCGGCAGGTCGACTACCTGGTCAGGTGGTACGGCGAAGGTGCCGTGGCCCACGCCCTGGCTCGGGATCCGCAAGCTCGGGTCTGCGTACTCGACATGGGCGACCAGGTGGTCAACCGCCGGCTGTATGCGCGAAAGCAGAGGCTGCGGGTACACGCCGATGAAGATAATCCCTGCAAGCAACGGCGCAACGGCAAAGCGCTCCGGCCAGGTCATGTCGCGGATCCCTGCGTTTACCGCCTGGGCCGGCCCGTGGAAGACGCGTTGGTAGGCCCATAGGAGGTACACGGCCCCCAGCACGACTCCTGTCGTGGCCACGACTGCCCACCAACGATGGGTGATGAAGGTACCCACCAGTACAAGGAACTCACCTATAAAGCCGTTCAGGCCGGGCAGGCCGATGTCGCTCATGATGACGGCCATGAAGACCCACCCGAGCACCGGCATTACGGTCTGAAGGCCGCCGAGCTCGGAGAACCGATAGGTCCGCCGGCGTTCCCAGACCATCCCTACCAGGAGGAACAGTGCTCCCGTCGACAGCCCGTGGTTGACCATCTCTACTATCCCGCCGGTGATCCCCTGGGTTGTGAACCCGAACAGGCCGATCACGATGAACCCAACCCCTGCCACCGTCCCGTAGGCGACCAGGCGCTTCAGGTCCCGCTGCATTGTTGCCACAACTGAACCCCAGATGATGCCGATAGCGGCGAGCGTCAGAGCCACCGGTGCCAGCTTGACGGCGCCCTCCGGGAACATGAAAATGCCCCAGCGCAGGATCCCATAAGCACCAAGCTTGAACAGGATCCCGGCCAGGACCATCGAACCGCCGGTCGGGGCCTCGGTGTAGGCGTTTGGCATCCAGGTGTGGAACGGGACGAGCGGCATCTTGATGGCGAACGCCACCCCGAAGGCGGCGAGCAACCATTCCTGATCTGCCACCGGCAGGTGCATGGCGCCTCGCGCGAGGTACACGATGTCAAAGGAAGCACCTGAGCTGCTCTTGGCCTGGACGAGGAAAAACGTGGCCAGGATGCCGACGAACAGGAAGGCCGAGCCCGCGAACGTGTAGAGGAAGAACTTTGTCGCCGCGTAGCCGCGCTGCGGGCCGCCGCTGCTCACGATGATGAAATAGCCCGGTACCAGCGTGACCTCGAACGCCACGAAGAACAGAAATGCGTCGAGCGACAAGAAACTGGCCATGCAGGCGGACTCGAGCAGGAGCATCCAACCCAGGTAGGCCCTCTGGGAGCGTTCTACGGGAGGGCTTGCCATGGCGATGGGGAACAGCAGTGCCGTCATGGCGACGAGGAACAGCGAAATGCCGTCCACTCCCAGGTACCACGAAATGTCGAGTGCTCCGAACCAGGGCCCCTTGCTAGTGAACTGGAAGCCAGCGTTCGCATTGCCTGTCTTGAACGCAACGACCATCCAGGCCACGAACCCCAGCTCGATCAACCCGGCAGCAAGCGCGAGCCGCTTTGCAAACGTCGTAGCAAAAGATGCCGGCATGAGGGCGACCGCGCCGGCCGCTCCTGCGGGCAGGAAGACGATCACGTCCAGGACCGGGAAGCCCATGTTCAGCTCCCAGTCCGGAAGGTCAGGTAGACAAGGACCACAACGAGGCCAACGCCGATCCCGAGCGCGTAACTGCGGATGTAGCCGTTCTGTAACTTCCGCAACACCCGCCCGGAAAGGCCCAGGGACGTTGCGACCCCGTTGACGACGCCGTCAACGACCTTGGTGTCCATGACGAAGGCAAGCGCGTTAGCCATGGCAGTGAGCGGGCCGGAGACAGTTGCCGAGACAATATCGTCGAAGTACCAGGCCTTCCGCAGGAAATTGGGTTCGAGCTTGGGATGGGCCGCAGTCCGCCAGGTCGTAAGGCCGAGGCCGAGACCTGTCAGCGCGACTGCCGTGGTCACAATCGACAGCGCCCACTTGGTACCGGTGCTAACCGTTGCCCCGGTAGCAGCAGGGAAGATCGGGCTCAAGAAATGCGACAAAAAGTTGAAGTGCCAGGCCGGGAAATTGATACCCCCGCCCAACACTGCGGCTATCGCCAGCACTACCAGGGGAACGGCCATCGTCCAGGTCGGGTCGCGGGGCTCCGCCTCCTCGTGGGCGACGGCCGGCAAACCAGGCCCGCTCGCTTCATGAACCTCGGCCGGCCGGGCCTCCTTCCAGCGCGCCTGGCCCGTGAACACGAGAGCGAACTGGCGGCTCATGTAGTAGGCCGTGAGGCCAGCCGTGACGAGCGCGATCGCCCAGAGCACCTTGTTCATCCCCCACGCCGATGACAGGATCGCGTCTTTCGACCAGAAACCAGCCAACGGTGGTATCCCCGAGATTGCCAGCCAGCCGACGGCAAAGGTCAGCGCCGTGAGGGGAAGGTACTTGGCCAGCCCACCCATTTGTTTCATGTCCTGGCGGTTCGCCATGGCATGGATCACTGCCCCGGCCGCCAGGAACAGGAGCGCCTTGAAGAAGGCGTGGGTCAGCATGTGGAAGATCCCGTCGACGTAATCCCCGGCCCCTATGGCCAGGAACATGTACCCGAGCTGGGAAACTGTCGAATAGGCGAGGGCTTTTTTAATGTCGTCCTGGGCGCAGGCGATCGTGGCGGCAAGAAAGGCCGTGCCTGCTCCTGTGCAGGCCACGACCCAGGAAGTGGCGTGTGCGTAATGCAGCATGGGAGCTACCCGGGCCATCAGGTACACGCCGGCGGTGACCATCGTCGCCGCATGGATGAGAGCTGAAATAGGCGTCGGGCCTTCCATGGCGTCGGGGAGCCAGATGTAGAGCGGGATCTGGGCCGACTTGCCGATGGCCCCGAGGAACAGCAGCAGCGTTATGGCCGTCGCGGTGGTCCCGTCGATCGCTCCCGGTGTGCCTGCGAGGAGGCCTGTTGCATGGCCCTTGACCACGGTGCCCAGGACTCCCGAATAGTTGAGCGAGCTGAAGTGGGCGAACATCAAGAACATGGCGAGAAGGAAGCCCACGTCGCCGACCCGGTTGGTTACGAAGGCTTTCTTGGCTGCGACAGCGGCCACCTCGCGCTGGAACCAGAACCCGACCAAACCGTAGGAACAGAAGCCGACTCCCTCCCACCCGAGGAAGGAGAACAAGAAGTTGTCGGCCAGGACAAGCACGACCATCGAGAACAAGAACAGGTTGAGGTAGATGAAGAACCGGTCGAAGCCCGGGTCGCGGTGCATGTACCCGATCGAGTACATGTGGATGGCCGTCGAAACGCCGGTCACGAACAGCGCCATCGTGATCGACAGCGGGTCCATCTGGAGGCCTGCGTTCGCGTGCAGGCCCGCTACGGGGAACCAGGTGAAGATGTTCAGGTCGGTGACACGTTCGCCGGCGGGTTTGCCGAGCATCGTGACCCACACGACGAGGGATGCGATGAACGAGCCGCCCGCGGCCGCGGTACCGACCCAGCCGGCGGCCGGTTCCCCCAAGCGACGCCCCAGGACCAGGTTGATGACAAAGCCGAGAAGAGGCAGCGCGACTATCGCGTAGGCGGCGTTCACGATGTCGCCTCAGCCTTTCAGCGAACTGATGTCGTCAGCGGTGGCCCCGCTGCGCCGTCGGTAGATCGCGACGATGATGCCGAGGCCGACAACGACCTCAGCGGCCGCGACTACCAGTACGAAGAACACCGAATCTTGACCACCGAGGTCGTTCAGCATCCGGGCGAATGTTACGAACGTCAGGTTGACCGAGTTCAACATGAGCTCGATGCACATGTACATGACCAGGATGTTGCGCCGCACGAGCAGGCCGGTTGCGCCGACGCTGAACAGGACGGCTGCCAGTACCAGGTACCACGGTCCGGGAACGGTCATCGCACGGGCGTCCCTGGTCTATGGCTTTCTTGAGAGGTGGGCGGCCGGGCAGCGGTCTTGCGCTGCGTCTCAGGGCCGCCGTGGGGCCGCGCCGCACCAGGACCACGGCCGCCACCACGGCGATCACGAGCAAGGCGGACGTCATTTCGAAGGGGAGCAGGTAGGCCGTGAAAATGCTCTGACCAAGTTTTTGCACGTTCTCGCCGGGCCCGTTCAGGGCTTCTGTGGACGCTTTCGCACCGGTCGCCCAGAAACGCACCTGGGTGAGAACGAGCAGGCTGACCAGGGCCACGAGGCTCACTACGATCGCTACCGGCGTCAAGCCCCGCATCTTGTCCTGACGGCGGGGTTCCCGTCGGTCCACGCCGAGCAGCATGATCACGAAGAGGAACAGGATCACGATGGCGCCGCCGTACACGATTATCTGGACCGCGGCCAAGAAGTCGGCGCTCTCGTCGATGAAGAGCAAAGCGATCCCGAAGATGGTCATGACGAGAGAAAGCGCGCAGTGCACCGGGTTGCGTAAAAGGACTACGCCGAACGCCCCCAGCATGGATATCGTGGCGCCCACCGCGTAGACGGCCCACGCAGAGGCATTAGCCAGGTCAGCACCCGAGGTACTTGCAGCGTTGCTGGCAGCTAGGAGCATCGCTAGTTGTCCCCCGCTTGGCTCGGACCGGCTTGGGCGCCGCCTGGTCGCCTTACCGGGCTTACCGTGCTGCCCCCGGCGCCTTTGACTTCAGCCGCATTGGCTTCCCGAACCGAGATGTCGAAATCGGCCTGCACATCAGCGGCTTGGGGGTCGGATTGGCCCGCTTGCGCGGGGCGGACGCCGTAGCCGAGCTCGCCCGACCACAGCGGTTTCCCTTCGAGGTCGGCGCGGCCCGATGGCGAGGTTGCCCTCACCCAGCCGGAGGTATTGCGGTCGTCGCCCGGTTTCCAGTCTTCCCACGGCAGTTCCTTGGGTTTGCCCGAGTCGTCGACCACCAGTTCTGCCTTCGTATAGATGGCGTCCTGCCTGTTGGTGAAAGAGAACTCGAACAGCTTCGACTCGGTTATCGCCTCTGTGGGGCAGGCCTCGACGCAAAGGTCGCAGTGGATGCAGCGCAGGAAATTGATCTCGTAAACGAAGCCATAACGCTCGCCGGGCGATACCGGCGCGTCCGGAGGGTTGTCCGCCCCACGCACATAGATGCATTTTGCGGGGCAAACTCCGGCGCACAGTTCGCACCCTATGCACTTCTCCATGCCGTCTTCGTAGCGGTTGAGCACATGCCGGCCGTGTAGACGCTCGGGCTTGGGGCGTTTTTCCTCGGGGTACTGGACAGTCACCTTTGGTTTCAGCGGCTGCTTGCCGGTAACCACGAAGCCCTTGAAAAAGTTGACGAACGCGTTGTCGGTGAGGAAGCTCATGGCGTTTCCAGTTCGGCCAGCTGGCCCTCTTGGGGCTGTGACCTGCCGACGTCGACAGCGCGTGATAGGACGAGGAACCCGAGGGCGCTGGCGCACAGCGCCAGCCAGCCCCAGAACCCGTCCTTGCCGATGCCGCGCTCCTGCGACGACGAGGAGCAGGGCAAGTGAAGCGGGGATGAGGCACTTCCATCCCAGGTCCATGAGCTGGTCGTAGCGCAGCCGGGGCAGGGTGGCTCGGATCCATATATAGATGTAGAGCAGTACCAGTACCTTCAGTGCGAACCAGAACGGGCCGATCGAATGGCCGGCGATGGCGGGGCCGTCCGGGCCGCCCAGGAACAGGGTCGTGAATATTGCTGAGTTCGTTACGAGGGCCATGTACTCGCCGAGGTAGAACAGCGCGAAACCGATTGATGAGTACTCCAGGTTGAACCCGCCCGCCAACTCCTCCTCGGCCTCTACGAGGTCGAAAGGAGGGCGTGTCATTTCGGCAGTTATCGCCACGAAGAAGATCGCAGCCGGGCCCCGAAGGCACGGAAGATGTTCCAGTGGTACAAGAACCCGCCGTGCTGGGCTGCCACGATCGCGCTCGTATGCAGCGACCCCGTGAGCAACACGACCGTTGCGACGGTCAACCCGAGGGCGGCCTCGTAGGAGATCATCTGTGCACTTGCGCGGACCGCTCCGATCAAGGGGTACTTCGACCCTGACGCCCACCCGGCCAACATCACCCCGTAGACCGTGACGCTGGAGGCCATCAGCATGACCAGGATGCCCCATGAAGGGTCGGCCAGCTGGAGGCGGGTCGTGTAGCCATCGACCGTGATCGTCCCGCCGACCGGGACGATCGAAAAGGCCACGAACGCAGGCACCACCGCTATAACGGGGGCGATCCTGTACACGAGCTTGTCGGCGTTGGCGGGGAGCATCGCCTCCTTAAAGAACAGCTTGATGCCGTCAGCGAGAGACTGAAGCCAGCCGAACGGGCCCGCTCGGTTCGGCCCCCAGCGGGTCCCGAGCCGAGCTATCGCCTTGCGCTCGTACATGATCATGAAGAGCACCGAGAGCATCAAAAGGGCAAACACCGCAATGAGCTTGACCAGCAGGATTATCCAGACGACGAGGTCGAGGCCCTTTGCGAAGAGCGGGTCTCCCGTGTAGGCCAGCAGGGCGTTCATAGCCCCTCCGCGTGCCCGAGGCGGACGTCGGTATGAGGAGCCGACGCGTCGATGAGCTCCCCGGCACCCCCTCCGGGGAGGTTGAAGGGCAACACAGCGATCCCGACCGGGATGGTCGGGTCAGGCATAGCGGTTACTACGACGCTTCCTCGCTGGGAGCTGACCCGTACCTGGGTGGCCGGCTTCATCCCGAAACGCGCGAGGTCCTCGGGGTTGGCGCGCAGCTCGAGCGGCGGGTGAAGCGACGCCAGCGAGGGCGAGCGCTGGATGAGTGCTCCGCCGTCCCACATCGGCCGGCTCACCACAAGGCGGAGCGTCCGTTCGCTGCCTGCCCCGCCAACGGTCTTGGTGGTCGCCGGTGCGGCTGGCTTGCCTGTGCGCCCCCGTGGCCCCAACTGCACTCGTGGCGGGGGCGTGAGCAGGGAGGTGGCGGCGTCGGCAGAAGGACTGCCGTCCGGCGTCGACACGAGGGCGATGCCGGCGGCCGGGGGTACTGGATGGGTGTCGGCTGAGGCGATACCCGGGTCCGCCATCGGGTCGAGCGGCTCGGGTGCCTCGTGGTGTGCCTCTGGGCCCCCGTCGAGCCCGAGCGGGACGACGACGCCGTCACGGCCGCTGAGCGACTCGTGGAGTGCCTTCGAAACGCCCCGGTGCAGCGCCGAGACGCTCTCGATCTCGGCCCAAATGTCTTCGAGCGAACTGGCACCGAGGTCGCCACCGAGGTGCCTCGCCAATTCGACGGCGATCATCCAGTCGGGCCTGGCAGTGCCGGGGGCGGTCACTTTTTTCCCAAGCCAGCTGATCCGGCCTTCGATATTGGTGAAGGTCCCGCGCCGCTCGGTGTAGATGGCGGCCGGGAGGACCACGTCGGCGTGAGCGGTGCTCGCCGTGGGAAGGGCGTCGACCGCGACGACGAAGCGGGCCCGTTCGAGGGCGAGCGCAGCAAGTTCCTTGTCGGGGCAGTCCGAAAGTGGGTCCGCTCCCACAAGGAACAGGACCTCCATCGCTCCCGCCGCGGCCCGGGTCAGCATGCCGATCGTGTCGAGGCCCTTCTCTTTGGGGAGCGCCGTCCCCCAGAGGCGTTCGTACCACGCCCTCCCGTCGGCGAGGGAGACGCGGCCGGGTAGCAGGCCAGGCGAAAGCCCCAGGTCGATCGCCCCGTTGACGTTCGAACGCCGGAGCACGGGCAAGAACGAGATACCCGCTAGGCCGGCCAGGGCGAGAGCGGCTTCAGCGACACCGCCGGAAGGCTCTGCTACGGACGGCCTTCCGAGCACGACCGCGACCCGCGGCCCGGCCGCGGCAACGGCCGCCCGCGCCCGCTCGACATCCTCGGCGGCGACCCCGGCAACATCGCTCGTCACCGCGATCTCAGAAGACAAAGCCTTCGCCAGAGCGCCGAGCTCGCCCGGCATGTAGCGCAGGCATTGCGAGGCGAGCGAAGAGAGCCCGGTCGGGACGGGGCTCAGCTCGATGATGGGCACCCCTTTTTCGACCGCTGCATGGCGGAGGCGCAGGTAGAGGACGGGCAGCTCCTCTTTGATGTCGGGGGCCATCGTTACGATGAGCGCGGCGTCGCAGACCTGGTCGATCGTCGCCCGGGGAAGGCTGGCCACGAGGTCGCCCGGCAGCCCATCGCCCAGTTGAGCGTCTACGTTGTCCGTGTGGAGCACCGTCCGGGCGAGCTTGGCCCAGGCGTAGGCGTCTTCGTTGGGCAGGCGGGCGCCACCGATTACGCCGATGGCGTCACCCGCGACCCCGGCGAGTTGGCTTGCGATCTCCGAAAAAGCTTCGGACCAACTGACCCGTACCAGCTCTTTGCTCGCGTTCCCGTTGCCGCCCGAACCGTTTGTCCCAGCCACTGCGTCAGCCACACGGCGCGCCAAGGGGTGAGCGGTCCGGTCGGGGCTGTTGAGAGCCTCGAACCCAAAACGGCCCTTGTCGCAGAGCCAACCCCAGTTGACCGGGTCGCTGTCCACCCCGAGGAAACGTACTATTTCGTCAGAGCTTGATTGCGCGGCGGTCCGGCACCCGACGGCGCACAATGTGCACGTGGTCTCGACCTGTTCTAGGTCCCAAGGTCGCGCCTTGAAACGGTACGGCTTCGCCAGGAGCGCGCCTACAGGGCAAATCTGTACGACGTTGCCGCTGAAATTGGAGACAAAGGGCTCGCCCGGGAAAATTGCGACTTCGGTCGTATCACTGCGCGAGGCGAAATCGATGCCTGCGTCGCCGGCGACCTCGTCGGCAAAGCGCGTGCAGCGCATGCACTGGATACAGCGCTCGCGGTCGATGAGCACGAGGGGGGAGAGCGGGGTCGGCTTGTCCCAATGCCGTTTTTCCTCTACGAAGCGCGTTTCTCCCGGCCCATAAGCCATCGTCTGGTCCTGCAGCGGGCACTCGCCACCCTTGTCGCATACGGGGCAGTCGAGCGGATGGTTAACGAGCAGGAACTCGAGGACCCCGTCCTGGGCTTTTTTCACCTTGGGGCTGTCGGTTACAGCCTCCATACCGGGAGCGACTTCGATGAAACAGGCGGGTTGCAGGCTTGAGCCTCGCGGGCCCTTGACGTCGACGAGGCACATGCGGCACATCCCGACCGGCTTCATGCGGGGGTGGTAGCAAAAACGAGGGATGTACGTCCCAGCCCGCTCGGCGGCGGAGATAAGCATCTCCCCCTTATTGGCAGTCACCTGGCGCCCGTCGAGGGTGATGGTTACGCCTTCGGGCTCGACGTGAGGTCCTATCGGCGTGCCGGTGCCGCCGGGGACGGCGGCCGGGCTGACTTGCTGGCTGGACGGCACTGGGTCAGGCATATGCGGGGCTCGTTTGCAACCGGTCAGGTGGGAAGGGGCAAAGGCCTTGGCGGATGTGGTCCAAGAACTCGCCGCGGAAAAGGCGGATGGCCGACGCCACAGGGCTTGGGATCGAAGGTCCGAGAGGGCATATCGTCGTCTGGGCGGGCGGCCAGACGACCCCCGGTGAAATGTTGTCGCAGATGTCCATAAGAAGGTCGAGGTCGGCCTCCCTGCCCTCGCCGTCTTCTATGCGGCGCATCACTTTTTCGGCCCAGCCGGACCCTTCCCGGCACGGGGTGCACTGTCCGCAGGACTCCCTATGGAAGAAGCGAGTGATCCGCCACGCGGCCCGGACCGTACAGGTCGTGTCGTCCATGATCGTGATGGCTCCAGAACCGACCATCGAACCGGCCTCGGCGATCGCTTCATTGGCGAGCGACAGGTCCAGGTGGTCCGGCCCGAACCAAGGTGACGAGGCACCGCCGGGGATTATGGCTTTGAGACCGCGGTCCTCCCTGATGCCCGCGCCGAGCTTGGCGTCATAGATAAGGTCGCGGAACGTCAACTTGGCAAACTCGACTTCGTAGTTCCCTGGTCTGCGGACGTGGCCGGAGAGCGACAAGATCTTGGTGCCCCGGGAACGGCCTTCGCCCAGGGCCGAGAAGGCATCGCTGCCGTTGCGCATGATCCACGGGAGGTTGGAAAGCGTCTCGACGTTGTTCACGACCGTGGGAGCCCCGTACAGGCCCATTACCGCCGGGTAGAACGGGGGTTTGATGCGTGGGTAGCCGCGTTTTCCTTCGAGGCTCTCGAGCATCCCTGTCTCGTCGCCGCATATGTACGCGCCGGCGCCCGGGTGGATGACGATGTCGACCGAAAAATCCGAGCCGAGGATGTTCCGGCCCACCGCGCCGTAGCCATAGGCCTCGTTGAGGGCCGCCTGGAGGCGCTCATGAGCGAGGGCCATCTCACCGCGCACGTACAGGAACACCTGGTCGGCTCCGGTGGCATAGGCGCAGGTGAGAATTCCCTCGATCAGCTGGTGCGGGTCCCCTTCCATGATCGCGTGGTCCTTGAAAGTGGCCGGTTCGCTCTCGTCCCCGTTGACGACCAGGTAGTTAGGCTTTGCCTTGCGCAGCATCCCCCACTTGCGGCCGGCGTCGAAGCCCGCCCCGCCCCGTCCGAGGATGCTCGAGGCGAGCGTTGCCTGTTGGACGTCCTCAGGGGTCATGGCGAGGGCCTTACGCAAACCCTCGTACCCCTCGTTGGCCAGGTACGCTTCGATGCCCCAGCTCTGCTTCAGCCCGAAGCGGGAGCTGATCACGTATGGTCCAAGCTTGGCACCCTTGGGACCGGTCGTTGTCATGGAGCGTCTCCCGTTGCTTCGCCTTCCCCTGCCGCGTCACGCGGCGAGCCGCCGGGAGCGAGGGTGCTGCCCACCGCAGCGGTGGAGCGGGAGGTAGCCAGTTGCACCTCGTGCCCGGCGTGGTCAAGGTGGCCGGCGTTGTCGAGCGCCGCAGGGACCTGCCGCTTGGCGCTTCCGTGAGCGGCCCCCTTGCTCGCCGCGGAGCGGCCCGTGCCCGCGGCTTCGTTGGGGGCGGGTGCGCTTGCCGGCAGCCCGACGGCACGCCGCACCCGGCAAAGTGTCCCGTGGGGGGGTACCTCGTCTGCCAGGCGACCGGCGAGGAGATCCTCAGCCAGTGTTTCCCAACGCCCAGGGGTCATATCCCCGAAGTAGCGCCAGTTGACAGTGAGGCAAGGGGCGTTGCCGCAAAGTGCGAGGCATTCCGCATCTTCGAGCGTGAACGAGCCGTCTGCCGTGGTCCCCCCAGCGCTGATCTCGAGGCGTTTTTCGATGTGGTCGAGGAGCTCATAGGCTCCGGCGAGCATGCACGCGATATTCGTGCAGACAGCGACAACGTAGCGGCCCACGGGTTCGAGGAAGAACATGTCGTAGAAGCTCGCGGTGCCCCGTACCTCAGCGGCTGTGAGGTCGAACAGCTCGGCGACGTGGGAGAGCCCGTCGGGGCTCAGGTACCCGTCCTGCTCCTGCAGGACGTGCAGGACCGGGATGAGGGCAGAGCGCTTGACCGGGTACAAAGCGATCAGTTCTCGCGCTCGCACGAGGTTGTCGTCGTTCAGCCGGGCCACGTCTATCGATCTTTGCCGAGGAGCCCGCTTTGGGCCCAATCGAGTCCCAGAACTGTGCTCAACGGTCCACGTCCCCCAGTACCGGGTCGATACTGGATATGCAGGCGATAACGTCAGGGATGAACGCCCCGCGCGCCATCGGCGCCAAGGCCTGCAGGTTCGCGAACGACGGTGCCCGCACGTGGAGCCGGTACGGCCGGGACGTGCCGTCGGAGACTATGTAGCAGCCGAGCTCGCCCCTTGGCGACTCGACCGGCACGTAGGCGTCCCCGGGTGCCACCCGGAAGCCCTCCGTGAAGAGCTTGAAGTGATGGATGAGCGCTTCCATCGACTCGTTGATGCGGTTCCGGGGAGGTGGGGTGACCTTCTTGTCCTGGGCCCGGTAGTCCCCATTGGGCATTGCCTTGGCGACTTGGCGGATTATCCGCACGGACTCGCGGATCTCGTTGAAACGTATCGCAAAACGGTCCCAGCAGTCACCGACGGTGCCGACGATCACATCGAAGCGGACATCGTCGTAGTAAAGGTACGGGTAATCCCGTCGTACGTCGTAGGCCACTCCCGTCGACCGCAGCAGCGGCCCGGTCAGCCCGAGCCCGACAGCCGTGCTGGCGTCGAGGGCGCCGACCCCGCTCATACGGTTTTGCAGGAGCGGCTGGCCGGTGAGCAGGTTGTCGTACTCGTCCATCCGCCTCATAACCGTGTCGCATATCGCCGCCACGTCGTCGCGCCAGCCGTCGGGCAGGTCTGCAGCCACGCCACCGGGGCGGATGTAGTTGTGGTTCATCCGCAAGCCGCTCACTTTTTCAAAAAAACTGAGCAGTAGCTCGCGGTCACGCCAGCCATAAACGAGCATATTGAGCGCGCCGAGGTCAGCGCCGTTGGTCGCAAGCCACAAAAGGTGTGAGGATATGCGGTTCAGCTCACACATCATCATCCTTATCCAACCTGCGCGCTCGGGCACCTCAATGCCGGCCAACCTTTCAACAGAAAGGCAGTAAGCGACCTCGTTGAAAAACGGCGCGAGATAATCCATCCGGGTCACGTTGGTGGAACCTTGCTGGTACATCAGCTCTTCGCCGGTTTTTTCCATGCCGGTGTGCAGATAGCCGATCACAGGCTTGGTGCGCAGTACCTGCTCGCCTCGAATTTCGACCATCACTCTCAGCACCCCGTGAGTGGAAGGGTGCGAGGGCCGAGGTTAAGGATCATCGTTTCGTCGTCGGGAGCTTCGTAGTTGATGTCGTCAGCGTCGAGCGAAACGCCCTCAGGCAGACGAAGGACCCCGCCGAACTCGGACCGCAGTTCCCGCGTGGTGGTGTTCTCGCGGGAGGCCATTTCCTGCGCGCCCTCCGACGTCTTGGCCTTCAACAGGTCGTCGAGCGCTCCCTCCTGGCCCGAAGTCCCAGTCGACCGGCTCACTTGGGTGCCTCCTTGAACTGGACCGGGACATGGGCGGGGGCGTAGTCCTTGCGCAGCGGGTGGCCCTCCCAATCCTCGGGCATCAGGATCCGGGTGAGGTCGGGATGGTCGCTGAAGCGGACCCCGAACATGTCGAAAGTCTCACGTTCGTGCGCTTCGCTGCCCGGCCACAGGTCGAACAGGCTCGGGACAACGGGGTCGCCGGCCGGCACCTGGCACCGGACACGGAGGCGCTCCTTGCGGGAAAAAGAGAGCAGTTCGACGACGACTTCGAAACGCTCCGCCTCGACACCTGTTGGCAGGTCGCGGCCAGGGTGGGTCAAGTAGTCCACGCCGCAGACGCCTATGCAGGCCTCGAAGCCGTCCTTGTGCAGTCCCTCCATCAGCGCGAAGTAACGGGCCCGGTCGGTGTGCACCGTGCGTTGGCCGAAGAGGTCAGTGACCGGGCACCCGTGGAGCGGGGCCGGGCCTCGGGCACTGCCGGCTCGTTTGGTTCGGTGGGCTCGGTCGCCCCCGCTTCGCTCACCGCTCCACCGCGTGGGTGACAGCGGGTGAGGACGGCTGAAGGGAGCGGATCTCTTCGACGTGGATCCCCGCGCCGGCGCCGGTCAGAACGCGACGCCTGGTGATCTCGCCGCGGCGGATCTGCTCGTGCAGCGTGAGGATCGAGTGGATGAGAGTCTCGGCCGGGGGGGCAGCCCGGGGTGTAGACGTCAACCGGTACGACTTGGTCAACACCCTGCACCAGGGCGTAGTTGTTGAACATCCCACCGGTGGAGGCGCAGACCCCCATCGAGATGACCCATTTCGGCTCCATCATCTGGTCGTAGACCTGGCGGAGGACGGGGGCCATCTTCTGGCTGAGCCGGCCTGCAACGATCATGAGGTCAGCCTGACGGGGCGAGGCACGGAAGACCTCCATCCCGAAGCGGGCCAAGTCGTAGTTGGCTGCGCCGGTGCCCATCATCTCTATAGCGCAGCAAGCGAGCCCGAAGTTGGCCCCCCAGGAGCTCGATGCCCGAGCCCACTTGACGACACCTTCGAGCGTCCCGGTGAAGAAGTTGTGGTTTAGCTCCTCGAGGCCCATTTACTGCGCCGCCTCACCGGTTGGGACGGCAACCGCAGGAGCGCTGGGCGTACCGGTCCCAGTGCCAGCCCCGCTGCCGCCGCCAGCGCCTGTGTAAGCGCGCGAGGGGGGAGCTCCGGGCCTGCTCACGCGCCGGACGGACGCGCTCAGGGAACGAGTGACAGGCGCACCGCTGCGAGTGCCGAAGCGCTTCCCTGGCGCCAATCAAGGGCGCCCTCTGAGACGAGGTAGGCGAAGGCGATGAACACCACAACGATGAACGAAGCCATTTCGACGAAGCCGAAGAGGCCTAGCTGGCGGTACATGACAGCGAACGGGTAGAGGAACACGACCTCGATGTCGAAGATGACGAAAATCATCGCCACGAGGTAGAAGCGCACCGGGAAGCGGGCGGACGGGTCGCGCTTGGGGGCGATGCCGGACTCGTAGGGGCCGCGCTTGGCAGGGTCGAGCCTGACCTTGGGGCCCAGTGTGCTCGAGGCCACGAACGAGCCGACCGCGAACAGCAGCGCCAGGACGACAATCAGCAAGATCGGCAGGTACTGGTCCATCACCGCCTTACGCTAGCGCCAGAGGCACGGCGGGCACATCTCGCCGGGTGCTCGGTACGGCCTCTATCCGTTTTCGCGCTCAACCGTGCCGGCCGGCTTCTGGGGCTGCGCCCGTCGAGTGGTCACGACGCCTTTGGCGGCTAGCATCAGGCAAGAAAGCCCATGACTACCACCACTGCCTCGTGACCTCGACAACTGCCTCTGTCACTCCTGGCGAGTACGACTGCGACGTCCTGGTCATTGGCGCCGGGCCGTCCGGCTCATCCTGCGCCTACTGGCTCGCCAAGGCGGGCCACGACGTGGTGTTGTTGGAGAAGAAAGCCTTCCCGAGAGAAAAGACATGTGGGGACGGCCTGACGCCGCGCTCGGTGCGCCAGCTGCAGGACATGGGCCTGGGGCCGAGCTAGCCTCCTGCCATCGCTATGAGGGGCTGCGCTCCCACGGCTTCGGGCGCAGCCTCGTAATGCCTTGGCCAGTGGTGAAGGGCCTGCCGCCCTACGGCTACGTGGTGACCCGCAAGGACCTCGACGGGCTCGTCGCCGGCAACGCAGCCAAGAACGGCGCATCGCTCTGGGAGCACACCGAAGCAGTCGAGCCCATAACCGAAGGACCGTCTCTGCGCGGTGCCCGCATTGCGGCCAAGGGCGAAGACGGTCATGCCGGCCAGGTGACCGCCCGTTACGTAGTGGTGGCTGACGGCGCCAATTCCCGCTTCGGCTGGTCGCTCGGCAACCAGCGCAAGCGCGAGTACCCACAGGGCATGGCCTTGCGCGGCTACTGGAGCTCCCCGCGCCACGACGAGCCTTGGATCGATTCCTGGCTCGACCTGAAGGACGAAGCGGGCAACGCGATGCCGGGTTACGGCTGGATTTTCCCTCTTGGGGACGGGCGCATCAACGTGGGCGTCGGCCTGCTCAGTACCAACAACCGGTGGAAAGGCGTCAATACCACCCAAATGCTCGACGCATTCTGCAATTACGCCGACGCGTCGTGGGGGATCAAGCCTGAGACCTGCCTTGGCCCAGCCACCGGGGGCCGGCTCCCGATGGGCTTTTCGGTCGGCCCGAGGTCGGCCCGAGCCACCTGGTCGTGGGCGACGCCGGAGGCTCGATCAACCCGTTCAACGGCGAGGGCATCACCTACGGTTACGAGACCGGCCGTATGGCGGCCGAAGTCCTCCACGAGGCGCTCACGAGTGGTGACGCCAGCGTGCTCCGCCTTTACGAGGAGCGCCTGCAGGCGGAGTACGGCCTCTACTACCGGGTAGCCCGCGCTTTCGTCCGTGCGATCAGCCGGCCGCAGGTGATGAGGGCTTGCACGGCAACCGGCATGCAGAGCCGCAGCCTCATGGAGTGGTTGTTGCGCATCATGTCCAACTTGCTGCGGCCCGACGAGATGGGGCCGGCGGAGGCCGCCTACAGAACCCTAGCGGCCATCGCCAGGGCCAAAACCCCCTCGGAGCTGAAACAGGCGCAGCGACAAGCCTAAGAGGCGAGCCCTCGGGCAACCTCGGAGAACGCCTCAACCGTGCGCTCGAGTTCGGCCTCGCCGTGGGCGAGGCTCGGGAACAACACCTCGTACGGCCCCGGCGCGATCGCGATGCCGCGTCCGAGCAGGCCGCGCATGACCGGCGGGTACAGGCCAGTGCCGGCTGAGCCCCGAGCCCCTTCGTAGTCCCTCACAACGGAGCGCCCAAAGAACATCCCGACCAGCGGCCCAGCAACCGGTACCTGCACTTCCAACCCCGCTTCGGCTCCGGCAGATGCCAGCCCCGCGCCGAGCCGGCTGGCAAATGTCGCGAGTTCCTTGTAGTCGCTGTCATCGAGCAGAGAAAGGCACGCCAGGCCGGCTGCGGTCGCAACAGGGTTACCCGACAGTGTCCCGGCCTGGTAAACGGGCCCCCCCGGAGCGAGCTCGTCCATCACCGCTCGCCTGCCGCCGAAGGCAGCCAAGGGGAGGCCTCCACCCACTACTTTGCCGAAGCACCACAGGTCGGGGACGACCCCGAACAGCGTCGAGGCGCCGCCCCGCCCCACCCGGAAACCTGTTATTACTTCGTCAAAAATGAGCAGGGTGCCGACCTTGGTGCAAGCTTCGCGCAGGCCCTCCAGGAACCCCGGCCCGGGCGGTACCAAGCCCATGTTCGCTGCAATCGGTTCGACGATGACAGCCGCCACGTCGGTGCCCAGTTCGGGCACGATGTTGTAGGGGGCGACAAGCGTCTCGGCGACCGAGCCTTTCGGGACGCCAGCGGAGGCGGGCAGGCCCAGCGTCGCCACCCCGCTCCCACCGCCCGCCAGCAGGCCGTCGCTATGCCCGTGGTAACAGCCTTCGAACAGCACGACCCGGTCGCGCCCGGTCGCTCCCCTTGCCAGCCGGACGGCCGACATGGCCGCCTCCGTCCCGCTGCTCACCAGCCTCACCTCGTCGCAGCCCGGCACCCTGGCGCAGATTTCTTCGGCGAGCTCGACCTCGCGTGGGGTCGGCGCGCCGAACGTCGTCCCCTCGCCGGCAGCACGCCTTATCGCCTCCACGACCTTGGGGTGGGCGTGGCCGAGGATGGAGGCGCCATAGGACTGCACGTAGTCGATATAGCGGCTGCCCTCGACGTCGGTGACATACGCTCCTTGCCCGCTAATGACAAAGTACGGCGTACCACCGACAGCTTTGAACGCCCGGACCGGCGAGTTGACCCCCCCGGGCGTCACCCGGCAAGCACGTTCGAACAGCCGCTCGTTCGTTTCTCGCTCGCTCATCTCTGTGGGCGCCCGGCCTCAAGCCCCGAGAAGTTCGGCAACCTCGCCCGCGAAGTACGTGAGCACGAAGTCGGCGCCGGCCCGCTTGATCGCACCGAGTTGTTCGAGCGCTACGGCGCTGCCGTCCAGCCAGCCGCGCTCGGCCGCCGCCTTGACCATGGCGTACTCCCCGCTCACGTGGTAGGCCGCCACGGGTACCCTCACGGCTTGGCGGACCGCTGCGATGACGTCCAGGTACGAAAGGGCAGGCTTCACCATGACCATGTCGGCACCTTCGGCGACGTCGAGCTCCACTTCCCGCAGGGCTTCACGCAGGTTGCGCGGGTCCTGCTGGTACCCCTTCCTGTTGCCACCGCCCGCAATGGTCACATCGACCGCATCCCGGAACGGTCCGTACAGCGCGGAGGCAAATTTGGCGGCGTAGGCCAGAATGCCAACCTGCTCGTAGCCCTCATCGTCGAGCGCCGACCGGATGGCCGACACCTGGCCGTCCATCATCCCCGAGGGAGCGACGATGTCCGCGCCCGCTTTAGCTTGGGCCAGCGCCACTCTGCGGTAAATGGCCAGCGTCGGGTCGTTGTCGACCTCGCCCCGAGCATCGAGGACGCCGCAATGGCCATGGTCGGTGTACTCGTCGAGACAGAGGTCTGCCATGAGGACCATCTGGTTGCCGAGCTCATGGCGCAGAGATGAGAGAGCCACCTGGACGATCCCATCGGGGGACCAAGCATGTGATCCTTCGGCATCCTTTTGCACAGGGACGCCGAAGAGCACAAGGGCGGGGACCCCGGCACCTGAGAGCCGGCGAGCCTCCTTTACCAACGACTCGACCGTGTGCTGGACCACGCCGGGCAGCGAGGCCACGGGCTGCGGAGTGTCGATGCCCTCGCGCACGAACATGGGCACGACCAAGTCCTTCGCCGTGAGCCTGGTCTCGGCCAGCATCTCGCGTAGCACCGCAGAGCGGCGCAGGCGCCGCATCCGAGTCTCGGGGAAGCCCATAGCGCCCCACGTTATCCCTCGCCGGGGACATGCCCAGTTAGCCCAGTTAGCCGGATCAAGTCGATAGAACGTGGCGATGGAAACCATCCCTGCTTCGCACCGTGACCTGCTCGACGCCCAGGTGGCCACTCTCGCCACCGTTGGGGGCAACGGGCGCCCCCAGCAATCAATCTTGTGGTTCTTGGCCGAAGGTGGCACCGTGCGCCTCTCGTTGGCCTCGTCACGCCAGAAGACGATCAACCTACAACGCCACCCAGCGTGCAGCCTCCTCATCGCCGACCCCGCTATCAGCCAGCGCTACCTCGAGATCCGCGGCGATGCCGAGCTCGAAGCCGACCCCGATTATGCCTTTGCCGACAAGCTAGGTGCTAAGTACAACGCTGACCTCCGCCTGTACGATCCCCCCGGAGAAACCAGGGTCGTCGTAACGATCATCGCCGACCGGGTGCGAGCCGTCGACATGCGGGGCTGAGCCAGGCCAGTCCGGGCCGGTTCGCAAAGTCGGGGCCACCCGCGCGTCGGTCAGTCAGTGAAGTCGAGCACTCCGCAGACTTCGGTCGCCCAGGCGAGCGCTTGCAGGTAACACTGCTCGACATCGGCTGGGCTGAGCGTAGAGCGCAGCTTGAGGTCTCCGCCGCCGACCTCCCAAGCGAGGACATCGGCGAGGATGCCGCCCAGCGTCCCGGTATGGCTGAGCAATGCCTCTTGCGGTTCGGTGTCGAGCGAAAGGCCGTCGAGGATCGTCTGGAGCGACGCTTGCAGCAGAAGGTCGAGCGCCGATACAAGCCCAACTGTGAAGGCCTGGTCCGTCAGGCGGGGCTCGACTTCTTGGGCCATCAGCTCGGCCATTCGAGCGCGGGTCATGGCGATGTTGAACTGCTCGTCGCATCCTTCGTGTGCCCCGGACAACAGCATGAGAGTGACCCACGCCCGAAGGCGCCGCTCTCCGAGCATCACCACTGCCTCGCGCACCGAGGTGAGGGAACGGTAGAGCCCCCTGGCGGCACCGGCGCCGGCGGCGCGCAAGAACCGGTAGCTGAGCGCCGCGTCGGTACGGACGATGCTTTCCACTTCGCCGAAGGACGTGCCCGGGTCACAGAGCTTCTCGAGCACTCGGAGGCACGTCAGCCGGTTCGGGGAAAGGGCCTGGCCCTCCACCACTTCCGGCCTGGACAGCAGGTACCCCTGGAAGAGGTCAAAGCCGAGATCCTGGCAAACAGCTAGCTGCTCGCGCGTCTCGACCTTCTCAGCCAACGGCTCGGCGCCGAAGATCGCACACTGCCGGGCTGCGTGGGCAAGTTGGTCGTGCGACAGTGCCAGGACGTCGAGCTTGACTATCGAGACCAGTTCGAGCAGAGGGTCCTCCTGGGCCCAGACGTAGTCGTCCAGGGCCAGCGTGTAGCCCTTCGAGACCAGGCGCCGGCACCCTGCGAGCACCTCGGCGTCTCTCGGGACGTCTTCGAGGATCTCGATGACTGCTTGGCTCGGGGAAAACGGGACTTCGTGCTGCCCGACCAGAAATGAACGGGTGGCGTTGACAAACGCGAGCTTCGTCCCGACCAGGCTCGCAAGGCCGACGTCGAGGCCGGCGCGCACAAGGACGTCGGCGGTCATCTTGTCGCCGTTCGGCCTCGGGTCGACGGGGTCCCGGAACAGCAGCTCGTACCCGCGCACGCCGAGCTTGGCGTCGAAGATCGGTTGCCGCCCGACCATGAACTGGCTCATCGGGTCCTTCCGTGGGCGCGGGCGGCGACTTCGCCGCGCACGTCTTTTGTCTATCGGACGATGGGCGGTCCTCACTTGACTGGACAGACCTTTACGCGCTTTCTACGAAACTTGGACGAAGGCTCACCTGGCCCCCACGGCTTGCGCGCTCAGGCCATGGGCAGCAAACCGGGCGCGGACGCGATAATGGGGCGGTGCACACATACCGCTTCCCGGCATGCCGTGCCGGGACATTGTGGCCGGGTGCCACCCTTGGGGGGCTTGGGACCTGCGTCGTCCTGCTCGCTCTCCTGGCTGGCGCCTGTGGCGGTGGCGGCGCGGCGCCTAAGGTGGCGGCTCTAAGCAAGAGCACCTCCACGACCGCCAGCCAAGTGGCTGCCGTACCGCCTAGCGGGTCGTCGAGCGCTTTGGTAAAACAGTCGGTTTCCTACGCGCAATGCATGCAAAAACATGGTGAGCCGGGCTTCCCCGAACCCGACAGCGCCGGTTCGTTTTCGATAGCCGCTCTCGCGAGCCTCGACCGCAACTCGCCTCAGTTCCAGTCTGCTTTGAAGGACTGCCAGGCACTGAGACCGGTGCCGAGCGCCCAGGCGCTGACCCAGGACAACACAGCCTTGTTGAAGTTCTCCACGTGCATGCGTTCGCACGGCGAGCTCACTTTCCCGGACGTCGACCTCGGCTCGGGTAGCGCGGCGCGCGTAGCCCGGCAGTACCTGAAGACGGTCGACCCGCTTTCGCCCGTGTTCCAGGCGGCCTTCCAGGCGTGCCGCGCCCTGCTCCCGCCCGTCATTGGGTCCGCCCTCGGCTCAGCAGGAGGTTGAAAGCCGGCCCCGGAGAGAGCCATTTGGGGGCACGCCCGACCAGGTAGCTCACGCCGACAGAGGCCGGCCTCTCCACGCCGCGAACAGACGGGCGTAGTGGCCATCGGCTTCGATCAGTTCATCGTGGCTGCCGACTTCGGCCAACGCACCGTCGCGCACTACTGCGACCCGGTCCGCTCGTTCCGCAGCCCCCAGCCGGTGGGCGATGACGATCACCGTTCGGCCCTCGGCCAGTGCGGCGAGAGCCGCCTCGGCCTGGCGTTCGGTCCCGGGGTCGATGCTCGAGGTGGCCTCGTCCATGATGAGGACGGCCGGGTCGGTGAGAGCAGCCCGGGCCAGGCTCACCAGCTGGCGTTCCCCGGCCGACAGGTGCGACCCACGTTCGCCCACGTCGGTCTCCTCGCCCTGGGGCAGGCTCGCTACCCACTCGCTCAAACCGAGCTTGCGTACCGCTTCCCGAGCCTCGTCAAGGGTCGCGCCAGGTCGCCCAAGGGCCACATTTTCCAGCACCGTCCCCCTGAAGAGGAAGCCCTCTTGAGGAAGGACCACGATCCGTTCCCGGATGTGGGACAGGAGAGCCTGGCGAAGGTCGACCCCGCCGAAATGGACCGACCCCGAAAGCGGGTCGTAAAGGCGACCGGCCAGTTTGGCGAGGGTCGACTTGCCGCCCCCGGTGGGCCCGACCAGGGCCAGCCTCTCGCCAGCCTCGATCCTGAGGTCGATGCCTTCGAGCACGAGCCGCTCATCGTCGCCGTCGCCGTCTTCGCCCCGGTAGGCGAAGTCGACCGAACGCAGTTCGAGGGCGCCGCTGATGGGCAGTAGCGCCGGGCGTTCAGGGTCCACCATGGACGGGCCCACGGCGAGCAGTTTGTAGACCGTTGCCAGGGCCGCCCCGGACGACTGCAGCAGGTCGAAAAGGGCGGAGAGGCTTGTTATCGCATTGAACAGGTTGGCCAGGTACAGCACGAACGCGGCCACCGTCCCCACCGTCGTCAAACGGCCCTGGACGAGCAGCGCACCGGCTACCAGCACGACGACCGAAGAAAGGACCCCGGAGAGCTCGATCTTGGGGAAAAAGCGCGAGGACATCGCAACAGTGGCCAGTTCGCCGTCGAGTTGGGCCTGGTTCACAGCCGCGAAGCGGGCGATGGTTGCGTCCTCTTGGCGAAAAGCCTGGATCACCCGCACCCCGGCGAGGTTCTCGTCGAGCGAAGCCAGGGCGTCGCCGATGAGCTCACGCACACGGCCGTACACCTTGCTCGACGTCTTGCGATAGCGCGCAGCGGAAACTAGAGCCGGGATAAGGGAAATCACCACCACGATGAACAGCAGTGGGGACATCACAACCAGTACGGCCATGATCGCCACGAAAAGCCCGATGCTCGTGACAAAGCTGGAAAGGCCGCTCTGCACAAGGGTTTCCAGGACGTCGATGTCGGCCGTCATCCGCGAGAGCAGTTGACCGGAGCTCTCCGATTCAAAAAAACTCAGAGGTTGCGCGAGTAAATGGCTGAAGACTTGTTTTCGGAGGTCGTTAAGGTAGGTCTCGCCGATGCCCGAGACCATTAGGGTTTGCACGCGGGTGAGGGTGAAATAACCAATGCTCACGGCGACATAAGCGGCGCCGGCGATTGTGACAACGCGCATCGAGCGGTGGTGTACAAGGCCGTCGTTGATCATCCAACCCACCAGGGCGGGGCCGGCCAGCGTGGTGGCCAACCCGGCCAGCAGCACGACGAGGGCGACAAAAATGCGGCGCCGGTAGGGCCGCAGCGACGACATGACAGCCCCCAGGAAGCTTGCCGGCCCGATGTCGTCGGCTGTCTGTTCAACTTGCCCCGCAGTGCGGCCGTTTTGCCCTCGTCTGGGGCGCCGCAACTTCATGCGCGTACGCTCGGTTCTTCGACTTCGTCCTCTTCTGGCACGCTCTCGATGCCGAGGACGTGGCGGTAACGCGGCGTGGTGGACCGCAGCTGGTCGTGGGTGCCCTGGGCGACGACCTGCCCGTCGTCGATGAGCACGACACGGTCAGCGACTGCGATCGTTGCGGGACGGTGGGAAATTATGAGTGTCGTCTTGCCCCGTCGGGCTGCTGCAAGGGCCTTGACCACTTGGAGTTCGCGGGGAGCGTCAACGGCCGAGGTGGCGTCGTCGAGCACCAGCACTCGGGGGTCGGCCAGGAGCGCCCTGGCCAGGGCCAATCGCTGGCGCTGGCCGCCCGAGAGAGCCATACCCCGTTCGCCCACGGTTGTCCTGTAGCCAAGCGGCAGCTCGCTGATGAACTCGTCTGCCTGTGCAAGGTGAGCCGCCTCAGCCAGCTCCTGGTCGCTCGCGTCCGGACGTCCGACTTTGAGGTTGGCTTCGATCGTGTCATCGAAAAGGAAACTGTCCTCGAACACGACGGCGACGGCCTGGCGGACAGTGGCTAGGGCGAGGGTTGACACGTCTGTGCCGTCGAGGTAGACGACGCCTTCGGTGGGGTCGTACAGGCGCGCCAGCAGGGACAGGACTGTTGTCTTGCCAGAGCCAGTGGCCCCCACCATGGCGACCACTTCGCCGCCGTCAATGGACAGTTCGAACCCGTCTAGGACGGGGCCGCCGTCCACGACGCCTGGGTAGGAGAACTTGACGTGGTCGAGGTGGACGGCCCCGGGCCCGGGAGCTAGCGCTTGGGCGATGGCGGGCTCGGGTACCGACGTGCGCCGGTCCATGATCGAAGAGAGCCGGTAGCAAGACACCACCGCGCGCTGCAACATGACGATGTAGGCACCGATCGACTGCAGCGGACCGGTCAGTATCGCGAGGTAGGCGTTGAAGGCGACCAACAAGCCGACGCTCAGCTCGTGGTGGAGGACCAGGTAGCCGCCGAGCCAGTTGACGGCGGCCAGTTCGAGCATGGGCACGGTGTTGAGCGTTGGAAGGTAACGGGCCCGCGTGCGCACCACGCGCATTGCCTCGCCCAGCACTGCATCGGCGGACGCGCCGAGGCGCGCCTCCATCACGGGTTCGGTGCCGAACCCCTTCACCGCTCGGACACCCGAGATGGTCTCCTCGACGACACCTGCAAGGGCACCCCGTTCTCTTTGCAGGTCGGCTATGGCTTCGCGCACCCTCTTGGAGAACCGGTTGGAAGTAAAGGCAACCAAGGGCAGCGCGGCCAACGCGACAACTCCCAACAGCGGGCTGCTCAGCACCAGGATCACCCCGACGGCGATAGCGAGCATGGCGTTCCCCACCCAAAAGGGGGCCGACGCGACGACCGCTTGGACCTGGAACAGGTCGCTTGTCACGCGGGACAGTAGCTGGCCGCGGTTGACGTTGGAGTGGTAGCTGACGTCCAAGTAGAGAAGGTGGTCGTGGAAAGCCCGACGTAGCTCAGACTCGACCCGCCGCGAGGCGACACCGTTGTAGTAGCGCCGGCCCCGGGAGGCGGCCGCCTGTGCCAGCCCGAGCACGGTGATCACGACTACGTAGACGGTGAAGCTTTTCCAGCGGTGGCCAATCAGACCGTCGTTCACGGCGTCGCCCAGGAGTAGGGGCGTGCTCGCGATGGCGGCCGAAGACACCAGCGCCGCTGCGACAGCTAAACCGAGCACCGCCCAGTGGGTGCCCATGGCCTGGCGCATAAACGCCCAACCTTGCCGGGCGCGCCGACGGCTTTCGGCGGGGCTGACTGGCGCCGCTGCCGATGTAATGGAAGCTGGCTTCATCCCTCGTCTCTGACAACCCAGGTTACCGGCCTCGGGCCTTCTTCCCCGGGTATTAACCGCTAACCGTCAGTCCTGCCGAGAGCACCGACGAGCGCCGCCACTAGGCCGTCAAGGGTGTGCTCGGAAGCTTCGGCGATGACGTGCAGGCCGCGTCGCCGTGCGGTCGCGGCGGTGACCGGGCCTATGCATGCAACTACGGGCGGGACCGGGCTGCCCGCTGTGCCCGCCTGGTCGAGGTAGCTGTCGACCGCCGAAGATGAGGCGAAACAGATGGCATCGGCCTTGCCCGCGGCCTCCAGCAGCTCCCGTTCGATGCGTTGGGGGATGGTCCGGTACACCTCGACGGCGTCGACCTCCCACCCGCCGCGACAAGCCCATGTCTCAGTTGATCTCGGGCACCCGCGGCCTGGGGGAGGAGGACCCGGCGAGTTGCGCCTGCGGCTGGGGGCGGTGGTGGCAGTGTTCCGAGCAGGCCTTCGGCCACGTAGCGGGAAGGGACCAGGTCAGCCACGACACGATAGGCGCGCAGAGCCTCGGCGGTCGCCGGCCCGATCGCCGCCACCTTGACTTCACCGAGGGAGCGGGTGTCGGGCACCAGTTCGAAGACGCGTTGTACAGCGTTCGGGGAGGTGAACACGGCCCAGGCATAGGCACCTGCGCGCAGCTTCGCTACCCCGGCGGCCAGGGCATCGCCCCCGTGCTGCAGGGGGCGGGAGGGCGATCGTCGGTACCTCGATGGCCTGTGCCCCGACGTCGCGGAGGAGCACGGCCAGTTGGGGGGCCGCCTGCGCGGAGCGGGTGACGACGACGGTCCTGCCGGACAGCGGGCGCCTTTCGTACCACCCGAGGTCAAGACCGGCAACCTCGCCTATGACGATCGTGACGGGCGGGCCCATCGCGACGGTTGCAAGACGGCTGAGGGTTGTCCGGACGGTTGCCTGCTCGGGCTCGGTCCCCCACTGGACGGCCACGACGGGGGTCTCGGGAGGCAGGCCACCGGCCATCAGGCGGTCGGCGATCTGGCGACGGTGAGCGGCGCCCATGAGGACGACGATCGTGCCACCGGCCTGAGCTAACGCCTCCCAATTGGTGCCCCCGCCCCGAGCGCCGGGGTCGACCGAACGGGAATGGCCTGCCACCACGGTGAAGGCGGTGACGAGGCCCCGATGGGTCACGGGTACCCCTGCGTAGGCCGGCACGGCGACCGCCGAAGTGACGCCCGGCACGACCTCGAAAGTCACCCCGTTAGACCGCAAGTAGAGCGCTTCTTCACCGCCGCGACCGAAGACGAAAGGGTCGCCGCCTTTCAGCCTCACCACTCGCTTGCCCGCTCGTGCCCGGTCGACGAGCAGCTGGTTGATAGCTTCCTGGTCGCCTCTGTCGTCGGGTTGCTTGCCGACGTCCACCTTCTCGGCTCCCGGCGGGGCGAGCGCCAGGAGGCTTGCGTCGGTGAGACGGTCGTGGACGACGACGTCCGCCCGAGCGAGGACCTCCGCTCCGCGGAGTGTCAGGAGCCCCGGGTCACCCGCGCCCGGCGCCACTTCGTGGCTCCGAGTGAACGCAGATTGCTCCCGAATAAGGGATGGAGAAAGGTCAGCACGCGGGAAGTGCTGAGTCTTCTGGAAGCTGCTGGGATCATCACAGGCGAATGAACACACCGATAACAATTTCGAAATCCCGATTCGTCGCAGGCTGCCAGTGCCTCAAGCGTTTGTATTGGCAGGTGCACGAACCAGAACTGCGTGGCGTCCCTGACGCCTCAGCAGTTGCGATCATGGATCAGGGCCGCGAGGTCGGCAAACTGGCACGTCAGCTTTTTGCGGGCGGCGTGGAAGTCCCGTTTGGCGATCCTGAGCAGGCGATCCGCATTACCCGCGAGTTGATCGCAAATCCCGAGGTCCCTGCCATCTTCGAGGCGGCTTTCGAGAACGGTGGTGTGTTTGTACGGGTGGATATCTTGCACCGCCGTCGAGACGGCAGATGGCGTCTGATCGAAGTGAAGTCCACTGCTCGACCAGAAAGAACAGCATCTTGACGACGTGGCGATCCAGCACCGCGTCGTTTCTCGCTCTGGGCTGGACTTGGCTTCCTCGTGCCTTGCCCACGTCAATCGAAACTATGTGTTTCAGGGCGGTTCCATCGACGTGCGTCGATTCTTCAAGATCAGGAACCTGACGCGACGAGTCGAGAGTCTCCAGCCGAAGCTCACATTCCAATTGCGGTCAGAACTCCGCGTGCTCGTCATGCCTAAAGCTCCAGATATCCCTATTGGTCCCCATTGCACAAACCCCGTCAAGTGCGAATTCTTTGACCGCTGCAATCCCCCGCTCCCAGATGACCACATCGGATATCTGCCAAGACTCCATGCCAGTGCCGCTGAGGAACTGGAGGAGATGGGCGTCGAGTCCATCTCCGACATACCCGATGACTTTCCGCTCAGTGAGCGGCAGCGGCGTGCGTGCACCAGTGTACAGACGGGAGAGCCGTGGTTCAGTGCGGAACTCGGCAAGGAGTTGGAGAGCCTGAAATACCCGCTTTATTTCATGGATTTTGAGAGCGTAAATCCTGCGATCCCGAGATTCTCGGGAATGATGGGGAATCCGGTCGAAGGTGAACGCGATTCCGGTCTGAAGCTGAACGTCATTCCGTTGTGATTCCGAACAGCATTCCGGTCTAAAGCTGAACACCGATTCCGGTGGCGAGCCGAACAGTCTTTGCCCGTTGCCGGAATGGCGTTCGGCTTGGAGCGGAATGTTTTCCACAGACGAACAGCAGGAAGTGCAGCGACGCTGGACAATCACCCGGCATTGAAACTCCATATGAAAAGGAGAACAGGGTGCCGGCCAGGAGAAAGTCCATGCGGAAGACAAAGGAAGTCCTGCGGTTACGGTTTGAGTTGGGACTCGGGCAGCGGCAGATCGCGCGCAGTTGCGGAATGGGGCTGGGCACGGTCCACGACTATTTGGAGCGGGCGGCTACGGTCGGGATTGGCTGGCCGTTGCCTGAAGGCCTGAGCGAAGAGGAACTAGAAGCCAAGCTATTTGGGAACCAACCCGTCCAGGCCAGAGCGGTGCAGCAGCGGCCCGTCATCCGAGCCTGTCGCTACGACCCAGATCTGAATCCCACTTATCAAGAGTTCGCGGTGCATTACGGGATGGGAGTCGTGCCCGCGCGTCCGTACAAGCCGCGGGACAAGGCGAAGGCGGAAAGCGGAGTACAAGTCGTCGAACGCTGGATCGTAGCGGCGCTGCGAAACCGGAAGTTCTTTAGCCTGCCGGAACTCAACCAGGCGATCCGCGAGTTGCTGGTGCGATTGAACGAGCGTCCTTTTCACAAACGAGACGGATCGCGGGTCAGTCTGTTTCACAGCCTGGAGAAACCGGCTCTCGCACCGTTACCCTCCGAGCGCTTCGATATGAGCCAGTGGTCGCGGGCCACCGTCAACATCGACTATCACATCGCCTTCGACGG
>CAVSAM010000012.1:0-17315 GCA_963725935.1 uncultured Acidimicrobiaceae bacterium | reverse complement strand
CCAGCCCTGGCCGTCGGGGCGAATAACTAACGCCTCGTAACCGACCAGGCTCTCCAACCAGGCTGGTGCGGCGGCGCCCATTGCAAACGCAGCGGTGGCGTAAGCATCCGCACTGATGAGCTCCGGCCCCACGACCGTGACTGCGATCAGCTCGGTTGCAGGCTGCCCACTAAACGGGTTGATCACGTGCAGGCCCCGCTCGTAGGTGCCAGAGGTGGCAACAGCCCCGCCCATCACCAACAACGCGGCGCAGTACGCGCTCGCGTCGAAGCGGGTGGCGGACACCGACTTGCCAGGGCCGGCCCGTTCCCGGGGCCCGACTCAGGCGGACGTCTCCCCCACCGTCGATCGCATGGTCCGGCAAACCGGCTTGTTGGAGAAGCCCGGAGGCGTGTTCGACAGACCAGCCCTTGACAATGCCGCTCGGGTCAAAATGGCCGGTCGCCCAGGCATCGAAAAAACCACCGGTTGCCCCGTTGAACTTGTAGCAGAGCGCGACCACTATTTTCAGTTCCTCGCAGCACTCGTCAATTGGCAGTTCGCCCCGGTCAAACCGGTTCACTTCGCTGTTCGGTTTGTAGGTGCTGAAGGTGTCGTCGACCCAGTGCAACCACCGGGTCGCGGAGGCCAAGGCTGCGTCGACCTGCACCTGCGGCGCCGGGGTGCGCACGTCGAAGGTCACGACGGTGCCCATGACTTGTTCGTGCAGGACAGCGTTGGTGGCGCCGGCCCGCTCAATGGCGAGGTCATTGGCTGGCTTTATCGAGGGCAGACTGCAGCGACTGGGCGAAGGCGTCGCTCGCGTACGTTGCCCCCGAAACGACGTCGAAGTCGATGCCCTGAGCAGCCACGGCCTCGCGCACCAGGATGGGGACCGCCGCCGAGTTCACCGTTTGGGAGTACGGGGAGAACGTGTCGTCCTGGGGCACCGAGACGGTGACGATCCGGCTGCCGTCCACGGTGACAGCCACCTCGATGTCGCCGTAACGGTAGGAGACATCCTGGCCCGTGTAGGTCCGGTCGGAGCTCGAAGATGCCGCCGTCGGTACCGTCGTGGCTGTGTTGGTGCCTGTGTTGGTGCCGCTGTTGGTGCCCGAGCCGATGGTGGTGTTGGTGCCGAGGCTGGTGCTGCTCGTCCCGGCGCCCGCGTCGACCTTGGCGACCCTTACAGCTCCTTCTGAGCGGTAGCCAAGCAGGAGAACGAGGCCGACCACCGTCCCGGCTGTGGCGATCACGGCGCGACGCATAGCACCCCCGTTCTACCTACAGCTCGAACAGTTCGGTGTGGACGTGGCGCCGCGGGACGCGCTATGCGCGAAGGCTTGAGTTGACCGTCGCTGTGAAACCTGGAGGACCGCACACGTAACGTCGCGGTGGACGACGTCTCGCACGAGCCGCTGAAGGTGATTGGGGGTCAAGTACTCGGGGTGCTCGTCCCTCGGACCTACCAGGTAGTGGACCTTGGCGCCGCGCCTCTGCGCTATTTCGTCGAGCTCGGCGCGAGCCCGAGCTCATCGGAGTTGCTCGCCCGGTACAGCAGGGTCACGTCACCCGAGGCCGTGGCCGCCTCCTCGAACATGGCCCGTAGCGGCGTTATGCCTACGCCGGCACCGATCATCAGGAGCTTTCGACCCCTCCGCCAGCGCGTCGTGAAGTTGCCGAACGGGCCCTTCAGCAGGACCTTGGTGCCGGGGCGGAGCGCCGCCAAGCCTGAGCTGTGGTCGCCTAGGGCTTTAACCGTCATCCGGAACCATCGGCCGTTGGGAGCGGCCGACAGGCTGAAGGGGTGAGCCTGCCACCAGCCGTCCCGTGTCAGGAACCGCCAAAGGAAAAACTGTCCGGCATCCGCACCAAGCTTGCCCAGCTCTCTGCCCGAGACGTAGACCGATGTGAGGCCCGGGCCCTTGCTCGCCGTCCCGACCACGACGAAACGATGGCGCGCCATGTTGAGCAGCGGCGTGACGACGCGGTAGAAGATCAGGAGCGCAGCAACGGTCCCGTACATGGCGCCCCAGATGACCCTGTTGAGCGGGTGCGTCGCAAAGTCTGCACCGGTGTTGAACTGGTGGGCAAAGGAAAGTGCAAGGGCGATGTACGTGTAGAGGTGTACGAAGTACCAGGTGTGATAGTTCACGCGCTTGCGTACCGCCCGGGCCGACAAAACCCCCACCAACACGAGCAAACCGAGCCCTACGGTCGCTGCCAGCATGTCCGGGTAGGAGAGCACAACGGACTTCGTCTCGCTCAACAAGCCGTCATGGGTGGTGACGGCGTACCCCCAGATGATCAGCAACGCGTGGGCCACCAGCAGGCAAATCGAGTACTCCCCGTTGCGTCGGTGCCACACCGCCAGGCGGTCCATGCCGATCATGCGGTCGAGCCACGGGACCCGGCCCATGAGCAGCACCTCGATCACGACCAGGTAGGTCCCTAGGAGGCCGGTGACCCGGCCAGCGGCCGTGAGCCAGGGGCCGGGGCCATAAACGCTGGCCGGGCTGGTGTCGTGCCACCACATGTACATCACGCCGAGGGCTCCCAGGGCTACGGCGGCCGCCACTACGCCTTCACGGGTGGGCTGGCTCAGCCCGTACAAGTAACGTTGCCGGCGGGCCGCGTCCGCGGGAGCCCGAGTGGGCACCGTGCTGGTCACTCGACCCATGTTCTCGTCATTTGCTGAGCAGAACCTGAGCCGGCGCTCCGACGTCGCTCAGAACTCCGGCGAGACCAGCGGACTGGACCGGCCCGACGGACCGGCCCAGCTCCCTTCAGGCGTCGACAACTGTCAGGGCGTGATCGGCCAGGTTGAGGGGCCGAGGCCCCCGCATGGTCGCCACCACTATGTCCTCGATGCGCACCCCATAGCGGTCCGGTACATAAATGCCCGGTTCGACCGAGAACGCATTGCCGGCGGTGAGCGGCGTCGAGTTGCCGGCGACCATATAGGGATCTTCATGCTCCTCGAGGCCGATGCCATGGCCGGTCCGGTGCACGAAGTACTCGCCGAAACCCGCTTCGTCGATAACCCGGCGCGCAGCACCATCGACACCGCTGCAGAGCTCGCCGACCTGAGCCGCGACCACCCCGGCGGCTTGGGCCTTGGCAACGACTGCGTAGATTTTCGCCAGCTCTCGCGAGGGTTCCCCGGTAAAAACGGTCCGCGTGATATCCGAGCAATAGCCGTCGAGCGTCCCGCCGAAATCGCACACGACGGGTTCCCGGGGCTGGATGACACGGTCGCTGGGCTCGTGGTGCGGGCTCGCTGAATTGGGCCTCGACCCTACGATCGCAAAGTTGACCTTCTCGTTGCCCTCCTCGAGAAGCCGCCTCGATAATTCCGCCGAAACCTCGCGTTCGGTGCGCCGAACGAGCGCGATCTCGCCGCCGAGCAGAGCGGCTGCGACCCGGTCCGCCGCCGCGGCGGCCTTGGCCAGCGCCTCGACCTCGGCCGCGTCCTTGATCGCTCTGAGCGGCGCCGTCACGGTCGAAGCCGTTGTCCAGGTGGCGTCGGGCAGGGCCCGCTCGAGCTGCAACAGGAACGTTGCCCAGGCCCGGTCGCTGATCGCCAGGGCCGGAGCCTTCCCCGTGGAACGGCGCACGAGAGAGGCCACGATCTCGACCGGGTCCTCCATCTCGCCCCACGGGCGAACCGAGAACACCTCCGGGACCGGCGTCACACGCGGCGCCTCGAGCGCCGGCACCACCAGGGTCGCCTGCTCGCTGCTACCGGCGGCGGGGACCACCAGCATCGTCAGCCGTTCGAGCGGCATGGCCACGTACCCGCTGAGCCATGGCAGGTCAGCACCGAGCGACAGGAGGAGAGCGTCGACACCCGTAATGGACATGGCCTCATGGGCCCGTGCCAGCCGGGCCGCAAACGGTGCGGCGCTCAAGCCGCACCTCCAGAAGCGTTGGCCACCGCGCCTGCGCTTGCGCCTGCCCCAGCGCCCGGTGCCGCCGCGACGCCGACAGGCGCTCCTGCATCTTCGGCTGCCTGCCGGGCGTGGTAGCTCGACCTGGTGAGGGGCGAGGCGACCACGTGCGAGATACCAAGGGCGCGGCCCGCCTCTGCGAGCAGGGCGAAGTCCTCCGGCGACCACCAGCGCGCCACCGGGAGGTGGCTGGCAGACGGGCGCAGGTACTGGCCGATCGTTACAATCTGCACTCCGATCGCCTGCAGGTCGGCAAGCACACCGATGACTTCTGCCTCGGTCTCACCCAACCCGACCATCAGCCCTGACTTGGTGGTAAGCCCCGCTTCGCGAGCACGGGAAAGGACCGCCAGGGTACGCGCGTAAGACGCGGACGGGCGCACCGCTCGCTGCAGGCGTGGCACCGTTTCGACGTTGTGGTTGAGCACGTCTGGGCGCTTGTCGAAGATGCGGCCCAGCGCCGCCGGGTCCCCTTTGCAGTCCGAGATCAGGACCTCGACGGCGGTTCCCGGACACCGCCGGCGGAGCGCCTCGATCGTCGCTGCGAAAGCCGATGCGCCACCGTCTTCGAGGTCGTCGCGTGCGACGCAGGTTACGACCGCGTGAGCGAGGCCGAGGCGAGCGACGGCCTCGGCCACACGTTCGGGCTCCTCTGGGTCGAGGGGAAGTGGTTTGGCGGTATTCACTTGGCAAAAACCGCACGCACGCGTGCAGCGGTCGCCATTTATCATGAATGTCGCGGTGCCGTCAGCCCAACATTCGAAGATGTTCGGGCAACCCGCCTCCTCGCAGACGGTCACGAGCCCGAGACCGCGCACGGTCTTGCGGAGCGACCGGAACTCCGTACCCATGTTGGCGTTCGCCCGTAACCATGCCGGCTTGCGGGCACCGAGCGCGAGGCCGGCGGCCGGGTCAACCCCCGCCTGGGCGAGCCGGCCGAGCAGTCGTACCGGCTGAGCGGGGGCAGTAGGTTGGGCCGCCCCAGTAGCTCGGGCCGGCACAACCGGCAGCGGAGCGTCCACCAGTGCGGAGGTCGTGGAGACGGCCGTCGCAACCGGGCCAGTCCCCGGCCACGCCGCGTCCTGGCGTTCGACCGGCCTTGTCTTTCCCCACCGCTCTGCCGCTACTGCGAAAATCGCCTCAACGACCTCGGCAATGCCTACCTCCAGCCCTTCGGCCTGGAGTGAAGTGACCTCCTTGTCCGAGATCCCGCAGGGCACGATGTGGTCGAACATGGCCAGGTCGGTGCTGACGTTGAGAGCGAAACCATGCATGGTGCGCCGGCGGCTGTGGCGGGCACCAATGGCGCAAATCTTGCGAGGCCGCTTCCCGTGCAGGCCGGCCCAAACGCCCGGGTAGCCTTCCAGCCGCCCAGCATCGTCGAGACCGAGGCTCGCCAAGGTCTCGATGACCAGCTGTTCGACCTCGTGGATGTAGCGCGGAGTTGCCGAATGACCGCTCGGAACGGACAGGACGGGGTAGCCGACCACTTGGCCGGGGCCGTGGTAGGTGATGTCGCCGCCCCGGTCAACCCAAAGCAGCTCCGCACCCACACTTGAAGGGTCGACCAGCATGTGCTCGGTCCTTGCGCGGATGCCCGCCGTGTAGACGTGCGGGTGCTCGAGCAGAAGGAGCCAGTCGTCAGCCGGCTCGCCCGCCGCCCAAAGAGCACGTTGAAGGGCGTGAGCGTCCCGGTACGCAACCCGTGTGCCGAGCCATCGCAGGCGCAGCGTGCGGCCGGGCGCAAGCAGCTCGCCGGGCGCAGCGGAGGGCAGCGTGGCGCCCAAGGCGGCGGTCTGGCTCAAATCTCAGTTGCCCAGTCACGGGTTTGGATAATGTCGCGGACCTTGGCCATGAACGCGGCCGCGTAGGCCCCGTCGACTGCACGATGGTCCCACGACATCACCAGGTTGCCAACCGGGCGGACCGCGATGCCGTCAGAACCGTCCGGCAGCTCGATCACCACAGGGCGCTTCTTCACGCCATCGGTCGACAGGATCGCGACCTGGGGCTGGTTTATGACCGGGACCGTGATGAAGGTCCCAAAACCGCCGGCGTTTGTCAGGGTGAAAGTCCCTCCGGAGATGTCGTCCATCGTGAGGCGCTTCGAGCGCGCACGGGACGCCAGGCCGGCGATCTCGCGAGCGAGCGCAGTAAGGCGCTTTTCTTCGGCGCGGTGCACGACCGGGACGAGTAGCCCCTCGAAGTCGAGGTCGACGGCGATCCCGAGGTTGACCTCACCATGGACGATCAGCTCGTCCTCGCCGACAGAAGAGTTGAGGTATGGCCAGTCCTCAAGAGCATCGACGACGGCCCTCGCGATGAATGGCAAGTACGTGAGGCTGAAACCCTCGTTCTGCTTGAAACGGTCCTTTTCGGCACTGCGCACCTTGTCCACGGCCGAATAATCGACCTCGACCGCGATCATGGTGTGGGCCGACGTGTGCTTGGACCGGACCATGTGCTCGGCGGTACGCCGGCGGATGTTGGTGAACGGCACGACCCTGTCGTTCTGGCCCGCCACCGGTACAGGCCCGGCCTGCGCGGCGCTCGCCGCAGGAAGGGATCCATCCGTGCGGCTCGAGCGTCCCCGACCCGGGGCCTCGTCCGCGAAAGGCCCGTCCACGGTGGGCCCGGTCCCGTTCGGGCCTTTGCCGTCGATCGCCGCGAGCACGTCATCTCGCGTGATCCGGCCTCCTGCGCCCGAACCCACTATCTCTGCCGGGTCGAGCCCGTGCTCTGCGATAAGCCGGCGGACCACCGGGGACAGCAACTTGCTCGGGCCACCCTGGGCAGGCGCGCTCGGAGGGCGCTGGTCTGCCGGGCGGGAACCCGGCCTGGGAGGTGCCCCGGTAGGGGGCTTCGCCTGCGCGGCCTGCCCGCCTTGGCGCCGGCTGCTCGTACCTTGCTCGGCGCCGGCGCCAACGGGGACGTCGTCCTCGTCCGACGCCTCTGCAGTCGCCGCGGCCGCAGCAGCCGGCGCCGGTGCGGTCGCCGCGGCGCCTGCCTGACCTGCTCGACCTGCTTGGCTCGCTTGGCTCGCTTGGTCCGCGCCGGGCCCGGAGGCAGTCGCGGCGCCACCCTGGCCTATGACGGCTAATTTGGTACCGACGGAAACGGTCTCACCTTCTTGGACGAGGATCTCGTCAACCGTGCCGCTGACGGGCGAGGGCACCTCCGAGTCGACCTTGTCCGTCGAGACCTCGAATAGGACCTCGTCTTCAACGACCTCGTCGCCGACCCGCTTGTGCCACTTCGTGATGGTGCCCTCGGTAACAGTCTCACCGAGCTGGGGCATCGTAATTTCAGCCAACGTGTAGACCTCTTCCGGCCAGGGCGAGCACTGTCTCGCCGAATACCTCGGACAATGATGGGTGCGGTTGCACGAAGCGGGCGACTTCTTCTGCGGTGGCCTCCCAGTTGACTGCCATATAACCCTGGCCGAGCTGCTCGGTCACCCAGGGCCCCACCATATGGACACCCAGGATGCGGCCTGCGGAACCATCGGGCAACTTTTCGGCTATCACCTTGACCAGCCCGTCGGTTTCGCCCACGATCAGGGCGCGCCCGTTGCCTCCATAAGCGTCCTTCTTGGTGACCACGTCATAGCCGGCCTCAACGGCTGCTTCTTCGGAGTACCCGGCGAAGGCCACCTCGGGGTGCGTGTACACGCACCAAGGAACCTTGCCGTAGTCCATCGGCACCACTGGTCTTTCGAGCAGCTGGTCGATGATCAACATCGCCTCGGCAAAACCCACGTGGGCAAGTCCCGGCGTAGCTACGAGGTCACCGGCCGCCCAGACGCCGGGCTCGCTGGTCTGCATCAGCTCGTCGACCTTCACGAAACCCCGCTCATCGACCTCGACGCCGCAACCAGGGGCAAGCAGCCCGTCGCTGAGGGGCCGCCGGCCGACCGAGACGACGACCGCTTGCACCTCGACCTGTTCCGTTGCCCCGTCACGCCCGACGCTGTAATCGACGATAGTGCCTTTGCCGTCCTCGGTGGGGGTATGGCCCTTGACCATGACCCCTGTCTTGACGTCGATGCCGCGCCTTCTGAACGACCTCGCAACGACGTCCACCACGTCTTTGTCGACCCCCGGGAGGATCCTCGGAAGGGCCTCCAGAATGGTCACCCGAGTACCCATGTCGGAGAGCATCGAGGCGAACTCGCAGCCGATTGCCCCTCCACCTATCACGACCGCTGTCTCAGGCAACCGCTCGAGCTCGAGCACCTCGTCGCTCGTGAGCACGAAACGGCCGTCGACCTCAAAACCGGGGATCGTCCGGGGCACCGAGCCCGCTGCCAGGATGACCGCCGGCGCCGTCAGCTCCGTGGTCCCACCGTCCAGGCCCTCGACCTGGACCACCCTGCCGGGCAACAGCTTCCCGCTGCCGGCGAAGGTAACGACCTTGCGGCGCTTGAGCAGCCCTTGTAGGCCTTTATGGAGCTGGTCGATCACTTTGTTCTTGCGGACCTGGGTGGCCGAAAAATCGACCGTCCAGCCGTCCACGCCAATGCCGTACTCCTTGGCGCCCTTCACGGTCCGGTAAACAGCGGCCGTTTCCAGCAGTTCCTTGGCTGGGATGCAGCCACGGTGCAAACAAGTACCGCCCACCTTTTCTTTCTCCACGAGAGCGATACGCAAGCCGGCTAGCCCGCCGTAAAGCGCTGCCGCATAACCAGCTGGCCCACCGCCGATGACAACTACATCAAACGACTCCGAAGACGCGGCCGTAGGGACCACCACCTTTCTTACACACCAAGCCTATGCGCCCGCCGGGAGAACTAGCCTCATCGGGCCGGGCGGAGTTCATGGAAGGTGCGCTGGCCGACGGGTGCGTCCTGCGGCTCGGCGGGTGCCGAGAGCTCCGAACCCGGGCGGATGGCCGTTTGGTCGGTGTCGGTGCCATGCTCGGACAGATGCACCGGCCTCGCAAGCAACCCAGCTCGTGGCATGCATCGGTCATTGTCGTATCTGTCGTCTCTGTCCTTGCGGCGGGGGCGGGGCTCGCCGGCTGCGGAGGGGGGCCTGCTCGTGGTGCGGGTACCGCGCCTGCTCGTGGTGCGTCCCCAAGAACGGCGCAGCCGCGCCCAGCCCCCATAGAGGTCGTGGTTTCTGTATTTCCTCTGGCCCAGTTGACGAGTTACGTGGGCGGCAGCGCTGTACACGTCGTCGACCTCGCGCCGCCTGGCACCCAACCGCAGGATCTCTCCCTGACGGGGGCCGAGCGGGAGGAGATCGAGCATGCCGCCGTCGTAATAGATGTCGGCGACGGTTACCAGCCCGAAGTCGAGTCCGCCGCTAGCTCCGTCCGGCGGCACCTGTCGGTACTGCCGGCTGTCTCTAAGCAGGCCAACCCCTACGAGTTCTGGCTCGACCCATACGTGATGTCCGACGCCGCGACCGCAATCGCCGAGGCCCTCGCCGGCGCTGAACCAGAGGAGCGCTCCGTGTTCGAAGACGGTTCGCGAAACTTCGCTGCGGTGGCTAACTCGATCGAGTCGGACTTCGAGAGCACTTTTACCGACTGCACCATCAACCAGTTCATCACGTCGGATAACGCGTTTGAGCGGCTCGCTTCCAACTTTGACCTCACCGATGTCGCCGTCGACACCTTAGGTGTGAAAAAAACGGCAGCCCTCGTGCGCGCCAGCTCCCTCCCTGCCGTTTTCAGTGAGGTTGGCGTACCGTCCGGCCAAGTGCAAGAAGTCGCCACATCCGCCGGGGTACCCCTCAAGAGCCTCAACCCGATGGAACTCGCCCCCGGCCCGGGAGGCCCGGCCCCGCCGACCTACTTCGCCGTCATGGAGGATGACCTGACGGCACTGGAAGGCCCGCTCGACTGCGACACGACCGGCGGCATCTGAGGAGATGGAAATCGTCGTGGACCAGCCGATCGCTGCAACGGCGGAGGACGCCCAATCTGCCTTCTTGGACGCCGATTTCTACCGGAGCTTGGGAGAGCTCCCGGACATCTCCGCTCCCGAGGTGCGCTCGTTTTCTTCGGGGCCGGAAACGGCGCGGATCGAGCTCGGTTACCGCTTCGCTGGCGAGCTGAACGGACCGGCCAAGGCGATCCTCGACCCCAAGAAACTGACGTGGTCGCAGGTGACCGAGGTAGACCTGGCCACACGGCGAAGCACGGTCAAGATGGTCCCTGATAACTACGGCAGTTTGCTTTCCTTTCAGGGTTGGTACGAGCTGCACGACGTCGGCGACCACCAGTGTTGCCAGCATTTGGTAGCGGATCTGCGGGTGCATATCCCTCTTCTCGGCGCCCTCGCCGAGCGCACGATCGCCGGCAGCATCCGGCAGAACCTTGCGGGTACGGCGCATCTCATCGAGCGTTATGTAGCTGCTCACCCCCATCCTGCTGAACCTCGTCCCGCACACCCTCGTGGCCCTCGTGCGGCTGGCCCTCGCCCTGCTGAGCCTCGCCCTGCTGAGCCTCGGCCCCTGGCCGACGGCTCGAGCTCCTCTCATCCTGAGGCCGATGGCCCGAGCTCCTGACGCTCTGAGCGCAACTCTTGCCTCTCATGTGGCGGCCTGGCCGGGGTTGGCCGCTGTCGGCGTCGTGGCGTGCGACAGGTCCGGTCACGACACCGGCACAGAGGTGGTGGCTACAGACGTGGTAGCTATAACCGGCGCGCTCGGCAAGCGTTTCGATTGGGCGTCGGTGACGAAACTGCTGGTGTGCCTCGCCAGTCTGGTCGCCCTGGAAGAAGGCAGCGTCGCCCTCGACGACGCTGCCGGGCCGCCCGGGTCGACGCTCGCCCACCTCCTCGCACACGCTTCGGGCCTACCTTTCCAGGGGGACCAACCGATCGCACGACCGGCAACGAACCGCATCTACTCGAACACTGGCATCGAAATTGCAGCCGCCCACATCGAGGCCGGCACCGGGATCTCCTTCGGCGACTACCTGAGCGCCGGCGTCCTCGAGCCTCTCGGTATGACCAGCACCCTGCTGAGAGGCTCACCAGCGTACGGGGCAAGCAGCCCCCTCGAAGACCTTCTGCTGCTAGCTAGCGAAATGTTGGCCCCCAGCTTGGTCAGTCCTGGGACGATGCGGCTGGCCGCCACCGCTGCATGGCCCGGGCTCAGCGGCGTGCTACCCGGCTTCGGGCGCCAGGCGCCCTGCGACTGGGGACTTGGGCCCGAGGTCCGTGGCCACAAAACCCCGCATTGGACCGGGCAATCGAACTCGCCGGGAACCTTCGGCCACTTCGGGCAGTCTGGCTCGTTGGTCTGGGTCGACCCCACCGCCAACCTCGCGCTCGTCGGCCTGTGTTCCACTCCGTTCGGGCCGTGGGCGACGGAAGCCTGGCCGGCTCTGTCCGACGCCGTCTTGGCGTGGGCTGGGGTCTTGGACCGTTCCGCACCTGGGATGGAGCGAGGCCGCACGTCCGGGGACGTCTAACACAGGGAGGACCCCCGGGCCTGGGATGGATCGCCGCCGCACCCCCAAATAATCCAAGATTTGCTTGAAGCGTCGAACATACGTTTGCTAGGGTGGATGAAGCGCTCGGGACCGGCCTTGACGGTCTCCTCCTAAAGAAGTTTTGGTCTTGGCTTTGGAGGAGGTGGCATGTCGAGCGATGTCGTGTCTGTTGCGTCTGCTGCCTCCTTCCGCAGGTCCTGCACTGCTCTCGACCCAGAGCTGCTGAGCGGTGCTGACTGCCTAGCCCTGCACGACGAGCTGGCTGCAGCGGTAAAGGCGGGACAAGCCGCTCTCCTGCTCGTCTCGGCACGCGCTGTCGCCTGCGGTGCTCACAAAGACCGGGGCTTCAACGACGGTGCAGCATGGATGGCCCTCCAGGTGGGCGGCACCACCGGCCAGGCCCGCCAAGCCCTGCAGACCGCGGCTGGCTTGGCCGATTGCCCCGGTACCCGCTTAGCCCTGCTGGAGGGAGAACTGTCCCTAGGCCAAGCCGCTGAGATCGTCCGGGCGCAGTCCGACACGCCCGGTGCCGAAGCCGAGCTGCTCAAAATTGCTCGCCACTCGGACCTCGCTCAGCTACGCGATAAGGCCCGCGAGCACCGCCAGGCAAACACAGATGTCAATGAGCTCCATCGCCAACAGTTACGGGCACGGCACTTCCGCCACTGGCGCGACCCCCTCGGCATGGTCCGTTTCACAGGTGCTCTCCCTCCAGAAACGGGTGTGCCTTTCATCAACCGCCTCGAGCTGGCAGCACAACGCGCAGCGACGCGCCGTCCAGCAAGACGGCGGCGAGCGCGAACGCTTCGAGGCCTACGCCGCCGACGCCCTCGCTGCGATGGCAGTTGGCGAAGGGCCTGCTCGCTCGGCGCGAGCGGACCTGGTGGTCGTCTGTGACCTTTTCGCCTGGCGGCGTGGCCATGCCCACCCCGGTGAGGTGTGCCAGGTCATCGGAGGAGGGCCGGTACCGGTAGAGCTCGCCCACGAACTGGGCAAAGACGCTTTCTTGAAAGCTGTCCTGCACGACGGGGTTGCGGTCCACACCATCAAGCACTTCGGCCGTCACTTCCCTGCAGAGCTGCGAACTGCTTTGGACCTGGGCCCCGTGCCGGCTTTCACAGGGGCTCGGTGCGGAGAGTGCGGGAGCCGCTTCGGCCTCGAGTACGACCATGTCAACCCTGTCGCCAACCAGGGCGAGACCTCACTTTCCAATGTCCAGGCCCTTTGCTGGGGCGACCATCAGGCCAAGACCGAACGAGACCGCCAAGCCGGGCTCCTCGGCCCGACCCGCCATACCCGCCATACCCGCCATGAGCGCCATAGGCCGCGGGCCCGCCATGAGCGCCGTAGGCCCCAGGCCCGCCATGAGCGCCGTAGGCCGCAGGCCCGCCATGAGCGCCATAGGCCGCGGCGCCGCCATGAGCGCAATGGGGCCGCAGGCCCGCCATGAGCGCCGTAGGCCCCAGGCCCGCCATGAGCGCCGTAGGCCCCAGGCCCGCCATGACGGCGGGCAGCCCCCGATAGATGGGCCGGTTTCTTCACAACAGGTGGCCCTAGCTCAATGGCCGGAGGGTCGTATTAAGGAAACGAAGGCGTCGGCGGTTGCGTGCCCTGAAGAGGGGTCGCGCACATGAGCCACACGAGAGTCTCGATCTTTCTCGGGGATTGTGGGCTATGCGAGAGGGTGTTCGGCTAAGTGAGGAGGTCTTCGGGGGTCGTGGTGAAATCGCCGCCAGCATCGCCGGTGTTGACAACGCCGGCCGGCTCGATCAGGACAACATGGGCTTCGCCCTCGGTGAGGGGGCAGTGCTCGACGCCGCTGGGTACGACGAAGAGCTGTCCGGGCCCCAGCGTCACGTTCCCGTCGCGCATCTGGATGGTCAGTTTTCCGCTCGTGACGAGGAAGAGCTCGTCCGTGTCATCGTGGGTGTGCCAAACGAACTCGCCCTCGAGCTTGACCACCTTGACCTCGTAGTCGTTCATGCGAGCAACCACCTTGGGCGCCCATTGCTCGGAGAAGAGAGAAAGCTTTTGGGCGATGTCAACGGGTCTGTAGTCCACGAGCCCAGTATTGCCGAGCGCGGCTAGAGCACACCTCGCATTCGGTGGCGCTCAACCAAGCCCTATGAGGGGCGCAGCTGCGGGAGCTCCTGCTCGAGGGTCAGCAGGTCGGCCATCAGGTCGCCGTGGCGATCGACCCGGTCGAGCACTTCTGCCCATTCGAAGCTGAGAGCCGCCGGGTCGCCGGCCGACAAAGCGTCGTCCAACTCGTCCCAGGTGACCGGCGTCGAGACAGTGGGCTGGGGTCTCGCCCGCAGCGAGTAGACCGCAACCGTTGTCTTCGACGCGGCGTTCTGGCTCCAGTCGATGAGAACTTTGCCCGCCCGTGCTGTCTTCAGTTGGTACGACAGGATCAGTTCGGGGTGCCTCCGTTCCAACAACTGGGCGACCGCCTTGGCGAACGGGGCCGTGCCCTCGTAGGTCGCACCGCTGTTGAGGGGCGCGTAGAGCTGGATGCCTTTGCTCCCCGACGTCTTCGGCCAGGTTTCAAGATGTAATTGGGAGAGAAGGTCGCGGACGAGCAACGCCACGCGTGCGCACGTAATTACGTCAGCTGGCGGACCGGGGTCAAGGTCAAAGACCACCGACGTCGGAGAGCCCAGGTCCGGCTTTGCTGCGAGCGTCGGGTGGAGCTCGATGGCTGCGAGGTTGGCGAGCCAAACCACCGAAGCGGGGTCTTCGACAAGGCAATAATTGACATCACCCATTTTGACGGTTTCCAACCAGGGCGGTTTGTAGGACGGGCAGTTCTTCTCGAAGAACGACGTCCCATCAACCCCGTTGGGGAAACGTTTCAAAGTGATCGCACGACCTGCAAGGTGAGAGACGAGGACTGGTGCAATGCGGGCGTAATAACCCACCATTTCGCCTTTTGTGGTGCCCGTCGCCGGCCAGAGCACCTTATCGAGATTGGAGAGCGCAAGATCTCGGCCACCTATATTAAGGGTGCCCGGAGTGCCTGCTTTGCCCGACTTCGCGTTAGCTGCCAAGGCGATTTACGCGCTCGCCCGTTTGCGCCCTTGGCCCTTTGCCTCCTCGGCGGCGGCTCCCTGTTCTTTCGCCCTAGCCAAACTGGCCTCGAGCGCGGCCATGAGGTCCACCACCGGTGCGGGACGCTCGGTTTCTTCGGGTATGGCGATGTCGTTGCCCTCAGCTTTGGCCTCGATCAGCTCGAGGACCTTCTCCCTATAATCGTCCTTGTACTTTTCGGGCTCCCATTCAGCGGAGAGGGAGTCGACAAGCTGGCGGGCCATTTTGAGCTCACGGTCGGACGGCTTGGTATCAGCTGTCGTCTTGATCTCCAGTTGAGACGCGCCGAGCACCTCGTCGGCGAACAGCATCGTCGACAACACGAGCGCCCCATCCAGGGGTCGCAACGCAGCCAGGTACTGCTTGGTCCGCAATACGAAGCGGCCGATCCCAACCTTGCCCGTACCCGTCATGGCCTCGACTAGAAGAGCGTAAGGCCGTGCCGCGATGCTGTCGGGCGTCAGGTAATAGCTGTGCTCGAAATAGAGGGGGTCGATCGCTGACAGGTCCACGAACTCTTCGATATCGATGCTGCGGTTCGACTCGGGCGACAAGGCTTCGAGTTCTTCGGGGTCGACGATCACGTACTGGCCGCGATGGATCTCGTAGCCCTTCACGATCTCCGAGAACTCCACTTCCTCGCCATCCACGGAGCAGACCCTCTTTTGGTTGATCCGACCACCGTCAGTGGAGTGCAGCTGGTGGAACCTGACGTCCTTGGGAGCAGTGGCAGTCACCAATTTCACCGGCACGTTGACGAGCCCGAAACTGATCGAGCCGCTCCATATAGCCCTAGGCATATGACCATTGTGCCAAGCCTGCGGGCCGAAGGGAAAGACGCTGGTCAGACCCGGCCCACCTGTAAGGTTGCCTCGGCTTACCCCGCCTTGCACAACCGTCCCGCACCGGGGGCCACCTAGGAGGCCCGGCATGGCTTTCGTCCCCAGGAGAAGAGCCCGTTCAGCGGCCCGCCCGGCAACGGCCGTGCTCACCACTTTGACCCTAACGGCCTCTCTTTGCGCCTTCGTTGGCCCGCTCTCCGCTGCGCCGCTGGCCTCGGCCCCAACATTGGCTGCGCCATTGGCAGCGCCGCTGGCAGCGCCATTGGGAGCGCCACTGGGGGCGCCATTGCAGTCGAGGCTGGCTGCGCGGGCCGAGGCGGCGGCAATCGGTGCGAGGCAGGGTTTCACCTCGCCTGAGCAGGTGACTTACTCGATGGTGACCGAGTCGAACGGCCAGACCCCCTCGAAAGGCACCTCGGTCACGGTGATCTTCGCAAGCAAAGGTGTCGCCTGGCTCCTCGCAACGAGCAGCGGGGGGGACCTGAGCTACCAGGGTTCGTGGTCCTACCACGCCAACAAGCTCAGCCTCGCTTTCGACACCTACGGGTTCGACCGTAAAGGGACCTTCAACGCGGAGCTCGGATCTGGCGAGATCACGATCCCCTTCCAGGTCTTCACGTCCAAGCCAGGGACGTCCACCTGGGAGCAAGCCGAGGTGGACCCGGAGCTCACGGCGTTTAGCGTCGCAGTCGCCGACGCCAGCAACTCCGCTAACGGCGAGCCCATGGCCACGCTGATCCAGGACGCCGCCGACTACGTCGGGGCGGTCACAGGAGCGCCGGTGGAGGATGGGGCCAGCGGTGGTGGGGGCACTGTCGGCGCGCTAAGGGCGCTCCCCGAGGGCCCTGCCGAACCTCCGGCTCTCCACCTCGCAAGGTTCGCAAACCGCGGCCACGAGGCGCCAGAACGCGTACCCGCCGTGCTGGCCGACGGCCGCCTGAAGCCCGAGATCCAAAACGAATTTGGCGGGGTTATGCATGTCGACATCAACAGCGACGGGTTCGATGTCGATTACAAAGGCGCGACGGTGAACGTGCTGATGGCAACTGAGGCCGCGAGCGACGGCCTTGGCGAGACCCTCACTGCCGGGCCCTTCGCGGCCGACCCACGTACCAATCACGTCGAGCAGTCCCCCCATAACGGCGTCGACGACCCGCCGAACAAGACCGCGCTGCTGTGGGAGCCGTTCCTATACGGCGACGTACAGACCTGGTCATGGCACAGCGGCGATGTCACCTCGACCGTCCACGGCTTCCCGGACGTGAACTACCTAGCGGGCGAGACGGCGGCGCTCCAAAGCGACGGCTATAAGGTGAAGCTGCTCGAGGGCGGCACGGGCGGCATCGTCGACCTCATCAAGGCCTTGAGCGGGGGGGCACCGGGACTTCTCCTGGTCCGGACTCATGGATATCTCGATGGCACCCTTTTCACGAACGACTACCTGGGTAATACGAACGGCTCGGCCATTGCCAGAGAGGCGAGCATCGACGCCGATCTCGCAAAGGCGTACGGCATGCCGACCGGGGCAACCGCTGTAGGCGCCCTCGACACCGAAGAAATCCTCCCTGGCGCCAAAAACGAGAACGGGGCTTATTACCTCGAGATCACGCCGGACTTCTGGTCATGGATGCGAACGTCTCGCGGGGCCGACTTCTCTCATAGCCTGGTGTTCGTCGGGGCGTGCCTAACCGATGCTTCGCCGTACCTGCGCGACGCGATCCTCGCTCGTGCCTACTTTGCATGGAAGGTGTCGGCCGTGAGCGATACAGACGCAGCGCTCGCCGACTACTTCATCACGAGGCTGGTCAAGCCGACGGTCACCGCCGAAGAGGTCTATTACAACGCCCTGCGGGTCGATGCCACTGCCAAGTACGCGTTCAAGGACGATTACATCCTCAACAAACAACTAGCCAGCCAAGCCGCCTCAAATGCGGAAGACCTGTCGGTACCGTATGCGCCGCAGGCGCTCCAATACGTTTTCGACGCCTGGGGTGACAGCGGTGGCGAG
>CAVSAM010000011.1:0-27636 GCA_963725935.1 uncultured Acidimicrobiaceae bacterium | reverse complement strand
GTTCGCCCACGGTTGTCCTGTAGCCAAGCGGCAGCTCGCTGATGAACTCGTCTGCCTGTGCAAGGTGAGCCGCCTCAGCCAGCTCCTGGTCGCTCGCGTCGGACGTCCGACTTTGAGGTTGGCTTCGATCGTGTCATCGAAAAGGAAACTGTCCTCGAACACGACGGCGACGGCCTGGCGGACAGTGGCTAGGGCGAGGGTTGACACGTCTGTGCCGTCGAGGTAGACGACGCCTTCGGTGGGGTCGTACAGGCGCGCCAGCAGGGACAGGACTGTTGTCTTGCCAGAGCCAGTGGCCCCCACCATGGCGACCACTTCGCCGCCGTCAATGGACAGTTCGAACCCGTCTGAGGACGGGGCCGCCGTCCACGACGCCTGGGTAGGAGAACTTGACGTGGTCGAGGTGGACGGCCCCGGCCCGGGAGCTAGCGCTTGGGCGATGGCGGGCTCGGGTACCGACGTGCGCCGGTCCATGATCGAAGAGAGCCGGTAGCAAGACACCACCGCGCGCTGCAACATGACGATGTAGGCACCGATCGACTGCAGCGGACCGGTCAGTATCGCGAGGTAGGCGTTGAAGGCGACCAACAAGCCGACGCTCAGCTCGTGGTGGAGGACCAGGTAGCCGCCGAGCCAGTTGACGGCGGCCAGTTCGAGCATGGGCACGGTGTTGAGCGTTGGAAGGTAACGGGCCCGTGTGCGCACCACGCGCATTGCCTCGCCCAGCACTGCATCGGCGGACGCGCCGAGGCGCGCCTCCATCACGGGTTCGGTGCCGAACCCCTTCACCGCTCGGACACCCGAGATGGTCTCCTCGACGACACCTGCAAGGGCACCCCGTTCTCTTTGCAGGTCGGCTATGGCTTCGCGCACCCTCTTGGAGAACCGGTTGGAAGTAAAGGCAACCAAGGGCAGCGCGGCCAACGCGACAACTCCCAACAGCGGGCTGCTCAGCACCAGGATCACCCCGACGGCGATAGCGAGCATGGCGTTCCCCACCCAAAAGGGGGCCGACGCGACGACCGCTTGGACCTGGAACAGGTCGCTTGTCACGCGGGACAGTAGCTGGCCGCGGTTGACGTTGGAGTGGTAGCTGACGTCCAAGTAGAGAAGGTGGTCGTGGAAAGCCCGACGTAGCTCAGACTCGACCCGCCGCGAGGCGACACCGTTGTAGTAGCGCCGGCCCCGGGAGGCGGCCGCCTGTGCCAGCCCGAGCACGGTGATCACGACTACGTAGACGGTGAAGCTTTTCCAGCGGTGGCCAATCAGACCGTCGTTCACGGCGTCGCCCAGGAGTAGGGGCGTGCTCGCGATGGCGGCCGAAGACACCAGCGCCGCTGCGACAGCTAAACCGAGCACCGCCCAGTGGGGGCCCATGGCCTGGCGCATAAACGCCCAACCTTGCCGGGCGCGCCGACGGCTTTCGGCGGGGCTGACTGGCGCCGCTGCCGATGTAATGGAAGCTGGCTTCATCCCTCGTCTCTGACAACCCAGGTTACCGGCCTCGGGCCTTCTTCCCCGGGTATTAACCGCTAACCGTCAGTCCTGCCGAGAGCACCGACGAGCGCCGCCACTAGGCCGTCAAGGGTGTGCTCGGAAGCTTCGGCGATGACGTGCAGGCCGCGTCGCCGTGCGGTCGCGGCGGTGACCGGGCCTATGCATGCAACTACGGGCGGGACCGGGCTGCCCGCTGTGCCCGCCTGGTCGAGGTAGCTGTCGACCGCCGAAGATGAGGCGAAACAGATGGCATCGGCCTTGCCCGCGGCCTCCAGCAGCTCCCGTTCGATGCGTTGGGGGATGGTCCGGTACACCTCGACGGCGTCGACCTCCCACCCCGCCGCGACAAGCCCATGTCTCAGTTCATCTCGGGCACCCGCGGCCTGGGGGAGGAGGACCCGGCGAGTTGCGCCTGCGGCTGGGGGCGGTGGTGGCAGTGTTCCGAGCAGGCCTTCGGCCACGTAGCGGGAAGGGACCAGGTCAGCCACGACACGATAGGCGCGCAGAGCCTCGGCGGTCGCCGGCCCGATCGCCGCCACCTTGACTGCACCGAGGGAGCGGGTGTCGGGCACCAGTTCGAAGACGCGTTGTACAGCGTTCGGGGAGGTGAACACGGCCCAGGCATAGGCACCTGCGCGCAGCTTCGCTACCCCGGCGGCCAGGGCATCGCCCCCGTCTGCAGGGGCGCGAGGGCGATCGTCGGTACCTCGATGGCCTGTGCCCCGACGTCGCGGAGGAGCACGGCCAGTTGGGGGGCCGCCTGCGCGGAGCGGGTGACGACGACGGTCCTGCCGGACAGCGGGCGCCTTTCGTACCACCCGAGGTCAAGACCGGCAACCTCGCCTATGACGATCGTGACGGGCGGGCCCATCGCGACGGTTGCAAGACGGCTGAGGGTTGTCCGGACGGTTGCCTGCTCGGGCTCGGTCCCCCACTGGACGGCCACGACGGGGGTCTCGGGAGGCAGGCCACCGGCCATCAGGCGGTCGGCGATCTGGCGACGGTGAGCGGCGCCCATGAGGACGACGATCGTGCCACCGGCCTGAGCTAACGCCTCCCAATTGGTGCCCCCGCCCCGAGCGCCGGGGTCGACCGAACGGGAATGGCCTGCCACCACGGTGAAGGCGGTGACGAGGCCCCGATGGGTCACGGGTACCCCTGCGTAGGCCGGCACGGCGACCGCCGAAGTGACGCCCGGCACGACCTCGAAAGTCACCCCGTTAGACCGCAAGTAGAGCGCTTCTTCACCGCCGCGACCGAAGACGAAAGGGTCGCCGCCTTTCAGCCTCACCACTCGCTTGCCCGCTCGTGCCCGGTCGACGAGCAGCTGGTTGATAGCTTCCTGGTCGCCTCTGTCGTCGGGTTGCTTGCCGACGTCCACCTTCTCGGCTCCCGGCGGGGCGAGCGCCAGGAGGCTTGCGTCGGTGAGACGGTCGTGGACGACGACGTCCGCCCGAGCGAGGACCTCCGCTCCGCGCAGTGTCAGGAGCCCCGGGTCACCGGCCCGGCGCCAACGAGGTAGACGGTCCCGGTCACCGGCGGCCCGGTGCGCATCGGCCCGGGGCGACGTCGGCCTGGGGCGCGTCGGCCCGGGGCCGCATCGGCCCCGTGCTCGGCGGTGCCTCACGGGAGGCCAGGCCGCGCTGCTAGAAGCTCCTGGCCGCCGCCAGCCAGGACCATCTCGGCTACCTCGCGGCCGAGCTCGACGGCGTCCTCCGCCCGCCCGGTGGATCCGCACCGGACCAGGGCGCTCCCGTCGGGCGCGGCTAGCAGGCCTTCGAGGTGGAGCCCCCCGTCGCCAGTTGCGGCGGCATGGCCGGCCACCGGGAGGTCACACGCGCCTCCCACCGTTGCGAGGAAGGCCCTCTCGGCGTCGACGGCCAGGCGTGCGGCCCTGTCGTTTAGAGAGCCCAGAAGCTCGAGGTGGGTGACGTCGTCGGCGCGGCACTCGATGGCTAGGGCGCCCTGGGCTACCTGGGGGAGCATCACGTCGGTGCCCAGCACCTCCATCGGCTCCGGGGTGAGGCCCAACCGTGAGAGCGCAGCGCCGGCCACGACGATCGCGCCACCTTCGGGTACCCGGGAAAGGCGAGTCCCGATGTTGCCCCGCAGGCTCTGGAACATCAGGTCCGGTCGCAACCACGCCAGTTGCGCACGACGGCGCTGGCTCCCGGTTGCGACCATCGCGCCGCGGCGGAGCGCCAAAAGCGTGCTCCCGACGAGCGCGTCCCTTGGGTCGCCACGTGGCGGTATTGCTGCAAGGCGAATACCAGGTGCCGGGACTGGCTGGAGATCCTTTGCGGAGTGGACCGCCGCATCAGCCTGGCCGCTCAGCAAGGCGGATTGGACCTCGCGCACGAAGACGCCCCGGCCGCCCATTTCCCACACGGGTACGTCCGAGCGGCGGTCGCCTGTGGTGGTGACCGGGACGAGCTCGATTTCCAGCCCGGGATGGAGCGTGCGCAGCAATGAGGCCACGTGTCCAGCCTGCCAGAGCGCCAGCGGGCTACCCCGCGTCGCCAGCCTCAAGGGCACTTTAGGGTTCTAAGCCGAAAAGCTCCCGGAAAGCGTCGGCAAGCGCTTCGCCCCTGGCCGTACCGGCAGCGGACTTCAAGTTGACGGTGGGTTCGTGGAGCAACTTGGCGACGATGCGTCTGGTCATGGTCTCCAGCAGTTCGCGATCTGCCGGGCCGAGATCGCGGGTACGCAGCTCGACCCGGGCCATCTCGGCGGCCCTTATTTCCTCCGCCGCGTTCATAGACGGTGCTTACAAGCGGGGCGACCGCCCGAGCAGCGAGCGCCGTGCTGTAGCGATCGACCTCCTCCGCGATTATCCGCTCGACGGCCGGCACCTCCGCACGCCTACCGTCCACCTTGGACGCCACGAAGGCACTTATGTCGTCCATGTTGACGAGGGTGACGCCGGGGACGTTGGCGACGCCTGGGTCGATGTCGCGCGGCACCGCAAGGTCGACGAGCAGCATCGGTCGCTCGGTCCTCGAGGCGACCGCAGCCCGGGCACTGGCTTCGCCGAGGATGGCGCCCTCACCAGAGGTGCAGCTGGCCACTACGTCTGCGGCGCCCAGGACCGTTGGCAGCTCGGCCCAGGATGCTACCCGCCCGCCGACGGCTTCGGCGACCTGCTCTGCCCGCGCCCTCGTCCGGTTGGCGACGATGACCGGGAGAGCTCCCGGCACCGAGGCAAAGGCCCGTGCGGCGCTCTCGCCCACTTCGCCCAACCCGATGACCAGAGCCTGCTTACCCTTCAGGCCGCCGAGCCTGGAAGAGGCCAGCTCTTGCGCTGCATGCGACAGCGAGGTAGTGCCCCGGGAAATCGCGGTCTCGGCGCGGGCACGCTTTCCCACCAGCAAGGCATGACGGAAGGCTCCACCGAGGACAGGGCCGCAGGTGTTCTCGTCCCGAGCGACTTCCCAGGCCTGGCGGACCTGGCCCAGGACCTCCGGTTCGCCGAGAGATGCGGAGTCCAGGCCTGCGGAGACCCTGAAGAGGTAGTTGACCGCCGCTTCGTCGAAGTAGGAGTAAAGGCTGCCCGAGAAGTCCTCCGGAGGCTGGCCGCTCCAGGTCGAGAAGAACTCGCGGATGTCGGCCATGGCGCCGTGGAAGCGGTTGACAAGGGCGTAGACCTCGGTCCGCATGCAGGTCGAAAGGACGACGACCTCGTCCAGGTGGGGGCGCGACGAAAGATCGGCGAGGGCCTTGTGCAGGTCGCCAGGCGCCACGATCATGGGCTCCAAGGCTGGGAGCGGCACTGTCCGGTGATTTATCCCAACTACGGCAATAGACACGCCTCGAGGCGCTCCTTTGCTTCGGCTCGGCGTCCCGAGCGGATGAGGTCGAGCATGGCCCAATCCAAGCTTGGCCGCCAGTCGACCTCTTCGGTGCTCCTTCCCTGGGCCTTCAACTGCGAGCGCGCCTCAGCGAGCAGTTCCGCCAGTTCCGCCAGCTCGGGGCCCATCTGTTCGACAACGTGTTGCTTCAGCCACGAGGCCAACGCCGGGCTGTAACCGTTTGTGGAAATCGCGACGGTGACCGGCCCTTGGCGCGCCACGGCCGGCAGGATGAACGAACAGTTGGCGGGGTCGTCCGCCGAGTTGACCCAGATCCCGGCAGCCTCCCCGTCTTCGTAGACGGCCCTGTTCACGTCCGGGTCGCCGGTGGCAGCAATGACGAGCCAGTAGCCGGCCACCTCGCCCTGCCTGTAGGGGCGCTCCTCCATGCTCGCCAGGCCCGTGGAGCCAGCGAGGGCACGCATCGGCGGCAACAGTTCCTTGGCCACTACGTGGACCTGGGCCCCGCCTGCGAGGAGCCCTCTGGCCTTGCGCTCGGCGATGTGGCCACCTCCGACGACAAGGCAGCTCCGGTCCTTCAGCACGAGGGCGACGGGGTATACGGGGGCGTCGACGGGCAAGGGTGGCTTACTTTCTAGAGATGGCGGCAGTTTTGGCAGGGCTATCGACATTGTCGTTACGGAAGTGCTCGTAGTAGCCCAGGATCTGGAGCTCCACGCCAAGGTCGACCTTGCGGAGCGAAACGTGGGGTGCCACGTTCAGCACCACGGGGGCAAAATTGAGCACCGAGGTGATCCCCGCTGCGACGAGCCTGTCGGCTACCTCCTGGGCAACCGATGCCGGCGTCGCGATGAGGGCCATGGTGACCTGTTTTTTCTTCACGACTCGGGCCAGCTCGGACAATGGGTAGATGAGGGCGCCGCCGAGGAGCATGCCGCACTTGGCGGGGTCGGTGTCGAACGCAGCTACCACGTGAAAGCCACGTTCGGAGAAGCCCCTGTAATTACCGAGCGCGTGGCCCAGGTTGCCTGCCCCGACAAGCGCGACGTTGTACTCCTGGTTGAGCCCGAGCTGGCGGTTGATCTGCTGGCGGAGGAGCCCGGTGTCATAGCCGACGCCCCGTGTCCCGTAGGACCCGAGATAGGACAAGTCTTTTCGGACCTGTGCAGCGTTGACACCCGCACTGACCGCGAGTTCCTCAGACGACATGGTCGTATGCAGTGCCTCGCTCGCTTCTGCCAGCGCGCGGAGGTACAGCGGGAGACGCTTCACAGTCGCTTCGGGGAGCAGTCGAGCCACCGGCATTAAGACAATCGTACGCCCAGGCAGGTTGTAGCCCGAATGGGCATCCAGGAACGCCCCCTTATGTAAGCGCTTATATGCAATAATGGGAAGTGTGAAAACGCAAACGCCTCCCGTTACGCCCCAAAATATGCCTGCTCGCAGGCGGGTTGCCTTGGTCGCGCACGACAATCGGAAGGCCGACCTTTTGGAGTGGGCGCGTTACAACCGCGCATCTTTGAAGGCGCATGACCTCGTTGCGACCGGCACGACCGGCAAGTTGATCAGCAAGGAGCTTGGCCTCCCTGTGACCACAGTGGAGAGCGGCCCCCTTGGTGGCGACCTTCAGATCGGCGCAATGATCACCCAAGGCGAGATCGACATGCTCGTGTTCTTCTGGGACCCGTTGGAGCCTCAGCCTCACGACCCCGACGTCAGGGCCCTGCTGCGCGTGGGCGTCGTGTGGAACATCCTGATCGCCTGCAACCGTGCTACGGCCGACTTCCTCATTTCCTCGCCGCTCATGACCCAGCCCTACGAGCGCGCGACGCGCCACTACGGTGCTGCAATGAAACCCGAACCCCGCGCCGCGATCGTGCGGTCGCTCAATTCGTCTGCTCTTGTGAGCTAACCGACGGTGCCAGAGGGCGCTTAGCAGGCAGCGGCGCCCTTAGCCGGCAGCGGTGTACTGGCCGCCGAGGAAGCTGTCTACGTCTTCTTCGCGTATCCGGTACGACCGGCCGACGCGCACCGCTGGTAGCTGCCCCGACTGCACCAACCGGTACACCGTCATGTTCGAAACCCGGAGCAGGCCCGCCACTTCAGCAACCGTGACGTAACGGGACCGGGACCGAGCGTCGCTCAGTTTGGCCATGCTGCACCCTTCTCCAACTACGAGGGTACGTGAAACAGCCCCCTCGTGCCAGGGGCGATTTGTCGGCTTGGCGAGTGACGCTTCATGCGCTGGGCGAGCCCGCGCCGCGGGAGCCCAGCTGGCGGCTCCGGTGCGTGGCTGCGGTCACTGCCTCGATGAACGCCGAACGCACCCCGCCAGCCTCCAGCTCGCGCAGCCCCGAGGCCGTGGTGCCGGCGGGCGAAGTCACCGCCGCCCGGAGCGCTGCGGGGGTCTGCCCGGGTTCTGCCAGCATGCGGGCGGTGCCGAGCAACGTCTGGACGACGAGGTCGTCTGCGACCGAGCGCGGCAAGCCCAAAAGGACGCCCGCATCGATCATTGCTTCAGCGACTAGCGCAATGTACGCAGGGCCAGAACCGGACAGACCGGTGACCGCATCGAGGAGTGTCTCGGGGACCTCCACCACGAGGCCTACCGAGCTCATGATCCCGGCCGCCCAATCGACGTCGTCCCGTGTGGAGCGCGAACCGCCAGCGATCGCCGTGGCCCCGGTCGATACGACCGCCGGCATATTGGGCATAGCCCTGATCACAGCGCAACCGTCTGGGCACCACGACTGGAGGTTGCCCAACGTCACACCGGCCGCGATCGAAAGCACTCTTTTGGCCCCGGTGCCAGCGAGGTTGCGGCACACGCTTTCGATGTCTGCGGGCTTGACCGCCAGGACCACACCCTCTGCTGGAGGCAATTCGCCAGCGACGATGTCGAGCCCGTCGAAACGGCTCGCCAAGCCGCCCGGTGCACCGAGCTCAGCTCGGCGAGCCGGCGACACCTCAGCCACGGCAAGCTGCGAGGGTTTGGCCCAGCCCGCTTCGAGGAGGCCGGCCACGAGCGCCTCACCCATTTTCCCTCCACCAACCACCAACAGATCGAGATCCATGCGCAAACGATAGAGCAGATCAGGATGCCAGGCTCAGGCGAGCGCCGCCGCCGCCCGCGAGCCCGGGCACTTCGCACTTCCCCGAACGAAATGACGGTGTCCCGCGGGCTACGGCAAAGCCATCGTAGCCAACTCGCGGCGGCCGCTTGCTAGCGCCGGCCGGGGAAATTGTGGCGCGAGTATTGCGCCGTGGGCCGATGGAGGAAGGGATCGGCGCGCCTCAGTTACAGGTGACCAGGTCGCGCTCAGTGAGAGCCGCGCACAGGGACAGGATCCCCTCGGCGGCGCTCGCCCAGGTATAGCCGAGGTTGCGTTCGCTTGCCGCGGCGCCAAGCAGGCGTGCCAGCGCGCGGTCGCCCAGCAGCTCACCCAGGTAGTGAGCGAAGCCGGCAGCATCGTTCGGGCCGACAAGGTAACCCGTGCGCCCGTGGTCCACCAATGTCGTGAGGCCACCGACCGCCGAGGCCACAACAGGCGTGCCGCAAACAGCTGCCTCAAGTGCGACCAGCCCGAAGGTTTCCGACCGGCTCGGCACGACGCAGGCGTCGGCAGCCCGGTAATAGGTCGAGAGAAGCTCGTGCCGCTGTGGTGGGACCATGGTCACTCGTTCGCCAAGGCCGTGGCGGGCGATCAGGCGTTGGACCTTGGCGAGCTCGTCGTGGCCTCTGGGCCCGCTCGGGCCGCCGATCACGACCAGGCGGGCGCTCCCTGCACGCCCAGCGCGGCCGGAAAGGAGGGCGAGAGCTTCGATCGCGACGACGAGGCCCTTGAGCGGCTGGATGCGGCCGACGAACAAGATGACCGGGACGTCGGCTGGCCAGCCCACTGCTCGGCGAGCCTGAGCCTGGTCACCCGGGCCGAAGAAAGCCCGGTCGACTCCAGGAGCGATGACCTCGATCCGTGACGGCCCTACCCCGTACAACCGCACGAGTTGGGCCGCCTCCACGCTGCACGAGGCCAGGACTGCGTCGGAGCAGCCCAGTGAGGCCGCTTCTCCGGCAGCCCGTCGGGCGGCGACTCCCGCCTCGTCTTCGCCCACCTCTGCCTTCACCCGGTCCAAGGTGTGGAAAGTAGAGACGAGGGGCAGGTCGAGAGCGTGTTTCAGCGAATGCCCTGCAACGGCTGAGAGCCAATAGTTCCCGTGGAGCAGGTCGACGCCGGCGCCCTGCTTGGAGAGCTCGGCCAAGCTCAGGGCCACGCCGGCCGTCCATTTTTCGACGAGGTCCGGCAGCGCCTCCTTTGGCACCGGTGCGGCCGGCCCCGCTTCCACGTAGTGGGTGCGGAAACCGGGTTCGACCCACAGCGACTCCGGTTGGTCCCGGCTCTCGCGGCGTGTATAGACCTCGCAGCGCGCCCCCGAGCGGGCAAGAGCGCTCGCCAGTTCCCTGACGTAGACGTTCATCCCTCCGGCGTCGGCTGTACCGGGCTGCGCCAAAGGCGAGGTATGCATCGAAAGCACCGCCAGCGCTGGCACGAGCCGAGGTTACCGGCACCTGGGGTATTCCCGGGCAATCGCGGCGCGGGCCGGTACCCGAGGAGGGAGCTTCTTACTTGACGACGGAGCTTGTTACTTGAGGAGAGAGTCGACGTTGGCTTCGCCGCTACGGTAGCGACGTACCAGCTCTTCTTGCAGGTGGTCCTGGATGTCGTGCAGCGCCCGCCGTTCCGCTGACACATCGTGCTCCAGGTTGGACAGGCCCACGAGCAGCTCGTCCAGTTCGACCGTGCTCAGCGCCCCGAGGGAGCCAAGTTGGTCCGAGGGCAGCATCTCTTCGACACGGGCGGTCAACTTCAGCAGTTCCCCGTCGGCGGGTGCGAAGAACGACATGGGCATGCGGCCCGGTCCTTCTCCCCGGCTGTGCTCGCCCAGGATCTGCGGGAGCTGGTCGACCAATGCTTCGGGACCTAGCTCGGCCAGCCCGAGCAGCCGCCGCTCGGACTCCGCAATTATGAGGTCGACCCGGGCTTGGGCAAGCCGCCGGAGGTAGGAGAGATCAGTCTCCAATTGGGCGCATGCATCCCGCTTGGCACGCAGCTCGGTGAGGCTCAGATCCTTTAGTTCCGCAAGGTAATCGGGATCGAGGGCTGCGACCAGGTTGAACTTCTTCATCAAGATAAAGGTTACAGCACTTGCCCCGCCACTGACAGCGCGATCTCCACGCTGTTACCCGGTCCCGCCCGACACGGGAGGGAGCACCGCGACCTCGTCACCGGCGCAGAGCACGCAGCTCGGGCATGCCGGCCGTCCGTTCACCCAGATCGCACAGGTGCTGAGAATGCTTCCGAGGTCGGAGCCGTACGTCGCCACGAGCTCGCCGGTCAGCTGTCCCAGGGTCCTGCCAACAGAGCCGAAAAGCGCGCTCCGAGTGCCGGCAGCTTCCCTTGCGCTCGCGAAAAACAGCACCGTTATCAGCTGGCCGTCGCTGTGCCGGTCGGCGGGGCCCGACATTGAACCAGTCATTGGATGGAGGCTACCCGTAGCGGTTGTCTGCGAAGATGGGCCGATGGGCCGCCTCCTCATCGTCCGCCATGCCCAATCGGTCTGGAATGCGGCCGGCCGTTGGCAGGGCTGGTCGGACGCCCCGCTTTCGGAGCTCGGGATGGAGCAGGCCACGCAGGCGGGCAAATTCCTTGCGGCTGGCGGGCTACAACCTGCCGAGGTTGCCTGTTCTGACCTGCTTCGCGCCAGGCTCACCGCCGAACTGATCGCCGAGCAGCTGGGTTACAAAAGGCCGGTTACCCTCGAACCGGCCTTGCGCGAGCACGACGTCGGAGAATGGAACGGCCTCACCATGGCCGAAATAACGGCCCGCTGGCCGAGCGAAGCCGAGCTGTGGCGGCACCGTCGCCTGGTCGCCTTCCCTGGCGGGGAGCAATTGGCTACCTTCGACAAGCGCGTCCAGGCAGCGATGGAACGCCTCGCCGAACTTGCACTTGGTGCGGACGTCGTGGTGGTGGCGCACGCCGGGGTGGTCCGTTCGGTGGAGGAGTGGCTCCACATTTGGCGCGCGGACCGGCCCCACACCAACCTCACGGGGTGGTGGCTCGAAAGCACGGGTACCCCGACAGCGGTGGAGCTTGCAGCTATCGCGACCGTGGATCTCGTTTCTCTTGGGAACGAAGCCGTCCCTGGCCCTGTATAGCTTTTGCCATCTGTGACCTGTTGCCCATGACATCGGAGGCCAAGCCATGACGGACGTCGAAACCATGATGAAGGTCGAGGTCGTGCGGAGCCCGCGCCGCAGGAAGACCGTCAGTGCTCGCCAAGTGGGCGACGTGGTGCGCGTCAGTGTCCCGGCGACCATGACCAGGGCCGAGGAGGAGCATTGGGTGACCGAGATGGTGCGGAGGATCAAGAGGCGCCAGCACTCGGCCGTCGTCGACCTGGAAGAGCGGGCTCGGGGACTTGCTGCCAGGTTCGGCCTGGCGGCGCCGAAGAGCGCCCGATGGGTCGACAACCAACTCCAGCGGTGGGGAAGCTGCACTCCCTCCGACGGGACGGTGCGGATTCTCGTCGAGGCTGGCGACCGAGCCCCCCTGGGTGCTCGACTATGTGATCGTGCACGAGCTTGCCCACCTCGAGGTGTGCGGCCATTCGAAGGCGTTCTGGGACATCGTCGGCCGCTACCCCCTTGCTGAGAGGGCACGGGGTTTCCTCATGGCGCGCGGCGTAGACGACCCCGACGGTGAGCCCGGTCACCTTCGTCAGGCTGGCCCATGAGGGGCCGCCCTCCCGCACCGGCCAAACCGGGCTCGGTCGGGCGCGGCCTCGCGGTCGAGGGCAGGTTGGCGCTGGCGGCGCTACGAGGCACGGGGCCCTCCTGTTCCGCTCGAGACGGCGAAAGGCAAGGAGGTCCTGGTCCGGGCGGGCCCGTTGTCCCCAGGCGGGAGGCCCGTTGTGACGGCGCAGGTCCAACATTTCGAGCGCGGTCGGGTACTGAGCGGGGACGGCGCTGAGGCGCTCGCTGTCGCTGCGGGCCTCGCACTGGAGCGGCGGTTGCCGTTGGTGGCGGCCCTCACATCTTCGGGCCAAGACCTTGGCGAAGGAGTGGCCGCACTCGACGGCTGGGGAAGGGCTGCAAAGGCCTTCTCGCGCTGTTCAGGTGTCGTGCCGGTGGTCGCGGTGCTCGACGGCCCGCTGCTGTCGGGCCCCGCGCTCCTACTCGGCCTAGCCGATGCGGTCGTCATGACGCCCAGGGCGCTGGCCTACATCTCGGGACCAGCCGCGGTTGCCGAGGTCACGGGCGTCCCGGTGCGTCCTTCCGAACTGGGCGGCGCAGCGGTCCACTCCACCCGCTCCGGCCTGGCCACGATGGTGGTGCGCGACGAGGCGGGCGCTTTCGAGGCGGTCGGCCAACTGCTCGGTTTCCTGCCGGCACACTGCGACGAGCTGCCTCCGGTAGCGGTGTCGGACGACCCGGCTTCGCGCGCAACCCCGGAGCTAGCTGATGTTGTCCCTGCCATGGCGACGGGCAGCTACGACGTCCGTCGGGTCATTGCTGCGATCGCCGACGACGGCGAGCTCGTCGAACTGAGGGCCGGGTGGGCGGCCCAGCTCGTGACGGCAATGGTGCGCGTGGCCGGGCAGCCGGTCGGCGTATTGGCGAACCAGCCTCAGGCCATGGCGGGCACACTGGACATCGCCGCATCGCAAAAGGGAGCTCGTTTTGTCGCTTTCTGTGACTCGTTCAACCTGCCGCTGCTGACCGTCGTTGACACTCCCGGGTTCATGCCCGGGCGGGACCTCGAATGGCGGGGCATGATCCGCCACGGCGCGGAGCTTGTTTTTGCTTACGCGGAGGCGACCGTCCCGAGGGTGTGCCTGGTGCTGCGCAAGGCTTACGGGGGGGCCTACATCGTCATGGACTCCAAGGCCATGGGCAACGACCTCTGCATCGCCTGGCCAAGCGCAGAGGTTGCCGTGATGGGCGCCGAGGGGGCCGTGCGCATCGTGCACCGCGCGGTCGATGAAGCGAAGCGGGCGGAGCTGGCCGAGGAGTACAGGGAGAAGTGGCTCAACCCTTACACCGCGGCCGAGCGCGGGTACGTCGACCTTGTGATCGACCCGGCCGAGACTCGCCAAACGGTCGCACGTTGCTTCTCGGTGCTGGGGCCCAAGCGGGAGCGCCTTGTTGCCCGCAAGCACGCCAACAGCCCGCTTTAGAGCTACGACAGGCGAACGGCCCCGGAGGAAGCTTTAGGCAGGCTTATTGGAGCTAGCAGGGCCCGTGCTGGCTTGCCCGGTTGCCGTCGCAAGGGTATGCGGCGGCGGGCCCTGCCCTCTCATGGGGTGGAGGTAGAGCCAGCGAGTGTGCGGCCCAGGCTGACGACGGGCAGCGGGAGCGGCGGCAGGTACCATGCCGTCAGACGTGAGCCAGCCGCGCTTTCGGAACATGACCACAAGCCCGACGACGGTCAGGATCTGCAGACCAATGCCAGCGGCGAGGAAAACGCCAAGGCTGCTTAGCCGGGCGACCATCCAGCCGAAGTTCTGGCCGAAGAAGCCGGTCAGGAAGCTCAGAGGCAAGAAGATGGTGGCGATGATCGTGAGCTGCTTCATGACCACGTTGAGCCGGTTCGACACGGTGGACAGGTGCGTGTCCATCGCCCCACTGAGCAGGTCCCGGTAGCTGTCCACCAGGTCGCTGACCCTGATCAGATGGTCGTAGAGGTCCCGGAAGTACCTCTCGTACTCGGGCGTCATGCCGGGGAGAGCGGAACTGCCGCTGACAAGCGTTGCGAACATGTCCCGCTCCGGGGTCACGATCTTGCGCAGGGCGATCAGCGACCGCTTCATGTCGAAGAGCCGCCCGAGCTGCTCGTCCGTTGGCGCTCGGAGGATCTCGTCCTCCAGGTCGTCGATCTGGTCGTCGAGGGCGGCGAGGACCGGGAAATACCCGTCTATCAGCATGTCCAGGACCCGGTAGAGGACCATCAACTGGCTCATAGGCGGTCCTTCGTCCGCCTTCATTCGGTGCAGCACGTCCGCAAACGGAGGGCAGGGCTGCTGGTGCACTGTCACGAGGAAGTTCTCGCTGCAAAAACAGTGCACCTCCACCAGGTGGTCCGTAGCTCCCGGGCCGTAGAAGACCAGCAGGCCAAAGTCGTCGTATGTGTCGAACTTGGGGCGCTGACCGAAATGCTCGGCGTCTTCGAGGGCCAGCGGGTGGAAATGGAAGGTGTCGCGCAGCAGCTGCTGCTCCGGGCTAGCCGGTGGTGTGCTCAGCAGGTCCAGCCAGAACGGGGTGGAGGAGGCGAGCAGGCGCTCGATCTCAGCGGTGGTCAGCTCCAGCTGCTTGCCGTCGAGCGTGACCAGGTGGCCGTCCATTACTGGAAGACCCTATAGGCACTTCATGCCTGGTTGGCGTTTGCGCCGGGGTGCCTGCGTGGGGGCGGGGAGGATCGAACTCCCGGCGCGCGAGATTAAAAGTCTGCCGGTCTTCCACTGACCTACGCCCCCGGCACGCTGGCGAGCCCTCGCGTTTGGTACGGGGTCATCCTAGGTTGACGACCGCTGGCGGCAGGAGCAACAGCAAGCCCAAGGCCACAGACACGCCCGCCACTGCCAGGAGGTCAGCCACGAGCTCCCTACGGCCGCGGCCTCGGCGGCCCAGGCCGAAGGCGGCTGCCAGCACAACCCCGGTGACCAAGCCGCCGATGTGGTCCTGCCAGGAGATCCCGGGGACGACGAAGCTGTAGAAGAGGTTGATCGCTATCAGGACCACGATGCCGGAACTGTCGGCGCGGGCCCGGCGTGCAAGGACAAAATACGCGCCAAATAGGCCGAAGATCGCACCCGAGGCTCCAACTGACGCGTCGTACGTCAACAGGTAGCAGGCGACAGAACCGCCTAACCCCGATACCAAGAAGAGAGCTAAGTAGCGCCATTTCCCGAGGATCGGTTCTACCAACCGCCCGATGATCAGCAGGGAGACCATGTTCAGACCGATGTGCAAGATGTCGAGGTGGAAAAAGATGGAGGTGAAAAGCCGGTACCACTGGCCGCTTTGCACTGCCTGGCCTTGCATCGCCGTGTCGTTCAGGAGGTTGGGGTCAGCGCTGCTCGCTACGTAAAGTGCAACACATATCGCGATGAGCCCCATCGTCATCGGGACCTGGCTGAGAGTAGGCAGGGCCCCGTACCCGGTCGGTACCGGATTACGGGCGATTTCTTGGCGTTTTTCCTGACACACTGGCGGCAGTGCCAGCCCACTGGCGCCTGGACCATGCAGTCGGCGCAGATGGGCTTATTGCAGGACCTGCATATCGACCCCGCCAACCTGTCGGGGTGCTCGTAGCAGCGCGTGTTCGGCCCGATGCCTATCTCCTCGTTGCCCGGTGGGGCAGGAGGTGGTGGGACCGGAGGAGGCGGGCTCCCCCACCCTGGGCTGGTAGCCGGCGCAGCGGGCCACTCGGGGTTGGGCCAGGCCGGTCTCGGCCATTCCGGTTGCCCCGCGCCGGGCCGGCGCCTTCTGTGCTCGCCATTAGTGAGGTCCGGGACCCGGGCCCGGGCCAAGAACGGGAGCGGCACCCGAGCCGGGAGCGAGACCGGATGGGACGTTCCAGCGCTCAACCGCCGCCCCGCCGCGTTCCCAGCCGAGCACGCTGATCGTGGCGGTGCCGAGCATGAAAAACCTGCCACTTGTCGGGGATTGGCCCAGCCACCGTGCAGCAAGCACGCGGAGCAGGTGGCCGTGTGCGAAAAGGAGCGCCTTGGCCCCCGACGGCAGAGCGAGAGCCCGGTGCACCACCCTGTCCGCCCGGGCGGCCACCTGTTCGTCGGTCTCGCCTCCCGGCCAAGGGCCGTGCCAGATGGACCATCCGGGGTACTTCGCCTTGATCTGGTCTGTGGTCAAGCCTTCCAGTTCGCCGTAGTCCCACTCCACGAGGTCGTTGTCGATCGTGGGCTCGAACCCTGCCAGCTCGGCGGTCCTGACGGCGCGCTGGCGCGGGCTCGACTCGACCAGGTCGAAGTGCTCTTGTTGCAACACGGTGCCGAGCGCTATGGCTTCTTGTTCTCCCACGGCGGTCAGCGGTACATCGGTGCGGCTCGTGTGCCGGCCGGCTGCGCTCCACTCTGTCTGGCCGTGCCGCGCGACCCACACCATGGGGCCGGTCATCGAGTCAGTCTGGTCTCGCCGCGAGCGTTGGTCTCGGGGAGCGGTGCTCAGGCATCCCGCTTGGAGAGCGCGTAACCGGCGATCAGCAATAAGACGACTATGAACGCGGCCAGGTCAGCCGTGCCCCACCAGGCGGAGAGCGTGTTAGGCCCGTGATCTAGCACGATGAGCCGACGACCCGCTTCGGTGGGCCAGTACTCGCCGATCGGGTTGCTCCACGAGTCTGGCAGGGCCGACAGGATCCCCGGCAGTATGAACAGGAAAGCGACGCACGCCACTATCGACCCGGCAGTATTGCGCAACAATGCACCGGTGCCCAGTCCCAACAGGCCGACCAAGGTCACGTAAATACCCATCCCGATGACGACCCGGAGCACGAGGTGGGTCGTCAGTGAGACGTTCGGGTAGTCCGGGTAGGCCGAAATTATGGCGTGGCCGACGAAGAAGTTGATGAAGCTCATGACCTCGGCTACCACGAACATGGTCACTGAGAAAACGATCACCTTGGCGAGAAGCAGCCGGGACCGTTTGGGGGTGGCCAGCAAGCTCACCCCGATGAGGCTGCTCGAATACTCGTTGCTTATCGTCAGTACGCCGAGGACCATGAACGCAAGCAGGCCAAGGCTCCAACCACCCTGGATGGTCTGAAGGGGAGCCGGGATCGAGCCGTGCTTGAGCTCGCTAGGTTCATTGGCAGCGATCAGGAACGAGGCCAGCGCCGACAGCCCGATGACGAGTACCGCCGCGATGGCGAGGGTAACTGGAGTAGAGCGCAGCGTCTTCAGCTTCGTCCACTCCGAGCGCATCGTGTCGCGCAGGCTCGGTGGGCCTAACTCGGGGAACCCCGACTTTGCAATTGTTTGGGTAGGGGCCTGGGTCATACGACCGCTCCTGCTCCACCGCCGTGGAACTCGACGTCGTCTCGCGTCAGCTCCATAAAGGCCTCTTCCAGCGATGCTTCGACGGGGGACAGCTCGTGCACGGGCGCCCCAGCCTGGAACGCGATGTCGCCTATTGCAGCTGCCTCCAAGCCGGTGACGACTATGGCGCCGTCCCCGTTCGTCTCCACCTTCCCGCCGGCAGCTTGGAGGCGGGGGACGACGGCGTCGGCCTTGGGGGTGCGCAGGCGGACCAGGGAGCCCGAGCTTCTTTTGATCAGCTGCTCGACGTCGGAGTCGACGATCAGGTGGCCCCTGCCGATCACGATCACGTGGGACGCTGTGATCGCCATCTCGCTCATCAGGTGGCTCGAGACGAAAACGGTCCGGCCCTGGGCCGCCAGGCCCTGCATGAGCGTGCGGATCCAGACGATGCCTTCGGGGTCGAGGCCGTTGACCGGCTCGTCGAAGATCAGCACGGGAGGGTCCCCGAGAAGTGCTCCCGCTATCCCTAGGCGCTGGGCCATGCCGAGCGAGAAAGCCCCGGCCCTTCTGTCGGCGACGTCGCTCAGGCCGACGAAGCCGAGCACCTCGTCGACCCGCTTGAGCGGGATACGGCTCGCCTGGGCCAGGGCCAGCAGGTGGTCCCGTGCTCTGCGCCCGGGCTGGTACGCCTTCGCGTCGAGGACCGCGCCGACTTCACGCATCGGGGCACGCAGGCGTTGGTAGGAGACGCCATCCACGGTAGCCGTGCCTTTCTCTGCCCGAACGAGGCCAAGGATCATCCGCAGGGTGGTGGTCTTCCCGGCCCCGTTCGGGCCCAGGAAGCCCGTCACTCTCCCCGGTTCTACGTCAAAGCTCAGGTTGTCGACGGCAATGTTCGGCCCGAAGTGCTTCGTGAGGTTGCGTACCTGGATCACGACATCGCCCTTTCAACTACTTAGCGGGTTACGCTACCAGCGATCGAGGTGCTTCCTCGAAAGTACTGGTGCAGGCTGGGCGGGATATCGACAGAGCCGTCGGCCTGGCGGTAGGTCTCGACAAGTGCCGCCCAAATCCTCGGGACCGCGAGAGCAGAACCGTTCAACGTGTCGCAAATCTGAGTCGGGCCGCGCCCTTTCGGCCTGTAGCGGATCGACGCCCGCCGCGCTTGGTAATCGGTGAACCACGATACCGACGAAACCTCGAGCCACATGTCACACCCTGGGGCGTACACCTCCACGTCGAACTGGCGCGCCTGCGACTGGCCAAGATCCCCTGTGCAGATCGAAATTATCCGGTAAGGGAGGCCGAGCGCCTCGACCGAACCGATTGCTCGCTCGAGGATCTCCATGTGCAGCGCTGCGGATTGCTCGCGAGTGCAAATAGCGAGTATTTCGACCTTGTCGAACTCATGGACACGCAATAGACCTCGCGTGTCCCGCCCGGCTGCGCCGGCCTCGCGGCGGTAGCAGGGCGTATAGGCCATCAGTCGCAGAGGGAGCTCTTCTTCGGGGATGATCTCGTTCGCCCGCATCGAGGTGAGCGGCACCTCCGCTGTCGGCACCGCCCAGAGGTCGTCGCGCTCGAGGTGGTACGCGTCGTCGGCGAACTTGGGGAGCTGACCGACCGCCTCCAGCACAGGGGTGCGCACGAGGCTCGGTGGCCTCACCTCGGTGTAGGCGTCGGCGTTGCGGTCGAGTGCCAGCTGGCAAAGAGCCCTGACCAGGGTCGCACCCAGGCCCTTGAACAGGGGGAACATCGAGCCAGCGATCTTGGCACCCCGTTCGAGGTCGAGGATCTGGAGCTCGGTGCCTATGTCCCAATGAGGCACCCTCTGGTGTGGGCCATAGCGTTCGGGGTTGTAGCCGACGGTCCGCAGGACTACGTTGTCCGCTTCCGACGTGCCGTCCGGAGCGTCGTCCGATGGGAGGTTGGGCAGGCGCAACATTGCGTCGCGGAGAAGCGATTCGAGCGATGAACTTTCCTGTTCCGCGGCGGCCAGTTCTTCTCCGAGGCGTTTGCTTTCTTCGCGGAGCGCTTCGGCCTTGCCGGCGTCCCCAGAGCGCATCGCGTCGCCGACTTGCTTCGAGAGCGCCTTGATACGGGCACGAAGCTCCTCAGCTCTTCCGGCGAGCTGGCGGTGCTGGGCGTCGAGAGCCGCCGCGCGCTCCACCTCTTCGGCCGGGACGCCCTTGCGCGCCAAGGAGGCCTTCGTAGCTTCGAGCTCAACCCGAAGCCGGCGCAGGTCGATCACCTGCTCGAAGCTAACAGGTGGAGATGGCACCCTTTAGAACCATTTATTGCCGCCGGAAAGCTACGGTCAGCGTGTGACTTCAGGTCGTGTGACGTCAGGTCTAGCCCCTGCCGTCGAGATCCGTTCGCTCCGGGTGCGCTACGGGGGCGTGGTGGCCGTGGACGACCTGGACCTCGTAGCGGACCGAGGGCAGATAGTCGCGCTCCTCGGCCCGAACGGAGCCGGCAAGACGAGCACCCTGGAAGTGGCCGAAGGGTACCGCCGCCCTGCCGGCGGGGAGGTCCGGGTGTTCGGCCTCGACCCGGTTGCCGACCGGCGTCACCTTTCCCCGCGCGTTGGGGTGATGCTCCAGCGAGGCGGGGTTTACCCGGGTATGGGCGCGCGGGAGGCGTTGCAGCTTTTCGCCGGGTACTACCGGTCCCCCGACGAGCCTGAGCGGCTGATCGACCTCCTCGGGCTGGCGAGGGTTGCCCGCACACCATGGCGCCGGCTCTCAGGCGGCGAGCAGCAGCGCCTGTCGCTGGCGCTGGCCCTGGTAGGCCGGCCCCGGGCCCTGTTCCTCGATGAGCCCACATCAGGTGTTGACCCGGAGGGCCGCCAGGTCATGCGCCAGGTGATCCGCGACATGCGTGACAACGGTGCTTGCGTCCTGCTCACGACCCATGAGCTGGAGGAGGCGGGGCGGTTGGCGGACCGGTTGATCGTCATCGACCGTGGCCGTCTCGTGGCTGCCGGGACACAGGACGAGCTGGCCGCGCTCGCTGGCCACTCCGAGGTGCGCTGGTCCACGACGCCGGCCCTCGAAATCGCCGCGCTACAGGCCGAGCTCGGCGCCCGGGTCTGGGAGGAGCGGCCCGGTGAGTACGTGGCCGCAGTGACAGGCACGCCAACCGTCGTCGCTGCCATTGCCAACTGGCTTGCGGACAACCGCCTCCCGCTCGCTGCGATGCGAGCTGGACGGCCTGCGCTCGAGGACGTGTACCTGCGCCTTACCAAAGAGGCCGTCGCTCATCAGGAGGCGGGCGCGCAGAAATGAAGGCATTGCTGGCACAGACCGCCGCCGAGACGCGTATGACCTTGCGCAGAGGTGAGACCCTTCTGCTCACGCTCGGGGTACCGGTCGGTTTGCTGGTTTTCCTGTCGATAACCAAGGTCCTGTCCGCGCCCGGCGACCAGGACAGCTTCCTGGTCCCTGGGATCCTCGCCCTCGCGATCATGTCGTCCAGCCTGGTGAGCCTGGGGATAGGTACCGCGTTCCAGCGCGAGTACCAGGTGCTCAAACGGCTCGGCGCCACGCCGCTTGGGAGGCCCCGCTTGGTCATGGCCAAGATCCTCTCGGTAATCCTGGTCGAGCTGCTCCAGGCGGTGGTGGTCCTCGGTGCAGGCTTGCTGCTCGGGTGGCGGCCCGGGCCGGCGGTGGAGCTGTCCTGCTGCATCGCCGCGTTCGGGGCCTCCGTGGCCGGTACGGCAGGGTTCTCGGGCCTCGGGCTGCTCCTGGCCGGGAGGCTGCGCGCCGACGCAGTCCTGGCTGTGGCCAACGGGCTTTGGGTGGGCCTGTTCCTGCTCGGTGGGATGGTCTTCCCCCTTTCCAAGCTGCCATCGGGCCTGCGGGCGGTCGCTGACGCGTTGCCGGCATCTGCCCTTGCCGAGGCCCTTCGAGCCTCCATCGGCGCCGGTTCGCGTGTGCCCGCCCACGACTGGGTGGTCCTGGTCATTTGGGCGGCGGCGGCGCCTGTCGCGGCGGCGCTCAGCTTCCGCTGGGAATAGCTCCGACCGGTCGGTCAGCCCAGCTCTAGTGGACGAGCACGTCGAGTGCCATCGCCACAAAAAGAAGGCTCAGGTAGGTGATCGACCAGTGGAACACCTTCATCGCCACCGCCGCGGTCCGCGTGACCAGCAAACGGGCACAAAGCCCGATCAACGCGCCGCCGGCAACCATCGCCACTCCCCAATAGAGCCAGTGCATGTTGGCGACCAGGCCGAAGACAGCCGAAGCCGCAACGGTTGCAAGCGAGTACACGAAGATCTCGGCGACGGTGCGCTCCAGGGACATCACGACCGGCATCATCGGCACGCTTGCGCTGGCGTAATCGTCCCGGTACCGGATGGCGAGAGCCCAAAAGTGCGGGGGCGTCCACAAGAACACCAGAGCGAACAGGACCAGCGGCGCCCAACCGAGCGAACCCCTGACTGCAGCCCAGCCAACCAGGACCGGGACCGCCCCGGCCGCTCCACCGATGACGATGTTCTGGGGGGACCTGCGTTTCAGGAACGCGGTGTAAACGAACACGTAGAACAGCGCGGCCGACAGCGCCAGCACCGCGGCGAGCAGGTTCACGGCGAGCCATAGCGTCAAAAACGCAGCGGCCTCCAGGCTTGCTGCGAACACGACGGCAGCGGGCGCGCTCACAGCGCCAGTGACCAGGGGACGCCGGGAGGTCCGGTGCATCCGAGCGTCGATGTCGCGGTCGAGGTACATGTTTGCCGCGTTGGCGCCGCCGGCCGACAGGGTGCCACCGACGAGGGTCGCCGCCACGACGCCCGTCGAAGGCCAGCCACGCGCGGCGAGGACCATGGTCGGCACCGTCGTGACGAGGAGCAGCTCGATTATGCGGGGTTTGGTGAGGGCAACGAACGCCCCGGCACGGGCAAGTGTGCTGGGTGCGGAGCGAACAGGACCGGAGCGAGCGGAAATGGCGCTCGCGTTGCTGACCACCTGGTCAACGATAGGGGGTGCCGGCCCCGCGGACAAGCAGGCTGGTGGACGCCGTTGCTGGAGGCAGCATTAGCATCGCGGTGAGATGTCCGCCGCTGAGAAGTCTCACGTCTTCGCTGAACAGCCCGTTCGCTTCGCTGAGAAGTACGGGTCGGCGTGCCTGGGCGCTGTCGGCGACCCCGGTGTTCTACCGCCGCAGCGCCGCGCTGGCAGTCGCCGCCCTGGCCGTGGGCATCGTCAGCGGAGGGGCCGTCCGCCTGACCGGCTCGGGCCTCGGCTGCCGGGACTGGCCCGGCTGCACCGTGACTAGCATCGTGGCCCCGCTCCAGTACCACGCCTGGATCGAGTTCGGGAACCGCCTGGTCAACGTTTTGATCACCATCGGTGTCGTGCTGGTGGCCATTGCCGCCTTGCGTCGCCGGCCACGCCGACGCGACCTCGTCGCCCTCTCCGGCGGCCTTGTCGTCGGTATCTTCGCCGAAGTGGTCCTCGGGGGGGAGACCGTGCTCCACAAGTTGGCGCCCACGTTCGTGATGGCTCACTTCCTGCTCGCCATGGTGCTCCTTGTGAACGCGGTCGTGCTCTACCACAGGGCGCGCCAGCCAGAAGACGTCGTCGGCCCGCCAAAAGGCCCGCCAAAAGGCCCGCCAAAAGGCAGCGCAACCTTGCTGCCGGCCCGACGGCTCGTAAGGCCTTCCCACGTGGTAGCGAGCCGGTGCATGCTCGCTCTCACCGCCGTCGTGGTCGTACTGGGGACCGTGGTCACCTCGACCGGCCCTCACGCAGGTGCTCCGGGGGTCCGCCGCTTCGGTTTCTCGCTCCACTCCGTGGCGCAGCTCCACGGGACCTCGGTGGAGGTCCTGCTCGCCGTCACGGTCGCGACCCTTTGGTCGATGCACCGCTCGCGGGTTGCCCCGGCTGTTCTGCGCAGGGGCGAAGTGCTGCTCGTGGTGCTCGTTTCCCAGGCGGCCGTCGGTTACACCCAGTACCTGACCGGGGACCCGGTGCTGCTCGTCGGGGTGCACATTGCCGGGGCTACTACCGTCGTCATCGCGATGGTGGTTTTCAACCTCGGGCTTTATACGCGCGAGCCTGTGCACAAGGTGCAAACTGTAAAAGGGGAGCTGGAGAGCGCCCCTCTACTGGCCAGGATCTAGAACCAGGATCTAGAAGAGGTGGGACATGGCTTCTGCTGCGCCGGTTGAGGTGAAGGAGCCGGAGCGATCCGAGAAGACCGACCTGGGGAGGCCCTGGAAGGTCATCGTTTGGAACGACCCGGTCAACCTCATGAGCTACGTGACCTTCGTTCTCCAGAAATTGTTCGGTTACAGCAAGGAGAAGGCTCACAAGCTCATGATGGACGTGCACACCAAGGGAAAAGCCGTAGTGTCGGGCGGGTCGCGGGAGCGCTCGGAGCTCGATGTCTTCAGGCTGCACGAGCACGGGCTTTGGGCGACGATGGAGCAGGACAGCTGAACACGCCGGAGTGGCAGCTGCCGCTACGGCGCTCTGGCCCTGGGTGCTACGAAGTGGCTCTCAGCGCCGAGAACCGCGAACTGCTCCGGACGTTGCCCGCACAGCTGCGCGCTGCGGTGGCCGCGAACCCCAAAGATGCCGTCTTCAGGCGTCTTTTCCCACCCGCTTACGCAAACGACGAAGTGGCGGAGCAAGAGTACCGCCGCCTTGTTGGGCCGGAGCTCGACCAAAGCCGGGCCCTCGCTTCCGACACCCTTTCCAAGACCGCTGATGCGACGGAGCTTTCGGAGGAGGAACTCGACGCCTGGGTGCGAGCCCTCAACGACATCCGCCTGTGGTTGGGCACGTTGCTCGACATCAGCGAGGACCAGACCGACGACTACCCGGACGACCCGCCGCATTTGCTCTACCACCTACTGACCGAGATACAAGGCCTCGCAGTCGAGGCTCTGCTAGGAGATGAATGATGGACTTGGACGACGCACTCGAACACTTCCGCCACAACCACCGGGCAGTCCTTGCTACCCGGCGACGCGATGGCCGCCCGCAAATGTCACCTGTCGTCCAGGCGGTGGGAAATGACGGCCGCATCCTTGTGTCCACCCGGTCGCTAACGGTCAAGGTCCATAACATCAAACTAGATCCATACGTTTCTGTCCTTGCCATCCAAGACGGTTTCTTTGGTCAGTGGGCACAGGTCGACGGAATTGCCACGATCGTCGCGATGCCTGATGCGATGGCGATGTTGCGCTTCACGTATATCCAGATTTCGGGCCAGCACCCGGACTGGGAGGAATTCGAACGGGACATGCTCGCGCAGCACCGTGTGGCGATCGCCATACAACCGCAGAGCGCCGGGCCCGACATCGGCGGTTAAGTGCCTGCGCGTCTGCTCGCGATCATGGGCTCGGGTGAGACCACCCCGACCATGGCCAAAGTCCACCGGCAGCTTTTCGAGCGGCTCGCGCCAGCACCTGAGGCGGCACCTGTGCCGGCTGTCCTGCTCGACACACCGTACGGTTTTCAGTCGAATGCCCACGACATTTCGGCCCGTGCGGTCGCCTATTTCCGAGAAAGTGCCGGCCGGTCCGTGGCAGTCGCGTCCATGGCACGCACCGTAGGTGTCCCCCCGGTAGCCCTCGAAGCTGCCTTGGCGCGTGTTGCCGAAGCTCGCTGGGTGTTTTCTGGGCCGGGGAGCCCGACCTATGCCCTCGCGCAGTGGCGCCCGACTATCGTGCCAAGCTTGCTCGCCGAGAAGATTTCTGATGGCGGCTGCATCGTTTTTTCTTCTGCTGCAGCGCTCACTCTGGGGCGTTGGACCGTTCCCGTATACGAGATATACAAAGCGGGCGAGGACCCGGTATGGGCCGACGGCCTAGACCTGCTCAGCCCCCTCGGCGCGCCAGTGGCGGTGGTGCCCCATTTCGACAATGCAGAAGGGGGTACCCACGACACCAGGTACTCCTACCTCGGCGAGGAGCGCCTCCAGGTGTTGGAAGCCCAACTGCCACTGGAAGGTTGGGTCCTCGGGGTCGACGAACATACGGTTTGCATATTCGATTTTGACGCGGGCACCGTAAGCATCTCCGGCCTGGGTGCTGCCACGGTCCGGCGCCACGGCACCTCGGCGATCGTCGCCTCTGGCCGGACGCTGTCGATCGTCGAGCTCGTCGAGCTCGCCGGCTCGCTCCCGGCCTCCCCGGGGGGCAGCGCTGCGGTCTCCGAGGCGGCTGAGCCGGCGGGAAGCCCACTCCCCGTCCTGGGCCGCGCCGAGAGCAGCCCTGCCGGGAGCGGCGGCACTCCCGCTACCGCCGATGTGGCCGGAAGCCCCCTTCTCGCCGAAGCCCGTCGCCTCACCACCGTCTTCGACACCGCCGTCGCCGGGCGCGACGCCGACGGGGCGACCGAAGCCGTGCTCGAAATGGAGGCCACGCTGCACGCCTGGTCGGCCGACACGTTCCAGTCTGACGAGCTCGACCGGGCCAGGGCTGCTCTTCGGCGCATGATCGTCCGTCTTGGCGAGCTGGCCGCTCCCGGGCTTCGCGACCCCCGTGACGTGCTGGCTCCTTGGGTGGACGCCCTCCTCGTCGAACGGGCCGAGGCGCGCCAGTCCGGCCGTTTCGCCGATGGCGACCGCATCCGCCGGCGCCTCGAGGAGTGTGGTGTGGAGGTGCGGGACACCCCCGCCGGCACCGACTGGGGCCTCAGGGCGGGAGCCGCCACCTAAGGCGCAACGCGTAAACCGCAAGAGGCCTGCTGACGCTCGGTCAGCCCGCTGGAGCTGCCGGGCGAGGCATTCTGGTGAGATGGCGAAACCGACCAATGACGGCCAATTGCCCGTGCGCCCCTACCGCGATAGCGACCTGGAGGCGATCTACGACATCTGCATCCGCACCGGCGACAACGGCGGGGACGCCACCGGCACGTTCGAAAACCCCCGACTGTTGGCCGATACCTTCGCCGCTCCTTACCTCTACCTGGAGCCGAGCTTGGCGTTCGTCCTCCCCGATAGCGCCGATCGCCCGGTCGGCTATGTCCTGGGGACGGCAAACACGGCTGGGTTCGTACGCGCATACAGGGAGAAATGGTTGCCCAGGGTTGTGGCCCTTTACCCTGTCCCAACGCCCGACGTGCCCGCCCGGGACGCGGGGATGCTGGAGGCTTTCCACAATCCCGAGCGCATGCTGCAGAGCGGGACCGACGATTTCCCGGCCCACCTGCACATCGATATCCTGCCCTCGCACCAGGGCGGGGGGAACGGGCGCCGCCTGATCGAGACGTTCATGGACGCCGCCGCTGTCGCCGGAGCCCCGGGCGTCCATGTCACCGTCGCGGTGGCCAACACCCGCGCTCACGGGTTCTACCTGAAGGTGGGGTTCAAACTTCTGCCGATCATTAGCGACGGCCCTGTCGTGAACTACGGTCAGCTAACTCAGGTAGGCCAGATGGGGGCCGTGTAGCCGGCGGTACTCCGAGAGCAGCTCACGGGCCTCGGTTATGCCCGGCACCAAGGGGTGGAGGGACAGGGCTATTTCGGCGAGGCGGGCGTCGCCGGTCACGGCCGCTTCGACCAGGGTGCGCTCGTACTCTTTCATCTGCGTCACCAGGCCGCGAGCGGAGCGGGGGAGCTCGCCCGCGGCCCGTGGCTGGATCCCACTGCCGTCGACGAGAGACCGCACTTCCACCACGTCGTCCGCCTCAAGAAAAGGCATGCTCGACCCATTCCGCGTATTCACTATCACGTCGGCGGGACGTCGGGAGCTGAGGCCCGCGATCACTTTTGCAGGGCCACTTGTTCGTCGATCACGCGGCCTTGGTCTCCTCCCACCCTGATGGCCGAGAAAACGAAGCTGGCGCCTGAAAAAGCCTCGCCTGCATCGGCGGTCTGGGTAACCGTCCCGGGATGACCGAGGACGCCGGCGAGCTCGACGGCCAACCTCCCGGTGGTCGCGCGGCGCGCCGGGTCGGGCTCGAACAAGCTGATCTCGTCGAAAACATTGGCGCCCCCGGACAGCACGGCCCGCACGAACGCAGGCATACGTACCCCGCCGCCTCCTAGTACCGTCAGCCTCACAGTCGGTGCTCCTTTTCCGGCTCGCGCATCTCGCCCGCCGATCCCAGTCTGGCCACCGCTCCCGATCCAGCGGTGTTGCCGGCAGCCACGGCTGTGAGCTCCTACGAGCGCGACAGGGCTCGGTCGGGCCTGAAGCGAGCAGGTGGGCCTGGACCGGTCGGTGTGGGGCCTGAACCGAGCGGGTGGGCCTGAGGGCGAGAGCCGGCGCCTAAACTCCAAGGGTCCCGCCCCCATCGTCTAGCGGCCTAGGACACCG
>CAVSAM010000010.1:0-14794 GCA_963725935.1 uncultured Acidimicrobiaceae bacterium | reverse complement strand
GGAAGGGCCACCCAGGTGAGCTCGGTGCGCGTGCGAGGAGAGTCCCGTCTGTCGATGACGGGAGCTTGACGGTCCACACCTCGCTCGTGCGCCCTTGAGGGGGTGGGCCGTTGCCTCTGCGGCGGCTCCGGGGGACCGCTTCGGTCTCCCTCCGGAAGCGCACCGTCACATGCCGACGGGCAAGGCGTAGGTCGGGGGTGTCGAAGTACGTGGTCTCGAGTGCCAAGTCAGGCATCGGATGGGCCCGCACGCCTGGAAGGACACCGGACAGGTCCGGCAGGGACCAGTCGGGGCCAATGTCCAATTTGACTTCCTGTTCGAGTTGCTGCATGGCGACCCCCGCTGCAGCTTTGGCGATATGCCGCGAAATGATGAGCACATGCAGGCGAGCGTTCCACTCTACCCCTCCGACCAGGAGAACCCCAATGCCCGACCCGGAGGCCGGCGGGCGCCGTTCCTATACGCTCGCCGATCAGGGATGACCTATCGCGCTGGTGCCGGGGTTGCGCCCCAGCAAGCTTGTCCGACTGGACGACTCTGGGGGTCGGCGGCCCGCGGACGCATTTGTCGAGGTGGCCGATGTGGCTTCGCTGGCCGAGGCGCTGGCCGAGGCTGAGGCCCATGACAGCCGCGTGCTGGTGCTCGGAGGGGGGAGCAACGTCGTCGTGGCCGACGACGGGTTCAGGGGGTCGGTCGTCCAATCGCCGTTCCGGGCCCGACTCGCGGAGCAGGGCGACGGAGCCTTGAGCGTGTCCGCTGGCGAGGACTGGTGTTCGTTCGTGAGCAATTGATAGCCGAGGGTTTGGCGGGACAGAGTGCCTCAGTGGTATCCCGGGCCTCGCTGGAGCCACGCCTGTGCAAAACGTAGGCGTGTACGGCCAAGAGTGTCCGACACCATCGTGTCGGTAACCGTTTGGGACCGTAGGGACCGTTCGGCGTTGCAGATGACGCCCGCTGATTGCAACTTTGGCTATCGCACAAGCATTTTCAGAGCAACGTCGCGTTACGTTGTGACAAACGTCACCTTTGGCTTGCAACGATCGCACTTGTCCATGCCGCTTCCTACGCGGAGCTGACGGAGCGCCTGGGACCAAGCTCGGCAGCCGTGCGAGCTTGAGGGAGATGGCACAGCCGTGATCGAGCTGCGGACGTCCAAGGGCATGGTCCTCGGTGCAGGCGGCCCCGACAGTCGCAGTGCCGGTTGCTTTTCGTGAACCCGGTGCTGGACGAAGGTCAGATGAGCGAACTGCTGAACCTCGTGCCGGACGTCCCGAGGTTCGCGGCCGATGGTGCCGCTCGAGCTCTGGCGGCTGCCGGAGCGGGCACGCCCGTAGCGATGTCGTGGAAGGTGCCAGCAGCGTGGTTGGTAGAGCGAGCCGGCTTTGCGCGGGGTTCCCAAAAGGGCGGTGCCGCTATTTCGAGCAGGCACACTTTGGCGTTGACAGTGTGCGACGGGGGTAAGCAGGCGACCTCTTGGCGCTTGCCCGCGAAGTCCGCGACGCTTGCGCGAGGCGTTCGGAGTGTGCCTTGTCCCCAGCCGGTACTCGTCGGCGCTCATCTCTGAACAAGATACGGATAATGAGATAAAACGATGGAGAGTCCGTTAATCCGGGTATAGTCGAACGGTCCCTGCAGGCTCTCCCTGCCAACAGCGGACCTAGCTCGGGGCAGGTTCCCCCCTTCCGGCCCCTTGAGCTTTGACAGAAGGACCGGCGTAACCCGCCGGTCCTTCTGTTGTTTTGAGGAGCGGAGCGAGCCGCCCGCGCCTAGCGAGCTTTGAGCAGGAGGCCGAGCGAACGAAGTTGGTCGGCGGGCCGGTGATATCCCCGTTCGAGGTGGCGCACCCCGTGGATCAGCGTGGGGCCGAAGCCGCCGCCGCCGCGATAACGCTAGAAAACCCGGCTCGAACGTCGGGTACGTCGACCTCTGCGCCCTGCAATTTCGACGGGCCCTCACGACCGCCGAGTGCAGGTGCTCGTGTCGTGGAAGCGGCACGCCGGGCCCCCGAGGCAAGTTGCGAACAAACCGATCTCGCCCCCCATCGCCTTCAGCGCCGGGACGTACACGAAACGGTCTTCGTAGACGGTCTCGTGGAGCACCGACATGCCGTCAGCTTGGGTGAACAGGACCATCAGCGGTGTTCGCCAGTCCGTCACGAACCCGGGTGCACGCCGGTCGAGACAGCGGCGGCGTGGAGCCCGTCCGGCGCGAAAGCAGTGATCCCGTGCTCGTCGATGTTGACCTCGGCGCCCATCCGGAGCAGGGTCGTGATGGCTGTCACAAGGCGGTCCTGGCCGCACCCGATGACGCGCACGGAACCCTTGGTTATCAAACCCGCTACCAGGTAGGAGAAGGCCTCGTTGCGGTCCCCCTGGAGGCGTGTGTTGGCGGCTCTCGACTCGGGACGCCTTCTATGACGACGCGCCGGTCGGGGACAGTTCGATCCTGGCTCCCATGCGCTGGAGAAAGAGGGCGAGCTCGAGGACCTCAGGTTCTGTCGCTGCGTTGCGGATGACGGTCTTGCCCTCCGCTAGGGCTGCCGACAGCAGGGCCGACTCGGTGGCGCCGACGCTCGGGTAGGGGAGCTCGATGATGGCACCCCGGAGGCGGTTGCACCGGGCGCTGATGCCCTCGTTGGTCACCTCGACCTCGGCACCCAGGGCCTCGAGCGTTTGCACGTGGAAGTCCACCGGCCGCCGTCCAATGCGGTCGCCGCCAACCATGGGCACAAAAGCTTCTCCAGTCAGGTGGAGCAACGGGCCGAGCAGCAGTACCGGGATACGGTTGAGCCCGCTGAACGAAAGCGGCACCTCGGACTTGGCCTCTTCGGGGGGGGTGATCTCGAGGTGGCCGTCCGACTGGGTGACCCGGCACCGATCGCCCGGAGGATCCCGGCGGTTATCTCGACGTCTCCGACGTGGGGGACGTTCGCGATCGTGCTCGGGCCCTGCCCCAAGATGGCGGCGACCATGTGCTTGGTAACGGCGTTCTTGGAGCCGTAAACCTGCACGTCGCCGGTGAGCGGGCCGTTGGGCTGTATGGACCAGGTGTCTGACACAACTCGATCTTCTCAGAACTAGCCCGGTAGAGAGTGCCGAGATTAATGGGTAGCGTTGGCTAGTGGGAGGGACCACCAGACTTCAAAGGGAGATGCATTGGGACCAGGTGAGCTGCTCAGAGATGCTTTTGGACGGATCCGGGACGAGGTGCACCACGTCCTGCACGGCGTTGATGCCGAGGCGCTGACCTTCCGGGCTGATAGCGAGGCCAACTCCATTGCCTGGCTGATCTGGCATTTGACCAGGGTCCAGGACGACCACGTCGCAGGGGTGGCAGGAGACGAACAGGTATGGGTCGCGGGCGGTTGGGCTGATCGGTTCGCTTTGCAGCTGGAAGTCCTCGACATCGGCTACGGTCACAGCCCAGACCAGGTCGCCCTGGTCAAAGCCGGGGCCGAGCTGCTCGGGGGCTACCACGACGCAGTCTTCGAAAAAACGGCCCAATACGTGACTGGTCTTTCGGTCGATGAGCTTGACGAGGTAGTCGACCGGCGGTTCGACCCACCGGTGACCCTCGGCGTCAGGCTGGTGAGCGTGGTTTCAGACGACCTGCAACATGTCGGCCAGGCAGCTCTACTGCGCGGCATCGTAGATCGAACGTCCTAGCGCTCCTCCGCGAACTGTGCCTGTCGTGGACTAGTAGCCGCCATCCGCGGCCGCACGCCAGGCTTTCACGAGCCTGACAAGGTCCTCCGGATTGTCGACGTTTGCGGCCCCTAGGACCTTGCCCACTTCCTCCCAGGGCGCGGCCGCCGCGGGAGCTCCTCACCAAGGCGAAGCTGGCAGCCCGACCGATGCCGTACTCGAACCAGGTTTCCGAGCCCATGTGCAGGTGGACGCCCTCGGGCACAAGGAGCCTCGCGAGACGCTCGTTTTCCATGGACCTGCTGGGCGTCACCACGACCAGCTGGGCTCCGAGGTCGTCGATGGCTGCCGAGCCGGCCATCATTTCCCAAAAGGGCTGGCACTCGGCACACGAGGTCGTCAAGAACGCGAGCAGCGTGTCGGTGGTGCCGGCCTCGGCTGCTCCGCCCTCCGCGTCGGCCATGGCTAGTCACCGTAGCAGCTCGACACCCCCTTCTACCTGCGTGTTCGCTGAGCACCGTCGCCGCATGCAAGGCTCGTGGGGTGCGTATAGGAGTCCTTGGTGGCACCGGGCCGGCCGGTTCGGCGGTGGCGGCACGGTTGGCGACGGCGGGGGTCGAAGTCGTTGTCGGCTCTCGCGACCCTCAAAAGGCTGTGACGGTCGTGGGCGAGCTCAAACAGCGGTGGCGCAACCCGGACATCCCGCTCGTCCCCGGGAGCAACAGCGAGGCCGCTCAAACGGACCTGGTGGTGCTCGCAACTCCCTGGGAGGGCGCCGTAACCACCGCAAGAGAACTCGCAACCGAGCTGTCGGGGAAAATCGTGGTGAGCATGGTCAACGCAATGACGCGGTGGGGGGACCGTTTCGTGCCGCTGCTGCCGCCGACGGGCTCGGTCGCCGTCGCTGTGGCCAATGCGCTGCCGGCCAGCCGCGTCGCCGGTGCGTTCCACCACATTCCCGCCGGGCTCTTCGGTAACCCTGACCATATGCTGGGCTGCGACGTCATGGTGTTCTGCGACGACCGTTCGGCAACCAACGAGGTGATCGAGCTGGTGGACAGGATCCCTGGGCTACGGGGGCTGGACGTTGGGGGCTTGGGTTCGGCGCTGGCCGTCGAGGCGCTCACCGCGGCTCTTGTGGAGGTCAACCGCCGTTACAAGGCGCATGTATCGCTGCGGGTCACCGGTATCGAGTGAGACGGGCCAATGATGGTGGCCCAGTGACGGCGAGCAAGATGCGCCTCTACGACACCGCTCGGCAGGATGTCGTGGGTTTCGAGCCCGGAGCCGGCCCGGGCGGGACAGTAACGATCTACACGTGCGGGATAACGCCTTACGACGCAGCCCATCTTGGCCATGCGGCCACTTACCTTGCCTACGACGTCATCCAGCGGCGGCTGCAGGACCTGGGGTACCGGACCATGCTCGTGCGGAACGTAACCGACGTCGACGACGACATCTTGCGCAAAGCCCGCGAGCTCGGGGTCCACTACCTGGATCTTGCAGCCGAAGAAATGGCGAGGTTTTCAGCCGACATGGACGCGCTGGGCCTCCTGCCGGCGGCGAGTGAGCCCCGCGCCACCTCGGCAATCCCCGACATCCTGGGCTTCATCGGGATGGTGCTCGCCAACAGCCACGCTTACCAGGCTGGGGGAGCGGTCTATTTCGACGTGTCCTCCTGGCCGGCTTTCGGCGCCATCAGCCATTACGGGCGCGACAAGATGTTGCAGCTGGCAGGCGAAAGAGGCGGCAACCCCGGCGACCCGAACAAGGCGGACCCACTCGATTTCGTCCTCTGGCAACCCTCGGCAGCTGACGAGCCGTCGTGGGACTCGCTGTGGGGCCGTGGGCGGCCGGGGTGGCATATCGAGTGCTCGGCGCTGGCCGTGCGGGAGCTCGGGGTGACGATCGACTTGCACGGAGGGGGCTCGGACCTGATCTTCCCTCACCACGAATGCGAGGCCGCCCAGTCCCAGGCCGCCACCGAGGAGCTGTTCGTTCGTCACTGGGTGCACACCGGGATGGTCCGCTATGAGGGCATAAAGATGTCCAAGTCGCTCGGCAACCTCGTGTTCGTGAGGGACCTGCTCAAGACGTGGGAGCCCGCAGCCATCCGCCTCGCGGTCCTTGCCCACCACTACCGATCGGATTGGGACTGGCACGAGGGGCTGCTCTTCCAAGCTGCCGACCGGCTGGCCCTGTGGCGTGAGCACGCTTTTGCAGGGGGACTGACTGGTCCCGGGCAGTCTGGCCTGGGGTTGGGTGGCGGCGGCGTGCTCGACGAAGTGAGAGCGGCCCTTGACGACGACCTGTCTACTCCCCGGGCGCTAACGGCCATAGACGCCGCCGCCTCCGGCGCAGGCAATGAAGGCGCCCGTAGCCAGGTCCTGGAGGCGGCCTCACTACTCGGCATACAGCTTTAGGGATCCCAGGGCGCTCACGCGGTCCCTATCATTGGCGGGATGTCAACTGCCGATCCGACTGCCGGCCCGAGCCCGATATCCGTCACCCTGCCCGACGGCCAAACGCGCGAGCTGCCGGCGGGCTCAACTGGGGCGGACCTCGCTGCCGCGATTGGCCCTCGTTTGGCCCAGGCTGCGATCGCCGTGGTCGCGAATGGGGCCGAGCGCGACCTCGGGTCGGTACTGCCTGACGGTGCGGCGGTGAGCGTGGTCACTGCGTCCTCGGAAGCCGGCCGAGCGATCTTGCGCCACTCCACCTCGCACGTATTGGCTCAGGCGGTCACGCGGCTATGGCCCGGAGCGCGCTATGCCATAGGGCCGGCAATCGAAGACGGGTTTTATTACGATTTCGAGCTGCCCGGGGGCGCCCGCTTCAGCGAAGACGACCTCGCCAGGATTGAAGCCACCATGCGCGAGATCATGGACGAGGACCAGCGCTTCGTCCGCGAAGAGCATTCGGTCGACGAGGGGCTCGACATTTTTGCCGACCAGCCTTACAAGCGCGAGATAATCGAGGGAGCCGGGGCGTCCCATCAGGCCGCGGTGAGCAAGGGCGCCGATGGGCTGGAAGCCGAACAGGAGGGCGCCGCTGCCGGCGGGGTGAGCACCTACCGCAACGTCCCGCCGCCGGGGGCCCCGCCGTCGGCTAGCGCGGACGGGGAGTTCGTCGACCTCTGCCGCGGCCCCCACGTCCCGACCACAAAGAAGCTTGGTTATTTCAAATTGACCAAGGTTGCAGCGGCTTACTGGAGAGGCGACGAGCGCCGCCAGCAGCTGCAGCGCATTTACGGTACCGCCTGGGAGTCCCAGTCCGCTCTCGACGAATACCTCGACCCGCGTGCAGGAAGCGGAGCGTCGCGACCATCGCCGGCTCGGAGCGGAGCTCGATCTTTTCCATTTCCCGCCCGAAATAGGCCCGGGCCTCGTTGTGTTCCACCCCAAGGGCGGCATCGTGCGAAAAACGATGGAGGACTATTCGCGCGCCGAGCACGAGCGTGGCGGCTATGAGTTTGTGTACACGCCGCATCTGGCAAAGTCGACCTTGTTCGAGATTTCGGGCCACCTCGGCTGGTACGCCGAGGGGATGTACCCGCCAATGGAGCTGGAAGGGGCGACTTACTACCCCAAGCCCATGAACTGCCCGATGCACATCCTGATCTACAAGAGCCGGCAGCGCTCTTACCGAGAGCTGCCATTGCGGCTCTTTGAGCTCGGCACCGTTTACCGTTTTGAGCGCTCGGGAGTACTGAACGGTCTTTTGCGCCTCCGCGGGTTCGCTCAGGACGACGCACACATCTTTTGCACAAGCGAACAACTGCCGGCAGAACTGGCGAGCCTGTTGGCATTCGTGCTCAGACTTTTGCGGCGTTTCGGTTTGACCGAGTTCGAGGCAGAACTGTCCACTCGGCCAGAGAAATACCTCGGCACTATAGAGGAGTGGGACCATGCGACCGCCGCACTGCGAGCCTCGCTCGACGCCGCTCACTTGGAGTACACGGTTTCTGAGGGCGGGGGAGCCTTTTATGCGCCGAAGATCGACGTCCACGTGCGTGACGCCATCGGGCGCAAGTGGCAGGTGTCCACGATCCAGGTTGATTACATGCTCCCACAGCGCTTCGAGATGGAGTACGTGGGCGCCGACAACGCTCGCCACCGTCCTTACATGGTCCACCGGGCGCTGTTCGGTTCCGTAGAACGCTTTTTTGCCATCCTCACCGAGCATTACGCCGGGGCATTCCCTACTTGGTTGGCGCCGGTACAGGCAAAGGTGCTCCCCGTGCGCGACGACCACGAGGCCTACGCCAGTTCGGTCGTAGAAGCGTTGCGGTCTGCGGGTTTCAGGGCCGAGACGTTGCCCGCCGACGAGCCGCTCGGGGCGAGGGTGCGGCACGCCAAGCTGGAAAAGGTCCCTTATGTTCTTGTGGTCGGCGACGACGATGTGGCGGGCGGGACCGTAGGGGTCAATGCGCGGGGGACCGAGCGGCCCGAGCGCGGCGTTGCCGTCAGCCAGTTCATCGAGCGGCTGCAAGCCGACGTGGTCGCCGACGTGGCTGCCGACGAACAGGCTGGCTGACAGCATCCATGGGCAATCTAGATGTCATCTGGGCGGGCTGGCGCTCCGAGTTCGTCGCGGGCGCTGCCGAGGCGGAAGAAGGAGAGGCCAAGCCGGGCCCCTGCGTGTTCTGCCGGATCCTGGCAAGCGGGTTGGCGGACGAGGAAACCCACGTGGTTTGGCGCCACCCCTCCGGCCGTGCCGTGGCGTTGCTCAACGCCTACCCCTATACCAGCGGCCATTTGATGGTGATGCCCACCCGCCACGTCGCCGAACTGGAGGATCTCGCACCGGACGAGTCAAGCGACATATGGGAAGGGGTTGTTGCCGGCGTCCGCGCCGTCAAGGCGGCATACAAGCCTGAGGGAGCCAACCTCGGGGCCAACCTCGGCAGAGCCGGCGGTGCCGGTGTGCCCGGCCATTTCCACATGCATGTACTGCCCCGTTGGGTCGGTGACACCAACTTCATGACCTCGGTGGCGGACGCCCGGGTACTGCCCGAGCCCCTCTACGAAAGCGCCGCCAAGCTCCGGGCCAGTTGGCCCGAGCCGTAGCCGCCTGCTTGTAACTAGTCACTGAGGGCGCCCGGCCCGCAGCACCGCAGGGCACGAGGTATGATCCTTGATAGTTGTGTGCCGGGTGGGCCAACGTCGTCCCGATCTGCACCTGGAAGACCGTATGACGTTGGAAGACTACTTTGGAGGCGCACGCCACGATGTCGACACCTCATGGTTACCAGCTGGGCCGACGGCGACCAGATGATGCCCGGCGGCGATCAGGCCATGGCGCAAGTGGGCTTTACAGGCCCGAGATGGAGCATGACTCGTGCGGCGTCGCGTTCGTCGCTGACATGCACGGGCGGCCGAGCCACGAGATGGTCGAGATGGGGCTGGCGAGCCTCTGCCACCTCGAGCACCGCGGCGCCAAGGGGGCCGATCCCGAAACCGGGGACGGTGCGGGGGTCCTGGTCCAGGTGCCGGACCGGTTTTTACGCGCCACTTTCAACCTAGACCTCCCCCCGCTCGGCTCCTACGCGACCGGGATCGCCTTCCTGCCTGCGGACGAACGGCACGCTGACGAAGCTTGCAGGCAGTTCGAAGCCTTGGCGCCTGAGGAGGGCATATCGGTGCTCGGCTGGCGAGAGGTACCGGTCGATGCCGACCTTCCGGGCGCGGGTGCACGAGAGGTGATGCCGCGGTTCCGCCAGGTCGTCGTCGCCGCCGATGCGGGCCAGACCGGCCTGGAGCTGGACCGGCTCGCCTTTGTGTTGCGCAAGCGGGCGGAGCATGAAATCCCTGGCATCTATTTCGCTTCTTTGTCGGCGCGCACCGTCGTCTACAAGGGCATGTTGACCGCACCGCAGCTACCGAAGTTCTTCGTGGACCTGTCGGACCCGCTCTTCGAATCAGGGCTTGTGCTCGCGCATGCACGTTTTTCCACCAACACCTTCCCTAGCTGGCCGCTTGCGCACCCCTACCGTTATGTCGCCCACAACGGCGAGTTCAACACCGTCCAGGGCAACCGCAACTGGATGCGGACGAGGGAGGCGATGCTGCGGAGCAAGCTGGTCCCTGGCGACCTGTCCCGCATATTCCCGATCGTTACGCCCGGGGGCAGCGACTCCATGAGCTTCGACGAGGTGCTCGAGCTTTTGCACCTGAGCGGTAGGTCGCTCCCGCACGCGGTGTTGATGATGATCCCCGAGGCATGGGAGAACAAGCAGGACATATCGCCCGAGCGGCGAGCCTTTTACCAGTTCCATGCATGCATGATGGAGCCCTGGGATGGCCCTGCAGCTGTCGCGTTCACTGACGGGACGCTCATCGGTGCCCAACTCGACCGGAACGGGTTCAGGCCGTTGCGTTACTGGGTTACCGACGATGACATCGTGATTATGGCTTCCGAGGTCGGAGTGCTCGACGTGCCTGCCTCGAAGGTGGTGCTGCGGGGACGTATCCAACCCGGGCGTATGTTCCTCGTGGACACCGCCGCCGGCAGGATCGTCGACGACGACGAGATAAAGGACGGTCTCGCCGCCGAGCACCCGTACGGGGACTGGCTCGCGGCGGCCCGTATCGACCTCGAGGACCTCCCCGTGCGCCGGGCATTGACGCCCCAGTACTCGCGCCTGGTGAGCTTCCAGCGCCAGTTCGGCTATACCGAAGAAGAGATCCGCCTGATCATTGAGCCAATGGTCAGGGCCGGCAGCGAGCCCGTGTCTTCGATGGGCGACGACACCCCTCTTGCCGTCCTGTCGCGCCGTCCGCGCCTGCTTTACGACTATTTCCGCCAGCTTTTCGCCCAGGTGACCAACCCACCCCTGGACGCGATCCGCGAGGAGCTCATAACCTCCCTTTCGTCCTCGGTCGGGCCCGAGGGCAACCTGCTGGAGCCGGGCCCGCAGTCATGCCATCAGATAATGCTGCCGGGGCCGATCCTCACCAACGACGAACTCGCGACCCTCCTCTACGTCGACGAGGACGGCCTTGTCCCGGGGTGGCACACTTTTGCGATCGACGGGCTGTTCCCGGCCAAAAGCGCGGACGCGACCGCCGGCGAGCGTCTGCGTGACGCCTTGGACAAAGTCTGCGAACAGGTCGAAGACGCCGTCGTTGCCGGGGCGAGCGTCGCCGTTCTGTCCGACCGCCATGCCAACGCCGACGCGGTCCCAATACCCTGCTTGCTACTTGTGTCTGCGGTCCACCACTTCCTCGTAGACAAAAAGCTGCGAACCAAGGTCGGCCTCATCGTCGAAACCGGCGAGGCGCGAACCGTCCATCACATGGCTTGCCTGATCAGCTACGGCGCCGCCGCAGTCAACCCGTACCTCGCCTTTGACACCGTCGTCGACCAGGTGCGGAGGGGCGCCATCACGGGCATGTCGGCGCGTAAGGCGCTCAATAATTACGTGAAGGCAGCCGCCAAGGGTGTCCTCAAGACGATGTCCAAAATGGGGATATCAACGGTGGCCTCGTACACCGGAGCTCAAGTCTTCGAGGCGGTCGGCCTGGCAAGTGACGTTGCCGAACGCTATTTCACAGGGACCGCCACCCAGATCGAGGGGGTCGGCCTGGGTGACATAGCTGCTGAGGCGCTTGCACGCCACCGCGCCGCCTGGCCGGACAGGCCGAGCGAGCTTGCGCACCGCGACCTCGACCCGGGCGGTGACTGGCAGTGGCGGCGTGAGGGCGAGTACCACTTGTTCAACCCCGAGACCGTCTTCAAGCTCCAGCATGCAACAAGGTCCAAGAGCTATAAGATTTTCAAGGAATACACGCGCGCCGTCGACGACCAGTCGCGCAACCTCGCCACCCTGAGAGGCTTGCTCGGCTTCCGCCCGGGCCACGAGACCGGCCGCCACCCAGTGGCCCTTGACGAAGTAGAGCCGGTGTCAGAGATCGTCAAGCGGTTCTCGACCGGTGCGATGTCCTACGGGGCTATATCGCAAGAGGCCCACGAGACCCTCGCCATCGCAATGAACCGCCTCGGGGCCCGCAGCAACAGCGGCGAGGGCGGGGAAGACCCGGTGCGCAACGTGCCGGACGAAAACGGGGACAGCCGCCGCAGCGCGATCCGCCAGGTGGCCGCGGGGCGCTTCGGGGTTACCAGCGAGTACCTCGTGAATGCAGACGACATCCAGATAAAAATGGCCCAAGGGGCCAAGCCCGGCGAGGGCGGACAGCTGCCGGGCAAAAAGGTCTACCCCTGGATAGCCAAGACGCGCTACTCGACGCCCGGTGTCGGCCTGATATCGCCGCCTCCTCATCACGACATCTACTCGATCGAAGACCTGGCGCAGTTGATTTACGACCTGAAGAACGCCAACCCGCGGGCGGGTGAACGTCAAATTGGTGTCCGAGACCGGCGTAGGCACGGTCGCTGCGGGTGTGGCCAAGGCTCACGCCGACGTTGTGCTCATCTCGGGCCACGACGGGGGTACCGGAGCCTCGCCGATGAGCTCCACCCGCCACGCAGGCGGCCCCTGGGAGCTCGGGCTTGCCGAAACGCAGCAGACATTGTTGCGAAACGGTTTGCGCGACAGGATCGTGGTGCAGGTCGACGGCTCGATGAAAACCGGCAGGGACGTGGTCATAGCGGCGCTGCTCGGTGCCGAAGAGTACGGTTTTTCCACCGCTCCCCTGGTGGTTGAGGGCTGCATCATGATGCGCGTTTGCCATCTAGACACCTGCCCGGTCGGCGTGGCAACACAAAACCCTGAGCTACGAAAGCGTTTCAGCGGGACGCCTGAACTCGTGGTGAGGTTCTTCGAGTACATAGCCGAGGAAGTTAGGGAATGGTTGGCGACGCTCGGTTTCAGGACAGTTGCGGAGGCGATCGGGCGGAGCGATGTGCTCGAGGAACTGGCTGCTGACGAGGACAGCAAGGCTTCGACACTCGACCTTTCCGCCATCTTGTACCCGCCTCCGCCGGGGGTGCCCCTCAGCTGTACCCACCAACAGGACCACCAGCTCGATCGCACATTGGATGCGAGGCTGATCGAGGCGTGCCGCCCAGCGCTAGAAGAAGGCCGACCAGTGTCGGGTTCGTGGCCCGTTGTCAATTCCAACCGCGCCGTCGGCACCATGCTCGGGTCCGAGATCACCCGGCGTTATGGGGGCGCCGGCTTACCGGAGGGCACAATCGAGCTCGAAATGAGCGGCTCAGCCGGCCAGAGCTTCGGGGCTTTCGTGCCGTCAGGGATGACGTTGCGCCTCTTCGGGGATGCAAACGACTATCTCGGAAAGGGTCTTTCTGGGGGCCGGATAATCTTGCGGCCCCCGTTGGACGTGCCCACGGGCTTTGTCGCGGAGGCCAATATAATCGCGGGCAACGTGATCGGTTATGGCGCTACGAGCGGGGAGATCTTCATAAGAGGGGTCGTCGGGGAGCGCTTTTGTGTCCGCAACTCAGGAGCCCTTGCCGTCGTTGAAGGCGTCGGCGACCACGCCTGTGAGTATATGACCGGTGGACGTGTCGTCGTGCTCGGCCCGACCGGGCGCAATTTCGCCGCTGGTATGTCTGGAGGGTTCGCATATGTCTACGACCCCAACGGGCGGCTGCCGGACCGGCTCAACAAGGACATGGTCGAGCTGGACAATATGAGCGACGACGACGTTGCCTGGCTTCGCCACGTCCTCGGCCGTTACGTTGCCGAGACCGCCTCTCCGGTAGCCGAGCGCCTGCTCGACAACTTTCCTGCCCATGCCGGGTTGTTCGTAAAGGTTGTGCCGACCGATTACCGCCGCGCTCTGACGCAGCCCGCCTTGCAGAGGGCGAGCCCGAGACAGCCGCAGCGATAATGATGGCCGCCGCGGATGGCTGACCCAGATGGCTTCCTGAAGCACCAAAGGCGCGGCGCCGAACACCGGCCGGTACACCTGCGCGTCCGTGACTGGGGTGAGATGTACGAGCCGGTCGATGTCGCGACACTTCGCAACCAGGCCTCGCGCTGCATGGACTGCGCCATCCCGTTTTGCAACAGCCTGGACGGTTGCCCCCTGGCAACCTGATACCGGACTGGAACGACCTGGTTTACCGCGACCGTTGGCGGGACGCGATCCACAGGCTGCACGCCACCAACAATTTCCCCGAGTTCACTGGGCGAATGTGCCCCGCTCCCTGCGAGAGCGCTTGTGTGTCTTCCAGTAACCACGACCGGTCACGATAAAGCAGGTCGAAAACGAAATAATCGACTACGCCTGGGAACACGGATGGGTCACGCCGGTGCGGCCGAGCTCCTGGACCACTAAACGGTGGCGGTCGTGGGCTCGGGCCCGGCCGGCATGGCGGCAGCTCAGCAGCTGACCCGCGCCGGCCACGCGGTCGTCGTCTACGAGCGCGACGACAGGCCGGGCGGTCTTATCCGCGACGGGATCCCGGACTTCAAGATGGACAAGTCTCTCCTGGACTGCCGGGTCGCCGAGATGGAGGCAGAGGGGACGGTCTTCGAATGCGGCGTCGATGTCGGCGTCGACCTTTCAGTGGAGGACCTTCGGTCCGGCCACGACGCGGTCGTCCTGGCGATCGGCGCCTTATGGCAGCGGGAACTCGACATCCCGGGCCGCCACCTGAGCGGCGTCCACCTGGCCATGGAGACCCCGTCCCCTCGAACAGGGTGCAGGCGGGCCTTCCTGACTGACCCCCCATCGACGCTGAGGGCAAGTCGGTGATCATCATCGGCGGTGGCGACACGGGCGCCGACTGCCTCGGCACGGCCCACCGCCAGGGCGCCGCATCGGTGCACCAGTTCGACATCCACGAGCAACCTCCTGACGAGCGCCACGAGAGCACCCCTTGGCTCTTGGCCGCTCGTGCTGCGGGCTCGCTCGCCCACGAAGAGGGCGGCAAGCGGGTGTTCGTGGTGCAGACCGACTCGTTCGTCGGCGACGAGGGGGGCCGCGTGCGGGTGCTGCCCGGGGGCGCACCAGGTACGCGAGCTCGGGAGGCGCAACTACGAAGATGTCCCCGGCAGCGGCTTCGAGCTGGCAGCCGACCTCTGTGCCGCTGGCGATCGGCTTTCGTGGCCCGGACGGCCAGCTCCCCGACAAGCTGGGCACAGAAGTGACCGAGCGGGGCAACGTCGCCCATGACGGCTCGTGGTCGACGACGGTGCCAGGCGTTTTTGCCTGCGGGGA
>CAVSAM010000009.1:0-156116 GCA_963725935.1 uncultured Acidimicrobiaceae bacterium | reverse complement strand
TAGCCAACGCTACCCATTAAATCTCGGGTCTACCGGGCTAGTTCTGAGAAGATCGAGTTGTGTCAGACACCTGGTCCATACAGCCCAACGGCCCGCTCACCGGCGACGTGCAGGTTTACGGCTCCAAGAACGCCGTTACCAAGCACATGGTCGCCGCCATCTTGGGGCAGGGCCCGAGCACGATCGCGAACGTCCCCCACGTCGGAGACGTCGAGATAACCGCCGGGATCCTCCGGGCGATCGGTGCCGGGGTCACCCAGTCGGACGGCCACCTCGAGATCACCCCCCCCGAAGAGGCCAAGTCCGAGGTGCCGCTTTCGTTCAGCGAGCTCAACCGTATCCCGGTACTGCTGCTCGGCCCGTTGCTCCACCTGACTGGAGAAGCTTTTGTGCCCATGGTTGGCGGCGACCGCATTGGACGGCGGCCGGTGGACTTCCACGTGCAAACGCTCGAGGCCCTGGGTGCCGAGGTCGAGGTGACCAACGAGGGCATCAGCGCCCGGTGCAACCGCCTCCGGGGTGCCATCATCGAGCTCCCCTACCCGAGCGTCGGCGCCACCGAGTCGGCCCTGCTGTCGGCAGCCCTCTCGGAGGGCAAGACCGTCATCCGCAACGCAGCGACAGAACCTGAGGTCCTCGAGCTCGCCCTCTTTCTCCAGCGCATGGGAGCCAGGATCGAACTGTCCCCCGACCGGCGCGTCGTCATAGAAGGCGTCCCGATGTTGAGAGGCGCCAACACACGCCTCCAGGGGGACCGCAACGAGGCCTTCTCCTACCTGGTAGCGGGTTTGATAACCAAGGGTTCCGTGCGCGTCATCGGGTGCGGCCAGGACCGCCTTGTGACAGCCATCACGACCCTGCTCCGGATGGGCGCCGAGGTCAACATCGACGAGCACGGGATCACTGCTTTCGCGCCGGACGGGCTCCACGCCGCCGCTGTCTCGACCGGCGTGCACCCGGGGTTCGTGACGGACTGGCAAACACCGCTGATGGTCCTGTTCACCCAAGCTGACGGCATGTCGGTGCTCCACGAGACCGTCTACGAAGACCGTTTCGTGTACGTCCCGGCGCTGAAGGCGATGGGGGGCGAGATCGGTTTGTTCGCAACTTGCCTCGGGGCCCGGCGTGCCGCTTCCACGACACGAGCTACCTGCACTCGGCGGTCGTGAGAGGGCCCGTCGAAATTGCAGGGCGCAGAGGTCGACGTACCCGACGTTCGAGCCGGGTTTTCTAGCGTTATCGCGGCGGCGGCGGCTTCTGGCCCCACGCTGATCCACGGGGTGCGCCACCTCGAACGGGGATATCACCGGCCCGCCGACCAACTTCGTTCGCTCGGCCTCCTGCTCGAAGCTCGCTAGGCGCCGCGCCGCGCTCGCTCCGCTCCTCAAAACAACAGAAGGACCGGCGGGTTACGCCGGTCCTTCTGTCAAAGCTCAAGGGGCCGGAAGGGGGGGAACCTGCCCCGAGCTAGGTCCGCTGTTGGCAGGGAGAGCCTGCAGGGACCGTTCGACTATACCCGGATTAACGGGTTACTCTCCATCGTTTTATCTCATTATCCGTATCTTGTTCAGAGATGAGCGCCGACGAGTACCGGCTCGGGGACAAGGCACACTCCGAACGCCTCGCGCACAGCGTCGCGGACTTCGCGCGCAAGCGCCAAGAGGTCGCCTGCTGTACCCCCGTCGCACACTGTCAACGCCAAAGTGTGCCTGCTTGAAATAGCGGCACCGCCCTTTCGGTAACCCCGCGCAAAGCCGGCTCGCTCTACCAACCACGCTGCTGGCACCTTCCACGACATCGCTGCGGGCGTGCCCGCTCCGGCAGCCGCCAGAGCTCGAGCGGCACCATCGGCCGCGAACCTCGGGACGTCCGGCACGAGGTTCAGCAGTTCGCTCATCTGACCTTCGTCCAGCACCGGGTTCACGAAAAACGAACCGGCACTGCGACTGTCGGGGCCGCCTGCACCGAGGACCATGCCCTTGGACGTCCGCAGCTCGATCACGGCTTGTGCCGTCTCCTCCAAGCTCGCACGGCTGCCGAGCTTGGTCCCGAGGCGCTCCGTCAGCTCCGCGTAGCGAAGCGGCATGGACAATTGCGATCGTTGCAAGCCAAAGGTGACGTTTGTCACAACGTAACGCGACGTTGCTCTGAAAATGCTTGTGCGATAGCCAAAATTGCAATCAGCGGGCGTCATCTGCAACGCCGAACGGTCCCTACGGTCCCAAACGGTTACCGACACGATGGTGTCGGACACTTCTTGGCCGTACGCGCCTACGTTTTGCACGGGCGTGGCCCCAGCAAGGCCCGGGATACCACTGAGGCACTCTGTCCCCGCCAACCCCTCGGCTACGCAATTGCTGACGAACGAACACCAGTCCTCGCCAGCGGACACGTGCGCGAGGGCTCCGTCGCCCTGCTTCTCCAGTCGCAGGCCCTCAATGGCGATTCGGACGACCGTCCCCCTGAACCCGTCGTCGGCCACGACGACGTTGCTCCCCCCTCCGAGCACCAGCACGCGGCTGTCATGGGCCTCAGCCTCGGCCAGCGCCTCGGCCAGCGAAGCCACATCGGCCACCTCAACAAATGCGTCCGCGGGGCCGCCGACCCCCAGAGTCGTCCAGTCAGACAAGCGTTGCTGGGGCGCAACCCCGGCACCAGCGCGATCGGTCATCCCTGATCGGCCAGCGTATAGGAATGGCGCCCGCGGCCTCCACGGGGTCGGGCATTGGGGTTCTCCTGGTCGGAGGGGTAGAGTGGAACGCTCGCCTGCATGTGCCCGTCATTTCGCGGCATATCGCCAGAGCTGCAGCGGGGGTCGCCATGCAGCAACTCGAACAGGAAGTCAAATTGGACATTGGCCCCGACTGGTCCCTGCCGGACCTGTCCGGTGTCCTTCCAGGCGTGCGGGCCCATCCGATGCCTGACCTGGCACTCGAGACCACGTACTTCGACACCCCGGACCTACGCCTGGCCCGTCGGCACGTGACGGTGCGCTTCCGGAGGGAAACCGAAGCGGTCCCCCGGAGCCGCCGCAGGGGCAACGGCCCGCCGCCGCAGGGGCCCACGAGCGAGGTGTGGACCGTCAAGCTCCCGTCGTCGACAGACGGGACTCTGCTCACGCGCACAGAGCTCACCTGGGTGGCCCTTCCGGGCCGGCCCGACGCCAACGACGGGACCGCAGGTCTCAGTGCGTCTTCCCGCCGGCCCTCATCGGCAGCCAGCAGGCCGGCACCGGCGAGCAGCCGGCTTAGCCCCAAGAGCCCTGAGGGCGTCCCGCCAACTGTGCACCCCGAAGCGGCCGCATTCGTCCATGCGGTCGCGCTCGGCCGACCTCTTGTGGCGGTTGCGCACCTGGTCACCACCCGTCAACGCACCGAGTTGCGGACATCGGACGGGCGCCGGCTCGCCGAGATAGACCACGACATCGTGAGCGGCAGGGCATTTGCCACCGAGGACCGCGGCCTCGGCGCTGATAGCGGCGAGGTCCGCTTCAGCGAGATCGAAGTCGAACTGTCGGAGGGTAGCTCGCTCGAGATCCTCGAGGCCGTCGTCGAAAAGCTGCAGGAGTCCGGGGCGCGGCCGACCTCCGGTGGGAGCAAACTGGCGACCGTCCTGCAACTGTCTGCTGGCCCCAAGGCTGCCCGCAAGCGTCGCCAGGGCCCACTGATGGCCGACTTGCTGCAACAACAGGCACGGTCCTGCTTGGACACCCTGTTGGACCATGACCCTGCCATCCGCGCCGAGGACGACGACCCAGAGCACATCCACCGCACCCGGGTCGCCACGAGACGTCTGCGGACCGTCCTTAGGGGCTTCGAGCCCGTGGTCTCGGGAGCACCGGGGGGCGGCCCCCCGGCCTGGTTCGTTGAGCTCAGCGAGGAGCTGAAATGGTTTGGCGGAGTGCTCGGTGCGGCACGGGACTCCGACGTACGGTTGGAGTCCCTCGAAAAAGACTGTGCCGCCCTGCCGAGCCCTGATGCCGCCGGCACCGCGGCTCTGCTCGACGCGGCCAGGGAGCAGCAGGCCACCAACCACGCCGACTTGCTAGAGGCAATGGCAAAGGGCCGTTACCTTCAGCTCTTGCGGTCGCTCGAAGCGCTTTCGTCCAGGACCGGCTCGGGAGCCGCCGAGGTGACGGTGCAGTTCTGGGCAACGCTTTCTCAGCCCGCGGCGACAGAGATGCCCTCGTTGGCCAAACAGCAATGGCGTTCAACGGTGAAGGCCGTGGGCCGCCTCGGCAGCCAACCGGCCGACGAACAGTTGCACCAGGTACGGATCCGGGCCAAGCGTTTGCGCTACTTGGCCGAGGTCGCGGCCCCGGTCGTCCGCCGTCCCGAGGACCGCCGCGCGGCGAGCGCGACGGCCCGGGCAGCAACCGCGTTGCAGGATATTCTCGGTGAGCTGCACGACGCTGTAGTGCGGGAGCAATGGTTGCGCGATGCCGCCTCGCGCCGGCCCGCCCGGGCCAAGGCGGAGGTGCTGGTCGCGACCGGCCTCGCGGCGGGACAACTCATCGCCGCCGCGCGAGACAGCCAGCGCGCACAGCGCTTGGCTTGGACGGGCGCATGGGACCGCCTGAACCACAAGAACCTCCTCCGTTGGACCGCAGGGCCTGGCGGGCGTAAACCGTAAGCCCCGGCTCACCCAACAGCCTCTAGCTGAGCCCCGTTGGCCCTAAACCGAACGACGAAGCTCCGTCAAAGGTGATCGCATCGCCACGATGCGTGCGGGCGGGTTGGCACCGTAAGTGCCGCCCGTTGGGGCGTGGCAATGGCCTCATTAGTCTTAGATAGATAGGCCAATCGCGACGTCAGGAGAGAGATGCTCCCCGGCTACAACAAGACGAAGTACAAAGCCAAGGTGCTGGATACCCTCGCCGCCATGGACGCCGAGGCCGCCGCAACGCAGAGGATGTACGACGCGGAGCAGGCCATCATGGACAACCGGCCAGCGCCAGAGGCACCAGGTGTCGACATCTCACCCATCAGGGCCATCGATCCATCGTTCGATGATCAGCAGTTCCTCATCATCGCCCGAGAGTGCTTCCACCGCATACGTGAAGCTCGAAGCTCGGATAACCCCTCGCTAGCCGATGCCGAGTGCAGTCCACAGCTCATGGCACAGCTTCGCGAAGTGGTCCAAGGCGATGTCGCGTCACATCGTCATCATCTCCTTCCGGGACTGGAGGTGCGCTCCGCGCTGATCGAGTCGGTAGACGTGGCTGACGGGAAGCTCACGCTCGTCGTGCGGTTCCACCTCTCGTCGGAGGAAGTCGACCGAGCCGGCTCGGGCGCGATCTTGGCGGGTGATTTCAGCGAACACGAGTGGGACGAGAACTGGTCCTTCTGGCGAGACCCAAGCCTGGATTCGGTATCGGTCGACCGCGGGCACGCATTAACGCTGGCCAACCCCAAAGGTTGGCTCTGCGCTCACCAGGGATGGGTCGTGACAGCCATCGAGCGATTGGGTGACCCCGACCCTCTGGACCCCACGAACCTCTGATTCAGGCGCCCGTGCCGGCCCGTTTGCAGACCATCTGCCGGCCGTGTGCCATTATCTGCCGGCCGTGTGCCACCAACTTGCCGGCCGTCCTCGCCGGGGCCGTGTGCAGGCCGTCTGCCGGCCGTCTGGCCGACTTTTACGCGAAAAACGTATAGAACTCGCGCCAGGCGCGAGGCCGCTGCATAAAATTGGACAAATCGACAGGAAAAAACGGGTGGTGTTGGCGAGTTTTCGCGCGCAACCCGTCTCCCGGGACCTCCAGTGGCGCCTGAACGTTCGGCGCCTCAGCGTTCGGCGGTCTTCAGTTACCCTTGAGCAGCGACGTTGTCAGCTGTCATGTTGAGGGCGCCGTGGCGGAGCGCGTACAGCGCCTGGATCTCGCCGATGCTGCGTTGCAAGTCGCGGCCCTCGACCCATGATTCCCCGGCGAGCTCCATGGTGTGGAGCAGGTCAGCGTCCGTGCAGAGACGCTGGATTTGCTGGACGAGGCCTGGGACATCGCGTGCCTCGACGGCCAAGTTCCGCCGTACCATCTCGGTCGTCGAAGCCGTCCCGTGGCCCGCCAGAGGTGCGAAGGCCACAACAGGTCTCGGCGTGCGAAGGGCTTCTAGCACGGTCACCCCTGCGCCGTTTGTGACAACGACATTGGAGGCAGCCATCAGTTCGGGCATCGTGGAGACGTACCCGTACACGACCAGGCGGCCGCCCGAGCCGGCAGCGACGGTACGAAGCTCCGCTTCGAGCGTGGCGTTCTTGCCGCAGACGGTTACGACGTGCACCGCAGGCTCCATTTTCAACAACGCCTCGACTCCTTGCGCGATATCGCCAAGGCCCCACGCGCCGCCGGTCATCAGCACGACGAACCCGTCGGCCGGCAGGCCGAGGAGCTCACGCGCCTCGTCGCGGCCGATGGCGCCGAACCCCTTGCGGACGGGGGGCGCCCCAAGCCGCATCGTTTCCCCGAAGCCTCGCATGCGAGCGTGCTCAGCGGCGCTGTCGTACATGACAAAGTGCAGGTCTATGCGCGGGTAAACCCACAAGGGATGGACATGGAAAGCCGGGCAATAAGTGACCGTGATGGTGGAGAAGCCCCTTTTCTCACGCATCCAGTCGAGGGCGGCCGAGCCGAAGGGGTACGTGGATATAACGAGGTCCGGCTGCCTGCCGTCGATCGCTTTTGCGAGCTGGCGCCCGAAGAACGCGCCGACGGCCGATTTGACCCCACCTGCGAAACGGTCCGAACGGGAAAGTCGGTCATAGAACAACTCGTAGGTCCAGGGCGCGGCTTTGAGCTGGAACCCGTAGGCCCAACGGGCCGCCCGAGCGAAACGCTCCCCCCGCAGCTCCATGGTGTCGAGCTTCTCGACCTTGCACTGCGGCCATGATTCTTGAATGGCCTCGGTGAGAGCGCTCGCCGCTGCGTTGTGGCCCTCGCCCATCTCCGCCGAGATGATGAGCACCCTCTCGGGAACGTTATCGTCTACGACGGTCATCCACCCTCTTCTGTCCTACTGTCGCCATCTGTCAACTTGTCCCCGCCCACGACTGTAACCCCCGGAAGCCATGCTGGTCATCGGTAGCCTACTCGCACTCATATCCGGGATGCTCAATGCCGGCGCTGCTGCGCTCGAGAAGCGAGAGGGGATGCGCAGCGGGACAGGGCCAAAGGGCTTCCGTTTGCTTGCGGTGCTGGCCAGGCGACCGTTGTGGCTGTTGGCGATGGCGCTCAGCGCTGTGGCATGGGTGGCCGAAGCAGCCTCTCTCGCCCTGGCGCCCGTGGCGGTCGTAGCGACGGTGCGCAACGCAGGGCGCGGCTTGCTCGTTGTCGGGGGCCGCCGATGGCTGGAGGAGCACTTCAGCCGGCCGGAACTCGCGGGCGTCGCCTTGGCGAGCGCCGGCGGCGTCCTCACCACGGCCAGCGCCGCTCATACGGCGGTCACCCGCCGGCCGCTATCGAACCTCACCGAGCTCGCCGTCGGCGTGACCTGCCTCGTCGGCGCCGGAGCTTTGGCATGGTCCTTTTCTCGCCTGGCAGGGGAGAACCCTGCGCGGGCACGGGCGGCGGGGGTTGCGACCGGAGCCGCCGTGGGGCTTCTGTTTGCCGGGACGGGTGTTTTCACAAAAGAGATCGGAGACCGCATTGCCCTCTATGGTGCCCCCGGCCTTCCGCCTGTGCTCGCGAGCCCGGGGCCATGGCTGATGCTGGTGATGGCGGCTTGGTCTCAAAGCCTTCTGCAGCAGGCCTTCAGGAAGGCCAACGCCGCCACCGTCTCAGCGGCAAACGCGTCCGTCGCCTCGCTCGGGCTCATAGGCGCCGGCTTCGCCCTCTACGGGCAGGGCGTCCCGAAGGGGGCCAGCACCGTAGCGCTGCTCGGGGGCATCGCTGTCTCCCTCGCCGGCACGGCGCTCCTGGTCGGTGCTCGCTCGCCTGGCAGCGCTGGCTCTAGCGCCAGCGCCAGCGCCAGCGCCGCAAGCTAGCCCTTCCCGCCTAGCGCGACTACCTGGGCCCTCAAGTCCTCAACGGCCGCAAGGACCTCGCCCAGGCCGCCTTGGGTACGGCAGTCGAGGAGGTCTAGGACGCGCTCGACGTCTTCAAAGGTCTTAGCCGAGCGGGCGTCGGCGGCCACGTTTTGAAGGTTCTGCCCCACCATCAAAGCCGGGAGCAGGACCAGCTGGATGAAGCTCTGGGCCATCCACTCCACCACGATGACGAAACCCGCCTCACCGATCAGGCCGATGGTCGGGGAAACGACGTGCGCCTCAACCAACGCCGCGGGCAGTGCCAACAGGGCTACGACGCAGAACAACCAGAAGCATGTCATGGTGCCCACGTTGTTGGTAATTAGCAGTGCGACGCGCTTGTTGAAGCGGGCGTAAGCGTTATGCGTCGGGAGATGGTCCGTCACCTTGCCGTGAACGGCATGGCCGTGCTTGGTGAAGCCGAAAGTCGGCCGGTGACGGGCCGTGGTCTCCGCTGGTACATCAGTAGATGTCATGACGCGAGATCCTCGCGCAGCGCAAGCTCCGTAGTGCGGTTATCGCTCTTTGGCCAACTTCACGATGCCTATGTGGAACGCTCGCCCGTCCGCGACCGTAGCGCGGAAGCTGTCGGATATTGGCCCGTCCGCGAACACGATTTCGTCCGCCAGCGTTTCGCCCGCGATGAGCCCGCGGTGCTCTTCTGCAGCATGGCGGAGCTCGGGTTCGTGGGCGGGGAAATAAAGCACGAGCCGTATGTGGTCAGACACGTCGAGCCCGGCAGTCTTGCGGGCTACCTGGACCTGGCGGACCATGTCCCGGGCCAAGCCCTCACGTTCCAGCTCCGGCGTGACCTCCAGTGACAGGCTGACGACACCGTCGTTGGCGGGCAACGCCCGGCTCGCCTCCAGGTCCTTGGGCACCAACGAAAGCAGGTACTCCTCCTCACCCAACACGTGGCCCGCCACCTCAACGTCCCCTTCAGGCGTGCGCGTCCATGCGCCCTCTCGCACAGCCCGTATGACCTGTTGGGTGGCCGCGCCGAGCCGAGGGCCGAGCACCGACGGGTTGACCTGCAGCACGCGGTCGGCAACCCCGCTCACATCGCTTACGAGGTTCACCTCCTTCACGTTGAGCTCATCGGCTATCAGCTCGCCATAAGGCTCGAGGCGCAGGGCCGACGGCCCCGCCACCGTCACAGAAGCGAGAGGTAAGCGGGACCGCAGCTCCCTGGCCTTTCTGACCGAGTGGCCGGCCGAACAGACCTCACGGACGATGTCCATCTCGGCCACCAGCTCGTCGTCGCGCGGCAACGACGGGGCATCCGGCCAGTCAGCGAGATGTACGCTCCGCTCGCCCGTCAGGCCCCGGTACACGGTCTCAGACAGCATCGGCAAAAGCGGTGCCACGACCAGGCAGACGGTGTGCAGGACCGTAAAAAGTGTGTCGTACGCAGCGGTCTTGGCATCGTCAGACTGTTGGTCAGCCCCGAACCCGCGCCAGAAACGGTCACGGCTACGACGTATGTACCAATTGTTGAGGGCATCGAGGAACGAAGTAATGGCCCCGCAAGCGCCGTAGAGGTCGTAATTGTCCATCGAGCGCGTCACGTCGTCGACCAGCGCGCCAGCCTTTGAGAGTATGTAGCGGTCGAGGACGTCGGTCGCGTCGGTGCGCCATGTCGCCTGGTACCCATCGGCGTTGGCGTAGGTGGCGAAGAACTTCCAAGCATTCCAAAGCGGGTTGAGCACCGAACGTATGGCTTCGCCTGGGCCCTTACGTTCGACAACGAGATCCCCACCACGCATGACCTGGGAAGACAACAGGAACCAGCGCATCGCGTCCGCACCGTAGACGTCAAACACCTCGTCAGGGTCGGGGTAGTTCCGCAGGCGCTTGGAGAGCTTTTGCTTGTCGTGGCCCAGGACTATGCCGTGTGCCATGCAGTTGCAGAACGGCGGCTTGTCGAACAGAGCCGTCCCGAGGACGTGGAGCGTGTAGAACCAGCCCCGTGTCTGGCCAACGTACTCCACGATGAAGTCCGCTGGGAAATGGCCCTCGAACCACTCTGCATTTTCGAAGGGATAATGGACCTGTGCGAACGGCATCGATCCCGACTCAAACCAACAGTCGAGCACATCTTCGACCCGTCGCATCGTAGAGATCCCGGTTGGGTCGTCGGGGTTCGGCCTCGTGAGCTCGTCTATGGCAGGTCGATGAAGGTCGTCTGGCCTGGTACCGAAATCGGCTTCCAGTTCGTCCAGGCTCCCGTACACGTCGAGCCGGGGGTACCTCGGGTCATCGCTTTTCCACACGGGCACGGGTGCGCCCCAAAAACGGTTGCGGGTTATCGACCAGTCGCGAGCACCTTCGAGCCATTTACCGAACGCGCCGTCGCGGACATGGGCCGGTACCCAATTTATTTCCTGGTTCAGCTCGAGCATGCGCTCTTTCACCGCCGTCACCTGCACGAACCACGAACTGACGGCCTTGTAAACGAGCGGGGTGTCCGTCCGCCAGCAGTGCGGGTAAGAGTGCTCGTAGGTTTCTTGGCGGACCAGGACACCTTTTTGCCTGAGGTCGGCGATGATCGGGCGGTTGGCCTCAAAAACCTGCATGCCGGCATACGGGGGCACTTCTGCCGTAAACCGGGCCTGTGAATCTATCGGGCACACCACCGCGATGCCCGCTTGCTCGCAGAGCCGTTGGTCATCCTCGCCGAAGCCCGGTGCCATGTGAACTATGCCGGTGCCTTCCTCCGTCGAGACAAAATCACCGGAAAGCACGACGAACGCGGCAGGCTGGTCGGCGAAAAAGTCGAACAGCGGCGTGTACCCAAGGCCGACCAGGTCGCTCCCGCTTACCGTGGTGATCACCTCAGCGCCCGGAAGCGCCCCTTCGAGGACATCGGCCAGCGCCGGCAGGCGTGCCTCCGCGACGAGGTAGCGCGCCTCGCTGGCCTGCAGCACGGCGTACCTGATCTCAGCCCCGACCGCCAAGGCCAGGTTGGAAGGCAATGTCCACGGAGTGGTCGTCCAAACCAGCGCCCGCACAGGTAAACCAGCCTCAAACAGCGCCGCTGCGGGCCCCTCACCTGGCGGGCTGACAAGTTGGAACGCGACGGTGACAGCGGGGTCCTGGCGGGACCGGTAGGCGTTGTCCTGGCGGGTCTCGAAATTGGACAGAGGCGTCTCGCACTCCCAGCAGTACGGCAGCACCCTAAAGCCCTCGTACAGCAATCCCTTCTTGTGAAGCTGGTTGAAGGCCCACATCACGCTTTCCATGTAGGAAAGGTCCATTGTCTTGTAATCGTTGGAGAAATCGACCCAGCGCGCTTGGCGCGCAACGTAGCGTTCCCATTCGCCGGTGTAACGCAGCACCGACGTGCGGCAGTAGTTGTTGAACCGCTCGATGCCGTAATCTTTGATGTCGTTGCGCGTAGGCAGGCCGAGCTCTTTCACGGCCTCCATCTCCGCCGGCAAACCGTGGCAGTCCCAACCGAAACGCCTCTCCACCCTCCAACCTCGCATGGTCTTGTACCGGGGGATGGCGTCTTTGACGTACCCCGTCAAGAGGTGCCCGTAATGTGGCATCCCGTTGGCAAACGGCGGCCCGTCATAAAAAACGTATTCCCTGGCCTCGCTGCGCGCCTTCACGGATGCTTCGAACGTGCCGTCCTCGTCCCAGTAAGCAAGGACCTCGCGCTCTATACCTGGGAAATCGGGGTTGCCAACCACCTGGGGATACGGAAGGCGATCGGGCGGTCGGGAGCTGGTTGGCACATCACCATGCTATGGGACAGGCCTGGCACCGCTCGTCGCAATTGTCGGCGCGGGCCACCTAGAGCGACGTGCCGGGCGTGGCGGGCTACGTGGGACCCTGGGCTTGCGGCCCTGGGTGCCGGCGACGCACCGGAGTCGCCCTTAGGGGCCAGCAGGAGGCGGGGCGCTCAGCTGCGGATGTCGGTACCGGGGCTGTCGCTCGAGCCGAGCGCTTCCTCTTCGGCTTCCTCGTCCTCATCGTCGTACTCGTCGTCTTCCATCGCCAGGCACCACGTGGCGTGCTCCTTGCCCGGCTCAGCGCCGCACTCAGCGCATGGTTCGACCTCGGTTTCGACCGTCTTCACGGCACGCTTCAAATCTCGCGCCTCTTCGAAGCGGCGATGACGTCCCTTTTTCACGATGAACTCCCAAGCCGAGACGTGCTAGTACGAAGCAAAGCTTACAGCCATCTCCGCCTAGAAGGTGGCAGCGCGGCCGGTGCCCGTACGATGGGGCGCATGGCCCAAGACCTCGACATCGATGCCATGCTCAACCGCTTCCGGGAGCGGGCGCGCGCCGTGCGCCAGCGGGGACTTCCCCCCCTCGAGGGCCCGGAGCGAAAGCTTTTCATGGACCAGGCCCGAACCGACTACATGGACTATGCGATCATCGGCGACGCCACTGCGACGTTGGAAAACGGGATCCTGACCCTGCAGATCGACCTGCGGCCCGAGGGCGCCCGCAGCTAAGCCCTCGCCCCTCCGGCCGCCACGACAGGACGGTCCTCGAGGAGCAGCCGGCCGTGCCCGTCAAGGGCGAGCGAAGCTTCGCCATTGGCGAGCCGCCGCAAGGGCACCCCGACCAGGCGCGCCCTCCAGCCTTCCCCGAGACGGGCACCCGGCCTGCCCGAAAGGAAGTCGACAATGTCGGTGCGGGTAGCGAGCAAGGCGGCATCGACCTCCTCGTCCCGGCTCAGCTGGGCGACCCATGCGGAGGCGAGGGAAACGGCGGGCCGCAGCTCCTTGCTCACTTGTTCGGTCTGGGCGACGTGCAACGCACCAGGAGGAAGCGCTCTACCCGCCTCAACCGCAGCCATGATCTCCTGCTCGGCCCCGGCCCTGAGGTGGCGCACGTCGATGCCCCGTGTCTCGCGCAATGCAGACACGCTGGCAGGCGGCGAATGTGCGATCGAGAGCAGCGCGAGGTCGGGCAGCACCATGCGCGGCTGGACATCCAGGGCCCTGGCTTTGTCCTCACGCCACGCAGCAAGCTCCTGTGCTATCGCCCTTGACACGCCCTGAAGCTGACGGTTGTCCCGCAGCTTCCACCATGCCTCCAGGGGCTCGGTCGGGCTGAGAGGGCGAGCGAAGAGGGTCGCGCATTCTTCCTCTGCCCAACCCAGCCGGCCGCGCAACGTAAGCTGCTCCGAGATCACGTCCGCAAGCTCCAGCAAGTAGGCAACGTCGGACGCGGCGTAAGCGACCTGGGAGGCGGTCAGGGGCCGGCGGCTCCAATCGGTGAGCCGGTCGCCTTTTGCAAGCCGGAGCCCAAGAAAACGTTCGACGAGCGACGCGAGCGATGCCGACCCGTACCCAAGAAAACCCGCCGCGATCTGAGTATCAAACAACTTCCCAGGCAACAGCTGGCAGGCGCGCCCAATACCTCGAGATCCTGGCTCGCTGCGTGAGCGACCATGACACCGGGGCCGTCGAGCACTTTGGCCAGAGGCGCGGGGTCAACAGCGAGTGGGTCGACCAAAGCGACCCGAGGGTAACCCTCTGGCTGGCTCCGCCATGCCACTTGCACCAGTGCAAGTCGCGGCCAGTAAGTCCTCTCACGGTGGAACTCGGTGTCAAGGGCGTAGCGCGGCACCTCGCTGAGCTCGTCAACGAGGGTTGCCAGGGCACTTTCGGTCGTGACGGTCTCAGGCGGCCCACTGGCACTTGCCTGGTCGGTCGTGCGCAGCCGTTGGCCTGCGGTCGCCACCTACTGGCTCTCTGGCTCCGACCACGCACGAAGCTGGGCGAGGCTGCGAGCTAACATCCGCGATACCTGCATCTGACTGGCGCCCACGAGCGTACCGATCTGGGTCTGCGACCATCCAGCCACGAAGCGAAGGTTGATGATCAACCGGTCCCGCTCTGTGAGCCGGGCCAAGAGGGGGCTCAACAAGAGCCGCCCCTCCACCTCGGCCAGCCCGGAGTCCTTGATCCCGAGCTTGCGGCTCACGTACATGTCGTCGCCCGAGGACCCGATGGTGTCGAGGGGGGCGCTGTTGCGCAACCCGCCGGCGTCGAGCGCCTCCACAACCTCCTCGACCGGAGAGCCGATGTACTGAGCCACCTCGGCGACTGTCGGCGACCTCCCGTAGCGCTGCGTCAGGTCGTCGATCGCCTGTTGGGTACTGATGTAGAGGTCGTGCACCCGCCTTGGCGGCCTCACCCACCACCCGCGGTCGCGAAGATGTCGCTTCAGCTCTCCCAGGATCGTCGCGGTTGCAAAGGTAGTCAGCTCGGTGCCTCTGGCTGGGTCGTAACGCTCGATGGCCTTCAGCAGACCGATGAGCGCCACCTGGTTGAGATCCTCGACGTCTTCGCCACGTTGAGCGAAGCGGCTCGCAAGCGAGTAGGCGAGGCCCTGGTAGGAGTTGACGATGAGGTTGAGCGCTTCGCCGTCGCGCGACTCGTGGTAGGCGACAAGAGCTCGGCGGACCTGACGGCGCCGGTCCGTAGTTTCGTCGCACCCGGTGGTAGCTGCTGCGGGTGTGGCCACGACCCAAAGCTTACTGGCAAAGGTACTGTCTTGCCCCGCAAGTTCTATTTCACTTAGGCCGTGACCTCGGATTTCCGCGTTTATCGCATTGGCCCGCCGGCGCAAAACTAGCGTTCCCAGCAATATCACTAGCCGCCATAGTTGAGCCTCGTGTCTTCCATACGGAGCAACTCAGCGTTCTCGTCCGGTGCAGCGCAGTCGACTACTTCGCCAACAAAAAGCGTGTGGTCGCCCAAAGCCAGCTCCTCGCGTACCTCGCACTCGAGCCATGCTGCCGCTTGCGCCAATATCGGCGCGCCGGTCGACCCCACCCGGACTGCGACGCCTCCGAGCATCCCCGGTTCGGGGCCTTCGGACGCAGGCTTTGTAAATCCTCTCACGAGCGCCCTGTCCTGCCGGTTCAGGAAACAAAGGCTGAACACGCCGCCCTCCTGCACCAGCTCATGAGTCAGCGAGTCGGCACGCACCGAGACGCCGAGAAGCTTGGGCTCTATCGCGACTTGCATCGCCAAGTTGTGGGTCATCAGGTTGCGGCGCCCGTGTGCCGCGCTGCCTAGCAGGTAGATACCCGCGGGCATCCGCCAGAGCACCCGACGGCGCAACCGGTCATAGGCGTCCGGGTCGGCGCCAGGTGGGAACGGCCCTACGAGCCCCACGACAAGCTTCAGCCTCCCCGTCGTTCCCAATCGGGGTCCAGCTGCAGGAGGAAGAGCGCGCACCGCTGCTCCTCGTCTACCTCGCCGATCTCCCCCGCCCTGCGTCGGAGAGCCTCGACGCAACGCAAGAAACCCCTGTTGGACGGGTTACGCCAACGAACATAGCCCGATCCCCTCCACCCCGCCGCCCGCAGTGCGTCCAGGCCCCGGTGGTAACCGGTCCGAGCGTAGGCATAGGCGGTGACGGGGACATCGCACTGCTCAGACAGCGTGGCCCAAGCGGCCATATACCTGGGCCAATGGCCGGCGACTGCAAGCAGGCTCCCAGACGGGGCGGACGGCGACATTGCGTCAGACAAAGCCTCCTCTGCTCCTGGAGGAGGGCCAGGGAGAACTGTCTCGGGAGGGGCGGAGCCAAGGGGGATTTCAGCCATATGCCGACAAAGCTAATCTCGACCCCACGGCAGAGTGCATTTTCGATCGGATCGTCAACGGTGACGTCCCCGCCCACGTGGTCTTTCACGATGAGGCGTTCATCGCGTTCCTGGATTACAGGCCCGTGTTCGATGGGCACACGCTCGTCGTACCGCGGGTGCACTACCCTAACCTGGCCGAGACCCCCGAATTCTTGTTGGGGCCCATGCTGAGCCTCGGAAGGCGTGTGGCGGCAGCGCAGCAGGCCGCGCTAGGGGCACACGGAGCCTTTTTCGCTCTCAACGAGACCGTCAGCCAGAGCGTGCCCCATGTGCACTTGCACGTCGTCCCCCGACGAGCTGGGGACGGCCTGCGAGGCTTCCTCTGGCCGCGCCATCGCTACGAGACTGAGGGGGTCGCTGCCGAGCTGGCCGCCCGTCTGAGGAGTGCCCTGGACCAGGCCGCCGCGCACGTGCCGACGCCCGCTACGTAGCGGGCGTGGCGGGATTGGGGCCGAGGGGGTCGAGGGGGCAGGAGGCTGGGCCATGGTGGTTGGCGCAGCTAGTGGGGTTGTACCCGAAGGCAACACGAGCACTGCCTCCTCGTTCAAAGCGAGCGTCGCACGGTCCCGCCCGCCCCGCTTGGACTCGTAAAGAGCCTCGTCAGCGGCGGCGATGAGGCTGTCGCCCTCCGTGCCTTCCCCCGCCGCGGTTGCGATACCGGCGCTCACGGTCACCTTGGCCACTCCGCCGAGAGAAGCGACTGCGGCTCTCACCCGCTCGACGACCACCAGCGCTCCGGCGCTCGCACAGTTGGGGAGCACGATGGCAAACTCCTCGCCTCCGTAGCGGGCAACCAGGTCGACATCGCGCACGCTGCGCGCCAGCGCGCCAGAGACCTCTCGGAGCACTTCGTCACCGGCCACGTGCCCGAAGGTGTCATTGACGTCCTTGAAGTGGTCAATGTCGATCAACGCCACCGACAACGGCTCTTTAGTCCGTACCGTTCGCGCCACTTCCCGGCCGAGCGCAAAGTCGAGCTGGCGGCGGTTCGCCAAGCCCGTAAGAGCGTCGGACGACGCGAGCCTGGCCACTTCGGCCTGGAGGTGCGCGTTGTTTATCGTCAATGCCGCGTGGACCGCGAAGCGGTTCAGCATGTCGAGCGAGCGCCGGCTCACTCGCCTGGAAAAAGGTGGCCCTGCTTCGCCCAGGAGGAGGCCCAGGCGGTCGTGACCAGCTCTGAGCGGTACGACGATCAGGTTGGTCCCTCCCGGGAGGATCTCGTCGAGCGAAGGGTCCGCCTCCGGCGAGAGGCTGCGAACGAGGACCGGCGCGTTAGTAGCCAACGCCCTGGTCGCCACTTCGCCGCTCAGCGCGCGCTTGCCCGCCCTCCCCGGTGGAGCGGGTTGGACCGGAGAAACCTCAGCGTCACCAACGGCGAACTTGGCAGCAACGACTCGGCCTTTTTTCTCCCACACGATCGCAACTCGCTTGAACGCGAACGCGCCGGCGACGCTCCTCAACAAAATGGCCACTATTTCGTCCGCGCCGCCGCTTGCCTCCATCGACTGCTCCATCTCAGCGGCCATATTCGTCAGCGCGCCGAGCTGGGCCTTGGAGCGGCGCAGCTCACGCTCGCTGAGGTTCGAGAAGTAAGCCGTGCTTAGCGCAACGGCCCAAAAGCCAACAATTCGCAGGGCAACTGCGCCCGGGCTCGGGTTTACAACCTGCGGGGTACCGAGCAGCTTCCCGACCGGGCCGCCCAGTTGCAACAGCGAGATCGCAAGCAAGAGAGCCGAGTCCCACATCGCGATCCGCACCCCAGTGCGGGGGCTTGCAAGGAGCGTGACCGAGATGAGCTGCACGGTGAAAAGAAGCACGAAGTCGCCCTGGGCCGCACCGGCAGGCACCATCAACAAAGCCAGGTAGGCCGAGTCCACGGGGAGGAGCATCTGTTGGACGGGCGCTCGGGAGCGTTGCGCCTTGCGCCTCTGCGGGGGTGCCTTGGCCATCACGTGGTCGGCCAGCTGCCCGCCCAGACAGAGCGCCAGGTAGGCGGCACTCAGCGGGAGCACCTGGAGGAAGCGGAGCCCCAGCTGAGCGGGGAACGATGCAGCCGCCGCGCAAACGAGGCCGACGATCACGAGGCGCACCATCTGTAACGCGCCCAGGCGCTGGTCCAAGCTGGTGTGCTCGGGGCCAGCGAGGCCCTGCTGGCTAGCCCGGACCTGTGAGGGGCTACGCAACGTGGTCACGGCCGCTCACTCGAAGCCAATTGAATCGTCGTCTTTTCTGGCGGGAGCTTCGACAAACTTCGGGTCCCTTCTATCGATCAACCACTGGACGACCACAAAGATCAAGATGAGCGCTCCAAGTGTGAACGGCACACGCTGGCCCGGCGACGCGTTCAGCGAGCTGCCGTCCCACGACGGCCCGATCGATACAACCTGCTGGGCGTCGACCGCCCGTTCACCCTGGGCGACGGTGATGGGCGATGAGGTAGCCCGCTCGCCCGGCGCCCGCAACCTAACGCTGAGACCGGCGGAGGCCGTGGTCGCCCTGGCACCGGCCGGCGTAGTCGCCCCATGCGCGTTGCCGCCGGCAACGCCGGCTGGAGACGCCGCCGCGTTGTCAGCCCAAACGACGACAGACACGGCAAAAAGTGCAAGTGCAGCCGCGGCACGGCCCCAGCCGCTTGTCCAAGGTCGTTCCGCCGTAGCCACCTCCCGAGTCGCCCTCCGTCCGGTATTTCGACCACTGTCCGTGACCCTTGCGCAATACGGACGTGAGAACGCTACCCAGAGAGAGGGCATTGCCTACTTTTCGGCGGCACTACTGGAAGATACGGAAGAGACGGCAACTTGGCCGTCTTTGTAGAGGCCCGCCCGGGCGCTCCCTCTGTTACTCGGACCGCATCGCCATGCGTACCACGTTCACTGCCTGGAGGCCCTTGGAGCCCTCCTGCACCTCGAACTCGACCGGCTCGTTCTCCTCCAGGGTGCGGTAACCCTGCCCTTGGATGGCTTTGTAGTGGACAAAGACATCCGGGCCGCCCTCTTGCGATATGAAGCCATAACCTTTTTCGGAACTAAACCACTTCACCGTGCCACTTGCCATGTTCCAGTTCTCTCCTTTCTCTGCCGTACCGGGCATTACAACGGCCTTGCCCGTCGACTTCCGGCTGCAACCGGGAGGGAACCACTCGGACAACCGAGACTGGGCCCTCGAAACGTAAAGTAGCACGAGAGTACGCCGCCGCCAAACAGCCATTCAGGCGTTACCTAAATCGTGAGCTCCCTACGCAGTGCGGTGACCTGTCTGCCCGCCGCGAGAGCCACTCGAGGGGCTGCGGCTCACATCCGCTCCGGGGCTTCGATGCCAAGGAGGCCAAGCCCTTTTTCCAGCACCGCGGCAGTTAGCGCGCACAGCGCAAGCCTCGAGGCCCTGGTGCCCGGGTCGGGTGCGCCAAGTACCGGGCAGTTCTCGTAGAAGCCAGTAAAGGTGCTGGCCAGCTCGAAAAGGTAGCCGCACATCTTGTGCGGGCTGTAGGTTTCGAGGCTCGAGGCGACTGCGTCCCCGAAGCCTAAGAGGCGCTTGGCGAGGTCCCGTTCAGCCGGCTCGCTGGGCGGGAGGATCGGCCCGGCCGGGTCGGCTGGCGCGCTTCCCATCCCTGGGGCGCTGTCGGTGCCTGCCGCGCTGTCGGTGCCTGCCGCGCTGTCGGTGCCTGCCGCGCTGTCGGCCGCCGTGCTGGGTGGGCCTGCCACACCGGCCTCGGCGGCTCGCCGGAGGATACTGCGCACCCGCGCGTGCGCGTACTGGATGTAGGGAGCTGTATTGCCGTCGAAAGCCAGCATCCGGTCCCAATCAAAGCGGTAGTCGCGCGCACGGTCTGTTGAAAGGTCGGCGTACTTGACCGCGCCGATCCCCACTGCGCGTGCAATACCTTCGAGATCCCCTTCAACGGGCTGGCCAATTTGCTCGGCGCGCGCAACCATTAACGCCCTGGCGCGATCGGTCGCCTCGTCGAGGAGCTCAACCAGTTTTACGGTGGCGCCTTGCCTGGTCCGGAACATCTTGCCGTCAGGCCCGAGGACATTTCCGAAACCAACGTGAGCAGCTTGAACGCTGTCCGGCAGCCAGTGCGCCAGTCGAGCCGTGGCGAAAACCATCTCGAAGTGCTCCGACTGAGGAAAGCCCACCACATAGATGAGCAGTTCGGCGCCGAGACGGCCCACGCGGTCGCGTACGGTGGCCAGGTCTGTCGTGGCGTAGGTGTACCCTCCGTCGGACTTCTGGACTATGAGCGGGAGAGGCTCACCTTCGCGGTTGGTGTGCCCGGGCGGGAATACGCAAAGAGCACCCTCACTTTCCACCAGGAGCCCCAATGTGGCGAGGTCCTCAACTACCGCCGGCAGGAGTGGGTTGTAGTAGCTCTCCCCTACCACGTCCTGCCGCGTGAGCTTGGTGCCCAGACGAGCCAAGATCCCGTCGAAATAGCTAAGGCTTTGGCCGACAAGCAACTCCCACAGCCGGAGGGTCTCAGGGTCGCCCGATTGCAATAGGACCACTCGGCCCTGGCCCGTTCGGCAAAGGTGGCGTCGTTGTCGAAAGTCTCCCGCGCCTGCTGGTAAAACAGCTCCAAGTCCCCGAGGGCGATCTCGTGTACTGCCTCGTCTTCGCCAATGTCGACGAGGTGCTCGATCAGCATCCCGAACGGGGTACCCCAATCCCCGACGTGGTTTTCCCGTATAACGCTGTGCCCGACGAGCTCGAGCAACCTTACCAGGCAGTCGCCGATAATCGTGGACCGAAGGTGGCCGACATGCATCGGTTTCGCGACGTTTGGGGCCGCGTAGTCCACAACCACCTTCTTCAAAGGGCTCGAGAGTTGCGCGCCCAATGTCGCCGGGGCCAGCGACATATTGCGAAGTTCGGACGCCAGGAACTCGCCCGACAGGGTCAAATTGATAAACCCGGGCCCGGCTACTTCGGCGCTCTCGAAAAGATCTCCGAAGCCCTTGGCGGCGGCCCTCGCCACCACTTCCTCGGCGACCTCGCGGGGAGGCCGGCCTAGAGCGCGGGCGATGGCCAGTACGCCGTCGACTTGGAGGTCGGCGCGCTGCGAGGCGCGCACCGCTGTGGCCGCCCCGGGCTGGAGCTCTTCCAAAACTGGGGCGAAAAAGGCGTCAACGATGGCTAGCAGGCCGGGCACCCATCCATCGTCGCGTCCCACCAGGTGTTTGAGCCAACCGATAACCAGCCGTGGGTGGGGCATCTCGGCGTGCGTGGGCCCATCCCGGCGTGCCACCAGCCCGAACCGTTCCCCCAGCACGCCAAGAAACGCTGGGCAGCGCCGAGAAACCCCCTCACCGCACGCTCTAAAGCAATGAAATGGCATGACACGCGGTGCGGTCCGATCGCTGGCGCTCCTCAGCGAGGCGCCGGCGCCGCCAGTGAGCCCGCCGGGGGGCGCCACGAGGCCCCGGCTGCGCGCGCCACGGCGTCCCGCTGGGCCCTCGCGCTAACCTTGCCCCGGTCGCCATGGCACCCGACGAGCGCAGCGCCTCATTACCCGCGCTCCGTTATGCCGATGTCGACCTCGACCGGGAGGCAACCCCAGTCCTAAAAGGCGTCAACTGGCAGGTCAGCAACGGCGAACGCTGGGCCGTGATAGGCCCAAACGGCAGCGGCAAGACCACGCTCATGCAACTGGCGTCCGGTTACCTCCACCCGACGCGAGGGATCGTAGAGGTGCTCGGCCAACGCTTGGGCCGCACCGACGTAAGAGCCTTGCGCAAACGAGTCAGTACCGTTTCGGCCAGCGTCGCCCGGGCCATCGTGCCGTGGTTGACGGCCAAGGAAGTCGTGGTCTCCGCCCGCGAGGGCGCCCTGGAACCCTGGTGGCACACCTACAGCGCACCGGAGTGGGCGCGGGCCGAAGAACTGCTCGCGGCTGCGGGCTTCGGCAACATCGCTGGGCGCCCTTTTGGCGTGCTCTCCGAGGGAGAGCGCCAACAGGTATTGCTCGCAAGGGCCCTTATGACCGAGCCTGAGCTCCTCATGCTCGATGAGCCATGCGCCGGGCTCGACATGGGTGGCCGGGAGCGTCTGTTGGCGCGCCTCGGCCCTATTGCCGCGGGAGCAGGGTCGGCACCAATCGTGATGGTCACTCACCACGTCGAAGAGATTCCTGAGGGTTTCACGCACATTTTGCTGCTACAGGCAGGCCGCGTACAGAGTGCCGGGCCGATCGCCTCGTCGCTGACGGCAAAGGCGCTCAGTGAATGCTTTGGGTTGCCGCTCGAGCTCCGTCATGACGCCGGCCGGTGGACCAGCAGGTCCGCCCGCGCCGGTTGAGGGCTCTTCTTCGTCGCTGCGAGCAACGACTCGCGCTCACTCGCCGGGGTGCACTCCACTCGCGCCAGCTGCTGCACATCTCGCGCACGTGCCACTTACGGCAAAATGGCCAACATCGGCGTGGAAACCGTAACCCATCTCCAGCTCGTGAACGAGCGGTTCGAACAGCCCGGGAGCGACCTCGATCACTCCACCGCACTTTTGGCAGATGAGGTGCTGGTGGGACCGCCAGCCAGTCAAGTGCCACTGGGACGGCCCGTGGCCCAGGTGAACGTGATACGCGATGTCAAGTTCTTCGAGGCGCTCGAGGGTGCGGTAGACGGTGCTCTCGCTGATGTCGGGGTACTCTCCGGCAACCACCGCGACGATCTCCTCGGCACTGCGGTGGCCTTCAGCGTCCACCAGGGTGGCGACGACAGAACGCAAGGCGACGGTGGCGCGCCCTCCAGCCTCCCGCACCGCCCGGACAGCCGCGTCGACAGCGGTCTCACCAGCCATTACCGGCTGCGGGCCACGCCCTCTCACCGAGGTCATCGGCTAGCTCGAACCGGCCCGCCACGGCGGCCAGAGCTCAGCCGACGGGCAGGAAGGTTTCGAGCCGCTCGTTGATGTCCGAGACCGAATACAGGTTGCGACGAAGCGTCTCTGTGAGCCAACGCTCGACCTCTTCCCGAGCCGGGCCTTCGTCCAGGACGCCCCACAGGTCCAGTAGATGGTCCTGCACGTCCGAGGCAGGCACTGCGATCTGGTCGGAAAGCTGGGCTAGCCAGGCCTCGGCCACCTCGACGGCGCTGGTAACCAGCTCTCCATCGACGGCGTCGTCGTCGATCGCGCTCTCCGCTGCGTCAACGCCTGCCCCAACCACGCTTTCCCCGGTCTCAGTCATGTAAACAATCATATGACACTTGAGGGGCCTAGCGAGTGCAGCAACTGGTCGTCTAAGTGCCCTTTTACCCCAAAAGACACCCACCGCCACCCTCAGCACCTGACGGTCGCCCAAAACACCTGGGCCCGTTCGCCCATTTCCCCCTCCCCCCGCCCGACCTGACCCGTTCCGCCAAGGCCTCAAGCCTCCCAGCACGCACGGGCCGGGGTTGGCCGCGCACGGGCCGGGGGTGGGACCACGCACGGGCCGAGGCGGACCTCAGCGGCCCTGCCTTCGCGCGTCCCCGGGCCACCCCGGGGCCCGAGCCTTCTCGCTCGTCGGGCACGCCGGCCGCGCGGGGCTTTGGCTACGCGCCAGCAGCCGTCGGCGCCGCTCGGACCACGTCGCGACCCAGTGGCGACCACAGCGCGCCCAGGGTCATTCCGCGCTCTCGCGCCCCTTCAGAAACCCTGCCCGAGCCGCAGGGTTGCGCCGCCCGCCACGCAATCGCTCCGACTGCCCACTTTGTGCGCGTCAAATATCATGACAAGTAACTCCTGTGCCCGAAACTGCGGTTAGCGAAGCCCCTGACACCGCTGCTCAGCACACGAAAATGCACGCGGACTTGACTTAGAGCCAAAACGTACCCTAATGTAAGGGATTCAATAACAACCGCTTTCAGATGGCATCAAGTACCAAAGTTCTTCACCGTGGTCGGGAGAGCCGGGTACCGGGGGCCTAAGTTGGCTGAAAGCAATCGTCCCGTCCGGGTTATTTGCTCGCGGGGCCACGTGCCTATTTCCTGCTCGTAGCTGGTACTTCCCACCGAAGGCCGAGCGGCGAGCAGATGGTACGCGACCAAGGAGACTGAATGGTCCGACGTCACCAACCTACGCATTTACGTGCCGAACCCGCTCGCCACGGCGCACCGCCGAAAACAGCCGGCCAACCTGTTTGCGGACCAGCTAAAAGTCCAGCTCATGCAGCGTGGCTGAGCAAAACCACGGTTACGGGGCTTCATTTTCGCCAGGATCGCCAAACACGGTACGTCCGTCGCCGCCCGCGCCATCTCCGCCCTGTCGGCACCCTGCGGACCTCCTCCACCGTATTGGCCACGCTCTCCCTGCCATTGGCCGCGATCACCATGCTGGGCGTCCCGACCGCCATTGCAGCACCTGGGCCCGGGTACGCGGCCACCGAGATGGCTGCTCCCAGCCCGCTGCGAGGCACCGTGCCGCACAGGTCGGCCCGCGTCACGACATCGTCGGTCGCCCTCACAGCTTTTAGCCGCGCTCACCAACCAGTCCGAGCGGCCCTCGATCATTTTGGGCGTGCTACCTACCCTTTCAGCGGTACTGACTACCATTTTGGCGGTGCTGATTACCTTTTTGATGGTGTGGAGTACCCTTTTGACGGCTTTTACCATCCCCGGTTGGCCACCAAATCGCCGAGGTCTTCGATGGTAAGGCTGGCAGCACCGGGTTCGATCGCTGCTTTTGGGGACGCCACCTTTCTAGGAGCGCCCGGCGGGCACACGCGTGCGACATCGTCGGGATCACGCTGGCAGGCTACGGGCGAGGGTACTGGGCCTTGGGTTCCGGCGGTGGCGTGTTTTCCTATGGCGACGCACATTTTTTAGGCTCCCTGGCGACTGATCACCGCGCTAGGAAAATGGCCGGGATAGCTGGTACGCCGTCAGGCCACGGGTACTGGTTGGCTTCCCAGGACGGCGACGTTTTCAGCTTTGGCGATGCCAAGTTTTACGGGTCGCTCGGCAAGGCTGCTTTGAAGGCGAACGTGGTCGGGATAGCTTCTCTGCCCGATGGGCGAGGATATTGGTTGGCGACAGCTGATGGTAGAATTTATAGTTTCGGCGACGCCCGGTATTACGGGTCCCTCGGCAATACCGGCGTAACACAACCAGTAATTGGCATCGCTGCTTCCCCAAGCGGCCACGGCTACTGGCTGGCAACGGCCACCGGAGGTGTGTTCAGCTTCGGGGACGCGAGGGCCGACGGGTCGCTTTTGCATCAACACTTGACAGTGACCGCTATCGCAGCTTCGCCAGGGCCCGCACAGGGTTACTGGCTCCTCGCTGCTGGCGGGAGCGTGCACGGTTACGGCGCGGCCAAAAACCTCGGTTCGGCGTCGACTGGGCCCGGGGTAAAGGCCAGTGCTCTTGCACCGACGCCTAACGGGGCCGGTTATGTGGTGGTCACGATGGGACCGAGCGCCCCGAGCCGTCATCTCAATTTCCTAGGCAATTTCCTAGTCACTTGCTACGACCTCAGCGGTCTCACAAAGAGCGGCGCAATGGCAGGTCCTCAAAGTGCGGCCGTCGACCCGGGAGTGATCCCGCTCGGAACACAGATTTATGTCGACGGCGTTGGCGTTAGGACTGCGGACGACACAGGTGGGGCGATCGTCGGCGACCACGTGGACATATGGGAACCGACCTTCGGGCAATGTGCGGAGTGGGGCGCACAGCAACGATCCGTCTACAGCGTTGCTGGGTGAACCACAGGGCCAGGTCCCGTCCCAGGTGGCCCCTACTGAGAAGTAGGCGACGCCGGGCCTTCCTCGAGGCGCGCTAGGGTCCGCAGGAATGGACGGGTACCAAGCATTGCTTCTGGTGTCGTTCGGCGGCCCGGAACGGGCGGAGGACGTGAAGCCGTTTTTGAGGCGCGTGACCGCTGGGCGCGATGTCCCCGAAAGCCGCCTCGACAAGGTCGCCGAGCACTATTACGCGGCTGGCGGGGTGAGCCCCCTCCCGGCGCAGTGCAGGGCCCTGCTCGAGGCGCTGCGGACCGAACTAGCCGGCACTTCGCTCGAGATTTACTGGGGGAACCGTAACTGGCACCCCCTGTTGGAAGACACGCTCGCCCAGATGCGCGATGACGGCGTCGAGCGGGCGCTAGCGTTTGTGACTTCGGCCTACGGGGGCTACAGCAGCTGCCGGCAGTACCTCGACGACATTGCGGCGGCCCAAGAAAAGGTGGGGCCTCGGGCACCACGCGTGGAAAAACTGCGCCTCTATTACAACCACCCGGGCTGGGTGGGGCCGTGGGCGTCCCACCTCGCCATGGCGCTCGAGATTTGCAACGTGAGGGCGGCCCTCGCCGGGGCGGGTGAGGGCAGCACCGAAGCCCGCTCGGTCGGCACCGGAGGGGTCGAAGTGCTCTTCAGTGCGCACAGCATCCCAGTGGCGCTCGCTCAGAACAGCCCCTACGTGGACCATGTCACCGAGGCCGCCCGGCTCGCTGCCGAAGGCGCTCGTGTCAAGTCGTGGCAACTCGTGTGGCAGAGCCGCTCCGGGAACCCGAGCTCGCCGTGGCTCGGTCCCGACGTTTGCGACGCGATCCGGGCCTCGTCAGCCGGCGCAATCGTCGTGGTCCCGATCGGCTTCGCCTGCGACAATATGGAGGTCGTGTACGACCTCGACATCGAGGCTGCGGCTGTAGCCAGGGAAAAGGGAGTTCACTTCGTGCGCGCTGCAACGGTGAGCACGACCCCTTCCTTCGTCAGCATGGTGCGCGAGCTGGTCGCCGAACGCGTGGCACCCTTTGGGCCGCGCCGTGCCGAAGGCACCTTCGGGCCATGGCCAGACATCTGCCCGGACGGCCATTGCCCCGCGAGCGCTCCGACGGGAAGTAGGATGCGGTCCGGCTGACCCGCTGGGGAAGGGCCGATGGCCCCGGCCTTCAAAACGGTCGTTTTCGGCGCGCTCAGCGCGCAGGTTCAGCAAAGGAGCCCCATGCCCACGTCTCAGCTTTCCGAGACTCCTAACAAGGCCGACTACCGCGTCGCCGACATTTCGGTAGCCGACTTCGGCCGCCGAGAAATCAACCTGGCCGAAGTGGAAATGCCTGGGCTCATGGCCCTGAGGCAGGAGTACGCGGGCCAGCGCCCTCTCGCCGGGGCCCGTATCAGTGGTTCACTCCACATGACGGTTCAGACGGCCGTGCTGATCGAGACGCTGCGCGACCTTGGCGCCGAGGTGCGCTGGGCCAGCTGCAATATTTTTTCGACCCAAGACCACGCAGCGGCCGCGATAGCCCAGAGCGGGGTCCCTGTTTTCGCCTGGAAGGGCGAGACGCTGGAGGAGTATTGGTGGGCTACCGAACAGGCACTGTCCTGGCCGGCGCACGACGGTCCCAACATGATCGTCGATGACGGTGGGGACGCCACTTTGCTTGTGCACTTGGGAGTGCAGGCTGAGCGAGAGGGCATGGTGCCCGACCTCGGCCCAGATGACAGTGAGGAGCACGGGATCATCACCGCAACACTCCAAAAGACATTCCGCTCGCGGCCCGGGATGTGGACGAAAATGGCGGCTGGCATCAGAGGGGTCAGCGAAGAGACCACCACCGGCGTAAACCGGCTGCGCCAGCGCGCCGCGAACGGGGCGTTGCTCTTCCCTGCCATGAACGTCAACGATTCAGTCACAAAGAGCAAGTTCGACAACCTCTATGGCGTGCGCCATTCGCTGGTCGACGGGATATTCCGGGCGACCGACGTCATGGTGGCTGGCAAGGTGGCTGTCGTATGTGGCTACGGCGACGTCGGCAAGGGTTGCGTCCAGTCCCTACGCGGCCAGGGAGCACGTGTCGTGGTAACCGAGGTAGACCCCATCTGTGCGCTCCAAGCTGCCATGGAGGGCTACCAGGTCGTGACCTTGGAAGACGTGGTGGCGACGGCCGACATCTTCGTCACCGCCACCGGCAACAAGGACGTGATAACGGCCCGAGACCTCGCCCAAATGAAACACAACGCGATTGTTTGCAATATCGGGCATTTCAACAACGAGATAGACATGACCGGCCTAGCTCGCTACCCGGGCATTTCGCGCTATGAGGTGAAACCTCAGGTGGACGTATGGGAGTTCCCCGACGGCCATGCGGTGATCGTTCTCGCCGAGGGGCGATTGGTAAACCTGGGATGTGCCACCGGGCACCCGAGCTTTGTCATGTCCTCCAGCTTCACCAATCAGGTCCTCGCCCAGATAGAACTGTTCAACCACACGGAGCGCTACCCGATCGGCGTTCACGTCCTGCCTCGTCACCTCGACGAAAAAGTAGCCCGCTTGCACCTCGGCAAACTCGGGGCGAAGTTGACCCACCTATCGGAAAGCCAGGCCGCCTACATCGGCGTGCCCGTAGAAGGGCCCTACAAGCCTGGTGATTATCGTTACTAACGGACGAAGCGGCTGACCACTTCGATATGAGGTGTGCCGGGGAACATGTCTACGAGCGCTGCCCACTCCAGGTTGAAGCCCTTAGACCGCAGCAGGGCCGTGTCCCGCCCAAGCGAGGCCGGGTCGCACGAGACCAGCGCGAGATGGCTTGCTCTGCTCGCGACAAGAGCAGCCGCACCGGCAGCGCCAAGGCCGGCCCTCGGGGGGTCCGCGACAACGACCGCCGCCTTTGTGGCCCGCCATCTGGCGACGTCGATAAGCCGGACCGAAGCGGCCGGTAGGTTGACCCTTGCATCGGCCGCTGCTGACGCCGAGCACTCCAGGAGCGTCACCGGACGGTTTGCGCCAAGGGTCGCAGCGAAGAGGCCGACGCCTCCGTAGGCATCTACCAGTAGCCCGTCGGGAGCTCCCGCGATTGCCGAGCCGACAAGGCTGACCAGCACCTCCGCTCCTTCGGGGCTTGCCTGGAAGAACGATTGCGCCGAAAGCCGCAGGCGCTTGCCCCCCACCTCCTCGAATATCCAGGCTCGGCGGCCAGCTGCGAGCTCATCCTCACCGATCACGCGGACCGGGCTTGGCAAAGAGGCGCCTCCAGAACTCGGGCCGAGAACGGCGAGTCGCTCGCCGGTGCGGGCCCCGCAGCGCAACGTGACCTCGGTCGCCTCCCCAAAATCGCCCACTGCCAGCAACTCGGCCAGCAATGGATGTGCTACCAGGCAACTGTCGACCGGGACGACCTCGTGGCCGCGGTGCCGGCGATAGCCCGGCCGAGCGCCGTCGGACGTGAGACGTACCGTGGTGCGGTAGCCGGCCAGGCTCGCCGGCGGCGGCGGGACGACTTCGGTCCCCGCGGCCCCGCCGATGCGCTCGAGGGCCTCAGAGACCACCTCTGTCTTAAGGCGGCGCTGGGCCTCCAGGGAAACGTGTTGCCAGCCGCAGCCCCCACAGCCCCGGGCGACATGTGGGCACGGCGGGGAGACTCGATCAGGCGAGGCCTCGAGGACCGCGGTGATGCGTGCGCGGGCATAACTGGAGCGTTCCTCGGTGAGCACGGCGTCGACTGTCTCCCCGGGCAAGGCTCCCTCGACCAGCACCACTCGGCCCGTGGGTTCCCGGGCGACCGCCGCACCGCCTGCGGCCATGGCCGTCGGGACAAGCCTCAGCACGTCCCCATCGTCGGGCCGCGGCACCATCGCAGACTACGCCGCCCCGAGGTGCGGCGCACTGTTATCATCCGCACTGGAGCTCCTCACCAAAGACAAGGGGGTGGTCCATGGCTAACGACAAGGAGGAGACTGGGACCTCTGCAACCGAGGCCCAGATAGCGGTCCATTGGCGAGAAGAGGAGTACTTCTACCCGCCCGCCCGTTTTATCGGCCAAGCCAATGCTTCGGACCCGATGATATTCGACCGGTTCACCGAAGAACACTTTCCCGAGTGTTTTCGCGAGTACGCAGAACTGCTCGACTGGGACCAGTACTGGCACACGACGCTCGACACAAGCGACCCGCCGTTTTGGAAGTGGTTCGTGGGAGGGCGTCTCAACGCTTCCTACAACTGCATTGACCGCCATTTGGCGACAAAGGCAAACAAAGCCGCTTTCATATGGGTGCCAGAGCCCGAAGCCGAAGAAACCAGGACAATTACCTACCGTGAGATGTACCGGCGAGTCAACGAGTTGGCAGCCATGCTGTCCGGCTTCTGCGGCCTCCGGAGCGGGGACCGGGTCACGCTCCACATGCCTATGGTCCCTGACCTGCCAGTGACCATGCTGGCATGCGCCCGCCTCGGCATCGTTCATTCGGAAGTATTCGGGGGCTTCTCCGGCACCGCCTGCGGCGGCCGTATAGCCGATTCGGCCAGCCGGGTACTGGTGACAATCGACGGCTACTACCGGGACGGGAAATGGATCGACCACAAAGCCAAGGCCGACGAGGCCGTGGCTGTCGCCAAGCAAGAGGGGGTCGAAATAGAGAAGGTCCTCGTGTGGAGGAGGCACGCGGGCCAGTACCTTTCAAAAACTCCGATGGTAGAAGGGCGCGATTATTTCGTGGACGAGGTCATCGTCGACTACCTGCGCAAGGTAGTACCGCCGGTGTCAATGCCCGCCGAGGCCCCCCTTTTCCTGATGTACACCAGCGGCACGACCGGGAGGCCCAAGGGTGCCCAGCACTCGACGGGCGGCTATCTCTCCTACGTCGCTGGCACTTCCAAGTACTACCTCGACATCCACCCCGAAGACACCTACTGGTGCGCTGCCGACATCGGCTGGATCACCGGTCACTCCTATATCGTCTACGGGCCGCTCGCCCTCGGGACCACGAGCGTGCTCTATGAGGGAGCGCCGGCCAGCCCCGACCCGGGACGGCCCTGGAGGATCGCCGAACGCCTTGGGGTCAATATCTTCCACACTGCCCCAACGACAATCCGGATGCTGCGCAAGCTCGGCCACGACGAACCAGCCAAGTACGACTACCACTTCAAATTGATGTGCACCGTCGGCGAGCCCATCGAGCCAGAGGTCTGGCGTTGGTATTACGACTCGGTGGGCAAGGGGGAGGCCGCGATCGTCGACACATGGTGGATGACCGAGACAGGGGGGTTCCTCGGGAGCACCCTGCCCGCGCTCAAACCCATGAAACCAGGCAGTTGCGGCCCTGCCGCGCTCGGGATCTACCCGGTCATATACGACGAGGACGGCAAGACTGTCGAAGCTGGCAGCGGCAGCGCTGGCAACATCTGTATGCGCAACCCGTGGCCCGGGATAATGCAAACTGTCTGGGGCCAACCCGAGCGCTTCGTGCAGACCTATTACGCCAAGTACTGCCATGACAAATCAAGCAAGGACTGGCACGACTGGCCCTTCCTGTGCGGCGACGGGGCAGTGCAGTCCATGGACGGCTACTACCGGATCCTCGGCCGCATCGACGACGTCATCAACGTCGCTGGGCACCGGCTCGGCACCAAAGAGCTCGAATCCGCAGTGCTAACTGTGCCTGAGGTCGCCGAAGCCGCCGCCGTGCCTGTCATTGACGAAGTGCGCGGCCCGTGTGGTCGAAATGTACGTGGCGCTCCAGCCCGGGGTCCCGGCGAGCCAACAGATCGAAGAAAAGGTCAAGGCCGCGATCGAGACCCAGATCGGCAAGGTTGCCAGGCCGAAGAACGTCTGGATCGTCCCCGACATGCCCAAGACACGCTCGGGCAAGATCATGCGCCGTGTCATCGCGAGCATTTCCAACTTCGCCGACGTGGGAGATATAACAACGCTGGCAAACCCCGATGTCGTCGAAGGGATCCGTCAATACGTTTATAGAGAAAAGTCACAGCGCGGCGAAGCGCCCCGCGAGCTCACGACTAAAGAACTCGAGGAGATCCAGTCTTACGGTCGCGCTGAATAGCGTCTAATAACGTTGAATAACAACGACAGGAGGGCCAGGTCCGTCTGACCCTCCAGAGACGACCTGAGGGGTAGGTCCGTCTGCCCCTCCAAAGGAGCAGAAAATGTCTGACCCATCGGTACCCCTAACTCCCCCACAACCACTTCCCCTTGCCGACCCGGCCCCGTTGGGCTTGGGCGGCTTCGCCTTGACCACCTTTGTCCTGTCGGTCCATAACGCAAACTGGGCGCCCGACCTCATCTGGGTGGGCCTGGCGCTTTTTTATGGAGGGCTAGCCCAGTTCATGGCCGGCCAGCACGAGTTCCGTAACAAAAACGTTTTCGGCGCAACTGCGTTCAGTACCTACGGCGCGTTCTGGATGTCACTCGGGTTCTTCGTGATCATGGACCTGGTGGGCTGGGTCCCGTCCACCCTGAACGTGCACAACGCCCTCGGATGGTTCGCCGTTGCCTTCACCGTGTTCAACTCCTACATGCTGTTGTTCAGCACCCGGCTCAGCAAGGCTGTCTTTGCGGTGTTCCTGACCCTAGAGGCCACCCTGATCATCTTCTTCATTGGTCAGTTCCTGGCCGGTTCGGGACACGTGCTCGGTACGGACCTCATCCATGTCAGCGGCTATGTCGGCGTCGCGACGGCCGCAGCCGCCTGGTACGCCTCCGCGGCGGGGGTGATCAACGGGATGTCCCCTCAACCTGTGATGCCGGTTGGGACGCCGCTGTGGGCCGCCACCGCAGCGCGCACCATGCGGTAACCAAGGCTCGGTACCCGCCGTACCGGCCAAGGTGCCCGCAGCAGTAAGCGCGTAGGCCCGCAACCTTGGTAGGCGGGGGACGCAGTCCAATGGACCGTCCCCCGCCGCCCAGCACCCGCTAGCGGCTTTGGCGAGCCGGTTGAAGGACCCCGTGACATGCTCTTTTAGTGTCCCATTCAACCGTGGACACCTCCCGACGATATATACAACCAAGCGAGGCGCCGCCTAACCTCCCCCACCGCAGCGCTAGGAGCCGCTTTGGAAGGTCCGACGATCGGGATTTTGTCGCCGTTGATGGCGGGCTACTACTACGGCTCGCTCATCTCTGCCGTTAACCAGGCAGTATCTGCTGCCGGGGGGCGGCTCACCGCTATATCGACGGCTGCCTTCAGCTCCGGCTACCACAGAGAACACGTCATCGAGGACCTCCCTCACCTGGGATGGGACCGCATCGACGGCTTCGTGACCATTGCGAACGCGATCTCCATCGAGTACCTCGAAAAGCTCCGGGGCGCCGGCAAGCGGGTGGTTGCCCTCGGCCACGAAGAGCCCGGCTTCTCGTACCCGGCCGTCCTGCCCGACAACCAAGGCGGTATCCGCCGAGCCGTGGAGCACCTCTTGGAGCACGGGCACACGCGGATAGCTTTTGCCGGCAGCATGCAGCAGTACGACGTCAGCGAGCGGTACGCCGCCTACCGCGACGTCCTCTTGGCGCACGGGATAGAGCCTGACCCCGCTCTCATGTACGACATCGAAGACAACCACGAGTTCGCCGGACGCCGAGCAGCGGAGGCCATGCTTGCCGCTGGCCTCCCCTCGACGGCCGTGGTGGCAGCGACGGACCTCAACGCCGCGGGCATCATGTCAGTTCTGAAGGAAGCCGGCTACGTCTTGCCGAACGACCAGGCGATCACGGGTTTCGACGACATGCCTGGCGTAAGTTCGCTGTCGCCCAGCCTCTCGAGCGTCTCGCAGAACCTGGAGGAAATGGGCGAGAAGGCGGCTCGCTTGATCATGCAGATGGTCGCCGGTGAGACGGTGAGGGCTGGCCACCATGTCGTCGACGGGTCTTTCATCGCTCGCGAGAGCTGCGGTTGCGCCGTCAGGCCGCTGAGCCGGGACGCTACACCGGATGACCAGCGGCGGGACCCGGTTGCTAGCATCACACAGGCCCTGCACAAGATGGTGCCGCCGGGGACCGTTTCAGGGCAGGCGTTCCCGCAGGAAAAGGTCACCAGGCATGTGGCCGCTATCGGGAGCACCCTGCGCCAGGCCGCCGTAGGCGAGGTCAACCCCGACCAGCTGGTCAAGCTTGGGCAGGCTTGCCAGGAGCTGTACAAGCTCGGCCCAGCCAGGAAACCTTCGACGCCATCTTGAGCTTTGCCAACCAGCTCAGCTCGCAGCTCAGCGACGCCGCAGGGCCGGGCGAACAGGAGGCCCTCGCGAGGCTCAACAACTGCTGGGCCGAAGTGCGGCTCGGCCTTTCCAAGGCCCTGCTAAACGAGCGCAACGACGCCTACTACGAACTTCGCAAGGCAATCCGCGACGAGCATGAAATCAGCCTCGACCTGCTCCGGAGCCACGAAGCTGACCCACGCGCGCTCGGGTGGCTCGGGCGCACTAAGGCGATCGCCGGCGTACTCGCGCTGTGGAAGAACGACGCGGACGGCTCCGAGGCCAGCCGGGACGACGAGCACGCCGTCGGGACAAAATCGAACCTCGACTTGCGCAGGGTCGGCGCGGACGGGCACGGCTCCGATAGCCAGGGCCCTGAGGCCGGGCCACAGCGCACAGGCGAGCCCGGCAGGCCCGAGCTCGAAGTGGTCGGCACGTTCGATTCGCGAGGTCGTCCGTTCACAATGAGCACGACGTCCTACCGGGTCGAAGCCTTCCCCCCGGTAGAGCTTTTCCAGATGGCCGGCCAGGGCAATGTCGTGATGCACTTCCCGGTGACGAGCGAGGACATTGACTGGGGGATCCTGTCGGTGGCGGTCCCGCTCGATACGGGCTTCCTCGGGCAGGACACCTACTTCCAATGGGAGGCCCTGCTCAGTGAGGCCCTCGACTACCAGTACGTGTTGCAGTCGCTGCGCGAGCGTAGCCAACAGCTTCACGAGCGAGGCGAGCAATTGGCGCTGTCGTACCGGCGGGAGCGAGAAATGGCCCAGACGGTGCGAGAGAGCGAGGAGCGGTATGCACTGGCTGCCCGAGCGGCCAACGACGGCCTCTGGGACTGGGACCTCGACAAAGGAACTGTTTATTACTCGGCACGCTGGAGCGAAATGCTCGGCTATACCGAGGAAGCCATCGGCACCAGCCCGGAGGAGTGGCTCGACCGGGTGCACCCTGAGGACCATCCCGCCCTCATGGCCGAACTCGTCGGCTTGAAACTCGGGGAACAGGCTTCAATCCTCCAAGAGCACCGCGTCAAGTCGAGCGACGGTGGCTACCTGTGGCTGTTGTGCAGGGGCCTGGCAGTGCCGGGCCTCGGCCGGCCGGCAACGCGCATAGTCGGCTCCCTCACCGACATCACTGAGCGTCGCCTCCTCGAAGAGCGCCTGCGCCAACAAGCCCTCTACGACAGCCTGACTGGCCTGCCCAATCGAACGCTTTTCCTGGACCGCCTGACCCAGGCGCTGGCCAACTCCAAGCGCAGGAGCAACCACACCTACACGGTGCTCTGGCTCGACCTCGACGGGTTCAAGATCCTGAACGACAGCCTGGGCCACCAGATGGGTGACAAGCTGCTCGTCCAGGTAGCGGACCGCATTCGCGCCCAGCTGCGAGAGGCTGACACCGCAGCGCGCTTCGGAGGGGACGAGTTCGCTGTGCTTTTGCTCGACATCCCCGACGCGCCCACAGTTAAGGCCGTCGTCCGCAGGCTCCTGGAGAACCTCGGCGCGATTTACGACGTGGACGGCCACGAGATCGTCGTCACCGCCAGCATCGGCGTTGCAATGAGCTCGACGGGCTACGACCGCCCCGAGGACGTGTTACGCGACGCCGATATCGCAATGTACCGGGCAAAGTCGGACGGCCGGGGGACCTACGCCATATTCGACTCCTCGATGCACGCCACCGCAATGGCACGCCTGAAAACCGAAACTGAGCTGCGCCAAGCGATCGAAAAGCGCGGCCAGGGCAGCAGCCAGATGGAGCTCCACTATCAGCCTGTGGTGCACATCGGCACTGGCGAGGTAATGGGCCTCGAGGCCCTCGTCCGTTGGCGCCATCCGCTGCGCGGCCTTGTCACCCCCCTCGAGTTCTTGCAAGTAGCCGAGGATTCGGGATTGATAGTGCCGATGGGACGGTGGGTCGCGGCGGAGGCTTGCCGCCAATTAACACTTTGGAACGTTATGGAACTCCTCGGCGCCGATGTACGTGTCAGCCTGAACCTCTCGAACCGGGAGTTTTGGAGCCCGCGTTTGCTCGACCACCTCGACCTCGTGTTGGCAGAAAGTGGTGTGCTGCCTGAGCGCCTAGCGTTTGAGATAACAGAGGGCGTGATAATCGACAATTTGGAACGCGCCCTCATAGTGCTCCACGAGCTCCACGCGCGCGGCCTTCAGGTCCACGTTGACGATTTCGGCACGGGTTATTCGTCCCTGCAGGCGCTACACCGCTTGCCCATAGACGCCCTAAAGATCGATAAGAGCTTCGTCGCAGGGCTGGGCCTAGACGACCGCACTACAGAACTCGTACGCACGATCGTGCAACTCGGCATGAACCTGGGCGTCATCGTGATCGCCGAGGGCGTCGAGACGACGAACCAGCAGTCCTGTTTGCGCGACCTCGGGTGCGCTTGGGGCCAGGGGTACCTGTTCTCGGCGGCCGTCCCAGCGACTGGCCTCGAGCACCTGATCGCGACAGGCCGGTTCAGCCAGAGCAACCTGGTGCGCGACGAGGAGCGGATGAAGGCTCGTAGCTGACGTCCCGAGCCAGGATCCTCTCCCGGGGGACCAGCGAGCTCTGTCGGGCTCGTGTCGCTGATATATGCTGCTAACCATTCCGCGATAATGAGCAAGCTCGCTCGCTTCGGGCGCGAAGTCCCCGTTCCCTTGTTGGCTGTGGCGGCGGTCGTTGCTTGGAACCTTTGGAGCCTTCGGGCGGTTGTGCTGCCTGTTGCATTCCTGAACGACGGGTCGGTCCACGAAATGATGGCCCGCTTCGCGAGCAGCGCGATCACCGCCGACAAAGACCCGTACACCTCGTGGTTCCCCTATATCGGCCTCGGCTCAGCCCAGTACCTTCACTATCAGAGCCTTGGGTCCGTGCTAACCGGGCTTGCTGGCGTAGTCGTCGGCCCCGACACCGCCTTTCGCTGGTCGATTTACCTTCTCCTGTCCCTGTGGCCGCTCGTAATCTATTCCTCCGCAAGGCTGTTCGGCATTCCGAGGGCAGCCGCCGCCATCGCGGCGATGCTGTCGCCTTTCATCGTGAGCTTCACCGGCGTCGGTTACGAACGGGGTGCGTACCTATGGATCGGGGGGGCCGAGGTCTGGACCCAGCTGGTCGGCTCGTGGGCTTTGCCATTCGCGTGGGCGAGCAGCTGGAGAGCGATGCGCGACGCGCGCTACCTCTGGGTCGCCGGAGGACTGAGCGGGTTGACGGTGGCACTTCATTTCATGAGCGGCGACCTCGCTTTCCTTGGGGTCATCGTTATCGCCTTGGTGGCAGAGGGACCGGTCCTGCGCAGGCTTGGGCGGGCTGCTGTCCTCTTCGTCGCATCGTTGGCGGCCGCGGCCTGGGTGATCGTGCCCCTCATGCTGTTCACCAAGTGGTCAGCGATCAACGAGGAACTAGCGACCACTGGGTACGTGAGGGGCTATGGTGCGCGCCAAGAGGTCATTTGGTTGTTCACCGGACGGATCTTCGACGCGCGCCATGCCATCCCGGCGATAACCGTCGCGGTGCTTCTAGGGGCGGCACTGGCAATCGTGAGGTGGCGACGGGAACCACTCATGCCGCGCTCTGCTCGCACTATTCGTGGCGAGCCTATTGCTCAGCTTCGGACCAACCACCTGGGGCCCACTTGCAGACCTGGTCCCGGGACATGCAGACCTGTACTTCCGCCGCTTCACAATGGGGAGCCAACTCGCAGGGCTCTACCTGGGCGGTATGGCGATAGTGGCGGTCTGGCACGCATGCAACTCGACAGTTACCACGCTAGCGAGGTCCCGCCGAGCGCGCTTTGCGGCGCTCTCGGCCGTCGCCGCCGGCTCGGCCGCGTGCTTCTGGCCGGCTGCGAGGGCCGTCTCCCAGTACGACCAACGCAATGCGGCTGCCATTTCCTACCAGCGGGGTGAAGACTCGGCCCAAGGCGCCGAAATAGCCCCTTTGCTCAGCTACATAAAGGACCATGGAGGCGGCCGGACCTACGCCGGCCAGTCCATCAACTGGGGCCAAGGGTTCACCGTCGGGTACATACCGGTCTACAAGTACATCGAGACCCAGGACATCGACGAAATGGTGTACACGGTGCCGAGCCTGTCGTTGATGCTGGACCCCGAAATTGAGTTCGACCAGGACAATCCCGCGGATTATTCCCTTTTCGGCGTCCGCTATATGCTTTTGCCAACAGGAATGGCTGCCCCCGTCCCCGCGGAAGGGCCCTTGTTGACGGCAACTACTCGCTGTGGGTAATTGCCTCGAACACCTATATCGACCTGGTACAGGTCACCGGAACCCTTTCTGCCAACCGCGCAGACATCGGCTCGGAGTCCCTGATGTTCCTGCAGGAACTGCAGGACGACCAGGACTGGGCCGTGAAATGGCCCGGGTCGAGCCCGCCACCGGCGCCGGCGATGTCGGCGTTACGGGCTGCAATGGGCGTCCCCTCGCCGGGGACGGTCGACAGCGTCCAGGCCAGCCCGCCGGAAGGCTCTTACAGCACCGAGGTGACGATGGACAAACCCGGCACAGTCGTGTTCTCTGTCGCCTACGACCCGGGCTGGCACGCCTGGGTGGACGGCCGGCCCACGCAGACCGAAATGTTGGCCCCGGCCCTCGTTGGCGTGAACCTCGCACCTGGCAGGCACGACATCGTTTTCCGTTATACCGGCTTCCAGTGGTACCCAGAGCTGTGGGGGTTCGGCTTGCTCAGCCTGGCCGGTATGTTCCTAGTTGGAAGACGTTGGCGCTTCTGAAAGCTTCTCCAAGCGCTGCTCTTCGAGGCGATTAGCTATCCGGTTCACTCGCTGCACGTGAGCCAGTAGGCGGTCCCGAGCCTCGGACGCCTCCGAGGTCAACCCCGTCAGCTGTTCCACACGCCAGGTGCGCAACGTCGGGACAAGCACTTGGTCGTGGAAAATAAGAAGGCTGTAAATGCCTTCATCGGCAATCGCAACGGTGTGCTCGCGGTACCCGGAGATCCCGGTCCCCGGCATGTTGAACGTTTTGACCACGCGCTCCACCGCAATAACCATTTCGGAAGGTGACACTTCCATGGCGGCTGTGGACAGGTCGCGATAAAACAGGAAATGGAGGTTCTCGTCGGCTGCGACTCGCTTCATGATCTCATAACCCGCCGTGTCGTCCAGCGACTTGGCAGTGTTGAAGTGTGCCACGCGTGTTGCCAGCTCCTGGAGCGACACGTACACCAGGGTCGCGGCCGGAGCTGAGGGGCCCAGCGCCGAGGACCAAGGGTCCGGCGCCACGCCGCTCGACACCTGTTGCATGCGGCCTCGCTCCATCACCACAGGGTCAATGAGCTGCGAGACGGTGACCCAGTCCCGCAGGACGATGGAGTGGCGGCCCTCCTCTGCTGTCCAGCGCCACATCCATTCACCCCATGCGCCGTGCTCCCCGAAAGCCGACGAGAGCGCAGTCGTGTAGTACGGAAGGTTGTCCTCGGTGAGCAGGTTGACGAAGATGGCGCTACGGGCGCCCGGAGACAGGCGTGCCCCCAGTGACGGGTCCCATGGCACGCCCGGGACGATCTCAGACGCTCGGTCCCACGGCACGAGCTCGTGCGGGAACCACTCGCGGGCTGCGGCCAAATGCCGGTCGAGGAGCTTGGCCACTACCGGCTCGAGCTCGCTGAACGTAGACGACGGCACGGACGCCAGATTACGCCACAGTCACTGCCGGTGCCCGCACACGCCGGTGCGGGACGGTGCGGCCGCACGCGCAGGGAGGAAGCAACGCCCGGGCCCACGAACCTCACCTACGACCAGGCCCTCGAGGAAGCCGTCTGCTACGGCTGGGTTGACGGCCAGGTCGGGCGGCGGGACGAGCTCACATATCGGCAGCGCTTCACGCCGAGGCGCTACAGGAGTGCCTGGTCGGCGAACAACGTGGTGCTCGCCGAGCGGCTCATGACACAGGGACGGATGAGCGCAACGGGGCTGGCAGCGGTCGGGCGGGCCAAGGCGGACGGCACCTGGCTAGCCTCTCGGACGCGGCCGCGCGATCAAGATCGCTAAGAACGCCCGCCGACCAGCCATCATGGAGTTGTGCTCGAGGCCCGCAACCTGAGCGTGGAAGTGGGCGGGCGCCTCACGTTGTCCGAGGCGTCCTTCACTGTGCGCGCCGGCGACAAGGTAGGGCTTGTCGGCCGCAACGGTGCTGGCAAGACCAGCCTCCTCAAGGTCTTGAGCGGAGAGCTCCCTGCCGCCGGCGGCACCGTCCGGGCGCACGGTGAGCTGGGCTTTCTCACCCAGGACCCGCGGCGATTGGCGACCGAGGTCGAGGCCACCGGGCTTGCCCATGTCCTGTCCGGCCGCCAGCTCGACCAGGCCGCCGAGCGGCTGGAGAAACTCCGCCTGGCGATGGAGGAGGACCCTTCGGACCGGGCGATACACCGCTACTCCCGGGCAGAGGAGCGGTTCGCGGTGGCCGGAGGTTACGCGGCGGAGGCGGCGGTGCGCCAGCTCGTGGCAGGGCTCGGGTTGGCCGACGACCGCCTCGACCTCCCCGTCGGCGTCCTGTCGGGTGGGGAACGTCGCCGGCTCGAGCTCGCCCGTATCCTCTTCGCCGGCAGCGACGTACTGCTCCTCGACGAACCGACAAACCACCTCGATAGCGACGCCAAGGGCTGGCTCGTAGGTTTCCTGCGCTCCTACCGGGGCGCCCTTCTCGTGGTCAGCCACGACATCGAGCTCCTGGACGAGTCGATCACGCGGGTCATGCACCTCGACGAGGGCGTGCTCGTCGAGTACAAAGGCACCTACACCCAGTACCGCGATGCCCGCGCTAAGGACGAGGTGCGCCAGGCAAAGGTGGCCGAGCACCAGTCCGCCGAGATCAAACGCCTCTCGGACCTTGCCGACTCGATGCGCCACCAGACCGCCAAGCGTGCCCGCGTCGCCAAGTCTCTGGACAAGCGGGTCGCCCGGCTAGAGGCGGTCGCCACCCCTGCGCCGCGCCGGCGCGAACGGCGGTACAAGGTCACCTTTCCTGCCCCTCCACATACCGGCCGAGTGGTCATTGAAGCGGAAGGCCTTGCCAAGGCTTACGGCGGGCCACCGGTGTTCGAGGAGGTGACCTTCGCCGTCGAGCGTGGCCAGCGCCTCCTCGTCATGGGGTTGAACGGCGCCGGCAAAACCAGCCTGCTCCGCATCCTGGCCGGCCTCGCCGAACCGACCGACGGCAGTTGGCGCAGCGGCATAGGGGTCTCGATCGGCTACTACGCGCAAGAACATGAAGGCATCGTCGCCGGCCGGTCCGTCATCGACCACGTGCGCGAGCAGTCGGACGCCCCCGAAACCGAGCTGCGTGGCTTGCTCGGTATGTTCGGCCTCATCGGCGACAAGGCGTTCCAAGATGCGTCCACACTTTCGGGGGGGAAAAAACGAAACTGGCCTTGGCCCAGCTCGTTGCCGGCCGCCACAACTGCCTGTTGCTGGACGAGCCGACCAACAACCTTGACCCCCCTTCTCGAGAAGGTATCGGCCGCGCTCTGTCCGAATGGCCCGGCGCCATGGTACTTGTGAGCCACGACGCGGGATTTGTGAGCGAGCTCGCGCCCGATCGTGTCCTGCTTATGCCCGACGGCACAGAGGACAGCTGGAGCGACGAACTGCTCGACCTCGTCACCATGGCCTGAACTGGTACCTTAAATCTCCAGTTCATATGAACGGTCAATGGGCGCGCCGTGTCAAGGTGGCTTCATTTCTCGTTCTGAGTTTGGTTGGGGCCGGCTGTTCCTCCGGTCCCGCCAACAACACCAGCGCCCCGTCAACCCCACCGCCACCCCCGACAACAGCGACAACGCTGCCGCCGACGACGACAACGACGACCGTTCCGGGTAAGCCGGCCAAGTGGGAACTCGCAACGATTTCCAGCCCGAACGGGCTTATGGCAGTTTCCTGCCCCAGTGCGCACCTGTGCGTGGCCGTAGACAACGACGGGCACGCTGTCATCTCCACGAACCCGACCGGCGGTGCCCCGGCGTGGAAGGCGGTGGACATCGACGGGTCCAACGCCATCAACGGTGTCGCGTGCCCGAGCATAAAGTTGTGCGTTGCGGTGGACGACGATGGCTCTGTCATTATCTCGACAAAACCCACTGGCGGCGCTTCGAAGTGGGAACGGGTCGACGTGGACGGGAACCAGTACATTTACGGTGTGTCCTGCCCGACTGCGGCTTTCTGCGCAGCAGGAGATCTGAACGGCGACGTTGTTACTTCGAGCGACCCCTCAGGTCGAGTTTCCAAATGGAAAGTGGTCAATATCGATGGTGCGAACACGATCGACGCGATATCTTGCCCGAACGCAGCTCTCTGCGTAGCTGCCGACGGGAACGGGGCCGTTTTCGTCTCAACGCACCCAAGCGGTGGCGCATCCGCTTGGGCGCGGCACCTCATCGACCCTCCTGCCGACGACGACAGCTTTAGCGCTGTCGCTTGCCCTACCGAAAAGCTCTGCCTGGCAGCTGCCTCCGGCAGCGCAGGGAACATACTTTTCAGCTCCACCGACCCGACTGGCGGCGCCCGCGCATGGAAGGGCGTTCATGGTGTGGACCAATCTCTGCCACTGGTTGCGCTGGCGTGCCTGAGCGAGAGCTACTGCCTGGCAGAAGACGTCGCCACCAATGTCGTCAGAGCGACTAAGCCGACCGGAGGTGCCTCGGCCTGGACGACCACCTTTACTGGCGGGGAGGGAGCCAACCACTTGCGCGGTGGCGCTTCTTGCCAATCGGCCATTCTCTGCGTGGCAGTGGGTGCCCGCAACGTCGTCACCTCAACCGACCCGCTTGGAGGGCCGTGACGACGCACGCGCCCGACTCTTCGCCTCTCGTGCACCACTCCGACACGAAGCGGTAATCCTGCGTTCACCTCACTTAGCGATAGTTCATGAATGGCCGAAGGGACGTTCGAACCGCATGTAGTGAACCGGCGCGACTTTCTGCGCATCGCCGCTGGTGCAGGTGCCGTCGTTGTTGGGGGCAAGCTCTTCTGGTTAGACGGTTACGCGTTCGCAGCGAGCCCTACGAGCGGAGGACCGAGCACCCTAGGAACCGGCACCGTGCCCGAGCAGGTACACCTCCAGTACGGCACCGACCCGACTACCGAAATGACGGTGTCGTGGGCGACACCGTCGTCCCTGTCGAGCGGCCAGACGATGGCCCTCACCCTGTCGCCGGCGGTCAGTGGTCAGACAAGTTTCACCGCCACTGTCAAGACCTACACTGACGGTCCGAGCGGAGAAGAGGCCTATCTGTTCCACGTGCCGTTGACCGGGCTCTCCCAGGGCACGAAGTATACGTACACGATCGCCGACCCGAACAGTTCGGCGACCTTCCAAAGCTCGTTCACCACCTCCCCTAGCGGGCGGTTCGCCTTTGCGTTCACCTCCTTCGGCGACCTGGCCGAGCCGGGCGCTGGTGCTACGTATACGTGGGCAGGCGAGACTGCGTATGCGAACACCTACGGCGAGTCCGAATTTAACGCCTACTGGGCGGTGCAACAGGTGGAGACGCTGGCGAACACCATGGCCCTCCCGCCACTGTTCCACCTGCTGAACGGCGACCTGGCCTATGCGGACAAGTGGGCAGTACCCGTCCCTTCGGGCGGAGCGGCGCCGTCCGGCTACACGTACTCCCCTGCGCCGGAAGTGTGGAGGGACTTCGCTCTCAACGTCCAGTACTCGGCAGCCAACCGGCCGTGGATGGCATGCATCGGCAACCACGAGGTCGAACTGGACCAAGCCGACCCACAGGGCTACGCCTCGTACAACTCCCGTTACCTGTTCCCCACCAATGGGGCCACAGGTTTCGTCAACAACTTCTACTACTTCCAGGTCGGCTCGGTCCTCTTTATCTCTCTCGACGCCAACGACGTCTGCTACCAGGGTTCCGGCGCCTACAACGTGGTCCTCGCCGCGTCGAAAGACGGCGTTGGCAACACGATAAGCGCCAGCGCGCACGAGTACAACCAGCAGTACAGCGGCAGTTTCGGGGTCCCCACCAGCAACGGGACGCTCCCCCCGGGGAACAACGCGCAGACGATTTGGCTCCAGAACGTCCTGGCGGCGGCCCGGCCGAGCCTGGTGCCAGCCAGCCCGTCGAGCCCCATCACTCCTATCGCGTCGATCGATCCCATGACCATCGACTGGATCATCGTCATGATGCATCAGTGCGCTCTGTCGTCGTCCAACGACAACGGCAGCGACGCCGCGATCCGCCAGGTCTGGGTGCCGCTGTTCGACCAGTACGAGGTCGATCTCGTGGTGAACGGCCACGACCACGACTACGAAAGGTCCTACCCGGTACGCGGGTTTAACCCGAGCCTCGGCTACTCGGTGTTCGGCGCCGGGACCAGCGCCTCGGCGTGGAACAAGAGCTGGCCGAGCTCGTCTATCTTCGGGACGAGCGGCATCACAACCTACAGCGGCCCGACGGCCGGAACGGGGGTCAACACGTTTACTCCCGTAGTAGCAGAGACCTCGCCCACGATTTCGACACCCGACGGAACGGCCTTCGACACCACCAAGGGCACCATCTACCTAGTGCTCGGCGGAGGTGGCACCAACCATCCGGACAACGACTATGGCGGCTACAACTCGAGCGGAGCTCTTGTAAGCGGCCGCGGCAATGTCACCACTTTCACCCAGATCCGTGTCGGTGAAGCCGTCGGCGGAGCGACGGCCGGGACGAAGCCACTACCCGACGCCAGCGAGCCGAGCGCCTGGTCGGCGGTACAGGGCACAGGGGACATCAGCAGCCCAACCAACACCAAGTCCGACGGCAACAATTCTTACGGGATCGCCTATTTCTCGGTGGACCCAGGCGAACCGGGAGGCAACACACAGATCACCGTGACGTATTACCAGACCTCACAGGTCACGAGTACGACCAATCCCCAGAGCGGGCCAGCGCCAACCTACACGCAGGCGGACCAGTTCGTGATCACCCGGCCCCGTTCCGACAACAACCCGGCGGGCCAGCTCCCAGAGTTCCCGTACCCCGCAGTAGCCCTGGCAGGCGCGGCTGCGTTGGCGGGTGGAGCGGCCTATCTCAACAAGCGCAAGGGACGGCCGGCCAGCGTGGCAGGAGACTGACCAACCTCGCTGGTGGCTCGCAAACTAATACGAGCCCTTTCAACCCCGGAACAACACGCTCCAAGCGAGCGATGAAATCTCGGCCCGTCCGGTCCCGCAGGCGGTGTCGCGTTAGCGCTGCTCGGCTTTCGGCGAGCCTGGCCCGGGCCGGCCTGAGACCGTTCAGCCGGCGGCTTCGGCGACCTGGCGCCCGCTGTCCACGATCCAGCCGCGACCGGAACCCTCAGTTACGTAGGGGGGGACCCTAATGTGTGTGGCCGTTGCCGGGCGAAGTGCTCGCAGTGAGCTCGCGGCTGCCAACGACGCAAGCGCGACGGGCGCTCGGCGGCGGCCCGCGCCCTCAGATAACAGCACGCGTCGCGGGGCCTTGTAGTCCCCGCTCGCCATCCCTGCGACCATCGGCTTCGGCGCGGTTGAACTGAAATCACGAAGGAAATTGAGCAGGTCGCCACCAAACTGTTCAGCCAATTCCTCTTCGGTTTGAGGGGAGCCGTAGGCATCCCTCAGGAACCGGACCAGGTCCGCTCCATCGACCGGGCTAGGCAGCGCCTGGTCCGCGAAACCTGCCGTGTTCGGTCCAACCGCAACCCGGGGCACGGCTATTGAAGTCTCGCCCCACCGGCTAGTTTTGTCCGTTATCGCACAAGTTGCGCTCATTGTTACAGCTCCGCTGTCCGGCCCGATGGGGCGTTCGTTGCCTTCAACCGATCGGCACGATGAACTGGCAGCTGAGCGCACTGCCCGCCGTGTTGTACGATAGCTGCTTCGTGAACGCCGCCACATCCGCCCGAATCAGGGAAAACGCCCCGGTCACGGAAGAGGCTGCGCGGGCATTCCTGGCTGAGCACCCGGGCCGTGGCGCCCCGGTGGTGGTGGTCATCCCAGCACTCAACGAAGCCGGATCCGTCGCTGTCGTCGTGAAGACGGTCCCGCCACAGCTCTGCGGTCTCGACGTCGATGTCCTGGTGGTCGACGACGGGTCGACAGATGAGACGACCGCCGAGGCTTCCGGGGCTGGGGCGCTGGTGGCGACCCTGGCTAAGAACACCGGTCAGGGAAACGCTTTCAAGCTCGGTTACCGCCTCGCGTGCGAACGCGGGGCAACCTACATCGCGACCGCGGACGCTGACGGGCAGTTCGACCCTGCCGAGCTGCCGCGGCTTATCGAGCTGCTCATCGCCGACCAGGCTGACCTTGTCACCGGGTCACGCCGGCTGGGCGAGACCCATACGACCGACTCGGTGCGGGCTTGGGGAGTCGTCGTCTTCGGCCGCATAATCAGCATCTTCACTGGCGTCCGGATCACCGACCCGGCCAATGGCTTGCGGGCCATGCGCTCCGAGGTGGCGGCCAGCCTGGACCTAGTCCAACCGCAGTACCAGAGCTCGGAGCTGCTCATCCGTACGATCGCCAACGGCTACAGGGTTAAAGAGGTCCCTGTGACCATGTACAAACGGGAGAGCGGTACGACCCGGAAGGGCGGCAACCTCGCTTACGGCTACCGTTTTAGCCGGGTCGTCTTCGGCACCTGGTGGAGCGCCCGGCCCAGGCCAAGAAGAACCTGCCGGCCAAGCAAGGCCTCTGGTTCTAGCCAAGCAAGTCCTCTGGTTCTAGCAGCCACCTCGGCTTTTACCCGCTGCGCTTTGTGGCTTCGATCCCGCGGACATCCCCGTCGTCATCCTCGAAAAGCCTCGCCGGAGAGAAGCCGGCGGCTGTGAGCACACCGCCTAGCGCTTCGGCCTGATCGCCGCCGAGCTCCAGGAGAAGCGCTCCACCCGGCCGCAATAGCTCTGCGCCAGCCCAGACGGCCTGTTCGAGCACGCGGGTACCCCCCGGGCCCCGTCCAGAGCGAGGAGCGGCTCGTGCTCGCGGACATCGCGGGGCAGGTAGACAAGCTGGTCGGTTGGCACATAGGGCACGACGGCTATTACGACATCGAAGAGCCCTCTATTTTCCGCAGGGAGCGGGCTCGCGAGGTGGCCCTCGAAAACCTCGACGCCGTTGGCTCTCGCGCAGGCACACGCAGCAGGATCGATGTCTGTGGCCAGGACCCGTGCCGTCGGCCGCGCCCGTGCGAGCGCAACTGCGATCGCACCTGACCCGGTGCACAGATCCGCTGCCATCCCGTTATCGGGAAGCATCTCGACGGCCCTCCGGACAATGGGCTCACTCTGCCAGCGCGGGACATAGACCCCGGGGTAGACGCGGACGATATGGGCGGCAAAGCGGGCCGACCCGGTAACCCAGGCAAGCGGCTCTCCGGCCACCCGACGAGCAACGAGGCGGTCTAATCGCACCTCGTCACTGTCGGCGGCCTCTATTAGCTCGTCGGCCTCGTCTAGCGGCGCGACGCAACCCGCTTCTGCCAGCCGCGACGCCACCCTCGATCGGAGGGGACGCTGTCCACGAGCGCGTAAACGGGTCACCTTCACAGTCTCCCCGACGTGGGATGCTTGCTGGATGGGCAGAAGGAGCGTCGCGGCCGCCCTCATCAGCGCCATCGCCTGCCTAGGAATGTTCACCTCGAGCTCATCGATCTCGGCGGCGGCGGCTCGGGCCCCATGTCGGCGGCGGCTCGGGCGCCCATGTCGGCGGGGGCCCGGTGGCGAGCGGCGTCGAGGCGCCGGCCTCGGCCATCCCTTGGCAGAGCGTCGGACAGGGGTGGTTCGTCGCGTTGTGGGGGCCGCACGCCGCCGTGTACCCCGGCCCGGCGATAGAAAAATGGGAGCAGCAACAGACCACGTTGTTCCTGGTCGACCCCCACGGCGGCCGGTACCTGATCGCTACCCTGCCAGCTCCGTCGCTGTACCAGCTGTACGACTGGTCGGGCGACGGGCGACGCGTCCTGATCGGGACGCCCACAACGGCAGCCCATCCGAAACCACAGGTCGAGGTGATCGACCTGGCCAGCGGGAAGGTCCTCTCCCGTTTCACGAGCTCGAGCTCCAACCCCTACGGCGAGTGGTACCAGTTCACGCGGCCGATAGGCCTGGCTGTACTGCGGTCCTCACAGGCCGCCAACGGGGTGATCTCGGTGAACCGGCTCAGCCTGTCGGGTGAAACCCAGCAGGTCTACCGAGCTGCGCTGCCCGCTATTGCATCGGTAAACAGCTCGCTGCTTCCCTCACTTGACGGTAAGGAACTAGTCGTCGCGGCTGCCCACGGCCTGGCGCTGTTCGCCAATAGCGGGACCTTTCTCAAGGATGTCGGCCCTTTGACAAAAGCTTGCTCGCCAGACCGGTGGTGGGACGACACCGACCTCGTGGCGTCCTGCCAGACCCTGGGCCCCAATTCGAGCGCCGTGGCCGCGCTGTGGCTCGTTCCCGTCAATGGACCCGCGCCGTCCCAGCTGACGTTCCCCAAACCGCCAGATTACGGGGACGTTAATGGATGGAAAGTCGGCAACATCGTCTATACCCAGGCGCTTGGCGCCTGCGGCACGGAGTTCTTGGCGCAGCGCCTGCCGAACGGACGCACGCAGGAAGTTACGGTACCCAAGGCCGCCAATGACGAGCGGGTTATAGGCGCCGGGAACGCCCAGTTGGCGCTGCAAGCCGTGCTCGGGTGCGGGGGTGGCCAATCTCTGTTCTGGTTCGACCCGGCTACAGCGAAAGAAACCCCGCTGCTCGGCACTCCGCTCAACGGCGGCGGGGTACTAACCGCGCTCCCCTACCCCGGCCTCCAACCCTGACCTGGCTCCAGCCTTGATCGACCTCTAACCTTTACTTAAGGGCGGCCCTGCGCGCCAACACGAAGCAGCCCGTCGTGGCTACCTTCGAGAGCAGGTCGCTGGAGGACCGACAACACATGGAGGAACCCAATGAAGGTGACGAGAACGCTGCCGGCGTACCGCCCTGTTCTCAAAAGCGGTCGCCGCATTGGCGGTCCCCGTTGCGATGGTGGCCCAAGGAGCCGTTGCGTCCGCGCAGACGGCACTACAAAAACCCGCTGTCCCGTGGATCAGGGCCGTACCCGGTGCTCCCAATTCAGGTCCTAGTTCAACCGCGACGAGCGTAACGTTCACAGCCTTGCTCAACCCCCACGGTTCGGTGACCTCGTACTGCTTCGACTACGGGTTGACGGGAAAGTACGACAAGATACGTGACGGCTCCGACCCGGCGTGGATGGACGGCGAAACCAGCCCGCAGTTCACACCCGCCTCGACGATCGCGATCAAGGTGACAGGTTATGCGTTTGGGCTTCACCCAAACACCGTCTACCACTATCAAATCGAAGCCTTTAGCCCGTACGGCGAAACCTATAGCAAGGACCAGACCTTCAAGACCAAGTGAGATGCGCTCGGTCGAGGCGACACGAGCGGGCTGCGGCGAGCTCGTCTGCCTCCTGGCCTCCACCCGGTGGGAGTACCTCCCGTCGCGTTCGACCATCTCGGCGTGGGTCGAGCTAGCTGGGCGTGTATCGAGCTAGCTGGGCGTAGGTCGAGCTAGCTGGGCGTGATTTCAGCACCTGGGCGTGCCACGAGCCAAAAAAGTCCACTGGCTGGCGCCCGAAGCGCGAAAGCATGCCAAGAAACCGGCGAGCGAACCGAGAAGCCCTCACCGCTGCCACCTCCAAGGATATGGAACGACATGAAACAGTCTTATATGGGCTCCCAGTAAGCCGGGTTAAGATAGAGCCTGGTAGCGGTAGAGATAGATCCGGGTGCATGAGCGATCGCCAGGCTTGAAATTCCGTTGCGCCTGATGACCTATTACGATACGATACGTATCGGATCGTAATACCCCCCCTAGCACGTGTAGTCCGTACCCAGATTGGAGCCGAAAATGCCCGCGCTCGACCGCAAGTGGTGGACGTTGATAGCCGTGTGCACGGCGACGTTCATGCTTCTCCTGGACATCACCGTTGTCAATGTGGCGCTGCCGTCGATCGAACGCTCGCTCCACTCCTCCTTCAGCGACCTCCAGTGGGTAGTTGACGCCTATTCGCTAACGCTGGCGGCGTTCCTGCTTACAAGTGGGGTGCTCGGCGACATGTTCGGGCGCCGGACTATCTTCACGGTCGGGCTGGTGATCTTCTCGCTATCCTCGCTCGTTTGCGGCCTGGCCACGTCTTCGGACATGCTCAACTTTTCACGTGCCGTGCAAGGTATCGGCGGCGCGGCGATGTTCGCTACCTCCATCGCCCTCATCGCTTCGGCTTTCCACGGCAAGGAGCGGGGCACGGCGTTCGGGATCTACGGAGCCGTGCTCGGTGCCGCGGTTGCCGTTGGTCCGCTCGTCGGCGGCGCGATCACCAGCGGTATCGGCTGGCGGTGGATTTTCTTCGTGAACGTGCCGATCGGTGTGGTCGCGGTTTTCGTCACGTTGAGCAAGATCGACCGGTCGGCACAGACGAACACGCGCCGGGTCGACTGGGCCGGTTTTCTCACATTCTCGGTGTCCTTGTTCCTCCTCGTGCTCGGCCTTGTCCGCGGCAATTACGACGGCTGGGGAAGCGCCAAGATCCTCGGCCTTCTAATCGGCAGCGCCGTATTAATGGCAGCCTTCATTTTCGCCGAGTGGCGCCAAAACGACCCGATGCTCGACCTGACACTGTTCAAAACCCGTGCCTTCAACGGTGTGTCGCTTACAGCCTTCGCCCTGTCGGGGTCGATATTCGCGATGTTCCTATACCTCACCCTTTACGTCCAGGACGACCTCGGCTACGGCCCTTTTCAAGCGGGCCTGCGCTTCCTGCCGATCACCTTGATGATGTTCGTCATATCTCCCTTCGCCGGCAAGCTCACGGTGAGGGTCCAATCCCGCTACCTCCTGAGTGCCGGCCTGCTACTGGTCAGCGGAGGTTTGCTCTTACTGGCGACGACCACCAGGTCGTCGAGTTGGACACAGCTGCTCCCCGGGTTCATCCTGTCCGGCATCGGTGTCGGCCTGGTCAACCCGACTCTGGCGTCGACGTCGGTGGCTGTTGTACCGTTCCAGCGAAGTGGGATGGCTTCGGGAGCGAACGCGACGTTCCGCCAGATCGGGATTGCGACCGGCATCGCAGGTCTGGGAGCAATCTTTAGCCACCAGATCGTGGCCAAGACGAACGCCGTGCTCGCGGCGACCCGCGGCGGCCAAGAAGTGGCTCGTCACGGCGGCGTCCTCCTAACCCAGGCGATGCAAGCCGGGGCGGTCCGCCAGGCCATGCAGGCGATGCCTGGGCCTGCCCAATCGGTGTTGCTCGCCGCCTACCGTGTGGGCTTCTCGGGCACCCTTAACGAGCTGCTCCGCATTGCGGCCGTTGTCGCCCTCGTAGGGGCAATCCTGGCATTGCTGCTGGTCCGCCAAAAGGACTTCGTCCCGAGCTTTGCAGGCGACGGTGCTCACGCCGCCGCAGCGAGCGCGTCGAGCACTGCCGGCCCTGGGGGCAACGGTGAGAGCGCACTCCCCAACCCCGAATCGGTGGTGGTGTGACGTCAGCCGCGACGGACCTGCCTGGCGAAATTTGGCGCCGGCCACCAGGCCGCCCGCCAGGCCGCCCGCGCAACGAACGCGCCAGCGAGGCCATCACCGCTGCTGCGCTGCGACAGCTCGACAAGCTCGGGTTCGGGCAGATGACTATGGAGAGCATCGCCCTGGAGGCGGGGGTTTCCCGGGCGACCATCTACCGGCGCTACCGGGACAAAGCTGATGTCGTGACCGACGCGATCGCCGGAGCTGCGGTCCCCGTGCAGCCCGCCGGCGACCGGCCAGCCAATCCACGCCAGGACCTCGTGTGCTTCCTCGAAGCCTTCGACGGCCGGTTCGCTGAGTCATGCCTAGAGGTGATCGGTGGCCTGGTCGGCGACAGGTCAGCGCCGCTCGCCCTAGAGATGCACCGCAAGCGTGTGGTCAAGCCGCGGACCGATTATGCGCTCTCACTGCTGGAGGAGGCGCAGCGGCGCGGACAGCTCGCCGCCGATGCAGACCTCCGGCTTGCGATGCAGATGCTGGCCGGCTCCGTGTTCTTCCGGCGAGTCGGCGGGCAGCAGGCGAGCCCCGGCTGGGCTGAGCAAGCGGTCGAGGCGATATGGCGCGGCATGGCCCCCCGCTAGCCCGACTGCGGGCGCCTAGCCCGACTGCGGGCGCCTAGCGCGACTGCGGGCGCCTAGCCCGACTGCGAGCACCTAGCCCGACTGCGGGCGCCTAGCCCGACTGCGGGCGCCTAGCCCGACTGCGAGCGCCTAGCGCGACTGCGGGCGCCTAGCCCGACTGCGAGCGCGTAGCCGGGCGCCACACGGCCGTCCAGCGCGAAGTGGCATGGCCTCGGGCGGTCCGATGCTCCATGAGGCCCGGTGCGCGTTTTAGGGGATAACCAATAAGTGGTGCAGTGTGCCAACTGGGCGGAAGGGGTAACGTAAAGCGCAATTGGTCCTTTGACAGGGTCAGCCTGCGTGCTGGCATGGACAGTGAGGAGCACGGGATGAGACGGTTTGGTCATTTACGGGCCGCAGTTGCCGCTGTAGCAGTTAGCGCGGCGCTCGTTGCGGCTACAGCAGTCGGTGCCGGAGGAGCGAACGCCTCCGGGGTGGCGAAGGCCCCGCAAGCGACTACCGGGGGCATTATCAAGTACGCCGAATCGCCAGGCGCCTCGCCGAACTACATACTCCCGCTAACGACTTCGGCAACTCAGAGCCTCTACAACATCGACCAGTTCTTTAACTTGATGTGGCCGCTGCTCTACCTCCCGACACCGAACGAGCCGACCTTGGACTTTGCCCATTCGATGGCTTACGCGCCGGTCTGGTCGGATAACGATACCGTGGCGACGGTCACGCTGAAGCACTACATGTGGTCAGACGGCGTCCCGGTTACCGCCCGCGACGTCGTTTTCTCCTTCAATATGCTTAAGGCGATGGGGCCCACGTGGGGCGGCTACGGCGGGCCGACGCAGTTCCCCTTCAACGTCAAGACCTGCACGGCGACCGGCACCATGACGGTCAAGTTCGTGCTCACCAGCAAGCTCAATCCGACATTCTTCGACGACAACGGGATCGACGACATCTACGTCATCCCGCAGCACGCCTGGGACAAGACCTCTGTTACCGGCACGGTAGGCAATTATGACGAGAGCGCCGCAGGGGCCAAGGCAGTCCTAGCTTTCCTGTCCAAGGAAGCAGAGGACACCACCACTTACTCCACCAACCCCCTTTGGAAAGTGATCGACGGCCCCTGGGAGCTGCAAAGCTTCGGAGGAGACAGCTCACCCGACGTGTTCGTGCCCAACCCCACGTACTCGGGGCCGAAGCCGCTGGCGGCCGAGTTCGAGGAGATCCCCTTCACGACCGACTCGGCCGTGTTCACCGCTCTGAAGGCGGGGCCCTCGACGCTTGACTACGGAGCGATCCCGACTCAGGACATACCCACGATCCCGTCTATAAAGTCGGAGGGCTACAACGTCACGCCGGTGCCCACCTGGGGCTTTGACTTCATGATGCCGAACTTCGCAAACCCGACGGCCGGGCCGGTGCTGAACCAGCTCTACATCCGCCAGGTGTTTGCCCACCTCATGGACCAGAACACCATGATCAAGCACTTCATGGACGGGTACGGTACGCCGGTCTACGGGCCGGCGCCCATCTATCCCCTAGGTAACCCCTTTGTGACCAACGTGGAAAAAACTAACCCCTACCCGTATTCAGTCTCCACAGCGGAGTCCATCCTGAAGGCCCACGGCTGGAAGGTGGACCCGGGCGGGGTGGACACCTGTCAGACACCCGGGGCCGGTCCAGCAGATTGTGGCGCGGGGATAACGGCCGGCGAGAAGCTCTCGATCAACCTGCGCTGGGCGAGTGGCCTCGAGATCAGCCAGGAGATTGTCGACCTGTACCAGTCCGACGCAGCTCAAGCGGGTGTTCAGATCAACCCGAAGTCCGGCACCTTCAACTCCGTGCTGTCCGTGGCGACGCCGTGCGTCCTACCCAAGGGGAAGGGCACGCCGGCCTGCAATTGGCAGCTCGTTTTCTGGGGGGGCATCGGGCTTTCGACCTACCCGAGCGGTGAAGGTGTTTTCAACACCGGTGGCGGCCTCAACGTAGGGTCGTACTCCAACCCGACGCTGGACAACTACATCAACGAGAGCACCGTTGCGAGCACTCTGTCGGCCTTCGACCAGTACGAAAACCTCATAGTGCAGCAAGCCGTTTGGCTTTGGGTCCCGATCCCGGAGAACATCTTCGCCACGGCGAAAGGGCTCACGGGTTACGGGTTGACGGGCGAGTTCACCGGCGCCTTCAACTACATCGAGCCGCAGTTCTGGAGCATCAGCTCTTAGGGACGACGTAGAGGAATAGCGCAAAAATGGAACGTGACCGGGCCATGGACGACAGTTTTCTCCATGGCCCGGTTGTTATCTGGTGCTCCGAGCTAAGGACCTAACTTGACCGGTTACGTCTTCAGGCGGGTCCTGCAGTCCGCCGTGGTGCTGCTGCTTGTGACCATCATCATGTTCGTAATGTTCCATATCCTGCCCGGCAACCCCGCCAAAGCCGAGCTCGGGCCGAAGGCTCAGCCCCAATCGATTGCCGCTTTTGACAAGCTACTCGGGCTGAACAAGCCGCTTTGGTACCAGTTCTGGGTTTACATCGACCGTTTGGCACACGGTAACCTTGGTTTTTCCTACATCCAGAACGCCTCGGTGTCGCTTTTGTTCACCCAGCGTTTCCCGAAGAGCATCTTGCTCGTCGGCCTTGCCACACTTGTGGCCATCGTGGTCGCCATCCCGCTCGGGATCGTCCAGGGGTACCGCCGCAACACGGTTGATGACTACGCACTTACCGGAGCGTCGTTCGTCCTCTACTCGTTCCCAACGTTCTGGCTCGGCATCATCCTGATCGAGATCTTCGCCATCACGTTGCGCGTACTGCCCCCGTTCGCACCGCAAGGCACAAACGTGGGACAGATCCTGTCCGATTGGAAGGCCCTGATACTGCCGGTAACGACGCTGGCTCTCGTAAGCATCGCCTCCTACAGCCGCTACATGCGCTCCTCGATGATCGACAGCCTTGCCCAGGACTACATCCGCACAGCGAAGGCAAAAGGCGTGAGCCAGCGCGCAATACTGCTCCGGCATGCCTTGCGCAATTCGTTGATCCCGATGGCTACGCTGATCGGGCTGTCGATCCCGGCGCTCCTCTCGGGCGCTATTATCACTGAACAGGTCTTCAATTACCCTGGTGTCGGGCTGCTGTTCATTCAATCGGCCGACAGCGAGGACTTCCCAGTGCTGCTGGGCCTAACACTAGTTGCGGCCATAGGTGTGATCGTCGGCAACCTTGTGGCTGACATTGGCTACGCCGTGCTCGACCCGAGGATCCGGTACTGATGGCCGACGTTGTTCGTCGTCCCGATGAGGGTTCCGAAGCCCTGGAGGAAAAGGAGTTTTTCCCGGCAGGAGCCGCAGCGGCCTCGGGTGCCTTTGCTGCAGGGATCGACGGCACAAGCGGCGACCCCGAACACGTTGAGGGAGGAGAGGCGAAGTCCTCAGGCAGCATGCTGCGGCTGACCGTGATGACCTTCCTCGAGAACAAGGTCGCACTCGCAGGGATGATCATCCTACTGTTCCTTGTCCTTTTCTGCTTCGTTGGCCCGCATATCTACATCACGAACCAAGTGAGCCTCAACCCAGCGATAAACAACTACGGCCCGAGCGGAAGCCATATTCTGGGCACTGACGGCGAGGGCTTCGACGTGCTCGGCCGGCTCATGGTAGCGGGTCAGAGCTCGATAGAAATAGGGCTGGCCGCCGGGCTCTGCGCCGCGATCTTCGGCACGCTCTATGGAGCGGTTTCTGCCGTGGCGGGCGGGCTGGTCGACGCAGTCATGATGCGCATCGTCGACGCCCTTTACTCGCTGCCTGCCCTATTTCTCCTCATCCTGCTCGCCGCGATCTTCAGCCCGAACCTCCCGCTCATGATCTTCGTCCTCGCTTTCATTTCGTGGCTGGCCGGCCCGCCTGGTGCGCGGCGAGGCGCTCAGCCTGCGCACGCGGGAGTACGTCCAGGCGGTGAGGGTTGCCGGCGGCACCCAGAGCCGGATCGTGCTGCGCCATATCGTCCCCAACGCCATTGGCACGATCATGGTGAACACTTCGTTCCTTATCGCCGACTCGATCCTCGCGCTCGCAGCACTCAGCTACCTCGGTCTCGGCCTCCCGGACACGATACCCACATGGGGTGGGATGCTCTCCAACGGGACCCAGGTCATCTACGACGGGTACTGGTGGCAGCTGTACCCCGCCGGCATCGCGATCGTGTTGACGGTCGTGGCCTTCAACTTCTTGGGCGACGGCTTGCGCGACACCCTCGACGTCCGGCTACAGCGGCGCTGAGGGCACTGCTACCGACTTAGTGCTGCCGACCTAGTGCTGCCTCCAGGAACGTTTCGCCCATTTTGGCGACCCAAAAGACGCGCAGTAAGGGCACCGGTGCCGGGCGCCAAACCGGGCAAACGTTGCCTGTCGTGGCACTACTCAGGCCGACGAGGCTGCGCTGTAGGCCACCTGGTCGTCGCCGACCGGTGGCTGGAGCGGGAAATGGCACGCCGCTTGATGACCCGTGCCGAAGGGGCGCAGCGGAGGTTCTTCCTCGGCGCAAATGGCCTGTGCGAACGGGCAACGAGTACGGAAACGGCAGCCGTCCGGCGGCGAAATAGACGACGGGAGCTCTCCTTTAACTGCGGCAGAGCGGTGCAACCTGGCGGTCTCTGGGTCCGGGACCGGGATCGTGTCGATAAGCCCCTGGGTGTAGGGGTGGGCAGCATGGGCGTACACATCTGCCGCTGGGCCGATCTCGACGAGCTTGCCAAGGTACATGACCCCGATGGTGTCGGCGAGGTACTTCAGGACCGCCAGGTCGTGGGAGATCACAATCAAGGTCAGGTGATGGCGCTCCTGCAAGGAGCGGACCAGGTTGAGGATCTGAGCCTGTATTGAAACATCGAGAGCCGAAACTGGTTCATCGGCAACGATGAGCTTCGGGTGCAGCACGAGAGCGCGGGCGAGGCCGATGCGCTGGCGCTGGCCACCGGAGAACTCATGGGGGTACAGGTTGGCCGCTTTGGGCGAAAGCCCAACCTCGGCGAGCACCTCGGAAACGCGCTGCTCCCGCTCACCGCGGGTGCCGATGTGCTGGATCCGGAGGGGTTCACCGACGATCGAGCCCACGCGCATCCTCGGGTCGAGGGACGAATAGGGGTCCTGGAACATGAGCTGGAGGTCTCGCCGGCGGCGGCGGAGCCGGGCTCCCTTGAGAGCGGAGACCTCCTCGCCCTCGAAGTGGACCGCGCCACCGGTCGGCCGCTCGAGGCCGACCACCAACCTACCGATGGTCGTCTTGCCACATCCCGACTCGCCCACGAGGCCGAGCGTCTCTCCCCGGTGCAAGGAGAACGACACGTCGGACACAGCCTTCACGGTCCCGACCTTGCGCTGCACAACCGCGCCGGCGGTGACGGTGTACTCCTTTTCGAGCCGGCTGACCTGAAGCAACACCTCCCGCTCGGCGCTGACGTGGTGGAGGGGTTGCGCGTTCGCTGTTCCGCTTGACAGCGCACGGTCGCCATTGGCTTGATGAAAGGCGAGGCGTTCAGTGCGGGTCGCAGCGACAGGGTGGTGGCAGGCAAAGACGTGCTCGCTACCCGCCGCGGCCGCGAGGTCCCCCGGCGCAGACGGGGCGCTCGGCCCGGTTCCGAGCGAAAGGACGGGCTCCAGCTCGGTGCAGACCTCCGTGGCGTACTGGCACCGAGGAGAGAACCGGCAACCAACGAGCTCCGTGGATAGATCGGGCGGCACTCCGGGGATCGAGTACAGGCGTCGCTCGCGGTCCTGGTCGAGGCGCGGGATCGACTCGAAGAGCGCCTCGGAATAAGGGTGGCGGATGGTATCGAAGAGCTCACGAGTGCCAGCGCCCTCGACGATCTTCCCGGCGTACATGACCATAACCCTGTCGGTACGGGATGCGATCACTCCCATGTCGTGGGTGATGAGCAGCACCGCCATGTCCAGGCGTTGCCTAAGCGAGTCGATCAGGTCGAGGATCTGCGCCTGGATGGTGACGTCCAGCGCGGTCGTCGGCTCGTCCGCTATCAGCAGCTTCGGCTCGCACGCCAGCGCCATGGCGATCATCACACGCTGGCGCAGCCCGCCGGAAAGCTGGTGCGGGTACTGGGTCAGCCGTTCCTCTGGTCGGGGCATGCCCACGAGGTTGAGCACCTCGACGGCGCGCCCGAGCGCCTCCTTCTTGGTTGCCCCCCTATGGATCCTCACCGGCTCCGCTATCTGGCGACCGATGGTCCATGTCGGGTTCAGCGAGGTCATCGGGTCCTGGAAGATCATCGCGATCTCGTTACCGCGGACCCGTCTCATTTGTCGCTCGTCGAGGCCGACGAGGTCGCGGCCATTGAGGCGGACCGTCCCAGCCGTGATGTGACCAACCTGGGGCAGGAGCTTCAGCACAGACAGGCCGATCGTCGTCTTGCCGCAACCCGACTCCCCCACCAAACCCAGGCACTCGCCCCTGCGGACCGAGAACGACACCGTGTCCACTGCCCGGGCGGTGGCGTGGCGCAAGTGGAACTCAGTACACAGGCCTTCGACTTCCAGCACCGGCCCCGACCAATTGTCGTTGCTCATTTCGCCCTTCGCGTCCACGGCTGAGTGCGCCGGCATTAAGTCAGGCTACCCAACGGCTCCCTATGGGCAACGTCGCCTGCCTGGTCCAGCACTACACAGCGTCGGTAGCGCTCACGGCCCAAGCCCGGTCCTTGGTCGGCCCGGCTACACTCTCGACGGCGAGGCGCAACGCCCAGCCCGTTGAAGGTTCGCCGGCCCCCCATGCGTACCAGCGGACCTGATGCAGGACCTCGCCCAGCTCGTCCGGAGCGAGCGGCCACTTCGCAGCCAGGTCGCCAAGTGCCACCAGGACCAGCCACGCCGCGAAACGGCCGGGTGCCGCGCCGCGCCGCCGACCGTGTGCGCCGCCGCTCGCCGCTGCCCACCCCATCGCAGCGAGCGCCATAGGCGGCTCGAGTTGCGCAACCTCTCGCGGTCGCGCTCCGAGCGCGTCAATTGCCCCCAAGGCATCCCCGCTGACGCCGATGGCCTCGGCTCGCCCGTTCGACTCCTCCGTCCAGGTGCTGACCAGGTCCACAAGCGAGCTGGCCACCCCGTCGGCTCCGCCCCGACCAAGCGGTGAGGCCCTCCGAGAGGCTCTCTCACTCCCCGGGGGCGCCGCAGCCAGCGGCGTCAGCGCTGGCAGCTTCGGCGACGGTGCGCCCATCCGGTCGGGCTCGTACTCGGCCAGGGCGTAGGACGGCTCCCACGGTTGCAGCGACCAAGGAAGGTCAAGGACATCGGGCAACTCGATGGCTACGGGGTCGTTGGTCAGGTCGTCCCCGCGCATCACCCTTTCGTGGGCCGCCATTGCCGCTTGGGGTGTGGGATGAAGATGCGGTGAAAGCTCTTCCCAGGTGTGGGTCGAGGCTGCTACCTCGGGCAGAGGGCCGAGCGCGAAGCGCCCGGGGGCTGTCTCCAGCATCGTCGCAGCCCAACGCCCAGGCGCCTCCAGGGCGAGGCGGTACTCGATGTGGGCTGCCACGGCCCAGAGTTGCTTGCCGCGTTCGACCGCCAAGCGGCAACGCACCCTGAGCTCGGCCAACTCGTCCCAGTCTGCGCTGGCAACCAGGCGGTTGACGTGCCGGGTGAGCTCGTCGAGGTCCCCGCGTTCGACGAGCTCGCTCGACGCAGGAGACAGTGCTCTCAGGCTCTGTTCGCCCCTCAGGCTCAGTTCGTCCCTCAGGCTCGGTTCGTCCATGGTCAGGGCTTCAAGCTAGCGCCGCCCTAATCGGCGCGGCCCCTTCTGTGGTGCCCCGAAGTCCACCACTGCCATGAGGTCAATCGCTCAGCGACGGCACAATCGTCCTCGAGCTCAAATCGATCATGGGATCCGCGCCCACGACCACTCCCGCGCCTGCCTCCTGGAGACGCGCCGTCCATTTCTCTTCGATATGGCCGTAGCGCCAGACCAACATGGCCACGGCCCAGGTCGCAACGAACATCCCAACTATCGCAAAGCCTGCCGTGTTGATATTGAAGTTGTACATAAAACCCCAAAAACCGTGCGACCGGCTCAGGCTGTGCACCTCCATCGGGATGAGGCCGAGCGTCTCCACACCGCCGATAAAAAAGCAGATCCCCACCGACAAGGCGGTGATCGCCAGGTTGTAGTACACCTTGCGCACCGGGTTGAAAAAGGCCCACCCGTACGCCAGGTTCATGAACAACCCGTCCGTGGTGTCCATCAGCGTCATCCCGGCCATGAACAGGATGGGCAGGCAGATGATCGCGTACCAAGGGACGTGGCGAGATGCGTACAGCGCAGTGGTAGCCAGCAGGGCGACCTCAGACGCAGTGTCGAAGCCCATACCGAACAGCACCCCGACGGGGTACATCTTCCATTCCTTGTCGATTGCCTTCATCCAGCGGCCAAAGAACCGGTAGAAAAAACCACGGTTGTCTAGCTGACGCTCCAGCGCCGCCTCGTCGTACTCGCCGCGGTGCATAGAACGGAACACCTTGACGATGCCAGCCAGGACTATGAGGTTTAGCGCCCCGATCAGGAACAGGAACGTTGCCGACACGATCGTGCCGAACACCCCGCCGAATTGTTCCAGCCCGGAATTGTTGTGGGAAACCGCGGTGAACACGGTCTTTTCGGCGATGATTATCCCGACCCCGATGACGACCACGATCGTGGAGTGGCCAAGGGAGAAGAAGTACCCAAAGCCAAGAGGGCGCGGCTGGTCGGTCCCCCGGCGCTCGTTCATGTTCTTGCGGGTCGTGTTGTCGATCGCCGAGATATGGTCGGCGTCAAAGGCGTGGCGGAGACCAAGGGTATAGGCGAGGACGCTTACGCCGATCCCGAGGCCCCGGTAATGAGCGGGGACGACGAACACGGCGAACACGAAGAAGCCCGCGGCGTGCATCGCGACGATCGAGCCGTACATCGCGATGACCCGGAAGCGCTCCTGGTGGGTCAAGGTGGTGAACGACAGCCGGAGCATGTCCCTGGTGCTCATCTGCGGTGCTGCCACCTCAGTTGCCATCCGGGCTGCCTTCTCCTCCGCTCCCCGCCCAGCCTGGCATAAATGCGAGCTGGAAGCAATTAGGTCCTGCAAGCAGCAAAAACAGCCGTCTCGGCCCCCCATCGGGCCGGTCTAGGCCCCGCTTCGGGGCGGCTGCGACCGGTCGGGAAGGAATCGGGAGGGCAAGTTGTTGCACCGACAAGCAATAAACTTGTAACAACATCACTTAGCTGGGAGATTACATGCCGCAACAGATGACTCAGACACTGCCTCTACTGCCACTGACCTCGGGCGTTGTGCTGCCCGGAATGGTGTTCACGATGGCGTTGGAGACCGAGGACGCCCAGGTCGCGACCGAAGCGGCGGGCAACGCCGGCGGCCGTTTGGTCCTCGTGCCCCGCATCGAGGGGAGGTACGCATCGGTCGGGGTCGTCGCTGAGATCGTTGAGCGCGGCGAGCTGCCCGGCGGCCCGCCCGCCATGGTGGTGCGTGGCCTGGAACGCGCTGCCATAGGCACGGGTGTGCCCGGCACCGGCCGGGCCCTGTGGGTCCAGGTGGACCCGATAGCCGAGGGCGAGGTGCCGGAGGCCGCCACCGAGCTAGCTCGCGAGTACAGAGCCGTGCTGGAGAACATCCTGCTCACGCGGGGCGCCCGCCAGTTCGCACAGCGGCTCCGGGAGGTTACCGACCCGTCGCAGATCGCCGACCTGGCCGGCTATTCGCCAGACCTGTCGCTTGCACAAAAGGTCGAGGTCCTCGAGACCGTCGACGTCGAAAAGCGGCTACGCCTGGTCCTCGGATGGGCCCGTGAGACGCTCGCGGACCTTTCCCTGCGCGAGCAGATCAAGACGAGCGTCGAAGAGGGTATGGAAAAGACCCAGCGGGAGTTCCTGTTGCGCCGCCAGCTCGACGCGATAAGGAAGGAGCTTGGAGAGCTCGACGGCAACGCTGACGACGGCTCGCCCGAGTACTTTCGCGGCCTGATCGCTTCGCGGAGCTGCCTGAAGCCGTCCTCAGGGCGGTCGAGCGCGAGATCGCAAAGCTCGAGCACACCAGCGAGCAGAGCCCTGAGCACGGTTGGATCCGGACCTGGCTCGAGACGGTGCTGGAGCTGCCATGGGGTGTGACTTCCGAAGACCACCTCGACGTGAAAGAGGCCGCGCAGGCCCTTGACGAGGACCACGATGGGCTGGAGGACGTCAAGGAACGGATCCTCGAGTACCTCGCGGTGCGCGCACTGCAGGTCGAACGCGGCCTCGTGCCGGTTAGCGGGCGGGGCGCCGGCGCCATCCTGGCACTGGTCGGGCCCCCTGGTGTGGGCAAGACCTCTCTCGGCGAGTCGGTAGCGCGGGCTCTCGGCCGCAAGTTCGTGCGCGTCTCTCTCGGCGGGGTTCACGACGAGGCTGAGATCCGGGGGCACCGGCGCACCTACGTGGGAGCCCAACCGGGCCGGCTCGCCCGCGCGCTACGCGAAGCCGGGACCATGAACCCCGTGATCGTCCTGGACGAAGTCGACAAGGTGGGTTCCGATTACCGTGGGGATCCCTCATCAGCGCTTCTCGAGGTACTCGACCCGGCACAGAACCATACGTTCCGCGACCACTACCTCGAGGTCGAGCTGGACCTGTCCAAAGTGCTGTTCATCGCGACCGCAAACGTCACTGAGACGGTCCCTGGGCCGTTGCTGGACCGGATGGAGGTAATCCGGATCGACGGTTACACGGAGGCAGAAAAACGCTCGATCGCGCGGAACCACCTGCTGCCCCGGCAGTTGGAGCGGACCGCTCTGCGGCCCGACGAGGTCGAGATCACCGACGAGGCCCTGGGTGTCGTGTCGGCCGACTACACACGGGAGGCAGGCGTGCGCTCGCTCGAACGCGAGCTCGGGCGGTTGCTTCGCAAGGTGGCGACCAAGCTCGCCGCCGGCTCGGCCCAGGCCCCTGTAGTAATCGGTGCTGACGATGTCCGCACCTGGCTAGGACGGCCTCGCTTCTTCTTCGAGGCTGCCGACCGCACGAGTGTGCCTGGTGTTGCGACCGGGCTCGCCGTGACTGGAGCCGGCGGAGATGTGCTGTTCGTCGAGGCGACCGCCATGGACGGGGCTGAAGGACTGACCTTGACGGGCCAATTGGGCGACGTCATGAAGGAGTCTGCTGAGATCGCGCTCTCACACGTGCGCGCTCACGCGACCGAGCTCGGCATTGACAAGGATGCCTTCAGTCACAGGCGGTTCCACCTGCACGTCCCGGCAGGAGCCGTCCCCAAGGACGGCCCTTCGGCCGGCGTGACGATGGTGTCGGCGCTCGTGAGCCTGCTCCTGGACCGTCCCGTGCGCCCGGTGGTCGGCATGACCGGCGAGGTGACCCTGCAGGGCAGGGTGCTGCCGATCGGTGGGGTCAAGCAGAAGGTGCTGGCTGCGTACCGAGCAGGTCTGAAAGAGGTCGTGCTACCGGCACGAAATGGCCCGGACCTCGAGGACGTACCCGAGGAGGTGCGCTCGAAGATGACCTTCACCCTGGCCGAGACCGTCGGCGACGTGCTCGCCGTCGCCCTGGCCCCAAACTCGGGCGAAACCAACGGCGAGTACCTGCCGCTGGCGTCCTAACCCTCGACTAGAAGTTTAGGCCTCAGCGAGAAAAGGCCAGGTACTCGTGGACGGAGCGAACCGCGGCGGACCCTTCACCCACCGCCGCGGCCACCCGTTTGGTCGAACCAGACCGGACGTCGCCGACAGCGAACAGGCCGGGGTGGCTCGTCTCGAACGGGAGGGGCGACCGGGCATAGATTTCCCATCGGTCGTCGAGGTGCTCTGGCCCGAGCGAGCGGTCGGTCAACACGAAGCCCCTCTCGTCAAGAGCAGCACACCCAGACAACCAAGCCGACGATGGGTCAGCACCGATGAAAGAGAACAGGCCGGTGCAGGGGATTGCACCATCGCCGTCCTTCCCGGTGACCAGCACGGTCGACAGGGACTGGTCACCTTTAAGGGCCGTGATGGACGTGCTCGAGCGGACAACGACGCGCTCGTGGGCCTCGACGCGGTCGATGAGATAGCGAGACATGCTCGCGCTCAGGTCAGGCCCACGGATCACGATGGTGACATGGCACCCCTTCTCGGCGAGGAAAAGGGACGCCTGACCGGCAGAGTTCCCTCCGCCGGCAACCACGACGGGTGAGCCCGCGCAGAGCCGGGCTTCCAATTCCGTCGCCGCGTAGAAGACCCCGCTCGATTCGTACTGGTCGAGGTGCGCGGCATCGAGCCTTCGGTAGCGCGCACCCGTGGCGACGATCACGGCCCGGCCGGCGACCGCGGTGCCGTCGGTGAGGTCAACCACCAGATGCCCGGCCTTCTCACGTAGCGAAACGGCGGCACACGGGTTGACTAGGTTTGCGCCGAACTTCTCCGCTTGCACCATCGCCCGTTGCGTGAGGTCTCCCCCGGAGATGCCGATCGGGAAGCCGAAATAGTTCTCGATCCGGGAGCTGGTCCCGGCCTGGCCGCCGACCGCGATCTTGTCGAGGGCCAAGGTCCCCAATCCCTCCGAGGCACCGTACACGGCAGCCGCCAGACCCGCCGGCCCGGCACCAACGACGACGAGGTCAAAACAACGGCCCGGAAGGCTTTCCACTGTCAGGCCGAGGTACTCCGCCAACCCACCCGGGGTCGGGCGGCGCAGCACCGAGCCGGTGGCGATCACCACTGGGAGCTCTTCCGGTCTGACATCGAACTCACGCAGGACGTCTTCGACATGGGGGTCCTGGTCCGGGTCCATCAGCTCATGGGGGATGCGGTTGCGGTACAGGAACTCCCGGATCGGCGTCAGCTCGGGCGAGAACCTCGACCCAACTATGCGGATCGCTGCGGAGGCGCCCTTGAAAAGCTCCGATCGCCGAGCGAGAAAAGCGGCCAGGATCCTGTCGCTGAGCCTTGGGTCTGTCCTGATCATCTGCCGGAACGCTTCCCTTCCGACTACCAGGACCTCGCCCGGCTCGGCGACCACGGCGGACACGATCGTTCGTTGGCCGGTCAACAGGTTGAGCTCCCCAACGAAACGTCCAGGGCCGTGGCGCGTTACAACCCGGTCTGCATCGTCGGTACGCATCAATATGTCGACCGCACCCGACACGACAACGTAGAAGTCGTAGGCGGGATCGCCCTCTCGGAAGAGGTACTCACCGCCGCCGACCGACCGGCGGCTGCCTATCGCATCGAGGCGGCCGAGCTCGGTGGCATCAAGGACAGGGAACGCGACCGCTTCGTCAGCCATGCACGCAACCTACTTCCTAGTACCAGCGTTCTTAGGCCACGCCTCGCGTTCGGCCGGCCGCTAGTTTGGCGTCTCACGTGGCACAGCCGGAAGATGTCCACTCGCGCCCGCCGCGGCGCAGCCTGCTAATCGACCTGGGCCCGTTATCGCGGTCGCGCGATTTCCGCAGGCTGGTCGTAGGAGAGGGGGTCGCGATCCTCGGGAGCCAGGTCACCACCGTCGCCGTGCCCTGGCAGGTTTACCGTCTCACACATTCGTCGTTCGACGTGGGCCTGGTTTCCCTCACCCAGCTCGTGCCACTGATAGTGGGCTCAGTGTTGGGCGGCTCGGTGGCAGACGCGGTCGACCGCCGCCGCTTGCTGTTGGCGGTCGAGTCGTTGATGGCACTGACCAGTGCCGGGCTCGCCCTGAACGCGGACCTCGGCCCGTCGCTGTGGCCCCTGTTCATCCTGCCTGCGGTGGCGGCCGCCCTCAGCGGCTGCGACGGTTCCACCCGCAACGCTTTGGTCCCCAACATGGTCGGGCGGTCCGACGTCCCGGCTGCCAACGCCATCTTCCAGGCCTTGTTCCAGGTCGGGACGGTCGTAGGCCCAGCGGTCGCCGGTCTCTTGCTGGCAGGTGCCGGTGTCCGCTTTGTGTACTGGGTCGACGTAGCCACCTTCGCCGTCGCTCTCGCAGCCGTGTTCCGGATCGGCCCGCAGCCCCCCAAGGAAAGGGGTAACCCTCCCGGGCTGCGCTCGATCGTCGAGGGCTTCCAGTTCCTCCGAGGCCGCCAGCAGATCCAGGGCGCCTATGTCATCGACCTCGACGCCATGGTGTTCGGTATGCCGCGCGCTTTGTTCCCTGCCTTGGCGACGACAGTCTTCGGTGGCGGGGCGACGACGGTGGGCTTCCTTTACGCCGCCCCTGGTGCAGGGGCTTTGCTAGGCGCCCTTACGACAGGCTGGGTGCACCGGGTGCACCGCCAAGGCCGCGCGGTGATCGTGGCCGTAATCGTGTGGGGACTAGCCATAACTTGCTTCGGCCTGGTCCATTGGCTGCCGGCCGCCCTTGTCCTGCTCGCCGTCGCCGGCTGGGCCGACGTCATATCGGCGGTGTTCCGCAACACCATCATCCAGCTGGCCGTAACAGACGCTTTGAGGGGCCGCTTGGGCGGGTTCCAGACTGCGGTCGTATCAGGCGGCCCGCGCCTCGGCGACTTCGAGGCGGGCACGGTCGCCGCCGGGTTCGGCGATACAGCATCGGTGGTCTCCGGCGGGCTCGCCTGCGTCGTCGGTGCGGTGGTCCTGGCAGCCGCCTTGCCCGGTTTCCGCCGCCAACGCGCAGGTTCCCCTTGACCTTCACCTTGGGGCAGGCCGCAGACTGGAATTGCCGGCAAATGACCCGGCATAAACAAGCAAAAGGGAGCCTGTAAGTGGAGCGCATGACCATCGGGGAATTCTCGAAACGCTCCCGCCTATCAGCCAAAGCCCTGCGCCTTTACGACGAATTGGGCCTTTTACTGCCTGCAGAAGTTGACGCCAAATCCGGGTACCGTCTGTACGGGCCCGCTCAGCTCGAACCGGCACGCCTCATCTCGGCGCTGCGCCAGCTCGGTTTCCCGCTAGCGGACATCAAAGAAGTCCTTGGTCTCGAACGGGAAGCGGCGGCTGAGCGCATTGCGGCGTTGTGGGCTAATTCCGAGGTGGAGCACGGCGAGCGCAAGGAGCTGGTCGGCTACCTGGTTGCCCAACTAAGCGGAAAGGAGCCAATTATGTACGAGGTCTCTACGAGGGAAATTCCGGACCGGACCGTTCTCTGCTTGAAACGCAACGTCGAAGGCGATGCTGGCGCATGGGCGTTCGGCAAGGAGTTCATCTCTATTATCAGAGGCAAGGACCTGCTCCGGATCGAAGGAAGGGCCGGAGCCTTCTTCTGCATCTGGTGGGGACAGGTGAACCAGGACAGCGATGGACCGCTCGAGTGGTGCCTACCGGTACCCGCCGACCAGGCCGAGGCTCTCGCCTCCCGCGTCCCTGAGCTCTCTGTGCGGACCGAGCCGGCGCACAAGGAGGCCTTCGTCCAGCTGCCAACGCCGGTTATCGGAGCGAGGTCGGCAGCAGATCTCCCACCTACCCAGTGGGAACTTGTCACGCAGTCGCTGCATTCGTGGGCTGCCAGCCATGGCGCACAGCCGAGCGACCTCGGCGTTCGGACGACCTACCTCGCCAAGCTTCCCATCACCGAAACCAGCGTCCCCGACTGCGATTTTGCCGTCCCGTTTGCTTGATACGCCTTAGCGCGGCTACCAAGACCGATTTCCTATCCCCGTCACTTAGCAACTTTTCACGGCGGTAACCGATCGGGCCCGCAAGCAGTGTGCATCGCTGACGCTGGTGCAAAGAAATCGACGTTTCGGTGCCCGATCGGGCCATCGCGGGGCCACGTTTGCGGTTTTCGGCGCAGGCCGCCTCCATTTCATCCCCGCCATACCCCAACCGACCTCCCGCACGCCCTGCAGCGGAACTCAGATGCAAATTCCTAGGAGATTAAGGACGCAATGGGTTGTGGTGGTAGTCGCAGGCGCGGTCGTCGTCGTGACTGGGCCCCCGGTCGTTGTCGTGGCCGGTGGCTGAGTCGTCGTCGGCAGAGCAGCCGTCGTTGTCGTGGGCTGAGTGGTGGTCGTCGTCGGCCGAACCGTCGTCGTAGTCGGAACGGTCGTCGTGGTCCCAACTGTCGTCGTTGTCGGTCGGGTGGTCGTCGTGGCCGGTGGCTGGGTGGTCGTCGTGGTCGCTCGGGTGGTCGTCGTGGGTCGGGTGGTCGTCGTGGGTCGGGTGGTCGTCGTGGGCTGAGCGGTGGTAGTCGTCGACGGTCTGGTCGTAGTGGTCGCCCTAGTGGTAGTGGTCGGTTTGGTTGTAGTGGTCGGCGGCTGCGTGGTGGTGGTCGGCGGCTTCGTGGTCCTGGTCGCCGGCACCACGGCTGTTGCTGTGCTCGGCGTGGAAGCGGCCGCCGGGACCAAAGTCGTCGCGACGGCGACGGGCTGAGCAGTTACGGTCGGAGGGAGCGCCACGGTCGTGCTGGCGGGTGGTCCGGCGGTTGTGCTCGTCGGTTTCGCAGCGGTCGTGCCCGTTGGCGTTGGCGGACGAACGGTCGTGCTGGTTGCCGGCCTGCTTGGCGGAACAGTCGATGAGCGCACCGTCGGGGCCGTTTGCAGTTGTGGCGTCGGGGTGCCCGCAGTGGTCGTTGTGGCCTGCGTGGGTGGCGCCCCAACGTCTCCAGGCGTGCCTGTGGTCGTCGCCACACCGGGCGCCGTCACGGTCGAGGTCGTTTGGCCCGGTAGCGAGGTGACCTTGGGCCGTCTCGTAGTGGCAGTTGACGGCTTTGTCGTCGTGGTCGCTTGACGCGTGGTGGTCACGTTGGTCGCGGTGGTCGCGACCGTCCGGGCCGGGCCTGCGAAACCCAGGGGCGGTACCGTCGTCGTCGTCCCAGTCGTTGTGCCTGTGGTCGTGACACTGGCGGCGATCGGCGTAGCGCGAACAAGGTTGGCCTGCGGCGCAGGGGCGGCCGCGGCATGCGCCGCCAAGACGCCGCCAGCAGTCAGTGCCGCCGCTCCGACCGCGACCTGAGCACCGGTCGCCAGAGCGTGCCCGGCCATTCCTAGGCGGGCAACGAACGGGACGTCGGCGACCCACGAGACCGGGCCGATTACCCAACGAAGCCTCCCGATCGACACGTTGAGGAAGGCCCTCACTATCGCGGGGTCGAACTGGCTCCCAGCGCACCGGGTCAATTCGGTCCGCGCCGCGACAGGGCTCATCGCCTTTTTGTACGAGCGGACCGCCGTCATCACTTCGAAGGCGTCAGCAACCGAAACTATGCGGGCCCCAAGTGAGATCTCGTCGCCGGACAACCCGAACGGGTACCCGGACCCGTCGTGGTTTTCGTGGTGTTGCTCGATCGCGAGGCTCCAGGCACCTAGCCACGGGGCGAGGGGTGCGACGAGGCGCCGGCCCTCGAGGGGGTGATCGCGGATCTCCTGCCACTCTGCGTCCGTCAGTTTCTCGGCCTTGTTCAGGACATCAGGGTGCACGGCGAGCTTGCCGACGTCGTGGAGGAGCGCAGACCAGCGGAGCCGGTCCCGATCGGCAAGGGGGAGCCGCATTTCGTCGGCGATCATGTCCGTAAAGGCCCTGACACGCTCCGAGTGCCCGCGGGTCTTCCGATCGTGGCGACCGAGTGAGGTGGCGAGCGCGAGGATCTCCTCAGCCACGGCGGCCGGCACCTTTTGGTCGTTACTCGGCCCTTCGCTCGCGCGGCGTTCGAGTTCGCGGGTGGTACCCGCCCGCCACGCGACCTTCATCCGCTTCGGGGCCTGGTCGGGGAAAAGCATGGTCATCTTCAGCAGGGCGGCCAGCGGGAGAAGGCGCCTACAAAGACGCTCGGACCCGACAAACGCGACCGCCGACGAGCCGAGCACGGCAACCCACCAAAGCGCCTGTCTGAACAGAGCTTCCCCGCGGGGGATCTCGCGCCCCACGGCCATGGCGGCCGCGATCGACACCGCGAAGGGAGCCGCGACCGCGGCACCCGACAAGAGGGTGCCCAGCACACGGTGCGAGCGCCAACGTTCCGCCTGGACCATCTAGCCTTCCGCGGTCAACAGGGCCGCAAGAGCGTCATCTCTGATTTAACGGTCGCTTGGTTACGGGACTTGATCATGCGACGAGCCTCGGCTCTGGCATGCTGACCCAAGTTATGTCGACCAACGAGGTCACCGACGTCGTCATCGGTGTCGCCGTAGTAGCGCTGCTGGTAGCGCGCCAGATGAGGGCACGCCCAGTCCGAGAAGGATCGGCTACTCGCATTTCCGTAATCCTCGGGATAATCGGCATCATCGAGCTCACCGACGCCACGAAGGGGCACTCCGTGGGGGCCGGGCCCGTGACCTGGATCGTGGCCTCCTTGGTCATCGGAGGCGCGCTCGGGACGGCTCGCGCCTTTTCCACGAAGATTTGGCGTGTCCAAGACGGGCCCGCAATGAGCCAAGGAACAGTCGTGACCGCCGTCCTGTGGGTGATCTCCCTTGGCGCGCATCTCGCGATGGAGGTGGGCATCGACCACTCGACCAAGATCGCTGGGCTCGGGGCCTCCAGCCTGTTGCTCTACCTGGCCGTTACTCTCGGCGTCCAACGCGAGGTGCTCCGGCGGCGGGCAGGCGTGTCTTCTGTCGGGCCCGGTTGGTGAACTGCCAGCATGGACCGCTCATGCCGGGGCAGTTCTAAGTGGAATAGTGGACACGTCCACAATGTTGCAAGCTGCGGCAGCTAGTAACGCGCCGGGCCCAGCGGCCCGGCCGTAAAGGAGCAGCAATGGGACAGGTAGAGCTGGGTATAGACACCTTCGGCGACGTCACGTCAGGCCCTGACGGCCGCCCGCTGGCGTACGACGCGGTGCTCCGAAATGTCGTGGAGGAAGGGGTGCTGGCGGACGAGGTCGGGCTGGACGTGATCGGGGTGGGCGAGCACCACCGGGCCGATTTCGCAATCTCGGCCCCCGAGATAGTACTCGCCGCGATAGCTACGCGGACATCCAAGATCCGGTTGGCCTCGGCGGTCACCGTGCTGAGCTCGGATGACCCCGTCCGGGTTTTCGAACGCTTCGCGACTCTGGACGCAATCTCCGAGGGACGCGCTGAGGTCATCTTGGGCCGGGGATCCTTCACCGAATCTTTCCCTCTCTTCGGCTACGACCTGGCGGACTACGAGAAGCTTTTCGACGAGAAGCTGGACCTTTTCGCCGCGCTCCTGCGCGAGGGCCCGGTTACTTGGTCCGGCTCCACGCGGGCTTCCCTGCGGGACCAGCTTGTTTACCCGAAGACTGCCCACGGCCTACGGACCTGGGTCGGGGTGGGTGGGAACCCTGGATCAGTCGTCAGAGCAGCCAAGTACGGCTTCCCGCTGACTTTGGCCGTCATTGGCGGGAGCCCCATACGTTTTGCCCCCCTGATCGACCTTTACTACCGGGCCCTCGACGAGTTTGGCCAGCCGAGGTTGCCGGTTGCGATGCACAGCCACGGCTTTGTCGCCGACACCGACGAAGAAGCCTTGGACCAGCTTTGGCCCCACTACGCCGCGGTGCACGCTCGCATAGGGCGCGAGCGCGGGTGGCCCCCCATGACCCGCCAGCAGTTCGAGGCCGCGGCCGGCCCGGAAGGCGCTCTGTTCGCCGGGTCACCAAGCACCGTGGCGGAAAAGATCGTCCACGTGGTAACCAGCCTTGGTCTTTCTCGCCTCGATCTCAAGTCCAGCGCAGGGTCCCTGCCCCATGGTTCGATCATGCGGAACATCGAGCTTTACGGCACCAAAGTGGCGCCCCTTGTCCGCTCCGAGGTCGGCCAGGACTGACGACGGGCCAGCCGTAGGCGCGGCCCGCTCCCCGCTTTGAGCGACGGGGCCGACATCCTTGACAACGACCCCCGTAAAGTGATATCACTTTGATACGTGACGTGCTCCCAGCCGGGAGGCGCCAAGTAGGAGGCTGCACCATGGAAGCACAAGTAGCAAGTGGAGACCCGGCTCGGCCAGCCAAGGCCGCTGTGCCGGTCGATGAACGAACGATCAGTTCCGGACCGGGTATTGCGGTCCTGATCGGTGGGATCGCGTTCGCCATCGCAGGTGTCGTGGTGATCAAGACAGTCGGCGGGGCAGTCGGTGGGTGGACGGGAGCGGCCCTGCTCGTGGTGGCCGTAGGCGCCTTTGCTGGGCTCACTGCTATCAAGCCCGGCGAAGTGCGCGTCGTCCAGCTTTTCGGGGGGTACCGCGGAACAGTGCGTACCACCGGGCTTCGCTGGGTCAACCTGTTCTCTCAACGCCGGAAGGTATCGGTGCGGATCCGCAACAAGGAGACCCCGACGGTCAAGGTCAACGACTCCGACGGCAACCCGATAGAGATCGCTGCCGTTGTGGTCTGGCAGGTCCGCGACAGCGCCCGCGCGACTTACGGCGTCGAAGACTTTGTGGCGTTCGTCAATACCCAGAGCGAAGCAGCGCTCCGCCATACTGCCAACGGCCACCCCTACGACAACGGCGGGCGCGACGACGTCCTCTCCCTGCGCGACCACACCGACGAGATCGCCGGCCAGCTCGCAACCGAGATCGCAGCCCGGGTGGTCCCCGCTGGCGTCGACATCATCGAGGCCAGGATCACCCGGCTGTCGTACGCGCCCGAGATCGCCCAGGTCATGCTGCGGCGCCAACAGGCGACCGCCGTGGTTGCAGCCCGCTCTCGGATCGTTGACGGCGCAGTGGGCATGGTCCAGATGGCGCTCGGTCGCCTCGCCGCAGACAACATCGTCGAACTGGACGAGGAGCGCAAGGCCGCCATGGTCTCGAACCTCCTCGTCGTGCTCTGCGCCGACCGGGACACTCAGCCGATAGTCAACACCGGCACGCTCTACCAATAGCCGGTGCCTGACGTTTCAGGGAACGAGCGCAAGAGCATCCTGCTCCGCTTGGACCCCGCCGTCCATGACGCGCTCGCTCGCTGGGCATCCGACGAGCTACGCAGCACCAACGCCCAGATCGAGTTCCTACTGCGTCGCGCCCTAACTGATGCGGGCCGCGGCGCCTCTGCGCGGCCTCTCCCAAAGCGCGGCCGACCAAGAAAAGAGGCCGGCTCGCCAGGCGATTAGCCACTCCAGTGCGCTCGCCGGCGCGCGTCTAAGCGCTCGGTTAGAGCAGTGGAGCCGGAGACGCCCACAAAGACCGAGGTGCCCTCGACCCTGCGATCCCGTTCGGCCGGTTTCTCGGCGAGCCGTTTCGTTTGCGGCGGCGTCAACCTCTATAGTAACTTCTGGCTGGCCGGACGTCCCTTACGCGTTGGGGGGACGGCTCACGGCTCGCACTAACGGGAGGTGACCATGTTTAAAACCGTTCTAGTGGCGGCCGATGATTCCGTTACCGCCTCTCGAGCCGTGGCCACCGCGATCGAGCTCGTGGCGGTATTGGGCGGCAAGTTACATGTCATGACCGCCTACCATCCTGGATCCGCAAAGGCAGACAGACTGCCCGACGAGTTCATGGACCGGATCACAGACCCAGCCGACCTTTTGCTCCTGAAACTGCGGGACTCGGTCAGCAAAGCCGGCTTGGAAGCGGAGTACCACCCGGCTGCTGGCGACGCGGCGGACGCGATCGTCCGAGTCGCGGACCAGGTGGGCGCCGACCTGATCGTAGTCGGGAACCGGGGAATGAAAGGTGTGCGCCGAGTGCTCGGCAGCGTGCCGAACTCTGTCGCCCACAAGGCCAACTGCTCGGTCCTGATAGTCGATACCGTCGGCGACGACTGAAGTTCCTGTCGCCTGTTGTAAGGGCTGAGCCGTCGGGTTCACGCAGGCCCGCATCGCCACGGCACACACCGGGTCGTTCGCGGTCGCCAACGGATGGGCCATCTGTGTCGCGACGGGTAGCAAGGTAACCCGCTAGTCGATCACGAACCACGCCACGTTCAACGGAGTGGTCGGAGCGGCGGTCAGGTGCACTGTGAACGACCCCGGCGCGGGGACGGCCGCCGCGAGGTGCACCCCTTTCTCCAGCTGTTGGACCGTCGCCAGCACCAGGCTCGAGGTGGTCAACCCGTCGACTACCACCCGAAGCATCACCTTGCCTGCCGGGACCGTGGCCACACCCGATCGTGAGAAGCTGACTGCCCCTTGCACCGATAGAGCGGTGCCCGAGGTGCTCTCAGCCATCACGCCAACTCCGCTGGCAGATGACCCGTACATGCCATGGCCGCCTGCGGTGCTCGTGTCCTTGCCATAGACGCCGCTCTGCCCCGACGTCCCGCAAAGCCCGAATACCCCGGTCCCATTGTCGGAGTACCCGCTCATCCCGTAGCCGCCGGCCGAGCTCTGGTCGTGGCCGTGGACGGCACTTTGCGTGTCCCCCTGGGTTTGGCCAAAAACCCCGTACAAGCTGTCCGAGGTACCACTGACACCGATGGCCCCGCCAGTGCCCTGCCCTACGACACCGCTCTGCAGTACCTGCGAGCTAGTCCCGATTACGCCAGCCGCATGGACAGATGTGCCCTTGACCCCGGTGCCCCAGGTCGAAGTCCCATAAACACCGATGCCACCGTCGGTACTGGAATCGACTCCGTTCACGCCGGCCTGGCCGTAACCCAGGGTGATGCCTTCGACGCCCGTTCCGTTCTCAGATCGGCCGTAGGCGCCGTGACCTCCCCCAGCACTGTTGTCCACGCCCGCTGTCCCGCTTTGGCCGTCGGTGACTGTAGTCGCCAGGAGGCCGGTACCCGAGGTCGTCTCTATCTCGGTCGTTGCACTGCAGCTGTTGACGTCTCCGAGCTGTACGTCGTTCGAATTCCCGCTGGATGCGGCCGCCGGTTGGACGCCTGCAACCGCGCTGGCGGCCACTCCCGCGCCGGCGGCGACGGCCCCGATCAGAAGGTGCCGGCGCGAAGGCCGGCCGAGGTCGCTCTTTTCCATGAATGTCTCCTTTCAGCCCACCACACGAAACCCTTTGGCCCTTTCACGGATCCCGAAGATTTATCCTCCGCCTAACTCTGCCCGCAATTCGCCCAAGTCCGCCTTGAGCTCGGCGAGCTCACCTCGTACGGCGCTCACATCGGCCCGCAACACGTCCACCTCGGCGCGCAGCGATGCGACTTCGTCGCGGACCGGAAGAGACCTCAGCCCTCCGGGTGACCCGGTGCCCTCGGTTGCATCGGTACGGCCAACCTGAACGGGCGGTTCACCGGTGAGAAGCTGCGCCCACCGCTCTTCCTTGTGACCTGACTGGCGTTGGAGACGACGGACCAGTGGGTCGGGCAGGCCTCCCAAATCCGCCAGCTCGGCTTCAACCTCCCCGAGGTCGGCGAACTCTGCCATGCGCTCGGTGCGGGCTCGCAGCTCCCCTATCGTCTGCGGGCCTCGGAGCAAAAGGACCGCGAGCAACGCGAGGGCGCTGGAGCTCAGGCCGAGACGTTCATCGATCACCTGTCGGTACCGGGTCACCGAGCGCCCATGAGACGGGTGGACAAAGCGGAGCAGCCCGGCGTCCTTGAGTGACGACAAAGCGATCTCCACAAGGCCCTCGTCGTAGGCCACGACAGGGTCCCGGTTAGACGACTGGTTGCACGCCAGGACCAAGGCGTTGAGCGTGAGCGGGTACTGCTGGGGCGTGGTCAACTGCTTTTCGGCCAGGCTGCCGATTACCCGAGCCTCGACTGCGTCCAACTCCATCATGAATGGAGCATACGGGGCCGGAGACGCTTCGCCGCCAGGCGGCTTCGCGCCGTACTGGAGTTAGCATGACCGGGTCGACCGTTCGAAGGAGGCCGCGATGGGGCGAGTTGTTCATTTTGAAATTACTGCCGACGACGTTTCCCGCGCACGTAAGTTCTATGAGATCTTTGACTGGACGATCAACGATTCTGGGACGCCCGGGGCCGAGTACTGGCTAGTTGATACCGGGGAAGGAGAGATCGGCATCAATGGTGCAATTATGCCTCGTGCCTATAAAACCCAACCCGTGGTGCACTGGATCTCTGTCGATAACCTGGACGCCATGATTGACAAGGTCAAGGCGTCAGGAGGCGAAATTGTTGGTGAAAGGCAGACTGTCCCCGGTATCGGCGACACCATCTACGCACACGATACTGAGGGCAATATCTTCGGAATGATCCAACCGCTTCCCCGGTCGGTGCTGGCTCCCTAAACACACCTGGCGCGAAGCTGCATCTCTGCAGGCGCGTGCCCGGCGCAGTCCGGCCGACCGCACGATCGCACTGCCTTGTGTGATGACCTGACGGTCGGGACGAATGGCCCTATCCGACACACGGTCGACCTAATATCGTAACCTCGGTCAACCAGAGGAGGGCTTGGCCGTGGTTAGAAGTTTAATTCTGGCGTCTGTGGTCAACCTGGACCGACCTGGTCGCTACCTTCACTGGTCCATCTTCACCGTTTCGGAAGCCAACCTGGCCCTGATCGTCGTCATGGTGGTGATCTTTGGCGCCGCCCTCCTTGTCCGTTTCCCCGATCACGGGACGGGCCAACCGCCGGAGGCGAGCAACGACGTCGCCGCTAGGGCCGACACCGAGGCCGACGGTAGGACGTTACCGGTAGCAGCGATGCGGGCGGACCTAGGGGACGAAGCCGACGCCGCCATGTGGACATCCCGGGTGCGACGTCAGGCGCTCCGGCTGCTCCCCCCGGGGAAGTTGTTGCCCGATCGTCAGCCGGCTTACGTGGCGTCGTGGATTTACGTGTTCGGCGTGGCAACCCTGGCCGCGCTGGGAGTCGCCATCGCCTCGGGCCTCGCCCTCGCCCTAGGCGGCCCGGACTGGTGGCACACCGACCCCCTCGGGCATTTCTTCAACAGCCTCCACCTGTGGAGCGTCGAAGCGTTCATGGCCTTCATGGTCATCCACTTGTGGGGCAAGTTCTGGATGGCGGCGTGGCGGGGCCGGCGGGCCTTGACCTGGGTCACTGGCGTGGTGGCATTCATGGCATCGATCGTCGAGTGTTTCACGGGCTACGTGTCCCAGCAGAACTTCGACTCGCAGTGGATTTCGACCAGCGGCAAGGACGCCTTTGATGCCGTCGGAGTGGGCGCCTTTTTCAACGTTATGAACTTCGGCCAAATGCTCATGTGGCACATCGTCCTGTTGCCGCTCGTGCTGGTCGCGATCGTCGGGGCCCACGTGCTTGCGGTGCGCGTCCGCGGAGTGGTCCACCCGCTGCCCGCCCACCGAGACCGGGGCCGAAATGCCCTGCGGGCTTCTGCCGCCGCCGACCGGGCCGACTGGCGAGGACCGACACGGCGTTACGACATTATAAAGGAAGCGTCGGTGGCAACCCTGATCGTCGTGGTCCTCGTGGTGGCGCTGGCTGGCCTGCTGTCATCGCCGGACGTCCCGCCCCTTTCCATCGCCACGTGGGCCAACGTTGCTCCCGCTGATTTCGTGGGGACCGCCGCCAGCGAGCTCGCCGGCACGAGCGAGACCGCCACCTATGGGCCGCCCTACAACAGCGGGAACGGAAGCACTCAACGCATCTTGTTCTCGCCAGAGACAATTGTGGGGGTGCGCCAGAGCATCAACGCGGCACAGACCTTTGTATTGTCCCCCTTGGAAAAGGTCGCTCCCACGAACCCCGCCCTAGCGGCCGCGCTACAACGCTACAACGCCGCGGCCCCCGCCACGCAGAGCTCGTGGGACAGCGCATACAGCAAAGCCCTCACCAAGCTCGTCTTCCACGGCAGCACGCTGGTCGTGCCCCCCGCTGCCGACGGGCCGGTGCCCGCACTGGTCTCCACCGAGCTGACACTGGCACGCAGCGGAGCGCTGGACGCCGATCTCATTGCCAACCAGTCTTTTTACGGGACCAATTTCACCAAGCCGCTCCTGTTCCTCGAAGACGGCCAGTACTTTTCCTCTGTCGCCACGGCTGACCACCTGAGCGGCGCTCAATGGGGCGTCATGAACGAGACCGGCAGCTACCCGGGCCAGCCCTGGCTCTGGCTTTATACCCTGTGGTACCAGGTGCCAGGGTTCGATAATTCCGCCAACGTCGACTTGATCGCCGTCTACCTAACCGGAGCGGCGACGATCTTGCTGCTAGCCGTTCCATTTATCCCCGGGCTGCGGGACATACCCCGCCTGGTCCCCGTCCATCGGTTGATCTGGCGCCGCTGGTACGAGAAGGGAAAGCCGGCCGACTAGGGGGCGGCTTGTCTGTGCCCGCAGAGCCTCTGTCCCGCGGCCCTAAGAAGCGTTATTCCTCGACCAACAGGACCAACGTCTCCGGTATGACGCCGTCGTGGTCCATCGCCGCTGCCATCTCCGGGCGCTGCATTGCGGCCATGACGACGTCTAGGTCGGCGATATCCATGACCACGGCGACCTGGGTCGGATCTTGGGGGTCCACGAAGGTGCGGATATTGGTGACGCCCAGAGGGCCGAAAATCTCTTCACGTTTGGGTGAAGACAACCAATGGTCTTTACCCTTGCTGATCTTGTGGTGGCCAACGACGGTGGGCATGGTGGCTCCTGTGCTTGACGGCCCTCGGCGGTAGTACCGGGGCCGCTGGCGACGCTACACCTCGGCATTAGGGCCTTTCCCGGAGACCGCCGGGACCACCGGGTTATAGCCCGTATTACCGCCTCTTGCCGTTCCCGCGATCGCCGCAGGCGTCGCAATGGGAGCCCGTGCCTCACCTGTCGCCGCGATGCTCGGTCCCTGTCGACTACACCCCGTCCCGAACGCTGCCTGTCCCGGCTAGCGCGCCGGCCACTTACAGCCAACGGGTCGTGCCCACCTAAGCGCTCCGCCTTCCCGCCAGCGCCAGTGGTCTCCGCGTCTGCCGCGGCGCTGGCCGACAGTCCCTGCCCAGATCCCGCAGGGAACTATGGTGGTCCCATGAGCGACGAGCCGCAGACCGGAGCTTTCATCCTCCCCCTACGTGACCCGGTCGCCGTCATTGCCGATTACCTGGGCCAATTCGCACCGGATGAACCGGGTGCTTACGACCGACCGGACCCCCAAACTCTGGTCCGCTGGCTCCATGACGAGGGGTGGGAGATCACCCCAGCCCGCTCCTGAACGGCCGCGCTTGACGAGCCTGCCCCTGCGGCTCAAACGCCTTTAGGGAACCTTGGCTGCAGTCGGTAGTAGCTGCGGGCGCGGGAGCGTAGCCGGCGGCGCGATAGGGGCATTTGGTCGCATTCTGGGTCACCCGCCTAAGTTGGGCGGACCGTCACCGACACGGCACCACCTAACATCTTGCCTATGGCGATCCTTCACCGGGGCATGCCCGCGTACCTGCCATCAGCTCGGAGCACCTGACCATGAGCCCCGTCGAGGAGGCGCGCAACGTACTGCTGGGGCAGTTGAAATGGGTGCACAGCCTGGTCCGCGGCGAGCTTCAGGCCTGCCGTGAGCTCGCCGTCGAGGTGGCCAACGGCGCCCCCGTGAGCGACGTACGGGCAAAGATCGAGGCGCTACAAACGCGGGGGCCGCTGTTCCAATTGCGGGTCAACTGCCTTTACTATTGCCGCTTCGTGCACAGTCACCACGGCCACGAGGACGCCTGGCTGTTCCCGGCCGTTCGCAAGTCCGCCCCCGAACTGGCAGCCGTGGTGGACAAGCTCGAAGCAGACCACCGCCGGGTCTCTGACCTGCTCGACGGCGTCGAAAGCGCCGCCAACCAACTAGCCGGGCCGGACGATGTCACCGCGCGGCCGCTGCTCGTCGCCGGTCTCGACGAATTGTCCCGGCACCTCCTCGAGCACCTCGCCTACGAGGAAGAGGTACTGGCCCCGGTCCTGGGCTCCTGGGACTACTGGCCTTTCTGAGCGAACCCTCGTCGGTCACCGGAACGGCGATTTTTTTGCACGAGGCTCAGTGATGTCCACTCTTCGAGCCCAGATCGGTCACCGCCATGAAAAGTTGGTGAATGGCAGGCAGGCAAATTGACCCTCCCCCGGAGTGGCAGCGCTGTCGCGGTCAGCTCACCGAGTCCCGGAATGCGAAGGCCTCGATACTGATGGCGGTCGACTCTTCGACCGGGATGATCGGGCTCGCGGTAAAGCTCAGCGAGGTGGTCCAGGGCGCGGTGGTGCGGGCGAGTGTTGCGGCACTATCGACCTCAACTATGGCGACGCCGCCGCTGCCGTCCGCGAAGCTGTAGAAACCTTTGAACTCGGCACCGGCTGGCGGCTGCCATTTCCCGAGCATGGCAATGCCCTCGCGCTGCGCTTCGTCGCTGTTGTCGACGTAATCCCAGGTCACGTGAAAGAGCATGAAAGGATCCTTTCCTAGAGGTGCCAAGACGCTACCCCACGCCAGGGCGCTGCGCCTTCCCTTCGCTCGCCCTCAGACTCGGAAAATTCCTTCTGTGAGCGCCGGACCGCACCGATGACAAGAAGGTGATCGAAGACATCCGCCCTCATGATCAAGCGGCTCGGCTCCTCGCCAAACACGCTCCCCCGGTGCAGAAGTCTCGAGCGGCGTCCAGGGTCTCTGCAACCCATCTTGGGCGGCGTGCGCTTGCCGTGTTGCTGGGTACGGCCGGCGCCACCGTTGCGGCCACCGCCCTCGTGACCGGCGGACTGGTGACGCTGAGCTCCGCAGGAGCCACAGGGACGGTCCTTTACGCCGCCCCGACGGCACAGGGCGCGGGGGACTGCTCCACGGCACCGTCTGCTTGCACCTTGAACACTGCGCTAGCCCAGGTCGGGCCCGGCGGCACGATCGAGCTCATCTCGACAGGCCCTTACAGCGGGGGCTTCACGTTGAGCACCGCAGGCACGACTTCATCGTCGCCGGTCACCATCGAACCTGCCCCTGGGGTCGAGGACCCCGTTCTTAGCGGCGCGTCCGACCAATTGGTGTTGAACATCGCCAGCGCCGCCTACGTCACCATCTCCGGAGTGACCATCGAGGACGGCTCCAACGACAACGGGGCAGCCGGGATCAACGACAGCGCCGGGGGGACGCTGACCGTCAGCGGCTCGAACTTCACCGATAACGAGGGTAACAACGGGGGTGCCATCGGGATCGGTGTCGGCACGGGCGGCACTGGCACCGCAACCGTCTCTGGGTCCAGTTTCTCGGGTAACTTCGCCAACTGGGGCGGCGCCATCAACGTAGGCGACGGCCCGGGCAACAGCGGCACCCTTTACGTAAGCGGCTCCACGTTCACCGATAATTCAAGCTACAACTACGCCGGCGGCGCCTTGGCAATCGGCGATTTCGGAGCATCGGGGACGGCAACGATCACCGGCTCGACCTTCACGGGGAACAATGCCGGAGACGAAGGGGGTGCCATCGACAATGGTTTCTATAGTTCTCTCGACGGGCACACGGGCCATGCCACCTTGGTCGTGAGCGGTACAACCTTCGACGATAATTCGGGCAATTCCGGACCTGGTGGCGCGATCGAGAACGCCGGCGGGGACGGGGGGCTCGGGACGGCGAGCGTGACTACGTCCACCTTCATAGACAACTTTGGCGCCATCGGCGGCGGTGCCATCGACAATGCTTTCGGTAGTGGCAGCGTCGGCACATTGACGGTAACGTCCTCGACGTTCACCGGCGATACGGCGCACAACGGTGGGTCGCCGGCCATTGAAAATGGCGGCGGGAACCCGGCCGGAAACGCTACGACCACGGTCACCGCAGACATATTCGCCGAGGACTGCAACAGCTCCTCCGGTACCTGGACAGACGGCGGTTACAACGTTGCCGCGGACGGGACCTGCCTCAATGGCGGGACCGACGATAACGACGCTTTCGAAGACCTTTCTTCTCTGCTCGCACCGCTAGCCAACAACGGGGGGCCGACAGAAACACTCGCGCTGAATGGGACCAACCCCGCCATCGGGATAATCCCTAACGGCACGTCGGAGCTGTGCCCCGCAACCGATCAGCGAGGTACAACCAGCCAGGAGGGCGGTGCCTGTGATGCGGGCGCGGTGCAATTGGCCGCCCAAACCGTCGCCTTTACCACCACAGCACCGGCCTCGCCAACGGTGGGGACCTCCTACGCCCCGGCGGCCATCGCCTCGTCGGGGCTCGGGGCTGTGATCAGCATCGATGGTTCGGCCTCCGGGTGCGCGTTGGACGGCGACCTCGTCACCTTCACGGCCCCCGGTAGCTGTGTCATCGACGCCAACCAGGCCGGCAATAACTGGAACGCGCCCGCTGCTCAGGTACAGCAGACCATAACCGTGCCGTCGCCTCCAGCCGAGCCAGCTGTCCCTCCAGCCCCGGCAGGTCCCATCGCACCGGTACCGCCGGCCGGGTCAAGCAGTTGGGCGAGCGCGTCTTCGTTCACCCCTTCCGGGAACGCGATAGCGACTATCGCCGGCACTACGGCTGACGGCCAAGGGATCGGGGCACTGACGGTTGCAGAGTACTCGTCCGACCCGGTCGGCCCAACCAACTTCCCCGTCTCTGGTGATTTCTTCGACGTGAGGTCATCGTCACTTGCCTCGTTCCGAAGCCTGACCATCGAGGTCTGCGGCCTCGCCGGAGGCAGGAACCTCGAATGGTGGGACCCGGAAGCAGGTTGGCAACAGGTGTGGCCGGCGCCCACCTACACGCCCGGTCCACCGCCGTGCTTGACCGTCACCCTCTCGGGGGTCTCTAGCCCGAGCCTGACCCAGTTGACCGGGACCGTCTTCGCTGCGTCCGTGCCGCCGAGCGCACCTGCGCCGAGCGCACCCGCGTCGAGCAGTCCCCCGGTCCCGGTGACTGTTCCCTACGGGTTGGTCTCGGCCGGCGGTGGGGTCTTCAGCTTCGGCGGTCCCGGTTTCCAGGGCTCAGCTACCGGACTGCACCTCAACTCCCCGGTTGTGGCCATGGCGCCAACGCCTGAGGGGAAGGGTTATTGGCTCGCCTCCTCGAACGGCGGTGTGTTCAGCTTCGGCGACGCCGGTTTTCACGGCTCGGCCGCCGAGATGCGACTGGGCGGGCCCGTTGTGGCCATGGCTGCAACGCCCGACGGGAAGGGGTACTGGCTCGCCTCGTCGAACGGCGGTGTGTTCAGCTTTGGCAACGCCGGTTTTCACGGCTCGGCCGCCGAGATCCACTGGGCGCGCCCGATTGTGGCCATGGCTGCAACGCCCGACGGGAAGGGGTACTGGCTCGCCTCGTCGAACGGCGGTGTGTTCAGCTTCGGGGACGCCGGTTTTCACGGCTCGGGCGCTCACCTGGAAATGGGCGGGCGTGTCGCGGCGATGGCGGCGACGCCCGCCGGCGGCGGCTACTGGCTCGCCTCCTCGAACGGCGGCGTGTTCAGCTTCGGCGACGCCAGTTTCCGGGGTTCGGCCGCGGGAATGCGCCTGGGTGGGCCTGTCGTGGCCATGGCGGCAACGCCCGACGGGAAGGGGTACTGGCTCGCCTCGTCGAACGGCGGTGTGTTCAGCTTTGGCAACGCCAGTTTCCACGGCTCGGCCGCGGGAATGCGACTGGGCGGGCCCGTTGTGGGGATGGCGACGGGACGCTATGGGTGAGCTGAAGGCAGACGAAAATGGAGGCGGCCTGCGCCGAAAACCGCAGATCTGGGCCTTCTAGCGCTCGATCGGTCAAAAACGAGCCCACATTTTTGCACCAGCGGCACCGATGTCCGCCTTTCAGATCGGTGACCGCCATGAAAAGTTGAGGGGTGCGGCCCGGTCACGGACCGGGTGGGGATCCTGGTTTCTTCGGTACCTGGGGTCGCACAAGGTCGCTCAGGGCTCGACGATGGGAATGCACGGCTCCGCGCAGACGTCAGGCCTTCACACCGGAGAAGACTGAGACCGCGAAATCCTCGACGTCGTTGCTGCCAGGCAGGATCACCGCGGCCAAGCCGAGCCGTTCGGCGCGCTCCTCCAACAAGTCGACCATCCGTTCAGGCGGCCCGACAAGAGCGAAGGGGCATTGGCCGAGGGGAAGCGGCTCCAACCCGTAGTGTTCGCACAGGCGCCTTTCCTTCGCCTCGATGTCCCCAGCGGGGCAGCTGACCACGTGGGTCAGCATGACGCTGCTTGTTGGGGTCGGCCGTCCGGCCTCCGAGGCTGCCGCGGCCACGACCTTGACGCTCTGCTCCAAGCCGGTCACCGTCGCAGAAAGACGCTTGCGATTGTCCTGGACGACGGTCACTGCACCGCCGATGGAGGCACTCACCTTGCCGGCCTCGGTGGGCGAGTTTAGGTCGACGTGGTCGGCGTAACGGCCCGCCATTTGCAACGCCCGGGCACTGCCCCCTCCGAGCAGCAGCCGGGGCGGCACCCCGGGATCGGGTGAGAGAGGCAGGTCGTCGGCGACGATCTCGGCGCCGTAAAGATGACCGTAGCCATCGTCGAAGAGCTGGCGTCCGAGCACCATGGTCTCCTCCAGGCGCTGCATCCGTTGGCCGTGTGCCTGCCAGACGAGACCGAGAGCCTCGAACTCCTCTCGGTTCCAGCCTGCCCCGAGGCCGGCGTAGACGCGCTCACCGCCGAAGAGACGAGCCAGCTGAGAAAAATGCCGCAGCAACAACGCAGGGTGCTGAAGACCGGCGTTGGCAACGATGGTGCCGAGCTTGGCCCGTTCTGTAACCGCGCCCGCTGCGGCCAGCAGGACGTACGGATCGGGCTGGCGTCGGGCGGTGCGACGGGAGCCTTTCATGTCGAAGAACAAGTGGTCGCTGGCGAACACCCCGGCCACTCCCACCTCCTCCCAGCGCCGGACCTGCTCCGCCAGTTCCGGCATACCTGCGATCTGCGACCCGATAACCCCCCAGAGTTCCATAGCGTCGACCATAGGCCATAGAGTGCGTAAATGACTACTCCCTCATCTGGCCCGAAAGACAAGTCTGCGTCTCAGCAAATAGATGACATTGTCAAGAAGGCAGGTGACTGGCGTGGCGAGAAACTGTCACAACTGCGTACCATAATCAGACAAGCGGGCCCTTCCATGGTCGAGGAAGTTAAGTGGAAGAAGCCGTCGAGACCCGAAGGAGCCCCTGTATGGTCTCATGGGAAAATAGTTTGTATAGGCGAGTTGCTCAAGAGCGCGGTCAGATTGACCTTCCCCAAAGGTGCACAGCTGACTGACGCCAAGCATCTTTTCAATGCACGCCGGGACAGTAACTCTGTTCGTGCCATTGACTTCTTCAAAGATGACAGCGTAGACGAGGCCGCGTTAGCGGTACTTATACTCGAAGCAGTAAAGCTGAACGAATAAAGGTGGCCCGGGGGTGGCCCGGGGCCTGGACGCGCGAGGCCGACGGCCGACCCGCTTCGTCCCAGGGTTCATCCCTTCACGCCGAGGCCGCAGGGGGTGCTGGCACGAGCCCGATCGTTCGAGTTTGCCACCTTGTCGGCGACACCGGCGAGGTAAAAACTTGACTGTGAACTGACCGTTCTGAGTTCGAATTGATCGTGGGAGGCTCGTAGGTGGAAAAGACCTACCTCGGTGGGGCCGACAGGTGAGCAGGGCTCTTCGGGCCTCGTGGTACCGGTTCAGGGCAACCTTCCGGCACGAGTTGGCCTCGTACCTCACGATTGCGCTGCTCCTCGGCCTCGTCGGGGGGCTAGCGATGGGCTCGTTGGCGGCAGCGCGCCGGACCCAGTCCTCCTACTCCGACCTGTTAGAAACCACTAACCCGTCCCAGATTGTCGTGGCTACCGCGATCGCCAGCCCTGGCATCGGCAACGGACAGGGGTACAACCCGGCCATCGTCCGAGAGCTCGCCCAAGCCCCCCACGTCACGGCCGTGGCGAGTGCGACGGGGATAAACGCCGAACCTCTCGGCCGAACGGCGCCCCCATCGCCAAGGGTTTGTTCCCAGTCGAAGCAGGATCCAGCCAAGGGAGCGTGGGTGGCGAGTTCTTCGCGATAGACCGCCTCGCCCTCAGTGCGGGACGGGATGCGGATCCCGCCCGGGTTGACGAGTTCATGACCTCGTCGACTGCCGCAGCGGCCTACGGCTTTCACGTGGGTGAGATCGTCCCGATGGGGTTTTACACCAATCGCCAGACCGACTTGCCCGGGTTCGGGACAACGGCAGTGAAGCCCTATCGGCGGATCGACATGCGGGTTGCTGGCATAGGCCTGCCGGTGACGGAGATCGTTACCGACGACGTCGATGCTGGTGGATCTTTGGGCTATTTCACGCCAGCGCTGACACAGGAGCTGCTCAAATGCTGCGTTAACTACACCGAGACCGCGATCAAGGTGGCGCACCAGAACCAGGTTGCCGGGCTGGAAGACGCCATCACGAGGGCGACGCCCGGCGGCCTACCTCCCGGCTTCAATGCCACGGGAGAAGACGACGAAGGGAAGGTCGAGCGGGCGGTCAAGCCGCTCTCGATCGCACTCGGGGTCTTTGGGGGGATCACCGCCCTAGCGGCCCTCTTGATCGCAGTGCAGGTCATTGGGCGATATTTGCGCAGGCGTAGGCAGGAATCGCAAGTGCTGCGATCACTAGGTGCCGACCCCACGACCCTTGCTACCGACGCCCTCATCGGCGTTGTTGGCGCCCTCGCCGTCGGGTCGCTTCTGGCTGTTGGCGTAGCGGTTGCACTTTCGCCGATCAGTCCGCTCGGCCCGATACGGCCCTTCTACCCGACCCCGGGGGTCGCTTTCGACTGGACCGTTCTCGGCGGTGGGTTCGGGGTCATTTTCGTCGGCCTTGCTCTTGCAGCCATAGGGCTCGCCATTCGCAATTCACCCGAGCGGGTGGCCCGCCGACAGCGGTTTGGGGCCAAGACATCGGCCCTGCTGCGAAGCGGCGCAACGGTGGATCTGCCGGCTCCAGCGGCCATCGGCCTCCGATTTGCCCTCGAGCCGGGGAGCGAGTTCGACGCCGTGCCAATGCGGTCAGCGATCTTAGGCGCGGCGTTGGCCGTGATCGTACTGATTACCACCGTCACCTTCGGTGCCAGTTTGGACCATCTCGTTTCGACTCCTCGCCTCTACGGATGGAACTGGAACTACGCCCTTTCGGGTGGGGACGGCGGCGGGGGCGGGGACATCCCGGCGCGACAGTCAGCCACGCTGCTGGCCCACGACGACTACCTTTCGGCATACTCGGGCGTCTACTTTGTCGATCTCATCGTCGACGGCCAGGACATCCCGGTGATCGGCACGAACCCGGGCGCCAGGGTCCAGCCCCCACTGCTGCGCGGCCACGATCTCCAACAATCTGACGAGATAGTCGTGGGGCCACTGACCTTGGCGTCGTTGCACAAAAGGCTCGGCGGTACGGTCACCGTTAGCAGCGGAGCGGGCAAGTCGCACCTCCTTCGCATCGTGGGCGTAGCTACGATGCCCGCGATTGGCGGCAGCGGCGTGCTGCATCTTGAAATGGGCACGGGTGCCGTGGTACCTAGCTCGCTCATCCCGCCTGTAGAGCGCAACCCGTTCAACGACCCCGAGACTGGTCCGCAAGCCTATTTCGTCGACGTGCGCCCGGGGGTCAACCCGGTGGCGGCCCGGCGCTCGCTGGAGGAGATGACTGCTCCCCTGAGTAACAGCTATAACTTCGGCGTGGTTGTCCAGTCGGTGCTCCGCCCGGCCGAGATCGTGGATTACCGGTCGATGGGGACCACGCCGGCGATCTTGGGAGCGTCTCTCGGAGCGGCAGCACTCGCTGCTCTAGGCCTCACGCTTTTTGCCTCCGTACGTCGACGACGCCGGGATCTGGCGGTACTCAAAATCCTCGGTTTTACTCGCTCCCAGCTGAGTGCCGTCGTTGCCTGGCAGTCGAACGTGGCCGTGGCTATCGGAAGTATCGTGGGCGTCCCAGTCGGCATTACCCTCGGTCGGGTCCTGTGGGAGCTGTTTGCCCAAGAGATCAATGCGGTCCCCTCCCCCGCTGTCCCCGTCGTCCCGATAGTCCTGATCGCATTCGGTTCTCTGTTGCTGGCCAACCTCGTGGCCGCTGTTCCGGGGCGTATTGCTGCCCGGACTCCAGCGGCGCTGGTTCTGCGAACCGAATGAAATCATCGCATAGGTCTCGGTGCACGGTGTGGAACGGACATTCTGCTGGCGACCCCGTTGTGCGCCGGCCCGCCCCCGCAGGCTGTCACCAGAAAGCCAAAGGCCGCCACGGCCAGGACGGCCACGCGCTCGGTAGTCGCCTTGGTCACCTTCCTAGTGTCGCGCAGCTGTGGGCAACCTGAGACTGTGCAAGACCGGTGTGCCTCGGGACGCCACACGTGCCGGAGGGAGCACTAGTCGCTCAGCTTCCAGCGTGAGCGCACGAGAAAACCGTAGCGCGCCGCTCACGACAACCGACCAGCCCGAAGTCGTACCCGACCTGAGCCGCAGCGGCGGTCGCACCTTTTGCTGGATTTACGCTTTGGGCGTGCAAGGCGAAGCAGGCTCGTACCGCACTCCCCACCGCGCGTTCCGCAAGGCTTTCGTTGTGGTCGTTGTCGTGGTGGCCGCGATAGGCGGGTACTCCCTCTATAGGCACAATGAACCAAGTAGTCAGATGCGAGCGATGAGGGCCTTCTGCGCGGCCCTAGCGGGAGCCACCGACCAAGCGAACGTCGACAACCCAAGGCCGTTCGGGATCCTTGAACGGCTTGTCGACAAGGATGGCCTAGCCGTGGGCGGCCAGGTCTCGTCCGACACGATTGGCCTGGAAGGCGCCATCAGCGCCAACGACATCCCGGAGGCTCACGCCTATCTTCAGCGGCTCCGGGCAGATTGCACCTCGGACGGGTACCCGGCCGATTAGGTAACCGAAACTTCGGCCCACGCCCGGTCGTTCTGGATGGTGTCCGGTCAGAGCTCGGCTCTTTGCTGCCAGCCGTACCGAGTGACTGCGGTACTGGTGTGAAAATTCACCTTCGTGTCACCAATCGGACTCTTGGGGAGCCTCGGAACTTCATCTGAGTTTGCTTGACTTCCGCCCTTGGGCCGCCCTTGTCTCGGCTGTCTGAGAGCCCACAAGCAGGGAGCAGAGCCGTGGGGTTGACCCATTCCATGAAGTTCAAGGCATTCAGCCCTCACGAAGCCATCCTCCGACCGGAGGTACCGACAACACGACCCTCGCGCTGGTTGCCTTTCGCTCCCCTCCGGGTACTCGGCAGCATCCTGGCGGCGGTGTCGTGCGCGCTCATCAGCTCGGCTGTTGTCGCCGCCCCGGCGTCAGCGAGCGTCAGCGGCCAGGTGGTGCCGTTGGACCTGGCTACACCGACGGTGTGGGTGACTGACAACTCCCAAAGCATTTCGACCGGCGGCACCCTGGTCTTCACCGCTGCCGTCACCGGCCCGAGCGGCGGAAACACCCCGACCGGCGCTGTCACCTGGGCCGTGACCGCTCCCGGCGGTGGGGCGGTGCCGTGCAGCTCGACCACGGGCCCGACGGGCTCGTCCAATGTCGGCACATACTCCTGCTCTATCTTCGGCCTTCTCGCCGGCACCTATACGGCCACCGCCACTTACCCCGGCGACTCGGACTACGGGCTCGCGACCGGTACCGACAACGGGCCGCTGGCCGCCTGCACTGCGGTAGGCGCGGGGGACTGCGGACTTTTCGGAACGAGCAGCACGAGCCAGACGGGTGACCCTGCTGACTGCGCCAGTGGCGACTTTTGGCACTCGTTTACCGACGCCGACATTCCCGGCCGGGGCCCGGGCTCGGCTTGACCCGCACATACAACTCTGCCAACGCGTCAATTGAGGGCATCTTCGGCTTTGGCTGGTCGTCCACCTACGACATGCACCTCACTGACAACGGTGACAGCTCGGTGACATTAACAGCAGAGGACGGGTCACGGGTCACAGCGACCCCGACCGGTGGCGGCAGCTACAGCGCACCATCGTGGGCGGACTCGACGCTAACCCAAAACGCCAATGGCACATGGACCTTCGTCCGTCACCAAACCGAGACCTTCACATTCTCGGCTGGCGGGCAACTGGTTGGCATCAGCGACCTCAAAGGTTACGCGACCACGCTCTCGTACAACGCTTCCGGCCAACTGGCAACAGTAACGGACGCGGCTGGACGCCAGTTGACCTTCAGCTTCGGGAGCAACGGCCGCGTGTCGAGCGTCGTTGACCCGTTGGGACGGACCACCCAATACGTCTACGACTCGGGCGGCGACCTAGTCAGCGTCACCAGCTCGGGCGGCGAGACGTGGTCTTTCACCTATGGTCCCGGCCACCTCATGGCCACGATGACCGACCCCGATGGCGGAATTGTCAGCAACGCCTACGACGCCGACGGTCGCGTGACATCACAGACCGACCCGATGGGACGAACGACGACCTTCGCCTACAGCGGGGACAACTTTTCCACGGCCGGTGGTACCACGACGATCACCGACCCCCGAGGGATAGTCGAAACCCAGCACTATGTCGGCGGTTTGCTGATGTCGCTCACGAAGGCCACTGGCACCTCTTCAGCTGCAACTTGGAGCTACACCTACGACCCGGTAAGCCTCGGTCGGCTTTCAATCACTGACCCTAACGGCGACATGTCGCGCTACGCCTATGACGCCGATGGCAATGTGCAGTCGTCTACAGACCCATTAGGACGCACGGCCACATACGCCTATAACGCCCTTGACGAGGCGACTTCGGTAACCGACCCCTCAGGCGTCACGACCACCTATACCTACGATGCCAACGGCAACCTAACGGGCACAAGCCGTCCACTCACGGGCACGAGCCAGTACAAGACGACGGCATACGCCTATGGCGACCCCGCCGATCCAGGTGACCTGACGGCTAGCACAAACTCTGATGGCGATGTCACGACCTATGCCTACGACGCAGACGGCGACCTCGTCTCGAGCACCAACCCGGACGGCGACATCACGACCTACAGCTATGACGCCGACGGCGAGAAGACCTCGATGGTCAGCCCCGACGGCAACGTCGCCGGCGGTGACCCTGCGAAGTTCACCACCTCCTATACCTACGACGCGCTCGGCGACCTGCTAACCAGCACCGACCCTGTAGGGGGCACGACTAGCTACACCTATGACGGCGACCAGGAGCAGACCTCGGTCACGGGCCCGAATGGGCACACCACTACCTATACCTACGACGCCGACAACGAGCTGACCGCCACCACGGAGCCCGACGGCACAACGCTCACGACGAGCTACGACGCCGACGGCAACGTCACGGGCCAGACCGACGGAGATGGCAACACAACGACCTACTCGTACAACGCGCTGAACGAAGTGGTCTCCTCCACGGGCCCTTGGGCCGCACCACCACCTACGCGTACGACGGCGACGGCAACCTGTTGACCGAGGTCAACCCCGGCGGTGTGACCACCACCCGCACCTACGACGCCGACAACGAGCTGACCGGGGTCAGCTACTCCGACGGGACCACTCCCACGGTCAGTTACCAGTACGACGACCTCGGGCAACGGACCGAGATGAACGACGGGACCGGCGCGACGACCTACAGCTACGACAGCCTCGATCGCCTCACGACGTCAACCGACGGCGCCGGGCAGACCATCACCTACGCTTACGACCTCGACGGCCACCTCACCACCCTCGGGTACCCGAGCGGGGATGAAGCCACATACGTCTACGACGCGGCCGGACGTCTCGTGTCAGTCACCGACTGGCTCGGCCATACCACGGCCTACACCTACGACGCCGACGGCAACGCGCTCGACGAGGCCAACGCCAATGGCACCACCGCGGCCAGCACATACGACGCGGCCGACCGTTTATTGAGCATCACCGACACCAACAGCAGCGGCCCCTTCGCCACCTACGATTACGCCCGCAACGCCAGCGGCTTGATCACTCAGGCCGACACGACAGGCATCGGTGCAGCGACCGACACCTACAGTTACGACGCCCTAAATCGTCTCACCGAGGTGAATGCTGCGACCCTGAGCTACGACGGCGCGGGCAACCTCACCACCACCGAGGACGGTACCACTCAGACATACGACGCCGACGACGAGCTGACTTCCCCCGGTTACAGCTACGACGCAGAAGGCAACCGGGTGACGGGGTTCACGTCCGACGGCATACCGGCGACATTCGTCTACGACGCCGCCAACAGATTGATCGCTCTAAGCCCGGGATCGCCAGCCACAGTTGTCCCGGAGGTCCCGTTCGTTCCGTTGCTCCCGTTCTGCGGCCTCTTGATCTTCGGCCTCTACCGGCTGGGGCGCGGCCGGAAGTGGCGCGGCGCCATAGCACCGGTAGTGGTTGTTGTGCTCGTTATGAGCGGCGTAGTGGTGGTTCAACGTCCCAGCACCGCCTCCGCGAGCCCATCTGGCGCCGCCAGCTACGCCTACAACGGCGACGGCCTGCGGATGGTCAAAACTGTCAATGGGGTTACGCACACTTTTGCCTGGGACACGGCCACTAACCCCGCATTGCTGCTCGAAGACAGTAGCCAGGACGGGACGACGACCTACGTCTACGGGCTAGGTGAGTCGCCGATCGAGCAGATCACCGGGGCGACAACGACATGGCTCCTTCACGACCAGTTCGGCAGTGTCCGCGTGTTGACGGACCAGGCCGGGTCAGTAGTTGGGTCTGCGACCTACGACAGTTTTGGCACGGCGACGTGGAACGGGCAGATTTCCGCGTTTGGGTATGCGGGTGAGTACACAGACGACGAGAGCGGCCTCATCTATCTTCTGGACCGCTACTATGACCCTGCCACGGCAACGTTTCTCTCGGTTGACCCACTTGCCTTTTTGACGCGTGCACCATACATCTACGCCGAGGACGACCCACTCAACGAAACCGATCCGGCGGCGGAAGACGACCTCGCTGCAAAGTTGACGCTTGCTGGCGCCACAACATGCGAACCTGTTGCGGCCTGCGTCCTTGCTGGCGCTGAACCTTCGGCCGCCTTCTCGTTCGGCCTCTCCCTTGGTTTCAACGGGACTGCCAGCCTTGTCCAATACGAACCAGCTGACTACGTGGGAGCTGGTGTTACTACCGTTAGCACCCTCTTGCCGAACGAAATTACGGGGGAAAACATGGCTGCTGAGTTCGAACCGGCCTCAGCCCCGCCGCTAAACGACAGTGCGGTAAGCGCAAACTCACCTACTGCTGCCGCTGCTCCCATTGACGACGCAGCAGCTGGCGTTGGTGCGACGACGACCACACTTGCGCCCACGACCAGCAGCACGGTCGCACCGACGACCACCACGGCCCCCACGGTGGCCACAACTTCGACCACGCCAAACGGAGAACTGACCACACCAGCGTCGTATTTCGGCAATGATGTGACCAACCAATTAGCAACTTCGTGGGCCATTGACTCGAATTCAGCCAATGCCGTAAGCACTTTGCTTGGCAGTGGGAGCATCTCTACTTGGGTAAACCAGGACCGGACTATCTTCATGGTGCCGTCCAGCCAACCCGAAGTCCAGATGGCCGAAGGGACACCGAGCAATGGCCAGAACTGGTGCGGCAGTTATTTTTCAGACAACGATTCCAATTCAGCGGCGCCACCAGCTGGTAATTACAATTCACTCTTCTACGCACCAATCCCGCCGGACGTGTACTACAGTTCGGCTAGTACGGATGATGAAGTGGCCGTGCTCCAGACGAGTAGCCCGCCGCAAGAGTATGACTTCTGGGAGTTCGGTGAGGGTGGTACTACAAGTGGGAGCGGGAACACGACTTACCCTAATAAAATCCTCGACCCGTTCTACAGCTCTGGTTCGCCCAATCCAGACGCGAACGTATGGGATATCGGCAATGGTGGGCAATTGACAACCACAGTCAACCCGCCCGACTTCCCTAATGGGTGTGGTGACTCAGCATCAGGGTTATCTGTGGCAGCAACGACAATAACCGAGCAGGACGTTTACAACGCTGAAAACGATCCCTCGGCAAGCGGTGGTGGCATCGACCACGCCCTGAGCCTCGAAATCCCATACCAGCTATGCACTGGCGACCGCTATCCGGCTACCAATCCTTATCCTGATTGCACCGGGCCCGGGACCGTATTGGCCGAGGGTGACTATTTCCGCCTGTCTAGCGCCGCTAATTGCAATGCACTCAAAACTAACGGTTCTCCGCCCCTCGCGTTTATGACCTGCTATGCCTTGCAAAATTATGGTATGATTATCATGGACCGCAACACTGAAAATGTCGGCACAGTTATCCTCGAAGGCGAAGACCCGGCCGACTGGGCGACCGACGGCTACTCGGGCACCGACCCGCTGACGGCTTCCATGGGGAGCGCTGGACCGGGGGGGGCGCTGAGCGACATACCGTGGAGCGATCTTCAACTGGTCGACCCCCCCGGCCAGTAAAACGATGCCCGCGGCCTTGAGCTGCCTCGAGGTTCGGAGCGCGTGATGTGTATTCGCGACTGCCATCCAACGGCACTTCTGCGAAAGTTCAGCCGCTGTGGTTCGCGCCTTCCTGACAGGGTTGCGTAAGCAACCGACTGGCTAACGGCTCATAGGGCGCCGCGACTGCGAACCGAATCGCTACCCTTGACGGCAAGACCTTCGAGAAGGTCGGCTGCCGCTCCGGCCGGGCTCATGCCACTGGTTTCTGCCTGGAGGGCGCGGGCCCGCTCACGGAACCTCGGCTCGTTCAACACGCGCGCCACGGCGCCGGCGATGGCCTCAGGTGAGGGACGGCTGGTGCGAAGGTTGACCCCGACACCCGACCAGCCTACATGGGCGGTCACCTCTTTCTTGTCCTCACTCGTTCCTGCCACCACCATGGGGACCCCGTTGGCGATGGCTAATTGCACCGCCCCGAAGCCGCCATTCGAGACGATGACGTCGACGTGCGGCAGGAGAGCGGAGAAGGGCACGTACTTCTCGATAACGGCGTTGGCGGGCGGGTCCCCGAGGACTGCCGGGTCTGGACCGCCGGTAGTCGCCACCACAAAGAGGTCCCGGCCGGAGAGCCCTTTCAAGCAGGGAACGAGAAGGTCGTTCGGGTCGGTCGCGATCGTCCCCTGGGTGACGAGGACCACGTGCTTTGCCTCGGAGAGCCTCGGCCACCAGCTCGGTTGGTTGTCCCCGAACCCCACTGGCACCGCCGGCAAAGGGGCGCCGACAAAGTGGACCTGGGGAGGGAGATCCGGACGCGGGTACTCAAAGCCACGCGGACAGAGCTGGATGTGCAGGTACGTGGAGAGGCCGAAGTCAAGGTCCCGGACCGGCGCGGGAGGAAGGCCCAGCTCGGCTCGGACCTCTCGAGCGGCCTTTGTAACCGGAGGCAAAAACGTGCCCCGGCTGACGGCACGAAGAGCGCTGTTGCGGAGGTGGCCGGTCCACCCGCCTCGTGGCCCTAGCCCCATCCCGTAGGGGGCGACGTCGGTGCTCGGGTAGGTGAGGCAAGTGTCGCCCAGGGATGCGTTCGGCGGCCCACCCATCTCGTGGAGCCACCCGCCGCCCAAGAAGATGGTGTGCGAGACGAACACGTCCGCAGGTTCTTCTCTTAGCAATGCGGCGAGGGCGGGCAAGTGGTGACGGAGGGGGCGCACGAAGATCTCGGCCAGGTCGAACTGGTTTTGCTTGAGCCCCTTCAAGTCGGCACGGCCGGGGAAGGAGCTGTTGAGGTCGTTATAGTCCCACTCGAGGCTCTCAGCCATCGGGCAGAAGCGCGCACCCGTGTCGGCGACCAGCTCGGCAAAGCGAGATCCCGTGTACCAGCGCACCTCATGGCCCCCTCCCGTGAGCTCCCGCACGACTGCGGCTGCCGGGTTGACGTGCCCGGGGCTCGGGTAGGTCGCCACTAAGAAGCGTGCCATCGCCACCTCCAGTTCGCAAGAAGGACTATCTAATGAATATTGTTGCCCTAGTGTGGAGCTCGTGTCAAGGGCCAAGTACCACTCCCAGCGCAGGCAGGAGCAGGCAGAGGCGACTCGCCAGGCCATCCTCGACGCGGCACGGGCGCTCTTCATAGAGCGCGGCTATGCGGGGACCACCGTGGCCGACATCGCTGCCGTGGCACGCGTGGCGGTGCCGACCGTCTATGCGAGCGTCGGGACGAAGCCGTCGATCCTCGGCGAGTTGCGGAAGATGATCCCCGTCGTCGCCGGAGTGCCAAACGATACGCGTGCAGCTTTCGAGCTGGCCCACGATCCTCGTCAAGTGATCTCTGGCTTGGTTGCAGGGGTCAGGCGGCTGCTGGAGACCTCGGGGGAATTGATGTACGCGATCGAATCGGCGGCACCGTTCGAGCCTGTCGCCGCCGAGGCCTGGGAGGAGGGATTGGTCATCCATCGCGCGGCGTGCGGCATGGCCGTCGACCGGATCGAGGCACTTGGCCAGGTCAAAGCGACAGTGTCCCCCACTCACGCCGGCGATGTCCTGAGCTTCTTGTCGCTCCCGGCAACCTGGCGCACCCTCAGCGGGGAATACGGCTGGGCCTTCGACGAGGTCGAGGATTGGATCGTCGACACCGCGATGGCCTTAGTCACTGATAGCGCTCGCTCACCCCGATGACACCGTCGGGCGATGTGAAGAACCGCCTGTCCGGCCCCGAACCCACCGAGAAAGGAATGTCGTAGGCGTCATTCATGGCCTCGTAGCTACAGCCTCGCAGTCGACGCAACCTACAGTCATCGCATGGACTGGCCTCGCCAATTTCGCGCCATCATCGAGCCGTTCCGCATCCATGCCGTCGAGCCGCTGCGGATGTCAACGCCCGAGGAGCGCCAGGCGGCCATAGTGGCTGCCGGGTACAACCTTTTCGCGCTCCCTGCACAAGATGTCCTGATCGACCTGCTCACAGACTCGGGCACTGGGGCAATGAGCAGGGACCAGTGGGCCGCAATCCAACACGGGGACGAGTCGTATGCGGGCTCGCCCTCCTGGTACATCTTCGAACGAGCTGTGAAGGCGTTGTTCCCGTTCCGTCACGTTGTGCCGACCCATCAAGGCAGGGCCGCCGAACGCATCCTTTTTAGCGTCGTCGGTGGGCCGGGCAAAGTGATCCCGAACAACACCCACTTCGACACGACGAGGGCGAACGTGGAAGCAAGCGGTGCAACTGCCACAGATCTTGTCATCGCCGAGGGGAAGGACCCACTTAACCGCCACCCTTTCAAGGGCAATATGGACATCGCCGCTCTCGAGTCCCTCATAAAGCGTGCCGGTGTAGGAAATATACCCCTCGTCATGGTGACAGTCACGAACAATTCGGGTGGTGGCCAGCCGGTGAGCTTGGAGAACCTCCGCCAAGTAAGGGAACTTTGCCAGCGCTATGGGCTTCCCCTTTTTCTGGACGCATGCCGTTTCGCGGAGAACGCCTGGTTCATCCACGAACGTGAACCCGGCCAAGGCGACCGCGATGTCGCCGACATCGTCCGAGAGATGGCGTCGCTCGCCGACGGCATGACCATGAGCGCGAAGAAGGACCCCTTTGGCAACATAGGCGGCTGGTTGGCGTGCAACGACGACGCCTTGGCCGAAGAGTTCCGGAGCGCTCTTGTGCTGACCGAAGGTTTCCCGACATACGGGGGGCTCGCAGGCCGTGACCTCGAGGCGATCGCTCAGGGCTTGTCCGAAGCCGTCTCGCACGATTACCTGCGCTACAGGGCCCGGTCGACCGCTTACCTCGGTGAAGCGTTGCACACCCGCGGCATCCCGGTCGTCCTCCCTATCGGCGGTCACGCCGTCTACATCGACGCAGGGGCGCTTATGCCGCACATCGCACCGTTGGAGTACCCAGGCCAAGCCCTAGCGGTGGCGCTCTACGAGGCAGGCGGGATCCGTAGCTGCGAGATCGGTTCGGTCATGTTTGGCCGACAGACGGACGGGAGCGAACGACCCGCCGCTCTCGAGCTGGTCCGCCTTGCGGTCCCCCGCCGCACTTATACCCAAAGCCATATCGACTATGTAATCGAGGTCTGCGAGGCTGTCGCCGAGCGGGCAGCCAACTTGCACGGCATGCGGATCGCGGCAAGAGCCGCCTCGCCTGCGCCACTTCACAGCACGCTTCGAGCCGCTCGAGTAGACATTCGAGGGCGCGTGGCCCGCCGCTTTGGCTGTTCAGAACGGGTATCGGAGGGTGGGCTCGAGATCTTCCTCCGCGCCTGGTCGTTCTGGATAGTGGCTGGTCAGAGCTTGGTCAAAGGCGATGATGACGACGTTCGCCGTCAGGCTGTCGGCCATCTTTAAGCCCGCCCTACTCGTTCCGCCCGGGCCATGAACGGCTGCATCTCCCTGATGAGGTCGACAAGGAGTCAAACGACTCCAACCATATTCCCCCGCTCCGGCACCAACTACGGGCCGGCGCTCAATCGCTCGGCCGTGCTCGTGACCGCTGACCCCAGTATCCCCAACGCACGGTCCAGGTCCTCAACGGTGATGGTAAGGGGTGGGCAGAGAGTTACCACGTTGCCCCCTCCCACCTTGAAGCTGAGCCCCCGGTCCAGGCACGCATAAAGGAGGTGGTCGGCCACTTCGGCCGAGCTCCGGCCCGCCCAAGGCCCAACTTCGACGCCCCAGTACATGCCCAGGCCGCGGACTGCCCCCAGGAGGGGGCTGGTGGCCGAAATCGCCCTAAGACGCTCCAGGGTCGCATTGCCAAGTTGGCGTGCCCTGGCCACGAGGTTCTCTTCCTCTATAACGTCCAGGGTGGCTAACGCCGCGGCAGCACCCAGGGGGCTCTTTTCGTGCGTGTAGTGCCCGAGCGCACCTTCCGGCGCCAGGTCAAGGTCAGAGCGGGCCACGATGGCCGCCAGCGGCATGACGCCGCCTCCCAGGCCCTTCCCGATCACAAGGATGTCGGGGGTAACCCCGAATTGCTCGCACACGAACATAGAGCCGGTGCGACCTAGACAGCTCGGGATCTCGTCGAAGACCAACAACACCCCATGGCGGTCGCAGCTGCTCCGCACTGCGGCCCAAAAATCGACCGGGGGCACGTCGACGGTTGTCCAGCGCACGGGCTCGGCGACCACCGCAGCCACATCGCCTTGCACCTCAAGGACGTAATCGATGTAGTCGGCCAGGCGTTTATAAGCGAGCCCGTCCGTCCCGAAAAAGCGCTCGGCCAGGCCCACGGGCGGAACGTGCTCGCTGCCAGCGAGAAGGGGCCCGGCGTCACGGCGGAACAAGGCCTCACCGCCCAAGGAGATCGTGTCCAGATTGGCGCCATGAAAAGAGCCCCACATAGAAACGGTTTTGTAGCGCTTGGTGGCAACCCGGGCCAATTTGAGGGACATGCCCACCGCCGCCGCCCCGCTCGGCGCCAGGAGCACTTTGCCTAAGTCCCCGGGTGCCAGCTGCGCTAACTTTCGGGCCAGGGCCACTGCCGTCGTATTGGTGTAGCGTCGCGGCGAAAATGGCAGCCGGTCAAGCTCGGCCTTGACCGCCTCGACTACCTTGGGGTGGCCATAACCGACCTGGTGCGCACTGTTGCCGTGAAAGTCGAGGATCTGGCGGCCATCAACGTCGAAAAGAACCGAGCCGGCCGCCCGCTCCACTACGTCCAGGCATGGCGTGGACAGGGACTGGCGCAAAAAGTAACGCTCATCCTCGTCGAGCAGAGAACTCGTCTCGGGACCGAGTTTGCCTAACCACTCCCTGCGCGCTGGTGAGGAATTGGTATCGCCTTCGCTGGAACCGCCATAAGGCATAGTTGCCTAATGCGCCGGGCCGGCTTGGGTCCTGCGTATTTGGCTCAGAGGGCGCCCACGACCGTGCGCACGATCTCGACCATCTCCCCGATCTCGCCTTCCGTGGCGACGAAGGGTGGGGCCAGGATGATGGTGTCGCCGCTCAGGCGAGCGATCAAGCCCCCTGCGAACATGGCTTTGAGGGCTTGGAACCCACGGTGGCCGACAGGGCCGTCGGGCTCCAGTTCGACCCCAGCGAGGAGCCCATAGCCTCGGATGTCGGATATAGGCCCGGAACCTTTCAAACCCGATACGGCCTCCTGGAGTGTTACCGACAGCCGTGCGGCACGGTCGAAGAGGTTTTCGTCTTGGTATATCTTCAAAGTGGTCAAGGCTGCGGCGCAGGCCAAGGGGTGGGCAGACCATGTGTAGCCGTGGGGGAACTCGACCCCTTCGGGTGACCCCGCCTCTATCACGGTGTCGTAGACGGCCCGTCGAAAGGCAACCGCACCCATGGGGACGGCCCCGTTGGTAAGCGCCTTGGCCATCGTCATGATGTCCGGGGTGATACCGAACGCCTGAGAGGCAAAGGCGTGGCCCGTGCGCCCAAAGCCAGTGATTACCTCGTCGAAGATCAAGAGGATGCCGTTGGCCGCGGCGATTTCGGCGAGCCTTTCCAGGTAGCCCTCGGGCGGCACGATCACGCCGCCGGACGACCCGGCTATGGGCTCGACGATGACAGCGGCGATACTCGTCCCGCCGTAGAGGTCGATCGCCCGCTGCAGGTCTTCCGCACGCTCAGCGCCGGTGCTTGGTTGGCCCCAGCCAAAAGCCTGCTCCGAAGACCAAGTCGCTCGCATGTGGCTCACTCCCGGCAGGCCCGGACCGAACATCTCGCGGTTTTTGACCAGCCCACCAACGGACAACCCGCCGAAATTGACCCCGTGATAGGCGCGTTCGCGACCGACAAAGCGCGTCCGGCCGGCATCTCCTCGAGCCCTGTGGTAGGCAAGCGCCCCCTTCAAGGCGGTTTCAACTGCCTCTGAACCGGAATTGACAAAGAACACCCGGTCCAGACCCGAAGGCAGGATGCCACTAAGTTTCTCCGCGAGCGTGAAGCCCGCAGGGTGGGCGAATTGGAAGGTTGGGGCAAAGTCGAGGTGCCGAAGCTGCTCGGACACGGCCGCTGCGATCTCAGGGCGCCCGTGGCCGGCCGGAACGCAGAACAAACCGGAGATGCCGTCCAGAAGCCGTCGTCCCTTCGTGTCCAAGTAGTGGACACCCTCGGCGCTCACCACCACTCGGGGGTCGGCGGCGAAGGCACGGTTAGCAGTAAATGGGAGCCAATGGTGAGAAAGGTCAGCCGTGTTCACGGGAATTCCTCCTGCGGCCTAAGCGCCGGGAAGGCACGTAGGTCATGTCCTACGCTAGCCGATCACGCCGCGAGCCTCCGAGGGCTCCACCCTCTTGGCCCGGCAACCACCCGTGCACTTGCAGGACAACTGCCCCGCCCCCGGGCGCAGAACACAATCATCCCGGTGGGCTGCGCTGCTCGCACCAGCGGCGGCGCTGGCCGCCCCAGCTGGGTCTCCGCCGGTCCGTTTACTGAGAGCGTGCCGGGGGGCCTCGAACCTTAGGTCCACGCCCTGTCATTCTGGATAGTGGCTGGTCAGAGCTTGGGCAAGCAGCGTACGAAGGTCGGGACGTGCTTCTCAAGCAGCCGGCTGAAGGGCTTTATAAGGCCGTGGTTGGGAGTCGGCAGGCTGGGGCTGACGGCTAGCTGCGGGCAGCAGCCGGTTCGGTAGGCAGACAACCCTGCTGTATGCCGAGGATAAGGAAGCGGAGGCCATCGACGAATTGCTCGGGCGTGGTGTAGGCGGCGAGTTGAGCGGCAAGCGCATCGGGCTCGTCGACGGGAGGCTCCCATCCAGCCCGTGAGGATTCGAGGGCAGCGAAGCCGACGGTGTAGGTGTGGATCGAGGCGTAGGCCCGCCGGGCTGTCTCCTCATCGGTTAGGGCCCCACGGAGCACGGTCATCATGGCGTCCATCCGGGCAATCGCCGAGGGCGACACCACGGGATGTCGAAGGTACACGTGGAGCGCGGCGGGTTGGCGGACGAGCAACCGCCGGAGTTTGTCCGCTGCCTGGATGATCCACTCCTTCCAATCGGCCCGTGACACTGAAGGTCGCCAGGCCCGAGCAAGAACGCGGTCCACCACCTCATCGAGGATGTCGTCCTTGTCCCGCACGTGGCGGTAGAGGGACATCGGGGCGACCCCAAGTTCGGCGGCAAGGCTCCGGATCGTCATGTCCTCGTAGCCACCTGCCTTCACGATCTCAGTCGCAGCCGTAACCACCTGTTCCCGTGAGATGGTCCCCCTGGGTGCGCGACTGCGTCCCATTTCTCGCTCCCTCAGAATCCCTTCACTCCACCATAGCGTACATGTACGCTATCGTGGGACCAATGACCGACGCTGTCACGGGCGAACGGGACACCTCTCGTCTTGCTCGATGGCGAGCTACCCGTCGGGCCTGCGAGGGCGCAGCAGCGTGGGCCCGAACCTCTCGGTTCGGGACGATTGCCCTGGCGTTCGTCATCGGAGTCGGAGCAGGCTTCGGAGCCGTCGGGTTCCGCTGGCTGGTATTCGCTTTTACCTGGATAGCAACGGGCCACGAGCAGTTCGGTCAACAGGGCAGGGTCGGGAGCCCCCATCTCCCGTGGCTCGGCATCTGGTTCCTCCTCCTCATCCCCGTGCTCGGCGGTCTCCTCTACGGGCCGCTGATCCAGCGTTTTGCCCGGGAAGCACGGGGCCACGGCGTCCCCGAAGTAATGATTGCCGTCTCGGAGAACGGTGGTCGTATCCGCCCGCAGGTGACGTTGGTCAAGGCGCTTGCCTCGGCTGTGTGCATCGGCGTCGGCGGCTCGGTGGGGCGAGAAGGTCCGATCGTTCAGATCGGGTCGGCGCTCGCTTCGAGCGTGGGCCAGGCCGTCCGGATCTCAGAATCCCGGTTACGGATCCTTGTCGCCTGCGGTGCGGCAGGCGGCATATCTGCAACTTTCAATGCCCCCATCACCGGGGTGTTCTTCGGCTTCGAGCTGGTCCTTCGAGAAATCTCGATCGACGCATTGTTGCCCATCATCCTTTCGGCAATGACGGCGGACGTGATCGGACAGGCATTCTTTGGAAGTGGGCCAATTTTCAGCCAGATGCCACACAATCTCATGGTCGGCCACGACGCTAACTACCTCCTGGTCGCCGTGGTCGGGCTCATGGCGGCCGTGATCGGTGTCGGGTTCAAAACGGTGCTCTACAAGACAGAAGACGTATGCGATGCGCTGTGGAACGGTCGTCCCGAATGGCTGCGTCCCGTCGTCGGCGGCGTGGTCCTCGGTGCGGTGCTGCTCGCCTTGCCGGAGATGTACGGCGTCGGGTACCCGGTCATGAACAAAGCCGTCACTGGCGAGTACGTGCTCTGGTTCCTCCTCATCCTCGTGATCGGCAAGATGTTCGCCGCAAGCCTGACCATCGGCATTGGCGGATCGGGAGGCGTGTTCGCTCCCTCCTTGTTTATTGGAGCGGCCGCCGGGACCGCATTGGGCATCATGGCAAGGAACGTCTTCGGCCCGTCGGTCGGCTCCCCCGCTATTTACGGCGTCATCGCCATGGGAGCCGTCTTCGCCGGAGCCACACAGGCCCCTCTCACCTCCATTGCCAGCGTCCTGGAAATGACTGGGAACTTCACGCTTACTTTGCCGGTCATGCTCGCCGTTGGAATTGCGGCGGGCGTCTCGAAACGCATGACCTATGGCACCATTTACACCACCAAGCTCTTGCGCCGTGGCACGGACATTGAACGGCCGAAGCCATCGTCTCTGCTCCATGTCCTCACGGTTGGCGATGTTATGCAGCCACTCGTCAACCCAAACGGGTCGGGCGACCTCGTTTTGCCGGGAGAGGAGAAACCGCACCAGGACAGTGACGCCACGTCGCCTTCCACTGTCGACTTCGGAGAGGTCGTGCGGGCCCAACACCCACAGGCGCTGTTCGATGACGAGACGCTCGAACAGGTGCTTCGCCAGCTCGTGCTTTACGGTCCTAACGGCCTACCGGTCCTGTCCGCAGACCCAAAGCGAGTGGTTGGCTGGGTCACGCATGCGGACGTTCTTCGTGCGATGGCAGATCGCATTGCCGCATCGGGGATAGAGACGGCGAAAGGCACCCTCGCTGCCGAGTGGGCCGCTCCCGAAGCTACAGAGCAGCTCCATGTTCCTCCCAATCCGTTGGAGGGTTACGACCTCGTCGAGATTCGGATCTCGAACGTGTCCGCGGAACGAGGAGGTCAAGTGAGTGACGTTCCTCTACCCAACGGCGCCGTCGTTGTCGCCATCATTGACGGTACGCGGGAGGGTCGTCGCGTCGAACCACACCCGGCTCCACGCCGGGGAGCGACTTCTTGTCCTCGTCCCGACGCAAGACAATGTCGCCCAGAGCGGTGATGGTGGAGCTCCCAGTGGGCCCGCCACCGACGACGCAAAGCCCGCGGAGCCTACGTCGTAGCCGGGGCCCGACTTGTGATGCTCGCCTAAACGAGGTGACCACCGGCGTAAGGATGCTCGGTTCGAGCGGGAGCTGTTCGATAAGGGCCTCGCAGTGCGCTCAACGATCACCCACCTCACATTTCGAGCACTCTGGCCCCACGAAAGTTATGTGACCAGAGTCAGCCGGGCTGTCAACAACCTGAGCCGTACCTGAGTCCTCAGTTATGGACGTGTGACTACTCGCCTCAACCCCCTGAAAACATCGGCCTCGTCCCTCAGTATTTCGCTCTCTCGCTGGCAGATTCTCATCGTAGAAACGGCGGATGGCGGTGTCAGAGCCGGCGCGGGACCGGATCTCGGCCAACGTGTCGAGCTCTCCCCGAACTTGTTCGGGTTGCGTGCCGACTTCGATCTCAGGTTCAGGGGAGCAGTCGGTCACTCTTTGGGAAAGTGCCCGGTCCTTCACATCGCTAAACCACGGCCCCTCGGATTCCTCGGCAAAGCGAGAACCAGGTTGGACCGAGACGCTGGCGCGAACCGAACGACCTGGGTGAGCGTTCGGCGAGAGCGGCGCCCTCGACCGGTTGGACCGCCAGAGGGTCCTCGCCTCTGCCGACTCGCCAGACACCCTCGCCTAGGCCGCGAAGGATTGCCGGGCCGGGTGGCACGTCAACCCCCGGGGATGAACGCTTGGGCTGCGACGAGCACGTCCCGCAGTCGTCCTTCTGGGATCGCCTCGGCGGGGCTCTCGTCGTCGAGCTGGGGGTTCATGCCCGTCAACCAAGCGCGGGCAACGTGGGGGCTATCAGCGCCTGGTATGAAGAGTGCGGACTGTTTGGCATGAGGGAAGAATGGGACCCATGTTCGATCAGCATCGCCGGCTTGCCCGGCAAATCGCAGCAACGCTCGGCATCGTCGCGGTGGCCGTAGGGATGGTCCCCGCGACGGCGTCAGCGGCTATGACGCCCACGGCCGCCAACGTCATCCTCTGGTACAGCGCCACTGGCATCCCCGTAGTCAACGGCGTGGCCAAGGCGAGCACCGACTTCTCCAAAGGCCAATATGTGATCGGGTGCGAGATGTTCGAGACTGTCGCTTCCAAGGCACTGACCGAACCGTTGCCACCGGATGCCACCATCGCATTCCATTGGGGAGTCGCCCTGGGCTTTTATATAGCCGGAGGGGACGACTGCGTCCAGGGCCTACGGCAGGCGGACAAGTCGTTGGTAACGGCCGGGGCGAAGTACGTCAACGACGGGGCCGGCCAGATGGGCACCGTGGAAGACGAGGTCAGAGCCCTCGTTCCTGGCTAGCGCACCCGTTGGCTTCGGCTGCCGGCGCGTGGTCGGGTCATTCGCAGTCGCTACACCTCAGTTGAAGACGGCTCGCTCCGGAGCAACCCTTGCCGGGTGAAGGGTGCCGGAACGCGCCGCTCCAACAGCGATCAGCGTGATCAGCCATCCGGCCATCCCACCCGCCACAACCGTGTGGACCACTGTCAGGCCTGGTTGGGACACGACCGGCAGTGCTCCCACAGGGGACGGGGCGGCACAGCTGGCGCTCCAGCGTTAGGCATCGCTTCCTCGACGCTGGCGAGCCCGGCCTACGTGCACCCAGCCCATTTTGTGGGACTTATTTTGGTGCCCCTCACGAGACATGATAGGTAAACCAAAAAACGACTACTACTGGTCCTGCGTTCCTTTTGAGCCGAGCTGAAGTGTGAGTTATCGTTTCAGTGAAATGCCAGTGCGTGTCTTGCGACCATCGGAGCTCTCGGACGTCGAACTGACGGCGTGGCGACGCCTCCAGAGCCTTTCGCCGCAACTGGACAATGCGTTCTTGGCGCCGGAGTTCACTCAGGCCGTTGGCAGTAGTTCGATCCATGCTTATGTCGGTGTCGTACACGACAGGGGCCGTCCGGTCGCATTTTTGCCGTTCGAGCGCGGTCACCTTGGTATAGGTCGCTCCATCGGTTACGGGGTTTGCGACGCACAAGCCCTTATTTGCACCTCCGATTTTGACGTCGACCCCTCGTGGTTACTACGCGCATGCGGGATCGGGATATTGCAATTTGACAACCTGGTCTTCCGGATGGACCGCCTCGCCCGCTGGAGCCGCGGCCAGTTCCCGAGCCACGTGATGGACTTGCGGCAAGGGTATGACGCCTACTTGGAGGACGGGGGCCGACGCCATCGGCACCTGTACCGCTCCCTCATGCAAAAGCGTCGCAAATTAGTGCGAGAGCACGGGGAACTCGAGTTCATCTTCTCCTCTGCTGACCACGGTGCGTTGACGACCCTTATGCAATGGAAGTCCGAACAGTACGAGCGCACGGGTCGCTGCGACCGTTTCTCGCGCAAGTGGGTGCGCGACCTGGTTGGCAGGTTGGAGGACCTCCGTGAGCCGGGTTGCCAGGGTGTGCTCTCCACCTTGTCGACCGGGGGCCGGCTGGTCGCGGCTCACTTCGGCATCCGTACCCAAACCCGGTTGTCGGGCTGGTTCCCGGCTTACGACGTGTCGTTTAGCCAGTACTCGCCCGGCTTGCAGCTGTTCCTCCTTATGGCCGAGTCGGCCAGTGCGCACGGGGTGGAGCTGATCGATTTAGGCAAGGGCGATGAGAGCTACAAGGCTGAGATCGGGTCCTGGACCTACCCTGTAGCCTGCGGGCGGGTCGAAGCGCACCAGATCTCGAGCTTTGCCTGCCGGCTGCGGGGCCGAGGGCTGCGTTCTTTGGACGAGTTCGTCCTTGGCCACCCCCGCGTACGCTCCATTTTACCTGCGGCGCTGGCTCGGGTCGACAGAGTCCCCGCGGACTGAGCCCGCGCCTGCGCGGGAGCGGCTTAGCTGGTAGGGAGGGCGTTGGCGGCGATCAGGGACGAGCTGACCGCCCATTGACGGGGGAAGGCGCCAGCGGGGCCGTCGGTGACCTCTCCCATGCCCGCTCTGCGGTCCAAGGTCGACAAGCTGCTTCGCCTCTACTGCGCCGACAAAGTCAGTGACGACACCTTTGCGGCCGAGGAGCCAGGGCTGCGTATGCAGCTCGCCAGCCGGGAGTCCGGAGCCGCCGCCAGGCGGGCCGACCAGAAGCACAAGGAGGAGCTGGCGGAGCGTTTTAAGGATGCCGCCGAGATCCTAGCGACCTTCGACCTGGAGAAAATCTGGGATGAGGCCACGGCGGACGACCGACGGACGATCATCGAAGACCTGCTGGGCTCGGCCTATTTCTATCCGGACCAGCTGATGGTCCAAGTACTGGAGGCCCCACCGATCCTCGTGACTCTCGGGGGAAGCTGGGCTCCGAGTCGGTACCAGATCTGTTGTGCCGGAGGGGGGACTCGAAACTTAGGTCCACGCTCTGTTGTTCTGGATAGTGGCTGTCACAGCTCAGATTCACTGCTGGAAGCGACGGATCACGAAGTAAACGCCTTCAGAGCGGGTCGCCCACTGATGGTCCGAATGGGACCATCAGTGGCTACAATAGGACCAGTGGTCAGTCTCGGGTTTGAACGGGTCGAGGCGTTAGAGCTCCTAGGTATGGTCCTCGCGGACCTGAGCATCACTGAGACCCGGTCCGAGCTCTCGCCCAGGGCCCCGCTGTTGATGGGGATACGCGACAAACTCGCTGAAGCCCTCAGGGAGGAACAATGAAATATTCGGAACCTCAAGTATCCGACGCAACAGCCGTCATGGAGAAATACAGGGCCTCGCAAGACGGTGAGATTGGAGCGGCTCTCGTGGTTGTCGGGCTCAGCGCCGAGCGAGCCGCCAAAGAGTCGCTGATTCGCGACGACATGATCCGGGTCGCGGATCGCGGAGGAGCCTCTATTCGCCAGCTCGCCGATGTCTCAGGCCTCGGTAGGAAGACCGTAACAGCGATCGTCTCGACCCAGGCCATGCTCAAGAACTGAGCTTATTCACCGAGACCCGCACGCGGTCGGGCACAAGAGGGCGCGCGATCCGTGTCGCAGGACCGACTGGCAACTTAGGGCTCTTCGTTTGTTGTTTCGCCGGCACCATCGGATGGAGGCCGGACAGCTAGACAAGGCGCGTCCACTCGTGTTGGCACGAAGTCGGTCCGGATGTTACCCCCCTTGGCCCCTGGTTGAGCTTCGACAAAACTGTCCGCGGTGACACGAGAGGCGGACGGGTCGATGCAGATTTGATGTCAGTGAAGACGCGACTGCAAATGGGTGCATCCCCGGGAGCAGAGCCGTGCTGACTGTTGCCTGGTATCGCTTCCGGGCCACCTTGCGCCGCCAGTGGACCGGCTATCTCGCGATATTCCTTCTCATTGGGCTAGACGCGGGCTTGCGCTGCGGCGACCTTGTGAGCCTTCCGAGATTCGTCACATCGACTCTGACTGGCATGGACCTAGAGCGTGTCGGGGGGGGCTTGAACAGTTAGTTCTGGGGGTGCTTCTGGTGAGCACTGAGCGGCCTCAGCATGGTTACCTCGACCACGACAGCGATGTCGGCCACTTGGCACGGGTGACTGACCCCCTCGGTGTCCTCCTCGAGCGTGATGTACCGCACGTGGCTGAAGTAGACCGGGTTCGGTGCGTAACAGCACGCGAGTTTGAAAACAACCAGCCCACCATGCCCGAGTCATGCGAAACATGCCGGACGGCCGCCGAAAAACCGGTGTCCAAGCTCCTCTCGCGGCGGGTGTTTGGCGCTTGCCTCGGCGCAGGGAATCGTTCCGCAAGTGTTGGCTGCAGTCCGTGGTCAGGCCAGGAGCACGGCGGCCAAACAGCTCCCGATACGGCAACCGCGTCGCCTGAAACGAACACAACCTCCCATTCCTGCTTCGCGGAAGGCGGCGTAACTCTCTCTCCCGCGCCGCTGAGCAGTCCTCTTCCGAGCGTTCGGGCACCTGGACGTGCGTCCCCAAGCTCAAGGATCGGTCTGCTCAGTCGGCGGATAAGCTCGGCCTAGCGACGGCGTAACGTCATTGCGCGTGGCGTCCTCAAGGAGAAGACCTCCAATTACTCAAACCTGTTCTTCGGAGCGCACCCCTTGGCGCGGTCGCCGCGCTCGAGGACCCAGTTCCGTGAAAGCCTCCTCACGGCGCTATGACGACATAGGAGGGGGAGTTCATCCCGGTATCTGGGCCAACGATGGTCCGCATAGGAGTGGGCGAACCCGACTTGGAAAGCTGGTTCCTGCCGAACTCGACTGTGGTGTTGTTGTTGAAGTTCTCAACCCACAAGTCACCGGAGGAGTCGAATGCGAGCGAGTAGGGGCCGTAAAGGGACCCGGCGGCACCAGCCTTGGTTGAGCCGATCGTGACGGCAGGCGCGGGGGAACCCGATGCCGAGAGCTCCGCCTTGGTGAGCTCCACCACCTTGTTGGTACAGGGGGTGCCGAAGCAGTAAGGTCCCCCTCCGGTGACCATCCACACGTCCCCCGAAGAATCGAAGACAAGTTGGGCGCCGCCGCTCGAGGAGACCGTAACCGTCGGCGCCGGTTTCGCCTTAGCCAGCTCGGCCTTGGAGAACTCGACCACGCTCTTGACAGTCGACACCCACAGGTCTCCCGAGGTGTCAAAGGCGACGCCGAAGATGGGAGTGCTCGGGAAGTCCGAAATGGTTATATGGGGAGTGGGCCCGCCGGACACGGCCAATTGGCTCTTGGTGTACTCGTAGACCCTGCTCGAGTTGTTACCGACCACCCAGAGGTTGCCGGAGTCGTCGAAAGCCATACCGAAGGGGTTGGCGAGCGCCCCGGACTCCGCGAAGATGGTCACTGCCGGCACAGGGTCGGGTTGGGCCAGCTGAGCCTTGGTGAACTCGAAGAGGTCGCTAGTATTTTCGTTGGCCACCCACAAGTCGCCGGATGAGTCGAAAACCATGGTCGTGGGGCCGTAACTGCCTTGGGTGAAGCTGGCCTTTGGGGTCACGTCGCCGTTGCTGTCCGGCGGGTACACGTCCACTTCCCCATTGAGCTCGACGCCGGTCCCGGTATTGGTGCCCCCGAAGATGGTGCCACCCTGGGTCACGACGACGCTCCCGGGCGCGAACGGGCCCATGCCAGTGGCGGAGGCTTCGGTGGGTGCGACGAGCATGGAGCCCGCCAAGCCGACGAGCGCGCAAAACGTCCCGGCCACTGTGCTCCTCCTGAGCACGGGCCGGCTCATGGCACGGAGGCGAGCACTTGGCGCTCTGCTCGGTCTCGGAGCGGCGCTGCCGTGGTTTGAGTGTGAGGGGGCCATTTTCCTTCCTTTCGCAAAGGGCCGCCCGGGGAAGGGCGGTGCCGTGCGACGCAACGTAGAACTTCAGCATTCCCAAAACGTTCCCGCGCTGTGATGGCTCTTCCCGCAGTCTTCGGGACCTCCTGCCCCGGAAACGGGAACGTTTGGGGAACGGGGGTGCTCCAAACTATTTACCAGGCAAACACGCCAACCGGACCGGAGGGGAACGGAGATGAAGAACTTGTCGCCACACCGGCTTTATCCAGTTCAATTGACCCGCTCGCTTCCCGAAAAGGCGCGCCGGCACGGAGCTCGACCAATTGGATCCGGCCGTGGGTGACGGCGCCGCAGCACGACAGCAAAGCTTCGCCGACCGGCTCGTGGACCTGTCGAACAGCGGGTCATTGGCATTGATGGTCAGCGTCGGGCACCGGACCGGGCTCTTCGACACCATGGCTTCGCTCCCCCCCGCCACGAGCGTCGAGATCGCAGACAACGCCTGCCTGGACGAGCGCTACGTGCGCGAATGGCTCGCCGCCATGGCAACCGGGCGGATCGTCGAGCTCGACCCGGTCGCCATGACCTTCGCCTTGCCCGCGGAGCGCGCCGCCTTCCTGACCCGGGCCGGCGGGCGTCTCAACTCGGCGGTGGCGTTCCAGTTGTTGGGCATGTTTGCGGCCGTGGAGGACAGGGTCGTCGAGTGCTTCCGCCGTGGCGGCGGCGTGGCGGATTCCGAGTACCCGAGGTTCCAGGAGATCTGCGCTGAAATTGGTTGGGCCAGCCTCGAAGCCAACCTGCTCGACGTGACGCTGGCGCTGGTCCCTGGTCTGACCCATCGCCTCCAATCGGGCATCGATGTGGCCGACGTCGGCTGCGGCGCGGGCCACGCCATCAACCTCATGGCCGGCGCGTTCCCGGCCAGCCGGTTCATAGGCTGGGACCTCTCCGAGACCGGGCTGGCGGCCGGACGCGCCGAGGCCGAGCGAAAGCAACTCGCCAATGTCGCGTTCGAACGGAGAGATGCAGCCGCGTTGGACCAACCTGAGCGGTTCGATTTCATCACCACCTTCGATGCGGTCCACGACCAGGCGCGGCCGGACCTAGTTCTGAGGGCCATTGCCGCTGCGCTGCGCCCCGGCGGCACCTACCTGTGCGTCGAGGTCGGTGCCTCGAGCACGCTCGCCGAAAACCTGGACATCCCGTGGGCCCCGCGCTGTACACCGCCTCCTGCATGCATTGCCTATGCGTCTCAGGGCAAAGCGGCGGGATGGCCCTGGGCGCCATGTGGGGCGAGCAGAAGGCTCGCCAGATGCTCGACGAGGCCGGTTTCGCTTCGCTCGATGTGAAACGGTCCCCGCTCGACCAGGTCAACAACTATTACATCGCTAGCAAGACAGGCGTGCCCGGGACCTGGGCAGTTCAGCGTGACGTAGGGGTCGCCGCTCCCAGCGGCCCCCGCCCCTCGTCGGTGAGATAATACGAAGCGCGGCGACGAGCACCAAAGGAGCGAACTGTGACCATGACCAACATCGAGTACGACAAGATCGTCAGGGCTGTTCAGCTCTATATTGACGGGTTCAATGAGGGGGAGGTCAAGAAGTTCGAGGAGGCCTTCCACGAGGACGCGTGGATGTTTTTTACGGACCAGGACGGGGTCCTGCACAAGACCCCGCTCGGCGAGAAAGTGTTCCAGGAATGGGCGGCAGGCGTCGACGAACGCGACCCTATCCAGCTTCGGATCCTCTCGGTCGCCCAGATGGGGGACGCCGCCGGTGTCGCCATCGCCTTTGGGGACGACTGGCTCGACTTCCACACGCTGATCCGCGTCGATGGCGTGTGGAAGATCACAAACAAGACCGCCTCCCACTCGAGCAGGTAGGCGTGAGGTAGGTACTCGGGGCCCGGAGAAAGATGGCCGTGAACAAAGGGGTTCCTCGTCGAGCTGAGCTCGAGTGGCTCGGTCATCGCTCACTGGCCTGCGCCGAGGTAGCACGTGCCCGCTAGCACGGTGGCCGACACCGGCGGGCGAGGCGGGGCGCGCAAAAGCGACGCTTCTGGCCCTTTCTCAGTGACCTCGGGCGGGGTGGCCGCCGGACCATGGGCCAGGCCGAGCGCCCGGCGCCTGTGCGAACTTGTGCTGGTGAGCCCGGGCTGGCGCATCGAGCGCCAGGTGGCCTGCGAAGTGTTGTTCCCGCAACTGGAGGCCGGGGCGGCGACCAACGCCCTACGGAAGGCGCTGTCGATGGCGAAAGTGGCGTTGTCAGCCCTGGGCGGCGACGCCGCTCAGTTGTTGCGAGCGGACCGCAGCCGCATCTGGGCGCACGATGGACTTGGACTGGAGCTCGACTTGTCGGTCCACAGGGAGGCCCTCCGCGCCGCGTGCTAACGCAGCCAGGCCTCGCGCGAGACGAGCGCCTCGCGCTCGCCCTGAGCCAGCAAGGGACGCTCCTGGAGGACGAACCTCATGCCGACTGGGCAGTCGGTCCGCGGGAGGCCCTGGAGGTCCTCCGTCAGGATGCCCGCCTAGCCCTCGCCAGGGACCGCGCCAGAGGCTACGGACGTTCAACGCACGCAGACGTCGTCGAGGCCTGGGAAACATGTTTCCGGACCGACCCCACCTCGGAAGAGGCAGCGACTGTGCTGGTGCGGGCTTATTGGGCCAGCGGGCGCCACGCCATGGCCACCTCCACGTACCGGCGCTGCTGCGCAGCCCTGGAGGAACTCGGCCTGCCAGTTTCTCCTGCGGTGGGCGAGGTCCTCGAGACCAGCTCCCCCGAGATGTCCCCGGGAACCTCCCGTCAGCGCGCCGCCCCGGGAGAAGAGCGCCGTCTCGTTAGCGTCCTCTTCGCCCAGCTCGCGGGACCGGTCAGTGCCGGTGAGGGGATCGACCCCGAGGAAATTCGCGAGCTTGTGGGTGGTGCCTTGGCGGCGGTTGTGACCCAGGTGGAGGCGCTCGGCGGTACAGTCAGCGCCGTTTCTGGTACTGGCCTGGTGGGGCTATTTGGCGCCCCCGAGGCCCATGAAGACGATCCCGAGAGGGCGTTGAGGGCTGCGTTCCGATGCGTCAACGCCACCGGCAGCCAGGGGGAGGGCCTGCATTTGCGGGTGGGAGTCGAAACAGGTGAGGCGATAGTCGGCCAGCTAGGGGGCGGCTCCGGCACCCACTACGGTGCCATGGGGGAGGTGGTGCGCATCGCGGCGGCGCTCCAGACGGCCGCCAGACCAGCTTCAGTCCTTGTCGGGCCGGCAACCCGGCGGGCCACCGCGGGTCTCTTCGAGTGGGGCGAGACCGAAGAGGTCTTTACGTCAGAGGGTTCCCATCCCGTCCTGGCCACTTGCCTCGAGCGGCCCAAGGCACGGCCGCGCGCCCAGGCGGGCCGGCGCCGTCTCGCTGGTTCCGCACCTCTGGTTGGCCGTGCCCCAGAGGTATCGGCGCTCCGTGAAGCTCTCCGGAAAGCAACGGCGGGTAACGGAGGGGTGGTGGTCTTGGTGGGCGAGCCCGGGCTTGGCAAAACACGTCTGGTGGACGAGTGCCGCAAGCTGTTCACGGCCTGGGTAGCGGCGGCATCGGGACGGCTGCCGCTCTGGCTCGAGGGCAGGGCTGCCTCTTATGCGTCCACCAGGCCTTATGGTCTCTACCACCAGTTACTGTGCGCCTGGCTGGGCGTCGCCCCCGAGGAAAGCGAAGAGGTTACGCGAGCCGCCCTGGCACGAGCCGTAAAGGCAACCTTTGCCGGGAGGCTGGACGACGACCAGGTCAACCTGTTGGCACAGGTGATGGGCCTTCGGCCTGTTAGGGGAGGACTGGCCCTATCCCGCCTCGGACCAGAACAGCTTCAGCAGGCCTGCTTCGCGGCAGTCCGCAAGCTCTTTTCGGGCCTTATGGCAGCCGGCCCGACGGTGCTCGTTCTAGAGGACCTTCACTGGGCGGACCCGACGTCGTTACGGCTGACTGAGGCAATCTCATCGCTCGCCGAGGACGGCCCATTGCTACTCGTCCTGACGAGACGGCCCGAGCCCGATCCAGGGACTTCGGCTCTTGAGGCCGCGCTCCTCGGCAACGCCGTGCCGGAACGGTGCAGGCTAACGCTCGCCCCCCTGGCGGTCGAGGCCCAACGGGACCTCGCCCGGGCCGTTCTGGGCCATGGGACGCCAGACGAGATCGTCGAGGCCGTGACGGAGGGCGTCGGAGGGAACCCCCTTTTCCTCGAAGAGCGGCTGGCGTCTTTATTGGAGACGCGCGACTAGCAAAAGGCGAGGACGGGGGATGGCGGCTCGACCTGGGAGCCCCGGGACAAGTCCCCGAAGCCCTTGAGCGCTTGGTCCGAGCCCGAGTCGACCGCCTCGGCCCAGAGTCACAAAAAGTCATCGTCGCCGCTTCGGTGCTCGGGCAGGATTTTTCTCTTAGCAGCCTGGCAAGCGTCACAGACCTCAACGACGGCCAAGCGGCGGCCGTTGCCGAGCTGTGCTCGTCAGGCCTCCTCATCGAACTACGACGGTTCCCTGAGCCCGCTTACCGGTTCCGCCACAGCCTCATCCGAGAGGCCATCTACAAGGGCCTCCTGAGGCAGCCGCGACGCGACCTTCACGCCCGGGCTGCCTGGGGCCTAGAAGCGACCTCGCACGGACGGCTGGAAGAGGTGGCCGCCCTGCTTGGCCACCATTACGCTATGGCCGGCGAGGTCGAGCCGGCGGTACACTACCTAGAGGTTGCTGGCGACCGCGCCGCGTCAGCCTTCGCCAACGACGAAGCCGTCGCTTCCTACCGCCTGGCGCTCGAACTGCTCGGGGCAGAGGGCGAGCTGTCGACGCAGGCCGTAGAGCTCTGGCTCAAGTTGGGGGCACTTTTTTGGCGCCTTGGGCGCTACGGCGAGGGGCGTGGCGCCCTTCAGGAAGCCGCGAAGTTGGTTCCTGGTGGTGCCCCCTTACTGGCGGCAAGGTCATATCGATGGCTGGGCCAGCTCGAGATCGAAGACTGTCGCGACGAAGAGGCCCTGGTTGCGCTCGATGCCGCTGAAAAGGTGCTCGAGAGCTGCTCGGACAAGGACGCTGACGATTGGGTCGAAGCCTGGTTGGACGTCCAGCTGAGCCGGAGCAACCTCCATTACTGGCGCGCCGAAACCGGGCTGCAGGCTGCCGTCCTGGCCCGGGTTCGGCCCTTGGTCGAGGCCCGCGCCGGACCGCGACAGAAAGCTGACTTCGGCATTCACATAGCCGGCCAACGCTGGCGGTCCAACAGGTTCATCGTCGACGAGGGCATCGTTGCCGACGTCCGCTCAGCGAGGGCGCTGTTTCTGACTACCGGCGACAACCCGGAGAACTTTCACTGGCAGACCCTCGGCTTCGTTCTCCTGCTCCATGGGGACCTCACCCAGGCGGAGGGCGAGCTCGAAGGCGCCCTTGCCGCAGCGCGACGAGCTGGCGACAAGTCCTTGGAACTGTTCTGCCTCATCTTCCTGGCCTGGGGTCGTTTGCGCCAGAGCGATGTTGCCGGCGTGAAAGAGAGGGCGGTCCAGAGCGTGGACCTCGTCCGGGCTCAGGCCTTCCCAACCTCTGGGATGGCAATGGCGTTGCTGTCGTGGGTGGCCTGGAAGGAGGGCGATTTGCTGAGGCTGAGCGCCTTGGTGAGCAAGCTCTTGAGCAATGGCGGCCCACAATGGTGCGCTACCCGTTCTGCTGGATCTGCCTGTGGCCCCTCGTCGCCGTCCGCCTCGCCGACGGGCGCTGGGAGGGGATCCGTCGTCGTCGCCCGCGAGTTGCTCAAACCCCCCCAAATGCGCCTCCCGGTAGAGCTTGAGGACGTATTGCGCTCGGCAATCTCAGCTTGGGACGGGGGGGACCCCGGTCTAGCGGCGGGTCGCTTGGGCCAGGCGCTGCGACTGGCGACGGAGCTGAACTTCGCCTGACGGGGACGATCCGTGGCTACCTGTCGATCGAGAATCTCGATCCCGCCGAATAACATCAAGATCGTTTCCGTCTCGGCGGGTCAGTCGGCTGCACCGCGGCTTCACCAGGCCGAGGGAGACTGGTCCCAGCCACGAGACCAAGAGGTCTGATACCCCTAGCCACCTTGCCAGGTACCTTGACACGAACCTTGACAATTCCAGCGTGTTGCCTTTGGTGTCGTTGAGTAACTCGGTGTTAGGAAATTCGCGCACGTACTAACAGCGACCAGAAGGCCGGGGTGCTCACCTGACGGCCCAAGAATGCCGGCGACGGGACGGGGTCAAGACGGAGCGCCCGCAGCGTAGCGAGGACGAACGATCTTGACGCCGGTATGGCACCGGCGCACAATGTCGGGCTAGGGAGCACCCCCGACGGGACGGGGACGCTGGCCGCACCGAACTGGTGCCAGTGTGTCCCCAAAATTAAGTCGGGAGTGGCGAGCGCGGAACGTGGGGTCCGGCATCCGACGAGACCGGGGGGCGCTCTTGTAACAGCCTGGGTGGCTTCGGCAGGCGGCTGGGATCGCTAGCGCCGGATGTGTGCGGCCGGGACCGAGGGACCCTGGCATCGACGCTGAGAGACGATCATCAAGCCGCTGGTCTCGGCGGACGCTCAGTCCTCGGCGGGCGCGTTGATAGGTGACCCAAGTCGAGAATTGGTGCATTCCGGCTACGCCCGTACGATAGTTCCTCGCCATTCATGACCTCGACGTTGAGCTCGCCGATGGCACCGGTTTGGTCTGCGAGCTCAACGGACGGCCTGAACCACAGCTCAGCGAGTGCAATCCAAGCCTCCCGCTTGGCGACGGGATCAGAAGCGTCGAGAGCCGCTCGACAGGCCGCGTCAAGGCGCTGTTGGATTAATCGATCGATTCTCTCTTCGTCCAACTCGGCCCCGGCGGGGAGTGACGGCAACTCCTCCTCCTCGATCAGGACAAGGACCGTCAGAGCGGGCTGAGCAGAATCGAAATCTGGGTTCGCCTCGAGGCGAAGCTGGGCTACCTTCTCCAAACAGCGGCCCTCTGCCGATTGCCGGTCGTACCGGTCGCCAATTCGCTGGACAGAAGGAGCGAGAACCTCATTGATATGGTTCGCGATAGCTGGCCGGGTGAGGTATCGAGCGGCCATATCGACAAAGTGGAGACGTTCCCGCGAGGTCCGCGGTTTTCCCAGGCTAGTGGCCCCAACCAGGAGACTTCTGTCTACAACGGTGATCAGTGACAGATCGCCGATGCTTTGGTCGTCCCGCCAAGGCAGGCCGACAAATCTTGGTCGGTGACCCCGAGTCACCTGCCATGCGAGATCTGTACTCACCTTCAAGACCGGCGCAACCAAGCAATGTGGCTCCTCAGACGTCGTCTCCTGCAGGTCACACGTTTGCGTTACGAGGACCACTTCATCGACAGCGTGCGGAACAACGATAAGTCCGTTACTCACGCCGCTTTCGGCGACCTGAGCTACCGCTTCGTCACAGAGCGGGGCCGCGGCATCTCCGATGCAACAGCAAGCGTCGACAACGGCCAGGACCTCGCCTTGGATGAGGGAGGCAACGACGCTGGCCCGCTCCAGCGCAATAAGCCGCGTCCGCCGAGTCCGTCACGAACCGTTCGACCGCCTGATTGGGACAACCCGAAGAGAACTGCGCCTGTCGCTCTGGGTTGTCACTGAAACCTCGCTAGCCTGGACCGGCTCCAGCAGGTCAGCCGCTGAAAGGGTTGAGAGCGGCACTCGCCGAGCTGGTCTTGAGGTAAGCGCAAACTCGTCGAGTGGGGTACGTCCATGCAGACCGGGCTGCATCAGAGCGATCCGAACGTCTCCAGGATCACCTCGGTCCATCCTGCCCACTAAGGCAGAAAAGTCAAGCAGCCGCTGCAGGTTGCCGGGAGCGATCGCTGCCCCCAAGAGCCAGTTATGAACAGTGCGACGAGAAACTCCAAGGGTGTTAGCAATCTGCCCCCAGGACAGCTGAGAGCGACTCCTTACACCCTCGAGCAACCCAGCAGCTGATTGATTGCGAAGGGCGCCCGTCCCACCCCAACCGGGAATCGAGGAGGTCCCTGTTATAGACAGGACGTGGGACGCGCCGTCGAGAAGCACCGTCGGTGTTGCCAGGGTCCCGAACAGCACTGCCCCCGTCATCACGCCCGCAGCAAAGAACCGCGTCAAGGGCGCCACCGAGGCCCCTGGTATCGCGGTCCCCGGTACGGTGTTGATCAGAGGCGTTTCCATCAACTGCATCGAGCCCCCGCTAATGCTCACCGCGCATCCCTCACTGTCGGCGTCTGCTCCTCGCGGAGGTGGTCGGCCTGGAAGGCGTCAGTGGTGGCAAACCTGAAGAAGGCATAAGCCGTCTCTGCGTAGGATCGCACCCGACCCAAGAGAATGTCTGGGTCGAACGGAAGGCCTTTTTCGAGCGTGAAGACATCCATGTCAAGCACCCACGACGGCTCCTGAATCTGTGGAAGGGCAGGATCGAAGCCGCTACCGGCCGGTAGGAACCCAGACCTCACCAGCAAACGGTCGAGGGGTGAAATGTGAATTAATGATTCGCTAACGCTGCGCTCAAGCGTCAGACCAGAGTCAATTCTCCCGTGGAGGACGCTCAACTCCGGTATCACGTAGTCGCCCACGCGAGCCAACGCTTCTCCCCAGAGGCGATCTATGTAACGCACCCCAACGCGATCGACAACGGGCGGAAGGGCAACGGAAGCCACTGCTTCTAACAGTTCGAGCACTCGATCGCAGAAGTCAGCCCGTGTCGTATAGGCACTAGTTTCAAGTGCGACAGCGGTGTCCGTCAGGGTGACTGTCCATGTGCCGTTTGGCTGAGAGAACGTCAGAACCTCCGGCAACGAGGCCTGCGGTACCTGGAACGGCATTGGCTGGCCATTTATTAGGAGCACGGGGGGGCTCACGACAGTTCGCCGCCGAACCGGGTACCGGCCCAGCGCATCTGCCATCGCGTCATCGGCGCTCTCCGTAATGAGAGCGGGAGTCCGACTGAATTGCACCTGCATTAACACTTTGGCGAGGGGTGCACTGCCCAGATGCACCTCCTCCACTGGAGTGGTAGTGAACATAGACATGCTTCTCGCTTCCATCACTTCACACTGTACTTCACACCTCGGACAGTACAGAAGCAAGATGAGAAGAACTGATACTTCTCAGATTTCTGCCTGACCAAGGCAACTGGAGACGACCGGCCACGACCGGACCATGACCAGGTCTTTTCCCCAAGCACCCCACTTCCAGCCGTTCTCCCCCAAAGGTCAACGGCTTTCCCTGTTGGGACCCGGGGGCGGCTATCCGCCGTCGAGTAAAGCAGCTCCCCGGTCCGCCGCCCGGGAGTCGTCGCCAGGCAGCACGTGGGCGTACACGGCCAAGGTGATATTGGGCGTCGCGTGACCAATGCGCTGGCTCACAACCCGAATTGGCTCGCCCGCCCTTAGCAGCATCGTTGCGTAGGCATGTCTCAGACCGTGCAGAGTAATGACCGGCAGGCCAGCCTCGATGACCTTTCGACCGAAGAGACGGGTGAGGTAATCGGTAGCAACAGGGCGACCGTCCTCCATCGTGAAGACCGCGCCGCTGTCCTGCCAGAGCGGGCCGGCCGCCAGCCTCTCGGTCGCCTGGCGTGCCCTGTGGGCCCTCAGCCCCGCCACTGTGCCAGCATCCAGGGAGATGGTCCTCTTGCTGGTTCTCGTCTTGGGGTCCCTCCACAAGGTCACCAAGTCACGGTCGAGGTCGACATCCGCCCACAACAGAGCAGCGATTTCGGCCCGACGCGCACCCGTCGTCGCAGCTAACCGCCACATCGCAGCGAGCCGGTCACCGGCACAGTGGTTGAGGAAAGCCCCAACCTGCTCGGGCGACCAGATCGCTTTCTCCTTGCTTCGTCCCGCCGGCGGGTCAGCTTTGTCAGCGACGTTGCGCGGGACCAGGTCCCAGTCGACGGCATCCTTGAGGGCAGCGTGAATGATGACGTGCTGAATGCGTACCGTACGCTCGCTCAACCCTCCCCTGCCGTCCCTGCGCCCATTCGCGAGGAGGCGGGCGTAAAAAACGTTGAGGTCGGGTGCGCTGAGCCGCTGAAGCCGCAGTCCGCCCAGCTCTGGCGTAATGTGAGCCCGGATGTTGGTTTCGTACATGGACCAGGTGCTCTCGTCCAGGCGGACCTTGACCGCTGGCAACCAGCTCTCGGTCAGGTAGGCGCCAAAGGTAAGCGACTGCGGTTCGACATAGCCGCCGCGGTCTAAATCTGCGAGCAGGGCGGTCCTCGCCTTCTCGGCGTCCTTGCGGGTGTGGTACCCCGAGTGCCACATTCGCCGGCGCTTGCCGGTTGCAGCGTCACGACCCAAGTCGAGGACTGCTGAGTAGCTACCGCCTCGCTTGATGACGCTCCCGCGCACGGCTCGCCATCCTAGCGCGCGAGGGTTGCAGATTGGTTGCATTGCCTCAGCGACCCTTATTCGCCGGCCACTCTTGAGGGCCATAAGAGCACTTCACGCCTGGTGTCGGAGGGGGGACTTGAACCCCCACGGGCTTGCGCCCACTAGCACCTCAAGCTAGCGCGTATACCTATTCCGCCACTCCGACGTGGCGCCGGCCTGACCCGGCAGCCAGCAAGCATACCGCCAGCGCGTCAGTCCCGGGTTCTCGTCACAGCCCTCTCGTAGGGTCGTCCGTACGTTCCCTCCGGGAAAGGGAGAGCGCTCGCCGGCTCAGCGCTGGCCTTTGGCAGGCAGGTCCGTTGGCTAGGAGCTTGTCCATGTTGATGAAGGTGCTCGGCCCGCTCATGGCACCGCCCCTGTCCTGACGACTGACAACGCCTGGACGTTGATCGCTCGCGACCGAACGTCACGGGCGGAAAGAGCACGGTTGGTCACGTCACGGTTCGCAAATATCCTCGCTCCGCTGACATTCGGGTTCGTTTCAGCGAGGGGACGCCCACGAACTACGACTGGCTGGGAGTTCGCCGTAAGTGAGGAACGAACGCATCCGTCACCGCCACAGCCAAGGTCGCAGGTCCGCTTTTGCTACCGTCATCGTTGTGGGCGGCGTGCCCAGGCCGACCGCGGCCTCCCCGGTCACCCAGAAGCGGGAGTTCTGGGTCCTCATGGGTTACGCGGCAGCTCTTGGGACCTTTGGCGCGTTCGCCGGCCTGGTCTCCTTAGGGATAATCAGGTTCGGGGTACGGTGGAGCACCGGTTCCGGTCCGGGCTGGTTTAGCGGGCACTGGTGGTGGGTGGCGGTCACCGCCGCCGGCGGCGTCGTGGTTGGCCTGTTGCGACGGCTGACCCGCCTGCCCGACGAGGTTCCCGGCTTGTTCGAGGACCTCCAGGCCGAGAACTTCGACCCGGGACTGATGCCGGGGACCATCGCCGTCTCGGCAGTGTCACTGATTGGTGGCGCGAGCGTCGGTCCGGAGAAGGTGCTGGCGTCCATGGGCGCAGGCGTCGGCAGTTGGATGGCCCGACGACGAGGGCTTGGCAAAGAGGATTCCAATGTGAACACGTTGGCTGGCATCGCCGGCGTCTTCGGTGGGCTGTTCTCTAGCCCGATAATCGTCGTGATGCTGATCCTGGAGGTTGCCCGGCCGGGCGGACAGCGGTTCAGCAAGACCCTGGCCACGGATATCGTTGCGGGGAGCGTCTCCTTCGGGATCTACTTCGCCATCGCCGGCGCCGTGTTCCTAGGCGCCTACCGGGTGCCGGGGTACACGTTCGAGGACTGGCAACTGCTGGCTGGCATACCCCTCGGACTTTTCGGCGCCGTGGTGGCTTCCCTGGCGGCTGGGTTCACGATGCTGGCGTCGCGGCTGTTCGGGCGGCTGAAAGTCCCGGCCATCGTGAAGTCAACACTGGGCGGCATAATGTTCGGCGTGGTCGGCGTGGCACTCCCGCTGACGATGTTCTCAGGCGGTGCCCAGCTCACTTCCGTGCTGAAAGGTGCAAGCACTCTCGGCCTGGGCCTGTTCGTAGCGATCCTGATTGCCAAGATGCTCACTTACGCGGTCAGCCAGGGCAGCGGGTTCGTGGGCGGGCCTATTTTCCCGCTGCTGTTTATCGGAGGAACCGCCGGGGTCGTCGTCCACCAGGCCATCCCTGGCGTTCCGCTCGGACTTTCGTTTAGCTGCCTGCTCACCGCGGTACTGGGGTCGCTCGCGGCCGCGCCGTTCGCGATGGTGTTGTTGGCTGCGCTCCTGACACGCGTGGGCCCTTGCAGATCTTCCCCGTCCTGATTGCGGTCGTCACCGCGTACCTCGGCGTGGAAGCCGTGAAATACCTCCTGGTAAGCCGCGAGCAAGGGCGCTCCGGGTGACATCAGGGGCCGCAGTGCGAGCGGTGTCACGGTTCGCAAATATCCTGGCTCCCCTGACATTGGAGGTCGTTTCGGCGAAGGGACGCCCACGACCTACGACCTCCCTAACGGCATCGGCGGCCGCCGTGGAGCAGGCTCGCCGTGCTGGTAGTTCCAGGCGGCGCCGGCGTCGTGCCATCCTGGTGTTACCGACATTGGGGAGAAACAGTCGTGGCGCTTCGCATCATCCCCGTTGATGAGCAGACCCTGGACCAGTGGCGCCTCGTCCACAACGAAATCATCCCGACCGCGCCGCTGAGCGCCGACGAGGTTAGGCAACGGGCAGCGCGTTACAGGCTCACCCTGGCCTACGACGACGGGCGCCTTGTCGGCAACGCCACGCTCCGCCCGCCCGACCCCGCGGGTACCGGCACCGTCATCGTGCGTGTCCTGCCTGGTTGCCGGCGCAGGGGGTACGGCTCTGCTTATCTTGGTGCGGTCCTGTCAGAGGCCCGAGCGCTCGGGGCTGCGAGCATCCGGTCAGTGGTGCTGGCCTCCAACATCGATGGCCTGGTCTTTGCTCAGAGACGGGGGTTCGTAGAGTACGGCCGTTACCTGCTGGAGGGTCACGAAATCCCCTTCGTGGACCTCGTCTTGGTCGAGCAGCCCTCATCCTCTGCCCCTCTGTACCGTGGCGGAGAAGTCTGAAACCCTCGGTCCGCAATCGCTTATTTTGAGTCTTGTTGCCCCGGGTATGCCGGCTTCCCCTAGTCGTCTCCGGGCGAGCACAGAAATGATGCTCGCTCAGACCACGCGGAGAGGACCGAGTCGGCATCGTTATGCAGCGTGCGCACGCGGAGCCTGAGCACTTGGAGCCGCACGGAAGTTGACATTCCCGAGCGGGCGGTCGCATTTCTCGCTGGAGGAGCCTCAACGGCGTCCGCGGGCACCGTGGCCGGCGGCACGGTCCAGTTCTGGGCGCAAGCAACCAACGGCACCGGCACCATTGTCCTCACGGGCGCAATCGGCGACTACGGCAAGGTCCAAACGATCGACGAGAACGGAAAGACCGATCCGAACGGGACCTACGTCAAGGTCACGCTCCAACACGGCACTTTCGAGGTCAACCTGACGAAATACGAAGCAGATTGGGGCAAGGTGTCGTTCGCCATCGACAAGGCAACTTGTTCCTCGGGAGGCCCCTTCACGGGCTCGATAGTGCTCTTGAACGGCAGCGGTCTCTACAAGGGAACATCCGAGACCTTGACTATGACCGCAACGGACATCTGGATCCTCGCCCGACACAACGGCAAGTGCGGGAGCGCGTTGTTTAATACGACGTACTTCGCCGGCACGGGTCCCGCCACGTTCTCTTAGCGAGCACGCACAGGAGTACGGGACCGGGAATTCAGTGCCCCACGAGCCTTAGGGGGATCAGCTCCTGCAGTGTGAGCGTGTTCGAGCACGTCACGGTGCTCGAGCTGCTCTACCGGCTCTGCCGCTACCACCACAGGTTGAAGACCACGAAGGGTTGGGCGTTGGTCGAAGGAACAGGTAAACGAAACTTCGTCCCCCCACATGACCCGCGGCACCCACGTCATGCCAAGCGTTCCAACGGCTCCAAGATCCCAGGCGCTCTTATCACCGCCGGTCAGCCCCCAGGCGGGCGGTACGTCGACGCGGCCTTCGCGGCGTCGTCGATCTCAGTCGCGGTGACGAGCACTACCGTGCGAACCTTGGCCGCTCCGCTCGCGCTTACAGTGAGCGCAGCGCCGGCGGCAGTCATGTTGTCGGGATAGTCAACGATGACGTACACGTCATACTCGCCAAAGGCAAAGTACATTGCCTCGAGTTTCCCGCCCGCCGCCTCGGTCGCCTCTTTGACAGCAGCGACGCGGGCCGAACCACCCTCGTACTTCAGACCTTTCAGACCCTCGAGCGTGTAGCTCACTTCAAGCAGGTATTTCGGCATGCTTCCTCCCTCTGGCCGTACGTTGACGGATGATGATTCTTAGCACTACCCGAACGTTCGCGGCGAGGTGGCCCGACCGCTATCCGGTGCTTCGCCATGTACGACGCGCCCGGCATTGTGACCATGTTCCGCCTCGCCGCTCGCAAAAGGCGCGTGGCAGTAGCGCGTGGCACCGGAAGCTCGACGTGGTCACCAAGAGCCGGCTCCGGCGATGCCCTGACTGAACGCACCGCCGGCTGTTTCTAGGCCTTAGCGTCGTGCGTCCAGCAGGGCGGGTCGCCTAGAAAGCCTGAGGCTCCGTAGGTCAGTCGGTGGTGCGCCGGCGGAAGAGGTAAGCCGCGAGCGGGGCCGCTATCGCGATCAACGCTGACGACCAGAGGAGTGCAGCAGCGAGGGGGTGCTCCACGGGCCACGAAGGGCTGGGGGGCAGAGGGTTCGGGTTACCCCAGAGGTCACGGACCGCGGAAGTCACTGAGCTCACAGGGTTCCAGTCGGCTATTACCCGCAACCAGCTCGGCATGTGGCGCGTCGGTACCAAGGCATTGGAAATGAATGCCAACGGAAAGATGATGATGAAACCTACGGACATCGCCGACTCTGGCGCCTTCGCAATGATGCCCGCGCAGGCGGTCGGCCAAGTCAGGGCATAGGCAAAAAAGAGCGCTACCCCGAAGCCGGCCAGCACCGATAGCATCCCGGTTTCCGGGCGCCATCCCACAAACAGGCCCGTGACTGCGACGATCACCGAGCACACGGCCGCCGATAACAGATCCGAGACGGTGCGGCCAACGAGGACCGAAGCACGCCACATGGGAAGAGTCCGGAAACGTTCGATCATCCCAGTCGAAATATCGGTTGCGAGGCCAATACCAGTGCCCATAGAGGAAGTAACGAGGTTCATAGAAAGTAGGCCGGCAATCACGAAGTTGGTGTAGCTGCCATGTCCGGGGAGAACCATGCCAGAGCCGAACACGTACACGAACAACACGGTGAACAAAACAGGTTGCACCGTTACGTCAGAGAGCTGCATCGGTTCCCGGGCAATGTGGACCAGGTTGCGACGTGTCATTACGGCTACGTCCCGCAGGCGTGAAGCCACCAGGCCAAGAAAGCCCGTCTCTGATACTGCGCTATCCGGCGCCGCGATGTCCTGCACTGTGAGCTCGACCGCCGTCATACTGCCACCTCCTCTAGATCGTCGGGCTCGGTTTCAGAGGCATCGCTCTCGGCCGGGCGACCGGTGAGGGCGAAAAACACGTCATCGAGGGAGGGCTGGTGGACCTCCACGTCGTCGACGGACAGCCCGGCCTCGTCGAGCGCCCGAACGACCATGGTCGCCAGGCCACTGCGGATGCTTACCGGGGCTGAGACATGCCGCCCTCCGTCGGTTACACGAGGCGGCCCGTCAACGAAGGGGGCGAGCGCAGCGGCAATGCCGTCGTTGCGATGGCCCGCGGTCAGCGTGATCTCGAGGCGCGCGCCACCAACGGAGCGCTTGAGCTCGGCCGGGGTACCTTCGGCGATAGCCCGCCCATGGTCGACCACGACAACGCTTCCCGCAAGCTGGTCGGCCTCGTCGAGGTACTGGGTCGTGAGCAGGATCGTGACACCCTGGGTGCTGAGGCCTCTAACTATCTCCCAGACCTCGGCCCGGCTGGTGGGGTCCAGGCCGGTGGTCGGTTCGTCGAGGAACAGTACGGGCGGGCGGCCGACCAGGCTGCCAGCAAGGTCGAGGCGCCGGCGCATGCCACCTGAGTAGCCCTTTGCAAGCCGGCCACCGGCATCTGTGAGGTTGAACTGCTCGAGCAGCTCCTTCGCCCGCAGCCCGGCAGCACTGCGTCTCATGCCCGACAGCTGCCCGATCATCACGAGGTTCTGGAAACCTGTGAGCAGCCCATCGAGGGTCACGTCTTGGGCGGTTACGCCGATGCACTTGCGGACCTGGGCGGCTTCGCTGCGAACGTCGTGACCGGCCACGCGTGCATGGCCAGCGTCCGGGACCGTACGCGTCGTCAGGATTCGCACGGCGGTCGTCTTGCCAGCACCGTTCGGGCCCAGGACCGCGAGAATGCTGCCCTTGGCTACCGACAGGTCCAACCCGGACAGCGCCTGGACGGTGCCGTAGGATTTAGTCAGGCCCTCGGCTTCGATCATCAGGGTCTCAGCCACGCATTACCTTTCTCTGTCGTCTTACTTGCCGCACGGTAAGTAACCATACCAACCTAACTTGCCGGCCGTCAAGTAAACTATTCATTAATGAGCGAACGACAGGAACGGCCAGAGGAGCGAGCCTCGGGCGGCGCGACCGGCCAGGAGGCCTTGCGCGGCATGGCTGAGCAGGGAGTTTCGGGGGGCATGGGCGGGTCGGAAGCCGCCTCGGGCGGCGCTGTGCAAGTGACCGGCAGTGGCGGGCTGGGCCAGCAAAACGTCGGGCAAGCTGGGCCGGACACGGTACAGGGCGCGCTCCAGACGGAGCAAGAGCTTCGCGACCGTGGGCAAGAACTGCGTGACCGGGGACGAGAGATGCGGGAAATCGGTCGGGAGCGGGCTCGAGAACTGCGAGAGCTAGCTCGCGCGCAACGAGAAGTCGCGCGGGAACAGGCACGGGAGCTGCGGGAACTGGCGCGAGCCCAGCGCGCCATGGCACGGGGGTTGCGAGGGCCGGGACGGGGCCGGACTGGGGCCGGGATGGCTGGGGCCGGGACAGCTGGGGCCGGGACAGCTGGGGCCGGGATGGCTGGGGCCGGGATGGCTGGGGCCGGGTGCTGGGCCTGGTGGCGGGGCCGGGACCGCTGGAGGGACCTGGGGGGGCTGGCGGGCCGGAGCCACCGGGACCGGAAGCGCCGGGACCTCCGGAGGCGATGGCCGAGCAACTGGCGACGAGCGGAGCACGCGGGATCGGATACTGGATGTGGCCCTCGATATTTTCATCGAGGAGGGCTACGACAAAGCTTCGCTCCGAGAGATCGCTGAGCGGATGGGCTTCACCAAGGCAGCGCTGTATTACCACTTCCCTAGCAAGGCCGACATGCTCATGGCGCTGCACCTGCGGATGCACAACATCATCGACGAGCCCATCAGCCTCCTAGGTGACGGACCGGTGAGCGTGGAAATGTGGGAGAAGTTCCTCGACGCGTGCATAAACACGCTGAAAGGCAACCAGAAGCTCTTCGAGATGCACCGCATCAACCAGGCGGCGATGGCCGGTGCCCACTCCGAAGGGCACGAAGGGGCGCACCAGGAGCTCGAGGAGCAAGCAATGAGGATCTTCTCCGAGCCCTCCCTGAGGCCGGAAGACCGGCTCCGGATGGCGGCCGCGTTTGCCGTTTCGTTCATCACGCCGTTCATCACCAGCGGCCTCTTCTCCGACGCTGACGACGACTTCTTAGCCAATGGCCTAAGAGAGATCGTGCACCGGGTACTCCAACCCGAGGCGGCAAAGTGTGAGGCGGAGACCGACGCCGCCGGGGAGAAGCTCGAGGCCGAGAGCAAGGCCGGGGCAGCAAAGCGCGAGGCCGAGAGCAAGGCCGGGGCAGCAAAGCGCGAGGCCGAGAGCAAGGCCGGGGCAGCGAAACGCGAGTTGGAGAAGCCGGCTTAGAAAGCTAGAAAGCTCAGTAATACCAGGGGAACGGCGACCAGTCCGGGGGCCGGCGCTCGAGGAAGGCCTCCCGCCCCTCCGCTGCCTCCTCGGTCATGTACGCCAGCCGCGTTGCCTCACCCGCGAACAATTGCTGGCCGACAAGGCCATCATCGGCAAGGTTGAAGGCATATTTGAGCATCCTCACCGAGGTAGGGCTCTTGGCGTTTATGGCTGCTGCCCATTCGAGGGCAACGACTTCGAGAGAAGCGTGTGGCACGACAGCATTGACCATCCCCATTCGGTGCGCCTCCTCGGCGTCGTAGGTCCGGCCCAGGAAAAAGACCTCACGGGCACGCTTCTGGCCGACTTGGCGGGCCAGATATGCCGAACCGAAGCCACCGTCGAAGCTCGCCACGTCGGCGTCGGTCTGGCGAAAACGGGCGTGTTCGGCGCTTGCGAGCGAGAGGTCGCAGACAACATGGAGGCTGTGGCCGCCCCCGGCCGCCCACCCGGGTACGACGGCGATCACTACCTTCGGCATGAACCGGATGAGCTGTTGGACCTGGAGTATGTGGAGGCGGCCGAGCCGCGCCCGATCAGAAACCCCCGTTAGCTCAGAAGGCACGGGCGCGCCCGCCCCCGCAGGTTCGTACTCATACCCGCCCTTTCCCCTTACACGCTGGTCGCCGCCCGAACTGAACGCCCAGCCGCCGTCTTTGGGCGACGGACCATTGCCGGTCAGGAGGACGCAGCCGACATCGGGGGACTGCCGGGCGTGGTCGAGCGCCAGGTAGAGCTCGTCGACGGTCCGGGGGCGGAAGGCGTTGCGCACCTCGGGGCGGTCGATCGCGATCCGCACCGTGCCCTGCGCCAAGGCGCGGTGGTAGGTGACGTCCTCAAGCGCGAACCCATCTACAGGGGCCCAGGCAGCCGGGTCGAACAACTCCGAGACAATGGTCTTGTCATGCACGCAACCGAGATTACGGCCTAGGCAAGTGCCCGGATCGATTCCTCCGCTATCGCCGGCGAACAGGTCATACCACGCCCGCCCGGCCCGCTCACGACCTCAACTCGGGGGAGCAGCTCCTCACGCCAGTACAAATGCCGCTGTTTATCGAGAACTTCGGAGTACACACCTGCCCACCTCCGCTCGACCGGGGGCAATTCGTCACGCAACAAAGAGCCAGCGGTCGCGAGTAGGTAATCGTAAATATCGTCTTCGACATCAAAGGCGAAGGGCTCGTTGTAATCGTGGGTGTCCCCTATCGTGAGGCTCCCGTCGACGCGCTGCACGAGGAGCAATTGTGCCCGTGCGGCAGCGGCAATCGGCTCCTGAGGCTCTAGACCGGACCGACCTGGGAGGTCGAACGCCGGGTAATAGCGCATTGAGTCACCGTCTGCGAGCGCCGTAGTCAGGTGGCCCGAGTACGGGGCGGTTTGGAGCATTTGCAGGCGCACCCGCCGGGCCCGCGGTTTTTCGACATATTGAGCGATCAAGCCCGAATGCGTCGCACCTGTGCAAATGAAGACCTTATCGCCGCGGTGCCAGGCGCCATCGTCGTCGCGCACCGCCCCATCGGACAGCTCGACCACGGAGCGGCCCGGCAACCAGTCGTAGCCCCGCCGCCGCAACAGATGCTCACGAATGGAACTGACGGCCGTGCGTGGCTCGACGATGGCGTCGGCGCCGCAGTAAAGGGCCCGATCACCTCGTCGGAAAGCTCCGGGTTCGCGTCGCGGGCCCCTGGTCCGTCGAGAAGCTCCCATTGGCGCTCCGCGGCGTCGTCCGCCAAAGAAGCCTCTTTCATCACAGCCAGCTCGGCCTCGCTCACTGCGGCGGTGAGTGACCCGACGGGCCGGAAATGGACGCCCGCGAGCCGGCCGGCGATCTCCTCCCAAAGCTCGCGCGCTCGGACGGCAAGTGCGAGCTCAGCTCCCCTGGCTCGTCCACCCACCCAGACCAGACCGAAGTTGCGCACGCTCGCCCCTCGGGCGGCAAGCTCCCGTTCGATGTGGATCACGCTGCAGCCCCGGTCGAGTGCCAGCAGAGCGTGCATGGTGCCGATTACGCCGCCCCCCACCACGACCACGGTCGAGCCGCTGGGAGCGGACGGCGTCAAGCTTCGTCCTCGCGGACCGAGGGCTGGTTCACGCTGGAGCCGACGAGCGCGCCGGGTCGCGGAGCCATGGCAGCCCGCGGTACGACGAACAGGACGTCGTTGAGCAGTTCGACGTCAGCTCGGGAGCCCGGAGGTAGCGAGGATCCCTCGCCGGCCGGCAGGGTTGAGCTGACCTCCACCCCGTCAGGCAGGGTGGCGACCACCCGGACCGTCGCACCCAAGAACGAAGACCTGGCGATCACCGCCGACCCGGTGGCTGATGGCCGCAGGCGGACGCTTTCGGGGCGGACGAGGACGTAGACGGCCGTGCCGACCGGCAGTTCCGCCCCGGCACCAGGCGGCACAGCCAAGACCGAGCCCATCAGGTCCACCCTGCCGGTCGCCACAACCTCGCCGGGCAGCCGGCTCACCGAGCCGACGAACTGGGCGACGAAGTCGGTAGCCGGCCGCGAGTACACCTCGGCCGGCGCTGCTAGCTGCTCCAGCCGCCCGTTGCGCATCACGCCGACCCGGTCAGACATCGAAAGAGCCTCTTCCTGGTCGTGGGTCACGAACAGCGTTGTGATGCCGAGCTCGATCTGTATGCGGCGGATCTCGTCGCGAAGCTGGCCGCGCACCTTGGCGTCGAGCGCCGAGAGCGGCTCGTCGAGGAGCAACAGGTCCGGCTCGGCGCATAACGCCCTTGCCAGCGCGACCCGCTGCTGCTGCCCCCCGGACAGCTCGTGCGGGAAGCGCCGCCCCATGCCCGCAAGCCCGACCAGCTCGAGTAGCTCCCCGGCACGGGCGCGGCGCTTGGCCACGGGGACCTTGCGCACTTCGAGCCCGAAAGCGACGTTGTCCAGAGCGTTCATGTTCGGGAAGAGGCTGTAGGCCTGGAAGACCATCCCGAGCTGGCGACGGTGCGGCGGCAAGTGCGTGACGTCGGAGCCGCCGACGAGCACGGCACCCGAGTCGAGCTGCTCGAGCCCGGCGACCGCCCTCAGCGCCGTCGTCTTGCCGCAGCCCGACGGCCCGAGCAGCGCCACGAACTCGCCGGGAGCGAGCGCGATCGAGAGGCCGTCGAGGGCTTGGACCTTGTCAAAGCTCCGCCGAGCGTCGACGATCTCCAGGCTCAAGTTTTTCCCGCTGCGCTGAACGGGCCCGGCCGAGGAGATCATCGCGGTCATTGTTCCTCCTGGGTGATCATGCCACTAACTCGGTCGGCTGCGACGCTGCGACGGCGGATAGAAGTCCCTCGTCGGCCGCGTCGCCGGCCTCGGCCGAACCACGGCGGCCGGACCCGATGAGCGAGATTACGACGAGCAGGCCCCAGGTTACGATCAGCGCGATCACCGACAGGGCAACTGCGTGTACGGGCTCGTTGTGACCACGCTGGCGAGGAACACCGGGAACGTCGGGGTGCTGGGCAGTATCAGACTGGCGATGGCGTACTCGCCGAGCGACAGAGCCAAGGTGAGGAAGGCGGCGGCGAGGATCCCGGAGCGCATGTTAGGGAACAGCACCCGGGAGAACAACGTTCTCCACCCTGCACCCATCGAGCGGCCTGCCTCGACGAGTGTATGCAGGTCGATCGAGCGCACGCCCGGCGTCGATCGCCCGGTAGGAGTAGGGCAAGCGCCATGTCACGTACAGGAGGGCGAGGATCAGCGGCGATCCGATGATCCAGCTTGGCAGGCTGTAGTAGACGCCGAGGACCCCGACGACGATCACGACCGCCGGGACGCCGAGCGGCAGCAGCGACACCGCCTCGAGCACCGAGCGTAAGCCGCGGCAGGCGCAGGTGGACATAGATGATCGTCGGGACGAGCAGCACCAGCGTTGCCGCGACCGCGCCGAACGACACTTCGAGCGAGGTGACGATGCTCGCGCCCCAGCCCGGCCTGGGCAGACCCTGGGTGTAGGCGTCGAAGGAGAGCTTGCCGTGGTAGCCGCCCTCCAGGCTGAACTGGACCGACGCGTACATCGGGATGATGACGTACAGCCCGAGCAGCGTAGAGGGTGACGTAGCGGAAGGTCCGGTTCCGGTCATCACCGCAGCCACCTCGACGTGCGGCGCTGCACGACGACGTAGAGCGCGCCGGCGACGAACACAACGACGACCATCCCGAAGCCGAGCGCGTCGCCGAGGTGGACCTCTTGGCGACGACGTTGCCGTGAGCAGCTGGCCGATCGCCAGCGGCACGAGCGGGACGACGCCGGTCGTCAGCACCTCGGCGGTGGCGTAAGCGGCGAAGGCGTCCATGAACAGCACCATCAAGGTGGCGATAAAGGGCGGCGCGAGGACCGGTAGCCCGACCTTCGCCAGTAGGTACGCGAGTCGGCGCCGAGCGTCGACGCAGCCTCTCGCCACTCGCTCCGCAGCGCCTCGACCGGCGGAAGCATGCAACAGGATGGTGAGCGGCAGCAAGAAATACAAGTAGACGACGACGAGCCCGGCGCAGGAGTAGAGCGAGAAGCCGTGGTCGTAGGGATTGAACCCGAGGTGGGTCAGCAGGCTCGGTCACGACGCCGCTGTTGCCGATCGAGGCGATGAAGGCGAACGCGAGCGGCACGCCGCCGGTGTTGGCGAGCACGCCGCAGGCGCGTCGACGACGAGCTGGCGCAGCACCCGGTTCGGCGAGCCGACGAGGGCGATGGTACCGACCAGGCCGATCACCCCGGCGAGGGCGGCGGAGATCCCAGCCAGCTCGAGGCTCGTGACGTAGTCGTGCAGGTACGGCTGGCTCGAGTCGAAGATCTCCGAGATGTTGGACAACGACAGGTCGCCGTTGTTGTCGTCGGAACGCCTCGACCATCACCGAGCCGGCGGGAACGACCGAGAAAGAGAGCCAGGAAGACGAAGAACGGCGCGATGCCGACCGCGATAACAGACAGCGCCGGCGCCGCTGACGACGACGGGCGCAGGGCCCAAGCGCTTGGCTTCGGCCCTGCCCTCGTCCACTCAGGGCAGATCGGTCGGGCTCAGCCGACTGCAGACGCCCATTCCTTTTTGATTAGCGCCACGTCGGCAGCAGTCACCTCGGCCGGCGTTGCGATTGCCGGGGCCTGGCTGAAGCGTCGGCAGCGCAGCCTTGGCGGCCGTGGTCGCCGTGCCGGCCTTCACCATCGCCGTGCCAGGTAGAGGGGACAGCGCCGCCCTCCGCCCACATGTTCTGGCCCTTGGACCGCGTAGAGGTACTCCAGCCACAGCCGCGCTGCCGCAGGGTGCGGTGCGTAAGCGCTGATCGCCATCGCGTAGTACGACGCGTACGGCTTGCCCGCTGGGACGACGATCTTCCAGTCGATGCCGGGCGACTTCGCCAGCTCCTGCTGTCCACGACAGCTGGTTGTAGGTCCAGTCGATCGTGGCGAGCACCGCCTTGTCAGCCATCGGCCCGTCACCGGCGCCGCCGGCCTCGATCGGGTTGAAGTTACCGGCTTCCTTCAGCTTGTGGAAGAAGTTGATGCCGGGCTGGACGTTGATCACCGAGCCGCCGTTGTCGACAGCGGCGGCCATCACTGCGCCGAAGCCGGCGCCCGACGAAGTCGGGCTGTTGTCGAGGCCGACGGCGTTCTTTGAACGCGGGGTTCAACAGGTCCGACCACGTCGTCACCGGGGTCTTGATGACGTTGGCGTTGTAGCCGATCGTGACGACGCCAGCGTAGTCGTATGCCCAGTAGCCCTGGGAGTTCTTCCACGTGGCGGGGAGCTCGTTCCACTCGCTCGTCTTGTACCTGGCGAGGATCGGCCCCTTGAACAGCCCGGGCTCGCCGGTCACGGCCTACTGAGCGAAGGCGACGCCGATGTCGAGGACATCGGGCTCGTCGCGCTTGCCCTTGTCAGGTTGATCTCGTTGATCTCGTCGGCGCTCGTGCCGTTCGGGTTCGTGTCGAGGATCTTGATGCCATACTTGCTTCTCGAAACCCGCTGATGATGGTGCCGTAGTTGGCCCAGGTCTCCGGGTCGGTGGTGACGGTGAGGTGGCCCTCGGCCTTGGCCGCGGCGATGAGGGCGCTCATCCCGCCGCAGGCGCTAGCGGTGACGGCGGTCGCCCAGCAGGCGTCACTCGAAGTGGCGCTCGCCGAGTCGGTCGTGCCTGCCCAGGTGACGCCGGAGCCGACCATCGTCAGCGCCGCAACGGCCGCCATCGGCATACGCGGGGTGTGTCGTGACAGTCTGCGCATACATCTCCTCTTTATTTGCGAGCAGGCGAGATCGCCTGCTGTGAGTGCAATGCGGGACGCTACAAGTGGATCTCAAAATCGGCATGGCAGTTTGGTGGATTTCAGGTGACATTTTCATGAACAATGAGTGAACTGGGACGGTGGTGCCCGTAATGTGCTCAATTTGCCACGGTGCGTGGTGAGATCCTGCTGGACCGGTGCGGCGAAGTGCGTGGCGGCTCTGCTCGGGCGGGCGGAACGTGAGGTCAGTTCACTGTCGAAAAGTGTTCCAGCAACGTGAAAATCTCGTCCAGGCTCGCCGTCGCGGCGCCGGGAACCTTGGCGGCGTCGTCCCATCGCCGCAGGTCGAGCGCTTCGGGCCACCACGGGTGAGCCGCCCAGCGGTCGAGGGCGTGGTCGGCTTCGGCCGGTCCCTGCTGGCGGCGCAGGCTGAGCACGCTCTCGGGCGACAGCCTGGCGAGGTACTCGGGGTCGGATTCGACCAGGAAGACCTTGGCCGGCACGTGGCCCTGACCAACCAGGCCACCTTGGCCGATGTGCGCGGCTCGAGCCACTCGGCGCCGGCGAGTTCGTGCGGCATCTCAGGGAACAGGGGGGCCACGGCGGGTGAACGGCCCACATCGTGGAGGAAAGCCGCCACCATGAGTTCCGGCCCAGCCCCCGCCGAAATGGCGTGCGTAGCGGACTGGAGGGCGTGGCTCAGCTCGTCCACCGGCTCATCACCGTCAAAAAACCCCTCCATGGTGGCGAGCGCGTGCCGCACCTCCTGCTCGTCCCAATTCTGGTGGGCGCCGGTCCCGGTCATCGCCAATCGTCCCGCGCCCAGACCGGGCCAACGCCTGGTGCCAGGTAACAGTTGGTGAGGGTACGTTCCAGGTTTCGCATGCGCCACCTCAACATATCCTGCGCCATCGCCAGCTCGAAGCCATCCTCGCCGGAGCCGGAGCCGGAGCCGGAGCCCGTGCCGGCGTGGCTTCGAGCGCTCGGCGGCACGGCGAGGTTGCGCGTGTGGCCGGGGTCTGCTTGCAGGTCGAACAGCAGGGACGGCAGGATGGCGGGGTCGGCCGCAAACTGGACGTACTTTGCGTCCGCGTTGCGCAAGACGGCCAGGGAGCAGTGCTCGCTCGGGATGCCGAAGTACTGTTCCGCCACACGAAACTGCGCATGGCGGAAATCCCATTCCCAATGGGCCGCCGCCCTCCAATGCTCCGGTGCCACACCCGTGCGCAGATATGGCGTGAGCGGCCACCCGTCTACCTGGCGGGGCACCTCCAGGCCGAGCCAGTCAAGGATGGTCGCCGAGACGTCGACCGATTCCGTTGGCTGCCTGACCACCAGCCCGCGGGTTGCGTCTGCTTCGGCAACGGGGTCCCTGACCACTAGAGGGATGTGGAAGCTCTCGTCCCAGTAACCGCACTTTTCGAGCAGCCAATGGTCGCCACCCATCTCACCGTGGTCGCTGGTCAGGACGACCAAGGTGTTGGAGGCGAGCCCCTCGGCCTCCAGAAAGCCGAACAAGCGGCCCAATTGGTCATCGACCTCTTTCTGCGCGCCGTAGTACGTGGCGCGCAACTGCCGCCGTTCACGCTCGTCGTGTGGCGCCGCGGTCAGGGGGAGCGCCAGGAGCGCGGCGTTGGCCGGGTGGAAACCCGCTTCTTCCTCCGGCGTGGCAAAACCAGTGAACGGCCCTACCTGTTCCTCGGAGTAAAGGTCGTGGTAGCCGGCAGGGTTGCGCCGGGGAGGATGGGGCCGAAAGTAAGAGATGTGCATGAAGAAGGGCTCGCCGCCGTGCCGGGCGAGCCACTCGGTGGCCTTTTCGGTCATGAACGCCGTCTCGGATAGCTCCGCAGGGAACCTGGTCGGCGCCCACGTCGAGGCATGCTCATCTGCACCTGGATAAGAGGCGTCCGGCTCGTAAAGAGAGCTGGGTTGCGACGGGACGTCGATGCCGTGATCAGCGAGCCATTTCCCCCATTCGAGGCCTCCGGTCTCCCAGGGATCGTTGACGATCGGGGTGAAACCAGGCAGGACGCCCTCGTAGGTGAAGGTCCGAGGGTCCCCGGCCGGCACCGTCCTCGGGTCGACGCTGGTGTCCGTGTAGCCGAACAGCACGGGGTCGTAGCCCGCACGCCTGGCCTCGAGCGCCACGTTGGTGAACCGGGCGTCGAGGGGGGTGCCGTTCATCACCGAGCGGTGGTTCTGCATGTACATCCCGGTGTATAGGCAGGCCCTGCTCGGGCCGCATGGCGCCGCGTTCGCCCAGTGATTGGCGAAGAGCACTCCCCCGGCGGCCAGTACGTCGATGTTGGGCGTCTCGACGACGGGATGGCCCATGCACGAGAGGCTGTCGCCGCGCCATTGGTCGACCGTGATGAACAGGACGTTACGCTGCAATGAACTCGTTCCTCATATTCGGGCTCGGCACCTCGATGGTTGGGCTTCCCGCCTAGATAATTGGCGCTGCCCGTTGGAGTTACAAGTTGGGCCCGCTACCATCGGCCGCAATGGACAACCAGAAGCGCCTGGACCGGGCCGGGGCGAGATGAAAATCCGGCTTGCGTGCATGGACATGGCTGGGACCGTCATGCTCGATGGCGGCCTGGTACTCGAGGCCTTTCGGGCTGCGCTGACCGGTGCCGGGGTGGAGGAGCCAGCGTTCGGCCCCGCCATGGAGTACGCCCATGAGACCATGGGCCTTTCAAAGTCGGTCGTCTTCCGCCACCTCCTGGGCAGCGAGGAACTGGTCGCAGTTGCCCTAGCCGAGTTCGACAGTGCCATCGACGCCGCCATCAAACAGGGTCTCGTGACCGAGATCCCGGGTGCCACCAGCGCCATGGCGGCCATGCGCGCCGCGGGCACCAAGGTGTGCCTTACGACCGGCTTCTCGGCGCAGGTGCAGCGAGCCGTGATCGACCACCTTGGCTGGGAGGAGGTCACGGACTTCTTCATAGCCCCGAGCGAGACGGTCCGCGGTCGGCCGTTCCCCGACATGGTCTTAGCCGCGGCGCTCAAGGCGCAAGTCGACGACGTCCGAGAGGTTGCGGTCGTGGGCGACACGGCGAACGACCTGTGGAGCGGTAACCGGGCGGGGGCCTCGGTTGTGGCCGGCGTGCTCACCGGCAGCCACAATCGCGAAGAGCTCGAGGCAGCACCGCACACCGACATCTTGGCGTCCATCGTCGATTTCCCGGCGCTCGTGTCAGCGCGTAGCTAACCGGCACTCCTCTCGGCCCGAAGCGGGTACTCAGGTCGCCCGGAAGCCCCAATCCTGCTCGTCCCAGGCAATGTCGCCGAAATAGGGGCCCGGTTCGACATTGAGGAGGCTCGAATTGCGGGCAACGACGACCGGCACCTGGACGAGCGGGATGTCGACGAAGTCCTTCCAAGCCTGGTCGTCGATCTCGTTGTAGAGGGCTGGGAGCTCGCCGGGAGCGACCGAACGGATCTCGTTGGCGAGGGCGTTCATCGCACCGCTCGAGTAGCCGTCGAGGTTCGTAGCCCCTCCCGTCACGTAGCTCCTGGCGATCTGCGAGGGGTACAGGGGGACCTGCCGCAGCTCGATGGCCATCTGCCAACTGGCCGGCAACGCATACGGCTCGTCGAAGAGGTCAATGTCGGGAGGGCCTCCCGAGATGACCTTGACGTTCACCCCAATGGCGGCGAGAGAGCTCTCTACGAGCAGGGCAAGTTGCTGGGCCACCGGGTCGGCTTGCTCGACGAACAGCGAGAGGTCCACCGGGCTCCCAGTGGGGCTCTCCAGGACATTGGCCTTCTCGGTATAGCCCTTCGCCTTCAGCAATTGCACCGCCGCCGCAGGTGCTGCCTGGTCATAACTCGCCCCGTCGGGTGCGTACGAGGGTTCGCCGGGGAGGTACACCCTGTTGTCATCGATCGTCGTCGCCAGGCCGTATGGACCGAGCAGCTCGGTCGCCATACCAGCCCGGTTGAGCGCCATCATCACCGCCTCTCGCAGCACCGGGCTCGACAGTGGGCTGGCGATCTCGTTGAAATCGAGGTCCTCGTAGAAATTGCTGGCGACTGCTTCGACCGATAACCCGCTCGTCGCCTGTAATTGTTTGAACGAGGTTGGGACCGTCTGCAGCGCCGCGACGTCCAGCTCACCAGCACTGAGCGCATTTATCGTTTCGGCGTCACCGCTCATGAAGTAATACGTGATCGCCGAAAGGTTCGCAGGGCTGCCCCAGTAATGGGCATTGCGGACGAGCTCGAGCGAATAACCCTCCTGCAGTTCCGAAACAAGATAGGGCCCACCCGACACGAGGTCGGCGACCGGGTCGGTGAAACCGGAATCGAAACCAACGGCCCGGCTAACGTGAGCCGGCATCAGGTAGGAAAAAAGCGACTGCCAGTCGGGATAAGGGTGGGAAAAAGTGACCGTTACCGTGTACGGGTCGGACGGTGCTCCGCTGACGCTGGCGATGTCGTCGTAGCCAGCCTTGTCCACGGGAGCATACGGCTTTCCGGCTACGTCTGCGAAGGCCGTTTTCCCAGACTGCGCTTGCCAATTGTAGGCGAAATCCGCATACGTTATCGCCGTGCCGTCGGACCATACGGCCCTCGGGTTTATCTGGTAGACAATTATTTCTGGATCCGAGCTTATTTCGGTCGCGGAGTTGAGCAGAGACGTGTCGATCATCGGGGCGCCGTTGGCCCCGACGTCAAACGCAGACGGCCATACCTGGGCGAGGACCTGCTCCAGGGTGAGGTACCAAGTGGAGGCTGAGGCGGAGTGAATGTCCCAGTTCTCCGGCTGCGAGCCCACCGCGTACGAAAGGGTCGCGTTGGTGTCGTACTCGACGTCCTGCCCTGGAGTCGTGGTGGCCGGCGTTGTGGCAGTAACGGTGGCCGGCGGGACGCTGGTGGTCGGCACGGTACGGGGCGCGACCGTGGGGGTAGGCGACGTAGCGGCCGGCGAAGTAACGGCCGGGGCGGCAACCCGGGTACGCGAGCCGGTGGACGGTGGGCTGACTGCCGACGGGTGAACCGTCCCCGAAGGGTGCGCCGTGCCACAACCAGCCAATATCGCCCCGAGCAACGCCGCAACGGCGACGAGTGAGGGCAGTAAGACCAGCGGGGCCGGCGAGGGCAGCGAGTGAGATCGTCGGGTCGAGGGGCGCACCGCGCCGCGAGCGTAGTGGCAGAGCGCCCCTCAGGGCTCGGCGACCATGGGGGGGCGCTCCAGTTCCTCCGCGCTCGGCGAGCTGGGCCCGGCTCGTGAGCGGAGCGGCCGGGTAGCGAGGACCGAGCCGGACAGGACAAGCACGAAACCAACGGCCGTCGCGGGACCGAACGGCTCCCCCAGCACCACCACCCCGAGCAAAACCGCCACGGCCGGGTTGACGTAGGTGATCACGATCGCCCGCATTGGGCCGATCTCGCCTATCAACGCGAAGAACGTCAAGAAACCCCCGACGGTACAAACCACTATCAGGCCCACCAGCGACGAGAGGACCGCCGTCGACAGCTCATGGTGTGGTCGTTGTGCGATGGCAAAGGGTGCATAGACGATGGCGGCGAGCGCCAGGGAGGAAATTATGACGCTAGGGCCCGGCAGGTCAGCCAAGTACTTTGAGAAGACCCAGGCCCGAGGGCGTACCCGGTAATGATCAGGAGGAACGAGCTGACCACGAGCAGGTGCGGCCCTCCCACGTCGAAACCGACGAGCGCCGCTACGCCAGCGAGCCCGAGGACGAGCCCGGCAGCCCTCCGTTTGTCGATCCGGTCGGTCCCGGTCAATCGGGCTATCACCGCGCCTGCGATCGGTACGGCCGCCACCAGCAGCCCCGAAAGAGAGCTCGTCACGGTCTTTTCGGCGTTGGACAGCACGAACCACGGCACCACGATCTCGACGACGGTGTAGGCGCAGACGGCTTTCCAACGGGACAGGAGCGGGGCGAGTGCTCCCCGCCTAACAACGAAGGGCGCCAGCAGCAGTGCCCCGCCCGCGGTCCGCACGAACACGAGGAACTCCGGGCTCACCTGGCGCATAGAGACCCGGATGAGGAGGTACGGGAGCCCCCAGATGACCCCGAGCGCCAGGAACAGAGCCCATCCCCGTCGGGTCACCCGAAAGCTTCTATCACACCGCTTGGACTGCCGCCCCCGTATTAGGCGGCACCTCAGCGGCCGTCCGCACCGGCTCTTGGAGCGGGAAATGGCATGCCGCGTAATGCTGGCCACCGAACGGGCCAAGCGCCGGCTCCTCCTCGGCGCAAAGAGCTTGAGCCCTGGGGCAGCGGGTGCGGAACGGGCACCCCGAAGGAGGGTGCAGCGGCGAGGGCAGTTCGCCGATCATCGGGATGGCTACCCTCGAGCGCTGCAGCGTCGGGTTGGGTACCGGGACCGAGCTCAGCAACCCAGCGGTATAAGGGTGGGCCGAGCGTGCATAGACGTCGTCCCCGGTGCCGATCTCGACGAGCTTGCCCAGGTACATGACCCCGATACGGTCGGCGATGTAACGCACCACCGACAGGTCGTGGGAAATGAAGACGTACGTGAGGCCGTGGTTGGCCTGCAGGCGCTTCATCAGGTTGAGGATCTGCGACCGGATCGATACGTCGAGCGCAGAGACAGGCTCGTCGGTCACGATCAAGCGGGGGTTGAGAGCCAGAGCCCTTGCCAGCCCGATGCGCTGGCGCTGGCCGCCGGAAAACTCGTGCGGGTATAGCTCGACAGCGTGCGGTGCGAGCCCCACTTCGCGAAGGAGCGCGCTCACCCGCTCGCGCTGCTCAGCGGGGCTACCGATGCCCTGCACGACAAGCGGTTCACGGATGATCGACCCGACCCGCATGCGCGGGTCCAGTGAGGAGTACGGGTCCTGGAACATGAGCTGCAGGTCGCGGTGCCGCCGGCGCAGCTCGGACCCCCTCAGCTTGGTGAGGTCCGTCCCCTCAAAAAGCACCTGGCCACCCGTCGGGCGCTCGAGGCCCACGATCATCCGTCCGAGCGTCGACTTGCCGCAGCCGGACTCCCCCACGACTCCCAGGCTCTCGCCCTGGCGCAGGACCAGGTCGATGCCCCGCACCGCCTGGACAGACCCCACCTTGCGCTGCATCACTGCTCCAGCGGTGACCGGGTACTCCTTGCGGACACCCCGCAGTTCCAAGATGACAGGGCCGCTGCCCGCCGACCATGCCGCCGGGCCGAGATCACTACGGCCTGCTCGCTCACCGAGAATGCGCCGGGCGGGGCGACGCCCGCTCCTGCGGGTGCCCCTTCGAGCGGCTCGGCGAAGGCGGGCTCAGTGAAGACGGCCTCGGCGAAAACGGCCTCGGCGAAAACGGCCTCCGCGAAAGCGGGCTCGGCGAAAGCGGGCTCGGCCCCTTCTCCTATACGGTCGCCCGCGCCAGCTATTTCCTCCACGGCGCGACTGACCGGGTGGAAGCAGGCATAGGGGTGACCGGCGTCATCGCCCCCCAGAGGTGGCTCCTCGGCCCGGCAAATCTCTGTGGCGTACTGGCAGCGTGGGGCGAACCTGCAGGCCGACAAGGGTCGGGAAAGGTCGGGCGGCAAGCCGGGTATGGCGTAAAGGCGCTGGGTCTTGTCCTGGTCGAGCTGTGGGATCGACGCGAGGAGCGCTTCGGTGTACGGATGGTGGACGTCTTCGAAGAGACGCTCGGTCGAAGCTGACTCGATCACTTTGCCTGCGTACATGACCATCGTGCGGTCGGCGTGGCCGGCGATGACTCCCATATCGTGGGTGATCAGCACCACCGCCATGCCTAGGCGTTTCTTCAGGTCGTCGAGCAGGGCGAGGATCTGGGCCTGGATGGTGACATCGAGTGCGGTGGTCGGCTCGTCGGCGATCAGCAATTTCGGCTGGCAGGCGAGCGCCATGGCGATCATCACGCGCTGGCGGAGGCCGCCGGAAAGCTGGTGGGGGTAGTCGCGCAGGCGTTCTGTGGGGTTCGGCATCCCGACGAGGCCGAGCACCTCTGCCGCCCTTTCGAGCGCTTCGTCCTTGGGGATCTTCTTGTGCAGGACGACGCTTTCGGCTATTTGCCGCCCGATGTTCATCGTGGGGTTGAGCGATGTCAGCGGGTCCTGGAAGACCATCCCGATCTCGTTGCCCCGCACGGCACGGATCTCCTCGTCCGTCATCGAGGTGAGCTCTTGGCCTGCCAGGCGGATAGAACCTCCGACGATATGGCCGCCGTGGGGCAGGAGACGCATTATCGAGTTGGCCACCATGGTCTTGCCGCACCCGGACTCCCCCACCACGCCGAGTGTCTCGCCCGGCTCCACGCTCAAAGTGACGCCATCGACCGCTTTCACCACCCGGGTGCGCAGCTGTATTTCCGTGCGGAGGTCTTTTATTTCCAGGAGGCTCATCGCGGCATCGCGCTGCTCATCGCTCCTGGAGGCGTACTTCGAAGCTGTCGCGCAGGGCATCGCCGATGAAGTTGAACGCTACGACGATGAGAACGATCGCGATCAATGCCGGGTAGACCTGCCACCAGTAACCATCGGAGAGGAAAGTACTGCCCTGGGACAGCATCGACCCCCACGTCGCCGTCGGGAACGGGAGCGCGAAGCCGAGGTACTGCAGCACGGCGAGGACCAAGATCGCGTCGGCTATCTGAAAAGTGGCGTTCACGATTATCGTGCCGATGGCGTTGGGGATTATGTGGCGGAAAACGATCCGGCGGGACTTACCTCCCATCACCTTCACGGCCTGGACGTACTCACGGGTCCGCAACGACAGGGTCTCGCCGCGTACCAACCGCGCCGGCGCAAGCCATGACAACCCGGACAGCACCGCGATCAGTAACCATGTCGAGGGCGTCACGATGTCCGACACGAAGATGAAAAGGAACACCACTGGGATCGCGAGAAGGATGTCCACGACGCGCATCATGAGCGCATCCACAAACTTGCCGAAGAACCCGGCGACCGCGCCGTAAACAACTCCAATGAGCGTGGCAATTATCGCGACACAAAAAGCGATCTCGATCGAGCTCTGGCCACCCTTCATAAGCCTGCCCAGGATGTCGAAGCCGTTGTTGTCCGTGCCGAGCAGATGGCTCGCTGAAGGCGCGTCGTTGCTGTTGATTATGTTGGTGTCCACCTGGTCGGTGTGGTAAAAAGCGGGCCCACGAAGCAGAACACCACCATGACGACCACGATGACCACACCAACGACCGCAAGCTTGTTGCGGGTAAAGGTGCGGAACACAAGCTGCGCGACGCTGCCCTGCTTGTATACCTCTCCCCCATCGATTTCGGGTAGGTGCTCAGCCTCAGCTGTGATCGGCAACAGTGCCATCTCAGTAACGGACCCTCGGGTCGAGCACCGCGTAGGTTATGTCGGCCAACAGGTTGCCGACGACGGTCGCAGTACCCACGAGCACCGTGATGCCCAGCATCACGGGGAAGTCGTCGTTAGTGGCCGCGGTGAAGTACTCGAGGCCGAGGCCCTGAAAATTGAAGAGGTACTCGAGCACCAGCCCGGCGGTGAGCACCGCTGGCAGGGAAATACCGACCAAAGTGGTCACGGGCACGAGCGAGTTGCGCAACAAATGGCGCCAGAGGACGGCTCGTTCCGATAATCCTTTGGCGCGGGCGGTTTTTATGTAGTCCTGGGCGAGGCTGTCGATGGCCGATGAGCGCATGTAGCGGGAGAAAAGGGCATAAGTCACCAATGTCAACGTGATCACCGGAAGGATGATGCCGACGGGATGGCTCAGCATGCCCCACACGGTCGACTGCTGGGGCGCCTCCGACGGGAAGACCTTGATCTCAATCGAGAAGAGCGATATCAGGATCAGCCCGAGCGCGTAAGAGGGCATCGAGTACAGGACGAACGACGTCGCGGTGCCGGCGTAATCCCAAGCCTGGTTCCGCTTGACCGCCTGGAGCACCCCGACCGGGACGGCTATGAGCACGGCCAGTACCAACGAGGTACCCACGAGCATTACGTCGCGAGGCAGGTCGGAGGCGATAACGCTGTCGACGCTGCGGTTGAGCTTGTACGAGAACCCAAGGTTCCCATGGACGACGAGGTGGTCCAAGAAGACCCAGTACTGGTACCAAATAGGGCTGTCGAAGCCGTTTTGCTTGTTGAACACATTGATAGCCACTTGGGTGGCGCGCGGTCCCAGGATCGCGCGCGCTATCCCGCCAGGGAGGAGGTGCTCCATCCCGAAGGCGATCATGGTCACCCCGAGGACGACCACGACCGCCTGCAGGAGCCGCCGGATTATGTACCCGGTCAACTGGAGCACCTCATCTGCTGTGTTACCTACGTTTAGCTGTTGAGATCTACTTGGTTAGGTACCAAGTCTCTGGGGTCAGGTTCGTGTACGTGTTGTTGATATAACCGCCCAGGTGCTTGGAAATGAGGTCGACAGCGGCCGAGGTCGGGTCGCCCGTAGCCGTCGGGAAGAAGACGAACGGCAGCTGGTTGGCGATGTAGTTCTCGTAGTTGTCGATGGCGGCCTGCGACTGGCTGGCGGGGGCCGTCGTGGTCAGCTGGATCAGGTGGTCGGCTTCGGCGTTGCTGTAGCCCGAGTAGTCCGCACCCGCCCCGGTGTAGAACAGCGCCTCGCCGGTGGGCTCGTAGTCCGGGGCATAGATCCAGCCGGCGCCCCAGTTGAGAGCGGTCCAGGAGCACTTGGGCGAGCTCGGCTTGGCCTCGCCGCCGGGGCCGCAGTTGATCAGGTGGCCTACGACCTGAGCGAATGGTGCCTGAGTCAGGACAAGGTCGATCCCAACCTGGTTGGCCTGGGACTTCAGGTCGTCCATCTCCTCTGCCGTGATCACAGCACCGCTCTGCAACAGGATGCCGAACTTGAGCTTGAGGCCCTCGGGGACCCCCGCCCCGCACTCGCCCGCCCCACTACCCGGCTTTGCGCAGTAGGCCACCTGGCCCGAGCCCACGTCGGCCCAGCCGTGCGATTTGAGGAGGCTGGCAGCGTCGGAAATGCTGAACGCGAAGGGGTCGGAGGATTCGTAGGAGTCGGCGAAGCTGTTGGGCGGCGCCACGGGGACCGGCCCGAAGGTCGGCACACCATAGCCGTCCAAGATCTTGTCGACCCATCCTTTTTGGTCAACGAGGTGCTCGAACGCCTGGCGGAAGTAGAGCTGGCTGAACACGGGCCCGAAAATCGGGTTACCCATGTTGAGCGGGAAGAAAGCGAAGCTGAAATCCGGGAAGTTGACCGCGGTGTAACCTTCGGCCTCCACCGAGCTCAACTGGGGGAGGAACTCGTCCGGAAGCTCCGCCATGCTAAGCGCGCTCGGCCCACCCGACTTGATCTCGTTCAGCATCGACTGATCGGAGGTGAACGGGACCTCGACGAACTGCGACAGGATCGGCTTCGGCGAGCCGCTGTAATCCGGGTTCGGCACCATCGTGACCTCGCCGGTAGTGGTGAAGGTCTTCAGCTTCCACGGCCCGTCCACGATCGACCAGTAGGGGCTGCTCGCGTAGGTTGCCACGTCGGTGGCTTGGGAGTTGAGGTAGGTGTACACCTTCGCAGCACCGGCCGGGGTGGTATCAGGCAGGTTCGCCGCGGTCGGGCTCGGCGCCGCCTGGCCCTTCGCAGTCACGTCCCACGCCATCGGCATCGGAGTAACCTGGGAGAGCTCGTTATACACGAACCACGTCGGGTTGTACGCCTGCTTCATGTGGAAGACCACGGTCGAGGAGTTCGGGTAGCTCATGGAGGCGACGTTGTCGGGGAAATAACCGGGTGTGTAGTCGCACCAGTTGTCCTTCTCGGCGAACATCATGTTCATCCAGAACTCGACGTCGCGGCTCGTGACCTGCTCGCCGTCGGACCACATCCAGTGCTTCAGGGTCACTGTGACCGTCTTGCCGCCGCCGCTGAAGGTGGGCATGTTGGCGATGCTGTAGCTCGGGTCGACCGTGGGCGTGTTGTTGTTGCCGAACCAGTACAGCGGCCGGTACATGAGGTACGTAAACTGCCCGTAGTTCATGGTCGAGCAAACCTGGGGGCTGATGAACGGGAAGATATAGGTCGGGGGGGCTGAGGGCCCTCCATGAAATAGGCGGTACCGCCTATAATCTTCGTGCCGGCGGCCGGGACGGGGCCCGTCGGGCCGTACAGTAGCCCGGCTGCGCCCACGCTGCTCGTGGATGTCACAACCATGGCGCCGGCTACCACGACAACGCCAAGCGTCCGGATCCTGGTGGTACGCAGCCTCTCCCGCCACCCAGGGGAGCTGGCCTCGAGGCCGGGCGTTACACTTGCGGCTCTAAAGAACTTCATTCATTGCGCCTTTCGTGAGCGGTTGACGTGCCTGTAAGGGGATGCCCGTGCTCACAGCGGCGCTTGCGGTGACTCAAACTCAGTTGTAACCGCTCCGACGCTTATTGAAGACGGATCGCCAAGATCATCGTGGTAAAGGCGAACGCAATGGCTGTGAAAACCGTGAAACGGTCCAGGTTGCGCTCGACGACGCTAGAAGCTGCAGCGGCCGAGCCAACCCCGCCCCCGAACATCTCTGAAAGGCCCCCGCCTTTCCCGCTGTGGAGCAGCACTGAGATGATGAGGGTGATGCACAGCACAATGTGAACCGAGATCACCACCCACGTGATCACCACTTAGCCGGCACCTCCTCCTGTTGGATTTATTCGTTTACCTCGGGCGCCGGCCACCGGGTGGCCGGATTAGAGCAACTTAGCAGAGAGGGATCGCAAGGCAGTATTCACCCCGGGGTGCGCGAGCTGGCCTGTTAGGGCCCTTCACCTGCCAAGTCGCACTATCTGAGCGAAGCGCTCAGCATCGAGGCTGGCCCCACCCACGAGCGCTCCGTCTATATCGGCCTCCGCCATCAGCTCGGCGATGTTGGCAGGCGTGACCGACCCGCCGTACTGGACCTTCACCGTGCCCGACACCTCGGAGCCGTATCGTTCGGCCACCCAGGAACGCACCGTATTGCACATCGCCTGGGCGTCCGCTGGGCTGGCGGTACGGCCGGTGCCTATGGCCCAGATGGGCTCGTAAGCGATGACGACCTTGGCGGCCGCCGCCGGTGAGACGCCCACGAAGTCGGCCTCGAGCTGGCCGACCACCTTGGTCTCGGTCGCCCCCGACTCCCGTTCGGCGAGGGTCTCGCCGACGCAGAGGATAGGGGTCATTTCGTGCTTCAGTACGGCCAGGAGCTTCTGGTTGACGAAGGCATCGGTTTCCCCGAACAGCTCGCGGCGCTCGGAGTGGCCCACGATGACGTAACGAACGTTGAGCTTGGCCAGCATGACCGGGCTGACCTCGCCGGTGAACGCCCCCGACTCAGCAGGGTGCACGTCTTGAGCCCCGAGGCCTATCGGGATTGAGTCGGCGTCGATCATGGTCTGCACTGAACGCAGCGCCGTAAAGGCGGGATGGACCGAAACATCGGCCCGTTCGTAGTCGCGCGGGGTAAGGGTGTAAGCCAACTTCTGGACGACCGCAATTGCGTCCAGGTGGGTGTGGTTCATCTTCCAGTTGCCGCTTATGAGCGGCTTGCGCTCCCTAACCACGGCGCGCCCGCGGCCTCCCGCAAAGCGGCAAGCCCGGGGAGGTCTCCCTTCTCGATGAACTCGAGAGAGGCCCCTCCGCCGGTCGAGAGATGGTCGACTTGGTCGTCTAGGCCGAACAGCTTGAGGGCGCTGGCACTGTCACCGCCGCCCACTACGGAAAAGCCCTTCGTTGTGGCAACGGCGTCCGCAACCGTCTGGGTGCCTGCCTCGAAGCGCGGGTCTTCGAAAACCCCCATGGGGCCGTTCCAGAAAACGGTGGCGGCCGAGATGATCTCATCGGCAAAAGCAGCCGCCGAGCCGGGACCGATGTCGAGGCCGAGCCACTCCTCCGGCACGTCCGGGCCGACCAGGCGCATCTCGCCTTCAGGCTCCCTGCCTGGTCCGAAGACCCCTCCCGGCGACAGGGCAACGATGTCGGTCGGCAGAAGGATCCTCTTGCCTGCGGCCTCAGCGGAGGCGAGCAGGCGTTCGCAGGTGCCGATCTGGCTCTCCTCCAGCAGCGACCCGCCCGTCGAGTGGCCTTGGGCGGCGAGGAACGTAAAGCACATTCCGCCACCGACGACGAGCGCGTCTACCTTGTCCAGCAACGCCTCGATCACCCCGAGCTTGTCGGAGACCTTCGCCCCGCCCAAAACGGCGACGAAAGGGCGCTCGGGCTTCTGCAGGAGGCCGTCGAGCACCTCCACCTCGCGGGAAAGGACGCGGCCGGCTGCCGACGGTAGGAACTGAGGCGGCCCGACGATCGAGGCGTGCGCCCTGTGTGCCGCGCCAAAAGCGTCGTCAACGTAGAGGTCCTCGTTTTCTACCAGCGTTGCGACAAAGGCAGGGTCGTTGGCCTCTTCGCCCGGGTTGTAGCGCAGGTTCTCCATCAGCTCGACCCGGCTCGTGTCGGCCCCTCGGGCTGTAAGCAGCTCGTAAAGCCGCTGGCGGACCGGGGCCATCGAGTACTTGGGGTCAGGCTTGCCCTTCGGCCGGCCGAGGTGGCTGCACACCGTCAGCTTTTCGGCGCCGTCCGCGAGCAGCCAGACGAGGGTCTCGATGGGGAGGCGGATGCGCAGGTCGTCGGTGATCACATCACCTGTGAGCGGCACGTTGAAGTCGCAGCGGACCAGGACGCGCTTGCCCCCGACGGGCCGGAGGTCTTCGAGCTCGGGGAGCTTCACGGCTAGGCGCGCCCGGCGATGAGGGCCAGGTCGATCAGGCGGTTGGAGTAGCCCCACTCGTTGTCGTACCAACCGAACACCTTGACCATCGACCCGAGCACCATCGTCAGCTTGGAGTCGAAGGTGCAGCTCGCAGGGGAGCCGACGATGTCGGAGCTCACGATGGGGTCCTCGGTGTAGACGAGCACCGGGGCCAGAGGACCGGACGTGGCGGCAGCTTTGAAGGCGGCGTTGATCTCCTCGACAGTCACCTCGCGGGCGAGGATCCCGGTGAAGTCCGTTATGGAGCCGTCCTGGACCGGTACACGCAGCGACGAGCCATCCAGGCGGCCCTTCATGTTGGACAGCACGAGGCTCGTTGCCTTGGCGGCGCCGGTGCTGGACGGCACGATGTTGACGGCGGCGGCCCTCGACCGGCGCATGTCTTTGTGGACCAGGTCGAGGAGGTTCTGGTCGTTGGTGTAGGCGTGCACCGTCGTCATCAGGCCCTTTTCGACGCCGAAGGCGTCGTCGAGGACCTTGATCATGGGCACGAAACAGTTCGTCGTGCAGCTCGCGTTCGAGATGACCCGGTGCACGGCGGGGTCGAAGGTGTCGTCGTTGACGCCAACTACGAAGGTGCCGTCGACGTTGGTTGCCGGGGCCGAGATGATCACCCTTTTGGCGCCGGCCTCGATGTGGGCGACCGCCTTCTCGCCGTCTGTGAACCTGCCCGTCGACTCGATCACGACGTCGACACCGAGCTCACCCCAAGGGAGGGCCTTGGGGTCCTTCTCCGAGTAGACCTTGAAGCTGTGCGGGCCGACCGCGATCGTGTCCTCGGAGACCTTTACCTCGTCGTGGAGCGGCCCGAAAGTCGAGTCGTACTTCAGTAGATGGGCGTTAGCCGCGGGCGCGGCCAGGTCATTGGCGGCAACAAGCTCGATGTCGGCGCCATTGGCGAGCGCGGCACGCAAGAAGTTGCGCCCGATACGCCCAAAGCCGTTGATCCCAACCCGGACAGGCATAGCGTTCTCCTCGTCATCGTCGTTTCACAACGATCTTAGGCGAACCGGATGTAACCCCTTCCAGACTTTCGCTCACAACAGCTACTGGCTGTGGAGCAACAGCAGCGAGCGGGCCTCGAGGGTTATGGTCCGCTTCGTTTTCAAACCGGCGCTGAGCTGGGGAGTGTCGTCCGGCTCACCCGTGGTGAGGACCGCTGCCCAGGCGTCCCGGCCACGCGGGACGGTGAACTCGACCGGCTCGTGGTGGCCGTTGAGCAGCAGCAAGAACCTGTCGTCTGTGGGTGCGCCTTCGGCATCTTCGATCTGGCGGCCGTCAAGAGCCATCGCCAGTGCCCGGGCATGGGGGTCCTGCCAGTCGGAGGTTTTCATTTCCTTACCGTCGGGCCGGTACAGGACCATCTGCGCCGGGCCGCCCTCCGGGCCCATGAGGTAGTCGCGGGGGCGCAAGGCAGGGTACTGCTTCCTGAGCGCGATCGCCGTCTTGGCGAAAGCCCGGAGGTACCAGTCGGCGTTCTCCCAGTTGTACCACGACACCTCGTTGTCCTGGCAATAGGCATTGTTGTTGCCGCCTTGGGTGCGCCCGATCTCGTCACCACCAAGGATCATGGGCACGCCCGCAGATAGCAGGAGTGTGCCGAGAAGGTTGCGCCGCTGCTTGGCGCGGAGCTGGATGATCTCAATGTCGTCGGTGGGGCCCTCCGCACCGCAGTTCCATGAACGGTTGTTGCTTTCCCCGTCCTTGTTGTCCTCGCCGTTGGCCTCGTTGTGCTTTTCGTTGTAGGCAGTAAGGTCGGCCAAGGTAAAACCGTCGTGTGCAGTGACAAAATTGATACTGGCGGTGGGGGTACGACGGTCGGACGCGTAGATGTCCCCGCTGCCGGTGAGGCGGAGAGCCAGCTCGCCGAGCGTGCCGTCGGTCCCCCGCCAAAAATCCCTGACCTCGTCGCGGTACCTGCCGTTCCATTCAGACCAGCGGGCTGGGAAACCGCCAAGCTGATAGCCGGCTATGTCCCAGGGTTCCGCGATCAGTTTGACCGGCGCAAGCACCGGGTCCTGATGGACGAGGCTCAAAAAGGCGCTGTGGGCGTCCACTTCCCCGCTCTGGCGGGTGAGCGCCGTTGCCAGGTCGAAGCGGAAACCGTCGACGTGCATCTCGGTCACCCAATAGCGAAGGGAGCCCAGTATCAAACGTAACGCCTCGGGATGGCTGACGTTCAGGCTGTTGCCGGTACCGGTGGTATCGAAATAATGACCCCGGTCGCCCTCGACGAGCCTGTAATAGGCCGGGTTGTCGATCCCTTTCAGCGAAAGGGTAGGCCCAAGATGGTTCCCTTCGGCAGTGTGGTTGTAGACGACGTCCAAAATGACCTCGAGGCCAGCGGCGTGAAGCGCCTTGACCATGGACTTGAAGTCGGCAACCTGGCCGCCTGACGTGCCCGCCGAGCTGTACTCACCGTGAGGAGCGAGAAAACCAATGCTGTTGTAACCCCAGTAATTGCGCAGCTTCCGCTCGAGCAGGTGCGAGTCGTGCACGAACTGGTGGACTGGCAACAGCTCCACGGCGGTAATCCCCAAGTCCGTCAGGTAACCGGTGATGGCTGGGTGCGCCAAGCCTGCATAGGTGCCACGGATTTCCTCAGGGATCTCGGGGTGCCTGACAGTCAAACCCTTTACGTGGGTTTCGTAAATGATGGTTTCGTCCAAGGGGATGTCCAGCCGGGCGTCGCCGCCCCAGTCGAAGCCTCTGTCGGTTACGACGCACTTGGGCATGTTGGTCGCTGAGTCTGTCGTATTTTCCTGTTCAGGATGAGCGAAGCGGTGCCCGAACAATTTTTCGCCCCACTTGACGCTGCCATCGACCGCCGTGGCGTAGGGGTCGATCAGTAGCTTGGCGGGGTTGCAACGAAGGCCTTCAGCAGGCGCCCACGGGCCGTGCACCCTGAGCCCATAGTGTTGGCCCGCGCCGACTCCCGGCAGCAAGCCGTGCCACACATGAGCTGTACGTTCAGGGAGCTCGAGCCGCTGTTCGTTGCCCGCCTCGTCGAACAGGCACACCTCGACAGCATCGGCAATGTCCGACGCGACCGCGAAATTGGTCCCCTCCGCAACCGGAGTTGCGCCGAGCGGGAAATAGTGGCCTCTCTGCACATCCACCCGCTTACCGTACCCTTGCCGTAGTGGTGGCCAAAGCGGACAGCACTTCGCTCAGTCGGGCGGGGTCGTGCGAGTGGCCGTTTGCGCTGGCCACTGCGGCGGTGACGATTGTGACGCCCGCGACGAGGTTTGCGCCCACGACGACTGTCGCGCCTGTCACGTTCGGGACGGCCGTTGCCGGCCTCGTCGACCGCGCCGTTGGGGCGCCTACCTCGGTCGACGGGTCGCATACAACCGAGTTGACCGTCACGCCGTGCGCTAAGAGCGCCGACAGGTGAGCGTCGGCGTCGAAGCCTTTGGTCTCGGCGTCCTGGGGCGCGAGGTTGCAAACATAGACGCGTCCTGCCCGTCGCTCGTTGAGCGCCTCCCTGATGGCCGGGACAGCGCAGACGGCGAGCACGCTCGTGAACAGCGAGCCCGGGCCGAGCACCACCTGGTCCGCACCCGCTATCGCTTCCAGCGCCTGGCGAGGGGCCGCCGGGCTGTCCGGGTCGAGCCAGACCCGCCGGATCGGCGCGGGACTGTGAGTGATCTTGGCCTGGCCGACGAGCTCGGTGGGGCCGTCCACGCCCTCTATTTCGGCGCACAGGTCGACACCCACGGAACTTGCCGGCAGGACCGTCGCCGTTACCCCGAGCAGGCGCCCAACCTCGGCTGTGGCCGCCACGAAGTCGCCCATCGTCTCACTAAGCCCCACCAGGACAAGGTTCCCCAACGAGTGACCAGCGAGCTCACCATCGGGGAACCTGAAGTCGAGAGCATTCGCCCAAGCTCGTTCTGTCGGACCGGCGCCGGCCAGCTCGAGCAGGCACCGGCGCACGTCTCCTGGCGCCGGGCCCGCCCAATCCGCCCTCAGCCGACCGCTCGAACCCCCGTCATCGGCGGCCGATACGATCGCTGTGACACTGCCGGCGTAGCGCGAGACGGCCGACAGAGTGATGGCGAGCCCGTGGCCGCCCCCGAGGGCCACGACGTGCGGGCCGCCCTGCCCGTGGCAGAGCGGGGCGCTCAACGCTCGACGTCCCGGTGGATCGTGCTCGGGTTGTAACCCATCTTGCGGAGGCGGTCTGCGATCTCCTCGACCAGCACGACGCTCCGGTGCCGGCCGCCGGTACACCCAATCGCGATCGTCAGGTAGCTCTTGCCCTCTTTGACATAGGCGGGTACGAGGAACTTAAGAAGGTACTCCGCCCTTTCGAGGAACTCCTTGGCCTCGGGCTGGCCAAGCACGTACCGCCGGACCGGCTCGTCGAGCCCGGTCAGAGGGCGCATCTCGTCTACCCAGTACGGGTTGGGCAAGAAGCGCACGTCGAGCACATTGTCAACGTCGATCGGGACCCCGTGCTTGAAGCCGAAGCTCATCACGAGGATCTGCATGGCTGTCGCCTCGTCCCCCCCGAACAGGTCGGCCAGGCGCTCGCGCAACTGGTTGACGTTGAGCTCGCTCGTGTCGACCACCACGTCCGCCATTTCCTTGATCGCCTCGAGGCGCCGGCGTTCGTCGGCTATCGCATCCAGGACGCCCTCCTGCCCGAGCGGGTGCCGCCGCCGGGTGCCCTCGAACCGCCGTACGAGGACCTCGTCAGAGGCATCGAGGAAAAGGACCTTGACGGCCTCACCCGAAGCCCTGAGCTGGCCGATCGCCGCCTGGAGGTCACCCAGCTGGCCTGCGTCGCGCCCGACGACCAGGACCACGCGCTGGGCCTCCGGGCCAAAGCCCGAGACCAAGTCGACGACCTTGGTGATGAGCGCCGTAGGGATGTTGTCCATGACGTACCACCCGAGGTCCTCGAGGGTCGCCCCGGCTTGCGAACGCCCGGCACCGGACAGCCCGGTCACGACGACAAACTGTGCCACTACTTCATTCTGCCCGAGCCGAGGGACGGACCAGTTTCTCTGCCCGTAGAACGAGCAGGCGCGGGAAGGCAGACGCCTCGCGGTACTCCTCCGCCCTGTCGAGGAAACCGCCGGGAGGCGCCGGCTCGATCATGGCCGTCAGGTAAAGCCCCGCTGCCACCAAGGCGTTTACATATACCGATAAGGGCCGGTGGACAAAGGGGATCCAGATGTTCTTGTCGACTTCCTCGACGCCGTGGTGCTCCAGGAGGTAGGCGCCAATTCGCCAGTACTGCTCCCCGAGAATGTGGTCGTCGACCCACCCGCTGCCGGGCGCCTGAAGGAGCGGGTGGTTCAAGAACAACAAGAACGTGCCCCCGGGCTTGAGCACGCGGCCAACCTCGCTGAGCGCCTCTGCGGTCCCCTCGATGTGCTCGAACACCAAACAGGCGAACGCTGCGTCGAAGCTTTCCGGAGGAAAAGGAAGAGCCGTCGCTGCGCCACGGGCGTACTGGACCTCGGTCCCCTCTCCGCCCGGCTGGCGTTGGACGGCCGTCTCCAGCTGCGCTCGGGTCGGGTCCATGCCCACGACGCGCCGAACGCCAGGAAGGCCCGCCGCGACCCGCGAAAGCTGGCCCTCCCCGCAGCCAATGTCGAGCACCGCCGCCGGGCCGGCTCCGGCCAGCAGCTCGCGAAGCAGCGGGATTATCTGCTCGGTGTACTCGGGGTCGGCACCTTCGGTAAAGCATTCTTGCCACCAGGCGGAATTGACCTCCCATAGCTGTTCCGCCTCGGCAGGCAGCGGGGAGCCCGGCTCGTGGAACGAGCCCTCCTGGTAGGAACCCTCCTGGTAGGAGGAGCCCCCGTCGTACGAGCCCCCGCTCAAGACGTGGCCTTCCGGCCCGGCACGGGCTGCTTGGGGCCGTGGATCTTCTCCCACAGTGCCTCCGCAACAGGTTTGGGCAGCCAGGGCAGGGCCTCGAGGGACTCCTTGGAAGCCTGGCGGACTGCTTTTACGCTCCCCAGTTCGGCGACAAGGCGCTTGCGCCTGGCCGGCCCCAGGCCGGGTACGCCATCGAGCACGGAGACCGTCATGCGCTTGCCCCGGAGCTGGCGATGGTAAGAAACAGCAAAGCGGTGCGCTTCGTCTCGCACCCGTTGTAGCAGGTAGAGGGCCTCTGAGCCGCGGGGCACGCGGACCGGATCCGCCTGCCCCGGGAGATAGACCTCCTCGAACTGTTTGGCCAGCGCAGCGACCGGTATCTCGTCTTCCAGGCCCAGCTCCTCCAGGACCCGCACGGCCACGTTGAGCTGGCCTTTACCCCCGTCCACCAGGAGCAATTGGGGCGGGTAGGAAAAGTGGCGCTTCCGGTCGGCCAACGGCAGCTCCTTTTCGCCCAGGTAAGCCTGGAGGCGCCTCGTGAGGACCTCTTCCATGGCGGCATAGTCGTCGTTGCCAGGAACGTTGCGGACCTTGAACCGCTTGTACTCGCTAGGGCGGGGAAGGCCGTCCTCCATGACCACCATCGAACCGACGTAGTCGGTGCCCTGGAGATGGCTCATGTCGTAGCACTCGATCCGTAATGGAGCCTCGGGCAGGTCAAGCGCGTCCTGTAGGGCGTTGAGTGCACGAGCCCTCGCATTATGGTCCGAGGAACGCTTGAGCCGGTGGCGCAAGAGCTCCTCTGCCGCGTTCTTGGCGACCATTTCGACGAGGGCCTTCTTCTCGCCCCGCTGCGGAAAATGGAGGTGTACCCGGCTGGCCCCGGTAGCCCTCGGGTTGACACTGCGCTCCGGCCGGCGCTTCTCGCTCGCAGCCCACCACTCCAGTGGCTCGGTCCCTTCTTCGTTGAGCTGTGGGACGTTGCCGGCCCGGCGGGTTTCACCGTCCTCGGCCGCCCTGAGGCCCGAGAGCCACTCCTCGAGGACATCGGTCTCGTCGACCTCGCCCGGGACCAGGATGAGCGGAGGGATCCCGTTGACGGGGTCGGCGTAGTGCTGCTCGAGGATGTCGGCCAGCAATTGCGGTGGTTCCAGGTCCTCGACCTTGTCGACGATGAAGCCCTTGCGCCCGACAACTCGCCGCGCCTCACGTAGAACACCTGGACCGCTGCTTCCAGCTCGTCCTCGGCAAGCGCAAAGCAGTCCAGGTCCTCGGCCCGTTCAGTGACCATCTGCTGGCGTTCGATGGCCTTGCGAACAGATGCGATCCGGTCCCGCACCCTCGCTGCCAGTTCGAACTCGAGGTTCGTCGCGGCCGCGCGCATCTGGGCACCCAACTTGTCGACCACGGGTGAGGTGTCGCCGGCGAGAAAGCTCCCGAGGTCCTCTACCAGTCGTGAGTACTGCTCGTGGTCGACAAGGCCAGCACACGGTCCGGCACAGCGCTCGATGTGGTACATCAGGCACGGCCGGCCAAGGCGTTGGTGGCGGGCAAACTTGCCGTCGCTGCAGCTTCGCACCGGGAACGTGCGCAGCAGCAGGTCGAGCGTCTCCCTGATGGCGTAAGCGTGAGCGTAGGGCCCGAAGTAGCGGTTCTGGGAACGGCCGCTCGGGCGCCCGCGCCGGACGGTCGCCCGTGGCCACTCGTCCCCCATCGTCAGGACGAGGAACGGGTAGCTCTTGTCGTCGCGCAGGCGCA
>CAVSAM010000008.1:0-324936 GCA_963725935.1 uncultured Acidimicrobiaceae bacterium | reverse complement strand
GGGAAAGCGTTTGACGAGTAGCTGCTCAGCCCGATCCCGGCCCACACCAGGTAGGCCGACTGGGCGGCCAGCAGGATAACGAAGGTGGCGCGTACCGCCCGGCCGTCTGCGTTTGTGCGAGCCTTCGCAGGCTTACGCGCGGCGAGGTTGCTGCGCCGGAGCGAGAAGGTGGCAGCGGCGAGGCCAGCGGCGGTACCTGCGAGGGTGAGCGCCGGCCAGATGAGCGCATGGCGGCGGACCGAGAGTTCCGCAGCAGTGACGCCGCCGCTACCGGCGTCGATCAGAAGGTACGCCAGGACTAGCGCGCACGCGCCCGTGCTGGCCACAAGCTTGACGCGGACGGTCGTTTCTCTCCAGCTCCGCCGGAGCGCTTCTGCCCCGAGGCCAGCGAGCATGGCGAGCGCAAAGGCCAACATCGGGAGCATGCGCTGGGTTGCGACGGAACCGGCACCCAGGTCGGTGAACAGGTGCTGCGCGGCCTGGGCGTAAACGACGCCGAGCGATATGAGGACCGCCGCCACGAGACCGGCCACGACCGGCCGGTGCCACCCGACCAGGACCGCGAGGACCGCCAGCACGAGGGCAACTGTCCCTACGTAGGCGGTCGCTTCGTAGTAGTCCAGAGGCCCGAACCAGACGCTGCCTTTTGTTGGCAGCCCGTCATAGCCCTGGGCGAACAGGAGCGACAGGGCGCGTACCGGCAGCCCTCCCGTCCCGTTCTCGCCGGCACGCGAGGATTGGCTCAGCACCGAGAGGCCGGACAGCCACAGGGGAGAAGAAAGAGCCGCACCAGCGGCGACGCCGGCGGTCAACCTGGCCGGCCCGGCGAGGCGGACCTTGCCCTTTGCCGCTCCGCAGGCCCCCGCGATAACTACGACCGACCCGGTCCCGAGAGCACCGAGGGCAAGGGTCTCCGGGAAGCCCCCGTAAACAGCGAACGCCGTCGACAGCGCGACCACAACGACGCCGGCCGAGCGCCAGCGCCCTGGCCTCCAGCAAAGGACCGCGCCAGCCAGCACCCAACCGGCCCAAACGAGAGGCCCGCTGACAGCCCAGCCGGCCCAGCCACTGAGCGAGCCCGAAAGCATGAACGTCGTGCCTGCCAAGGCGGCGCCGAGAGGGCCAGCACCGATCAATCTCGCAGCGACGTAAGCCCCGCTGCCCGCGATCAGCAAAAGCGCCGCGATGCTCGCCAGAAAGGAGACGGACAGCGGGAAAAGGTAGCCGACCAGCGTTGGGAGCGCGAGCGACTTGGACTCGAAGTTCAACATGAGCGGCATGCCGTCGCCCGAATAGTTGTTCCACAAAGGCAGCTGTCCGTGGTGGACCGCCAACCAGTCGAGGGTGTTCCAGGGCACCTCTTGGGTGATGATGTCGCCGTTGACCGAGTTGTGGACGGCGAGGTGCGGCACGTAGGTCAGGTACGACAGCTGCCGCCCGATATCGGCTGGGCCGAACGAAAAACCGTCCTTCAACGAGGGCGACAAGTAGGCGCCGACCACGAGGACCAGCCATGCGAGCCCAAGGGCGTCTCCGCGTCGGTGTGCCGTCAATTCGCCTCTTGCCTCGCCGCACTGCTTAGCACACGCGCCGAGCGGCTCTTGGCCCAGCGTGCGCACCACCAGTAGTCTCGACCCGTCATGCTGCTCGTTATCATCATCGTCGCCTGCGTCGCCTTCGTAGCGCTCGCAGGGATGGGCGGCTACACCGTGATCGCCAGGAGGCGCGAGCAGCGGGCTCTATCGGCCCCGCCGCGTGGCCCCTCGCAACCACCGCTGCCCCCCGGCCCGCAAGCGTCGGCCCTCCACCCATCCGGCCAGCACCCCTCTGGCCAACATCCAGCCGGGCAACGTCCTGCGAGCCAACACCCGGCGGGCCAACACGCTGCCACCGAGCAGGCGTCGGAGGCCGCAGCGCCGAGGGTTAAACCGGACCTGGCACTCGAGAAAGCCACGGTGGCCGAGCAGTCGCCTCAGGTGCTCGAACGGCCGAGGTTCCGGGACCGTCTCGGCAAGGCGAGGTCGCTGCTCGCGGACCAGCTGGCAGGGGTCCGCAGGCGGGGCAAGATCGACAAGCAGGCATGGGACGAGCTCGAGGAGGCCCTGGTGCTGGCCGATGTCGGCATCCTGACGACCGACGAGTTGCTCACGGGCCTCAAGGAGGGAGCCCGGCGCGACGGTCTAGCTACCCCGGAGCAACTGGTTGAGGCTCTGCGCGAAGAGCTGGTCAGTCGCCTGGAAGGGGAGCGTGAGCTGCACAGGGCCGCGGCCGGGACGACGACCGTGTGGCTGTTCGTCGGGGTCAACGGGGTGGGCAAGACGACCACGATCGGCAAGGTGGCGATGCGTGAGGAGAGCGAAGGCAGGCGGGTGGTCCTCGCCGCTGGCGACACGTTCCGGGCGGCTGCGGCCGATCAGCTGGAGCTGTGGGCGGAGCGGGCTGGCGCCGGCTTCGTGCGGGGCAACGAAGGGGGCGACCCGGGCGCTGTCGTCTTCGACGCCGTGCAACACGCCAACGCCCGGCAAATCCCGCTCGTGTTGGCCGACACTGCCGGTCGGTTGCACAACAAGGTCAACCTGATGGAGGAGCTCAAGAAGGTCCGTCGGGTGGCCGACCGGCCTCCGGCCTCTGTCACCGAGGTGCTGCTGGTGCTCGATGCGACCACAGGGCAGAACGGGCTCGTTCAGGCGCGGACGTTCACCGAAGCGGTCGCGGTCACCGGGATCGTCCTGACCAAGCTGGACGGGACGGCCAAGGGCGGGATCGCCGTCGCGATCACGAGCGAACTGGGCATCCCCATCAAGCTGGTAGGGCTGGGCGAAGGGCCAGAGGACCTCGTGCCCTTCGACGCCCGCGAGTTCGTGGACGCGCTGCTTCCGGCAGAGTGAGCCGGTTGCCGGCTGAGCGAGCTGGTTACCGGCTAACGCCGGCGCTTCGGGCCGCGTGCCTTCATCGGCTTGAACCAGATGCGCTCGTAGCTCCGGCTCATCGGGTGCAGCAACAGGGCAACCAGGGCAGCCGCGAAAATCAAGTTGATGATCACGTTGATCGCTGCGGTGAAAAACACGAGCCAGAACAGGACATCTATCACCGCGACGGCCACTCCGCCCCAGTAGCCGAGCTTCTTCTCGTTGGCAATGCCGAGCCCAGCGAAGATCGCCGGGATGGCGAGGAGCCCGAAAAACGGGATGCCGACCCCGAGCAACACCTCGAGGATCCACAAACCCGCGAAAAAGTAGAGCAACATGTTGGCCGACAGCAGCGTCTGGGGATGGCTCTTGTCGAGCCACTGGGTATTAGCCACTACTACTCAGTGTGGCACTCGTCGGGCTCTCCAGTGTGGCACTGGCCCGCGTCGCTCGGGCCGGGCGTCTTGGCGTTAGTGCGACCGCACGCTCCCGGGACGCAAGCTGACCGCACGCGGCGCTGATGTCGGTCCCCCTGTTGGCTCGCACCGTGGCGTTGATGCCGAGGCCCCTCAACCAGTCGCGAAATGCCGCAACGGCGTGGGGCGGCGATCCCAAGGTGGCGTACCCCGGGGTCGGGTTGAGCGGGATGAGGTTGACGTGGGCCGCGAAGGGCTGCGCGAGCTCGGCCAGCTCCGATGCATCGCGATGGGTGTCGTTCACGCCGTCGATCAGTGCCCACTCGAACGAAAGCCGTCGCCCTTTGGCAGCCAGGTACTCCCCGCACGCTCCCATGAGCACTGCAATTGGGTAGCGGCGGTTGAGCGGGACGATCTGGTCGCGGAGCTCGTCGCGGGCGGCGTGCAGGGAGACGGCGAGGTTGACGGGCAGGGCTTCGGTGGCGAGCCGGCGGATGCCTGGGACGACGCCTACGGTCGACAGCGTGATGTGGCGCGCCGAGATGCCAAGGTTGGAATGCAGCAGCTGCACCGCCGACCACGTCCGGTCGTAATTGGCAAGCGGCTCTCCCATGCCCATGAAGACGACGTTGCTGAGCCGGCAGGGGAGCGCCTGGCGCCGCGCCTCGACGACCTGTTCGACGATCTCTCCCACAGAGAGCTGGCGGTCGAAACCGGCCTGGCCCGTCGCGCAGAAACCGCAGCCCATGGCACAGCCCGCCTGGCTGGAGACGCACACCGTGGCGCGCTCGGGATAGAGCATCAGGACCGTCTCTATGCGCCGGCCGTCGGCAAGCTGCCAGAGCCATTTGGTTGTCTGGCCGTCGGAGGAGACCGAGCGTGCGACCTCGTGGAGGGCAGGTTCGAGCTCGGTCCCGAGCCGTTCACGCAGGCTCTTTGGCAGGTCGGTCATGTCGCCGGGGAGCAGGCCCCTTTCCCACAGCCCTTTCCAGACCTGCTCGGTGCGGTAACCTGGTTCGTTAGATAACAAGCTCGCAAGCTCGTCACGCCGCATGTCGAAGGCCCCTGGCACAGCCAGCCAGCCTAGGACGGTAACTGAAGACGCAGCCGAAGATGTAACTGAAGAACTGTTGGGACGGACCTTGTACACCGGGGCATTTGCCGAGCCACGGGTCGCCAAGTTAGGGATAGGTGAGCAATGAAGATCATGATCCTCGGGGGGGACGGCTTTTGCGGGTGGCCCACCTCGCTCCATCTTTCGGCGAAGGGCCACGACATCGTCATCGTCGACAACCTTTCGCGCCGGTCGATCGACATAGAGCTTGAGGTTGAGTCGTTGACGCCGATCAGGCCGATAGGTGAGCGCCTGCGGGTTTGGAAGGCTGTTACCGGACGGGACATCAGCTTCGTCAACTTGGACCTGGCAACCCAGTACAGCAAGCTCCTCAGCGTGCTCCAAGAGTTCCGGCCCGACGCGATCGTCCACTTCGCCGAGCAGCGGGCGGCGCCGTACTCGATGCGTTCGCCCAAGGCGAAGCGCTACACCGTCGACAACAACGTGCGCGGCACGCACAACCTGCTGTGCGCGCTCACCGACGCCGAGCTCGATGCCGCCGTGGTGCACCTCGGCACGATGGGCGTATACGGCTACGGTTGGTCCGGCTCGGCCCCGATACCCGAGGGCTACCTGGCCGTCAAGGTCCCGACCCCCGACGGCGAGCTGGTCCGGGAGATCCTCCACCCGGCCAACCCGGGCTCGGTGTACCACATGACCAAGACCCTCGACCAGCTGCTCTTTGCGTTCTACGCCAAGAATGACGGCGTCCGGATCACCGACCTCCACCAGGGGATCGTGTGGGGCACCCAGACCAACGAGACCGTGTTGGACGAACGCCTGGTCAACCGCTTCGACTACGACGGTGACTACGGCACCGTGCTCAACCGGTTCCTGATGCAGGCCGCGATCGGCCATCCGCTGACGGTCCACGGCACAGGGGGCCAGACCAGGGCGTTCATCCACATCCGCGACACCGTGCGCTGTGTCGAGATAGCGATAAACAACCCTCCCGCCATAGGCGAGCGAGTCTCGGTGTTCAACCAGACGACCGAAGTCCACAAGGTGAAGGATCTCGCAGCGCTGATCTCGAAGCTCACGGGTGCAGAAGTCGTGATGTTGCCGAACCCCCGCAAGGAAGCCGCGGAGAACGACCTCGTGGTGCAAAACGAGCGTTTCCTGTCGCTCGGGCTCAACCCCACCACTCTTTCGGAAGGCCTGCTCGAGGAGGTCCGCCTGATCGCCAGCAAGTACCGCGACCGGGTCGACACGTCAAAGATCGTGGCCCGCTCTGTTTGGCGCAAGGGCATGGAAGTCGCACCTGACCTGCAGGTAAGCGTCCTGGAGGACGCCGACGCCGCAGGCCTCTCGGTTGAGAGCGGCCTCGAGGTCGATTAGTGCTGCATTAGCTGGGGCTGGCCGGCGCGATGTCGCCGGGCTCGCCGGGGTCGCCCGTATACGCCGGGATGTCGCCGGTATATGCACGGTCTATGTGGTTGAGGGTGAAGCCCAGGTCGATGTAGAGCTTGACCGCCCTCACGTTGCCCGCGTCCACGTAGAGCATCGCCTCGGTCGTCCCTCTGTCTGCGAGGTAGTCGAGGCCCGCGAGGGTGAGCTGGCGGCCAAGGCCTCGGCCGGAAAAGTCGGGGTCCACTGCGATCACGTATATCTCTCCGAAGGACTGGCCGTGCTGGTCATGGAGCTTGGTCCAGCAGAACCCCGCGAGGCGGCCCTCGAGCTCGTAAAGCAGGAAGCCTCGGGGGTCGAACCACGGCTGCGCCTCGCGGGCTTTCAGAGTCTCTTCGGTCCAGCCACCCTGCTCAGGGTGCCAGCGAAAAGCCCGGTTGTTGACCTCTAACCAGGCCTGCTCGTCCTGGCCCGGCCTGAACGGCCTTGTCCGGAGTGTTGAGTGCTCCTCTGCGGGGAGCGGCCTGCGCATCTGGTAGAGGGAGCGCCCGTGCGACAAGCCGGCATCTGCTGCCATCCGTTCGTGGTACGGCGCTGGTTGGCTCACCCAAAGGTGCAGGTGGCCTCCGCCCTCTTTGGAGATCAGGTCGATCGCGCTGCGCACGAGGTCGGTGGCGACGGTGTTCCCAGGTGTGCGGTGGTGAGGGTCGACTACGACCTCCAGGGCCCAGCTCGGGCGGTCGCCGCCCCCAACGGGGCCAAGGTTCAGCTGGGCATAACCCACTGGGTGAGCATGGCCGGGTTCCCACGCGACAAGGCCGGCAAAGCCTTCCCGGCCTCCCTGGACCAGGTCGAGCCAGGCATGTTCGCCGAGCGCGGGGTGCGCGTCGGCCTCGCTCGCAGCCTCCAGGAGGCCGGTGACAGCCGCGAGGTCTTCACTGTCGAGGTGGCGCATGACCCGGATATCGTGCACCTGCACGAAGCTAGCCTCGTGGCGTGCCATCAGCCCGTCCGAGGTCTCCCGCTGGCCGGGCGAAGCTGGCCGCAGCGCGGTTGTCCGTCGAATACCCCGGCAGCGCGAAGGAACTCTGCGCGCTGAACTTCTCCACGCCGTGGGAACTACTGGTGGCGACGGTGCTGTCTGCACAGACGACCGACGAACAGGTGAACTCGGTGACGCCGGCCCTGTTCCGGCAGTACCCGACCCCGGAGGACCTGGCCGCAGCCAGCCCTGAAACGGTGGAGGAGATCATCCACCCGACCGGGTTTTTCCGTGTAAAAACAAAGAACATCATTGCTCTGGCAAGCGCGGTGTCCAGCAGGTTCGACGGCGTCGTGCCGACGGCAATGGGGGACCTGGTTACCTTGCCTGGGGTCGGTCGCAAGACAGCGAACGTCTTGCTGAGCGTCGGCTTCGGTTTGCCGGGCTTGCCGGTTGACACCCACGTGGGCCGCCTCAGCCTGCTGCTTGGCCTGACCAAGCAGACCGACCCTGTCAAGGTCGAGGCCGAACTGTGTGCCATTCTCCCGAGCCGGGAGTGGGGCCCAATGAGCCTGCGCTTGATCCTGCACGGCCGGCGTGTTTGCATCGCCCGCAGGCCACACTGCGCCGAATGCGTCTTGGCGGACTTCTGCCCGTCCGCCTTCCTGCCGTTCGTTCCTGTGGCTAAGCGGTAGGCGTCGGCCCCCCCGGCTCGGGCCTAGTGCGCTCCTGGGCCTACGGGCTAATGGCGCCCGGTTACAAGCCTCTCGAGCCTTCTGTTGGCGACGCCCAATGTGCGTTCGACCTCGAGCAGGTCGTTCCCGTAGCGCTCCTCCTCGCTTGGAGAAAGTTCAGCGATGATGCGGCCGACCCGGTTCGTGAGCTCGCCAAGGGTGCTCGAAACAGCAGTGAGTTCCGCTCCAGCGCTCATGAAGACCCAGCATGCCAGGCGGCTGGCAATAGTGGGGTGCGGCAGGGCGCGGCATCCGCCGCCGCCTTCTTTTACGTAAGTAGTTCTGTGGCGTTCACTTGGCTGGATCTGTCGGAGTTGGGGCAGGAGGCCGATAGATTGCGCCTACGTTTGTTGTCGAGCCAGCGCGCCGTTCCATGAAGTCGGTTTGCCGGACGGTCAGGACCACTAAGGGACGGGAACGTTGCAAGCCATAACTCGCTCCAGCTACCGGGCGGCCCGAGTTGCCGCGGGCACCGCATTGATCCTGGCGACGACGTTTGTCGCCCAACCCGTTGGCGTAGTCGCCGCGGCCGGTCGCACGCCGGCTAGGCAGGCAAACGCCGATCAGGGCTCCAAGCAGGCCAACCGGGTCGCCCACCAAGCCGGGCGGGCCTCGGAAAACGTGATCCTGCTGCTAAAGGCGGCGTGCCCCGAGCGGGCAAGGACGACTGCCGGCGTTGCCTGCCCGGCGCAGTCGGCAGTCCTGGCCGAGCTCAAAGCGGGCGGTGCGACCGTGCTCTCCACCACCACCTTGGTGGACTCGATAAGCGCCCTTGTCAGCCCGGCCATCGCGGCCGCTCTCGGCAGCTCCCGAGCGATTTCTCAGGTCGTCCCGAATGTTCGGCTTAGCCTCGGCCCAGTTGCCAGTGCCAGCTCTGCCGCCAGTACTAGCCCTGCCGCCAGTGCTAGCCCTGCCGCCAGTGCAAGCTCTACACGGGCGGCCAGGCCGGCCCCGTCAATGCTTGCCGCTAGGGCGGATAGCTCCAGCCACCGAGCGGTGCCGCAGCTGTACGCGCGCACCCTGCCGCCAGCAGGCCAGATTTGTGGCACCCGCGTACATCCCGAGCTCGACCCCGAGGCGCTCACGGACATCAATGCCAATCAGGCTCGGGCTATGGGTATCGATGGCTCCGGGGTCACAGTCGCAATCCTGGCGGACGGGCTGGACCCGAATAACCCCGACTTCGTGCGCAACGGTGCCTACGGCCAGGCAGGGACGCCCGCGATCACCCAGTACCTGGACTTCTCCGGGGACGGTACCAAGGCCATCACCGATGGCGCGGAGGCATTCGGTGACGCGAGCTCGATCGTGGCCCAGGGGAACGAGGTATACAACCTGGCCCAGTACGTAAACCCTGCCCTGGGCGTGACTTTCCCAGAGAGCGGGTGCTGGGTCAGGATCGTGGGCGTGGCCCCGGGGGCCTCGGTTTTGGCCCTGAAGGTCATTGGCAACGCCCAAGGCGCAAACACCTCGAGCATCGTCCAAGCCGTGCAGTACGCCGTGCAACACGGGGCCAAGGTCATAAACGAGTCTCTCGGCTCCGGAGATTTCCCCGACACAGCCCTCGACGTCGTGCGGGACGCCGACGAAGCGGCTGTGGCCGCCGGGGTCACGGTCGTCACGAGCTCGGGCGACGCCGGCCTCACGAGCACGATCGGGTCGCCTGCCACAGACCCCGACGTCATCAGCGTCGGCGCCACCACCAACTTCCGCGACTACGCACAGAGCGACGAGGGCGGCTTCTACAACCCCGTCGTGGGCAACGGCACCTGGCTCAGCAACAACGTGGCATCTTTCTCCTCGGGGGGTTACAGCCAGTCCGGAGGAACCGTCGACCTGGTCGCCCCTGGCGACTCGAACTGGGCCCTGTGTTCGACCGACCCCAAGCGCTACACAGGCTGTTCCGATACCTTCGCGGGCAAGGACATCGGGGTACAGAGCTTCGGTGGGACGAGCGAGGCGGCCCCACTGACTGCGGCGGCAGCGGCCGACGTAATACAGGCCTACTCCGGCACTCACGGCGGCGTGGATCCGTCGCCGGCGCTTGTCAAGGAGATCCTGTGCAGCACGGCCACCGACATCAGTTCGCCTGCTTACGAGCAAGGCGCGGGCCTGCTCAACGTCCTCGGTGCCGTCAAGCTTGCCGAGTCGTTGCCGGCGCCTGTCGCCCCCACCACGACAACGACGGTCCCGGCCGCGCCGACGACAACCACGGTCGTCACCACGACATCGACGAGCACAACCACGACCACTGCAGTCGCCTCTCCCGTGCGAGTGAGCCCTGACGGGACAAGCTCTGATGCGACCAAGCCTGACGCGACACCCTTGCGCCCCCCCTCCGGGACTCTCCTGATCAGCCCAAATCAGGTGAATGTCGTGGGCCCGCCGGGCGCCACCAGCACCCAGCAGGTGTCCCTGACCAACACCGGCTCGGCGCCAATTACGGTCGGGCTTTCGACTCGCACGCTGTCGCACAAGGTCTACGACAGCGGGGTGAAGGAGTTCACCATCGACCCCCTGACGCCGACGACGAACATGGGGGCGTTCCCGATCTGGAGCGGGGTCACCGAGGTGTACCAGACCGAGACTTTCAAGGTGCCTGCGGCGAGCGGTTCCCGCCTTGTTTTCGACGCGGACTACCAGGACACTGGTCAGAGCTCGGTCCTGCACGTAGCCCTGTTCGACCCGAGAGGCACCTACGCCGGCTATTCCGATCCGCAGGGCCTGGGCGACTATGGGGAGGTTGAAGTGACCAACCCGCTAGCCGGTCAATGGACAGCGCTGTTCTTCACCGAGCAGAACGGCGCTGTAAAGGGGGGAATAGGGACCAGCGGGACGGTGCAGTGGGACGCGAGCACCTGGCAGTATACGAGCGCGGCGGCGATCAGCCCCTCCTCGTTGACCATCGCTCCTGGCGCGACCGCTACCGCCGCAGTGTCGATAACCGACCCTCGTTTGGCCGGCGACACCAGTGAGTCCATCGTTGTGTCGTCCGCCGGCGGTCAGACCACGGTGCCGGTTACGGTGCGGACGACCATCGACGTTGGTATCGCGGGCGGTATTTTCAAAGGAGTCCTTACGGGCGGCAACGGCCGCGCCGGCTCCGAAGCCGAGACGAACACGTACTTTTTCCAGGTGCCGCCTGGTGAAACGGACCTCAATACGACCGTTGCGCTCGGCACCGACCCGAACGAGCACCTGATCGGGTTCCTGGTGTCGCCAGACGGCCAACAGATCGGCTACTCGGGCAACTACACGTTCGTGCCTTCGGGCAGCAGCGCGGAGCCGAAGGCGGCATACAGCCTTGTCCCCGGGGCCACCCCTTATCTGCAGATGTACGCGGTGGCGCCGCAAGCCGGTCAGTGGGAACTGGTCCTCCAGTGGACGAACCCCGTTACGGGCAACGAGCTGACCGAACCGTTCTCGGGCAGCATCCAGTTCAACCAGGTCCGGGCGAGCGGCAAGAGCCTGCCGAACTCCGCATCGGCCAGGCTGGCGCAAGGGCAGGAAACTTTCTTCCAGGTTGACATCGCCAACTCCGGAGTGGCCCCCGAGGCATATTTCGTGGATCCGAGGCTCGACAAGACCACAACGCTCGCGCTTCCTGATCTCGACCCCAAAAACGTCGCTGACCTCCTTGAGCTGCCTCTGGGCGCCGGGCTCACCTTCCCGCTGTACCTCGTGCCTACCGGCACGACCCAGTTGAACGCAACCGTGCGCCGCCTGGCCGGGACAGGGACGGTGTCGTTCGACATGAACCACACCATCGGCGACCCCGATGTGTCCCCCGTGGTCACAGCTGGCGGTGTCAGCAGCTCGACGGGCGCCAATACCGAAAGCGTGAGCCTGAACTCCGCCGAGGTAAGCCCAGGGCTCTGGGCCCTCAACCCCGAAGAAGTGGGCCCTTATCCCGCCGGAGGCGCCCCCAAAGAAGTGGCGCTCGCTACCGTCACTGCTGTCACCCAGGCCTTCGACCCGGCGGTGCGCACCGACACCGACGACCTGTGGCAAGCGGGCCTCAGCTTTTCCCACTTCCGCTACCTCGGGCCAGGCCAGAGCGTGGCGGTCCTGGTTGCTATCAAGCCGACGGCACCGGTAGGCAGCGTCGTGAAGGGAACTCTTTACATCGACGACTTCACCCTCGACAGTTTCCTTGCGACTGGTGACGTCCTGCCAGATGCCGATGAAGTGGCGGCGGTGCCTTACTCTTACACGGTCGTAGCTGCCGGAGGGCCCATAGCTCCCTAAGCGCCTGTTGGCCGCACGATGCGGCGGCGGGCACTAGCCGGCCCGCGCCAATTGCCCGCGGCCGCGACCGCTGCCCTCGCTAGCATCGTCCCAATGGCACAGTTGCTCACCAGGCTGGACTTGCGCGGCGTTAGTGGAGATCTGCGAGCCCTGTTGCCCGTGCCAAGCCCGTCGAGGAAGGCCCTGTCCAGGTGGTGAAAGAGATCCTGGCAGCCGTGAAGGCGGGCGGGGATAAAGCGGTGGCCGAGTTCACGCAGCGCTTCGACGGCGTCGTACCTCCGTCGTTGCGTATACCGCCGGAGGAAATAGCAGCCGCCCTCGAACAGGTTTCTCCGGAGCTACGTACCGCTCTCGAGGAAGCGGCCCGTGCCATAAGGGATTTCCACGAGGCCGAGCTCGTCGCCCATCACGGTTTCGAGCACACGGGGGCAGATGGCATCGTCACGCGCGAGCTCCTCGTGCCCGTTGACAGGGCCGGTTGCTACGTCCCCGGTGGGAGGGCGCCGCTCGCTTCGACCGTGCTCATGACCGCCGTACCCGCCAAGGTCGCGGGGGTGGCCGAGGTAGTCGTTTGCTCACCACCTGGCCCCAGCGGCCATGTGAGCGCAGCCGTGTTGGCAGCGGCGGCGGTTGCCGGCGTCGACGAGGTCTACGCCGTGGGCGGGGCGCAGGCGATCGCGGCAATGGCTTATGGCACCGCGACCGTTCGCCCGGTCGACGTCGTTGTCGGGCCGGGCAACCTCTATGTAGCGACGGCACAACGGCTGGTCGCACAGGAAGGTGCGGTAGGGGTGCCCTCGGCATTTGCTGGCCCCTCCGAGGTGGTGGTGGTGGCGGACGGGAGTGCCCCCGCTGAGTACGCCGCGCTTGACCTCGTCGTGCAGGCCGAGCACGGGCCAGACGGGCTGGCCTGGCTCGTCAGCTGGTCAGAAGAGGTTGCCGAAGCTATCGAGGAGGAGGTCGAGCGGTTCGTGGCCGAGTCGCCGCGCCGCCAGGAGGTGACCGCGACGCTCGTCCAAGGCGGGTGGTCGGTGCTCGTGGACGGTCGCGCCCAGGCGATCGACGTTTGCAACGTGGTGGCACCGGAGCACCTGGAACTGATGACCGCGGACCCCGAAGCGCTCGTCCCGCTTGTAAAGGCAGCCGGCGCCGTCTTCTGCGGGCAGTGGGCCCCGGCCAGCGTCGGCGACTACCTGGCCGGTCCGAGCCACGTCCTTCCAACCGCGCGGAGTGCCAGGTTCTCGAATGCTCTCGGCACCCAGGACTTCTTGAAGCGTGTCCACGTCGTGAGCCTCGACCAGCAGGCGCTCCGCCGGGTCGCCGCCCACGTGGCCGCTATCGCGCGGGCCGAAGGTCTCGCGGCGCACGCCGAGTCGGTATCTTGCCGGGCTAGCGAAGGTGAGGCGGGCCCCGCCGCCCCGATGGCCCGGGTGGCACAATGAGCCCGCAAGTCAGCCCGGCGCGTGCGTTCCCCGAGCCGCGCGGAGATCTGGGCCTTCGCGAGGGCTACCACTCTCCCCAGGTCCCCGTAGAAGTGCGGCTCAATACCAACGAGTCGCCTTACCCCCCGCCGCCTGAGTTCCTGGAGGCTCTTGTCGCCCAGGCCCGCGACATCGCCTACAACCGCTACCCGGACCGCTCGGCGCGGGCCTTGCGGGAGGCGTTAGCCGAGTTGCACGAAGTCCGTCCGGAACAGGTTTTCGCTGCCAACGGCTCGAACGAGGTGCTCCAATCGATATGCCTGGCATACGGTGGCGCCGGGCGGAAAGCGGCCATGTTCGAGCCGACTTACGCTCTCCATTCCCACATAGCGCACCTCACCGGCACAGAGATAGTGCAAGGCCAGCGGCGGCCCGATTTCACGCTCGATACCGATGCGGCGGTCGAGTTGATAGCAACGGAGCACCCGTCCATTGTTTTCCTCTGCTCCCCGAACAACCCGACCGGGCTGGCAGAAGACGCGTCCACCGTGTCAGCGGTTCTCGCGGCGGCGCTCAGACAAGAGCCCGGCGCCCTTGTGGTCGTCGACGAGGCCTACGGCCAGTTCGCCGCTTGGTCTGCCCTCGAGCTCGTTGGCGAGGCAGTGCCGCTCGCGGTTGTCCGTACGTATTCGAAAACCTGGTCGATGGCCGCCCTCCGCCTTGGCTATGTCATCGCGCCTTCGGAGGTCGTAAAGGTGTTGGAGCGCGTGGCGCTGCCTTACCACCTGGATGCGCTGAAACAAGCTGCAGGCCGGCTGGCGTTGCAATTTTCCGAGCAGATGGAAAGCCGCGTGGCGTGGATAGTCGCCGAGCGCGACAGGATTATCCGCGAGCTTTCCAAAATGCCCGTACGAGTATGGCCGTCGCAGGCGAATTTCGTGCTGTGGCGCCCGGAAAGCCGCAGCGGGGACGAAACGTGGGAAGCTCTGGTGCAACGTTCCGTCCTCGTGCGCGATACCTCGAGCTGGCCCGGCCTGGAGGGGTGCCTACGCACCACGGTAGGGACGAGGGAAGAAAACGACAAGTTCCTGTCTGCGTTGGAAGAGGTACTTAAGTGACCGAGAGTGACCGTCCCATGAACCGGTCTGTGTCCAAAGAGCGCGCCACGAAGGAGACGCAGATCTCTTTGAGGCTGGGTATCGACGGTCCCGCGCAGGTAGAAGTGGCCACAGGGCTGCCGTTTTTCGACCACATGCTCTCCCAGCTCGGCCGCCACGCCGGGTTCGACCTCTCCTTGAAGGCCACCGGTGACCTCGCGGTCGATGCTCATCACACCGTTGAGGACGTCGGTATCGTCCTGGGTGAGGCCCTCCATGACGCGCTCGGGGACAAGGCGGGCGTGAGGCGGTTCGCCTCGATCGCAGTGCCGCTCGACGAGGCTTTGATCGAGGTGGCGCTTGACCTTTCGGGCCGCCCGTTCTTCGTTTACGAGGTGGACCCTGGCGCCGGGGGAGAAGCGTACCCGATCGGAGACCCGCCTTTCGACCCGCAGCTCGCCGAAGAGTTCTGGCGGGCCTTCTGTACTTCTGCGGCTATAACCCTCCACATCAGGATGAGCAGTGGCCGCAATACCCACCACATCCTCGAGGCGAGTTTCAAGGCAGTCGCTCGGGCTTTGCGCGACGCCGTGAAGGTGGAGGGCGGGGGCGTGCCTTCGACAAAGGGCGTTCTTGGGTGAAGCCGTTCGTAGCGGTCGTCGATTACGGGATCGGCAACCTTCGCTCGGCTGAAAAAGCTCTTTGCAAGGTTGGCGCCGATGCTCGCCTCGTGACCAGCTCAGCCGAGATCGCTCGGGCCGATGGCGTCGTGCTGCCCGGGGTGGGCAATTTTGGCCGTTGCAGCGAGGCTTTGTCGTTCAGCGGGCTGTGGCGGGCGACCCTTGACGCGGCCACTTCGGGACGCCCGTTCCTCGGGATTTGCGTCGGGATGCAACTCCTTTACGAGGGGTCAGAGGAATCCCCCGGGGTCCCAGGGCTGAGTATTTTCGAAGGGACCGTCGCGCTGCTGCCTGCTGGGGTGAGGCGCCCCCAGATGCAATGGAACCTCCTAGACGTGACAGCGGGGGGCCGGCTTCTTGCTGGCTACGAACACGACGCCTGGGCCTATTTCGTGCACTCGTACGCGCCGCCAATTGGTGAGGAAACTGTGGCGATTTGCGATTATGGAGGCTCGGTTGCAGCGGCCGCGGAACGCGGCACCGTGTGGGCTACCCAGTTCCACCCGGAGAAATCCTCGACGGTTGGCCTTGGGATAATTGCCAATTTCGTGCGCGCCTGTTCGTAGCCATGGAACTCTTCCCGGCGATAGACCTGCGAGCGGGGCGGTGCGTGCGCCTGGCGGAAGGCGATTTCGGTCGCGAGACCGTTTACGGCGCGGACCCGGTGGAGCGAGCGCAGGCATTCGAGGCCAGTGGTGCCGGGTGGCTCCACGTGGTCGACCTCGACGCCGCCAGGACAGGGGTGGCCAGCAACCGGCAGGCGGTGGCGGCCATAGCGGCGGCAGTCAGGATCCCTGTCCAGGCCGGCGGCGGAGTCCGCAGCCCGACCGATGTTGCTGAGCTGCTCGACGCCGGGATTGCCCGAGTCGTGGTCGGCACGGCAGCTGTGCTGCAGGGCGGGTTCCTGGCCGAGATGGCACAGCAGTGGCCGGGCCAGGTCGCCGCCGGCGTCGATCACCGCAACGGCGAGGTCAGGGTAAGGGGATGGACCGAGGGTTCCGGCCGCGACGTAGCCACCGTCGTGGACGAGCTCGCAGCAGCGGGGGCTGCCGCTGTCATCGTGACCGAGATATCGCGCGATGGGCTGTTGCTCGGGCCTGACGTGGCCGGCTACCGCGCCCTGCTGAGGACGTGCGAAATACCCCTTATCGCATCCGGCGGGGCCGGGTCGCTCGACGACCTTCGCCGCCTGGCCCGTCTGCAGGTTGCTGGCCGGCGCCTTGCTGGAGTGATAGTTGGCCGCGCGATCTACGAGGGACGCTTCAGCGTCCCCGACGCGGTGGCCGCCTCGCGTGGGGCGCCCGCATGAGACGGCTATGAGACCGGCGACGAGGCCGGTATGAGAGCCGTGCGAGTGGTCCCCTGCCTGGACGTCGACGGCGGAAGGGTGGTCAAAGGGGTGCGCTTCGCGGGGCTCCGCGACGCCGGCGACCCCGTGGAGCTCGCAGCTCGTTACGACACCGAGGGTGCTGACGAGATCGTGTTCTACGACATAACGGCCTCGGCCGAGCGGCGCGAGACGATGCTGGATGTCGTCTCGCGAACTGCGGAACAGGTTTTCATACCGTTAACCGTGGGCGGCGGTGTCCGTACGCTCGAGGACGCGCGGCGCTTGCTGCGTCTTGGCGCCGACAAGGTGAGCGTCAACTCCGCCGCGGTCGCGCGACCCGAGCTCGTTCGCGAAATCTCTGATACCTTCGGCGCCCAGTGCGCCGTGGTCGGCGTAGACATGCGCCGCAAGCCGGGCCCAGAACCGGCCTGGGAGGTTTATATCCACGGTGGGCGCGTGCCGACCGGCGTCGACGTCATGGAATGGGTGGCCAAGTGCGAGAAGCTCGGCGCGGGAGAGCTAGTGCTCAACTCGATGGACCGGGACGGGACGAGGCAGGGTTACGACCTCGAGCTGACCCGAAAAGTGGTCGAGGCGACTGGGATCCCGGTTGTAGCCAGCGGCGGCGTCGGTACCCTTGCCGACCTGGTGGACGGCGCCATCGTCGGCTTAGCCGACGCCGTGTTGGCAGCGTCCATCTTCCACTTCGGGGAAGCGACTGTTGCCGACGCCAAAGCCGCGCTCGCAGCAGCCGGTGTGACCGTCCGGCCGGTAGCGCGCTAGCTTGCCGGAGGTGACCCCCAATGGCGATCCCGGCGAGCCGAAGCAAGCAATCCAGATGCTCACCGACCGGGTGCTCGTGCAGGTCCCGAAGTCGGAGGGCGAGCGGCGGAGCAAGTCCGGCATCCTCATCCCTGCGACCGCCGAGATCCCCAGGCGGCTCAGTTGGGCCGAGGTCGTCGCGACCGGCCCCCACGTGAGGGCTATAAAGCCGGGCGACCACGTCTTGTTCAACCCCGAGGACCGCTTCGAGGTCGAGGTTCAGGGCGACAACTACCTGATCCTGCGCGAGCGCGACATCCACGCCGTGGCGGCCGAAAGGGTGACGGACAGCACGGGGCTATATCTATGAGGAAGATCTCGCCGGAGGTAATGCGATGAGCGGAGTGCGGCTTTTGGTAGGCACGAGGAAGGGAGCCTTCGTGCTGACGTCCGATGGCAGTCGACAGAGCTGGCAGGTGGAGGGGCCTCACTTCGCCGGGTGGGAGATCTACCACCTGAAAGGGTCCCGAGCCGACCCGCAGCGGCTTTACGCCTCCCAGTCGAGCGGGTGGTTCGGCCAGCTTGTCCAGCGTTCAGACGATGGCGGGCAGACCTGGGCGCCTGTCGGCCACGATTTCGCTTACGAGGGCGAGGCGGGGACGCACCCCTGGTACGACGGCACCCTGAGGCCCTGGGAGTTCACGCGGATCTGGCACCTGGAGCCCTCTGTCGACGACCCGGCCACGGTTTACGCCGGCGCCCAGGACGCGGCGCTGTTCCGCTCGACCGACAGCGGCCAGACCTGGCAGGAAATGGTCGGCTTGCGCGGCCAGCCGACGGCTCCGTCGTGGCAGCCGGGCGCTGGCGGCCTATGCCTCCACACGATCATCATCGGCCCTGACGACCCCTCGAGGATGTTCGTTGCGATCTCCGCCGCAGGTGTGTTCCGCAGCGACGATGCGGGTGAGACCTGGCGGCCCGCCAACCACGGCCTGAGCTCGGAAGGGGTCCTGCCAGATCCAGATGCGGATGTCGGGCACTGCGTGCACCGCATCGCGCTCCACCCATCGCGCCCGGACGTGCTGTTCATGCAGAAGCACTGGGACGTAATGCGCAGCGACGACGCCGGCAACTCCTGGCACGACGTGGGCGAGGGGCTCCCGTCTGACTTCGGGTTCTGCATCGACGTGCACGCCCACGAGCCCGAGACGGTCTATGTCGTCCCGATAACCAGCGACTCCCTGCATTACCCTCCCGAAGGCAAGCTCCGCGTCTACCGCAGCCGTACTGGCGGCCACGAGTGGGAGCCTCTTACCAATGGGTTGCCCCAGCAAAACTGCTACGTGAACGTGTACCGAGACGCCATGGCTGTCGATTCTCTCGACCCTTGCGGCGTCTATTTCGGCACAACCGGAGGCCAGGTCTATGCCTCCGCCGACGCCGGGGACAGTTGGGCGGCTGTTGTGCGCGACTTCCCTGCGGTCCTGTCGGTCGAGGCCCAAACCTTGCCGTGAGCTCTCTGGTCCGCGTCCGCCTGCCGGCGCAGCTGCGAATCCTCGCCAGGGTGGGCCCAGAGGTCGTCGTGGAGGTCACCGGCCCGTGACGCAGCGCTCGGTCCTCGGCGTGTTGGAGCAGCAGTACCCCGTACTGTTCGGGACCATCCGCGACCGCAATACCGCGAAACGCCGGCCGTTCATCAGGTTTTTTGCCGGCGAGGCCGATCTTTCGAACGAGGGCCCGGACGCATTGCTACCAGACGCCGTAGCCCACGGCGCGGAAGTGTTCGTGGTTGTAGGTGCCATGGCCGGCGGTTAGTTCTGCGGCGGTCGCTTACCATGGGACGATGCCAGTTACGTCTCCCATCGCCCCCACTCCCGAACAGCTAGCTGCGGTCAGCTACAACGCCGACGGCCTGGTGCCAGCGATCGTCCAGGAGCAGGGCACGGGCGAGGTGTTGATGATGGCCTGGATGAACGAGGGCACGTTGCGCGAAACCCTCGAATCCGGCCGCACAGTCTTTTGGTCCCGCAGCCGCCAGGCCCGCTGGCGCAAAGGCGACACATCGGGGGACCGCCAGTTCGTACGAGCCGCCTATTACGACTGCGACGGGGACACCCTGCTGTTCGTGGTCGAGCAGGAGGGTGCGGGTGCTTGCCACACGGGCGCCCGCAGCTGCTTCTACAGCAGTTTCGGGCCAGACGAGGTCGCTCAGCCTGGCAACCAGTAATGGCGACCAGTAGTGGGCGTCCGGTAGCGGGCAACAAGTAATGGCGGAGAAATGAGCGGGGGGGCGCACCCGAGCAGGGACGAGTTCGTCTCCCTGGCGCGGGAGTGGAGCATCGTCCCGGTGTGGCGAGAGCTCCTGGCCGACCTCACCACTCCCGTCGCGGCCTACGCCCGCTTGGTCCAAGACGAGCCAGGTTTCATTCTGGAGTCGGTCGAGCACGCCGGGACTTGGGGCCGCTGGTCGTTCATAGGCCGCCGCCCGTCGGCAACAATGACGCTGCGCCACGCGAAGGTCTCGGTGGAAGGCTCGCTCCCGCAGGGCGTTCCCACCGACCGCGGGATCCTGGCGGCCATGGAGGCCGTGCTTTCCCACTACCGGGCCCCGTCGTTGCCCGGGCTGCCCCCGCTCCACGGCGGGCTCGTCGGCTATCTGGGCTACGACGTCGTCCGCGAGGTCGAACGGTTGCCCGATGCGCCGACCGACGAGCTCGGTTACCCCGACGCCATCGTCGGGGTCGTCGGCCAGATCGCCGCTTACGACGCCTGGCGCCAGCGGGTAACCCTAGTGGAGGCCGTGCCTATCCCTGCGGGTGCCACCACCGCCGACGCCCACGACCTGTACGACGGGGCGCTCCGGCGACTGGAGGGTTTTGCAGCCGAGGGCGCCAAGCCGATCGGGGAGCCGGTCATACAATCCCCCTGAGCGCGACGACGAGGTCCCTGTTGTGCAACGGAGGACCTCGCCCCAGCTTTACGCGGCGGCCGTCGAGGCGGCCCGGGAGTACATTTTCGCTGGCGACATCTTCCAGGTCGTGCTCGCACAGCGTTTCGACCTGGAGCTCGGTGCCCGGCCGCTCGACCTTTACCGTTCACTGCGCCAGGTCAACCCGAGCCCCTACATGTACCTCCTGCAGTACCCCGAGCTGGCCATAGTGGGCTCCTCGCCCGAGCCGATGGTGCGGGTTCGCGACGGGAGGGTGATCTCGCGCCCGATCGCCGGCACGCGGCGGCGGGGCCGGACCGAGGCGGACGACCGCCGCCTAGCCGCGGAGCTCTCCGAGCACCCCAAGGAGCGGGCCGAGCACGTAATGCTCGTCGACCTCGCTCGCAATGACGTCGGCAAGGTGGTCGAGTTCGGTTCTGAGACCGTCGACGAACTGATGACCCTGGAGCGCTACAGCCACGTCATGCACCTCACATCGCAGGTGTCGGGACGCCTTCGGCCCGGTCTTGGGCCAGTGGACGTGCTGAGGGCGACCCTGCCCGCCGGTACCGTCTCTGGGGCGCCCAAGGTGAGGGCTATGCAAATAATCGACGAGCTCGAGCCGGCTCGGCGCGGCCCGTACGCGGGGGTGGTCGGCTATATCGACTTCTCGGGCAATGTCGACACCGCCATCGCCATCCGGACCATGCTGGTCGGGGCCGACGGGCGCGCCAGTGTCGAGGCGGGCGCCGGGATAGTCGCCGACAGCGTCGCCGAGGACGAGGACCTCGAGTGCCGCAACAAAGCGGCGGCGTTGCTCGCCGCGGTTGGCGGGGCGCGCCGGTATCGCGGCTTCCCGCACGATGGGCCGGCAGTGAGCGCCACGGTAGGTCTGGACGAGGGTTACTCGGCACTGCGGGACGGGTTCGCAGCGCTGCGCCTCGAGCGTGACGTCGTAAGGGTCGCCGGACCGGACGCGCAAACTTACCTGCAGGGCCAAACGAGCCAGGACGTTGCCAAATTGGGCGACGGCGACTGGGCATGGGCGCTCGTGCTTCAGCCACAGGGCAAATTGGACGCCTTCGTCCGGGTTTCTCGGCGCGGGCCTGACGAGTTCCTCTTGGACAGCGACGCGGGAATGGGCCCGGCCCTTGTGGCCAGGCTCGGCCGCTTCAAATTGAGGACCAAGGTAGACATCGACCAGCTCGGTTGGCAGGTTGTCGCGGTGCGGGGAACAGCTCGGCCAGAGCTTGCCGCGTCGCTGAGCGAGGGCGGGGCATCGGGGGGCGCTGCAACTGCCCCCGGCGCCTTCGAATGGGCCGTCCCTTTCGAATGGGGCGGGCTCGCCGGCTATGACCTGTTCGGCCCTACTGTCGTGGTGCCTCTCGAGGCCACGCCCGTAGATGCCGCCGCGTACGAGGCAGTACGGGTCGAGGCCGGCTTCCCGCGACACGGCGACGAACTGGACGAGCGCACGATACCTGCCGAAGCCGGCCTCGTCGAGGCGTCGGTTAGTTTCACCAAGGGCTGCTATACGGGCCAGGAGCTGGTCGCCAGGATCGACTCCCGCGGCAGCAACGTGCCCCGCCGGCTGCGGGGCCTCCTCCTTTCGGCCCGGCCGAGGCTGGCACACGCCTGGTCGACCTCGCAACGATCGGGGAGCCGGTAGCCCCGGCGGCTCCGGAAGCTCCCGGGAGCGCCGGCAAAGAGGTCGGCCGGTTGACCAGCGTTGCTCGTTCTCCCCGGCTGGGATGGGTTGCGCTTGGCTATGTCGGCCGGATGGTCGAGCTGGGGGCGACGCTCGCGGTGAGGAGTGCGAAAGACCACGGCGGCGACGTGGAAGCGCGGGTGCAGGCCCTTCCTCTCGCCGAGCGCTGAAGGCGCTCTTCAACCAACGTGGGGGACGTAACCGCCGGGGCTCAAACCGCAAGGCCCGCTCGAAGGCGGGTCGAACTCGCCACGGCACACCGGCGCAAGTCCGTCGATGCCTTGGCGATGTACGCCTTCATCGCCCTCGGGCTGCCGGACGGGATGTTGGGCACGGCATGGCCCTCGGTCCGGCATAGCTTCCACGTCCCGCTGGAGGACCTCGGGGTGGTGGGGCTCGCAGGCACCGTCGGCGCCGTTGCCCTCTCAGCAGTGTCGGGCCTCGTGATCGCGCGGATCGGCATTGCACGGACCGTAATGCTCGGTGGGGCGATGGCCGCCACGGGTGCGATCGTCCTCGTCTTGTCGCCGGCGTTCTGGACTTTCGTGCTCGGAGGGGCGGCCATCGGGCTCTCGGCTGCCTTGATCGACGGGTCGATAAATTCCGCCATCGCGATGGCGGGGCGCAACAGGCTTCTGAACCTGGTGCACGGCTCCTACGGCATTGGCACAACCGTCGGGCCGTTGGTTGTGACGGGTTCTGTCCTTCTTGTCTCGTGGCGCCCGGCCTACGGGTTCCTTTTCATCGCCGATATCGCCCTTGTCACCGGGTGGTGGCTGGCCGGGCGACAGATCAGCGGCAGTCGCGCTCCGAGCGACCCTGTCCCGGCTGCCGAGGGCTTGCCGGTCTCGCCGCACCTCGCACCGTCACACGTCGCACCGTCACACGTCGCACCGTCACACGTCGCACCACCATCTGTCGCACCACCATCTGTCGCACCACCGCCCGTCGAGACATCGCCGGCTGAGCCAGAGCTGGCAGAGGCGGGCGTCGGTTCGCCAGCCCCGGCCACACGCCTCACAAGGGTGCGTCTCGTCACAATTGTCACCCTGGGCCTGATCGTGTTCATGGTCTATACGGGCTTCGAGGCCTCGGCTGGGCAGTGGGCGGCGAGCTTCGACCGGGGCCCTCTCCACCTCGGCGCGGGTGCAACCGGGTTGGCGACGTTCGGCTACTGGGGAGCGCTGACGCTTGTCCGCTTCGGGCTAGCGGTCCCGCGGCGAAGAATTGCGCCGTTGGCCGTGGTGCGCTGGGGGTGCGCGATCGCCACGGTAGGAGCCGTGCTGGTCTGGTGGAGGCCCACCACGGTGGTTGCCCTGGTAGGACTGGTAATCATCGGAGGGGCGCTCGCGGGGGTGTTCCCAGCCCTTGTCGCACTGACTCCCGAAAGGGTCGGAGAAGAGATGGCCCGGCACGTCATCGGATGGCAGATCGGAGCGGCATGGATAGGCGGTGCGGGGATCTCGGCTGTCTTCGGGGTCGTTTTCCAGCACTATGGCTTGAAAAACTTCGGCCCAGCCCTGATGGTGGTCGCTGCACTTCTGATAGTCGGCGCGGTCGGGCTGGAACGGGCGTCGGTCCCGGCGGCTCCGCGATGACGCAGCGACCAGATCTGCTTGTAGTCATCGCCGGCACTGGCACCGATGTGGGAAAGACGTGGGTCGGCTGCGAAGTTGCGAGGGAGCTGCGCGCCGGAGGGTTGGGGGTATCGGCCCGTAAGCCAGTTCAGTCTTTTGACCCTGCCGACGGGCTCACCGACGCTGACCGCTTGGCGGAGGCCACAGCGGAACAAGTGACCGATGTATGCCCGTATCATCGCTGGTACCCGAAGGCGATGGCCCCACCCATGGCGGCCGAGCACCTGGGCCTACCGCCGTTCACGCTCTTTGACCTGGTCTCGGAGCTCAAGTGGCCGTCACAGGCCGATGTTGGTCTGGTCGAACTGGCTGGGGGGGCACGGGCTCCGCTAGCCGCCGATGGTGACTGTGCCGACCTGGTCGAGCTGCTCAGTCCCGACCTGGTCGTCCTGGTCGCCGGCGCCGGCCTGGGCATATTGAGCGATGTGCGCCTTGCGGCCGAGGCGCTCGGGGCTCAGCCGCTGATCGTGTACCTCAACCTCTTCGACCCCACTCAGGAATTACACGAGCGCAACCGCGACTGGTTGGCCCAGCGAGACCACATGGTCGTGGCGGTGAGCCCTCGCCAACTGGCGGAGGCCGTGGCGGCGTTCAAGCTTGGCCGACCCGGGCCGGGGCCGAGCTGACCAGAGCCCAGCTGACCAGAGCCGAGCTGACCAGAGCCCAGCTGACCAGAGCCCAGCTGACCAGAGCCCAGCTGACCGGAGCTGGCTAATCCGCGCTGATGGTCCAGCGCACCCGCTGCGAGGCACCCGGAGCGAGCCGGATGAGCCCGAGCCCATTGTTGAAGGCATCTGGAGCACAGGTGTAGGGCTCGATCGCTACGCCTTCGCGCTGGTGCGACGGCAGAGTGTCGCCTGTGAACAGCTGGACGAACTTTATGGGTTCGTCGTACTTGCACGTGACCGAAATGCTGCCGTCACGCGCCCGCAGGTTGGTGACCACTCGTCCCTCGTCGTCCTGGGCGAGGTCGGTCAGCGTGACGTCGAGCGGGCTCGTCCCGATCGTTCTCGGTTCCCGGAAGTCGAACTCGGTACCGTCGACCGGCACGGCCGGTAGTACCGGGCTCAGATCCTCGTTGATTTCGAAGTACTTGCCGGCAGGGACGTGAAGCATGCAGTCGTCGATCCCCGGTGAGCCGGCCATGAAATAGGGATGGACACCCCATCCGAACGGTGCGGTACTAGCGCCGAGGTTCGTTACGGTAGTGGTGATTTCGAGCCCATAGCTTTGCCACGCGTACGATTGCTCGAACTCGAGCGGGAACGGGTACCCCGGCAGTGCGAACACGCTGCAGCGCATCGTGACCCGGTCGGCCGCGTGCTCGTGAACCTGCCATGTGAACCAGCGCATCCAGCCGTGGATCGCCGAGCCTACCTTGTGGTCGTTGACCGCCAGCTCGAAGTGTTCGCCGTCGAAGTCGTAGACCGCGTTGCGGATGCGCCCGGGCCAAGGTGCCAGCAGCTGGCCGTAGGCGCCGTGGACCGCGTAGCCGTCGTCGCTAGCGGTGTTGAGCAGGTCGGTGCCCGTCCAGATCACCCTGTGGAGCGTCGCGCCTTGTTCGGTGACGATCGCCCGGCGATCGCCACTTTTGATCTCGAAAAGCTGACCAGCACGCATCAGCGCGCGGCTGCAAATGTCGGTGTCATCCCCGTTAAGGTAGCTGGTCTTGATTTGCGCGAGCGAGGGGCAGGGAGCGTGAGCCAGCCTCGAGCGCCTAAGGTCGTCGGCATGGACGAGAGCGCGCTCCCCTGGACGCCCCTAGGCCCTGGGTGGCTCGACGAGATTGCCGAGAGCTCACTGGCCCTTCGGTGCCCGACGCGCGAGCAGGCGTTGGCCGTCCTGCGTTCGAGCGACGATGAGCTGATCGAGGTGGTTGCCGCCGCGGCGCGGGTGCGACGGGCCTTTTTCGGTAACCGCGTCAAGCTGAACTATCTCGTGAACATGAAAAGTGGGCTCTGCGGCGAGGATTGCTCGTACTGCTCGCAGAGGCGGGGGTCGGAGACTGGCGTCCTCACCTACAACTGGGTCAAGCCGGCCGACGCCGCTGCTGCCGCACAACTTGCCGCCGCTCGCGGCGCCAAAAGGGTCTGCCTCGTGGCGAGCGGTCGTGGGCCGAGCGAACGTGACATCGACCGGATCGCCGACACGATCAGTGCGATCCATGACGGGCACCCCGAGCTCGAAGTCTGCGTGTGCCTTGGGCTGCTTGGGCCGGGGCAGGCTTCGCGGATCAAAGAGGCGGGCGCATTTGCCTACAACCACAACCTCAACACCGCAGCGTCGTTTTACGGGGACATCTGCACCACGCACACTTTCGACGACAGGGTGACCACTGTGCGGGAAGCGGCCCACGCCGGGCTTTCCCCGTGCTCCGGGGTAATCGTGGGAATGGGCGAGCCCGACACCTCGCTCGTCGACGTGGCCTTTGCTTTGCGTGAGTTGCGCCCGGCTTCGGTACCGGTCAATTTCCTCGTGCCTTTTGAGGGAACACCGCTCGCCGGGCACGTCGAGCTGACGCCGCCGCAGTGCCTGCGCGTGCTTGCGATGTTCCGCTTTGTCTTCCCGGACGTCGAGGTTCGCATCGCTGGTGGGCGCGAAATGCACCTCAGGAGCCTCCAGCCGCTCGGGCTGCATATTGCGAATTCGATTTTCCTCGGTGATTACCTCACTTATGAGGGCGCGCCGGGTTCGGCCGACCTCGAGATGATCGCCGACGCCGGTTTTGTCGTCGAAGGGGCTGCCACGGAGACGCTCCCGCCCCATCGCCGCTCTCAGAGCCGCCCGATGGTCCCTGGGATCCGCCGCCGTGGGGCGGGGACAGCCTTACCCGGCAACGCTTGAGGCAGCCGGTAAAACGACGACTACTCGGGTCCCGCCGTTCGGGCCAGTCGGCGATTCGGCACGGACTTTACCCCCCATCGCCTTGACAAGTTCGTCCACGATCGCCAGTCCCAGGCCGGAACCAAGCTCGCGGCCCGCCGACAAGCGTGACTGGTAGAGCCTTTCGAAGACCCGTTCCAGATTTGCCCAGGGGATGCCTGGACCGTCGTCCTCGACGAAGGCTTCGAGCCAGCCGTCGCTGATGCGTCGTGTGCCCACCGTTACGCGCGAGGTGGCATATTTCAAAGCGTTTTCGACGAGGTTCGCTACAACCTGGCCGACGCGGTCCGGGTCGGCTACGCATAGGACCTCTCCGGTGCCCGCCGTTTCCAGCTCGATGGACAGCCCGAGGCCGCTGGCGGCCGGCTCGAAGGCTTGTGCCGCCTGGCTGACGACGTCAGATAGGTCGAGGGTGCCGGAGTGCAGGCTGAACGCTCCTGACTCCAGCTTGGCGAGCTCCAGCAGGTCCGTGACCAGGCGCTCCAAGCGGCGAGCCGAGGAGCCGATGATGCCGGCGGCGTACGTGACGTCCGTGGTGGCCCCGTCGGAGAGCGCCTCCGCAAAACCTCGGATCGAGGTCAACGGGGTACGCAGGTCGTGCGATACGGACATGAGGAACTGGCGCTGGGTGCCCTGTGCGCGCGCCAGGCTCGCTGCCATCTGGTTGACCGAGTTCGCGAGGGAAACGAGCTCCGGCCATTCCTGAGCGTTGACCGGGACCCTTGCCTCGAGGTCGCCCGTGGCGATCCGCCGTGTCACCGCTTCGGTCTGCTGGAGCGGCCGGGCGATGCGGTGGCCGAGACGGTTGGCGGCGACGAGTGCAACGATGACCGTCAGCAGCGACGCCAATCCGAACCAGTCAGCCGCCTCGCCAACGCCCTCTGGCGACTCGCGAGTCAGCACCACGACGAGGGTCTGGATCCCGATTACCGGCACGGGAGGGGAGAACGCCAGCGCCGCCCATGCAAGTCGGCCGTGATGCCCGCTCACCGGTTGGTTGGTTTCGAAGGCCGGAGAGTCGAACTCGAGGTTTTCGAGCTGGCTTACCGACAACCCGCTTGGCAGCGCGAGAGTCGGGCCGGGCGAGAACAGGTTGACGAACGAACCGTCGGGCCTGACGGCAAGGACCGCCTCCCCCTGCAGCTTGAGAGGGGTGTTCAACACGCTGAGGGTACTGCGCAGGATCGTCAGCGAATCGTGGTGCCTGTTGGTAGCAATCTCGGTGTCGAAGGCCTTGCGCAGCTGCTTCGCGTCAACCACGAGCACGGCCTGCGTCTGGTGGACGCTGTTGAGCACCGTCAGGCCGAGAGTGGCCAGGCCAGCGAACACCAGCGCCGCCACGACCATGGCAACTATGGTCAGGCTCAGCCGGCGACGCACGGGGTCGTCTCCTTACCCGAGCCGGTAACCCATGCCCCAAACCGTGCTGAGCGGCAAGGCGTCACCTAGCTTCTTGCGGAGCTGACGGACGTGCGCGTCCACCGTTCGGTCGTCGCCGTACCAGCCCTGCCCCCACACGCCGTCGAGCAACTGCTGGCGTGACAAGGCCCTCCCCGGCCGTTCGGCGAGGAACTGCAGCAGCTGGAACTCCTTGGATGCGAGCTGCACAACAACCCCGTCCACCCGGGCTTCCCGTCGCAGTACGTCCACCTCGACGCGCCCGGCGATGAGAACTTCACTGCGCTCCTGGGCCCCCCCGTCTGAACGGCGAAGGATGGCTTTGACCCTGGCTACAAGCTCGCGAGGCGAGAACGGTTTGGTCACGTAGTCGTCGGCGCCCATCTCGAGGCCGAGTACGCGATCCACCTCGCCATCCCTTGCGGTCAGCATCAATACCGGCAACGAACGGCTGGCGCGGATACGCCGGCAAACCTCCAGCCCGTCCATGGAGCCCGCCAACCCGACATCCAGGATCGCCATCCGCGGGTGCTCACGTTCGATCGCGGCCAGCCCGGCCTCGCCCGTGGCAGCCTGGATGACCCTGAACCCCTCACGCCGCAAGTACAGGTCGACGAGGTCGGAGATGTTGGTGTCGTCTTCCACCACCACGATGGTCCCCAGGTCAGTGCCCATATAGCCAAGCATGCCTTACCGGGGGCAGCGAGTGTGCGACGCACCCACTAAGGCCTGGGCCGCGACAGCGTCGGGCTACGCTGATTGGCGGGATGGCCACGTACCTCGACAAGATCCTTGTTAGGCATCGCGAGGCGGCTCGTGCTGACAACCGTGACGTCGCGATGCTGGTGGCGGAGGCACAGAAGTGCCCGCCAGCTCGAGGCTTCGCTGCGGCCCTGCGCAACGGCGCCCTCCTGCGGAATGGCGGCCCCGCCGTCATCGCTGAAATAAAACGTCGCAGCCCTTCCAAGGGCCCCTTAGCCCCGGACCTTGTACCGGGTGTCCTCGCCAAGTCGTATGCCGGGGCGGGAGCTGCTTGCTTATCGGTCCTTACGGACCACGAGTTCTTCGGCGGTTCGGCGGAGGATCTGGCCGAAGCCCGCGCGGCCGTGGAGCTTCCAGTCCTGCGCAAGGACTTTACAGTCAGCCCCGCCGACGTCTGTGACGCGCGGCTGATGGGGGCCGACGCCCTGCTCCTGATCGTCGGAGCGCTCTCGCCTTCCGAGCTTGCAGAACTTGTGGAACTGGCACGCCGGCTCCGACTTGACGCACTCGTCGAAGTGCACGACGAGGCCGAAGCGGAGCTGGCCCTGGCGGCTGGGGCGGAGATGGTCGGGGTGAACCAGCGCGACCTGGTGAGTTTTTCCGTCGATACGGACCGCGCTGTCCGCGTGAGCGCCGGCCTGCCCGGTACCGTTGTCCGCGTGGCTGAGTCCGGCATCCGTACCCGTGACGATGTCCGGCGATTGGCCGACGCGGGCTTCGACGCCGTGCTGGTGGGCGAAGCGCTTGTAACAGCAGCGGACCCGGGGGCTGCGCTCGCTGCGTTGACCGAGGCGGCCATTTAGTTGAGGGGCAAAAAGCCGTGATCATAAAGATCTGTGGGACGACTTCCGAGGACGACGCCCTGTTGGCGGTCGCCATGGGAGCCAATGCCATCGGGTTTATCTTCGCCCCTTCGCCGCGCCAGGTATCGCCCCAGCGAGTAGCCGACATCGTAAAACGCCTTCCACGCGAAGACATTCTGACCGTGGGAGTTTTCCGGGACGACGCCCCGCGCAGGGTCGTGGAGGTCGTTTACGCGGCGGGACTGCAGGCTGCTCAGCTGCACGGGAGGGAATCCCCCGATGACGTGAAGTGGGTGCGCCAGAGGGTCCCGATGGTGATCAAGGCCTTCCCCGCAGGAGATCTCCGCGTTGAGCCGCGCCGCCGACTTTGGCGCCGATGTCATCATGCTGGACGCACCAAACCCAGGTTCTGGCCGGGTATTTGATTGGGAGCTCGCGAGCGACCTGCCGGAAGGCCAGCGACTTTTGGTGGCAGGAGGCCTGGACGCGGACAACGTGGCTTCGGCCATAGCGAGGATGAAGCCCTGGGGGGTGGACGTCGTTTCGGGCGTCGAGGCTTCAGCGGGGTTGAAGGACCCGATGAAAGTAAAAGCGTTCGTCGAGGCGGCAAGGCACGCCGAAGCCGCGCTGGTTGAAGGGAAAGGTGAGCCTTCTGAAGGCGCGTTCGGGGACCCTTACAACTGGGCTGAGGACGAATGAAATTGCCGCCTGGTTCGCTAGAGGCCGACGTGGGTCGGCCCCAGTTGATGGGCGAACCCGATTCGACCGGCCGGTTCGGGAACTTTGGCGGCCGCTTCGTCCCTGAGGCGCTGGTGCCGGCTTGCCAGGACCTTGAACGGGATTTCCGCGCCTCCTGGTCGAACGATGCCTTCAAGGAGCGGTACAACGCGTTGCTGCGTGACTACGCAGGCCGGCCGAGCGCGCTGACCGAATGCGAGAACCTGTCGGAAAGCCTCGGTGTGCGCGTGCTGCTGAAGCGAGAGGATCTCAACCACACCGGTAGTCACAAGATAAACAACGTCATAGGCCAGGGTCTCCTGACACTCGAGATGGGCAAAACGCGCCTCGTCGCCGAGACCGGTGCCGGACAACACGGGGTAGCGACGGCGACTGCCGCTGCTCTGTTCGGGCTGGGATGCGTCGTTTACATGGGCGAAGTTGACATGGAACGCCAGGAGCTTAATGTTTTCCGGATGCGCCTCCTCGGTGCGGAGGTGCGCTGTGTCCGCTCAGGTAGCCGCACGCTGAAAGATGCCGTCAACGAAGCCTTGCGGGACTGGGTGGGGACCGTCGAGTCGACGCATTATTGCATCGGGTCGGTCATGGGGCCGCACCCGTTCCCCTGGATGGTGCGCGAGTTCCAGGCCGTGATTGGGGAAGAGGCCCGCGTGCAATGCCACCGGCTGTTGGGCGGCGCCCCTGACTTCGTCGTCGCCTGTGTCGGCGGGGGCAGCAACGCGGCGGGTACGTTCGCAGGATTTGTCGGCACCTCGGCCCAGCTTGTCGGCGTCGAAGCGGCCGGCGGGGCCGCTATGGGGCCAAGAGGTGTCCCGGGGGTCCTCCATGGCATGAGGTCCAACCTCCTCCAGGACGAGTTCGGGCAAATCCTCGAGGCTGAATCGATCTCGGCAGGCCTCGATTACCCGGGCATCGGGCCGGAGCACGCTCACCTCGGTGAGCTCGGCCGGGCGCGCTACGGGTCGGCTGAGGACTCCGAGGTCCTGGAGGCACTCCAACTGCTCGCTCGCACCGAGGGGATAATTCCCGCTCTCGAGCCGGCTCACGCGCTCGCCTGGTTGGTGCGGGCTACCCGGCACGGAGAAGTGCCGCCCGGGTCGAGTGTCCTGCTCACGATGTCCGGGCGGGGCGACAAGGACGCGGAGCACGTGATGAAACTGCTGGCAGCTGGCGCCTCATGAAGGGCGTCCCGGTCGAAGCGGCGCTTCGCGCGGCCCGGGGCAAGGGCCGCAAGCTCCTGGTACCCTACGTGACCGGCGGCCTGCGCGACGACTGGGTCGCCATCCTCAGTTCGATGGCTGATGCAGGCGCCGACGCGATCGAGGTGGGGCTTCCGTTCTCTGACCCGATGGTGGACGGGCCAACGATCCAGGAGGCGTCGCTGCGGGCGCTGCAGCGTGGCACCACCCCCATCTCGGTCTTGGCCGAACTGCGCTCCCTCGAAGCGCCCGTGCCTCTGGTCGTGATGACCTATTGCAACTTGGTGCTGCGAGCGGGGACAAAGCGCTTTGCGAGCCAACTTGGCGAAGCCGGCGTGAGGGGTGCGATAGTGCCGGACCTCCCTCTCGAGGAGTCAGCGGAGTGGGAGGCGGACGCGGCTGGTGGTGGCGTCGAGACCGTCCTCCTGGCCGCTCCGGTGACACCCGACGACCGCCTGGCGGTGATCTGCGAGCACTCTCACGGGTTTATCTACGGGGTCAACCTGATGGGCGTGACGGGCGAGCGTGACAGCCTCTCGACAAGTTCTTCGGTGCTCGCCAAGCGCCTGAAGGCGGCGACCGACAAACCGGTGATCATGGGTTTTGGCATCACCACCCCGGCCCAGGCCGTGGCGGCCGCCGAGCATGCTGATGGTGTCGTAGTGGCCTCAGCTTTGATGCGCGCTGCGCTGGACGGCGCATCGGCCGATGAGCTCGGCGAGCTGGTGGGTGCGATCCGGGCCGCTCTCGACCGCGGCTGACACTGCCGGCCGGGGGGCGGCTGACACTGGAGGCCCTGGACCGCCCGCTTTCACCCGCAACTTCCCCGTATAAGTCGACCTACGGGGAACAGATTGGGGAACTTTCCGGGGAAGGCCGCGCGTCAATCTTGCGCCCATGAAGATCTTCAAGAGCTCGGACCGATCGCAGCGGAGCCGACGTCGAGGGCCGCGTCGAGCGCCGCGTCGAGGGCCACGTCGAGGGCCGCATGACCGCCGGCTTCGTAATCGCAGTGACAGCCGTGGTCGTGGTTGGCCTGGCGTGCGGGGCGTGGCGAGCCGTCAGCACGGAGGAGCCGACGGCGGGGGAGGGACATTGGAGAGAGGTCCGCTCAAGGCCAGCGCCAGGGCGCGGGCAGGGCTGGCCACGGGGCTCCTTTCGGGGTTACCCGGCGCGCCCGGCGCGCCAGTCGCCCGGCTACCCGGCAGGCCAGTACCCACGCTGGTCGTCTAGGAACGGGCAGACAAGGGCCGGGCAGAGGCAGTCCAAGGGCCGGTTCTCCCGGAGGCGAGCGCCGCGCGGCGGCCTTTTCCAGGCGAGCACCCTCATCAAACGGTCGCCACTCGTTGACCGGAGGGACCGCCACGGTTTTGCCAGCGCGCGCCAGCTCCGCCAAGAGGCTTCAGTGGCCGCCGCACGAAGGCGGGCGGCTCAGACGCGCCCGTCGCTCCGCAAGAACAAGCGTCGCCTGCAGCCTGAAGAGATCGGGTACCCGCTGGGCCGTGCCCACCCCGGAGGTATGCCGCTCTGGCCGAGCTGGGAGGCGTCCCTGCGCCTGGTGGCGCCGCCAGGCGAGGGCAAGACGTTCCGAGCATTGGTACCTGTTCTTCGCCAGCACCCGGGACCAGCCATCGCCACTTCCACCAAGGCCGACCTCTACGAGCTGACCGCGATCGCTCGCGCCAAGCGCGGCCCGGTCTTCGCGCTCGACCCCGATCTTCTAGCCCCGGCCGCCGAGCCGGCTCGTTGGTCACCGGTCGCCGGCTGTGAGCAAAGTGAGGTTGCTGAGCGCAGGGCGGCGGCTTTGGTGGCTGCAACGGGCGACGACAGCGATACACAGAACGGGACTTTTTTCCGAGACTCGGCGCGTGACCTGCTCAAGGCTTATCTTCATGCGGCCGCCCTGGAAGGACTTGACATCCGGTCGGTGCTCGACTGGTCCCGCCGGCCGGAGGACCCGGCTCCCGCAGAGGTTTTGGTTTCCTCGCCGTCGGCGGCTGCGGGCTGGGGTGACCTGGTGGGGCTGCACACAACCGGGTCGCCGGAGACGACGTCGGGCGTTCTGCGGTATGTGGCAAGGGCGCTGGCGTGCTTCAGCCATGACGCTGTGATCGAGGCCTGCTGCCCTGAGCCCGGCGAGTCCCTCGATATCGAACAGTTCCTCATTGACAACGGCACGATCTACCTACTCGGGAAAGGCTCCCGCCTTGGCGCGGTCGCGCCGCTCATCACCGCCTTTGCCGATGAAGTATTCGACTGCGCCGAACATTTGGCGGCCACGATGCCAAACCGCCGTCTCGACCCACCGTTGCTGGGCTTGCTGGACGAGGCACCGAGCATCGCCCCGGTCCCGAGCCTCCCAGAGCTGCTCGCCGACGGGCGCGGCAGGGGGATCGTGCTCGTCTACGCGATGCAGTCGTTTTCTCAGGCGGTCACGCGTTGGGGCGCGCAGCGGGCCCAGACGATGGGCAACGCGACGTCCATAACAGCCGTTCTCGGTGGCCTCACGTCCCCGACAGACCTCGCTGACCTGGAAAGGATCTGCGGCCAACGGCGAGTGCGCCGGGTCTCCACCCACCGTGGGACCGGCGGGAGGAACGGCCGGGATCATTCACGGACCATCAGCTGGGAAAGCGAGGCCGTCTTGCGGGCCGACCAAATCCGCACTCTCCAGGCCGGTATGGCTCTGGTGCTCTGGAGCAGGCTGCCACCGGTCTTGGCCCATTTGCCATTGCTTTCTGAGCAGCCCGACTGGCAGCAAGTCCAACAAGAGGAGGAACAGGCTCGGCAGGCCAACGACCGTGCCCGCTCGGCCGCGCGTCCCCACAAACGTCGTTATCCCGCTAGCGAGCGCCTCCCCGGCAGCGAGGGCTTCCCCGGCAGGGAGGGCTTCCCCGGCAGCGAGGGCTTCCCCGGCAGGGAGGTTCTCCCCGGCGCCGCCTCTTTCCCGGACGGCCCTGTCCCAATCCCCGCAACCTTCCCCAGCTCGTCTCCCATCAATTGAACTTCCTCAGAAAGTAGGCCGACAAAATGAACAATTGCCCGCCCCCTTACCGGCCCTTGCGTGGCGCCGAGCCACCCCATTTCGTGGACCGGGCTGAAGGGGAAGATATCGGTGCAAACGGGATCGTGGCCGGCAGTATGGCAGCATTCGCAGCTGGCCCGTGTGACCCTCGTTTTCACCGCCTCGTCACTTCTGGCCCCGCCGTGGGCAAGACGGCCGTGTTGCGCGCAATTGGGCAGGAGGCGGCACGGCGGCTCGGTTGGGTGGTGAGTTTTCACAGCTGCCAAGCCAAGGAACGCGCCCTGGGTGCCCTCGCCGCCGAGATCGAGTCGGCCATGTTGACGCAGTGGCCAGCGTACGCGGGGAGGTTAGCGACCGAAGTCCTCGCTTTTGGGTGCCGATCAACCCGGGCTCTGGCAGTCGGCGCCCTCGACCACCCCTCGAACCCTGATCCCGTGCCTCGCCTTCTCGAGATGGACGGCGAGAAGTCCTGGGCGACGTTGAAAGAATTCTGCAAATGGGCGGGCCTTTTTGCGCGGAGCCTGTCTCGAGGCGTTCTCGTAATATTCGACGACGTCGAGCGCCTGGGAGCTGGGGAAGTCGAGTCTCTCGGCCATCTGGCCCGCGCCCTGACGAGGGACGGCCTGCCAGTCGCCCTGCTGCTAGGCGGGAGGCCGCAGCTTGCGGAAAGGTTTGCCCGAGCGGGGAACTTCACTGGGTGCGTCTGGCCCACCGGTCTCGAGCGTTTCGACGATGGAGAGGCTCGTGAGGCGCTTATCGTGCCTGCGGCGGAGCGTGGTGTGGACTTCGACGAAGCGGCGCTGGAGCTGCTGTGCGCTGCGGCCGAGGGTTCCCCATTGGACGTCCAGCGGCTCGGGTTTGCGGCGTGGTCAGCTGCAAGCGGTTCGGAGCTCATCACGCTCAGGGACGCCCATGAGGCGGTTTGCTTGGTAGGGCCGCTGGTAGCCGAACGCGCTTCGTAGGCTGCGAGCGGTGAACAACCGCTACCTACCTCGCATCGAAGCGGCGACAAGCAAGTTGGCCGAGACCGTTTCACGCTTGGACGACGATGCCGCCTCTGGGCCGAGCCTCCTGCCTGAATGGGACCGCTCGATGGTGGTTATCCATCTATCGGCTAGTGCCGACGGCATTAGACGTGCCGTTGAGGCAGCCTCCAAGGGTGGCATCGGAGAGGTCTACCCCGGGGGCAAACCTGCACGCGACGCTGAGATCGAAGCGGGGCGGGCGATGCCAGCCCGAGAGCTGCGGGCGCGCCTTCGCGGTTCCTGCGAACAACTCTGGTCGGCTCTCGAAGCAGCCCCGGACGAGGTCTGGGGTTTACCGGCCATCGGGATTTCAGGCGAAGTGCTTGTCGGCCCAGGCCTGGTCGTCGGGAGGCTTCGCGAGGTCGAGGTCCACCACGTCGACCTCGCCTACGGCTACGGTCCGGACGACTGGCCGTTCGGGTGGGTCGTCGAGGAGATGGATCGGGCAATGCTGGACCTCCCGGCTCGCTTGCCGACGGGCATGGCTGTATTGCTCAGTGCATCAGGTTCCGGTCAGCACTGGGTCGCGGGTAGCGGGACCTCGCAGGAGGTTTCCGGGACGACTGGCGAGCTGTTCGCGTGGGTGACCGGCGCGCGACCCACGTCGGCGGTTTTGAGGCCCCCGTTCTCAAACCGTGGCGCTGAAGTGACCGGTAGTTTCCGTGCCCACGCTGTCGAGCGCAGGGGCTGGGTCGACGAGGGCTCGCCGTCGCTTGTCCTTGTCGGCTGACTTGCCCGATGCCTTGTCGGCAGACTTGCCCGATGCCTTGTCGGCAGACTTGCCCGATGCCTTGTCGGCTGGCTTGGCGGAGGCCTTTTCGGGAGCCTTGGGCTTTTTCTTTCCCTGATGTCGGGCCAACGTCTCTTCCGGGCAAACTGCCGACAGGAAAGATCCGACGCTGAGGACCAAGCGACCGGGGACAAGGGAGTAGATAACCCTGTTGGCTTGGCGCCGTTCCGTGATGAGCCCGGCGGCTTTCAACACTGCGAGGTGCCGCGAGATGGACGGCCCCGAGATTGGGAAACGAGACGCTATGTCGCCGGCGGCCAGTTCGCCTTTGCAGAGGTCCTGCAAGATCTGGCGCCTTGTTGGGTCCGCCAGCGCCCTGAAGACCGCTGCGGTCGCGGTGTCCTCCCTGTCCGCAGCCACCTAGCTAGTTAGCCACCTAGCTAGCAAAGCTGTCAAATAGACCACCTAGGCGCTGAGACCTATGCGCTGAGACGTAGTTCCGGGAGGGCAACCCAATTGTCGTCGTCTTCTATTAACAGAGCGCAGCGTCCCCGGGTAGCCATGAGGCGCAGGTGAGCCCCCCTGGCTTCCCACTCGTTGAGCCGGTCAGCCAGCTTTGCTGCCGATCGGCGTCCCTGACAGCGCCAGGTCAGGGAGACGTCGCTCGTTTCAATGTGCCTCTCGTTGCCGCTCAGGGGGTCTAAGACCCTGCCAACGCCACCGGTCAAGTGCGTAAACACCTCGGCGCCGAGCACGTACACCGCCTCCACTTCGACAGCGTCGATGTCGAGGTACCGGCCCGGCTCTCCATGCCCGATGTTCGCGTCTGGCGGTGGGACGTGCGGTCCGGAGGAGCCGATGTTCGGTCCGCTTGGTTTTGGGGCTGGCTTTGCGACGCCCGGGGCTCGGGCAGATGGCGAAGGCGGCAAGCCCCAAGCGAGTGCGATCGTCGTACATAGGGCACTGGCCCCGAGCGCAAGGGAAGTGCGTCCCAAAGCGACCAGCACATAGACCGCTACCAGGGAGGCAGCAACGCCTAGGGCCACCCAGCAGGCTGAGCGCTGGCCCTTGTACCCGGTCGCACCCCCGAAAGCAGAGGTCGGGACCGCGGCGGCCTTGTGAGCGTGCATCGCAAAGACCTACCCAGCCTGCTCCGAAGTGTCACACATCAGCGTCAACATGGCACCTACCAGGCGGGACGCTCTTTCTAATGTCTCCCCAGCCTGCGCCGATACTCCTTTTGGTCGTTGAAAGGAGGTCCTGTGGCCGACCCGGACAGGGAAGCTAGCTCAAGCATGTCCCTAACGCGAGGGGACCTCGAACTGCTGTGCTTTCGCAACCTGCTCGCCACGCCGGGGGAACGCCTCTTCTTCAAGGACCTCCAAAGCCGGTTCCTCCTGGTCAGCGAGAGCCTTGCCGGCGAGCAATCGCACGGTTTCGGTGTCGAGGAGCTGATCGGGAAGACCGATTTCGACGTCTTCAGCGACGAGCACGCGCTCGCGGCGTACGAAGACGAGCAGCGGATCATCCAAACCGGCAAGCCGATGGTGGGCAAGATCGAGCGGGAGACCTTTCACGACCGTGAGGACGCGTGGGTATCGACCACCAAGCTCCCCCTGCGAGACTGTGACGGACGGATAGTGGGAACCTTCGGCGTCTCTCGCGACGTCACCGCACAGGTCATGGCGGAGCGGCCCTTGCCCACCAGGCGCTTCACGACGCCGTCACAGGGCTGGCTAACCGGCTGGCGCTCATGGACCGCCTGTCGCAGGCCCTCGTCTCCCTCGACCGGACCCACGGCCGGGTAGCCCTGTTTTTTATCGACCTCGACAACTTCAAGACGATCAACGACTCGCTTGGCCACGAGGCTGGCGACCGAGTCCTCGTCGAGGTGGGCCGCCGTCTCGGCCGGATTTGCCGGCGGAGCGACACCGTCGCCCGCTTCGGCGGGGACGAGTTCGTGTTGCTGTGCGCGCTGCGTGCCGATGAAGACGTCCGCTTGATCGCTAGCAGGGCGGTACGGGCTATCGGGAAGAGATTTTCGTCCGACGGTGACGACCTCACCGTCACGGCGAGCGTGGGGGTCATCGTGACCTCCGACCCGTCATCGGACCCGGGGACACTGCTGCAACAGGCAGATATCGCGATGTACGAGGCGAAGAGCGCTGGCCGCGACGGCTTCCGCCTCTACGACAGCAAGCTTCGGGTACGGGCGATGGCGAACCACGACTTCGACGCCACGTTGCGCAACGCGATCGACAAGAAGGAGCTGTTCCTTCTCTATCAGCCCCTGTTCTCGCTCGATGACCAGTCTCTGCGCGGGGCCGAAGCGCTAGTTCGCTGGCAGCACCCCGAACGTGGTGTCGTCCTACCGGGAGACTTCATCCCTCTCGCCGAGGAACGCGGGCTGATCGCGAGCATCGACACCTTTGTTTTCGACGAGGCGTGCCGGCAGCTGGCAGCGTGGATGGCTGATGAGATGCTACCCGAGGACTTCACGATGGCCGTGAACCTGTCTGGGCGGCAGCTCTCTGACCCCGCGCTGGTGGAGCGCGTCGCCTCGTCGATGAGGCGCCACGGCGTTGCCCCGCGCCAGCTCTGCCTCGAGATCACCGAGACCGCCCTCATAGGTGAGCTTGGCGAGGCGACGACGACGCTGGCGAACCTGTCGAAGCTTGGCGTGAGGATCGCCCTCGACGACTTCGGGACCGGCTACTCGACGCTGGCCCACGTACAGCGGCTGAACGTCGACATCTTGAAGATCGACCGCAGCTTCGTCGAGCAGATCGGTGGCAGCGACCGCGACCGCGAGATCATTGGCGCCATCACGGCGATGGCCCACGCGCTAGGGATGTCGGTCGTCGGCGAGGGGATCGAGACAACCCGCCAGCTCGGGGAGCTGACGGCGCTGGGATGTGACGCGGGCCAAGGTTATCTGTTGGCGCGGCCCCTTCCTGCGGAGCAGGTAGCCGTCCTGGGGCGGTCCTCGCTAGACGCTGCCCGCCAGGCAAGGGCTGGTGTGGGCGCTTAGCGCTCGCAGCGGCTCTAGACGCCCAGGGCGGTGCTGCAAGATGGCCACTGGCCCCAGCCGTCCATCGATTCGAGCCGCTGAGCGGCCTCGTCCTGCATCCAGTACGGCTCCTGGTCAGGCCGACCTGGGTAGCCAAGGTCAACCCACGTAGCCCAGGAGAACTGATAGGCCCCGAAGTAACCGTTGCCGGTGTCCGCCTGGTAGTTGTCCCCAGACTCACACTCGCGCAGCTCGAGCCACAGGCCACCTGTCGGCGGCGGGTGAACGTCGGCGGTTGCGGCGGCGGTCGTAGCTGGCGGGGTGGTGGTCGCTGGCGTGGTGGTCGCCGGCGTGGTGGTCGCCGGCGTGGTGGTCGCCGGCGTGGTGGGAGGTGCTGGGGGATCGGTAGTGGTCGTCGTAGAAGTGGTTGTCGTGGACGTCGTCGTCGTGGACGTTGTTGTCTTGGACGTTGTTGTCTTGGACGTTGTTGTCTTGGACTCGGCGTAGTGGCTGAAGGCGTCGTCGTGGACGACGGGGGTGGGGTCCTGGCCGCCGGCACGACCGCACTAGCTGCTGTGGTGGTCGTCGTGGTTGTGGGCCTCGCCTCGGTGCTCGTGACCGGTCTTCCGCCGGTCGTGGTGGTCGGCGGCCCGTCCTGGTGGTCGGCGGCCCGGTCGTGGTGGTCGGCCGCCCAGTCGTGGTGGTCGGCCCGTCGGTCGTTGTGGTCGGCCGCAGAGTCGTGGTCGTCAGCCGGAGAACCGCTGTCGTCCGCGTGGTGGTAGCCAGCTCGGACGTTGTCGTGGCCCGCGTTCGGGGCCCATTGGACAGGGCAGCCTTTCTGGCTGAGGCGGCCTTGTGGGTTCGCACGGCCAGGGGCGCCGTCACCGCCGCCGTTGCCGCCCGGCCTGGCGAGGCCCCGATGCTCGTAGGGCGTGGATTGGCGGGTGTGGCCCCGAGCTGCTGGGCCAGCGCCTTTACGATCCCGTCGCCTACGGGCGGCCCGGTGGGGGCCCGCTCGGCGGAAGTGAGCGCCGCCACTTGGGACTCAGCCCTCGACAGCAGCACCTGGAGCGAGGCGGCCTCGCGGAGGGCCAGCAGACGAGCCTGAGCTGCGGAGCTCTCCGCCTCGATAGCGCTCTGCAGTTCTCGCCGGGACGTCGCGACCGTTCTGGCCAACTGGGATTGTTCGCTCTTTAGCAGGTCCAGGGTGCCGGAAATATCCCCGACCGTGAGCGCCAGGTAGGTGGCCCGGTCTGTCGCCTCCATTAAATCGAGGCGACGACTGGCCCCCGGCACCGACGGCGGGTAGCGCGTCGGCGTAGGACAGGAGAGCCTCTTGACGCAACAGCGACTCGGTTTGGACGGCCCGAGACCGGAGGGCCTGTGCGCTCGCCTCGCTGCTGGCGAGTTCGTCCCCCAACAGGCCAGCTTGTGCTGACTCGACCTGGTAGCGAACGGTCCGCTGGTGCACGAGCTGGGCTTCCTGCAGCACACGGCGGGACACGCGGCGGCGTTCGCCCTGGCCGGAGCAAGGGGGTCGGCTGACAACTGCCCGCCAGGCGCGGCTACGCTAACGAGTCCTGCCGCTAGGCCAACCAGCGCCACAGTCAGACGCCTGGCTACCCGCAGCGCCCCAGCTGGCCCTTTGGGCTGGTGGCACGCCACGACGCCCGAGACGCTAGCCGCTACGACGGCCCTCTGGCTAGCCCATGGTGGCTATGCCTACTGAGAGCGTCCGTTCGAGCTGTCACTAGAGGCGGGGCACTATGGCCAGATGAGCTGCGTGCCGTGGTACAGCGACGCCGCGATCGTCGTGTCCTCGACAGCGCTCAGGTCCACAGCCTTGCCGAGAAGCTTGTACTGGACAACGGCGTTAGCCTCCGGGGCCCATTCTCCGGTCGTCTGGACGCCGATGCCTTCGCCTCGGAGGTGGTGGTTCAGCGCGAGCGTGCTCTCGACCCGCCACTCGGCCTCGCCGTGCGCAACGTCGAAGGTCGGCCCCTGGGCCTTAGCGAGGTAATCGACGCAGGTCACCGGGTTGCGGACGCAATAGTTGAACGCCAAGAACTCGGCTCGCAGAAAGTCTGCGGTGGCCGTCGGGTGTGAGGCGAGGAACTTCCGGTTCACCACCTGGATGTTGAACGTGCCCGGGATCCCGAACTGGGCTGGCGTCCACATGGTGAAAGGCTCATGGGCGGCTTGCAGCGTGATGGGTTCGTTCGACTGGTATGCCTGGATGGCAGCGAAGGTCCCGTGCACAAGCAAGAGCGGGTTGTAGGACGGGTCGACGACCATATGGACCTCCGAGAGGTCGACGCGCGCCTTTACCAACATCTCTTTCAGCACGACCGGGAAGGCCGGGTGGTAGCCCAGCACTTTGCCCTCGAGCTCGGTGAGCTTCGTGATCCCCTTCCGGGTCAACAGGGCGTAGTCGGAGGTGTCCCCGTAGGTCGAGATCCCGACGAAGTCAGAACCGTTGGCCTCGGCGGCGAGCGTGTCGGCGGCGCTCCCCTCACCGGTCACCTGGGCGCTCCCCGCCGAAACCAAAGCAGCCGCTTCTCCGATAGGTGCATCGACGAAGTCGACGTTCAGGCAGAGGTCGGCGAAGTAACCGAGCTTTCCGGCCGCATAGACGTCGATGATCCCGGCGGAGGCGTCATAGCCGTACGGCGAGGCGAAATGGATTGTCCCGGCGGCCTTGTTCGCGAGGCATTCCGATGAGCCTGGCGCGAGCGCTCCGATGGCCGGGCGAACGGTCGTTGCCGCGGCGAACCCCGAGGGCGAGGTCGAAAAGACAGAGACAAGGGCGATGAGCGCCACTGTCATGTGCCGCCTCCGACGATCACGTTGGTGCAAGACCGGTCCTCCTTTGTTTTCGAATGTCTTCTAATCGCGGGTACCGCGCCGGATAGCCGGACGCGCCTGTCGGACAAACTGGCGCACTAGACCCCGGGAACAATAGTGGCTCGCCGGTCGCTGGCCGACGCCGCTGGTAGACGTCTTGGCGTCAGGCGCGGCTCGCTGCAGCCGGCCGCGTGTTCCACGAGAGGACCCTTCGCTCGACGAGGGTCACGAGGAAGGTAAAACAGAGGCCGAGCAGCGCCAGGCACACTATTGCCGCGTAGATGGGGGGCAGCTCAGACTCTTGGTTCGCCAGCTCGATAAGAGAGCCAAGCCCGTTGGAGGTCCCTGCCGTGGAGAACTCCGCCACCACGGCACCGATGATCGACAAGGGAAAACAGATTCGGGCCGCTGCGAACAGGAAAGGAAGGCTCGATGGGATCCGAAGGTGCACCAGTACCTCGAAGCGCGACGCGTCGAGGGAAGCGAAGTACTCGACAGCTTCGGGGTCGACCGAGCGGAGCCCGACCAGCGAGTTCACGAGCATAGGGAAAAAAACGATTATCCCCGTGACCAGGTAGCGAGGCGTCATTGACGTGACACCCATCGCGACCGCCAGCCCGGGAGCGATGCTGACGACCGGCGTGACGTTGAGGATCACGGCTGCCGGCATGACTGCCCGTTCGACAAAGGGTATATGGGTCATGGCTACGGCGAGGCCGAACGCGACGACGAAGCTAGACCCGAGACCGATGCCGCTCTCCTGAAGGGTCACGCCGGCGGCGCCGAGGAACTCGCTGGGGTTATTGACAAGCTGCGCCCAGATCTCCCCGAGAGTCGGGATCAGGTAAGCGTTGTGGACCGCGACAAGTTGCCAGGTAAGCGCCAGCAGCGCCAGAAGCATGGCTCCGGGCAGCGCACGCGAAGCCACCCTTGCGGCGCGCCGCCTCCTGGCGGAGCTGGTGGCGCTCCTTGACGACATCACGGGGCTTGCTGGTCAGTGACCAATGCGCAGCGGAGCGCTAGCCGGACCTCGCGCTCGCAGTCCCGGAACGCGTCGGTCACTTCGACGAGGTCGCCGCGAGGGCGTTCCAAGGTGACATCGATAACGGTGGCGATCCTTCCGGGCGCAGGCGTCATTACGACCACCTGGTCCGATAGAAGCACCGCCTCTGAGACCGAGTGGCTAACGAACACGACGGTCGTGCGCGTCGACTGCCAGAGCTGGAGCAGCTCACGGCGCAGTACCTCGCTTGTCAGCTCGTCGAGGGCGGAGAACGGCTCATCCATGAGCAACAGGGCCGGCTCCGACACGAAGGCCCACGCGATGGCAACACGTTGTCGCATCCCCCCCGACAGCTCAGCGGGCCGGCGGTCGAGGACATCGCCGAGACCGAGCGCTCGAAGTACCTCGCTCGGGCCTCGGGCCGGTTGCCGACGGTTCGCCGCGCCGGAGCGGTTGAGCTCGAGAGGAAGCCGGGCGTTCTCGAGCACGGTGCGCCAGGGCAGGAGAGCCAGCGCCTGGGGGACGAACCCGATCAGCTTGGCCCTGCGCGTCTGCTCGACGCTCTCGCCGAAAATCGAAATGCTTCCCTGATCAGGCCGGTCGATACCGGCCAGGATCCGTAGCAAGGTGGACTTACCGCAACCGCTTGGACCTATGACCGTGACGAAGCGGCCCTGCGGTACGTGCAGCTCGACTGGGCCGAGCGCGGCGACCGGGCCTTCGTCGGTGTCATAGGTCCTTGACACACCAGAGATAGCGAGCCCCGGGTCAGGGATGTCGGTACTCGAGGCGTGCCGTCCTAAGGGCTCGGACAGGCCTCCGGGTGCTGGCACGGGCTCGCTAAAGGGCGACGACATGGCAAGCTGCCAGGTTATGGGGCCCGCGGCGACCAAACTCAACATCGCCGCGCTGACAGGGATGCCGAGCGTGCTCGATGAGCGGAGCCGTCCGCCGGTCCTTCAGCCGTGACTGTCCTGCTCGCGCTGTCGACGGTGCTGGCCTGGGGGCTCTGGATACCGGTCGCGCAGATTGTGCCGGGTGTCCCGCAGCGCTCTCGGACCTTCTACGCGACGCTTGGTAACACGGTTTTCGCCGCGATCGCGCTGGTCGTCGGTGGTGGTCATCTCTCGTTCGGGTGGAAGCCCTTCTGGCTGCCGTTTGCGGGCGGGGTCGTATGGACCGCCGGCAACTACACGGCATTTCGAGCCTCTGAGAACATCGGCTTGGCACGGGCGAGCGGGACGTGGACTCCCTTGAACATAATCACGGCGTTCGTATGGGGAGCCCTGCTGTTCGGCGAGCTTGACGGGTTGAGCGCACCCCGGTCCGTGGTCCTCGGCGCCGGGCTCATCATGGTGCTCGCCGGGGTCTTCTTCATCGTCCGGTCCCAGGAGGAGGCCCGTCCCTCGGTCGCCGAGGCGCCGGCTACCACCGTTACCGGGCCGGCTGCGGCTGCGGCTGTTGCTGTTGCGCTCACCGTTGCTGCGCCGGCCGCCGCCGGCGCGGGCACGAGCGGAGCCCCGACGTCAGTTTCGCCGGCCGCCTCGTCCAGGCACCGCCATGGCCTCCTCTTCGCGTGCGCAGCGGGGTTGCTTTGGGGTAGCTACTTTGTACCGGCACAGTGGGCCAAGGTGCCGGCGCAGGTCGGCAACTTCCCGCTCGCGCTGGGAATTGTCGTGGCAGGGACGGCGCTGGTCATGACCGGGGGAGGGCCGGCCAGGCTCACCCCGAGGGGCACGGCGGTGCAGCTCGGGGCCGGGCTGCTCTTTGGAGTCGGCAACGTGTCGCTGCTGGCGTTGGTCACGCGGGTCGGCACGGGGGTCGGTTTCACCATCGCCCAGTTGAGCCTGCTCGTCAACGTCTCGGTCGGTATCTTCGTTTTCAAGGTGCCAAAGCCCGGTTCGCACGCCGCCAGGGTCGCCCTCATCGGCATCACGCTTGCGGGGATCGGAGGCGTGGCCATCGGAGCCCTTAAGTAGTGCGGCCTCAGTGCAGCTGGCGGTAGACGCCGTCGGCGCCAGATGCAAGCGCCACCAGGACCAGCAGGCCCATGACAAGCACGAAAAGGAAGTCCGCCTTCCGGCTCACGAGCGTGTAGATGCCGAGGATCTGCGCCACTACCAGGCATACTCCGGCAACGTAGAACGGGGTCACGGGGCGGCGATCTCGTCCGGGCAGTGAAGCCGGCGGCTCGCAGGAGGGTCGCCGGCCGCTTGTGACATGCGCCGCAGACTAGCCCCAACCGGCCAGCCCGCGGGCGCGCCGTTACGGGGAGGCCTTCCCGGATTGCCTCGCAAAGCATCCGCCACACCCCGTAATAAAGGTCGAACATATGTACGACCGAGACTATTATGAGCCTGTGACGACAATGCAGCTGGGCTTCTTCGGTGTAGGGGAGGCGACCATCGACGCGAGCTCGGGGAGCGAACGGACCGAGCTCGGGTACGGGGCCTGGGTGGAGGTGCGCAGGGGTTGGCTACTCGGCGCCGACACGCTTTGCGAGGAGCTTGTCGAGACCGTACCGTGGCGGCACAACCGCCGGCTCATGTACGAGCGCGTTGTCGACGAGCCCCGTCTCAGCAAGTGGTACGGCCCCAGCGACGACCTGCCCGCTCCCGCGTTGGAGATGGTAGGCGAGCAATTGGCGCAGCTTCACGGTGCCGGGCTCATTGGCCCCGGCCTCAACTACTACCGCGACGGGCGCGACAGCGTGGCGTTCCACTCCGACCGGGAACTGCGCTACCTGGACAATACGATCGTGGCAATCGTCAGCCTTGGGGCCGCCAGACCGTTCCTGGTGAGGCCGCTGGGCGGCGGCCGCTCTCGCGACTTCCGGCCAGGTTCCGGCGACCTGCTAGTCATGGGAGGGACGTGCCAAAAGTACTTCGAGCATGCAGTACCGAAGGTGGCGTCATCTGGCCCACGGGTAAGCGCCTCCTGGCGCTGGGCGGCCGGGCCTTGGCTGCGTGCCGGCGCGGCTGAACTTGCACGACCGTGGTTGGGCGACCGAGTTTGACGACCGAGGGCTAGCGCAGGGCTCGGTGGACAGGCAGGTCGGGCGTCCACGCAATAATGTCCAACGTGGACATGCTTGACGACGTATCCCGGGTTGAAGGCGGCGATGCCGGGGCGGTGGAGATCGGCCTGATCGGCGAGGCCCAAGCGGGCCAACTTTTTTCGATCTTTGCTGACATTGTTGCCCGGGGCGAGGGTTTCCCTCAGCAGCCTCCGCTTACGCGCCCGGTGTTCGACGATGTCTGGGTACGACCGGTCACCCTCGTTGCGGGGGCGACGCGACAGGGACAACTGGTCGGCGCCTATTACCTCAAACCAAACCTGCCGGGCATCGGCTCGCACATTGCTAACGCTGGGTACGTGGTGGACCGCCGGTACCGGGGGCTCGGGATTGGTCGCCTACTCGTTGAGGACTCGATCAGCAGAGCACCCTTAGCGGGGTTTGACGCAATCCAGTTCAACTTCGTTTTCTCCGACAACCCCGCTCGTGGGCTCTACGAAGGTCTCGGTTGGCAAGTTGTCGGCAATGTGCCAGATGGGATCGCGCCGGGCCGCGATGCCATTATCTACTGGCGAGCTGTGCCGTGAGCCTTCAGGGCAGCAACCGGGTCTATCCCGTTTGCCTCGCCACCGCGCCACCGCCGTCGGCCCAAAGCTAAGCCTTGTCGGCAGAAAGCTAAGCCTCGTCCTGGTCCCCGTTATCGGCGGCCGATGGTGCGCCGAAGGGCAGCACGATATCAACGCGTGTGCCGCCGCCGGACGATGCCGAGGTCACGTCGATGCTGCCACCGTGCGCTGTCACTACATTGCGGACGATCGCCAGGCCCAGGCCTGAGCCTGGCATGGAGCGGGCAGACTCAGCGCGATAGAAGCGTTCGAAAATATGGGGCAGGTCCTCGGGTGCGATCCCAGGCCCCTGGTCGGTGACGGTCAGGTGCCAGGCGCTGTTAGCCTCCAGGGTCACCCCGACATGGCCTCCGGGCGGGCTCCATTTGGCAGCGTTGTCCAGGACGTTCATGACGGCTCGTTCCAACAATGCCGGTTGTGCCCGCACCTCTCCAGGTTGGAGCGAAACGTCGAAATGAAGAGACTGGGCCCGGCGATGAGCCCTCTCCACGGCGCGCTCGACGATCTGGTTGAACGGGACCGGCTCGGGTTCTGCGCCGGTCCGCTCGTCTTCTCGTGCCATGTCGACCAGGTCGCCTACAAGAGTCGTGAGTTCCTTCAGTTGAGCATCTACGTCCGTGAGGAGCTCCTCCCGGTCATCCGAAGGCAGGTCCTTGGTCCGCATCAGGACCTCTATGTTGGTGCGCAGGCTCGTGAGGGGAGTACGTAGTTCGTGCCCGGCGTCGGAAACGAGCTGACTTTGTTGGCGCCTCGACACCGCCAGTGCGCCCAGCATGGCGTTGAAGCTGCGCGCAAGCCTGGCGAGCTCATCGTTGCCCTCGTCGTCGATTGTCGCCGAAGAATCCTGAGTTGCAGCCACATGTTCGGCTGCCAAGGTCAGGTCTTCGACCGGGCGCATGCTCGCGCGACCGACCGCCCATCCGAGCCCGGTCGCTACCGCAACCCCACCGAGCGCTACCAGCACCAGCATCAGGCGAAGGAAGGCGAGCGTATTGTCGACGGCCGTGAGCGGGTAGCCGATCTGGACGACGACCCCTGTGATCGCGGTCGGCACGCTCGCCACGCGGTACCGCTCGCCGTTTGTTGCGGTAAGGGTCTCGATCACCGCGTTGCCATCAGGCCCGTTCCTGAGGACCTCGGCTGCGCCCCCTGTCATCGGGAAGAACCGGGTGTTCGAGGGCTGCCCGGACTGCAAAGAGATGACTTCAGTTTTGGTGATCACCTGCACGGAGTCGCCCGTTTGGTTCTGAAAGTTGAACAGCTGTTCCGGCGAGTAGGTCGGGCCCGGGAAACCCACATGTACCAGCCCGGCCGCCGAATTGAGCGCGTTGTCGAGGTTGGTGGTCGCCTGACGTTCCAACTGGCGGCCGACCGCCACGTACGACACGAGCGCCGCCAACGCAACGGCGATACCTACGGCCGCTCCGACGAGGATGCTGATGCGGCTACGGAAGCTGACCTGGCGTAACCAGGACCGAGCGGGCTCCTTGACCTTGTCGTCGTGCTTGGCCGCATCGTCGTGCTTGGCCGCATCGTCGTGCTTGGCCGCATCGTCTGCTTGGCCGCTTGCGGTCCCTCAGGCTCGTCGATCGGGCCGACAGCCATGTCTTCGGTCGCCTCGCCAGGCCCGGGCGGGGCGTGCCCCCGGGCGGGAGAGTGCCCCCTGGCGGGACAGTGCCTGCTGGCGTGACAGTGGCCCCGGGAGGTGGGAGCGGGGTTAGCCCGCCTGGTGGGTAGGTAGGCCAAGGAGGTTGTGGAGGAGCGGCTCCGGGACCCTCGTCCGACCAGGGGCTCTGGGGAGCCCAGTTCAGTTCCATGGCAGGCAGGCGTGCACCCCTTTCACCCCCTGGCCTCCGCTGGCAGGCGCATCACGTAACCGACTCCGCGCACGGTGTGGATCAGCCTGGGCTCGCCACCCTGCTCGGTTTTTCGCCTGAGGTAACCGATGTACACCTCCAGGCTGTTGGAATTGAGACCGAAGTCGTACCCCCACACCCTGTCGAAAATAACCTCGCGCGGCAGCACCTGTCTCGGGTTGCGAAGGAACAGCTCGAGCAGCAAGAACTCGGTGCGGGTCAGTTCGATCGTCCTTTGCCCACGGCGCACCTCGCGCGTGCCCGGATCGAGGGAGAGGTCGCCGAAGCGAAGGATTCTCGTTGTCAGCACTGGGAGCGGTCCGCCGCAGCAGGGCACGCATCCGGGCGAGGAGCTCCTCCAGGGCGAACGGCTTCACTAGGTAGTCGTCGGCACCAGCGTCGAGACCGTCCACTCGCTCGGTGACTGCAGCCTTGGCCGTGAGCATCAGCACCGGCGTCCGGTCACCGGCGGCACGAAGGCGCCGGCACATTTCGAGGCCGTCAAGGCGGGGCATCGCGATGTCGAGCACTATGGCGTCAGCAGGTCGCTCGGCGTGCGCAGCTAAGCCGGCCATGCCGTCTTCGGCCAGCTCGGCCGTAAAGCCCTCGAAACGCAGCGCACGCTCAAGTGCCTGCCGCACTGCCGGCTCATCATCTACGACCAGGACTCGCATCTACCTAGTCTGCCTCCCGGATCTGAGAACGTGCTGAACACAGCATCGGAACAAGCCTCAAGTGGCGCTCGCCGAACCTGGCCAAGCTAACTTGGTGACAATGGCTCAGTACCTCGTCGAGCGTAGGCTGATGGACGTGTCCAAGCGCTTGCGGAAGGCACGAGAAGAGCTCGCTGTCGCGGACGAGCAGTTCAATGCCCTCGCCGAGGTTGCAGACGAAGCTCGTATCCGCTCCCTGGTCTCTGAGACCCCCCTCGCTGCCCGCGAGAGCCACGAAGCCCAGCGCCACGCAGAGGCGATGGGCGGGGCCCGCGACAGCCTTGCTTCCCAAGTGAAGCGCCTTGAAGCCGAGCTCGACGAGCTACTTGACAAGCTGGTCCCCGGTAGCGCTGACTAGTTAGCGCGCCGGTCATTACGTCGTTGCTGCCTACGAGTACCAACTAGTCTTTGGCGTCACCAGTAGAGCCAGAGGCCGCAAGCGTGCGACAGCGGGGAGAAGGGACAAAGGTAGAGGCGAGTGGGCGCAAGAGTCGTGATAGCCGAGGACGAGGCCCTCATACGCCTCGACCTGCGGGAGACCCTCGAGGAAGAGGGCTACCAGGTCGTAGCAGAGACCAGTCGCGGGGACGAAGTGGTGGGCCTGGTGCGTGAGCATCGCCCCGACCTGGCGATCCTCGACATCAAGATGCCTGGCGGTGACGGGCTCAGTGCCGCTGCCGAGATAACAGCTGACCGCTTGGCAGCAGTCCTCGTCCTAACGGCTTTCAGCCAGCGGGAGCTCATCGACCGGGCACGCGAAGCGGGCGCATTGGCGTACCTCGTGAAGCCTTTCCAGCGCAACGACCTAGTCCCGGCCATGGAGCTTGCCATCGGGCGCTTCGAAGAGATGAAGGCGCTCGAAGACGAGAACAAGGACCTGGAGGAGCGCCTGGAGACCCGCAAGGTCGTAGACCGCGCGAAGGGCAAGCTAATGGACGAGCTCGATATGAAAGAGAACGACGCGTTCAGGTGGGTCCAGCGCCGGGCGATGGACGAAAGGACGTCGATGAGGGACGTCGCTCAAAGGGTGCTGGACGGGAGCCTCCGACCTTGAGCTGCAGGCCGGAAAGGAAGGGCCCGCAAAACGTCAGCGCAATAGCTGGAGCTTTGAAGGGCTGCCCTTAGTCGGGCTTGCCGGCGAGGTTGTGACGGGCATGATATAAAGCTGCCGGGCCAGCGGTGCACCCAACACGACGGTTCCCTCGCCGACCTCAAGCACCAAAGTGCCATCCGGGCCTCGAGCGGCCACAGTCGCCTCGGCGCCCGGTATGAAGCCGTGCTCATCCAGGTATATCAGAGCGTCCTGGTCGAACTCGACAAGCTCGGTTACACGGCAGAGCCGTACCCGGTCACCTGGCTGTGCGTCCGCCAGAACGGTCGCTGGCTCCGGTTTTCCCCCCGAGCCCGGTATGGGGCTGCCATGGGGGCAGGTCTTAGGGTTCCCGAGGATCTCCACCAGGCGGGCCTCGACGTCGTCTGAGATCACGTGCTCCCATCGGTCGGCTTCGGCGTGCACCTTGTGCCACGGGAGCCCGATGACGTCCGTCAGGAGCCGTTCAGCCAAGCGGTGCTTGCGGATGACGCTGGTAGCGAGCTTCCGCCCGCTCACGGTCAGGGAGATCGACCGTCCCTTGACCTCGATGTAGCCGGCCTCCTTGAGACGGTGCACCATTTCGGACACGGTTGGGGCCGAGTGGCCGACGTGTTCCGCCAGGCGGGCCTGTATGACCTGGCTTCCCTCCTCTTCGAGGTACAGGATCGCCTCCAGGTACTGCTCGTTCGGAGGGTGGACGCCGGGAGCAGCCGCGTTGCTGGGCATAACCCGAGAGTACTGCGACCAGGGGGCGAGGGCACGGGCGGTGGGTACGCGGTGATAGGGCCGGATGGCACCTTTCTCGCCGTTCAGCACCAGGTCATCAACAGGTCATCAACAGAAGATCAACAGATCTATGTGGAAATCATCGACGACGGCCATTGGCCCGCCGGATGCCCTCCGGGTGGTGGCAGACTCTCCAGGTGTGGTCTTGCCGGCGGCCTGTGGCAGTATTCGCCGAGTTCCCACAAGGGGGTTAGACAGTGGCCCTGTTGATGCTGCTTGACGGGAACTCCCTTACTTATCGCGCTTTTTTTGCCCTCCCGACCACGATGGCCACGGCCTCTGGGCAGGTGACCAACGCGGTCTACGGCTTCACGTCCATGCTCGTGAACCTCATCAAGGAACACCACCCGGACCAGTTGGTCGTGGCCTTCGACAGGCCGGAGCCCACCTTCCGCCACGAGATGATCCCGAGCTACAAAGCCACCCGATCTGAGGCTCCCGATATCTTGCGCCAGCAGATGGGCCTCGTTCGCCAACTCGTCGACACGATGCAGATCCCAGTAGTCGAAGCGCCGGGCTTCGAGGCCGACGACGTCCTCGCGACGCTGGCGACCAAGGCGGCCGCCGCCGGCGACGACGTGATCGTCGTGACGGGCGACCGCGACACCTACCAGCTCGTTGAAGATCCGCACATCAAGGTGCTCTACGTGCTCCGCGGCGTGTCGGACTACGTCTTGTACGACGAGGCGAAAATAGCCGAGCGGACCGGCGTGACCCCACGGCAGTACCCCGAGTTCGCAGCGCTGCGCGGCGACCCGTCAGACAACCTGCCCGGGGTGCCCGGGGTGGGGGAGAAGACGGCGGCGAAACTGATCAACACCTACGGCGGTCTCGCCGCGATCTATGCGCACCTGGACGACCTGACCCCACGGCTGCGAGAGTCCCTGGTTGCCGCTGAGCCTTCCGTGCGTAGCAATGCGATGGCGACCCCGCTGGTCCGTGACCTGGCTGTTTCCATCGACCCGGCCGAGGCGCCGCTGGGCGGATGGGACGAGGGCGAGCTGCGCCGGCTGTTTGGGTTCCTCGAGTTCGGCCCCGCGCTCTGGGACCGCTTTGCTGCCGCGACAGGCCTCGGCAAGCCGGACGCCGCCGCTCGCAAGCCCCGTGCCGGGCGAGCAGCTGGCCCTGGAGGTCGAGCAGCTGGCGAGCGCAACCGACGCGGTCCACCGTCTCAACGCCTGGGGGAGCGAGCGGCGGGCGTTGGTCATTGCCCCGTCCTGGGAAGGCCCCGAAGGCCGCTCGGCGCTCGTCGGCCTGGCTGTTGTCGAGCTCGCAGGAACTTCCGGCGAGCTCGCTTTGGCCGGGACCGAGGAACGGTCTGGGGCATCGGCGGGGGGTACGGGAAAGCCGGTGCGCGCCTGGTGGTTCGGCGCGGAGCTCTTTGGGGGCCCCGCTGTAACCGGCGCGCTGGCATCCTTGCTCGGGCCGGGGGGCGTGGCCGTCTCGGCCCACAATGCCAAGGCGCTAATGAGAGGCCTGGCAGCTCTTGGCGTGGACCTGGCCAACCTGCAGCTAGACACCTCTGTGGCCGCCTACTTGGTCGACCCGGCTGGTGACCAGTACCTCCTCGAGCAACTGGCTGCTCGCTACGCCGGCATCGCGCTCGCGCCCCCCGGGACCACGGCGGCCGGACAGCTCGACCTGTCGGGCAGCGCCGAGCCCGCCCAGCTGGGAGCCGAGCGCGCCGGTGCCGTTTCCCGGCTCGTCGGGCCTTTGTCGGCCGCACTCGAGTCGAGGGGCTTGTCGAAGCTCTATGACGAAGTTGAGAGGCCCTTGGTGCGCGTCCTCGCTCGCATGGAACTTGTCGGCATCCGCGTCGACACTGCCGAGCTGACCCGTCTTGGCCGGCTCCTCGCCGATGAGGCTCGCAACCTCGAGAGCCAGGTACACGACCTGGCTGGCGCCCCGTTCCTGGTCAACTCCGTGCAGCAGGTCCGCGAGGTCCTCTACGTCAAGCTCGGTTTGAAGCCCGGGAAAAAGACGAAGACCGGCTATTCGACCGACAACCAGACGCTCGAGAAGTTGCGCGAGGAACATCCCATAATCCCGGCCATCCTGCGCTATAGGGAAGTGGAAAAGCTCCGGTCCACCTATACCGACGCCCTTCTTGCCGAGGTCGGGCCAGACGGCCGGATCCACGCCACCTTCAACCAGACCGTCGCCCGCACCGGCAGGCTTTCCTCGGATGCGCCAAACCTTCACAACATCCCGATCCGGACCGAAGAAGGCCGCCAATTACGCCGGGTCTTCGTCCCGGCCGAGGGCATGCGCCTGCTTGTGGCCGATTACAACCAGATCGAGCTCCGTGTTATCGCCCATCTAGCGCAGGACCCCGGTCTTGTCGAGGCATTCACAACCGGTGCGGACATCCACCGTATGACGGCGGCTCGTATATTCGGTGTGGAGCCGAGCGAAGTGACTATCGGCATGCGTTCGAAGGCAAAAATGGTGTCCTACGGTTTGGCCTACGGCATGGAGTCCTATGGTTTGGCCCAGCGCCTCGGCATCGAGGTCGACGAAGCTTCGCAAATCCTGAAGGCGTATTTCGACAATTTTCCCCGAGTCCGGGCGTACATGGACAGCGTGGTCGCCGAGGCACGTGACAAGGGTTATACCGAAACACTTTTTGGCAGGCGGAGGATGATCCCGGAGCTCTCGTCGTCGCGGTACCAGGAGCGCATGGCGGGGGAGCGCCAAGCAATGAACGCTGGGATCCAGGGCCTCGCCGCCGACATTTTCAAAGTAGCGCTTGTGCGCCTGGATGCGATGCTCGGTGAAGAAAGCCTTCGCAGCCGGCTCATCTTGCAGGTTCACGACGAGGTCCTTCTGGAGGTACCTCCTGAGGAGGAAGAAGTAGCGGCGAAGGTGACCCTTGAGGCGATGCAAGGGGCGGCGGAGCTGAGCGTGGGCTTGGAAGTGAACTTGTCGTGGGGGGCGAGCTGGGCGGACGCCAAGGCGTAAGCCAAGGCGTAAGGCTGAAAATCGCCTGAGAACGAAATGGAAAGGCAAGAACACATGCTCAACTTCTCTGCGGCAAAGCGCCGATAAGGTCCTGTGGGTGCCGTAAGGACGCGGGCGGACTTAGATGCGCTGTACTGCGCGCCGAAACCGCGGCCTCTGCCGAGGAGCGCGCCACTTGCCTGAGAGACATCGAGTCCGCCTTGGAGGCGGTTCAGGAGCCTGGCGAGCGAGCGCGTCTTTTGATGTGCCGGACGCGGGTCCGGTCCAACCAGTGGCACACCAGGGAGGTCCTCCAGGACGCCCTGGTTGCGATGGCGTTGTTCGAGGAGGCCGGGGAACCTGGTCGTGCCCTCGAGGCGGCGAGCCTCGGTGCTGGCTTCGCTTCTCGCCTCGGAGAGATATCTCTTGCAGCCGAGCTTGCGGCGATGTGCATCCCCGGCATGCGCTCACTGGACGACAGCGTTGTCGCCGAGGTGGCCAACCGGCTCGGGATTTTCTGCTACTCGTTCCTCGATTACGACCGGGCAATCGAGCAGTTCGAAGTAGCGCTCGCTGCGGCTGAACGCGCCGGCGATTCCTGGAAGACCTACCGCCAACTGCACAACATTGCCGATGCGCTGTTGCTTGCGGTCCACCAGGACCGGGCATCGGATGGGGAGGACAGTCGCTACGACCGTTTCGGAGCGGACAGGTTGGAAGAAGCCGAGCATGCTCTGAACCGCTTGCTCGAAGAATGCCCATCCGAGGTGAAGGCAAGGTTCGGGGCCCAACGGCTGCAGGCCGCGCTGCTGATCGAGCTGGGGCGCCCAACCGAGGCGCTCGATGTCATCAGGCAGACCGCAGGCGACTCGGGGGCCATCGTTTGGGCTGCTGGCCAGTCCAGTCTGGCTCTGGTGGAGGCGAGATGTCTCAGGGCGCTCGGGCGCCCAGAGGAGGCCGTGGCCGCCGCAACCCGAGCGGCGGAGCTGGCCGAGCCGAGCGACGACCATCACGAGGTGATGTTGGTCCTCGACGAGCTCGTCGCTGCAGAACGCGACGCCGGGGACCTCCAGGCGGCCCTTGCTCACGCTCTGCAGCTGAAGCAGCAGATGTGGAACCTCCATCGGCGCCAAACGGCGCAGCTGGTCGAGCAGGTATGGGCGCGCGCCGAGCTCGAGCAGCAGCGTAGGTCGCTCGAGGCCCAGACCGCAGCAGCGATCGCCTCCGCCGAGGAGGACGCGCTCACTCGGATTGGCAACCGGCGCCTGCTCGAAAGGGTCCTCGGCAACGTGACCGGCGAACAGGAACAGATCGCCCTGCTCATGGCGGACATCGACCACTTCAAGGAGATCAACGACACCTTCGGCCACGAGGTGGGCGATCACGTCCTTCGTGCGCTCGGGCACATCCTGGCGACCGACGCGCGCAGCGGCCAGGTCGTGGTGCGCTACGGCGGTGAGGAGTTCGTGTTCGCTCTACCTTCCGTCGAGCTGGAAGCGGCAACAGACTTCGCAGAGCGGATCCGGCTCAAGGTGAGCTCCTACCCCTGGGAGGGACTGGAGACGCGCCTCGAGGTAACGATCAGCATCGGTGTGGCCTGCGGACCACCAGGTAGCTGGCAGTCAGTCCTTGCGGCCGCCGACCGCGCGCTCTACCTCGCCAAGAAGCGGGGCAGGAACCGCGTGGAGGTCTCTCCTCGCACCGCGAAGCGGACCGCCTGAGAACTAGTAAGCGCCCGGCACCGTGCCGACGTGGCCCGAAGCGATGTCGATCGTCGGTGGGAGGTCCTTCCAGATGTAGCTGATGAAGGCGTCGTGGCTCTGCAGCGGAGTTTGGCCCACCAGCCACTCGACCCAGGCCACAAGCTTGGCTTGGCGAACCGGGCTCCAGTTGGGGTTTTGGGGGAACTCAGGGCCGATGACGATCTCTTTGATGTCAAGGGTGGCGATGTCTCCGGCGGCGTCCGCCCTCGTTTGGGCCGTGAGCGGGGGCAATGCCGTCCCCGGATTGTCGAGGCTCAGCATCAGGCGTAGCGCGCCTCTGTCGCCCTGGTTGGTCCCTGTCATACCGGTAGCGGTGGGCATCACGAAGCAAAATTTGGATTCCGGCTGCCAGCGAAGGTTGAGCTCGTTCACCGGAGGAAGCAGCAGCGCTACCGGCGGGTGACCCGAGCTCGGACCAGTCGTCTTCGGGCAGGCCAGCCCTGTGTCGTAGGCGCTATAAAGCGGGCTCGCCCCCGCGGGGTAATTTGTGATCGGGAACAGAGCCACCAAGCCGAGGGCACCCAGAGCCCAACCGACGATTTTGTAGGGCACTGCAAGGCGTTTCAACTCGTCGAGCCCGATGGCGACCAGGAGCGCAACGCCCAGCCACATTGTGCCGGCGAAGCGGTCAGGCAGCAGGTTGTGCAGGGTCGGGAAATGCTTGAGGATGTCATCTGGCATAGGGATCGGGCTCACGTGGCCTAGGACGTGGAGAGTTGGGCCTAGAGAAAGGAGGCCTGCCCCCACGCCTACCGCCAGCGCCACCCAGGTGACCCCGCGGCGTCGGGCGAAACGAAGCGTCAATGCAATGAAAACCAGTAATGGCACACCGATATAGGCACCCTGCTCCGAGCCGTTACCTGTGAAACGGGAGGCCACCACAAGCGCGGAATGTGGCGCGAACTTGGTGATGTTGGTCGGGACGAAGAAGTTGAACAGATCGCTCACGTAGACGTTGGAAGGGTGGACGTCCTGGACCCTGTAGGGCCCGAGGTACTGGACCGCAAGGAACGGTACCGAGAGTGGGACGAACAAAGCGGCCGCGGCGCCAAAACCCTGAGCCGCGTAACGCAGGTGCGCCGCAACGGCTGCCCAGTTGAGGGCGCAAAGGACCAGCACTGCGATGGCGGCCGTGACCGTTTCCAGAGCGAGGGTTTCCTCCGCGGTGAGCAACTGCGCCCAGCAGAGCAGGCCAAGGAGCAAGCCGTCACGCCAAGGTGTCTTTGCCTGTACCACCAGTAGGCGGTCGAGAAGTATGAGCATAAGTGGGGCGCTCATCATCAAGGTCTGGGCAAGATGGCCGACCGATTGTGAGACCATATAAGGGGAAAAACCGTAGACGAGGCCCCCGGCGAGCGAGGGCAACGGGGAAGCCCAGCGGCGGAACGCCACGTAGGCAAATGTCGCGCCGAGCGCGGGGGCGGCGGTGATCAAGATGTTGTAGGAAAATGCTGCGTTGAAAATGACCGTGACCGGTGACATTATGAAGCCCGGCAGGATCACAGACGTGTTCCACATCAGGTTGACCCCGTTGGGGAAGTTGACGTAATGGCTGATGAGCGGGTCCAGCCCATGACCGATCGAGTACGGGATCCAAGCGAGGAACCACGAGTACTCGTCAGAATCGCCCGGGGTGCCCAATTGGGTGGTAAAAGGGTGTCGCCAGGCGACGTGCCACACCGCAACTGCGAGCAGCACCGACACGACGAGCACCGCGAGGAGTTCGAGCAGGCTGGCATGGCCTCGTTGGGCTGGTGCCTCAGGACCACTTGCGGGCACTATCTCACCAGCGGGCGCGAGCACTATCTCATCGGGGGGTTGAAGGCTCATCGGGAGGTTACAAAGCTCTTGGGCACTATGCCTCCCCTGGCACTGTGCCCACCCTGCCTGAGGCGATGTCGCTGGCAGAGGGCAGGTCCTTCCAGATGTAACTGATGTAGTTGTCGTGGCTTTGGATAGGAGCTTGGCCGAGCAGCCATTCGAGCCAGACGACCAACTGGGCCTGCCCGTCCGGCGACCAGGTCGGCACTTGGGGCGACTCCGGGCCGATAACGATCTCTTTGATGTCGAGCGCCGTAATGTCGTTGGCCGCCTCGGCCCGGGTCGCAGGCGTGAGCGGCGGGAGAAGCGCGCCGGGTTGAGACAGGCTGAGCATCAGGCCGACCGAGCCGACGTCGCCCTGGTTGGTCCCAGTCATGCCGGTGTCGCTCGGCATCACGAAGCAAAACTTTGACTCCGGCTGCCAGCGCAGGTTCAACTCGTTCACTGCTGGCAGGAGAAGCGCGACGGGGGGGTGCACGGCGTCGGGCGTGGTGCTCGGGCAGGCAAGGCCGGTGTCGAAGGCGGTGTACAGCGGGCTCGTGGCGGCGGGGAAGTCGGTGATCGGGAACAACGAGGCCAAGCCAAGGCCGGCTAGGGCCCAACCGACGACCTTGTAGGGCACTGCCAGGCGTCTCAGCTCGTCCAAACCGAGGGCCACCAGGAGCCCCACACCGAGGAACATCGTCCCCGCGAAGCGGTCCGGGAGCAGGTTTGCCAGCACCGGCAGATGATGGAGGATGTCGCCTGGCAGCCGGAACGAGGTGATATCGCCCACGACGTGGAGCGTTGGGCCCATCGATAGCACCCCAGCGCCGACCATTACGGCAAGTGCGACCCAGGTGACCTGACGACGCCTAGCGAAAAAGGTCGTGGCGGCGATGAAAACGAGCAGTGGGACCCCGATGTAGGCGCTCTGCTCGGAGCCATTGCCCGTGAAATGCGAACTCACCGCCAACGCCGATGCCGGGGCCAGTTTGGTGATGTCAGTGGGGACGAAGAAATTGAAGAGGTCGCTCACATAGACGTCGTAAGGGTGAGCATTCTGGACCCTGTCAGGTCCGAGGTACTGGGCACCGAGGAAGGGTGCCGAGAGCACGACGAACGACCCGGCCGCCGTCACGAGGCCTCTCCCGGCATACCGCAAATGGCTGATGACAGCCGACCAGTTGATGGCGCAAAGCACGACCACAGCGATGGCGGCTGTGACCGCCTCCATAGCTAGGACCTCCTCCCCGGTTAGCAGCTGCGCCCACGCCAGCAAACCAAGAAGAAGGCCATCTCGCCATGGGACCTTCGCCTGCAGCACCAAGAGACGGTCCAGCACGATCAGCATCAGAGGAGCGCTCAATATAAGCGTCTGCGCCACGTGGCCGAACGATTGCGCGATCACGTAGGGCGAAAAACCAAAAATGAGCGCACCCGCGAGCGACGGCAGGGGCTCCGTCCAGCGACGGAAGGCCACATATGCAAATGTGGCGCTCAGTGCTGGTGCGGCGGTCATCAAGATGTTGTAGGAGAACGCAGCCCCGAAAATGACGGTGACCGGTGACATGATGAAGCTCGGTAGGACGATGGAGGTGTTCCACATCAGGTTGACGCCGTTCGGGAAGTTGGCGTAATGGCTGATGAGCGGGTCCAACCCGTGGCCCAGAGCGTACGGCATCCAAGCAAGGAACCAGGAGTACTCGTCGGCGTCCCCGAGGCCTCCAAGTTGAGTGCTCAACGGGTTGGCCCAGGCGTTGTGCCACAACGCCGCCGCGAGCACGAACGTCAGGGGCACGACGACGAGCAGTTCCCGTCGGCCAGCGCGACCTCGTTGAGGCGGTACCGGGGCGAGATGCGCAGGGCTGTGTGAGCCTGAAATGTGTGAGCCTGAAATGCTCAGCTCCGCCAAATCACTTAGCTCGTTCCCTAGCTCGCCTTTTACGGGCACCCGGGGCACCTCTCCCGTTATGGGAGCCGGGGGCACCTCTCCCGTTACGGGCACCGGGGGCACCTCTCCCGTTATGGGAGGGGGCACCTCTCCCGTCATGGGAGTCGGGGACTCAGTGGTCAAGGCCTTTCTACCGAGTCTCCGGCAAGGCACGGAGAGCCTGGCCAACATAAGCTGACAATGGCCTTATCAGTGCATTTTGGGCTCTCTGCTCGATCACGTGAGCTGTCCAACCCGTGACCCGGCTCATGACGAAAATCGGGGTGAACGTAGGAATGTCGAAGCCCATAAGGTAATACGCCGGCCCCGTAGGGTAATCAAGGTTCGGGTACAGGCCCTTGGTGTCCTTCATGGCCCGCTCCAGATGGGCGTAGACAGCCATCAACTGGCGGCCGTCTTCGGTCCGGTCGGCCAAACGCTCGAGCGCGACTCGCATTGTTGGCACCCGGCTGTCGCCGTGCTTGTAGACGCGATGCCCGAAGCCCATCACCTTTTGCCCCGAACCGAGTGTGTTCGAAAGCCACTCGTCCACCTCGGCCGGGCTCTTGACCGCAGTGAACAGACCCATCACCGCCTCGTTGGCTCCTCCGTGCAAAGGCCCTTTCAGCGCCCCGATCGCACCGGTGATCGCCGAGTACAGGTCGGAGAGGGTCGATGTGATGATACGGGCCGTAAAAGTCGAGGCATTGAAGCCGTGTTCGGCATACAGGATAAGGGAAATCTCGAAGCAGCGGACCACGTCCTCGTCGGGGACGGTACCCGAGCACATATGGAAGAAGTTCTCGGCGAACGAGAGGCTCGGGTCGGGCGGGATGGGGGGTAAGCCGTGGCGGCGTCGCTGTTCGACCGCGATTACCGTGGGCAGTTTTGCCCATAGGTACAGCGATCGTTCGAGCTCGGCGTCGGGAGACGTGTCGTCTTCGGTAGCGTCGCAGGCACCGAGGTAGCTCACTGCGGTCCGCAGGACGTCCATCGGGTGGCAGGTCGTGGGGAGGTACGACAGAGGCTCGAGGAGGTCTCTGCCTATTTCGCGGTGCGACCGTTCTGCGGCTGTGAAGGCCTGCAGCTGCGCCGTGTTGGGAAGTTCTCCGTGCCAGATGAGGTAAGCCACTTCTTCGAAGCTGCAAGAGGTAGCCAGGTCGGGCACCGGGTAGCCACGGTACAGGAGCGTCCCAGTCCCTTCGTCTATTACCGAGACTGCGGTCGTGTCAGCGATTACCCCCGCGAGGCCGCGTTTGACCTCGGTCGTTCCTTCGCTCATATCTCTCCCAGCGACGCGTCGAACGCGGTGTAGTCGTCGTAGCCCATGAGTTCGTACAGTTCAGCTCGAGATTGCATCTGCTCCAATAACCCCTTTTGCGTACCCTCAGACGCCAGCGCCCGTAAGCCGCGCTCTGCTGCACCCATGGCCAGGCGTAACAGCGTAACCGGGTAGATGACTATGTTCACGCCGATGGAGGCGAGCGCGCCCACGTCGAGGAGCTCGGTCTTCCCGAACTCTGTCATGTTGGCAAGGACGGGAGCGTCGACCGCCTGCTTGAACTTTTCAAGCTCGCTGGCACCTTCCAGCGCGTCCGGGAAGAGGATGTCAGCCCCCTCGTCCCGGTACGACTTGGCCCGCTCGATGGCACCAGAGAGCCCTTCTACCGCGCGCGCGTCCGTCCGTGCACAAATGGCGAAGCCTGGGTCGCGCCGGGCCCCTATGGCTGCCTTGATGCGCCGGCGCATCTCAGCGGCGCTCGCTATTTCCTTGCCGTCAAGGTGGCCACAGCGCTTCGGGTTGACCTGGTCCTCGATGTGGCAACCGGACAGTCCCAGGTCCTCCAGAACGTTGATTGTTCGCGCAATGTTGAGAGGCTCGCCGAAGCCGGTGTCGGCGTCCACCAGCGTCGGCAACCCGGTAGTGCGGGCAATCTCGTAGCTTCGAGAGGCCACTTCGGAAAGAGTTGTGAGGCCGACGTCAGGTAGCGCCAGCGATGCTGAGAGCACTGCGCCTGACACATATACCCCTTCGAACTCAAGCCGTTCGATGAGCAGCGCCGATAGCGGGTTGAAAGCGCCCGGGAACCTCATCAACCGTCCCGAGGAGAGCCCTTCGCGGAGCGCTCGGCGCCGTTCGCTCGCCGGGGTGTTGGTGTGGAACATCAGAACAGGCCACCCTTGGGCGTGTCAGTTTCCAGTCCGGGTGCGATCAAGCTCAACAGGCGCACCTGTCCTGGGCCTAGCTCAAGGAGGCGCTCAGCCAGGCCGATGAAACGGTCCTGCTCGGCTTCCGGTATGGTCCCGTGAGCGAGGCGGCGGAACTTCTCTATGTACTGAGCACGCCCGAAGGGCCTTGCACCCAGGGGGTGAGCGTCGGCGACCGCGATCTCTGCCTCGACGGTACTGCCGTCGGCCAGTTGGATAACCGCTCGCCCCCCGAACGCCTCTCCGGACAGGTAGCGCTCCGTCCACACGGGGCCCTCCTCGGTACTGATCTTGCGCCAGAGGGCGACGGTGCCCGGCATGTGCGCTCGCTCGGGCAAGTAGGAAGTCTCGTGGTGCCAGGTCCCGTCCTGCAGGGCCACTGCGAAAATGTACGGGAGTGAGTGGTCGAGCGTCTCACGGGATGCGTCGGGGTCGAATTTTTCCGGGTCGCCGGAGCCGGTCCCAATGACGTTATGGGTGTGGTGGCTCGTATAGATGTGGACCGAGCTCACAGCGTCCAAGTCTCTCAGGCGTCTGTCCTCGCGCATGCGCTTGGCAAGGTCGATGAAGGCTTGGGCCTGGTACTCCGCCGAGTACTCCTTTGTATAGGTGCTCAGGATGGCGCGTTTGGGTTCGCTCGGCCTGGGAAGAGGCACCCGGTAAACGGCGTTGGGGCCGTCCAAGAGCCAGGCAATGACGCCGTCTTCGCCTTCGTAGATAGGCGATGGCGACGTCTCCCCACGCATTGCTCGGTCGACGGCCTCAACGGCGACCTTTCCGGCAAAGGCTGGCGCGTACGCCTTCCAAGTGGAGATCGCACCCTTACGGGACTGGCGGGTAGCCGTCGTCGTGTGGAGGGCCTGCCCAATGGCCTGGTAGACGACCTCGGTCGGCAACCCAAGGAGCGTCCCGGTCCCCGCTGCCACGGATGGCCCGAGGTGAGCGACGTGGTCGATCCGATGCGCGTGCAAGGAGATCCCCCTGCAGAGGTCGACCTGGACCTCGTAGGCGGTGGCGATTGCCCGAACGAGGTCGTGGCCGCTGCAGCCTGTGTGCTGGGCGACGGCGAGCAAAGGTGGGATGTTGTCGCCCGGGTGCGAGTACTCGGCGGCCAGGAAGGTGTCGTGGAAATCGAGCTCCCGCACTGCGACGCAGTTGGCCCACGCAGCCCATTCGGGTTGCACATACGTCCCGTGCGGGCAGCCGAGGACTGTCGCTCCCCCCGGCCGGACCGCCCCGATCGCCCTAACTGCCGCGTCCCCGCCGGACGGGAGAGTGTGGCGGAGGGCCTGGGCGCGTGCGTTGGCGACCGGGCGACGTCTGAGGGCGGCGGCAGCGACGCCGGCGTCGTCGATGAGCCGGTTCACCACCATCTCGGCAACCTCGGCCTCTACTGGCACGGGGTCGGTCGCCACCTCGGCCAGCTTCCAGGCCAGCTGCTCCTCGCGGTAGCGCTTCGGCGCTTTTGTGGGACCTGACCTCGTGGTCGATCATCGGCAGGCTTTCGAGGAGCTGTCCTGGGGCACGCCTGGCAACGCTACCCAGATCGGCGAGGCTCCGCAGGCCTCGACGAACCTACGCCGGGCCATTGGCTGTCGCCGGGTCCCTCAGGCGGCCGGCCCCCCATGGTAAACAAGTGGACATGCGGGCCAGTGCGGTGGGCCGCGTGGCGGGTTCTGTTTGCTTGAGCCTCGTTGCCGCGGCCTCGATGGTTTTGATGCTCGCCCAACCGGCGACGGCACAGGCGCATGGCCCGACAAGACCGTCAGGAACCGCGGGGCAACCAGGCGAGCGGGCCGCGGCGACGGGGATATTCAAGGACGGCGGCGTGCTTCGCCATGGCGCGTCCGAGTTCTTCGGCAGCCCTACGAAAATGCACCTGGCCGCCCCGATAGTCGCCATGGCCGCCACGCCGGACGGCCAAGGCTATTGGCTCGTTGGTGCCGATGGAGGGGTCCTGACCTATGGCGACGCGAAGTACTTCGGGAGCGCCGGAGCGCTCGCTCTCCACGCGCCGATTGTAGCGATGGCGCCAACCCCCGACGGGGGCGGGTACTGGCTCGTTGGCGCGGACGGTGGTGTTTTTACCTTTGGGGACGCCCACTATTTCGGATCCACCGGTCCCATGCACGTCCCTGAACCGATCGTCGGCTTTGCAACAACCCCCAGCGGGGAGGGTTACTGGCTCGTGGGCAGCCACGGGGAGGTTTACGCTTTCGGCGACGCGAGGTACTACGGCTCCCTCGGTGCGACCGACCTGCACAACCTTCCAGTGGTTGCGATCGCTTCTTCTCACGACGGCCGTGGGTACTGGGTCGTGCAGGGCGGGGGAGAGGTGATCCCATACGGGGACGCCCCGCGCCTGGGCGGGATGCGCGGCCATCCTCCTGTCGCCGGGATCGCGGTCACCGCGGACGGCCTGGGTTACTGGCTTGTCTGCGGCAACGGCGAAGTAGACGCCTTCGGCGACGCACAGTATTTCGGGGGCAACAATACGGTCGTACCACGGCCCCCCATTTCTGCCATAGTCGCCGACCCGGCGGGCCCGGGTTACTGGCTACTCGATTCAGAGGCGTTCCCGGTCAGCCTCGATCACCCGAGTGCCGGAGCGCATGGTGACATCGTCAGAATTGCTGCTAGCCAGCTGGGCCCCAGCCGCGCTGGCAGGAATTTCTGCAACTCCTACGGTCCTTGTGAGGAATGGTGCACCCTGTTCGCGACATGGGTTTGGGAGAGCGCGGGCATAGCCATCCCGCGCTACCCGTTCGCTGGCAGCGTTTACTACTGGGCCAGGAGCCACACCAGGGTCCTGTCAGTTACTGCCAAGCCTGCCGCCGGCGACCTCGTCCTCTACGGGACCGGGCCACAGAATGCCAGCACTGCGCCCCACATCGGCATTGTCGCTCAGGTATGGCCCGATGGGGCGATCGACACGGTCGAAGGTGACGCCGGCCCTGGCCCCAGCGGCTGGACGTCGGTGCTTGTGAACGGCCCGTACCTACCTTCCCAGTCCTATTTCGCAAACGGCATGCCCATCTACGGGTTCGCCGTCCCGTGAGCTCGGTCGCCGCTGCGAGATCGGTCGCCGTGCCGCGAGAACGGCCGCGACGCTGCGAGATCGGTCGCCCCCAAATGCGACGCTGCGAGATCGGCGGCTGAACCTGAGATCGGCGGCTGAGCGGCGTTGTGTTGCCCATCTCGCCTCAAACCGGGATGGCCCTAGTCTCGTTTGGTATGCCGGACGAAAGGCCTATGACTGACGACAACCGGATGCCTGAGGACGCACGTAATTATGACAACGGGCCCCTGCTCGGCTCGCTGCAGGTTTCCGGGTCCCCTGCGTGCAGCGATTGGGCCAAGAGCCAAGGACTGGGCCCATCGGCAGCGCGGGCTACTACGAAGGCTTTCTCCTCGTGGAGCAACCTTTGCCGTGGCCGTCGGACGTTTCTGAAATGCCCGAGTTGGCCGCGCTAGCGAAGCTGGCCTATGGGGCGAGGCTGCGCCTTCAGGCCGTGGCTCGGGACACGAGGCCAGGGGCAAGCGGGCCAGCAGCAGCCGAGGGTTCTGGACAAGAACCCTCACGGACCTCGGTTGTCGACGATGCCGGCGGTCGGCTTCGCAGGCTCATCTGCTACCGGTCAACGCGGCCAGGGTGGGCGGGACCGATGGCTCGCTCCGAGCGACTGGCAGGGCCGAGTCGCTGGCCGAGGTGGCGCAAGCCGTGGTGGAAGCAGCTGCTGTCGCACCTGAGGCGGGGGACAGCGGTGCCGCTGCCACTGCTGATGTGCTCGTTTGTACTCACGGGCGGCGGGACACGTGCTGCGGCGCGCGAGGAATGGAGCTCCTGGGCGCTTTGGGTGATGCCCCTAGGTTTGCCAACCCGAACGTGCGGTTGTGGCGGACAAGCCACACGGGAGGTCACCGTTTCGCCCCGACTGCCATCGCACTGCCTTCAGCGAGCCTGTGGGCGTGGGCCGACGTGGCCCTACTGGCGCAGGTTGTGGACGCCGAAGGTCCTCTCGGCCTGGTGCTCCCCCGGTACAGAGGTTGTGCGTCCCTCGGCTCGTCCCCCCAGCAGGCGGTCGAGAAAGCCGTCCTGTGGGAAGTTGGATGGCAATTGCTGAGTTCCTGGCGCCGCGCCGTGGACTTGGGTGACGGGCTTGTCAGGCTGGAGACGGAACTCCACGGCACTTGGGAGGCCGTTGCCAGGGAAGGCCGGCGCGTCGCGCAGCCCGACTGCCGCAGCGATCCCGAGCTCGCGACGAAGCAGAGCGTCGAGTGGGTCGTGGAGGGCCTTCGCCAGATAGTCGTCGCCTGAGAAAGTTGCTAGCCGTTGGCTGACAAGCGGTCCAGTGCGTTCCGGACCTCTGCGACTACGCGATGACCGTCGAAGACAATGTCCTTCCAGGTATAAACGAGCGTCTGCACCCCGCTGAGGGACAGGCGGTTGCGACGCCTTGCGTCCTCAGTCATCTGTTCTGGGCCGTTGTGGTAGGTATAGCCGTCTACTTCGACAGCGAGCCCGGGAGCGATCAGGATGTCGACCCGGTAGCTCAGATCGGGGCCGGCCTTGACCTCTGTGGCGAACGGGGTGATAGCTGCCTGCCTCAGCAGTCGCAGCGTTCGGCTTTCGAGGACGCTTGGTTGGCTAGAGCCGGGAAAGGTGCGCCAACGCAGAGCTTTCCTGAGCGCTGTCGGTCCAGGCCTACCTTTTCGGGCTACCCTCCCCAGCTCCGCCTCCATCGCCTCCAAAGTCACAAGTTTGCCCGCAAGCGCCCTGTCCACCGCCTCTTCGATGACCTGTGGAGGCATCACGGCGGCGATGTCAATTACTGTCCGCAGTGGAGCGGTACATGGGATGTTCCGGACGGTAGCGATCTGGGCGGGGAATTCGCTTGGTCGGTGCACGTCACAGCCGGCTGGACGGCTCGACACCACCCGCGGGACGGTAATGGCGTGTCGTCCAGGAGCGTCGATCATCCGCCACAACCACGCGGCCGACTGGTGGGACGCCACGGCCGCGGGGCTCGCCGTTAGGAGCGCAGCGATGAGGTGCTGCTCAGGTGACTGGTCCGAGCTGGCGAGCCGGAAAGTCTTAGGACCGAGCCGTTCCCACTCCCCGGTGGCGAGCCGGTGCTTCAGGACGTGGTTGCTGACCCCGATCGCGTACAGCTGGGCTCGACTGATCACCCCGAACTGGTCACGAAAGCGTCGACCGAGTTCACGGGTTACAAGAGCTTGCACTCTCGGATCATATCTCATATCATTTCATATTGTTTCAGGTCTCGGAATGCGGGATGGCTGCGGCTTCTCGGCGTGGTCCAGGGCTTTTCGGTGCTCGCGGATGGACGTCTGGGCTGGTGGCACGCCGCGGTGAGGGGCCCGGCCAAGATGGGCAAACCACGCCGAGATAGGGCGGCAAGGAGGGCGGCCCGCCGCCCGTCAGGCGGCCCAATCGGTCCACGAAGCCCGGCCGGCGCCACGAAGCCCGGCCGCCGGCCCGCCCGGAAGCCGCCCGACCCGCCCACCCCGGGGGCGGCCCCCGTCAGACGGCCCAATCGGTCCAGCACGCTACGCTCAACGCCTGTGCGCAAGGTGCTGGTAGCGAACCGAGGCGAGATCGCCATCAGGGCTTTCCGGGCCATCAACGAGCTCGGGTACACCTCGGTCGCCGTCTTCCCTTACGAGGACCGCTACTCGCTACATCGTCAGAAAGCCGACGAGAGCTACGAGATAGGCGAGCGTGGCCACCCTTTGCGGGCCTACCTCGACATCGCGGGGCTGATCGATGTCGCCCAAAGCTCTGGCGCAGACGCCATTTACCCCGGCTACGGCTTCCTTTCCGAGAACCCCGAGCTGGCGAGAGCGTGCAGTGAGGCGGGCATCACCTTTGTCGGCCCCCCGGGCGATGTCCTCGCGCTGGCCGGCAACAAGTTGAGGGCAAAGGAGGAGGCGGCCGCCGCTGGTATCCCTGTGCTTCGCAGCGCCGGCCCGTGGTCCGGCGTCGAAGAACTTGTAGCCGCAGCGGATCAGGTCGGTTTCCCGCTGTTCGTAAAGGCGGCGGCCGGCGGTGGTGGCCGGGGGCTCCGGCGGGTGGAGCGGGCTCAGGAACTGAGGGCAGCCGCTGAAGCAGCGGTACGCGAGGCCGCGACCGTGTTCGGCGACCCGACCGTCTTCTTGGAAGAAGCGGTGGAGCGCGCCCGCCACATCGAGGTCCAGGTCTTAGCCGATGGTGCCGGCGATGTTGTCCACCTGTACGAACGGGACTGCTCGGTCCAGCGCAGGCACCAAAAGGTCGTGGAGATAGCGCCGGCGCCAAACCTTGACGAGGAGATCAGGATCAAGTTGTTGGCCGACGCCGTCAACTTTGCGCGAGCGGTGGGTTACCTCAATGCCGGCACCGTCGAGTTCCTCGTGGGCCCCGACGGACGCCACGTGTTCATCGAAATGAACCCCCGGGTACAGGTGGAGCACACCGTAACCGAAGAGGTCACCTCGGTCGACCTCGTCCAGTCGCAACTGCGGGTCGCGGCTGGCGCCACGCTCAGGGACCTCGGCATATCGCAGGACTCGATCTTCGTGAACGGCACGGCTCTTCAGTGCAGGATCACAACAGAGGACCCCGCACACGGTTTCCGGCCTGACACGGGGCAGATCACCGCCTACCGTTCACCGGGTGGCCACGGCGTCCGCCTGGACGGCTGCGCATATGTCGGGGCAGATGTGTCCCCCCATTTCGATTCGCTGCTCGTAAAGCTGACTTGCCGGGGCAGGACTTTCCCGGAGGCGGTCGCGAGGGCGCGGCGAGCGGTGGCGGAGTTCAGGATCCGCGGGGTGGCGACCAATATCCCGTTCCTGCAGGGCCTGCTGGACGAACCGGACTTCATGGCGGGCAAGCTGACCACCTCGTTCATAGACGACCGGCCCAGCCTTCTAAGCCGGCGCAGCGGTGCGGACCGAGGTACACGCCTGCTCAATTACCTCGCGGATGTCACCGTCAATCGCGCGCCCGGTGCCACACCTGGTGGCGCCGACCCGAGAGAAAAGCTCCCGCACGTGGGCGCACCGGGGCGCAAAGTGCCCCCTGGCGCCGGTAGCGCCGGTAGCGCCGGCACCGCCGGCGCCGCCGGCACCGCCGGCACCGGTGGCAGCGAGGCCGGTTCGGGTAGCCGCCAGGTGCTCAACCGGCTCGGCCCGGAAGGTTTTGCGAAATGGCTCCGGGAAAAAGTCCCCGTTGCGGTAACGGACACGACGCTGCGCGACGCGCACCAGTCTTTGCTCGCCACGAGGCTCCGTACGACCGACATGCTCCACGGGGCACCGTATTTTTCTCGCATGCTGCCGGGCTTGTTGTCGCTGGAGGCGTGGGGGGCGCGACATTCGATGTTTCGTTGCGCTTTTTGAAGGAGGATCCCTGGGAACGCCTTGCCGCCCTCAGCGAAGCGGTCCCCAACATCTGCTTGCAAATGCTGATAAGGGGCAGGAACACGGTCGGTTACACCCCCTATCCCGACGAGGTGGCGGTCGCCTTTGTAAGGGAAGCGGCCCGTACGGGCGTCGATATATTCCGGATATTCGATGCTCTCAACGACGTCGACCAGATGGTCCCAGCCATCAGAGCGGTCCTGGAGACCGGCAAGGTTGCCGAGGGGGCGGTCTGTTATACCGGGAACCTCGCCAGCCCGGCGGAGCACCTGTACACGCTTGACTATTACTTGCGCAAAGCCGAACAACTGGTCGAAGAGGGAGTGCACATACTTTGCATAAAAGATATGGCCGGTTTGCTCCGGGCGCCCGCGGCACGGACGCTGGTCGGTGCCCTCAGGGAGAATTTTGCCTTGCCGGTCCACTTGCATACGCACGACACTGCTGGGGGCCAGCTTGCGACCTATCTCGCTGCCATTGAGGCGGGAGCCGACGCGGTCGACGGAGCCATGGGACCTCTGGCCGGCACGACCAGCCAGCCCTCCCTAGGGGCAATCGTTGCCGCAACGGACAGCACGGAGCGGGAAACTGGCCTGTCCCTGGATGCGATAGAAGCCTTCGAGCCCTACTGGGAGGCAGTGCGGGGCCTCTACCGCGCCTTCGACATCGGCCTAGGGGCGCCGACAACGCGGGTGTACCGGCACGAGATGCCGGGCGGGCAGATATCCAACCTGCGCCAGCAGGCAATCGCCCTGGGCCTGGGCGACCGCTACGAGATGGTAGAGGACCTCTACGCCGAGGCGAACCGCATTCTCGGCAATATCGTAAAGGTGACGCCGAGTTCTAAGGTTGTCGGCGATTTGGCTCTTTACCTGTGCGGTGCCAACGCCGACATCAGCGAGTTTGAGCGGGACCCCGCGAGCTTCGATCTTCCAGATAGCGTCATAGGTTTCTTGTCGGGCGAGCTCGGGGTGCCACCTGCTGGATGGCCCGAGCCTTTCCGTACCAAAGCACTTGCGGGGAAAAAACTGCCGTCTCGCAACATCGACCTCCCTGCCGAGGCCCAAGCAGTGCTCGTGAGCAAGGAAGTCAGCCCACAGAGACTGCGCCGGATGCTGGACTCGCTGCTCTTCCCCGGGCCGGCCCGCGACTTCGAAGAGGCGGTACGCCTGTACGGCGACCTGTCCGTGCTCCCGACTTCTGCGTTTTTCAACGGGCTTGTCCCCGGCGACGAAGTCGAGGTGGCACTCGAGACGGGCGTCTCCTTGTACCTGGCGCTCGACGCGATCGGCGAAGCGGACGAGGGCGGGTTTCGTTCGGTCTTTTGCCGGCTCAATGGCCAGCCACGCGTGGTAACGGTGCGCGACCGTTCTATAAAAGACACGTGGCCCAGGGGCGAGCGAGCACAAAGCGACAACCCCGCTCATGTGGCTGCGCCTTTTGCGGGTGCCGTTTCGCTTACGGTCGGCGTTGGTGACCGGGTCGAAGCCGGCCAGACCGTGGCGACGATCGAAGCGATGAAGATGGAGGCCCCGATCACGACGTCTCTCGCGGGTACGGTTGAACGTCTCGCCGTACCTAAGGTTGCGTCGGTCGATGGAGGTGACCTGTTGATGGTGATAGCACCGGGAGTGATCTGAAATGCGAATTGGAGTAGTGACGGAGACCAAGTCGGACGAGCGCAGGGTCGCCCTTACTCCAGCCGGTACCGACGAGCTGGTGGCAGCCGGCCACACGGTCCTGGTGCAAGAAGGTGCGGGGGATGGGTCGGGCTTTGCGGACGACGCATACAAGAGGGCGGGCGCCGTCCTGGTCGCTCGGGCCGAGACGATCTGGGGGGACGTGGACCTGCTCGTCAAGGTGAAGGAGCCGGTAGGGCCAGAGCTCGGGTACTTCCGCGAAGACCTTGTCATTTTCACGTACCTGCACCTGGCGGCCGCTCCGGAGCTCACCGCTGCTCTCCTGGCCTCTGGTGCGACAGGAGTGGCGTACGAGACGGTCGAGGACGCAGCAGGCCGCCTGCCACTGCTTGCGCCGATGAGCGAGATCGCCGGTCGGCTCGCCGGCCAGGTGGTGGCGCACTACCTGCAGTCACCTCTGGGTGGCAGGGGCATCCTGGCAGGTGGGGCCCCTGGCGTGGCGCCGGCGAGAGTGCTGGTGCTGGGCGGTGGGGTAGTGGGTGTCTACGCCGCACGTGTGGCGAGAGGGCTTGGGGCGGATGTCACGGTCCTCGAGCGCTCCGACGACCGGCTCCGTTACCTGGACGACCGCTTCGAGGGGTCGGTGCGCTGTTTGATGTCGGACGCTCATAGCGTCATTGAGCAGCTTGCCGTGAATGACGCCGTGATAGGTGCGGTGCTGGTACACGGGGCCGCCGCCCCCAGGCTCGTCTCGCGGGCGATGCTGTCGAACATGCCGAGGCGCGCGGTGATAGTGGACGTGGCGATTGACCAGGGCGGCTGCACCGAGACCTCGCGCCCGACCACCCACGAAGCCCCGACCTACGTCGTGGACGACGTCTTGTTCTACTGCGTTACCAACATGCCGGGCGCGGTCCCCGTCACCTCGACGAGGGCGCTCACAAACGCGACGCTTCCTTATCTGCACCGGCTGGCCGACCTCGGCCTGGACGGGTTTTGCGGCAAAGATCCCGGTTTTGCGAAGGGGGTCAATGTGCGAGACCACGAGATCACCCACCCTGCAGTTGCCGAAGCCTACCGCGCCCAACGTGGTGGAAATTAAAGAAACCTCGGTACCCCGTGCTTAACTGCGACGAAATGAGTGGCTTTTAAGGGGGCTTGCTCAGGCTCAAGTCGCCGGGTGCCGATCCCCCTGAGATGCCGGTGGACAGCAATAAGCGACTGACAAAAATAACGCGAGGTGCGGAAGTCCGCTCGTTGTCCTCGGTAGTAGGAGACAGTAGGGCCGGGAGCCCCGAGCCGCTCGCCGAAGCGATACCTGGCCGCGAGGGGGTCGTTCGAGCACGGCTCAGTCACCTACTGGCATCCCTCGGCGACCTCCCCGCGCAACACCCGGCTTTGGCATTCGACCGCGGCCCCGGCTTCGGCCGGCTGCTTGACGAGATTTGCCCGGCGGGGTCGGTTGTGATGCACGGCCGTAGGGTACCGAACAAGGCGTTGCCGCTGGACCACGTCGCCATCGTGCCCAGAGGTCTCGTCGTGGTCGGCTCCGATCTTGGCCAGGCGCTACGAGGAGGCTCCAGCCAGCGCGGCAGAGCCGCGCGTGCAAGGGAGGACCTGGGTGGGCCTGCGCGCCCCGCGGTCTCAGAGCTTGGGGAGCGGCGCACTGGACTTGTCCGCGAGATCCTGCGCAGGGGCAATGCCCTCCGTTGCTGGCTGGACGAGACCTCTTGGGGCCATGTTCCCGTCTACGCGGCAGCATGTTCGGCGCCTCTCATGGGAGCGATGCAGAAACCCCCGCTGATGCTGGAGGGCATGACACTCGACGGCCTGTGGTTAGGAGCTGTCAACCAGCTGCCGGAGTGGCTGGCTTCTGGTGGTGCCCTCGACGATGAGGTCCGCGCTTCGCTGGCCAACTTCCTTGCCGCGGAGCTGCCAGTCGGCTAATCGCCGAGCGAAAGAGGGCCCTGCGTGTGCTTGGGCCTCCGGATCGGCAATGCTTGAGGGGTGACCCACGCCGAACCAGCCGCAAACACCCGGCCCAGTGATGATGCAGGCCCTGCTCAGGGCCCGTCTGGCCAATCGGGACGCAAACCGGGCCCGACACGCCATTGCCTGGGCGATGAGAAACGTCGCACCCGAGTTGTTGCCACTATCGGGCCAGCGTCCGATGCACCGGCGACCCTGGCCGCAATGCAGGATGCCGGGATGGATGTCGCACGCCTCCCCCTCGCTCACGGGAGCATCGATGACGCCGTAGCGAGGCTGCGGCGCGTCCGTCAGGCAGCCCCCGATGTCGGGGTACTTGTGGACCTACCGGGCCCCAAGATCCGCACCACGGCATTCCCCGAAGGCGGTGTGGTCCTCGTGACGGGGAGCGAAGTCGTCCTCAACCCCCACGACCTCACGCCTCAGAGCAGCGCGACCAGTATCGGGGTATCGGTCCCCGAGCTGGTGGAGTCGTTGCAGGAGGGTGACAAGATCGCTCTCGGCGACGGTGGCGTATCCCTCATTGCCGAAAAGCGTCAAGGCCAGTCGATGAAATCCAGGGTCCTGGCCGGCGGCAAGGTGCAGGGCCGACCCGGCGTTACGGCCCCGGCCTCCAGGCTCGCGCTCAAGACACCTACGCCTGACGACCTGGAGCGGCTCGAGGTTCTCCTGGAGGAGGGCATCGAGAGCGTCGCCGTCTCGTTCGTGCGCACAGCGTCCGACCTTGTCGAGGTGCGGGCGCTCACCGGAAGGAGCATCATGGTTTGCGCCAAGATGGAGACCCCCGAGGCGCTCGAGGACATAGACAACATCCTCCAAGCAGCCGACTCGCTCATGGTTGCCCGGGGAGACCTTGGTGTGCGCGTTGCGTTCGAGGAAGTGCCGCACATTCAAAAGAAACTGATCCGCTCCTCCGTCGTGTGGGGTCGCCCGGTCATAACCGCCACGCAGATGCTCGAGTCCATGATCAACTCGCCCGTGCCCACCCGGGCAGAAGTGACCGACGTTGCCAACGCGGTTTTCGACGGGACCAGTGCTGTCATGCTCTCGGGCGAGTCAGCGGTCGGCATCGACCCGGTCAACGCTGTAGCCACGATGGCCCGGATAGCGCGCCGGTGCCGACGCCGAATTCGACAGTTACGGCTGGGGGCGCAACCTCCCGGCTCAGAACTTTGCCTCTGAAGGGCCCGCAGGCGCCCGGATCACAGCCGCCATTGGTGCGGCAGCGTGGCGTGCCTCAGTGGAGGAGAACGCGGCCGTGATCATCGCTTGTACCAACACGGGCGCGACTGCTCGTGCGATCTCCCGTTTCAGGCCGGCCGCGCCGATCGTGGCGGCGACCCCGTTCGCGCTCACGGCTCGCCAGCTCACAACGAGCTGGGGGATCGACACGGTGCTTGTACCGGAAGCCAAGACCACTGATGAGGCCGTGAACCAGGCAGTCGAAGCGGTCCGCCGCGGCGGATATGCGAAGCCGGGCGACGTCGTAGTAGTCCTTGCAGGGTCGTTGGGTGACCCCGAGCCCGTCACCGATACGCTCCGACTGGTGCGTATCTACTAAGGGCGCTGGGCCTCTGCGAGGCCCGTGGGAGGTCCAGGCAACACCGTGAAGGCTCACGATAACGATGGTGACGGCTCCGGCCAGGCTGGCGCGGCGCCATGCACTCTGTCGGTCGTCGTGCCCACTCGCAACGAGGCTATGAACGTGGGCCCTTTGGCAGTCCGGCTCCAGGCGGCTCTCTCTCAGACAGCGGGCGGTTGGGAGCTGATATTCGTTGACGACTCCGATGACACCACGCCCGAGATTGTCGGGCGTCTGGCTACCGAGGCCGGCGTAGGCAGCACCGTGCGGATGTTGCACCGGCCAAAGGGTATGCGTTCAGGTGGCTTGGGAGGAGCGGTCAGCGAAGGCTTCGCCACAGCGAGGGGCCGGGTGGTGGCGGTGATGGACGCGGACCTCCAGCACCCGCCGGAGGTCCTGCCGTCGCTCATTGCACCCGTCTTATCGGGCGATGCGGACCTCGTTGCGGGTAGCCGGTACGGCTGGGCAGGCGCCGATGCCGGATTGTCCAGCCCGTGGCGGCACCTGGTTTCGGGGAGCTGTCGTTGGCTCGTGCACTTGCTGGTCCCAGCTAGCAGGCCGTTGCAGGACCCGCTGAGCGGCTTGTTCGCGGTGCGACGCTCACTGCTCGACGGCGTCGAACTGCGACCGGCCGGTTACAAGATCCTGCTGGAGGTGAGCGTGCGGGCAAGGCCTGCAGCCGTCGGCAACGTGGGGTTCAATTTTGCGCCCCGCCACGCCGGTAGGTCGAAGGCCAGCCTGCGCGAGGGCCTGGTCTTCCTCCGCCACCTGGGTCGGCTTGTCCGGGCGAGCCGCAGCAGACCCGCCGTTCGGCCGGAGAGGCCAGTTGCCATTGAGATAGGAGAGGTGGACCTTCGCCCCAAACAGCTTCCGGAGCCGGTCGACAAGCGCTAGCCGGTAACCCGAGCGATGTGGCAGTTAGCGTTAGCCTGTTAGCCCGCAACTCGGGCGAGGTGGGCGAGGTGGCAGCTAGCGCGTTAGCCGGCTCGGCGTTCGTACAGTTTGTAGTTGCTGTTTTGCGCTACTAGTCGGAACTGGGATGCCACCCGGCTGAAGGTGGGCACCCAGGGGGAGCTGCCCTGGTCGCAAGCGAGACAGGACGGCAGCACCAGGTATTGCACGGTGGACGAAAATGGCCAGTCGGTCCCGTCGTGCGCGGGGTTGCCATAATACGCCTGGTGGAACGGGTTAGGCCACATATAGATCTTGGTGCGGTGGTCCAGCGCGGGGACGAATTCTTCTACGGCGGAGACTACGGCGTTGGGTGGGATTTTGCTCAGGAGCTGGCGGTCGGCGACGAACGTCGGTGTGTTGGCGCCGGGGATAATGGGGTGGACATCAGAGAAAGGAGCAGCTCCCCATGTAATACACGACCACAGTGCGCAGAGCAGCACGACCACAGTGGCTGCGAGACGTCGCCTGGGGGTGTGGAGCCTGGAGATGGCGTATACCGTGCCGCAGATCAGTATTGGGACCAACGGCATCGAATAGTGGTACAGGATCTGGTGCTGGTACCCGTCCGATGAGATCACGTTCACTGCCAGTTGCATGATGCCGATAGCGGCGATCTCCGGTACGACTAGGAACGCGAGGCCGGCGCTAACCCCCATCTGCCACAGGTACCAGGGACGGCCTTGGGAGATGATGTAGGTCCAGAATTGCCCCGGGGTCCGTATTATGGCTCGCAACGTCCCTCCGAAGCCGCCGAACGGCAGCCGGCCTCCGTGAGCGCTGGCATACCCGATCAGCGCTGGTACCAGGAACAGGTTGTCAAACCCGGCGACGGCTACTGAGGCCCCGATCAGGACGCTTCCTATTTTGCGGTCCCGTCTCACCGCCACCCACAGCGCCAGAGGTATGGCATATAGAGCGGAGTCTTCTTTGCAGGCCAGGATCAGAGCGACGCAGACGATAAACAGACGGGGCCGCCAGCGGACCGCGGCGTAGATACCAAGAGCTAACAGCGGGGTTTCAAAAGCCTCCACGTGGAACTGCTCCAGATTGGTCTGCTGCAATGCCGGGTTGAGCAGATAGGCAACAGCCAGACAGGTAGCCAGGAACGAACTGTGTAGCAGATAGCGGCCTAGCAAGTAGATCGGTATGGCGGCGGACGCCATCAACATCGACTGGACTACAAGCAACGCCGCGGTATGTGGGTACACCCAGAACACCGGGACCAGCGATAGGTAAATAAAGGAAGGGTGATCACCGAACAAATTGCGCCCCGCCACCGTGAGGAACGGGTCATGGAACCGGCTGAGCAACCAGATACCCTGGTCCGGGATCGCCATGTCGTAGGCCGGCTGTTCGTAGGCATGCAACATGGCCACCGTGATCATGCTGAAATGAACGGCATAGATAGTGGCGAATATCGCAACTGGGAGATGCTTGCACCAGGGTGGGAATAGGCGACCTATGGCGTCGGTGCTCTCTCTGGAAACTTTGACAACAGCAGCAGCCAAGTGCCCCTGCGTAGGTGAGGCGACGGCCTCGATGTGCTCTAGCGGCACCTGCCCATCGATGCTGCCGCCGCCATCGACCGGTTCGACCCGAAGCGCCAGTTCAGGACCGGTGAGATCATCCATCTCAACTTATTTTACAGTACCGGCGTTAGGGGCTGAAGAGGCGGGACCGCCAGATGTGGCCTTTGTGAAGGGCGTAGCTGGCCATGACGGCGAGAGTGCCGAGCCCGTAGCGGATATTCGCCCTCATGGAAGTCGAAGAGGCATCGGAGTGATAGCGGGTGTCGATGGGCACTTCTACGACACGCTGGCGGAAAGCGACCGCCTGGGCAATGACCTGTGTATCGAAGACGAAGTCGTTCGAGTTGCGAAGGAACGGCACCGTCTGTAGGAAGTGCCGGCTGTACGCCCGGTAGCCCGTGTGGAGCTCGCTGAACGATGTGCCCATCACCTTGTTCTCGAGCCAGGTCAACGCATGGTTCGCATAAAACCGGTACAGGGGCATTTTCCCGCGGCGTGCGCCACCGGGGTTCAGCATCCGGCTGCCGAGCACCATGTCGGCTTCACCGTCCAACAGCGGTTGGATTATACGCGGGATCATCTTGGGGTCGTACTGGCCGTCGGGGTGAAGCATGACGACGATGTTCGCCCGGATGCGAAGAGCTTCGAGGTAACAAGCCTTTTGGTTGCCGCCGTAGCCGACGTTGTGCGGGAGAGCAAGGGTGCGGATCGCGAGTTGCGAGGCCACTTCCAGGGTCGCGTCGATGCTGTGGTCGTCCACGAGCAGGACCTCGGTCACGACGTCGGCGGGGATCGCGTGCCAGGTGTCTCGCAGTGTGCGGGCGGCGTTGTACGCCGGCATCACCACCAGCACAGAACCGGTTGGCAGGACAGGACCAGTTTCTTCGGCACCAGTTGGTCCCGCACCAGTTGGCCCCGCACCAGTTGGCCCCAAACCAGTTGCTTCGTCGGGCCCCACCCCCGGTAGCCTATCGCCTGCCACGGTCCGGGAGCTGAGCCAACAAGCGGTACAACGTCGGCAAACCGCCGTTGAGCCGCCCTGCCAACAGCAACCACCCGGGCACTACAACCTCCTCACGCCGGTGCTCGATTGAACTTACGACTAACCGGGCCACCCTGCTGACGGGCATGGGCTTTGGCCACGAGCGCTCGTATCCCCGGTTCCGGCGGGTGAAAAACGGCGTGTCGACAACACCGGGGCTCACGAGAGTGACGGTCATCCGTCGGCCCGCGGCATCGCGTGCCCACTCCGACCGCAACCCGTCAGCGAGCCCCCGTAAGCCGTATTTCGCCGCACCGTAGGCAACTTCTTCAGCTACCCCTACGAGGCCGGCTATCGAGCCGATGAGGACAAGCTGACCGCCTGCCTCGCTGTTTAGCAGGTATGGCGCCGCCGCATTGGCAAGGTGCATGGGCGCACGGAGATTTATGTCGAGCACTGAATCGATCTCCGCCGGTGACATCGTTTCGAACCGCCCCGACCAGCCGGCGCCCGCGTTGGACACTACGACGTCGAGCCCGCCGAGAGCCGATACTGCGGCCGACACAACCTCCGCGGGCGCTCCCGGTTCGGTCAGATCTCTCACGACCGACCCGTGCAGCGCCCCCGCAGGGGCCAGCTTCAGCGCGTCGGAGGAGCGGCCGGTGCCAACCACGCGTGCACCGCGGGCGGCCAGGAGCGTGCTCACCGCCGCGCCAATGCCGCTGGACGCCCCCGTTACGAGCACGCGAAGCCCCGACAGGGACCGGGGGCTTGACAAGGGCCCTGATCTAACGCGCGTTGACGAGCGCTCGCAGCGACTCGCGGATACTGCCCGAAGTCGCCAGCACGGCGCTTGGCTCGAAGCCACAGTGGGCCATGCAGTTATGGCACCGGGGGTCGCGGCCCCGCCCGTACTTGGACCAATCGGTCGTCTCGATGAGCTCCTTGTACGTTTCGGTGTAGCCGTCGGCCAGCAGGTAGCAGGGGCGCTGCCAACCAAATACGGAATACGACGGGATCCCCCACGGCGTGCACTCGAACTCGACCTTGCCCTCGAGGAAGTCCAGGAACAACGGGCTGTGGTTGAGCCGCCAATGCTTGCGTTTCCCAGCAAAAGCCTCCCTGAAAAGCTTGGTCGACTGGTTGACGCCGAGGAAGTGGACCTGGTCTGGCGCCTTTTCGTAGGCGTACCCAGGTGAGATCATCATGGTATCGACTTCGAGTTCGTCGTTTAGGAAGTCAAGGACCTCCTGCACTGTCCGCGGGGAGTCGGTGCTGAAGAACGTGGTGTTCGTGGCGACGCGAAAACCCTTTGCCTTTGCAGCCTTAATCGCCGCGACAGCTTTGTCGAAAGTACCGTCCCGGTCGACCGACTTGTCGTGGCGGTCCTTCAGGCCGTCGATGTGGACCACCCACGAAAACGCGGGGTGAGGTTTGAACTTGTCGAGTTTTCGTTCGAGCAGCAATGCGTTGGTGCACAGGTACACGAAACGTTTGCTGTCCAACAATGCTTGCGTCATCTTGTCGATATCGGGGTGGAGGAGAGGTTCCCCGCCAGCAATAGAAACCATCGGCGCCCCGCATTCCTCCATGGCCGCCAATGCCTGCTCCACGGAGAGCCTCTTGCGGAGGGTCTCGGTCGGGTACTGGATCTTGCCGCAGCCATGGCACTCGAGGTTGCAGGCGAACAGTGGCTCCAATTCGACTATGAGGGGGTATTTGTCTCGCTTGGCGAGTTTCTGGCGCGCGACGTAGGCACCGACCTTGATGCTCTGGCGCAAGGGCACGCCCATCTAACTGATCTCCAGCACTTAACGGACCTCCAATGGAAGGGGGAAAGAAACGTGTTCGGTGCCTGTCGAGCGCTCCTCGATCGAGGCACAGCCGAGCGCGGCCACGCAGTCCACGACCTCCCTGACCAGTTCTTCGGGAGCGCTCGCGCCGGCTGTCACGCCCACGCGCCGCGCCCCGACTAACCACGAGAGGCGTAGGTCAAGCTTGCTGTCGACAAGGTGAGCGCTCGTCCCGCAGCGCTGCGCAACCTCGACCAGCCGGTTGGAATTGGACGAATTTGACGATCCCACCACCAGTACAACGTCGCAATCGGGGGCCATCTGGCGGACCGCGTCCTGGCGGTTCTGGCTGGCATAACAGATGTCAGATGCCGCCGGGCGGGCGAGGTCGGAAAAGCGCCGTTCCAAGGCGGTTACCACGCCCGCGACCTCGTCGGTCGCGAGAGTCGTCTGGGTTATGAACGCCGTCGGTCGGCTCTCGTCGAGGTCGATGAGCGAGACGTCTTCGGCTGTGCCGACCAGAGCCGTGCCAGGGACGGTGCCAAGGGTACCCACGACCTCATCGTGACCAGCGTGCCCGATAAGGACAAGCTGTCGCCCGCCTCCGGCGAAACGGCGCGCTTCGTTGTGGACCTTGCTCACCAGGGGGCAGGTCGCGTCGATCGTGAACATCTGCCGGGCGGCCGCTTCTTCTTGCACGGCGGTCCCGACGCCGTGAGCCGAAAAAACGACGTTGGAACCATCGGGCACCTCTGCCAGCTCTTCGACGAACACGGCTCCAGCCTCCTCGAGGCGGGAGACCACGTAGGCATTGTGCACGATCTGACGGCGCACGTACACCGGGGCCCCGTAGCGGTCCAACGCTCGCTCGACGGTCTCGATGGCGCGCCGCACTCCGGCGCAGAACGAACGAGGTTCGGCTAGAAAAATCTCCCTTTGGCTAGCGGCCGCAGCCCAATTTGCAAGCGCGTGGCGCGACGCCCGCAAAGCCCGGAGCCCGGCCCAGGCTCCCCTGGCGCCGGCCGGCGAGAACAGCTCCTCGCCGGGAGTGTCGGATACCGCCCTCAGTACCGCCAGGGGCACTCCCCAGTCTTGGGAGGCCACCGCAGTCGACTCCATGTCGACGGCCAGTGCGCCGAGCGCCGCCAGTGCCGCCCTCTCATCGCCGGTGACGATGTGGTCCGTGCTCACGACCGTGCCTGTCCTGGCTCGCAGGCCGAGCCGCTGGAGCTCCCCCGAGAGCAGCGGTGCCGACGGGAGGCGGGCGACCTCGGTCCCTTCGGCGTCGATCAGGCGGTCGGCCACAACAACGTCACCGGGCACCAGGTCATTGCCTAGCCCGCCCCCCAAGCCAGCCACTGCGACAGCTGCGTAGGGAGGCTGGTCCGCGCCGGGAGCGTCCGCGCCGGACATCCTCGGACCGGCTTGGCGAAGACCGGCTTTCCCAAGACGCTGTGCCGCGTCGCCTGCCTTCTTGAGGCCCATACCGATGCGCTCGACCTTGAGCGTGGCGGGACCGACGCGAGATGTCGCCCCCGGCCCGAGCGCGATCGCCTCGACACGAAGGGGTGCAAGAACGAGCAGCCGGGGGACCTGCACCCTTTACCCCTCCTGCTCCGGCTTTTTCGCCCGGGAAGCCTTTGGCTGCGGCCCGGTGCCGAGCAGGTACCGACCGAGGGCCGTGAGGGGGAAGACATGCCTGTACAGGTGGTAGTTCAACGAGAAATCCCAGGGGAAGCCGGTGCCCGTGAACCACGGCTCGTCCCAGGTGCCATCTTCGGTCTGGGCCTTGACAAGCCACCCGATGCCCCGCCCGGTCGCCGGGTTGTCCCTCTCGCCCGCGGCGATAAGGCCGATCAGCGCCCAGGCTGTTTGGGAGGCGGTGGACGCTCCCCTCCCGGCCCAACCGGGTTCGACATAGGATCGCAGGTCCTCACCCCAGCCGCCGTCGAGGTTCTGGTGCTCCAGGAGCCACCGGACGCCGTCGGCTACGGCGGGGTCCTTGGCGGGTACTCCGGCGGCGATAAGAGCCGGCAGGACGGCACCCGTCCCATAAACGTAGTTGACACCCCAGCGTCCCCAATATGACCCGTTGCGCTCCTGGTGGGAGGCAAGCCAGTCGAGGCCTCGCTGGAGAGCATCCTGACGAGCCGGCGAGAGCGGGTGGGGCTCGCACGCCAGCATTTCAACGACGTGTGCGGTGACGTCGGCGGTCGGCGGGTCGGTGACGGCCCCGAAATCGAAAAAGGGCAGTTGAGTGGGCAACGTCGAAGTGTTGTCAGCATCGAACGCACCCCAACCGCCGTCGGAGCACTGCATGCCGACGAGCCAGTTGAGCGCGCGGTCGCAGGCTGCGTCGCTGCCGGGGCCCCCGGCGGCACGGCGTAGAGCGAGGACTACTTCCGCTGTGTCGTCGATGTCGGGGTAGTGGACGTTCTGGAACTCGAAAGCCCAGCCGCCTGGCGCAAGGTTGGGCCGGCGGACCGCCCAATCGCCGACGACTGTCACCTCTTCGTCGAGCAGCCAGTCCCGTGCCGCTTTCATCGCCGGGTCGTCGGGCGCTGTCCCCGCATCGGCCAATGCGATAGCCGCCAGGGCGGTGTCCCAGACCGGAGACTGGCACGCCTCGATCCTGCGCCCGTGGTCGTCCTCGAGAGCGAAGGCATCCAGGCCCGCGATCGCGGCGGCGAGGACGGGGTGGTCGAGCGGGTAGCCCTGCAGCACGAGCGCGATCGTCGAGTAGACCATCGGTGGCTGGATCCCACCCCAACTTCCGTCGGCTTCCTGACGGGCCACGATCCAGCGCTCGGCTTCGCGCAGGGCCGCCCCCCTTATGAGCCGCTTCGGCCAGGACTCGTCCGGCACTTGCTCGTAGCGATGGAGGGCTCTGTCGAGAGCGACGAGGGCCCAGCCGAGCGGGCTCAGGTGCCGGCGCCGCGGCTGCTTCCCAGAGCGGAGCTCCTCGATCTCGAACGGCAGTGGGCGCGACGGCCTGTGCGCAGTTATGACCGAGAGCGCCACGATCGTCTGGCGGGCCCAGCAGGCGAACGACCATATAGAAACAGGCCATTCGGGTGGCAGGAAAATGAGCTCTGGCGGCACGGCCGGGAGCTTGTCCCAGTCCCATCGGCCCACCATTGCCAGCCACACATGGGTGAAGACCCGGGTCGACTCGACGCCGCCGTGCTCACGTACCCACGCCGCAGCGGCGGACATGTGCGGGTCGCCCGGGTCGTCGCCGGCCAGGCGGAGGGCAACATAGGCCTCCACGGTCGCCGAAAGCTCGCCCGGCCCGCCGTGGAACGTCGCCCAGGCCCGTCGCGGCGTTGCTGCGACCGGATGCGGTCGGCGGCGCCGGTCAGGGTCCTTTGGTCCAGGATGCCGAGGAAGTGGCGGAGCAGGATGTCCTCTGCATCCATGGTCACATTGGTCTCGAGCTCGCCCTTCCACCAGCCCTCGGGCTCTTGGCGGGCCTTGAGGTGCTCGCACGCCAGCCGCAAGGCCTCGGCGGCATCCCGTTCGACGATCTCGGGGCCGCGTCGGTGACTGCCACGTCGGTGACTGCCACGTCGGTGACTGCCACGTCGGTGACTGCCACGTCGGTGACTGCCACGTCGCGCGTTGCTGCGACCGCCGTGCCCGATCGGCCTGCGATCTCTGGGTCGTCCGCGAGCAGGGTCATGACTCACGCTCCACTGCGTAAACCGCGAGGTCGGCGAGCTCCCGACGCGGTACGGCGGACAGGCGAGCCCGTTCGAGCGAGCCGAGACCAGCGTCGAGGTGGGCCTTTGCACGGGCGGCTGTCCACTCTCGGCCGCCGCATGCCTCCACGAGCCAGGTGGCCCGCGCCACCTCCTCGTGGGTGAGGACCTTGGCCGGAACGGGGGCCCAATTGGGCAGCCCCGCGGCGGGCCCTTGCGCCTTCCCATTGCCCTGAGCCGAGCCTTGCTCAAAAAGCAGCGCTCTGAGCTCGTTGGCCTCGTCGTCCCCGGCTGTGAGCGCTGCGACTATCGGCATTGATTTCTTGCGCTGGCGAATATCGTTGCCGGCGGGCTTGCCCGTGGTAGCCGGGTCCCCCCATATCCCGAGGAGGTCGTCGACCGCTTGGAAGGCCACCCCGAGGTGCCGGCCGAAGTCACGGAGCGCCTGGACAGTCGTCGTTGGTGCACCGGCGAGGACGGCCCCGATCGAGGCCGCGCACCCGAGGAGCGCGCCGGTCTTTGCTGTCGACATGGCCATGCATTCTTCGACGCTGACCGACTCGCGTTTCTCGAAGGCCAGGTCCATGGCTTGGCCCACGATCATCTCGGCCGTGGCCTCGCCCAGCGACCGGGCCGCTGCCGGCCCCGCCTGATTGCCGCAACCGAGCAAGACCTCTGTTGCCAGGGTCGAAAGAGCATCGCCGGCAATGAGAGCGACCGCCGGGCCCCACAGCGCCCACACGGTGGGCCGGTGCCGGCGCTCGAGGTCCCCGTCCATAAGGTCGTCATGGATGAGGGAGAAATTGTGCACGAGTTCGACCGCAACGCCACCAGCGGCACCCACTTCGGCGTCGGCCCAGGCCGCCTCCGCCGACAGGATAGGGAGGGCGGCGCGGATCCCCTTCCCGCCCTTTACGGCCGTTGGGCTGCCGTCCGCGCCTGTCCAGCCGAGGTGGTAACTGACGACGTCACGGATACTCGGAGCGAGCCGGTCGACAGCTTCCCGCATGGGTGGCATCGTCAACCCGCGTGCCCGTTCGAGCACTTCGGCGACCGAGTTGGTGGGCGTCACATGACCTCCTGAAGTTTCCCTGGCTCGAAACGGTCCGAACTGAGCGGCGGCAGGCCGGACCGTTGCCCGGCCGCCACGAGCACGGCGCGAGCGGCGCTGACCCCGCTCCGCACAGCGCTTTCCATCGTGGGTGGCCAACCCGTGGCCGTCCAGGCCCCCGCCAGGACAAGCCCAGGCACCAGCGTCCTGCTGGACGCCCGGTGGGCTGAGGAGCCCGGCGAAGCGCGGAACGTTGCATGGGGCTCTTTGGTAACGAAGGTGCTGAGCACCTTCGCGTCTTTGGCACGCGGGAAAGAATCCCTAAGTGCCTCTGTAATCTGGGCTCCCAGGTCGGCTGGGCGAGCCCGGACGTAGTTGTCTGCGGCTGAAATCGATACGGCAAGGTACTGGCCTGTGCCGGCGCCCGACGACGCCGTGCGGTCGAATACCCATTGCGCGACCGTACCGGTCCCAGCCACGAACGGCAGGTCGGTGACACGGCGGTCGAAATGGACGTGGACGTTGATGATCGGGGAGCTGGCCAGTTCGGATGGTCGGATATGACCGGGAAGGGCCCCCGAAGGGAGGACGCTTTCGACGCAGTAGTGCGGGAGGGCCACGACGACGCCGTCTGTGGAGGCCTCGCCGCCTGAGGTCTCCAGGGTAAACGAGCTTTCGCCGCGCCGCACCTGGTCCACAGCCTCCCCGAGCCGAACAGCAACGCCGGCCTTGCTCAGCGCGCTGGCGGCTCGCTCGCCGTGCAGCAGGCCGAGAGGCACCCGGCTCCAACCGATGTCGCCGGCACTGCTCTGCGTGAGAAGGCCGGTTTTGAAGACCTTCGCCGCCATCGCCAAAGAGGCTTCGCTGGCGGGCAGGTTCACCGTAGGCAAACAGATCAGGTCCCAGAGCCCCGAAATAGCCTCCGGTCCCTGGCCGTGCCTGACCAGCCAGGCCTCGAAGGTCTCCTCGTCGAGGGCAGGGTCGTCCAGGTCGAGGCGTGAGAGTGCGAGAGCCGCGCTGGCGAACTGCGCCCGGGCGAGAAACGGGATAACGCCATATCCAAGGAGGGACCGTGCAAGGTGGAGCGGCGCACGCACCCGGTCCCGCCGTAGCGACGCCTGCGCCACGCCGGGCCTCATGACCGTTACGTCCAGGCGGTCCTGCAGCTCGACGTCGCCTGCCGACCCGATCCGGCCCAGGAAGTCGAGATAGGCCGTGCAGCACCGGAGGAAGACGTGCTGGCCGTTGTCCATCGACAGCCCGTCATGGGAAAACGACCATGTGAGACCGCCGAGGTGCTTGCGCTTTTCGAAAAGCGTCACTGCGGCGCCCGCGTCGGCACAGGCCAATGCGGCCGAGATGCCTGCAAGCCCGCCGCCGACGACGGCAACCTGCGGGACGCGGCCGGAGCTGCCAGTCATGCCACGTTCCTAGCCAGTGCCATCGCCGCCACTGTCACCTTCTGACCAGCGGACAGGCCGACCCGGCCCCGGAGCACGCTTTCCGGGTCGAGCCGGATCTTGTCGAGCAAGCGTTGGTAGATGCCCGCCATGGCGGCGGTGCACGCACGGCTGCGGCTATCGAGCAGCGGCAGCAACAGCAAGCCCTGTTCGTACCAGGCGCTCGCGCGGCCGGTTTCGAAGCAGATGAGCGCCATGAGGTCGTCCGGCTTGCCTTCCAGCCGAGGGCTTACGTCGAAGCGGTCCAGGTCTACGGCGGGTATGTAGACCCGGCCCATCACGTCACGGTCTTCGAGCAAGTCACGCAGGATATTGGTCAGCTGGAGCGCGATCCCGAGCGCATCCGCCAACGGTCCTGCCGCTTCCGGGTCGCTGCTGCCATAGATGGACAGGGACAAACGTCCGACGCTGCCGGCGACTCTCCGGCAATATTCGATGAGCTCGTCGAAGGTGGCGTACCGGCGGCCGGCGATGTCCCATTCGCACCCCTCTACCAGCTCCTGCAGGGCGTCGAGCGGAAGGGCGAACTCGCGGGAGGCATCGGCGAGCGCTATCAGCACTGGGTCACCGGGCGGCACAGCCGCCACCGGCAAGCCGCTCGATGCACCTGACAGAAGCAAAAGGGAAGCCCGGACTGCTTGAAGCGACGCGAGCTTGTCGTCGTCTTGCACCGCGATGCCGTCGCCCACGTCGTCGATCCGGCGTGCCATGGCGTACAAGGCGCACATCGCTAAGCGCTTTTGCGGGGGCAGGAGCCGGATCCCGTAGTAGAAGTTGCGCGCCCGCGAACGTGTGATCCCCTCGCAGTGCTTGTAGGCAAGGGCAACGGCGGCTTCGTTCAACTGGTCCCCACCCCGCTGGTGGCCGTGGTCCCTAGGTACGCGCGGCGGAGCAGACGGCCGAGATGGGACGTGAACCGGAGAGGGGTCGGGCGGGACGGGTCGGCGTAGACGTCGAAATCGAGCGCGGCCAGTGCATCAAGAGCGGCATGGCCTCCCGCCACAAAGCTTGCCACGGCGAAACGTAAACGCCCTTCCAGACTGGCAACCAGCGGCGAGCCCTCGTCGAGCATCCTTCGCGCGCGGGCCGCCTCGAACGCGAGCAGCGCCCGGGATGCCATCGAAGCTCCGCCGGGAGCGCCCCGCCGCCGCCGGTCAACGTAATCGGCAGCCGGGGGGACGAGCTCCTCGGCCGTTACCCCGAACCGCCTCATGTCCTCCATCGGCAGGTAAACCCGGCCCACGATGGCGTCCTCGGCCACGTCCTGCCAGTGCTCCACGAGCTGCAGAGCGGTGCAGATGCTGTCCGACCATGCAATTCGCTCGGGGGTCGCGAACCCGAAGATCGCGAGCACCGTCCGCCCGACCGGGTTGGCCGACAGCTTGCAGTAGCCCACGAGGTCAACGAAGGTTTCGTAGCGGGAGACGCTTTGGTCCTGGCGGTTGGCCTGGACCAGGTCGAACAGCGGCTCAGAAGGCAAGCTGAGCCTTCGCACGGCCTCGGCGATCGCGCTGACGAGCGGGTGGATCTCGTCGTCGGCCTGCGGCCCGTGACGGCTGAGCTCCAGGCGTAGCTGGCGCTCCACCTCGTCGAGCGCAGCCAGACGGTCGCCCGCGTAGTCGTCGCCCAACTGGTCCACCAAGCGCGCCCAGCCGTAGAGGGCCATCAGATCGGAACGAACGTCGGCTGGCAGCAGCCTGGAGGCTACGGGGAAGTTTTCGCTGCCGGCCCGGCCGAGCACCAGGTAGTCGGGAGGCAAGTCGATTTTCGCCCGGTCCTCCCGGGACACTGCCCGCATCGCCGCTGCCGTCATCGCAAAGTCCCCTCTGCTGCTCGGGCCCCAAGTACGAGCTGGATCGTGGTGCAAACTACCTGACCCGCCGGTCATTTTAGACACCAAAAGCAGGGCTCGCGCAAGTACTTATCGCTGGTTTACTGTCGGCAATGACCTGCCGAGCAGGACCGCCGGCAGGCTCGGCAGCGGCTCAGCCGGTTTGCGCGGGCTTTTGTTGAAGGCCCCAGTCGGGCGCTACCGCCCACTGCAGGACCGTAGCAAAGGCCGTTTCGATGACCTGGAGGCCCGCCGGGACCGGGTTGTCGGAAAGCGGCCTCCCGGCGGCCTCGGCAAGGGTCCTGAGCACTCGTGCAGCGAGGATTTGGCTCGCGAAGTCGCCTCGTGCTGCTCGCGCCCCGAGCTCGAGAAGGATCGGCATCGCCCTGGCGATCAGGCGGGCAAACACCGCGGCGGTCTTGGCGGGGTTGCTGGCAAGGCCCTCTGGACCACCGAGCTCAGCAACTGCTTGTGCGAAGCGCTCAGCTGTGTCCTGGCACAGGTTCTCTACGACCGCCGTGAAGAGGGCCTCTTTTGAGGGAAAGTGGCGGTAAACGCTCCCCTTGGCGACACCGGCGGCCGCGGCGATCTCGCTAACGGTCACAGAGGCGTAGCCCTTCGGTTCAGAGAAAAGCTTGAAGGCCGCGTCGATCAGGCGCTGTTGGGGTTCACCGGCGTTGTCCAGGGGGCCGGGAGGAAGCGGCCCTTTGCCCTGGAGGAGACCGGGAAGGACCTCCTTTATCTGGCAGAGGGGCATTGCGCGCTCGTCGCGGAGCTCGCGGATGAGCTGCAACGCACGCACGTGCTGGTCTGAATAGGCGAAGCGACCGGGGCGGGGTGCAGAGGGTGCCGGCAGCAGGCCGAGACGCCGGTAGTGGTGGACCGTGCTCGCTGGGACACCTGAAAGAGACACGAGCGTCCCCAGAGTGAGCTGTGTTGCGCGCCCGCCGCTTGGTTGTGGTGCTCGAGGCATTCGGAGCGGCCCCCGGTGAAGAAGTCCTGAGTTCTATTTAACTACACGAGTTTAACTACACGAGCTTGCGCAGCAGCCATCGCTTGACGCGGGTGTAGGGCGGGTACATCAGCTGTACCTCTCCGCGCTGGGGCCGGCGGAGCACCCCCTTGGCGTGACTGAAGGTGTCGAAGCCTGCCTGGCCGTGGTAGGCGCCCATCCCGCTTGCCCCGACTCCGCCGAAAGGGATCCCAGGTACTGCGAGCTGGACGGCACTGTGGTTCACGCAGACCGATCCCGAAGATGTCCCCGATATGACGCGCTCAATCAGTTCTGCGTCGACGGAGTAGACGTACAGTGCCAGCGGTTTGTCCCGCGCGTTCACCTCAGACAGCGCGTCGTCGAGGTGGCTGTAACTGAGCACGGGCAGTAGCGGCCCGAATATCTCTTCCTCCATCACGGGGTCGTCCCAGTTGAGGTCCGTCAGCACTGTCGGTGCCATGTAGCGGTCGCTTGCTGCCGAGGTCCCTCCTGTGACGACGCGAGCCTTGGTGGCTTGCAGCATCTTGAGCAGCCGTTCCATATGAGCGTCGTTGACGACACGCCCGAAGGCCCGGCTCTGGTGCGGGTCGCCGCCATAGAACTTGGCCAGCGTTTTCGCCATCGCTGCCAGCAGCGGCTCCTCTATGCGGCTGTCGACTAGAACGTAGTCGGGCGCTACGCATGTCTGGCCTGCGTTCAAGAACTTCGCCCACACGATCCGGCGGGCCACAACGTCTACGTCCACTGAGCCGTCGACGATCGCCGGGTTCTTGCCTCCGAGCTCGAGAGTTACCGGGGTGAGGTAACGGGCTGCGGCAGCCATGACGAGTCGGCCGACTTTGGCGCCACCGGTAAAGAAAATATGGTCCCATCGCTGCCGCAAAAGGTCCTCGGCGACCTTGGGGCCACCTTCGATGACCGATACGGCTCGCTCGTCGAGGTAGGCGGGGAGAAGCCCGGCGAGGGCTGCCGAAGTGGCGGGCGCTAGTTCCGATGGTTTCACGGCTACGGCATTGCCGGCTGCCAGCGCGAACGCCAGTGGGAGCACGAGGCAGCGGACGGGGTAGTTCCAGGGCCGATGACCAGGACTGCACCGAGCGGCTCAGGCACGATCTCGGCTCGGCCGGGCCGGAGCCTCCAGGGCACCCGTACTCGGCGCGGAGCCGCCCAAGCATCGACGTGGCGGTGGATCCCTCCTATGTCCCGGCGGACTGCGGCGACGTCTGTCAGCCAGCCCTCGAGCTCTGGCTTACCCAGGTCAGCCGCCATTGCGTCCGTGAGGGTGCTGGCGTCCTGGCGAAGCAGGCGCACAAGGCCGCCGAGCTGCTCGCGGCGCCAGTCAAGTGGGCGCGTGAGACCTGTCGAGACGGTCCCGCGAAGTTCTTCAGAAATGCTCATAAAGATTTGCCCGTCAGGTAATCAGATCTGTTCGCTGAGTCAAAGGACAACCGCGGAAAGTGGTGTTTTGCGGAACAGCAGGAACCCTGTACAAGCCGGACCGAGGGTCGCCCCCCTTGGTCCGTGTGCTTGCGCGCACCTGTCGAGTTGCGATCAGGTCCTGATACCGAGCTCGTCGATGCGGCTGCGCATCGCATTTTCGTCGCGCTCGAAAACCCGTGCGAGCGCCCGCACGTCCTCTGAACGTATGGTTATGAGGCGTCCGTTGAAGTCGCCTCGTTGGATCTGGATCATCCCGATATAGCGGCGTAGGACCTCGCGCTCGGGAGCATCCAAGCGTTCGAGGCGGGACAGGTCGATCGTTATCGGGCCCCCTCCGGGAGCGGCTGGTACACGGCTTTCCAGGCCGAACTCAGGGTCGCTTGAGAGCTTGGGCAGCAGCTGGTCAACAGGGACGGCGTAAAGGCGGGCAAGCCGTTGCAGGCGCAGGACCGAGATGATCCTTTCCCCCCGCTCGTATGCCCCAAGCACCGATGCCTTGAACTCCCTGTCCGACTGCTCCTCGACAGCTTGGAGTGACAGCCCTTGCTGGCGGCGTATGTTCCGGAGCCGTTCGCCGACGTGACGGGCGTAGGCGGGGGTCATCTCCTCCGTGATGCTCATCGTTGGTCTTCCATCTTTTGGTTGCGGCCCTCCAGTGGGAGCGTTTAGGTGTCAACACGAAGAGTAGCCAAAAGTCGCTACGCAAAGTAGTGATAGTGAGCGTGGCCCGCCCGGTTGAGGTTCCGGGTTTTCCCTCTGGGCCGCCCTGAGCGGCGGCCGGCCCACCCCGGCCAAGGGGTCAGACTTCCGTGGTCTGCTGGAGCACCACGAAATGGTGCCCCACCAGCGGCACGGTGCTGCTGGCTTCGATGATCTCGGGCTTGAAAGCCGGCCGCTCATCGCACGTGTCCAGGACCACTTGCCAGGCCGCCCCATTTCTGGTCTGGGAGCCGGAACCCGAGAGGTTGCTCCCATGCATTGAGGGCCAGGTAGAACGACGCGTCCGGGACGAGGCGGCCATAGAGGTCAGGTTCGGAGGGTGAGGAGCCGTTCAGGAGCATCGCCAGCGATTGCGCGTACCCGGCCGCCCAGTCGGAGCCTGTCATCGGGAGGCCGTCAGGGCGGAACCAGCCGATCTCGGCCTCAGCCGGTGCTGTACCGAACTGGCTCAGCGGCTTGTCCTGGAAGAACCGCCGGCGGCGGAACACAGGGTGAGCACGCCGCAAGTGGACAAGGGCCCGCGCCCATGCCAGGACGTCGGTGCTGACGTTGTCCCAGTCGTACCAGGAGATCTCGTTGTCCTGGCAGTAGGCGTTGTTGTTGCCGAGCTGGGTGCGACCGATCTCATCGCCGCCGAGGAGCATTGGCACACCGAGCGACAGGACCAGTGTCGTGAGGAGATTGCGCACTTGCCGCTTGCGCAGGGCCCCGACGGCCGGGTCTTCGGTCTGGCCTTCGACACCGCAGTTCCAACTGCGGTTGTCGTCGGTGCCGTCGTGGTTGTCTTCGCCGTTCGCCTCGTTGTGCTTGTCGTTGTAGCTGACCATGTCGGCCATCGTGAAGCCGTCGTGGGCGGTCACGAAGTTGACGCTGGCCCAGGGGCGCCGCCCGGTCGCCTCGTAGAGGTCCGGGCTGCCAGTCAGGCGGTGCGCGAGCTCCTCGATGGACTTGCCCTGCTGGCGCCAGTAGTCCCGGACGGAGTCGCGGTACCGCCCGTTCCACTCCGACCAAAGCACCGGGAAGTTCCCCACCTGGTAACCGCCCGAGCCCAGGTCCCATGGTTCGGCGATCAACTTGATCTGGCTGATGACAGGGTCCTGGTGGATCAGGTCGAAGAAAGCGGAAAGCCTGTCGACTTCATGGAACTGCCTGGCCAGGCTGGCCGCGAGGTCGAAACGGAACCCGTCGACGTGCATTTCCAGGACCCAATATCGAAGTGAGTCCATCAACAGCTGCAAAGTATTGGGACTGCTGACGTTGAGGCTGTTACCGGTGCCCGTCGTGTCCGAGTACAGGCGCGGGTTGTCGGGGTCGAGGCGGTAGTAGGTCGGGTTGTCGAGGCCGCGGAACGACAACGTCGGGCCTGTGTGGTCCCCCTCGGCGGTGTGGTTATAGACGACGTCGAGGATGACCTCTATGCCGGCGGCGTGCAGCGCGCGCACCATGGTCTTGAACTCGTTGACAACGCGCTGGCCTGCGCGGAACGCATAACCGTTATGTGGGGCGAAAAAGCCAATTGAGTTGTACCCCCAATAATTGCGCAGGCCCCGTTTTGCGAGACGATGGTCGTGGACGAACTGGTGGACCGGCATTAGCTCGACGGCAGTGACTCCGAGGCGCTGGAAATGTTCGATTATCGACGGGTGGGCCAGCCCGGAGTATGTGCCCCGATGTGCCGCCGGGACATCGGGATGGCGCAGTGTGAGGCCGCGCACATGGGTCTCGTAAATGATGGTGTCGTGCCAATGCGTGCGTGGTTTGTGGTCGTCAGACCATTCGAACGCCGTGTCGACGACGACCGACTTCGGCATAGAAGACGCCGAATCGGTATCGTCCATCATCGCGTCGTCAGCGTTGGGGAACTTGTAGCCGTATACCTCCGGGCCCCAGACGACCTCGCCCGAAACGGCCTTGGCATAAGGGTCGAGCAGGAGCTTCGCGTGATTGGCCCGAAGCCCGCGCCCGGGGTCGTATGTCCCGCGCACCCTGTAGCCGTAGAGCTGTCCAGGTTCGGCTTCCTCCAGGTACCCGTGCCAGACGTAAGCGTCCACCTCGGGCAGTTCGTAGAGGGTCTCGTTGCCGGCCTCGTCGAACAGGCACAGGTCTACCGAGTCAGCGCTCTGCGAAAACACGGCGAAGTTCGTCCCGGCGCCGTCCCAGGAGGCACCAAGCGGGTATGGTTCGCCCGGGGTCATGGCGCTCAGCATGGGGGGTCAGGCTACAGGTACGGCCGGTTGTTAAGCTTGGCGCCGTGGCAGGCACCCTCTCCCGGCTAAGTCCCGCCAACGAGAAACGCCTGGACAACCTTGAGCCGCAAGCGGATCCGTCGACTGCGGCCCCCCGCTTGGCCCGTCCCATCGTCGTAGTTCACGCGCTCACCCTCGCGGCGGCGTTTGGGGCATGGGCTTACCTGGACCGCAATTTGTGGTTTTTTGGCGACGAGTGGGACTTCCTGACGAGGCGGGGCTTGCACGGCGCTTACTTCAGTATCTGGGCACCGCACAACGAGCATTGGTCGGTACTTCCGATCTTGTTGTGGAGGGCCATATATTCGCTGGAGCACCTTTCGAGCTACTGGCCTTATTTGCTCCCTCTTTTATTGGCTCATGTTTTGGTGGTGCACCTCCTCTGGCGACGCTGCCTGCGCGAGGGTGCCGACCCGTGGGTGGCTACCGCTCTGGCCCTATTGTTCGCCTTGCTCGGCGCCGGTGCAGAGGACCTGGCTTGGGCCTTCCAGGTCGGTTTCGTTTCCTCTGTGCTGTTCGGGCTGCTGTCTATGGAGGTGGCCGAGGGACCGCCATCCGCCGGGGACGTTCCCTTTCCGTTGCGCACCTTTCACGGCCCGGTTGCTTGGCGAGATGTAGCGGCCAGCCTCCTGGCGCTCGCCGCCCTCATGTGCTCCACCGTCGGCGTTGCCGCCGGGGTTGCCCTCGGGGTTCTCCTCCTCGGGCGCTTTGGCTGGCAGCGCGCCTTGCGGGCCCTGGCCATGCCGGCGGGCGTCTTCCTGATCTGGTTCGCGCTCGCTGGCCGCTCCGGGCTCAAAGAGACGGGGGACTACCTGGGCATGTCCGTGCTCTCGAAGGTCCCTACCTTTGTGTCGTCGAACTTGGCCGCCGACGTCGGCAAGACCGCCGGGTGGTCCCGCGGTGGGCCACTGCTGGCCATAGCGGTGCTCGCCTGGGTCCTCTGGCACTCATGGGGAACGCGCGGGCTCTTCAGGAGGCACCCTGCTGTGCTGGGTGGCGCCGTCGCTGCCGTCGTGTTCTATACGCTTGCAGCCCTCGGGCGCGACCGCATCAGCGCCACCGAGGCGCCGTCGCGTTACGCATACGTCGGGATCGCCTTCATGTTGCCGACATTCGCCTTGATCCTGACCGCTCTGCGCAACCTCGTCGTCCGGCGACGGGATGGCCCTGTTCGGGGCGACGCCCTCGAGGTTTTCGCCGGCGGTGGCGCCGCTAGTGCTGCCGGTGCTGTACCCGTTGGAGGCGGCGCCGGCATTGGACGCGGCGCCGGCATTGGAGGCGGCGCCGGCATTGGGGGCATGGCCGGCATTGGCGCCCGGCTCTGGCCATACCTCCGGTTGGTCGTCGTAGCCGTGGTACTTCTGGCGACGCTCAGCAACACGGTCGCCGGGATCAAGTTTGCCCGGAGCCGAACCGTGTACGTGCGGGGCCTGGAGAACCAGATCATCACCAGCGCGGCGCTGCTGCAGAGCTCAGCTCAGATGGCCAATGCCGTCGATAGCTACCCGATATGGGCCAGCGGTGACGCAGCCGGGTACCTCACTCCGGAGATGCTCGCGAGCCTTTATCGCCACCGGCTCCTGCCGAGCCCGAGCCGCGCCCTGATGACGCCTGGCGAGATCCTCAGCGACGAAACCTGGCTGGACATCACCGATAAGCACCACCTGTTCCACGACGCCTTCCACTTGCTGAGCACCTTCGGTGTGAGGTGGTACTCGGTGCCACCCCCTCAGCTATTTCGCGTGGGCGTCGAGCACCACGGTTTCGTAGCGAGAGTGGCGATCGGCTGGCCGAGCGGCCCCGGCGCCTGTGAGTGGGCGGTTACCACTGCGAATATCCTCACCCGCGAGTACCCGTCGTCGCTTCGGTTCGGTCTCGCGCCCGGGTCCCAGTCAGGCTCCCTCTGGTTGTCATTCGGTAGCGCCGGCGGGAAGGCGCTCGCTTCGCTCGCCGCACCCTGGGGGACCGAGGGCTTGCCCGGGCCGGTGGCGCTCGAGGGTCAGGCGCTCACTGTCAACCGTAATTGGCAAGTCTGGGTGAACGACTCCGCCGGTGGCGACGACCTGGTCCTCCAGCTGGCGGCCGGAAGCGTTGCTGAGTTCTGCGGGTTGGCGGCGAGGCCCGGCCGCATTTCTGCATAGCCGGCCCTGCCCGCTCGCTGCCCGCTCGCTGCCCGCTCGCTGCCGGGCTGCTGCCAGCTTGCTGCCAGCTTGCTGCCGGCTTGCTGCCAGCTTGCTGCCGGCTTGCTGCCGGGCTGCTGCGGGCTCGCTGGCCGGGCTCCAAATCGACGCTTCCAAGCCCTTTTGCGCCCCAAGGCCAGGTTCCCCAGACCCGCCGCACCCAAACGTGCTTGAAAACCGCGAATGTGATCTCTGGACATCCACATCGGGCACCGTCATGCAAAAAAACGGCCACTTCTGTCAGTGATGTACGGTCCGCCGGGCCACATTCGCGGTTTTCAGCGCATACCCACCCTCAATCGCAGCGACTCAACGCTTGAACGCCCTCGGTCCGAGCTTCTTAGGAGTTCTTGGGAGTCAGCCCCACCAGAACGCCGTCGCGATGATCACGTAGAGCGCGATGAGCGCGACCCCCTCCAGCCACGAGTACTCGCCGTCGTAAACGACCACTCCCACGACGACCACTCCGAGCGCCAAGGCTGCGACGAGCAAAGGTGGGAAGACGAGGGTGAGGTGTGCCGGCCCGATGATCGGGCTCACCAGCACAAGCACGGGCATCAGGAAAAGCGTTATCTGGAGGGGGCTGTTGAGGATTGTGCTCACGGCAAGATCCGGTCTGGCTTTCCAGGCGAAGCGGATACCGGCCGCGTTTTCGACGGCGTTCGAGGCGATTGCCACGATCACCAGGCCCGTGAAGACGGGCGAGATGCCGAGAGAGTGGGTAGCCGGGACCAGAGACGAAACGAACCAATCCGACACAAAACCCGACGCGACGCCGGCAACTGCCAGCACCGTGATGGCCGTGCGGAGCGACCAGCACCCCGCGGTGCGCCCTGTAAGTGAACTGGTGAGCGTTCGCGCCTCGGGGGCCAGGTCGGGACCAGCCATGCTCTGGGGCGCGCTCGTCTCCGCACTCGTTTGGTACTGGTCCGGCCCGCCACGCAGCCAAAATGGGATGCTCGCGACGTAGACGATCAGCAGGATAACGGCCGTCACGTCCGATAGAGCGGCCGTATGGTGGACCGCCGGCGTGTCCAACCTGGCCGCGAGGGTCGGGACAAGCGCGGCGCCGACTGCGAGCGTGAGCAAGGTGACGAGCATGCGGGGTGCCTCCGGCCGGAACATCTGGTCGCCGTGGCGCAGCCCCCCGCTCAGGAAGGCCGCACCGAGCACCAGGAGCAGGGTCCCAAGTACCGAGCCGACCAGGGCGGCTTGGACCACCTTGGTGAGGCCGGAGCGGAGCGCGAAAATGGCTACCAGCAGCTCGGGCAGGTTGCCGATGCTCGACTGGAGCAAGCCAGTCGGGCCCGGGCCGAGGCGCTCGCCGATCTGCTCGATCGACTCGCCCACGAGCGCTGCGAGGAAGGCCAGAGCGCAAGCGGAGACTATGAAACGGGCGACGTCAGGGGCGCTCGCAGCGTCCATCACCCCGGACGCGGCCGTAAAGATGCCGGCGCCGGCGATTGCCAGGCGCTGCGAAGTCCCAAGGGCATCGGTAGTGCTGGGCATGTCGTCGACCTGCGCCGACGTTACAGCGACGTCCGGCGCCACGTTGTACAGTGAGTTTCCGGCATAGCCCGGGCGGCGTGGCCGAGTGGTCCAGGCAAGGGCCTGCAAAGCCCTCTACAGCGGTTCGATTCCGCTCGCCGCCTCAAACGTTCGGGCAGGTCAGGGGGTGTGCCCGAACCGAGTTCGTAGGACGTCCTAACGTTCTATGGCACAAGGATGGCACAGCGTTCCGGCGCATTTGCACTAGACGCGCACGACTCGCGGGGCGTCGGAGAATACAAATGCGCCGCTAGCGGTGAATATTTTCTGAATAAAGCGTTGTCTTCTGGCGTGTACGGGCAGCTCAGGCCTGCTAACGGTTCAGTTCCGAACCTCTGGGTTGGGGAGGGTGAGCCGCCTGTAGCCATGGTGCGCTAAGCCACACTGACGACATGGGACACCGACCAAGTTCGCTTTGGGTGGGGGCCGCGTTATTGGTTGGGCTCGTCGCCTCCGTCTGGGTGTTGCCGGCCACCGCCTCGACCACGCAGCCCAGCGTTTCTCAGGTGTTTGGGATGACGACTGTGCTCGAACAGCTCTATCCCGCTAACGGCCAGTGGCTGGCCGTAGGACTGGTCTGCCCGGGAGGCCCTGGCGCATGCGCCCCGGACTTGGTCCTTGGGGGAGCCGTGCGCCAACAGGGACAGTGGCGGGTGAGGCTGCTGGCGCGGTACTACACCGCCCTGTATGGCGCACCCGACCCGTGCCACGCGCAGCTGTCCGACAGCATTGTCCCGAACGAAAAGGTCGTTATCGTCGGGTGCTTCAATGGAGGGTCCGACCTGGAAAGCTTCGTAGTCGTTCTCAGTATGCGCCCCGGGCTCGGCTTGCCACAAGTACTGCTAGACGCCGACTGCGGCGACACCGAATGGCAAGTTCGCGGAGCGCGCTCGTGATCAAGTCCTGGGACCTGCATTCTGGAGCGAGCATCCCGAGCCCCGCTCACCCGGATGTGTCGTTCACCTGGCAGGGAAGCACCTTGGGTTTACTCCTCCCCACCTCGTCGGCCTATGGCAGCAACGGCACTGACTGGCCCACCTTCTGCAAGACGCTTGATATAGCGAACAATTAGCGGGTTCAGGCGTTCTGAGCCGCCAGCTCAGGCGGCCGCAATGGGGTGGCCGCTCAGGGCGACGCGCAGTAGATCGATGTCGAGGCTCGGAAAAGTCGTTTCCAGCGCTTGGAAAACAGGGTCAGAGATATCGGCCGGGGCGCTGAGGATCTCTATACCTAGGGGCTCGCCCGCGCCATCGAGGTCGACCATGCAATACGCGTCCATCACCTCTACCGTCCTGGCCACGGCGTCGTCGCGGAGGCGGACATAGGTTGCCGGGACCTCGGGGTCAAACTCCACCAACATGCTCATCAAGGTACCTGATCGCGGTCCGCGGCGGTGATGACGACGGTCGGCCGGGTGCCTATCACGACCACCTTGAGCCGTCGCCCACTAGCCGCGCTTCCCAGCACGACCGTGCGCTCGGGCCGCTCCGCTGATGGGTACGTCGTCTCAGGATTGACGAGAGCTTCGCCCACCTCCGTTCGGCTGATGCGCCGCCTCGCCATTTGACGTAGCGCGTGCCCAGAGAACCTCAACTCCTCGGGCGGGACCACCGAACGGCCTACCACGCTCAGTTGGCGCTCTTACGACCAGATATGTCGATGACGGCGGCATCCTGCCTTCGGTCGACGCCGGCCAGTTGCGCGTCCAGGAAGTCTGCAATCGCCTTGTCCCGCTCTTGCGTAGCGTGCTGATAGATAAGGGCGGCACGGGGGCTCTTGTGCCCGATGCGGGACATCAGTTCCTTGGTGGTGATCCCGGGCATCCTGGCCATGACCGTCGCTGCGTGATGACGGAGGTCGTGAATGTGAAGCCCAGGCGGAGCTCCGACTTTGGCGCAGGCTTCCTGGAAAGCAACACACAGGGAAGCTCGTCGCACAAGGCCGCCTTCGGGGTTCGTGAAGACAGCTCCGAACTGACCGGGTTGCGAGTACCTCGACTCGTGCTCTACTAGCGCGCTCATCACGCTCGCTGGTAGGGCGACCACCCGTCGGCCTGCATCGGTCTTGGCGGCCTCGACCAGGACGCGCTGCCCGGCGATCTCTTGGACCTGCCTCGCCACACTGACCGTGCCACGGAGAGGGTCGATATCACTGCGACGAAGGCCCAACATTTCACCCGTCCTCAGACCACCCAAGGCAGCCAGGACAACGAGTGCCCTGTAACGGGGCTCCATCGCGTCCGCGAGGTCAAGCACGACTGACGTGGTCGGCATCGGGCGCTCCTCGGCACGCTCGATCCCGGCACCCTTGATCCGGCAGGGGTTGCGAGGGAGGAGTTCTTCGTCCACGGCGGTGTTCAAAATGGCCCTTAGGAGGCGGTAGCTCTTCGCGGCCTGGTCCGGTCCCGCCGAGGCGACTAAGGCGGCGTGCCACTCCCTAATCAGTTCGGGGCTCAGCCGGCGGAGGGGGAGAGCACCCAGGGCCGGCGCAATGTTACGACGCCAAAGGCCCTGGTAACCGTGGAGCGTCGAAGCGCGCAAGGGGAGCCCTCGTGTCAGCCGGGTCACCATCCAATGCTCGGCGTAGGGAGCGACTGCTTCAGTGCCGCGGTGGTGGTCGGTGACAAGTCCTGAGACCTCGTCTGACTCCATCTTGCGCTTGAAAATCTCCGCATCTTCGTAGCGCCGAAACGATTTCGATTGCTGGCGGTCCTGGCCGGCCATCCAGTAACGGACGTCGTAGCGAAGCTCGCCGCCGATGGTCGTACGCCTCCGGATTGTTGCCATCTCAACGAGGCACGCGACCCGAGGTCAGGATCATCATTGTCGTTGAACATACTGCTGATCAGTGACCGGCACGTCAGCTCCAAAGGCCCGGCTGATCGGGCGCGGACCGGCGGTGAGTGCTCGGCCCTGACTTCGGTTTGGTAGAGAGCTTCCGGACGAAGCTGCGCAAGGCTTCGACTGGGACCCGTCGGCAACTGCCGATCTGCACAGAGGCTAAAAGGTCGCTGGCCATCAGCTCGTAAACCGTGGAGCGACTAACGCCGAGGGCATGAGCCGCCTCCACTGGCGTGTACAGGAGCTTGTCGACGGTGGACCTCGTGTCGGTTGAAGGGGTGGGCGTCTTCATGGTGACCTCCTTGGATGAGCTTTGTACCCCTCCTCCGGTCCAGGAGGTCATCGAAACGCAACACGAAATTTCTGAACCCGTGGACGAGGAGAGGCCCTTGCCTACTCATTGGGTCGCGAGTGGCCAAAAACTAACAGCCTTGTTCTGACGACAGCTTTGAACTGCCTCTATACACTCGGAAGCTCGCCGACGAGAGTGCTAGGACCCGCCGGGCTCCACCCGAAGCCCAAAGAGCGATGGGCGACCCGTACGTGGTCAGGCAGCATGCCAGGCTAACGGCATGGACGATTGGACGCAGGTGGCCTGGCTCGATCTCCAGGACGGGCGGCTCGATGGCAAGACCCAAGTCAACGAGGCCATCGAGCAGTTCCTTGCTGAGCGTGGACTCAGTCGCGATCAGCTCCCGCACGAGGACATCCGGGTCGACATCATCTACCTTGAGCCCGGGCACGCGTGCCGAACACGGATCATGATCAGGACGGCTGTGCTCTCAGGCCGTGGGACCACCGCAGAAGCCACGGCGCGGCTTCCCGAAGTCCGCTTAGCTCCCGATTACAGCGCTCCATCGCCCTTGTGGCCCCAGTCTGACGAAACTGACGCGCTGGTGCCCCAGTCGCTGTTGGTGAAGCTCGTGGCGTGGCAGAGGGACTTCGACGCCAGTTTCCGTTGGGACTCAGGCTGGAATTCGGATGAGGCGAGGACCCGTTGGGCGGCGGACGCCGAACATCTGGCGGCTGAATTGGAGGCAGCCCTGGTAGGCAAAGCCCGGCTGATCGTCGATCTGTGGCCGCTAGATGGCGATTGAGCTCACCGCGAAGTCGTCGGGCCGGAGCCAGGTCTCGCCTGCACTGTCGATGGCCAGCGCGTTTGAGCTGAGAAGGCGCCGGGCTGTCGCAAACCTCCCCGACAGTTGCCAATTCCCTAATTGCTTGCATGCATCCGTCTATTTCTGTGTTCGTCCGCTAAAGTCCACACGAGAGGTGAGCAACGAAGGGGCACCACCATAAGTCCTAAACAACCACCAGAGTTATCTCACAACAATCAAGCCGCCTTAGGCAGGGAATGCCATTCACCGATAACGGCGACAAACCACGGTAGGCAAAACTTTCCTCTTTACATCTGAGCCCGAGGCGTGTAAAACCTATAAAGCTGTGGAACACGATTACAACGTTCCGTTGTGAAGCTTCTATTGACCTCGCGATTAACTCGGGAACGTGGTGGCCGGTGGCGTGGATGCGGATGATGGGCGCCGACTCTGTCGGCTACCACGAGCGGACCGTCCTTGGCCGCGAGGACGACTCGGTGGACAACGCCCTCGAGTACTACGCGTCCCGAGGTGAGACGCCGATGGTATGGGCCGGTGCCGGCGCTGCATGGCTCGGCCTCGAGGGCCAAGTCGACCTGGCGGAGTGGAGGGCGATGTTCGGCACAGGTGGTGCACGTCACCCAGAGAGCGGCGAGCGCCTTGTGTACTGCCTACGGCCGGGTATGGAGCTCGTTGTCAGCCCTCACAAATCGATAGCAGAGCTAGGCGTGATCGGCCGGGCCGAGGACATGCACATGATCCTCGACGCCGAACGTGACGCCACGATGGCCTACCTCGACGCGGTCGTACAGGACCAGGGCGGCAGGCGCGGGCGTGCACAGCTGCGTACGCCTACCGAAGGCCTCACCTGGGCCGTGTCCCGTCATGCGACGACAAGAGCCGGTGACCCCCAAGTCCACGACCACGTCTTGGTCGCAAATTTGGTCCGTATGGGTGACGAACGAGGTGGGTGGAAGGCACTGGACACGGGGCTGCTCCGCGACCGCCTCCACGCTGCCACCGCCGTCGGTCGTATGGCTGCAGCGGCTAAGGCCGTAGAGCTCGGCTACGGGATCGAACCAGACCCAGGGCGCTCGGGGCGCCTAGGTGGTTGGGCCATCTCAGGTATCCCCAAAGAAGCGTGGGAAGTACACGCCAACCGCTCGGCCCAGATCGAAGCGGCAATCGGCCCTGATGCCTCTTACCGTTCCCGTTCGGTGGCGGCTCGCGCAACGCGGGACCACAAAAGCCATGAACTCGTGGAGGACCTCGTGCCGCGCTGGAGGCAGGAGCTGGCTCGGGCAGGCTACCCAACCCGAGAGCTGGTTGCCGAGGTCGAGCGAGCGGGGCTCGCCTACGAGCCTCCAAGCATGGAAACCCTCGATGGCCTCGCCGCCGAGCTGCTGGCCCCTGGTGGGGGGCTCGCTTCAGACAAGACCTTCACCCGGGCTGACGTCATGATCGCTGTCGCACCTCATCTGCACGGCCTGCCCGTCTCTGTCCTGGACAGCGCAGTTGACAAGGTGCTTACACACGAGAGCGCGATTGCCCTGCCGCTCATTTCCCGTGCCAGGGAGCCGGTTTGGGCAGCAGCCTGTGTCGTCGAAGACGAGCGCCGTATCGCAGAATCTCGCTCGCCGCCTTGCGGAGCGGGAGGGCCCGGCGCTCAGCACTGAGGAAGCGGCTGCGGCGGTCCGGCGCGTGGAGCTTGCCCGAGGGTTCCGTCTCACCGAGAGACAGGCCGAAGTTGCCAAGGGGCTTCTTACTTCAGGCCATTCCTTGGACCTGGTGGTCGGAGTTGCCGGCTCGGGCAAGACGAGCACTCTTTCGGCCGTGCGAGAAGGTTTCGAGGCCGCCGGCTTCAGGGTCATCGGGGCTGCAACTTCTGGCCAAGCAGCCAGGGCTCTGGAGGACGGAGCGGGCGTCGCCTCCCGGACGGTGGCGTCGCTGACCTGGCGCATCGAGCACGGCCAGGAAGTGCTCAGCCCACGCCATGTCCTGGTCCTGGACGAAGGCTCGATGACATCCGACTCCGATGTCGGAAAGCTGTTGGCGGCCGTGGAGTCCTCTGGGGCGAAACTGGTTGCCGTAGGCGATTATCGCCAGCTCGGCTCGGTTGGCCCAGGCGGTGCTCTCGAAGCTCTTGCTTCCCGTCACCCCGGACACCTCTGGACGCTCAGGGACAACTTGAGACAGCATGACCCGGCCGAGCGCCGGGCTCTCGACCACCTCCGCGAAGGGCATGTACCGAGCGCTGTCGACTGGTACCGCGAACACGGTCGTGTGCACGCGGCACCGAGCAAAGAGATCGCCATGTACGAAATGGTGAGCGCATGGGCCGGCGACGTGGCCAAGGGACGCGAGGCCCTCCTCGTTGCCTACCACCGTGACAGCGTCGAAGCTCTGAACCAAGCTGCCCGGGAAGCCTGGGAAAGGCTTGGAAAACTGTCAGGTCCTGAGCTGGAGGCTCCCGGTGGCCGGCGGTACCGGGTCGGCGACCGGGTCATCACCTTGGCACCTGGGCAAGGCGGGGCGTGGGTCACCTCGCAGCGCGCCGTGGTCATTTCCGTCGAACCAGGGACGCAGTCTCTCGTTGCTCTGACGCCGGTAGGTTCTATGCTGCATATGGGTCCCGACGAGATCGGGAGCGACAAGCTTGCGCACGCCTACGCCATCACCGCGCACCGGTCGCAAGGCTCCACCGTGGACGTCACCTACGCGCTCGAAGACGGTGGAGGACGCGAACTGGCCTATGTGGCCATGAGCCGTGCCCGAGGCAGGAGCCACCTCCATGTCGTCGCGGCAGACCTATCCCAGGCAGCTTCTCGCCTTGCCTGGGCATGGGGCGACGAGCGTCGCCAGTCCTGGGCCATCGGCAACGAAGCGCAGGGCTCTCTTGTCGAGCTCTACGCCGAGCGGATACGCGTGTCGCGCTTGGTGCCCCCAGACCTGTCCCAACAGCTCGACCACGTGCGCCGCCAAAGCCAAGCCGTGGAGCGAGATGTTGCGGACCTTCACAACGGCACCGGCCGTTGGGCGCACACAGAGGCCGGCCTGGCAGCTCGAGCCGTCCGAGTGGCTGCTACCGACCATCAAAGGGCAAAACAGTTGTTAGAGAGCCCAGAGCTTGGTCGGTGGTCACGCCACAAGGCCCGTCGAGCGCTGGCAGAGGCGGGTGACCTTTTCAACAAGGCTCTCGGAGCTTGGGAAAACATCTGCCAGCCACACGTTGCGCGCCTCGAAACCCTGCGGGACCGGTTCGGTGCCCAGCTGGCTCTGCTCGAGCAGGCTTGCACCTCCCGGGAGGAGTTCCTCGCCCAGCACCCCGAGGTCCCGAACCGGCTCGCTGAGCTCGACCGGGCCATCGCGCGCGAGCACGAGAACGAGCGCCGGCGGAGTTGGGAGCTACTAAAGGAGCGCGAACACGCCCGCCGCCTTGGCATTTCTCATGAGCGCGACCAGAGATACGGCATGGAGCTGTGACGCCCGCGCGTATAGGCGGTCGTGGAAGTCGGGGGCTCTGGCTGCCGCGCTCCAAACATCGCTCCCGAGACGGGCTTGGGGTCAATCAGCCCCCCTCGTCGGGGGCTGATCAACAGTGCCCGGTTGGCGTTCCACCGCCTGTCAAATCGCAGGACCTCGGCCTTCGCCGTCCTTGGCTGCGGCCGAGGACGAGCCGTCCTGGCTCGTGCAATTTGACGGGCTCGCTGTGCGACTACCAGACAAAGCGCATTCGCGACTACTGCGCACGCGAGATTTCCTCACGCGCCTCAACAGTGGACAGGTTCGGACAAGCGACGACGCGACTACCTACACGAGGTGCTGAGCCAGGAAGGCCAGAGATGGTGGCTCCTGCGCCACAAAGAATGGCCCAGTATGGCAGCCCGAGGAGAACTCTACGATGGCCGCGGGCGGGAGCGTGTGGGCGAGCGCTACGACTCCTGGGTGAAACGGGTCATCGTATCCTGAGGCTACCCGGACGGGTTTTCCCACCAGTGCATCGGTATGGGTGACGGCGTCGTCAGCAGCAAAGTCAGCCGCTGACGCGTAGGCACCCGGATTAACACCGCGGGCCTCTGCATAACTAGTCCAAATCGCCGGGCTGATCGCAGCAACTGCGGCGATGAGGTGTGGGTACTTCTCCCCCAGCAAGAGAGCCCCGTAGCCGCCCATCGATATCCCCATTGTGCCAATTTGCTGGGGCCGCTGTCCGAGCCCGAGCTTTTGGCACATTGGGATCAACTCGTCCATCACCATCGCCATCGGGTTGTCACCGGGATGAGGGTTCCAGTACCCCCCTCCTCCGTCGACCGTCACCATCGCCATCGGAGGGAGCTGGGAGCCGTCAACGTGCAGCGCCATTGCCTGTGCCGGTGACATGCCGGCCACGGCACGCGAGTGGTTGCCTCCAAACCCGTGGAGCATCACTACGAGAGGCAGAGAGCTGCCCTCGCCGTGGCCCGGAGGATATGCGATGGTGTAACCGACGGTGCGGTTGCGGGCACGGGAGTAGAAGGTGCCCGAGGTCGATGGCCCGAGGACCGAGAACCGCAGCGGCGGCCTCGGGACCGAACAACCACCCTCGAGCCGGTCGAGCCGCTGCTGGCCAGGGAGTACTCCATGGGCTACGAGCTCGAGCCCAGTGACGCCTGCTGCCACAACCGCGGCGGCCCCGCCCAACCCGAACGCCAAGATCCTTCGGCGGGTCCAGGTGCCCCTGGCCGGATCGTCGGTGTGCCAACCGACTTGGTTGGGACCAGGCAGATGCTCACGCGTCCGCCCGGTTGCTGTGCTCACATTCCCAGCGGCATCTGCCTGTGGGTCGGGATCCCTGTCGTCCATGCCGTGGCGCCGATCTGGTCAGTTCGGCGTCAGAGCCAGCCCATTGTGCCTGGCCCGCAGCACGGCTCGATGTGTGACGGCCAGGGCCAGGACCATCACAACTAGCCCGACGACGTCAATGTCCCCAACGTGGAACAGGTCCCGGGGCCGGGACCGCCGTCGATGACCCACATGCAGGCTCCAATGAGAAAAACGCTCATAACGACAGCACTGAGCTCTGCCAGCCGTGCCTCGTAACGAAGCGTTGATTCAGGCAAATCGAGGCGGTGAGCCACCTTTACCGCTCCAACCACCGTGCACACTAACGCGATAGGACTGACGACCATCCAGGCGATCTCACTGGCGGGGAACGTCATGAGCGCCCCAGGGTGAGCCCAGTACGAGGTGATCGAAAGAGTCGATGCCCAGGTGAAGGCGGCCACGCCGCCTGGCACGATGTCCTGGTGTGCCCACGGGTGGCCCCCCGTACCAGGCCAGCCGTTCCCAAAATGACGGCCACCCACGACCAAGACAGTAAAAGCGGTCAAAAACAGAAGGGATGGGCGCACCAGCCCGTGGAATTCTCGGCGGATCACACGTCCTAGGAAATTCCACAGGATGGGCGCGGCGGCTGCAACCGCAAAGGCGAAAACGGCCAGCGCTGCGCAGGACATCACGACCATCGCCACGGTCGTGGTCGCCGTACCTGGTTCAGACCACTGCCAACCGATCGTCAACTGCGCCCAGATGGCGGCCCCGAAGACAAGGAAAACTGCCATCGCGCAGCCAGAGGCGACCAGGGACCTTCGAACCTGATCGAGGGGTTCGAGCCTTCTTTGGCCGAGGCCAGCTTCAGCGGTCCTCGCAACGCATCCACTCCATACGACATCCACGCTCCGTCGCCAAGAGTGCGGCTGTTCGGACATCTCCGCCACGAGCAGCTCGGTGAACTCGTCGCCATACCGGCAGCGCCACTGTTTCGGATAGCAGCGCAGGAGAAGTTCGGCGCGACGGCGAGCCTTGTGCGGGAGGAGGTTCATGCCGCCCCCCAGCCGCCGGCGAGGCGGCGGAGGCCCAAGTCAGCGACGTGTCGCTGCGCGGCAAGATGGTTGCGGAGGGCCTCGGCTCCGACTGCAGTTAGCCGGTACGGACGGCGCCGATCACCGCTCTCGACGGCCTCGATCAGACCCTGTCCCTCGAGCCGGGCCAGTGCCTCATAGAGCGTGCCCGGAGCTATACGCACCGCTGCGAAGGCCTCGATGTCCTTGGTCAGCGCGTAGCCGTGCTTGGGACCATCGGCAAGACTTGACATAATCAGGGTCGCCGGCCCTGCGTAGCGGCCGAAGCCGCCCAGCGGCTCGCTGTGACCGGTGTCTGACTGGCGTTCTCGCTGAGTACCTGCCACCGACGTCATTCTATATCGGGGGACGATCTATTGGTGGCAGGAGCCATTGGACGGGTCGGCACCAGGTAGGGGAGACGGCTGCCCACGAACGCTCGTGGGAAGGGGTCGCGTAGCCGCCAAAGCCCGGCATCGACGACGAAGTGGGCCATGACGGCGCCGAGGTAGGCACCGAAAAGAATTCGCAGTAACGGCCCCGAGCCATGCAAGTGCGATGCTCCGCTCAACAGGGCCCCACCCACCAGGGCCACATTGGCCAGTACGGCGAGCTTTACGGCTCTTCCGGTCCCACTTGGGCTCGCGGCTGCTACCAGCCCGATAAGGATCAGGTACTGAAAACCGTGGGCGATTGTCATGCCCCCGACGGCCGCATATGGGGAGCGGAAGACGAAGACGGGGAGTGAGAACACCAGCGACAGGACATAGATCGCCATGAAACCGATGGGACGTTCAGCCCGGGGCCGCCGTGTGATCGAAAACAGGCCAGCTCCAACGGCCGCCGCGAACGAGAGGGTCGCCACCTTGAACAACCCGTCCCACGGCGCGTGGACACCGAGCTGAAGGAGCTCGGGATCAGCCACCAGCCCGCCGATCCCCGCAACCCCCGCCACGACCAGCGCCCGGCGCTCAAGAGGTCGGAGATGCATCAGGCCATGCGAGGTTGCGGCCAGCGCCGCCATCCCAACGTTCTGCTTTTGAAAGTGGAAGAACTGCCACGCGAAATAGGGCAACAGAAGCCATGACATAGCCGCTGGGGGCAGTGCCGCAGCCCCGGCCGCCCCAGCCGCGACCAATCCCGCCGGTGCCGACATATCGTGTTGGATGCTGGCGCGCGTACCACCGGACATCGGGCAGTGTATAGAGCCACCCTGTCGAGGCGACGTGAACAGACGACCCGACAAAGAGAAGCCACGCAAGGCCCCGGACCGGGGTAGCTGACCCTCGCGGGGCCAAGACTGCTGCGGCGATGAGCGCTCCGGCCGTCGCAATAGCCGTGGTCCATAGCCATGCCTCCGCCCCGCCATGTTTCTCAGTGGACCGCCGCGCGGAGGTCCTCGACGCCGTCAAGAGTGGCGTCTGGCTCATTAGAGGTCGCTGGTTGTCAGCCACCGCCGCAGCCACCGGCGGCTCCCGCTGAAGGAGCAACGACCACGACCAAGAGCAGGAGGACCGCCGCGCAGCCAACCACAAGGACCATGCACAGCAGGATCTTTAGCCATCGTGGGCCATCGGGACGCGCTCCGTTGTCGGGAGGCCAAACGAAGTCCCAGCGCTCATCTGTCTGGACCATGTGAGTCAGTATAGTCCGGCAGCCGATACATCGTCAACCTGTATACCGGTATCCGATTACCGGTGACTTGTGTGGTCCGGTGGGTGAAGAACCCCCATCGCGCTCACTGATCCGAGTACGCCCGAGCGTCGCCTTCCACGGCGCGCCGGATGGGTTCGCAAAGGTGATGCAAATTGAGGGGAGACGGAACGTTATGTACCGTGTATTTACGGTTTGCTCGATGGTCGAAGATGCGCGTTATCGCCGAGCATCTGCTCGCCGACGCGTCCCGGCCCACCTCCGATGGGCTGCGCCAGATCGACCAGATTTGCCGCGCGCACCCGACACCGACACCTAGGCGGTCGAGGTTTGTTCACTAGGGGTTGACGCGTTGCAGCCTGATCTGCGGGGCCTGTCGACGTTCCGGCCTAGTCCCACCAGAAGTTCCACATGGGCGCCCCTACGAGCTGGTGGGCGTACGCGGCCACGGTGCCGATTCCCTGGTCGATGATGTCGGGGCAAAGCGCGTAGTGCTCTGCCGCCACTTGGACAGCCAGGTCATAGTTAGACGGTGGCCGCTCCACAAGGAGGTCCAAGGTGCTGCCGCCCATTCGAAACAGCGTGGCCCTAAAACGGTCCTCCCAAGAACGCAAGACCGCCGACAGCTCCGGGGGTGAGAAGTGGTCGATGACCTCATGGTTCCAGGCGATCAAGCCCGGGAGATCAGCCAGGCGGCTCGTGGCCACGACCCCCACCCGGGCGGGAGGCAACGACGAGACCGCGGCTGCCAGGACCTCGGGGGAGAGAGGCCGGGTACCGGCCGGCGCCAAACCTGGCCAGTCCCGGCTCAAGGGCGCACGCACGTGGCGAAAGCGAGCTTCCTCGTCCACGTCGTGAGCGGGCAGGGCCATCTCCCACATTGCGCCGAGCAGCCGGTCAGGGTCGAGGGCGCCGATGGCCTCGGGGGAAATACCGACGCGGGCCCGCACCGCGCCGTCAAGGTAAGGCTCGTAATCCCGCCAGGGCAACAGGACGCACCCATAGCCATCGGGCCGGGCGCTGTTTAGGTCCGCCCAAAGCTTGCCCGAGCCTTCGACGGACCGGTCAGTGGCCCACAACAGCGCCTGGTCGTTCTCTCCGCGGACCAGGCAATGGCCGGCCGGCAGGTCGAAGGAGCCCAAGGCCAAGGGCAAGCCTGGCTCGGGCGGAGGCGCGGCGGCGACCTTCTCCGTCTGGTGCAGGACCACGTCGGCCGCGTAGCGCAAGGTGCCGCGTCTGGTCGCCCACGGCGGGAACCTCGGTTGCGCTGTAGGAAGCTCAGACTCCGGGCTCTGCAAGGTGGCAAAAAGTATTGCGTGACCGGTCTGAACGAGCCGCTCCCCGTAGCCGCCTGGGAAAGTGAGCTTGTTGGCAATTAACCCCCAGGACAGGCCGCTACGGCTCTTGGCGACCTCATGGGCGACGATGAAGGCCAGGTCGTGGGCCAAGCTGATCTCCAGGACCACGGCCAGCGGCGAGGTCCAGGGCCCGGGCAGGTCGAAGGACAGCGTCCGACGTTCGTACGGCGCCATGACATGGGGGTGCCAGGCCCGCAGGAAATCGGCCAGCCCGAGCATGCTGTCCTCACCGGGCGCCAAGGCCAGCCCGGCGTCCCGGAAGAAGGCCCACGCGCGCTCCGCTCGCTCCTCCCAAACCAGGTTGGCCCAGTCTGCGTAAGCCTGCGCCTCAGCTGGCTTGAGCAGTGACTGAAGACGCTGCCACAGGAAGGCTGGGGGCCCGGCCTCGAAGGGGACGGGGAGCTCCAGTAGATCGTAGGTGACAGTGGGTTCTTCGATGCTCCCACCTGCGCCGATCCGAGGAAGCCCCAGCGTCTTCGGGAGCGGCTCAGGTCCGATGGCCACGAGGGGACTCTATCTGTCTAGATTGCACAGATCAGTCAGTTCGGCGCCACGTGGAGAGGACCGGGTTCGTGGCTGACGGCGCACTAATCGATGGCTACGCGAACGGGCGAACGAAGCCAAGGACACCAGAATGCGCGGGCTAGGGTGGGGCCGCGAGTGGGTAACGAGGCCGACCGTATTCGCATGGTGCCCCCAACATCCGGTACCGCCGGTAAAACGCGATTCTCCGACATCGCCGCTGTCCGTGACCGAACGACCCCCGAACAAGCTGACGAAGACCGTAGGAGCACGGTAAGCGGTGGCGGCTCGTGACTCCCCGCAGGAAGCGCCCACGCCCTCCCCAAAAGCCAAAGGGACCGCCCCTAGACATCCCACGGCCGTAAATGTCAAGCGGCCTGGTTGATTTCTTGTTCGGCACGATGGGCCCAGGCGATGGTCTCGTTGTAGATGGTGTGGTGGTCGAGGCAGCCGTGGAGGATGCCGACGAGACGGTTCCCGAGGGCGCGTAGGGCGGCGTGGTGGGTGTCACCGGCCGCTCGGCGAGGGTCGTAGAACGTGCGGGCTCCGGGTGAGGCGGTGAGGGCGGCGAACGCCCACAGGTAGATGGCATCGGCGAGGCGCTGGTTGCGGGCGTAGCGGGCCAGCACGACCCGTTTGGTGCCCGACGCCCGGGTGATGGGCGACGTGCCGGCGTAGTTTTTGCGAGACTTGGCGCTGCCATAGCGGTTCGGCTCGTCGCCGAACTCTCCGAGCACCCGGGCTCCGAGGACGGTCCCTAGTCCTGGCAGGGAACGGACCACCTCGGCGTCCGGGTGCTGATCAAAACCCGCTTCGAGCTCCTCGGCGAGCACGGCGATCTGGGCGACCATGGCGGCGATCACCGCCACGCTGGCCGCCACCGACGCACCCATGGCGGTCGAGATGGCGGCGGGCGCGGCCAGCTGGGGTGCCCGCAGGGCGGCTTGGATCTCGCTGGCGCGTTCGTCGACGCGGCGTTGGCGGCCGCCACGGCGCAACGCGGCGGCGATCTTCGAGAGCGACAGGCCCCGGCCCAGCTCGGGGGTGGGGGCCACCCGGAGCACTTCGAGCGCATCACCGCTGCTCAGGTCGTCGAAAGCGGCCAGGGCGGCCGGGTAGAACTCGCGCAGCGTGGAGCGCAGCCCGTTGGTCTGGCGCCCCTTCGACCAGATCATGCACTGGTGGGCCCGGGCCAGGATCTTGACTGCCTGCACCGTCTCGGAGTCAGCGGTGACCGGCCGGTGGTTATGACGGTCGGTGCGGACCATGTCGGCCAGCACCTTGGCGTCACCGGGATCGGACTTGGCTCCCGAGCTCGAGTGGCGGTCCCGGTATCTCGAGGTGGACATCGGGTTCACCGCGAACACCTCGTAGCCCGCCGCCACCAACGCGGCGACGAACAGTCCCCGGTCGGTCTCGATGCCGATGACCACCTGCGCGGGATCGTCCACATGGACGCCGACCAGGTCATGGAAGCGGGCGATGCCCTCCACCCCCTCGGGCAAGCGGCCCCCGAGACGCTTGCCCTCCTCGTCCTGCACGTGCACGTCGTGATGGGCCTCAGCCCAGTCCACCCCGACGAAGATCATCTGGCTCCTCTCGCTCTACTGGCACCAACACCGAGCCCGAGGACCCCAGCAGCTCACTAATGGATCAGTGCTCGAGGCACGACATCCCACCAGCCGTCACGGGAACCTCACCGACCAGCAGGGGCACGATCTAGGCGTAAGGCTCAAAGCCCTGAATTTGGACAGTGCTCACCTGCTGGCGGCTCAGCTCGACCAGCCTCTCCCGCTCAGCAGTCGAAGTGGTCGATCCCCATTAGAAGAGGAGGGCTGGCCGACAGGCTTGTGGGCCAGGGCGGGACGATTCGGCGACGCCTGGCCACGGGGGGAGTACTGGCCCGCCGACGGGAGCCAGATTTGCCAGTACAGCGCGGCCGGGGAAGTGGCGTGCTTCGGAGCCCTCTTTAGGGGGCTGAAGCGCAAGTACGGCCAGCACAATGTCCTCTGGTGGGTGATCGTTGCTATTGCCGTGGCGTATCTCGTCACCTAACAGGGGTTTGCATGCTTCAAGTCACCAACCGGCTGGTACCGCAGCGAGCCTGAGCGCGGACAGCGGGGCTGAGAGCTGACTACGTAGCCCGAGTTGCGCGGCGCGTCACCATTAAGGAATCCGTCAAGACCAGCAACTATCCGCGGGCGACTGAGACCTCACGCTTCGCCACGCATAAGTATTCATGACGTCCCTAGTCAGTCCAGAATTTGCAGGTATTTCGAGTGCGATGGCACAACGATGGCACAGCTCCAGGAATGCATAGCCGTCTACGGGCGTCCACACAGCGCTCCTACCAGCAAAAATACGTCCATGTAAGTCTGTAGAAGGCCGTCAAAAGAGACTGCAAAGCCCTCTACAGCGGTTCGATTCCGCTCGCCGCCTCCCAAGTGCGGGCAGGTCAGTTGTTGTGCTTCCCGTTGTTTCTTAGGACGTCCTAACGTTCTATCGCGCGAGGACGGCACAGGGTTCCGGCGCATTTGCTCCTTAGGAGCGCGCCGCCGGCCAGGCAGTGATCTGATGGTGTCCGATCGTCCGGCTTCGGCTCCGACCTCTAGGAGGATGGCGCCAACGGGGCGCCCCTGATTGAAAGGACACTGACGGTGAAGTACATGATCTTGACCTTCGCTTCACAGCAGCATTACCAGGAGATGGTCGGGCAGCCCTCCGAGCAGCCCGCGTGGACCAAGGAAGACTGGGCAACTCTGGGGGCGTTCATGCAAAAGTTCAACCAGGAGTTGCTGGACTCGGGCGAGCTGGTCGAGACCCGGGGCCTAAGCGCTCCGGTGCACACCCGGCGGGTCAGGTTCAAAGGCGGAGCCCCGGTGGTCACCGACGGCCCCTACGCCGAGACCGAGGAGGTACTCGCGGGCTACTGGGTCGTGGAGACCGAGAGCTTCGATCGAGCGACCGAGATCGCCGCTCGCTTTGCGAGCTGTCCCGGTCCCGAGCACGTCCGGGCGCGCGCCTATGCGGATGTGCGGCCGATCGACGAGCATCAGCCGGACTTCGAGGGCTGAACATGAAGGGCGGTCGCTAGTGACCGCGCCCGAGATCGAGGACCTGCTTCGCCGCCTGGCGCCGCAGGTCCTCGGCGCGGTCGTCCGCCGTTACGGGAACTTCGACCTGGCTGAGGATGCCACCCAGGAGGCGCTTGCAGCTGCTGCGGTGCGGTGGCCGGCAGACGGGTTGCCCGACAACCCCAGGGGTTGGCTCATCACCGTCGCGTCGCGCCGGCTTACCGACCTCTTGCGCTCCGAGTCGGCGCGTCGCCGCCGAGAAGAGAAGGTCGCGGGATGGGCACTGACCGAGCAGGGCTCGGCCCCGGCGGACGAGCGCCGTTCGGGCGACAGCGACGACACCGGAGACGCCGACGACACGGTCGTATTGCTGTTGTTGTGTTGCCACCCGTCGCTCTCGGTCGCCTCGCAGATCGCCCTGACGCTGCGCGCGGTCGGCGGGCTTAACGCCGCCGAGATCGCGCGTGCCCTGCTCGGGTCGGAGCAGACAGTGACTCGTCGGATCACCCGGGCGAAACGGTCGATCAGAGATAGCGGCGTCCCCTTTGCCCTACCCGCCCACGACGAAATGGGGGGCCGGTTGGAGGCTGTCCTCCGGGCCCTCTACCTGATATTCAACGAGGGCTACGCCAGCACGCAAGGAACGGCGCTGGTCCGAGTCGACCTGGCCGAAGAGGCGATCCGGCTCGCCCGGGCGCTCCATCTCGCGGGGCCAGAGGACCCCGAGGTGGCTGGGTTGCTGGCGTTGATGCTCCTCGTGCATGCGCGCGCACCGCGCCCGCACCGCACCCGACGGGTCGCTCATCCCAATGGCGGAGCAAGACCGTGGCCGGTGGGACCGGGGTGCCATCGAGGAGGGGACCGCGCTCATCACCGCCGCCCTTCGCCGCGGGCCGATCGGGCCGTACCAGCTCCAGGCAGCGATCGCCGCCGTCCACGACGAGGCGGAGAGCCCCGAAGCGACCGACTGGCGTCAGATAGCTGCTCTTTACGGTGTCCTGCTCCGCTTGGACGACAACCCGGTTGTTGCGCTCAACCACGCCGTCGCGGTCAGCATGGTCGCTGGGCCGCATGCAGGGCTCGAACTGGTCCAGCGTCTTGGGGCCGACGCACGGGTCAACGCCGATCGTCGCTTCCACGCGGTCCGAGGCCACCTGCTTGAGATGGCTGGCGACCGTACTGCCGCGCTCGAGGCCTACCAGGCCGCGGCCCGAGCGGCCACTAACCTCCAGCAACAGCGCTACCTCAATCAGCAGGTCACACGCCTGCAATGAAAGGTCATACGCCTACGATGAAGTGGTCAAGACCAGCGACCACCGTTTGGGCAGGTCAGTTGCTAGGTGCGACCTCAGTTCGTAGCGAGGGCACGGCGGCGGCGACCCGCCGTTCGATGAGGGCATCGATGCTGAAACGACCGGCGCCGAAGACGCGACTACGAGTGCAAGGACACCGAGGGCCATGTTGAGCTCGTAGCCGGGAGTCGGGGTCTCCGAGTTGATCCCGTTCGCCCAGCTGACAGTGATCATCGCCATCACCATGTCCCCGAACAGAGCGAGTCCCTGCTAGGCGGGAGGCGAGCCCGAGAGCGAGCGCGATGCCGCTCCCGAACTCGGTCACACCGCCGAGGATGGCGAAGAACTCACCTGGGTGCAAGTGAGCAGTGTTCGCGAAGTAGACCGCCGTGCGGTGAACGCCCGGTCCGTTGAACCACCCGAAGAGCTTGCCGGAACCGTGGTAGATGAAGATCCAGGCGAGCGCGGTCCGCGCCGCGATGAGGGCGAGGTCGGCAGGCAGAGGCGCTGTCCGGGTCCCGAGCACGGTCGCCAGCACTTCGCGACCGTGTCTCTGGTACCTCGCTAGCGACGCTGTCACGCCCGCATCCCGGGCCCCTCCGCGGGGCGTGGCTCACGACGGTCGATTGGCGGCTCCCAGTCCTGCGGCAGTCGGTCCCGTCCTGCCATGGGCCGGAACGGTCCGACGAGTTGAGCGGCAAAGACCGCGAGGTGACGCGGCCGCTCTCCTGATTGCTCGACAATGAGCGGGCGACCTCGGCAGCCCGGTATCGGTCCTGATCGTCTCGGGTGTCGGGAAAATCGCTCTATTGAACATCTGGTCCCAGATGGTGAGAGCGAACCCGAGGTTGACGTCCTGGGGCCCGTCCAATTGGTGGTGGATCCGGTGGTAGTTCGGGCTGACAAAGACGCGCTCGAGCGGCCCGAACCCCAGGTTGGTGTTCGAATGTGCGAACGCCACGACGCCGCCGTAGACGACGAGGAGAGTCGTCGGCAGCGCCCCGTTAGCCACGAGCACTATCCCCGGGACCAGGGCGATGAGGTAGGAAACATGGATGAACGGGTGGGTGCGAAAAACCGTGAGCACGTTCATGTCCTCTTGTGAATGGTGCAGTTCGTGGAAGCGCCAGAGCATCCGCACACGGTGGTTTGCCAGGTGGGCAAACCAATTACACCCGTCCATGGCAACGAAGATCACGGCAATGGCGCCCCAGCTCGGCACCGTGCCGATCCTGGCGAGCACGAGCCACGGGAGAGACCTGTCGACCACGTCGGCAAAAGAGATGGTTAGCGCCGTGACAAGCGGCACCGTGAGCGTCGCGTTCAAAACGGTGTACAGGAGGTCCTGGCGGTAGCCGCGAGCGAAGAGTGGGCGCCGCTGGGCCGGGCGCACACGCTCCACTATGAGGAAGACGCCGAGGATGACAAGGGTGAGCGGGCCGATGACGACGACACGCAGGCTGTCCACCTGACTGCCGAAATCTGCGCCACCCCATTGGTTGGCCCAACCGATCCCGACGAGGATCGCCGCTAGGGCCACTATCGAGCACGCTGGCAAGTAGACGCGCGACGACAGTGCCGCCCTGAGCCCGTGCGCCCTCCTACTTCTGCGCTCCAGGGATGCGGGAGCAGTTGCAGGAGCAAGAGAACCAACGGGCCTGGTTATGACAGACATAACACCCTCTCAATCCGCGGCTCGTGAGCTAGAACGAAACTCCGCCTGTGCTGGGGGGGGCCGTCGGCTAAACCGTAGCGACATCGGACCACTTACCCCAAGTGTCTGTCACATTTCCGTTCACTTGTCCGTGGGCTTTGTCGCCCACGAACCAGTAGAGCGCCAAACCGGAGTAGGTCACCTGGAGGGCCCCACCGGCCACTTTTTTGGTGCCGAGCTTAGCCGCGCTTACGCCGGCCCCGGCCGTTGCCTTGCTCACGCCCTTGGGCAGCAGGACCGGGGGCCAGTACTTTTGGCAAGTGGTCCCACAGGCCAGCTTGCTCGGTTTCAGGGAGTAGAGCGTATTGCCGTCGACGAGGATCGTGCCGTACTTCTTGGTCTTGAGTGCCGAGATGACGACGCTCTTCGCTGCAGTCGTTGCTGGGTGCACGGTCGACGCCGCGGCCGTACCGGCTGGCAAGAGGGATGCGGCCAGCCCGCCGAGCGCGAAGACCGCGGCCGCCATCTGTCCAACTGGCGCTCGGTGGGACGTATTGCGGTGTTGCTTGGACTGCTCCATTTATTTCGTCTCCTCGTGTTCTATGTCATTGGATGTACGGGGGACCACACCCTGAGGGCACATGCCCCGCGGTCTGGTTCACCACGTACAGGTGCCCTTCTGCCATGGATTACGGACGAGCCCAATGAAAGGATCTCTCGCGGGACGCGATGATCCATACCCGAGCATCGCACGTAGAACTACTACGAGGAAGAGGAGGCACACGGCAGCATGACGCGAGCGCACCAGGTGGCCCATCGTTGGCAGCTCCTCGGGCGGCTTTTTGGAGCAGGGCTCATCTTCGCCACCGGAGGCGTCCACCTCGACCTTTACCTCACGGGCTACCGGACGATCCCGACGATCGGTTGGCTCTTCCTGCTCCAGGTCATCGCCGCCTTCGGCCTCGCTGCGCTGGTCGTGGTGACCAGTAGCCGCCTGGTTTCGGCCGCAGCAGCAGGTTTCGCGCTTTCGACCCTCGGAGGGTACGTCCTTTCGGTTTGGGTGGGCCTTTTCGGCTTTCGAGAGGTGCGTACTACCGCGGGGGCCGTGGCCGGGCTGATCGAGGTAGCTGCGTTCGCCGTGCTGGGTTTCCTTGCCGTCGCCCCGTTCGGAGAGCCTAGAGCCAGGGCCCTATATCCAGCGCGCCCACTCGCTAACCGCCAGCGCGCTCTTTCCACGCGTGTTGAGATGCTCGTGGGCGGGGCGGCGCTGGTTGCCGCGGTCCTCCTCGTGGGCGCCCTCACAACTGGGAGCGGGCCCGCCGCCCGCGCCACCAGCGGTCGGCTCGAGCTACGGGTGAGGCAAATAGCCGGGAAGCCGGTGCTCACCAATGCTGGGGGCTTCACCCTCTACTGGTTCGCGCCAGACACCGCGTCCAAGTCACGCTGCTACGGGACCTGCGCGCTCTACTGGCCACCCGTGACCGGCGCACCGACGGCTGGTCCGGGCATCACCGGCAAGCTCGGCACGATCAAACGCTCAGACGGTTCTTTACAGGTGACATACGACGGCCATCCGCTGTACACCTACATTGGAGACTCCTCCCCGGGCCAGGCTTCAGGGAACCGGGTCAACCTGAACGGCGGCCTCTGGTACGAAGTGGTTGTCTCTGGCTAAAGCGGCTAGCTGGCCGGCGCGCACAAGCGGCAATAGCGCGCTGTCATAATGCCATGGGAGGCACAAGGGAGAGTGCTTGATACGAGCGTCGGCCTACGGGGTGAGCGAGACGACCAGCGTAATAACGCACTGGCCGAAACTCCCGACCGCTTAAGTGGCGGGCTTCCAGAAAGGCGGGCAGCAATGAACGAGGTACTTGGGGCTCGCGAGCGCCAGAGGGAGATCCTGGCCGTCGCCCGGGAAAGTGGCCGTGTCGACGTAACTTCTGCCGCAGACCGCTTCGGAGTGGCGGCAGAGACCATCCGGCGGGACATGAAGACACTTGAACGCAACGGCCTTATCCGGCGCAGCTACGGCAGCGCCTATCCGGTCGTCCGGTCAGTTTTCGAGACCGACCTCGCCAGCCGCGAGACCAACCACCACGTCGAAAAGCTCCGCATTGCGGAGGAGGCGGCAAGGCACCTCGACGAGGCGGAGGCTGTGTTCGTGGACGAGGGCTACCTCCCGCAGTTGTTGGCGCAGTCTTTGCCGCCCGAGCGCAGCCTTACCGTAGTGACCGCTTCGCTCCCCGTAGCCGCCCACTTGGCTGCCCGGCCCAATTACACCGTGCTACTGCTCGGAGGCCTGGTCCGGGGGCGGACGCTGGCCACGGTCGAGCACTGGGCCACACGGATGCTTGCCGAGTTTGTGATCGACCTGGCTTACATAGGCGCAAATGGGATCTCATTGGCGGAAGGTTTGACGACGCCCGATCCCCGCGTCGCCGAGGTGAAGGCCGCCGTCGTGCGTACCGCCCGTCGCAAGATATTCATCGGGACCTATGACAAGTTCGGGACCTCGAGTTTTTGCCGGTTCGCGCACGTGAGCGACCTCGAGATGATTATCACCGACACCCGGTTCTCGGCCGGAATGGCGCGGCAGTACTCGGCACTAGGGCCCGCGGTGGTGCGTTGCTAGGTCGGTCTCCGACCGGGCACGCGCAATACCCTATTCGGGCAACCCCGCGAACAAACACCCTGTTCAGGCGGGTTATGCGGCTGGTGTAATCCCACAAAACCGGGCACAAACTCAACCTCGTGCTTCGTTGCCTTCGACCTGAGGTCGTACTTAAACTGCGTCCCAGGGATGAACAACGAAAGGAGCTGTATTCCTCAGCACAAATCGCTAGACACTTTCTAACAATGCGCCCTGCGAGGTGATGAGCGCCTGGTACGGGCTAAGAACTGATGTACTTTAAACAACGATGTGCCGCGGGCGGGCTGGCACGCGCGTCCTAACTAACTCACTTAAAAGGAAATGAGGAGGGGAGACACCAAAATGACAACGACAGTACCTACAACACGGCGCGGGCGCCGTACCGCAACCAAACTGGGTGCGGCGGCGACGACGCTTGGGATGATCGCCACCGTCGGCATCACCGCGAACGCGTCGGCGGCTAATTTGCACTCAAATGGCTCGAGCGTCACGATTAAAGTCGCCGTAGTGTCCAACGGTAACATGGAAGAACTTGAGGCCCTCACACCCATATTCGAAAAGGAAAACCCGGGGATCAACATCGAGTACGACACTCTCCCCGAGAACAGCGAGCGCCAGCTGGTCGAGACAGATGTCACCACCCATGCCAACGAGTTCAACGTGGTCATGATCTCGAACTACGAGACGCCGATCTGGTCAAAGAACGGGTGGCTCGCCAACCTGTCCGCCTACACGGCGACGGACCCTGGCTATGACGTCAACGACCTGTTGCCCCCGTTACGGTCGGCTCTCTCGGTCGGCGGCAAGCTGTACTCTGTGCCGTTCTACGCCGAGTCGTCGATGGTCTATTACAGGACCGATTTGTTCAAGGCGGCCGGCCTCACGATGCCCGAGCACCCGACCTGGGCACAGGTAGCCTCCTTCGCCCAAAAGCTGAACAACCCGGCCAAGGGCCTCGCCGGCATATGCCTGAGGGGCGAACCGGGATGGGGCGAGAACCTCGCTGCCCTCGACACCGTGATCAACACCTACGGGGGTTCGTGGTTCAACGATCAATGGGTACCGCAGCTCAGCTCGGCCCCGGACGTGGCCGCGACGAACTTCTACGTCAACCTGGTGCGCAAGTACGGCGAACCCGGGGCATCCAACGACGGCTTCACCGAATGCCTGAACGACTTCGATGCCGGTAAGGCGGCCATGTGGTATGACGCGACAGTGGCCGCTGGGCTCATTTCGACCAACGCGCCGAAGACGTTCGCCAACACCGGCTACGCCTACGCCCCGACCGGGCCTGCCGGCATCCCCTCAGGCTGGCTCTACACCTGGTCACTTTCCATTCCCTCCGGCACGCCTGACGAGCCCGCGGCCTGGAAGTACCTCTCCTGGGCGACCGGTCCTCAGATCATCCCTGAACAGGCAGCCAAGTACGGCTGGGCCGGGGTCAACCCGGGTACCCGCACGTCGCTGTACAAGAACCCGAATTACCTCAAGGCTGCCGGGGCCTTTTCCGGCATCACGCTGGACTCGATCGATGCCGCCAACCCTGACCACCCGACCAAGAACCCCGTTCCCTACGTGGGCATCCAGTTCGTCGACGTCCCGTGGTTCATCGACCTCGGCACGATTGTGTCCGACCAAATATCGGCCGCCATCGCCGGGACAGAATCCGTGAAGACGGCCTTGGCCAACAGCCAGCAGGACGCCCAGGACATAGCGTCCGGCAACGGCGAGTAGTTCAGATAACCGAGGAACATCCATTGCTGTCCAGGGCCCGATGACTACAGCGCCTCCGTCCCTGCAGCAGCTGCCCATTGACCGAGCTGTCGGCTCGGTCAATGGGCAAGCACCGTCTCGGGCCACAATCGCCCGGGCTGAAGCTTGGAAGCGACGGCTACCCCTGATGCCGGCGCTGATTTACGTCATCATCGTGACCCAGGCCCCGTTCGCGGTCACGCTTTGGTACAGCTTCCGGCGGTGGAACCTGCTGATCCCGGGGTCGAACAAGTTCGCTGGGTTGCAGGAGTACCGAGCTGCCTTCGACGACCCGGCGTTCCGGCAAGCCGCTGTCCGCACGGTAGAGATGACCGCCTCGGCCGTCATCTTCGCCATGCTCGTAGGCACAGGGATGGCGTTGCTAGTCAACCGCAAGTTCTTTGGGCGCGGCGTTGTCCGCACCCTTTTGATAACTCCTTTCCTGATCATGCCAGTGGCTACCGACCTGATGTTCAAGACAACGATTTACGACCCGGTCTTCGGCTTCTTGGACTATGTCCTGAAACCGTTCGGGGTGGGCCAGGTCAACTGGCTCGGCACGCATGCCGTCGGTTCGATTGTCGTCGTCCTGGTCTGGGAGTGGGCGCCGTTCATGATGCTCATCGTCCTCGCCGGCCTGCAGGGCGAGGACCTCGAGGCCCTGGAAGCGGCGCAAGTAGACGGGGCCAGCACCATCAAGACGTTTGCCTACATAACTCTTCCCAACATCAAGCGCTATATGGAGCTGGGAGTGCTGCTCGGGTCGATATACATCGTGCAGACCTTCGGTGAGGTCTTTACCATGACGGCGGGGGGACCGGGGACGGCGACGACCAACCTGCCTTATTACCTGTACGAGCAGGTGTTCAACAACTTCACCGTTGGAATTGGCGCAGCAGCCGGGATCATCGTGCTCATCCTCACCGAGATCGTGGCGACCTTCGCGCTGCGGTTGCTGGCTGGGCTGTTACGCGCCTCAGTGACGGTGGCCTGATATGGCCGCCGCGACGATCGCAATCCCTGCAGCCAAAGCGCCCCAACGCAGACGGCAAAGCCGATGGGGCTATTTTTGGTCGTTCGTAGCATGGATAGTTGCGATCTTTCTGTTCTTCCCAGTGTTCTGGATGGTGCTCACGTCGTTCAAGACAGAGGGTGCTGCCTACACGTACCCTCCCAAGTTCTTCTTCCAGCCAACCCTGTCGGAGTACGACTCGGTGTTCTCCGGCGTGCAAAGCTTCACCAAGCCCTTCGAACACTCCATATTCGTGACCTTGGTGTCCACGGCATTGGTATTGGTCCTCGGTATCCCGGCCGCCTATAGCCTTGCCGTCCGACCCATAAAGAAGTGGCGCGACGTTCTCTTTTTCTTCCTGACCACGAAGATGCTGCCGTATGTCGCCGCCGTCATCCCGATATTCATCGTGGCTCGGGACCTGCACCTGCTAAACAACGAATGGGCCCTGGTCATCCTCTACACATCGATGAACCTGCCAATAGCTATTTGGATGATCAGGTCGTTCCTGGTCGAGGTTCCCAATGGCCTCCTAGAAGCGGCCAGGATCGACGGCGCCGGCCTGTGGGTGGAGATCACGCGCGTGATCATGCCTATCACCCTCCCGGGTATCGCCGCGACGGCCCTCATCTGCTCCATTTTTGCATGGAACGAGTTTTTCTTTGCTCAGAGCCTTACGACTACCAATCCCACGATGTCGGTGTTCCTCGTATCGTCCATCCAGAGCGAGGGCCTGTACTGGGCCCACCTGGCTGCAGCGTCTACGGTGGCGAGCCTGCCTGTGATACTGGCGGGATGGATCGCGCAAAAGCAATTGGTGCGCGGGTTGTCTTTCGGCGCTTTGAAGTGAGATGGCGGCCCGCGGCCAGCGCTTGCTGGTTGCCTCTGCCCAAGGAAGCACGCGGGCAGTGAGCGCCCCTTACGGCCAGTTTTGAAAGGAGAGCAGATGCAGGCAGTGGTGATAGAGAGGCCTGGGGACATCAGCGTGGGCGAACTCCCCGACCCAACACCCGAGCCCGGCGAAATAGTGGTGGCGGTACGGGCTTGTGGGATTTGCGGTACCGACATACATATCGCCGATGGTGACCTGGCCAGCGCCAGGTACCCGCTCGTCCCCGGTCACGAGTTCGCTGGTGAGGTGGTTGCCGTGGGGGGGCCGGTGCCGACGATAAGAGGGCTCGCGCCCGAGCCCGATGGGCAGCAGTTCTGTCCAGGTGACCTCGTAGCCGTCGACCCCACATTGTTTTGTGGCCGATGCCGGCCCTGCCGTTTGGGCCACGAGAACCTGTGCGAGCGATGGGGCGCGATCGGGGTCACCGTGGCAGGTGGGTGCGCCGAGCTGGTAGCGGTGCCCAGCTGGAACGCCCACCGGTTACCGCCTGGGTTCGACATGTCACTAGCGGCGCTCATCGAACCTCTCTCGTGCGCTGTTCACGGCTATGACCTGATAAAGACCAAGTTGGGCGACCGTTTCATCATTTACGGTGCCGGGACGATGGGACTGATGCTGCTTTTGTTGGCTGAGCGGGTCGGCGCCGCTTCGGTAACGGTTGTCGAGCCGAACGAGGCCAGGCGAAAAAAGGCGGCCGCGCTTGGGGCGACCGAGGCGTTGCCGAGTGCCGAGCACATCGATGGAGCCCGGCGCTTTGATGTCGTTATGGACGCCACGGGCGTGATCGCGGCGATCGAGGATGGTCTGCAGCGAGTCCGCCCAGGGGGCACCTTCCTGCAGTTCGGTGTGGCCTCCAACCGCGCGACTGCGAAGGTGTCGCCCTTCAAAATTTACAACGAGGAGATCACCGTGATCGGCTCCATGGCCGTATTGAAGAGCTACGACCGGGCGTGCGACCTCACCACCGAGGTCGACCTTGGCCTCCACGCGCTCGTGAGCGGCCAGTACCCGCTCGAGGATTACTCAGAGGTGCTCAAGCGCGCCCGGCACGGAGACGGCTACAAGCTCCAGGTCGTGCCGTCATAGTTCGCTGCGCAATCGGGAGCATAGAAGTTCTAGCGGGCGACCTTCCCGGCGAGCGCCCGGAGCCGGAGCCCACTGGTGAGCAGTTGGGAAGAAAGTACGGCGCCGACACCTTCACCGGCCCGCATCCTGAGGTCCAGGAGCGGTTCGAGGCCGAGTTCTTCCAGTACCGCCGAGTGGGCCTTTTCGCGGCTGCGTTGCCCGGCCACGAGGTGGGCCGCCACGCCGGGTTCTGCCCGCACAGCGCACAGCGCCGCCACCGACGTTGCGAGCCCGTCGAGCACGATGGCGCCGCCGCGCTGCGCTACACCGAGGACCAGGCCCGCTAGGACGACGAACTCGGGGCCGCCGAGCACAGCCAGGGCGTCGAAGGGGCCGTCGAGCCCTCCCGGACGGGCAAGCGCCCGGGCGAGGGCTGACTCGACAACGCAACGCTTTCGCTCGAGAGTCTCGCTGTCGCCCCCAGCCCCAAGGCCGACCGCCTCGGACGCGCCGAGCCCGAGCAGCGCGGCGCTGAGCGCGGCAGCCACCGTCGTGTTGCCCACTCCAACCTCTCCGAGCGCGACGAGTTGGTCTTCCATGGACGCGCCTAGCTGCCGCCCCCCATCCAGGAGCCTTTCGACGTCGCCCGGCGAGAGGGCATCTGCTTCTACGAGGTCACCGCGCCGCCCGAGCGGTCGGAGGTCGACCGCACCCGGCACAGCTGCGCCGCCGGGCCCTGAGCCGCCGGTCCTGGCGCCGCCTCTAAGGCCTGCCCAGCCGTCGACTCCCGCGTCCACCGCGATCACCCCCAGGCCTGCGGAGCGCGCTGCAGCCGCTCCGAGGGACTCTCCGGCGACAGTTGCCTCCAGCACCTCCCGTGTGACCGTGGAGGGGTATGTCGACACCGCGTACCTGGTCACCGGGTGGTCCGCGGCGACCAGCACCAGGCTGGCCTTTTCTACGGCTTGAACCCCGAGAGCGACTACACGGTCGAGCGCCTTGTCGAGGACGCCCAGCGAGCCGGGCGGCGTGAGGAGCCGGTCGGCCTGGTCGTGGGCCTCGACGACAGCCACCTGGTCGGGGGCTCGCACGGCCGAGGCAGGGGCGGCCGGGCCTATGCCGTCCCATCGCTCGTGTACCAAGACGGCCTCTAGCGGTGTGCGCCGTGACCAGCCGGCCCGTTCGAGCCCGGGGCTGGGCGGGCGCTCGTCGGGCCAACCGACGCAGAGCCAACCGAGTGTCTCGATCCCGGGCGGGATCCCTACCAGGCCGGCGAGCTCCTCCGGCGGGAAAAGGGTGACCCAGCCGACGCCGAGGCCTTCGGCCCGCGCTGCCAGCCACAGGTTCTCGATGGCGCAGGCACAGGACCACATGTCGGTGTCCGGGAAGGTGGCGCGACCAAGGACCCCTGCAGGCGCAGCCCGGCGGTCGCAGCAGACCACGATCCCGAGCGGCGCTTCGGCGATGCCGTCCAGTTGAAGGTCGAGCATCCGCCGGCGTGCATCCTCGCCGAGGAGGCTCGCCTGGCGCTGGCGTTCGCGTTCTGCGATCAGGGCGGCACGCTCACGGGCCTGCGCACCGCTGACGAGGACGAACCTCCATGGCTGGCAGTGGCCGACGGAGGGTGCGGCATGAGCCGCGGCAAGCAGCCGGCGCACAAGAGCCGGCTCGAGCTTGTCCGGGCGAAATCTCCGGATGTCGCGCCGGGCGGCGATGACGTCGTAGAGCGCACGCCTTTGCTCCTCGTCGAACCGCCACGCCCGCGGGTCCTCGAGCGCGCTCGGCCGCAGAGGTCGTGTCGCCGACAAGAGGGACCGGCCGCGCCCAGCTGCTCATTTCGCTGCAGCCATGACCAGGCCAGTTGTCTCGCAGACGACTCCGGCCGCGCCCAGGACGTCGCCGGTGAACCCCCCGATCCGCCGCCGGGCGACGACCAGGACGAGCGCCCCCGAGACCCAACCGCCCACGACGGCTCTTGCCCCGCGCCGCCCAGCAACAAGCGTTGCCAGCAACAACGCTGCGCCGGCTCCGGCGAGACCAGCCACAAGGGCACCGTCGGGCTCCCCGCGCTCCGGCAGGAAGGCGGCTGCCAGTCCCTCCTCCCGCGGTACGGCAGAGCCCGGCTGCCAATGACCATGACCGAGCGCGAGGAGCAGTAGAGGGCTGCGAGCAGAGCCGGTGACGGCTCGAGGGCCGCGAATGCAGCCGTTCGGGAAATGAGCGCCGCCCCGAGGGCCACGACCGCGAAGGTCCCGACCTGGGGCTCGGCCATTATCTCGAGCCGGCTCCTCGCTGGGACGTGGGCGCAGAGGCCGTCGGCGGTGTCGGCCAGCCCGTCGAGGTGCAAGCCGCCCGTCATCAGAGCGTCGATGGCGACGACGAGGGCCGCTGCGGGTAGCGGCGGGAGCCGCCGGCGCGAGGCATGCCAGCACAGGCCGATCAGCGCCCCGAGTGAAGCGCCTACGACAGGGAAATAGGCCATGGTCGCAGGTGTTGGCCGAGCCCCTCGCCGGCCGCCGAAGGGCGTGAGGAAGGCCACTGCCGCACGCAAGTCGACCGGTCCTGAAGGGGATCGCGCAGGTGGGTTCATCGGATTGTGGTTTTCGTGGGCAGAAGAGGCAGGACGCGCCCCGCCACGACGAGGAAGGCGTCCTCGGCACGGGCGGCGAAGACCATGTTGACTTGCCCGAGAAGATCGCGGTAGCGCCTCGACAGGGAACTGTCGGTCGGGACGATACCCGAGCCGACCTCGTTCGACACGACGATGACCCTGCCAGCCCGGTCGGCGCACAGAGCCGCCACCGCCCCGGCGGCTGCCAGGGCTGCATCGTCGTCGTAGCCCGCCGCGAGCAGGTTGGCCACCCACAGCGTGAGGCAGTCGACCACCAAGGTCGTGGCACCGGCGATATCGCGGAAGGCCTTCGCGAGCTCGACCGGTTCTTCTACGGTGCCCCACGCGGCGGGCCGCTGCGAACGGTGGAGCGCGATCCTCTCCGCCATCTCATCGTCTGACGCCTCTCCCGTTGCCAGGAAAATGACGGGCGCCGCGCCGCTGGACGCCAACTCCAACGCCAAAGCGGACTTCCCGCTCCGTGCCCCTCCAAGGAGCAGCGTCAGCATCAGAAATCGATCCCTTTTGCGGCCAATATCCCCGCCTCGTAAGCGTGTTTCACGTTGTGCATGTCGGTGACCGTATCGGCGACCTCGACGAGGGCCGCCGGCGCGTCCCTCCCAGTCAGGAAAACGTTCACCTTTTCGGGCCGCCCCGATATAGCCGAGACAACGTCGCTCCCGTCGACCCAACCCCAGTTGATGGGGTAGGTGACCTCGTCGAGGACCACAAGCTCGTAGCGGCCCGAGGCGATCGCCTCCTTCGCAAGTTCCCAAGCGGAACGGGCTATTTCGGCCGAGCGCTCGAGGTCGTCGCTATCCCAGGTAAAGCCGTCGCCCATCGTGTGGCACTCGGCGCCAAGGTCCTTCAACAGCCGGACCTCGCCCGAGTTCCATTTGCCCGACTTCACGAACTGGACGATGCACACAGCCCAACCGCACCCGAGGGCACGCAGTGCAGTGCCCATGGCGGCGGTCGTCTTGCCTTTGCCGTCGCCGGTTGCAACTAGCACGATCGAAGCGGCGCGTGTGCTGGCGCGAGGCGGCGCAGTGGTGGGCGGGTCGGTCTTCGGGGTTGGGGTAGCCACTATTAGGCGCTCACTTTGCTTTCGTAGTGTGGCACAACGGCCCGGCGCCGTACGGGGGAGACCGCTGGCCCGGAAGCCCCGTCCAGGACCTCGACCTCGGCTTCGAAAACGCGTCTTATATTCGCTTGTGTTAGCACCTCGGCGGGAGGCCCCGACAGCACCGCCCGGCCGCGGGAGAGCACGATCAAGCGCTCGGAGTACTGGGCTGCCAGGGTGAGGTCGTGGATGGCACAGAGTACGCAGAGCCCCTTCTCCCGGCGAAGCTCGTCAGCGAGCTCGAGCACGAGCTGGCTGTGACCGAGGTCCAGCGAGGTGGTGGGCTCGTCCATGACGAGCACCGGCGCTTCCTGCACCAAGGCACGCGCGAGCACGACCCGCTGGGATTCGCCCCCGGAAAGCTCTCCGAGCAGCCGCTTGGCAAACGCGCTGAGCTGAAGCCGTTCGAGCACCGTTTCAGCGACACGACGGTCCCATGCTGTCTCGGCTCCCAGGTAGGGATGGTGTGCCGAGCGGCCAAGGAGCACGTAGTCCGTCACGCTCATTGAGCGGGGCAGCACCGGCCGCTGCGGCACGTAGGCGACCGAACGTGCACGGCGCCGCTGGTCGGACTTGGCGTACGCCTCGCCCGCGATGCGGATGTCGCCTTCATAGGGGAGAAGGCCCGTAACGGCACGCACGAGTGTGGACTTGCCGGCCCCGTTCGGGCCGATGACGCCGAGCCAGCCCCCGCGCTCGACTCGGGCAGATACGCCCGACAGGACCGTTGCCCCGCCGAGCACGACGGTGACCCGCTCGATGTCGAGCATTCAGCCCAGCCTCCTCGCTTGGCGGAGCACCACGAGGAAGAACGGGGCGCCCAGGAAGGCGGTAACGACCCCGAGCGGCACCTCCCCAGGTGACAGGACGGTCCGGGCGAGAATGTCGGCAAGGATGAGGAAACCGGCGCCGAACAGCAGGGAAAGCGGGATGATCCTGCGGTAGCTCGGGCCGGCGATGAGGCGGATCGTGTGAGGGACGATGATCCCGACGAAACCGATGAGACCGCTCACCGATACAGCCGCGGCTGTGCCGAGTGTCGCTGCGATGATCACGATGAGACGGACGCGCGACGCTCTCACCCCGACGCTGGTCGCTTCCTCGTCACCGATCGTGAGCACGTCGAGGAGCCGCCGGCAGGCAAACAGGACAACCGCCGCGACCGCCACGTAGGGAAGGACGAGTTCCACCTGTCCCCATCCGGCCGTCGACAACCCACCGAGGATCCAGCCGTACACCAAAGTGAGGTCACCAGGGCTGCTCCGTTGCATGAGGAACGTCTGGACCGCTACGAAAAAGGCGGAAACCGCCACTCCGGCGAGCAACATCGAGGCGGCCGAGCGTTCTGTGGCGCGGGGGCGGCCGAGAGCAAAGGTGGCGACAACAGCCACTACGCCACCGAGAAAGGCCGCCGGCGGTAGGGCGCTCGACGGGAGGTGGCCGAGGACCGGGCCTTCTACGATGACGATCGTTGCACCTGCTCCGGCTCCAGAGGCGATGCCGAGCAAGTAGGGATCTGCCAGCGGGTTGGCGAACACGCCCTGGTAGGAGGCTCCGGCCACGGCCAGCATCGCCCCGACGATGCCGCCCAGGACCATTCGGGGCATCCGCAATTGCCACACGACGATCGAACCGGTCTGCGAAAGCCCGGAGTGGATGTGTACGAACGGCAGCTTGCTCAAGATGTCTTTGAGGACCGCTCCAGCAGGGAGGTCGGCCGGCCCGATGAGGATGCTTGCTGTGGCCGCGAAGAGCAGGAAGCCGACCCCGATGAGCACGTGGGACGGCCGGAGCCGGGTGGGGTAGATCGTTGGCGCCGCTGCGGGAGCGGTGTCGAATAAGGCCGGCGGAGCCTTTTCCGCGGCGGCAACAGTCATGAGCTCGCTGCGCCTTGGCGGAGAACCTGGGCCAATAAGCTCACGAAAGCTTCCATAGTGTGAAGGCCCCACTGCGAGGCAACCGAGTCGTTCACGCCGACGACGTGGTGAAGCCGGACTGCCTTGAGCACGCTGAAGCCCGGCCGGCGCGCGAAGTTTGCCGCGTCTACGCCGCAGCAGACGGTGTCGGCCAAGAACACGTAGTCGGGGTCCTCCTTCAAGATGTACTCAGGAGAAATCTGCGGGTACTGGGAACCGTGGCTCGCAGGGTCGGCTATGTCACGCATCCCAAAGAGCGAAAATTCAGCCCCGATAAAGGTGCCCGAGGTCGCTGTGTAGTAATTGGTCGGGTCGAGCTCGATGTAATACGTCGCGCCGCGGCCGTCGCCGTTGGAGCGCTGGACCGCGGAAGCGATGGCGGCCGCAAACGAAGACTGAACGCTTTTTGCACCGGTTTGGTGCCCGGTGGCTGCACCGAGCTCAGCAAGCTGGCTGTCGACGTTCGCGATCGTGGTCGCAGGGGGTATGACGAGCGTCGGTATTTGCAGCTTCTGCAATTGCTCTATGAGCGTCGCGCTCGAGAACGCGAAAATGACGAGATCGGGCTTTAGGTAAAGGTAATCCTCTGCGCTCGTTTCATACCCGGTGAACTTCGTGCGCGGGGCGTTGGCCGGCCAGGTGGAGTACTTGTCAACTCCGACAACTTGGCTCCCTGCCCCTATTTCGTAAAGCATCTGCGTGGAGCTCGCCGACAGGGAAAGGATCCGGTCGGGCCGAGAGGGGATCCGCACCGTCCCAGTTCCGCTTTTCACCGAGACAGGGAACGACGGGCTCGTGGCTCCCGGGCTGTGGATGGAGGCGGGTGGTACCGAACCAGCGACTGGTACCGTGCCAGCAGCGCGTGGTGAGGCTGAGCTCACGCCGCACGTCACAAACAGGGAACAGGCAATGGCAAAAACGATTGTTGCCCGGGGTCTCTTCACGGCACTCCTCCTTGAGGTCGAGGGTTGTGCCGGGGCCCGGGGCTACCCTGCGACCAGCTCGTTGCCACGACGTGCTTGGTCACTTCCCACTGGCCAGGCGACCTGGCTAGCCCTTCACCACATGGCGGAGGAACGACAGTTGCGGGACAGCGCCGGTCTCTCACCGGACTTCGCTGACCAGTAGGTTGCTACGTGAACTCTAGGCCCGTGAGGGCCAACGAGGCAAGAAGCTGGGTTGTGGGAACGGTGTGGGAACGGTGGGAGGACCGGGTGGCAAGCTGGTTGGCCCTCGACGGCCAAGAGGCGGAGAGCTGCGTTGTTGACGCCCTGGAGCGTGTATGTGGCGCCCTCAGCTACCTTCGTGCCGCCACCGGTCCCGTCGCGGAGCCGGCGAGCCCGGGGACGCTCGCCGGAGATGGCCGCTGGATGAAATGTGACGAGCTGCTTGCCGACCCTGCCTGGCTGGAGGCTACGGTACGCGGTTCCGGGAGCCGTTTGGGCACGCGCTCAGCGGCCGTGGCGGCATCATTGTTCATCCTCGGCTACTCGTACCGGGTGGTGGCACTCGCCGTTTCTTGCATGCTCATGGGTGGGGCCATCCCGAGCTCCGGCCCCGAGGCATTAGCGGTAGCGATGTCATCAGGACGCCCCTCGTTGATCACCTACCGCGAGCCACGGGCGCTTGCACTGGCAGGAGGGCGTGCCCCTGGTCCTGCGACCTTTGCAGACCCGGAGGTTGTCGGCGAGGCGCTCGCCTTCATCATTCGCGACGCCGTCGAAGGCCATCTTCGGCTCCTGGTGGACACCGTGTCCGCGCGCATCCGGGTAGGCCGCCGTCTCCTATGGGGCAACGTTGCTGCGTCGTCGTCGGTGGCCTTCAGGACGATGGAGGGAGCGCTGGGGGAGTGGGTCAAGCCGATCGGGGAACGTTTCTTCGCGATTGTCCCGCCCGAACTGCAAGGACAGGGCAACTTCCTGTCGCTCGAGCACGCCGGCCGGTCGGGTTGGTATTGGGAACGCCGCAACTGCTGCCTTAACGACCGGCTGCCGAAAGGCATTCGTTGCGGCGACTGCAGCCTCACCCCGCCCGACCAGCGCCGGGCCGCGTACCTGGCCGGCCTCGCCAACAATTAGCCGACCATTACACCGTTACACCTTTACACCTTTACATCGTCGAGCGTCATTAGCCATGGACCATTTCGGTGCCCGTCTCGAGCAGGGTCTTGAGGCCGCTAAGCACCCAGCTCCAGCCACCCCCAGCGCCCTGGCCCTCCCATTCACCGGCGACCAGTTGGGCAAGCATCGGGGCCCCCTCTAGCTCGTGTACGACTGTCAATTTCGTCACCCCGTTGGGTACCTCGTCTATCTCGTAGGTGAGCCGCGTAAAGCCTTCGGCGGTAAGACGGCCGTCCATGATCATCCGCCACGTGAGGACGAGCTTGTGGGGCTCGTCGATTTCGAGGACCTCGCCGTCGACGGCAACTTCGGGCGGGGGGTAGCCCATTGCAATGCTGGCCGTTTTCATTTTCTCCGACGTGAGCAAACGGTAAGGCCCTGTTTTGTCGAGGTCGTGTTCCGGGCCACCCCCGTAGCCGTAGCGTTCGGTCCATTCCCGCTTCGTTATTGCGTCCCATACCGCTTGCGGGCTCGCTTTGATGTAAACCCTGAACACTTGGGTTGTCTTGGTCTCTGGCGATGCCATGGTGCTCATGCTCCTGTCTCCTTTTCGAGCTGCAGTTTGAGATTCTACGAGGGCGGACACACGCCTCTCGGTGTACTTGTCTATCCACCGGTCATGGACGAGCCTGATGGGGATGGGGTTGAGGAAATGCAACTTTTCTCGGCCCGAGCGACGGGTGACAACGAGCCCGGCGTCCTCCAGCACGCGTAGGTGCTTCATCACGCCGAAACGAGTCATTTCGAGAACCGACTCGAGCTGTGTCAGCGTCAAGCCGTCGTTGGCGAAGAGCCGGTCGAGCAAGGAGCGTCGCGTTGGGTCGGCGAGCGCCTTGAACACCCGGTCGTCGTCATCGGTCACCTCTTCCACGATACGTGACCAAATAGTCACATGTCAACTCACGATCCGGGAGCGTGAGAAAATTCTCTGGACATGTCGATCTGGAGCGTGCTCGATCGACGTAAAGGTGGAGCATGACGAACAGCGGGCTCAGCGGGGCCGCTCCAGCCCTGCCCGCCAAAACAGGATGGGAGTTCCAATGCGGTTCACGATGTTCATCTACCCGAAGGTGCAAAACCAGTCCGCCGCAGCGCTGGACGAGGCCTGGCTGCCGTCCGCCGAAGCGCTCGCTGCGATGGGCAAGTACAACGACGAGCTCTCCAAGGCCGGGGTCCTGCTTTCGCTGGACGGCCTCCACTCACCGAACGAGGCTGTCCGCATCGAGTTCCCGAGCGGCAAACCCCCGGTCGTGAAGGACGGGCCTTTCACCGAGGCCAAGGAAATGATCGGCGGGTACTGGGTGATAGACGTCAAGTCCCAGGACGAGGCGATCGAATGGGCCAAGCGTTGCCCGATAGGCGAGGGCGCCGCGGAGATCGAGCTTCGCCAGGTGTTCGAGATGTCGGATTTCCCGCCCGACCTGCTAGCTGCCGCTGGCAACTTGCGGAAATAGCCGCTGCCTGAAGATGAGCCAGCCCGATGCCGGCGCTTACCGCTCGTATGAAGCTGTCTGGCGGATCGAGTCGGCCCGTGTCATAGCGGCACTGGCACGGCGCACCGGTGACGTCGGGCTGGCCGAGGACCTCGCCCACGATGCCTTCGTGTCTGCCATCGAGCAATGGCCGGTGTCCGGAGTGCCGCAGCGCCCGGGCGCGTGGCTGGTGACGGTTGGCAAGCGGCGTTGGTTCGACACGCTGAGGCGAAAGGGAACACTCGAGGGCAAACAGGCCGACCTCACCCGGCAGGCCGAAGTGCGACAACAATTGATGGGTGCCGATTTCGACGACGCCGACGAAGAGGTCGGCGACGACAGGCTGCGGCTCATTTTCATCGCCTGCCATCCGGTGTTGCCACGGGAAGCCCGGGTAGCGCTGACGCTCCGGCTCGTTGCAGGCCTGACGACCGAGGAGATCGCTCGCGCCTACCTCGTCCGGGAGCCGACCGTCGCACAAAGGGTCGTTCGGGCCAAGCGCTCTCTGAGCGAAGCGCGCGTTCCTTTTGAGCTGCCGCCGGCCAACCAGCTCCAGGAGCGCCTGGAGGCGGTCCTCGAAGTCGTTTACCTGGTGTTCAACGAGGGCTACGCCGCGACCGCTGGCCAGCAGTGGGCGAGGCCCGAGCTCTGCCACGAGGCGCTCCGGCTGGGCCGCACTATTGCCCAGCTGTTGCCGGCTGAACCCGAGGTGCATGGGCTCGTCGCCTTGATGGAGCTGCAGGCCTCGAGGCTTCATGCCAGGGTCGGGCCCCAGGGGGAACCGGTACTGCTGGCGGACCAGGACCGCTCCCGGTGGGACCCGCTGCTTGTGAGGCGTGGCCTCGCAGCCTTGGAGCGAGCAAGCGAGCTCGCCAACCTCCCGGGCAACGGGCGAGGGCTCGGGCAGTACGGCCTTCAGGCGGCCATAGCCGCATGCCACGCGCGGGCGGCAACGCTGGCCGCCACCGACTGGGCCCGTATCTGCGCTCTGTACGAGGCGCTCGCGCAGGTCGCACCCTCGCCCGTGGTGGAGCTGAACCGGGCAGTGGCGCTGTCCATGGCGTACGGCCCGGAGGCTGGCCTCGAGGTCGTTGACTCCCTCGTGGCCGACCCGCTGCTCGCGGGGTACTACCTGTTGCCCAGCGTCCGTGGCGACCTGCTGGCGAAGTTGGGCCGCTTCGACGAAGCCCGTGCCGACTTGGAGAGGGCGGCCTCGCTTACGCGCAACGAGCGCGAGCAGCAGCTGCTGCTCGAGCGGGCCGCAAGGATGCCACCCCGAGGCGCACCTCGCAGCTAGACGCCGGCGGCGACCTGCTCGGCCGCGCGGTCAGCCTCAGCCAGCAGTTCGGCCGAGATCCCTCGCCGCGGCGTGATCACCTCGTCGATCAGGCCGTAGTCCTTCGCCTCTTGGGCCGTCATGAAGTAGTCGCGGTCGATATCACGCTCGACCTGTTCGAGGGGCCGTCCGGAGTGGTAGGAGATGATCTGCGCCATCCGCTTGGTGGTAGCGAGCACCTCGCGCAGGTGGATTTCCATGTCCCGAGGGGCGCCGCGGGTCCCGGCGCTGCCTTGATGGATCATGATCTTGGCGTTGGGCGTGGCAAGCCGCTTGCCGGTAGCGCCTCCGCACAGGATCATGGCGGCGGCCGACATGCCCATGCCGACGCAGACCGTAGAGACCTCGGAGCTGACGTGTTGCATCACGTCGTAGATCGCCATCCCCGCGTAGGACAAGCCGCCCGGGGAGTTGATGTACAAGAAGATGTCCTTACCGGGGTCGGTGCTGTCCAGGTACAGGATCTCCGCTACCAGCAGGTTGGCGATCTGGTCGTCGACCTCCTGGCCGAGGAACACGATCCGTTCCCGCAGCAGCAGTGAGTAGATGTCGAAGGCCCGCTCGCCCCTTGCTGACTGGTCGAGCACCGTGGGTATTACAGACATTGAGAGTCCTCCGTCTCGGGTGGGCTATACACTATCTGGTATCTCGAATATACGATACTATTTCTAATATAGTGCAGGTGGGATGAGCGAACGTCGGCACGAACCGCTGTTCCCTGGGTTCAGGGAGATGGCTCAGGAGCGCAGGTCGCTAGCCGCTGCCCTGTCGGCACGCCGGCTCGAGCTGGGGCTTTCTCAGACAGAGGTGGCGGCGCGAATGGGCACGTCCCAATCTGCGGTTGCCAGGTTGGAGTCTGGCGACGCGGATCTCCGGCTCTCGACGCTGGAACGCTACGCGGCCGCGCTCGGCCAACGCCTGGACTGGAAGCTGTCGCTGAGGCCTCTGGAGGACTGAGAGATGCCTGCGGCAGGGGAGGGACACGGGGAACGGTGGGAGCAGGGTGACCACCAGGTGCGGCCGTACTCGGGACCTCAATCGCTGGACGCCGAGCTCCTCGGCAGGCGCGTGGTCAGGCTCTGGGGGCCGCTCGACGACTCGACGGTGGCGAAGGCGTGCGCCGAAATGATGGCGCTCGATGCCACCGGCGACGAAGCCGTGCAGCTCTACGTCGCTTCGACTGGAGGGCCGGTCCACTCAGCGATGTCCCTGATCGACACGATGGACCTGCTCGGTGTCCCGGTGCACGTTACTTGCCTGGGCCGCGCTGAGGGTGCCGCGGTAGGGGTGGTCGCTGCCGGTGCACGCAGGGTGGCCGCGCCCCACGCCCAGTTCCACTTGACCGAGCCAGAGGTGTCGGTGAGCGGGAACGCCAGCCAACTGGCTGCCTGGGCAGAGCACCACCGCGTCGAGCTCGAACGCTTCGTAGAGCGGCTCGCGCGAGCAACCGCGCGCCCGGCGGAGCACCTGGAAGCGGACCTGTCGCTCGGCCGCTGGCTCGATGCCGAGGAGGCACTGCGCTATGGGCTGGTGGACGAGATTCTGGGGCCCTGCACGGGGCGCGGGCTCTGTTTCGGGTGAGCCGCCAGGCTCGGGACCCCGCCGCCCGTTCGGGTTCGGCCCCGCCCGCCCCTGATCTCGCCGAGCGTCCTGACCTCGCCGAACGTGCGGGATGGCTCGCACGGAGCCAGAATTGGACAGTTGAACCCTAAATCATCCCCCCGGGTGCTCGTTGCGCCGGAAGGCGCGGGCTTCGCGGTGGACGCCGTTCGCCAGGGCGGCGGCGAACTGGCAAAGTACGGCGAGGCGGTCGATGGGCTGGTTTGGGCAACCTTCAACAGCAAGGGCCTGCGCGAGGCCATTGTCGACCACCCCGACATACGTTGGGTGCAGCTGCCTGTGGCGGGGATCGAGCACTACGTCGAAACGGGCATCTTTTCTGCCGCAAGTTCCGACGACGTGGTGTGGACCTGCGCCAAGGGCACGTACGCGCAACAGGTTGCCGAGATGGCCCTCGGCTTAGCCATTGCGGGCCTCCGTGAGCTCCCCGAGCGCGCCCGGGCAACATCGTGGGGTGGGCAGGCAGGGATCTCCCTCTACGACCAGCCGGTCACGATCCTGGGTGGCGGAGGGATAACCGAAGAGCTTCTTCGGCTCCTCGCCCCGTTCAGGGTGCACGCGACCGTCGTCCGCAAGACCTCGCGCCCAGTCGAGGGCGCCGATCGGACAGTGGGGCCCGAGGAACTGCACTCGGTCCTGCCAGGCGCCCTGGTTGTGTTCGTGGCGCTAGCGCTCACGCCCGAGACGGTGCGGGTCATCTCGGGCAACGAGCTGGCCATGATGAGGCCGGACGCGTGGCTGGTCAACATTGCGCGGGGCCGCCACGTCGACACCGATGCGCTCGTGACCTACTTGACGGAGCGCCGGATCGGGGGTGCCGCGCTCGATGTCACCGACCCTGAGCCATTGCCGGACGGCCACCCCCTCTGGTCGTTGCCCAACTGCCTCATCACGCCCCACGTCGCCAACACAGAGAAGACGGCACCGCCGTTCCTCGCCGCTCGCATCAAGGAAAACGTCGAACGCTTTGCAGCCGGTATGCCCCTGGTCGGCACCGTCGACACTGCGGCCGGATATTGACCGAGGTCCGGGTCTCGTCGCTCCGGCTCGGCCAACTGGTCGCCGAAGGTGGTGAGGGCCGGGTCTTCGAGGTCCTAGCTGGCCCGCCCGAGCTCACGACCAGGGCCGTTTACAAGCAGCTGCGCTACCCCCGGCCCCTCGCCGAGCTCAGTTCCCTCGTGGCGTTCCCTTCCCTGCTTGCTTCACGAAGCTCGTCGCTCGCTGCCCGAGCTCTTTCGTCAACGGCGTGGCCGGTCTCGAGCGTTGTGGGCGCCGACGCCCTGATGGCGCTCGGCACCGTGATGCCGCGCGCACCGGAGGAGTTCTGGCTGCGGCACAGGGACGGGACGAAGCGGTTGGCAACCCTCAGCTACCTCGCAACCGACCCCGAGCGGATAGCGGTTGCTTACGGAGTGCTGGTGCCACCTCCCGGTGCAGCAGAGCGGGTCGCCCTCGTCTACGCGTTGGCCCGGCTCCTCGAGGCCTGGCAGAACGAGCCGCCTCTGCCTCGAGTAGTGCACGGGGACCTGTCGGGCAAGAACGTGCTGTGGTCGCTGCGCCCCGCACCGGTTGTCTACGTACTCGACTGCGACGGCGCCTCAGTCAGCTGCGGCGCAGATGAGACGGGAGGAGAGGTGCCTGACGGCGCGGACAGGCGCCCACGTGCCACGACGCCCAATTGGGACGACCCGGCCCTGGCGCCCGGTTCCACTCCTACCCGGGCCTCGGACCGTTACATGCTCGGCGTCACCTTCCTGCGGCTCGTGGGCGCGGCTCACTTCCCGGTCCAGGGCCCACAACGCTCGGCAGAACATGTGAACGTAGATCTCGAGCTCCCCCGTTCTTGGAGGAAAGTGCCCGATTTACCGGTTTTGTGGGAGCTGTGCGAGCGGTCTCTCTCCCTCGACGATGTTGAGGGCCGCCCGAGCCCCGGAGAATGGGTGGCCGAGCTGGAGCACGTCCTCGACGTGCTGTCTGCTCGGGCACTCGGCGCAGCCGTGCGCGAGGCACAGGGCGACCCACGTCCGGGCAACGGCGGCGCCATTAACGTCGATCGTGGAGACGCCAAGCCGCCGGTCGCCGCGACCGCCGCTGTCCCTGACGTCACCGTCCGCCCCGTGCTGCGTCGCCGGCCGCCCTCCACCTGGCAGCTGATCAATGGCTACGGTGGGCCGCCCCTAGGAGCCGGCGGCGGGGCGCTGGGCGGAGGTGGTGCTGCAAGCGCCGCAAGCTGGTGGGCCGGGCGTGGCGCCGCCACGGGCGCCCCCCTCACGTCGCGCCAGATCGCTCGCCGGTTGTTGGTGGCCTGGGGAGGGGCCCACCGGCTAGCTGTCGGCTGGGCGCGGTCTCCTGGCCGTCGGGGAGACGGTTTGCGCCGGCTCGCCGGGATCCTGGTGCTCGACCTCGCGGCGGCGTGCGTCGTATTTTTCATTTTCGCCATGCTCGTCAGCCCCTGGATCGGGCTCTAGGGCCCTGGCCCCAGACCAGGCCGCCCTGTTTGCGGTCGGGATTGTCTTCAGTCAGGGCCTCCGGTAGCGTCGGAGTGGCCATGGCCAGCCAATACCTCGGCACCGAAGAACGGTACGCCGTCTTCCCCTTCTACCTCTGCCTGGACGTCTCCCAGTCGATGAGCGGCGAACCGATCGCACAGGTGAACGCTGAGCTCCCCCAGATCAGGACGAGCGTGGGCCAGGACCCAGCGGTGGCCGAAGTCATCCGTTTCGGGGTCGTGACCTTTTCAGAGGGGGCCAGGACGGTGCTGCCCCTCGTTGACCTCGCCCTTGTCGAGTCGATGCCAACCGTGGAGGTCGAGGGGCGGACGTCGTACTCGGCAGCGTTCGACCACCTTCGCCGGGTCATCGAGGCTGATTACCATGCGGGACGCCTGGCGGGGGAGCGCTGGTACCGGCCGGCCGTGCTGTTCGTGTCGGACGGGCGGCCGACCGACCCGGAGGAACGATGGCTTGAAGCGCACCGGCGCCTCATCGACCCGGCCTGGCGCCGGCACCCCAACATCCTGGCCTTCGGCTTCGGCGACGCCGTGCCGGAAATCCTGGCCACGGTCGCCGAGAACAAGCCGAACCGGGCCTACGTCGCCGCCGCTGGAGCTGCCCCCTCCGCGGTCGTCCCCGAGCTGATGGCCGGCCTGGTGCAGTCGATCGTCAGCTCGTCTGCCAGCGCCTACACCGGGTCTCCCCAGCTAGTTCCTCCCCAGCTTCCGAACATGCAACCGATCCCGGTGGACGAGCTGGAATGAGGCCCGGATGGGCTGGCCCCGTTTGGGGCGAGCCTTCCGCGGCCACTGAGGCCGCGGTACCGCTGCGAGGGCAGGCGCTCGCCGGTCAGGCCTGTTACCGGGCGGACGGCGGCCAGTCGGCCGAGTTCGTGGTGCTCGCAGCTTCGGTCGCAGGGGTAGCCCATCGCTTGTCGGGCCGCCGCTGCGAGGACGCCTACGCCTGGGCCCTCCCGCGACCGGCCCGGTTGGCCATGATCGTGGCCGACGGCGTGAGCACCGCCGGACGAGGGGGTGAGGGCGCGGATATCGCAGTCAACGCAGCCTGCGAGTACCTGCTCAGCGCCGAGGGCTGGGGTCAAATGGAATGCGTGGCGGCCCTGCGAGCAGCCGGCAAGGCCGTATCCGGCGCGGGCGGGCGAGCAGCGGCGGAGCTTTCCACGACACTCGTGGTCGCCCTCGTCTCGGCATCCGGAGCAGGCGCCGAGGTGTGCCTCGCACGGGTAGGTGACAGCAGCGCCTTTGTCCTCGCGGGAGCCGAGTGGGAGGAGCTCTTCCCCGGCCGCGCCGAGGAGGAGCTGCGGGGGAGCGTGATAGGGGTGCTCCCGCTCGGCAGCCGCGGCGAGGGCGACGCCATCGAGACCGCGTCCGTGGCGCTACCCGCCGGCGCTGCACTGGTACTCCTCACAGACGGCGTCGCCGATCCTTTGCGTGACGGGCCCAGCACTGTCGCGCCAGCACTCGCCGAGATCCTGAGCGGCGGCCCGAGCGGGACGCTCACCCCTCTGGCCCTCGCCGCTGCGGCTGATTTCAGCCGGCGGGGCTGCCAGGACGACCGGACCGTTCTTGCCGTCTGGCCCCGGCTCTAGGGCGCAGGGCGCGCGGTCCCCTAAAGTGCGGGGCGCACTCCTGGAGGCGAGGCCCGCTGACGAACGGGCGCTCGCTTCTCAGGCGCACGCCCCGCCCTATTGCCCCGGCGTTATTCGCTGTCGACCCTGCTGCCGCACCAGGCCGCGGCCAGCCGCCCCTTCGCGCCGCCCCGCCGTCGTGGTGATTTTTAGTCGGAAAAACGTATACAACTGCGCCAGGCGGTCGCCCGGGGTATAGAAATGCGCCAGACGATGGCGGAAAAGACGGAGCCTGGAGCGACTTTTCGCGCTTTTAGGGGCCCTGGTGCGAGATGTCGACCCGCATCGGCCCCTTGAACCCCGTCACGGACTGACAACTGGCGAGTGCAGCCTGGTATTTAGGCGCGCTCCGGTCGACACCGCTGAGGTCGAACGCGCCATTGGCGTTGTCGGGGTCGGGGAAGTTGGGCACACCGTGGCCGCGTATGCAGGCGGCCATCTGCACTTCTTCGGCCAATAGTTTGGCCGACGGGGCAGGTACCTGCCCCCCGTCGGGCAACAACTGCTGGCAGGCCTTGTTCGCGGCCTGGTACCTGGCGTTGTTGGGGTCGAGATCGTCGTTCTTGCCGCTGCCGCTCCAGCTGAAACTCCCGCCCGGCCCACCCGGGTTCGGTGTGGGGTCAGGGAAGTCCGAGATGCCGTGACTACGCATGCACTTCGAGTAACTCATCATCTCAGCCAAAGCTCCAGAAGACTGTGGCCCATCGCTGGCGCACCACCCGTGCGGTTGGGAGGCCCTTGCCCAGCAACCCCGGGGGATTTCGGCGCGCTCGAGCACGCCGCGACGATTACGACGAAGATGACCAGCGTGACCAGCGGTACTGTCGGGCGTCTCATGTGGCTCCTTTGCGCGGTGGGGCTCCTGAAGGTGTTGTACGCCGCGGTCCGCGACAGCGAGACAACGGCGGCTGTTGCGCCCCTGTTGCACGAACTGCGGCATCCTTGAGGGGGTCACCGGTCGGAAGGGAGCACTACGCGTCCTGGTCCACAAGTAGGAGGCCTGACGAAATGATGGCCCGAAGCCCCGAAGCAGCACCTGCTCCTGTGCCCGACCGTGGTGGGTTTCGGTCGGACTGGCCGCGGCGCACGATCCGGGCACGGCTTGCCCTGTTTTATTTCGGCGCCTTTCTCGTCTCCGGGATCATCCTGTTGGTCGCGACGGTGGCTTTGTGGCAGGGCGGGAGCAGCACGTCGGTTGCACGCGCGCCGCAAGGGGGCGCTGCCGGCTTAGCTGTGCCACGCGTCGACCCGCCCCAAGTCGCTCAACACAGAGCGGACCTGCACCATCTGCTCGTAGCGGCAGCGACCGCTCTCGTACTGCTTGCGGTCCTTTCAATTGCGTTCGGCTGGTTGGCTGCTGGTCGCTTCCTTCAGCCACTGCGCCTGATCACCACCACCACGAGGGAAATCTCAGCCAACAACCTGAACGAGCGCCTCAGGTTGAACGGTCCCGAAGACGAGATCAAAGAGCTCGGCGACACCTTCGACGCACTTCTCGAGCGCCTCGAACGGTCTTTTGAGGCGGAGCGGCGGTTCGCTGCGAACGCCTCGCACGAACTGCGAACGCCGCTTGCCACCATGCGGGCGTCGCTCGATGTCGCCATGGCCAAGCCTGGCCCGGTGCCTGCGCAAACCGCAGTCCTTGCTGACCGACTGCGGCGGGAGCTCGACCACGTCGACAACTTGCTCGCCAGTCTGCTTACTCTTGCACAAGCCCAACGAGCGCCGGCTGCCGACGAGGCCACCGTCTCGCTCGACGAACTCGCTAGCGCTGCCGTCGACCAGCGGTCGGGGACGATCTCGGACATGGGACTGCGCATTGACCAAGAACGCTGTCCCGATGCGTGCGTGCGCGGCAGCGAGACTTTGCTTTCACGGATGGTGGACAACATGGTGGAGAATGGGGTCAAGCACAACGAGCGCGGGGGTTGGCCCGGGTGCAAACCGCCGTCGACGGTCCGGTTGTGCGCCTCGTCGTTGAGAACGGTGGTGCGGTCCTTCAACCTGAAGACGTCATCCAACTGGCACGGCCTTTCAAGCGTCTTGGCGCGGAGCGAACCGGTTCTGAACGAGGCAACGGCCTGGGGTTGTCGATCGTCCAGGCCATAGCTGAAGCCCACGCCGGCGTGCTCGACCTCCAGGCTCGTAGCGACGGAGGGCTCAGGGTTGTCGTGACGTTGCCTCGAGCCACGGCGAGCGAGGGCGGAACTCTTCAATGAAAGTGCTTGTTGTCGAAGACTCAATTGCGCTCGCCGAAGTGGTCGCCGAAGGGCTCCGGGACCAGGGCATGGCTGTGGACATCGCCTACGACGGCTTAGAGGCTGCAAGCAAGCTAGCCGTCGGGGCCTACGACGTGGTCGTTCTGGACCGCGACCTCCCTGGGATGCACGGCGACACGATCTGCCGGATGATCGCTGGTTCCGATGTTTCGTCGATGGTCCTGATGTTGACCGCTTCCGGCTCGCCCGGGGAGCGCGTCAGTGGTCTCAGTCTCGGTGCAGACGACTACCTTGCCAAGCCCTTCCATTTCCCAGAGCTCGTTCTCAGGGTTCGCGCCCTTGCACGTCGCAGGCCCCGCGCGAGCGCGCGGGTCTTCCGGTCCTGCGGGATAGAGCTCGACCCGCTGCGCCACAGCGCCTCAAGAGACGGCCGACCTCTGGATCTTTCGGCTAAAGAGTTCGCAGTTCTGGAGGCGCTTATGCGGGCTCAGCCGGCGGTCTTGAGCGCAGAAGACCTTCTCGAACAGGTCTGGGACGAGCACGCCGACCCGTTCACACGGACGGTCGGCGTGACCATCAGCCGGCTGCGCCGGAAACTTGGTGACCCGCCAGTTATAGAAACGGTGCCTAGCACCGGCTACCGGGTCAATGGCGATGTTGAGAGACCTACTTAGGTTTCGTCTTGGAGCGACATCGTCATGCAAATGCTGTTGCGGCTCGAGATGTAATCGCCGAACGGTTCGCACTCATTGAACCCTGCTTTTGTGTACATCGAGCGCGGAGGTGCGAAAGCGTCCATCGAGCCTGTCTCGAGGCTCACCCGGCCAAAGCCGCGTTCGCGCGCCACTCCGATCAGATGACCGAGCATTGTTCGGCCGATCCCGCGACCTCGCGCCGCCTCGGCCGTGTGCATTGACTTCAGCTCCGCGTGGTCCCGGTCCAGCCGCTTGAGCGCACCGACTGCGAGGAGCTGACCGTTTAGCCGAAAGCTGTAGAACGTAATAGCAGGATCGAGCAGGCCGGCTACGTCGAGGGCGTGGACGTCTTCTGGCGGGCTGTGCAGGTTGGCGAATGCGAGATGGCGCTCCAGCAATGCGCAGACGTCCGCAGCACGTGGGTCGTCGATCGAGATCTGGCCCTGAAGCATTGCGAGAATCTACGTGGTCGGCGCGGTGCTCAGCCAGCTCATTCCCCCCGGAGGATGATGGCAGCTGGTGTGGAGGCCGCGACCCGTCCGGGTACAGCCGCCACGAGGTTGGCGAGCACGAGCGCGCCGGCTGCGACAAGGATGATCGACAGCGGCACCGACGGTTCGGGGACCGCATCGATGCTTCGGGCGAAAATGATCCACAACTGGCGGCCGACGGCAATCCCGACCGGGACGCCGATGATTATACCGACGACGGCGGTGACGGTTGCTTGCCAGGTCAGGGTCACGGCCAACTGGCCCCGCGTGAAACCTAAGGTCTTCAAAAGTGCGAGGTCTTGCCGTCGCTTTCGAACGGTGGCGACGAGGGCCACGGCGAGGGCGATCACGGCACCGGTTGCAAGACCGGAAGCAAGTAGCACCGGAGTGCCCCCCGTGGACTGATAATTGACAATCTCGGCCGGTCGCTGCACCGGCAGGATTACCACGCCGTCGCCGACAGCGTTCGGGTCACGCGAGAAAGCTTTAGCTGCGATGGCGATAATGCGGTTCATGTCTCTCAGTCCTTCAGCAGGGCTCACATTGGGATGCGTGCGCACGAAGACAAGGCCCGGGCCATCGAGGGTGGGATCGGGCGCTTCCGTGGCTCGTAGGAAACTGGCTGGTAGGTCGCGGATAGCCAGGAGCGCTCCGGTGCCCATGGACGTGTGCTCGGCAAAGGTGCTTGACCCAGCGATTGCGGGGAAGGTGGCGGTGCCGACGACTTTGGCAGGCGTCGGGGGAAGATAAAGCGGAGCGGTGTTCGGCGCCCCAAAGCTGATGTTCACCGAGGCACCGATGTGGGTGTGGAGAAGCGCAAGCGTGGCTGCGCCCAGCACCACCTGTGGCTTGCTTGGGTCTAAGGCGTGGCCGGCGAGGATCGGGGGGCCCACGGTTGGCAGGCCGGCCTCCGCTGTCAACGTTGGGACAGTTTGACCATCGATCTGAAGGTCGGGATCTCCCGTACCCCGACCACGCGGCGACGTCGGGGTCGTGATCGAGGGCGGCGAGTGCCTGAGGGGGGACATCGTTCTCTGACTGCAGGGCGTAGTCCCAGTTCCATCCGTACAGCTTGGGATGTGTCACCAGGGCGTTCAGGCTGCTGCTGAAGGTAAGCGTGGCCGTCACGAGGGTGACGGCGATGACCGCTCCGGCCAAGACCCATCGGGCCGGCACGGTGGTGCGCCCAGCTCCTGGTTCGAGGGCGAACTGCAGGCCAACGACCCCCGGCAGTGGCAAACCCAGGGCCGCGGCAGTCTGGGCAACCCTCGACGGGCGTGCCGGCGCAAGACGTGCCCGCCGCGCGAGCCGGTGCGGTGCCGCTCGCAGCGCGAGGACTGCTGCGCCCAGGGCGAGGCCGCCCATCAACCAGAGCAAGCCGCCTCCCAACACCGTCCAATCGAAGGCGATACCCGGGTGGTAGACGGAGCGGATGGGCCCGAGAGGTGAGAGGGGCGACAGGGCGACCGCGATGCCACACGCCACCAAGGATCCGGCGGCGATCGCGATAACAAGGCCGACCATGGCCTCGGCAAACGAACCTGCTGGGCTGGCCCCCATCGCGCGGAGTACTTGGCGTTCTTCATCGGTCGAGCGGAGCTGCCTCGCGATCACTGACAAAGCAATCCCAAGCGCGGCGAACGCCGCGATCAGCCCGAACATGGCGAGCGCTATTGACTCCGGTTTGACGGCTCGCTCGACCTTGGCTTCGGTGATAGCGGTGACGTTGAAGAAACCGACCGCTCCACGCGGCAGGACGCCAAAAAGGGCGTGTTCGACGGAAGCGATGTCCTGGTCACCATGGACGAGCTGGATGCCGTACCAACTACCCTGGGTGTCCGCGTCCGGAACGAGCCGGGTGAACGCGGGGGTGTAGATCACGTTGGTCGGAAGACGGTCAGTGTCGTCCTCGATCACCTGGTTGTTGAACTCGACGATCCCAGTGAGGGTCATGTTGACACGCATCGCTGGCGGGACGCGGGACGTCCCAAAACCTGGGAGCGAGCTTTGCTGGACCGTGTACAAGCCGATTGGGACGACCTGGCCGACGTGCACTCCCAAAAGGCTCGCCCCGAGCGCGGTGGTCATGAACTCGTTTGCGCGCCTCGGGTTGGCTAAACGGCCCTTCAATGCCGTGACGCGGTCCTCGTCGAAATAAAGGCCCTTGCTCCCCGCGAAATTGACGTCACTGCTGACGGCAAGGTCGGGGGCGCCGTCGCGCTCCAGCGGGACTGCGAAGACGCCGACCCAGCTTTCCACCGTTTTCACGTCCGGGAGGCGAGCTATGGCGGCCGCTGTTTTGGGCGAATAAATGGTCGCTGACTCGGTCGCGGGCCCTCCGGCCCCGTAGGTCGACAGGGTCAGGTCCGAAGCGTTGGTGCTGGCCAGGAACGCAGGGTAGGAGGACTGGGTGCGCCGCCCGGCCTGCACCGATCCCATGGCGACCCCGCCGATCAGACCGATCAGCACGTACAAGGACGGCGTAATCCCCCCAGCGTTGCCGGAAAGTCGTCTTGAACCGGTACCGGGCAACTCGGAACCCGTCGCTCGCCGTCCCTGCCTCTTCTAGCGGGTTGCCCGGCCCTGTCACCTTTGTCTCCGGAGATATGTGCGGGCTCATAGGACGACTTTGACCCAAAGGCGCAGCCGCCGCCAGGGTGCCTGCCTCCCTTGGCCAGTACGGCAGTACCTCCCCGGACGTCCCTGCAGGCACGACATGGACACGCAACAAGGCTCGGGCCGAGGTCGAGGGTGCACGCCCCTGGAGGCGAGGCCCGCTAAGGAACGGGCTCGCCTCTCAAGCGCACGCTCCGCCCTATTGCGACGGCTCTGGTTCCTCCGCGGCCTCGGCCGGCGGCACCTCATTCGGCGCTGGCTCTGTCGTCTCCGCCACCTCGGTTGGAGCCTCTTCCGCCGGTGCGCGCTCTGTCGCTTCCGCGGCCAGTGCCGGTTCGGTCGCTTCAGCCGCCGCCGCAGCCCGGTCGGCGTCTTCTGGTCCGGGTGCGTCCACGACCTCGGCCGGTCCTCTAGAGGTCGCCTGCTCGGATGGCTCGGCGGGAGTGGCCGAGTTTCCTCGTTTGGAGGCCCTCGAGGCGCGGGCACGCTCCTCGGCCAGCAGGGCAGGCGGCAACTCGTGGCCGACCAGTTCGTCACCCGGTTTTGGCCGGCCCATCAACAACAACACGGCGGAGGAAACCGCGAACACCGCGATGCTGGTCCAATCGTTGAAGCGGAGGCCCAGGTAACGGTGTGCCGGGTCAATGCGCAGGTACTCGGTCCAGAACCGGCCGAAGGTATAGAGCGCTGCGTAGGCGCCGAACAGATAGCCACGGCGCAGCTTGACTTTGCGCTCGATGAGGAGGAGCAGCCCGAACACGGCAAAGTCCCAGATGCTCTCGTACAGGAACGTGGGCTGGAAAGTGCCTGGCAAGTACCTCCCGGCCGCGTTCAGATGTGTCTGGTACTTGTGAGGGATGGCGGCGAGTTGTGCCTGGTTTGTTATGCGTACCGCCCACGGCAGCTTTGAGGGGAGCCCGAACAGCTCCTGGTTGAAGTAATTGCCCCACCGCCCGATTGCCTGGGCGAGCGGCAACGCCGGCGCCACAACGTCGAGGAGAGGGGGGAGGGGGACGTGCATGCGGCGCGCCCTGAGCCATCCGCCGAGGACCCCGCCGGAGACACCTCCCCAGATGCCGAGGCCGCCGTTCCAGATCTCAAAGATCTGGACGAAGTTCCCACCCGTGTCCTGTTGCCAGCTTGTTGCCACCGAGTACAAGCGGGCGCCGACCAGACCGGCGACTACCGCCCAGAACCCGATGGGCACTATGGTGCCGGCGAACCCGCCCAAACTGGCCCATCGGCGCTGGGTGACCCAGGCCGCAACCAGCACCGCCACGGCGATGATAAGGCCGTAAAAGTGCAGCTGGAGCGGCCCGATGCCGAGGCTGCTAGAAGATGGGCTTGGGATGTAGCCGATCACGCTTCGGCCACGCTAGCTGCGCCGGAGGTACCGCCAGGGCGCGCTCTGAGCGGCAGGCTATGGTCGGAGACGAACCGGAGGTAGTCATGGCGATAACGCAGTTCAAGCTCGGGTCCGAGGCGAGTTGTACCGATGGGGTCTGCGGCGTGTTGGTGCGCATCCTGTTGGACCCTCGGGCGCGGACGGTCACCAACCTGATGGTCGAGCCCCGCGGACGTGTCGGGCTAGGACGGTTGGTCCCTCTCAGCCTTGTCGATGTCGATCGGTCGACAGGGGGTGAGCTGCAGCTCAGGTGTGACGTCGCTGCGTTCGAGAAACTCGAACGGGCTGACGATGTGGGGTTGGAACCCGATATGGGCATGGGCTTCTTCGGATATGGCGGAGGCACGATCTTTCCGCGGGCAGTTGCCGAGGAGATAGTCCCCCCAGGTGAGAAGGAGGTGGAGGAGGACGAAGCCGCCCGGGCGAGCGATGGCGAGATCGGGCACCTGCACGGCCTGCTTGCGGACGCTCACAACGGCGACGTGACGGCCTTGCTCTTCCAGGTTGGGCACCTTTGGGGCCACAAGGTTGTGGCCATCCCGATAAGTGCTGTCGTCGGCTTTGAAAGCGACATCCCCCTCAGCCTGTCCCACCAGGAGGTCCTCGATTTGCCGCCCTTCGACGGCGACGACCGCTGAAGGGGCCGTCCCGTGGGGGGCTTCTTGATCGAACTGCGGCCGGCGGCGGCGGCCTGGTAACCTAGGCGGCTGCTTCGGGCGTATAGCTCAGCTGGTTAGAGCGCATGCATGACGCGCATGAGGTCGGGGGTTCGACTCCCTCTACGCCCACCTCATATGACCAGCTCTTTTAGGGTGTTCCCGGTGTCCCTGTAACCCCAGAAAAGGCGTTGGATGCCAAAGTGGATGCCATCTTTTAGGGCGGACACCCACGGACGGTCCAGAACGCCCTCGACGCCTAGGACGGCCGTCAAAATGGCTCTTCGGATTTCGGGGGGGAGCCCGTCCTAATGTTGAGGGCATACCCTACGTTCCATCGACGCCGACTCCCTTCGACCCCGAATCACGAGAACATGGGGCTTTGATCGATGAGGTCAGGCGGTACCGACAAGCCGGTTGGTTCCAGAACGAGGTAGGTAGCGACCAAGAGGTCGCCGAGCGGGCTCGAGAAAGGTGGTGGGCCGAGTGGGAGTCGGAGGTGGACACCGTCGGGCCGGATGACGGCATCTTCATCGCCATGGCGGACCCGGAGCGAGCGATCTGGTTCGACCCAGAGTCCGACACTTGCGAGGGAAACGAGACTTACACAGGCGTCCTGCAAGAGCTGGCGGCTCTCTCAGGTGGAGACCTTGTAATAACCGAGGTGGTTGAAGACTGGCGTCGGGAGCCCGGCCGCGTTTTTGTCTCCTGCGGGGTCAACGGTGCCAGCTACGAACTTGCTCTCCATCAATACGATGACTGGGTTGACCCGAAGATCATCGCTCAGTTGAATGCGGCTTTACCTGGAGATCGCGGGCGCTTCTACGTGTTCGACGGTGGAGGTCAAGCCTTCGGCATTACGTGGGCAACGCCTGACGAAGCCGAATCGCTGATGGCTCACGGGCGTGCTGTCCTCCTAGATCGGGCGCCTGATGTCTGGCCCGGTATCCACTAGTGCAGCAACCGAGGCCCAGGGCAGCAATCGTCTCGGGGGGTTCCAACAGCCCGGCGCCACTCGGGTCAGACCCAGCGGAAATCCGAAGACCCCAAAATCCAGGCCGGACTGCATTCACCGCCCGCCCGCCGGCCGCTGACCCCCGCCATGATCCTGGCCGACGAGCGTCGAGCCTGAGCGAGCTGTACCTCTTTCCGGCGGTCTTAGTCCCACAAGTGTTGCTGCTTCGGGCCGTGGCCGGCTGTGGCGTCATCGAGGCCGAGCCGCGCGGCCCCGGCCCCGCCCCAGGCCATCGGAGTCTCACCTCGGGACGCGTAGTACTCGAGGGCGTTGCCGACCGGGTCGTCCTCGCGCCCTAGGACGGTCCGCTCGTGGTAGCCGACCGAGGCGGCGCCCATCATCCGCATCCACGCCACCGCCAAGCACCTTCTCCACTTAATCGCGATGTCAATAGAACCTTCACAACGGAACGTTGTAATCGTGTTCCGATCATTGTCTTTTATACAGGTTGTGGCGCTCCGATGTAAAGTGGTTTTGGCAAGGCGGAGCGTAGAAACTGGGGGACCGCGTGAGGCCGCACGGCTAATTAGGCGCCTAAGTACTTGGGGTTTTTGAAGTAGAGGAAACCTGAAGCGGATGATCACGGACTTCAGCAGACATTAGCGAACGGATTACGCGTAATTGTGGACGGTAATGGACACCAGTGGAAACTAAGCTGCAGACGAGCAAGTGAAAGTACGCTGGCTAATCACTGATAGGCCGTAGTCGCCAGAACGTTGCAAAGCGGTCGGGATCGCGGGCCTACGATCGTTGGATCGGAGTCGCGGGGCCGGCCCGATCAGACGATGACGGGCACCCAGAGGAGGCTGATGGTCATCGGTGAGCGCCGGAGGGCACCATGACACGACGAGTGGTCCTCCGCGACGACCACCGCACGCGGGACGATCAGCAACTATTGCTGCGCATGAACGACGATCGGGACATAGCGAACGCGCTGAAGCTCGCCCTTGCTTTTGCGCCCGCTTACCGCGTGGTCCCAGGGTTCGGGGAGACGGGTGCGTTGACCGTGTCGTGCTTTGCCGTAGCCGACGAGCTTGAGGCTCAAATCGTCGTGCGCGGCTCTCGCTGGTCGTCTTACGGGCTGACGACTGCCGGCAAGCTGCGCAGGCTGGGCTGCGACCTGATCGCTACCGACGTATTCGACGGAGAGGACCTGATGCCCTTGTCCGACCGCCACTTGGACGTCGTCGTTTGCCCGTATCCTTCGGGGTGGGCCGATTACGCGTTGCTCAACAAGACGGACCGTGCTCGGATGAGGGAGGGGCTATTGGGCCAGTTCTCTGCTGTCTTAGGAGCTTTCGACCCTCGACGCTCGATCGGGCCCGAGGCCTAACAGGTAGGATAGAGAGGTGGGAGACTTGCCCGAAGTTGTTGCCGACCTGACCTTCACCCCGGTGAGGAGCGGTCGCGCCATTGTCCCACCGGGCTGCTGGGAAGAAGATCGCCCTCCCGTCGTGGGCGAGGTCGTTTTGGTGGCCGACGCAGGGGCGGGCCCATACGAGGCCACGATCCGAAGTGTTGAGGACGACGGCTCCCTTGTGCTTGCTGTGCACGTGTTCGTACCCGCTCACGCTTAGACGGCAGCGCCAAACGCCTTGGTCCGCCGGGACCGTATAATTGCGCCATCAGGGTGTTGAGGTAACTGCTTCCGCTCCTGCGAGAATTGCTTGCATGGCCAAGCTGGCGTCGGCCACCGGGCGCACCCGGTGCCGATAATGGCGGTAAAGAGTCCGGGGGTCGTCACCCAACATCTCGGCGACGGTCTCGATGCTCTTGCCGGCGTCGATTAGGAGCGAGACCGCGGTATGGCGCAGGAGGTAAGGAAAGCTGACGTCTACGCACGCTTTTTTGGCCACCCGGGCAAACGTCCGGCGCAGGTCGCTCGGGTCGAGCGGAGTACCGTTCTCGGAAGCGAACATGAGGCCGTTGTCGCTCCACTCCTCGCCAGCCCGGAGGCGCTCCTCAGCCTGACGTTTGCGATGGGAACGGACCGCTTCCAGAGCTAACGGCGGCAGTGCGATAGTTCGCCGGCCCGACCGCGACCGCTTAACCTCTCCCCGGTAAACGCTCCCGTCAGGATCGGGGGTTCTTGAAGGCCGTGAGGTGGCTGCATTCGTGCCACCTAGAGTCAGCGCCCGTGCCGTAGAGCGCACCATATATCGCGAAACACACAAACGCCGGCCAACTTCGCCACAGTGCTATACCCGCGGCTGCGAACGCTGCCATCAGACCGAACCACAGCAACGTATCGCGTGCCGCCGGAAAGTCGGAGCGACCCATCAGCTCCTTCATTCGCTTTCGCTCAATGTCGCTCCTGAACCAACCGCTCCCGGTGGCTAGCCCGAGCGAAACAGCTCGCCGTCCTTGCTCGCCGGTAATGCGGTAACACTTCTGGCGTTCACGCCCCATAACCGCTGTCACTACACACCCCCCTTACTCGACCCTCTGAGACGACTCGCCGAGATCGTCCTAGTTCCTGGACTTTCACGGTGCGCTCGACCCCTTCGCGATCAGGTGTAGCCTACCTGCGCGGCCGAGCGCGGTCGGTAGGGGGTGGGGCAGCCAGATCTGGCGGGGCTATGGGTTGGGGTTCAGCCGAGCTGCAACTTGGTCGATGAGGCCGGATTTCGCACGTTCGACCAAGTTCTCGACCGGTTCGCTGAGACTTTTCGCCGCTACGACCTCGCAGTACTCGTCGAGGCCGATCGACGTCCAAGCCGTAACGACGAACATCGGTTCGCCGCTTTTGGGGAGTGGCGGCCCGTAAAAGACGATTGCCTTGTGGTCAAGCCCAGGGATCGCGAACGCGTCCCGCCAGTACTCGTCGACGTCAAGTACTTGCATGCGTCCCCCTTCTATTGTGCGTGGGTCGCCAGCCTAGTGAGTAGGCAGGTTGGCGGCTTTCGATCAGTCCGAGCAGAGGGATGAGCGGCGTGAAAGGAGGGTACCTGCGCCCGTTGTCCGATCGGCCGTGGCGACCCAACCAGTGAACGGATCCGCTTCACTACGGTGGAGGCGTGCGCGTCGAGCTACGAGGCCCCTACAGACGCTGGCTCGGGTGAGGTCGCACCGCGCCCTGCTGTCGAGCGTATTGCTCGCCCTCCTTGTCGTCGCGGCCGCCGGGATCGCCGGGACTAGCAACTTTGGTGGCCCACGCTGGGTGCCGAATTGGAAGCTTCCCGGGCACATCCAGCCGCCACCTAGGTTGCCTGCCCCATCGCTGGGGCGCCTGTCGCGTATGCCGCCACTCGGTAAGGCGGGTAAGTTCCCGCTGTGGGTCGTGCTCTGGATCATGGTCGCAATCGCGGCTGTCGGCGTCGCCATGCTGGTGTGGAGATGGTGGGCAGGCCGGCCGTCTCGGGCGGCGACGGGCCAGGACTCGGCCGTGGCGGCGGCGACGTCGGAGATCCCGATCGAGCCCGAGCCTGAGCCAGACAGGCCGGCCCTGCGCACCGGCATCGAGCTTGCACTGCAGGTGCTCGACGAGCAGCGCGAGCCCTCCGACGCGATCGTTCGGGCTTGGCTGGGGTTGCAGGAGACCGCAGCGGAGTCTGGCATCGTGCGCCGGCCTGCCGAGACCCCTACGGAGTTCACGTCCCGGATCCTGGGCCGCGCCTTTGCTGACGACCGCGCGATTAGGACGCTGCTGCGCCTCTATCTGCGAACCAGGTTCGGTGATCATCCCGTGACTACCGACGACGTGGCGGCCGTTCGGGCAGCGCTGCAGGAGCTGGTCCGGACGTGGCCCGCGCCCGAGCTCCCGGCCGGAGCGGGAGCACCCTGAAGTGATAATGCCACCCGAGACATGACCGTGCCCCCTGTGCCGGTCACGCCGCGCGAGCCGGCGACCTCCCTGTCCGAACCGACCGGAGAGCTACCTCGTGACGAGAATGTGGAGCGCACGCATAGCGAGGTCGGCCACAGCCTCCTCGGGCTTGTCCGTGCACCTCAGCGACGAGCGACGATATGGGCCCTGGTCGTGGCGGTCCTGGTGGCCGTGACCTGCTGGTATTTCGGTGTGGACGTCTGGCACTCGGTCCTGCTCGGGAGCGTACTTACCACCTTGGGTTTGGTCAGCATGGTCGTTACCGCCGACGGGGACCTCGGAAATACCGACTGGCGAGGCGGCGCGCGTCCCAGCCGGGACGGGGCGCGCGGCGAGGTCGCCGAGCTGTCCTGGTCGTTGCGGACCAACTACGGCCGGGTCAATCACAAGGCGCTGTCCCGGGTGCGGCAGCTCGCCCGGCACCGACTGGCGCAGCACCAGCTCGACCTAAACGACCCGGCCGATCGGCCCGAGGTCGAGCTGCTGATCGGCCGGAGCGCCTACGCCGTGCTCGTCCGGAACGAGCGCAGGCCGTTGCTGCGCTCGTTCCTGCACTGCCTCGACGCCTTGGACGCGATGGACCATACGCGGCCCACGGCGCCGCCATCGAGGCGACGACGTCGGGCCTCCCGTCTTCGTACCACACCGTCTGAGGAGAGCCCGTGAACGCTGAACCCCTGCCCATTTCGGTCCCGCCGCCCGGTCCGCCGCCGGCAACTCGCGACCGAGCAGCTCCCGACGGAGCAGCTCCCGACCGAGCGACTTCCGACCGAACAACTTCCGACCACCTGCCGGTTGAGGAGATCGCGCGGCTGAAGCGCGGCGATCCTTGAGCGCGTCGCCACCGTGGTGGTCGGAATGACCGAAGCCGTCGAGTTCGCGCTGGCGAGCATCCTGGCCGGTGGCCACGTGCTCTTTGAAGACGTGCCAGGGCTCGGCAAGACGCTGGCCGCGCGCTCTCTCGCCTCGTCTCTGGGCCTTGATTTTCGCCGGCTGCAGTGCACGCCCGATCTCCTGCCGGCGGACATCACCGGCTCCTTCGTCTACGCCCCGTCCACCACCGAGTTCGTGTTCCGGCCCGGACCGGTGTTCACCGGGCTGTTCCTCGCCGACGAGATCAACCGGACCTCGCCAAAGACCCAGTCGGCACTGCTGGAGGCTATGGCCGAGGGGCAGGTCACCGTCGAGGGGCACAGCTTCCGGCTGCCGTCCCCGTTCCACGTCATCGCCACCTCTAATCCCATCGAGTATGAGGGGACGTACGCGCTGCCCGAAGCGCAGCTCGACAGGTTCATGGTCCGCCTCGCCGTCGGCTACCCCGAGCGGGCCGGCGAGGCGCAGATCCTGCTCAACCGCGTCGAGCGCCGCCACGAGGTGGCCTCGGTCGAGCCGGTGGTCGACGCCGCCACGTTGAGCGCGATGCAGGCTGGTATCGAACGCGTCTATGTCGAGCCCGACATCGCCAACTACTGCGTCGACCTCGCGGCCGCGACGCGCCGGCACCGGGCGATCGAGGTCGGCGCCTCGCCTCGCGGGTCGCAGGGGTTGATGCTGCTTGGCCGCGCGCGCGCCGTCATCGATGGCCGCGACTTCGTCACCCCCGATGACGTCAAACAGGCAGCCGTGCCCGTGCTGGCCCACCGGCTCTCACTGACCACGCAAGCCTGGGCGGATGGCACGCGCGCCGCCGACGTGGTGTCCAGCATCGTCGCGACGGTCGCGGGACCGCCCGCTGTCGGCCGGCGGTCGTCCGTCGGGACACAGTGAACGAGCCCGCTGCAGGGCCGGCGCAACGCTCGGCACCGGTCACAGCGCAACGCTCTGCATCGGTCACCGCGACGACCGTGCCGGCCTGGACACGCTCGGCCGGGCTCACCGCTGGCGGGACCGCCGCCGTGGTCCTCGCCGCCGCGGGTCTCCTGCTAGCCCGGATAGACCTGGCACTGCTCGCGCTGCCACTAGTCGCGGCCGTGGCCTGGATGTGGGAACGTCGCCCCGACCGGGCCCAGGCTGCTACCGCGACGCTGACCTTGGCGGAGCCCAGTGGCACCGAGGTCGAGTTCACCCTCGCCATCCGTGCGCCTGCTGGAGTTGAGGCCATAGCTCTGCGGTACACCGCGCTCGGCGGGTGAAGCGCGAGAGATCGTGGTCGCCGGGCCGCAGCCTGACGACCTAGTCGGGCGGGTGCGGCTGCTCCATTCGGGCCCGCAGGAGCTGGTCCGCGTCGAGTACCGGTTCCTCGGAGCGGACGCTGCCGCGCTCAGCCTGCCGCAGGAGCCGCTGGTTGCGAGCCGGGTCGTCGCGCCCCGCGCAAGGCAATCCGGTCGCTCCCGCTGCCCCGGCGGCTACAGGGGCTCACTGGTTCACACGAGTCCGCCCGGGCTGGCGACGGAGGCGACTTTCGCGACGTCCACCCCTTCACCGCTGGCGACCGGTTGCGCCGCATCGACTGGAAGGCCACCGCGCGCCGCGGGCAGAACGCCGGCGACCTCTACGTCCGCCGGACGGCCGCGTTAGCTGACGCGACCGTGCTGATCGTTCTCGACAGCCGCGACGATGTCGGCGAGCAAGTGGCGGAGTGGAGCCGCAACTCCGCTGCCGCCAAGGGGATCAGCGCGCTGGACGTAGCTCGCGAAGCGGCGAGCTCGATCGCTATGGGCTATATCCAAGCCGGCGACCGGGTCGGCTTTCAGGATCTCTCCAGCCGCAGCCGGATGATTGCCCACGCCGGGGGCAGCCGGCATTTGTGGCGGCTGCTGCGGGCGATCGAGATCACCCAGCCGTCTCCCGTACGGTTCCGCCATGAGCGGCCCCCGATCGTGCCACCCGGGGCGCTGGTGTTCCTGCTCTCCAGCCTGCTCGACGACGAGGCAGTCCGCCTGGCGCTGCGATGGCGAGTCAACGGTCACCGGGTGATCGCGGTCGACGTGCTGCCGGCCGGCCGGTTCGCTCGGACGACCCGCTACGAGCGCATCGCTTACCGCATCGTGATGATGGAGCGCGACGACCGGATCCGTACCCTACAGGCGCGCGGCGTCGAGCTCCTGCGTTGGCCAGAGGACGTAGCGTCCCTGCCGCGCCAGGCTCGGTTGCAGTTGCTGAGCCGGCCGGCCCGCGGCCCTGGGTCGATGGGAGGACGGCGATGAAACTTCCCGGGGTGGTGCGCCCACCGGACCTGCCCCTCGCCGGCGCGCGGATCCCCGCCGTCGTGGTGCGGGTGAGCTTCACGATCGCGGGCGCGCTGCTGTCCCTGGTCGACTACGGGCTCAGCGGTTGGTCGGCCGTCGGGGTGGCGCTCAGTGTCGCCGCCGCGACGTCGCCGCAGTACCTCCTCGGGTGGGTGCTGATCCTGTTCCTGGCGGCCGGCCGTTTAGCCCACCACCCCGGGCTTAGCTGGCAGTTCCTGGTCATGTTGCTTGGCCTTCACCTGCTCCATGTAATTGCCATGCTGGCGCTAGAGCTGCCGTGGCGTAGCTGGGTGCAGCCGCGGGTGTTCGTGGCGCCGCTGCGGCGGTTCCTCGTCATCCAGGTCCCCACCCAGCTATTGGCTGTCGTTGCGCTGCTGCTGCTCGCTCCCAGCGCCGACGGGCACAGGCCGCTCACGGTCGCCGGGTTTGCCGCGGTCGGCGCCGTAGCACTAGCCGGCTTGGCCCTACTGCTCACCGGGCCCCGGCTCGACGAACGTCTACCGCCCTCCAAGGTGGGGGGCTCTCAGCCGCGCTCCGGGCGCCCCGGGTAGACCCGACGCGAAGATGCCCCCCGCCGGGACCGAAGATCCCCCCGCCGAAGATGCCCCCGCCGGGACCGGCGGAGGGCATCGTTGGTCGTCCGGCGGGGCGCTCCGGACGAATTCTCTATAAAACGCTTAGATAATGTGGACTTTGGGGAGCTTGTGCAGGCCCAGGGCGACTTCCTCGATCGCCTTGATGTCGTTCTTGGCGATGTTCAGGTCATGGGCAGCTTGTCCGGTACTTACAGTCCACGTCTTGATCTCGCTCGCGTTGCCCGGGTAGCCGGCCGGAGTAAGGGCGAGGGCCTCGGCCGAGACGGGGCTCGTCAGAGCTGAAGCGGCCGATACCTGGGAGGTGACGTCTGAGAGGAGCGCGGTCGCGTGCGTCGAACCCAATTCGGTGACCAGCGGAGTGAGCTCGGTGACAAGGGCGGTGTAGCCGGCTTCCGTGACGGTCTCGTTATCGGCCGACAGGACAAGGCCAACCTGACCGGTGACCACGGCGTAGACCCTCTCGTCGCCGATGACTGCGCTGCGCACCGCTGTGAGGTCGGCCATGGTGGTGGCGGCCACGGCGTTGGTGGCGTCGGTGGCTAAAGCGCTCTGTTCGTTTGTGATTATGGTGACCAGCGCGGAGCGGTCCGAGGTGGTGACGTTGGCGGCGTTGGCAACTTCGGTGCCGAGCAGGGCCAGCTGGACCTGACGGGCGATTATCTGGTGCTCCAGCGCCTCTTGGGCATGCTGGAACTGGGCGGTGCTGGGGGTCAGCACGGTTTGCGCCTGTACCGCAGGGGCGAAGGCGGGGACCATGGCTGCCGCAGCAATTAGGGCTATTGCAGTTGCTGTTTTGGGGTGTAGGTTCATGTGCCTATGTTCCGCCCGGGATGTGAAGAAGATATGACATTGTTTTGAGGGCTGAGTGATGGTCTCGGGGCAAGGCACGAAGCTGTAATCAGCACGCACGAACGCCGCCGGTGAAAGGAACTGCGATGGGAACTTGCACACACATTGGGACGATCGACGTAAACGTCACGCCCTCGAGCGAAGGTTGCGAGGACTGCCTACGCATGGGAGCCCGCTGGGTACACCTGCGTTTGTGCATGCACTGCGGCCACGTCGGCTGCTGTGACTCCTCGCCAAACCGGCACGCGACCGCGCACTGGCGGGCGCACAGTGACCATCCGGTAGTCCGGTCCTACGAACCGCGGGAGGACTGGTGGTGGTGCTACGCGGACCAGCTGACATTCGAGGTCGACGGAGCACCGCCGGCACGCTCGCACCCATAGGCGCCAGTGCCCGCGGACGGTAAGCGAAGCGAACGAGCGGCCCCGCAGCTGAAAGGGCGCGACCAGGTATGAGCTCAGCGTGGGCGCCGTTCCGTCACCGGATGTTCGCTGCCATGTCGGCCGCGGCATTCATCAGCAATGTCGGCAGCTGGATGCAGACCGTCGGGGCGCAATGGCTCATGCTTACGCTAACCGGCTCCGCCACCTACGTGGCCTTGGTTCAAAGTGCTGCGAGCGTGCCGATCTTTCTTTTCGCCGTCCTCGCCGGCACAATCGGAGATCTTGTTGACAGGCGACGGTTTTTGGTCGCTGCACAGACGTACATGTTCCTGGTCGCCACGGCGCTGGGCGTCCTGGCCATCCTGAAACTTGTCTCGCCGTGGTCTCTGCTTGCGCTGATATTCGGTGTGGGGATCGGCCAGGCGCTCACGGCCCCTACCTGGCAGACACTGCAACCCGAACTGGTCGACCCAGATGAAAGGGTCCAAGCGATCTCGTTGGGTTCCGTCAACCAGAACCTTGCCCGAGCGGTTGGGCCAGCGATCGGTGGGGCGGTCCTTGCGGCCACCAGCGCCGGGGTCTTGTTCTTGATCAATGCGGCGACATTTGGACCGCTCATCGGGGTGATCGCTCGGTGGCGCGGCAAGCGGCCGCCCACGGCTCTCCCGCGCGAACACGTGAGGGAAGCGGTTCGCGCTGGTGGTCGCTACGTAAGAGCAAGCCCCGTGTTGCGGGTAGTGCTGCTGCGCACTGGGCTTTTTTCTTTCTTTGCAACCTCGATCTGGGCCGTCCTGCCCCTAGTCGCGCGCAGGACCTTCCACCTCGGTTCGGGCGGCTATGGGCTTTTGTTGGGCTGCGTTGGCGTAGGTGCCGTGGTCGGAGCAAGCCTGTTGCCGAGGCTCCGCAAGCATTTTGGGCCCAGCTGCGCTGCTGTTCGCGGGTTCCGCGATCCTCGCGGTCGTCTCACTCCTGCTCGGCTTTGTGCACCTGACCGCGATAGCGGCGCTGGCGCTCGCCTGCGGTGGCTCAGCGTGGATCCTGGCGCTGTCCACGTTGAACTCGCTGTACCAGCTGGCGCTCCCGCAATGGGTCAAAACGCGTGGGATGTCGTTCTATCTCGTCGTGTTCCAAGGTGGTACCGCGATCGGGAGCGCGCTAGCGGGCGTACTGGCTCAGCACGCCGGTTTATCGCTGACTATGGCCGTAACTGCCGGAGGTCTGATGCTCGGCCCGGTCGTTGGGCTCCGTTACCGCCTCCGCCCCATCGCCCCTGAAGAGCTTCTGCCGAGCGGGGATTGGCCGCAGCCGGTGCTCGTCGGGCCTGACGCACCTGGTGGGCCCGTCCAGGTGACCGTCGAGTATTTGCGCTTGCCGGTCATGAGGACGAGCTCATGGCGGCTCTCGAGGGCACAAGGTTCAGCCGGCAGGCGCACCGGCGCGAGCGCCTGGCGGCTCTGGCGAGACAGCGCCGAGCCGTCTCGCATCCTGGAGCAGTTCGTTGTGGTTTCCTGGGACGAGCACCTTCGCCAGCACGAACGTGTCACAGCGCGTGACCAGGCCCGGCTCGACCACGTGCGCTCGATGACAGACCCGGCCCGCCCCACGACGGTCACGCACTGGTTGGCCGCCCCGGTGGTCAGCAAATAACCGGCGATGGCTACGGTTTCTTGGGCGGTACGACTTGCAGGTGAAGCTCGGCCAGCTGCGCGGGCGTGGCTGCGGCAGGCGCCCCCATCAACAGGTCGCGGGCCATCTGGTTGAGCGGGAAGGCGATAACTTCCCTGATGTTCGGCTGGTCCTCGAGCATCATGAGGAGCCTGTCCACGCCGGGGGCAATCCCGGCGTGTGGTGGTGGCCCATAGCGAAAAGCGTTCCATAAGGCCGGGAATGAGCTCTCGAGGCGGTCGCGGGAGTAGCCGGCGATGGCGAACGCCTTTTCCATCACCTCGGGCAGATGGTTGCGGACGGCGCCAGAAGAAAGTTCGACCCCGTTGCACACGACGTCGTACTGGAAGGCCAAGATGTCGCCTGGCTCCTTGTTTTCCAGGGCATCGAGCCCTCCTTGGGGCATCGAGAACGGGTTGTGCGAGAATTCCCACTCGCCCGTCTCCGCGCTGCGCTCGAACATCGGGAAGTCGACTATCCAGCAAAATGCAAGCAAGTCGGCGTCGGCCAGCCCGAGGTCCCGCCCGAGGCCGGAGCGTACCTGTCCGAGAGCGACGCTCGCCGATTGGAGCGGCCCTACCGAAGTGAGCACGGCGTCGCCGGCGGAAGCACCTGCGGCGGCGACCAGGGTACCCATTTCCTCGGGAGTGAGCTTGCGCGAGAGGGGCCCTTGGGCTCGCTCCCGTCAGCTGGTAGCTGCAACCAGCTCCCTATGGTTACGAGGCCCTTGGCGGCGTCGCCGAAGGCGTCGAACCAGCTCCGCGGCTTCTCCGCTGCCCCGGGCGCCAGCAGGGCTCGGATGACCTTGCCGCGCGATGGTGCCTCGGCGAACATCGGCAATTCCGTCTGGCCTCCGAGCTCCTCGGTGACGTCCACGATCTCCAGCCCGAAGCGGAGGTCGGGCTTGTCGGTGCCGTACCGGGCCATGGCATCGGCGTAGGAAAGGCGCGGGAATGGCGCCGGCGCCCTCTTGCGCGAAAGCGAGGAGACGAGCTTGCCAAAGAGCAGTTCGACCTCGCCGAAGACGTCCTCCTGTGTGGCGAAGGCCATTTCTAGGTCGATCTGGTAGAACTCACCCGGGCTCCGGTCGGCGCGGGAGGCCTCGTCCCTGAAGCACGGGGCTATCTGGAAATACCGTTCGACGCCGCCGACCATGAGCAGCTGTTTGAACTGCTGGGGCGCCTGCGGGAGCGCGTAGAACTCGCCGGGGTAGAGCCGGCTCGGCACGAGGTAGTCACGGGCGCCCTCCGGCGACGAGACCGTCAGCACGGGCGTCTGCACCTCCAGGAACCCGCGCTCGGTCAGGTGGGCCCGCACGGCTTGGCAGAAGCGGGCTCTTTTGGCCAGCCGCTCGACGAGCGGCCCCCGCCGCATGTCCAGGTAGCGGTACGTAAGGCGGGCTTCCTCGCCCACCTCGTTGTCGCGCTCGACGGGGAATGGGAGCACGTCGGACGAAGACAGGACCTCGACGCTCGCCACTTCGACCTCGACCGAACCGGTGGCCAGCTTGGGGTTGACCGTCGCCGGCGGCCGGGCCACCACCTTGCCGGCCACGCTCACAGTGCTCTCGAGGCGGAGGTGCGAGAGGGTTTCGAAGGCGGCGTCGGCGGGGTGCGAGACGATCTGGACGACCCGGGCGCGGTGGTCGCCCCGGAGGTACCCCTGCGGGTCGTCGGGCGTCTCTGCAACGCTCGGAAGATCGGCCTCGGGCCCTGCCGGGTCCCGCAGGTCCACGAAGAGCAGGCCACCGTGGTCGCGTTTGGCGGATACCCAACCCGCGAGCCGGACCTCCGTGCCGATGTCCCGGGGGCGGAGCTGGCCGCAGCGGGCGGTCCGGTAGCGGTTGGCGGCGAAGGGCTCGGGGGTGGGTATATCGGCCATGTCGGCAATGAGGTTACCCGTCCTATTGCCACGACAGGCAACGTGCGCCCCCTTTCGCGCTGGGCCGGCTAGAGCGGCGCTTCCCGTTTTTGTGGAGCCAAAGGGGGCGAACGTTCCTGGAGGCAGCACTAGCCGAGCCCAGTGACGGCGTAGGCTTGTGGGCCGGGACAGACCACAGGAGACGCAGCTATGGCAACATCAAACAACAGCTTCGGTGCTCGCGGGCGCCTGGAACTCGGCGGCCACGACGTCACGGTCTACAGGCTCGACATATTCGCACGCGATGCGCGCCTCGACATCGGGCGTCTCCCGTTCTCCCTGAAGATCATGCTGGAGAACCTGCTCCGCCACGAAGACGGCCTCAGCGTCACGGCCGAGAGCATCGAGGCGCTGGGGTTGTGGGCAAACTCGGGCAGCAGCGCTCCCGGCTCACAGCGCGCCCAGATAGCGTTCTCGCCGGCCAGGATCCTGATTGCAGGACTTCACAGGCGTTCCCGTTGTGGCGGACCTGGCCGCGATGCGCGATGCCATGGTGGCCCTGGGCGGGGACCCCAGCGCCGTACAGCCCCTGGTGCCCGCAGAGCTCGTGATCGACCACTCCGTGATCGCAGACGTCTCGGGGCGCGCCGACGCTTTTTCGCGCAACTCGGAAATGGAGTTCCAACGCAACGAAGAACGCTACAGGTTCCTGCGCTGGGGCCAACAGGCCTTCGGCACGCTCAAGGTCGTCCCGCCGAACACTGGGATATGCCATCAGGTCAACCTCGAGCATCTCGCAAAGGTGGTCTTCCGCACCGATGACGGTGAGGCTTACCCCGACACGCTCCTTGGCACGGACTCCCACACCACGATGGTGAACGGGCTCGGCGTCCTCGGCTGGGGGGTTGGCGGGATCGAGGCGGAGGCTGCGATGCTCGGCGAGCCGGTCACGATGCTGGTCCCCGATGTCGTCGGCTTCAAATTGACTGGCGAGCTACCGGAGGGCTCGACCGCAACCGACCTCGTGCTGACGGTTACCGAGCTGCTCCGCAAGCACGGCGTCGTCGGCAAGTTTGTTGAGTTCTATGGCGACGGGGTACCCAAGGTCGCCCTCTACAACCGGGCGACGATAGGCAATATGTCGCCCGAGTACGGCTCGACCTGCGCAATATTCCCGATCGACCAAGAAACGTTGCGCTACCTGCGTTTCACGGGACGCTCGGAGGACCAGGTTGAGCTCGTGGAGGCCTACGCCAAAGAGCAGGGCCTGTGGCACGACCCGGGCAACGAGCCCGTGTACTCGCAGCGCGTCGAGCTCGATCTTTCCACCGTCGAGCCCAGCCTGGCGGGCCCCGCCAGGCCGCAGGACCGAGTACCTCTGCGCCGTTCGAAGACGGCGTTCCGCGAGTCCCTCCCGAAAATCCTCGGGAATGAAACCAGGGGGGACTTGGCGGCGCGGGCCCCGGTGGCCGCCGATGGGGCCGCGGCGTTTGACCTCGGGCACGGCGACGTCGTCATCGCTGCCATAACCAGCTGCACGAACACGTCCAACCCCGACGTGATGATCGCGGCGGGACTTGTCGCAAAACATGCCGTTGAGCATGGGCTTTCGGTCAAGCCATGGGTCAAGACATCGCTTGCGCCGGGGTCCAAAGTGGTCATGGACTACTACGAACGGGCGGGGCTGACGCCCTATCTCGACAAACTTGGGTTTGAACTGGTTGGCTATGGCTGCACGACCTGCATCGGCAACAGCGGCCCGCTTCTTCCCGGAGTCTCCGACGCCGTCGCCAAGGGTGGCCTCGCGGTGGCCGCCGTCCTGTCGGGTAACCGAAATTTCGAAGGCCGGATAAACCCCGACGTCCGTATGAACTACCTCGCATCTCCGCCGTTGGTCGTTGCCTACGCGATCGCCGGTTCGATGGACTTCGACATTACGGGAGAGCCGCTCGGCACCGGCACCGATGGCCGCCCGGTGTACCTGCCGCGATATCTGGCCGAGCAGCGAGGAAGTTGCTGCGGTGATAGGTGAGGCCATCGCGGCCGACATGTTCGAAAAGAGCTATGCGGAGGTCTTCGCCGGCGACGAGCGCTGGGCAGCGCTGGATGTGCCGTTGGGGGAACGCTACGAGTGGGGGACCGCTTCAACCTACGTCCGCCAACCACCGTTCTTCGACGGGATGCCGCATGAGCCGGCGCCGCTTCGCGACATCCACGGTGCCCGAGCGCTCGCCAAGCTCGGCGGTTCCGTGACGACGGACCACATCTCGCCCGCCGGGAACATCAGGAAAGACGGCCCTGCAGGCTCTTGGCTCGTAGAGCACGGTGTGGCCCCTGTCGATTTCAACTCCTACGGGTCGCGCCGCGGCAACCACGAGGTCATGGTGCGCGGCACCTTCGCCAATGTCCGGCTCCGTAACCAGCTGGCGCCCGGTACCGAGGGGGGCTTCACCACGTTCTTCCCATCCGGAGACGTCACCACGATCTACGACGCAGCCATGCGTTACGCCGCAGCGGGCACACCTCTCGTCGTGCTCGCCGGCAAGGAGTACGGTTCGGGGTCGTCGCGCGACTGGGCGGCGAAGGGCACAACGCTGCTCGGGGTGGGGGCCGTGCTCGCCGAGAGCTTCGAACGCATCCACCGTTCCAACCTGATCGGAATGGGGGTGCTGCCGTTGCAGTACCTCCCAGGTGAGTCGGCTGAGTCCCTGGGCCTGTCGGGCGAAGAGGTCTTCGACATCACGGGCCTCGAGGCAGCCCGTCCCTCTCCCGCTCCGCTTCCCGAACAGCTGACCGTCACGGCAGGTGGCAAGACGTTCGGAGTGGTGCTGCGGCTCGATACCCCGGTTGAAGCTGAGTACTACCGCCACGGGGGCATCCTTCCCTACGTACTGCGCCACTTGCTCGACCGCCAGGGCCGGTAAAGGCAGTTGCGAAGCGGCGGAAGGTGCCGTTCCTCAGGCGCCGGCTTTGTACAAGTGGCGCTCAGATGACAGGTTTGCCGAGACCACGTCTTCGACGACCGCGATGAGAGCCTGTGTCGGGGCGCTCGGGCGTCCACGCTTGCGCAGTGCCATGCCGACATGGCGTAGCGGGAGGCCGGCCACGCTGATCGTGCGGAAGCCGTCCGGCAGCTCGGGGACCGTTGTGGCGGGCACCAACGCCGGCCCATAGCCGCGCAATGTGAGGGCGGCCAGGAGGCGGAGCCCGTCGATGTCGGCTTTGGAGGACAGCGTCGTACCTGCGTGGCGGGCTGCCTCGTCCAGCTCCTCACGGAAGCCCGTGTGCGGGGCCGGCAATATCAGGTCGACCCCTTCGAGGTCGCCGATATGTACCTTTGCCGCCCGGCTGAGCGGGTGGGACTCGCCGATGAGCAGGACGATGTCCTCGTCGAAGAGGGGCTCGACCCTGAGGTCGGGGTTGGCCAGGGGCAGGTTCACGACCGCGCAGTCGAGGCCTCCGCTTGCCAGGAGCACGCCCAGCGCCGACGAGGTGGCCTCCGTCGTCACCAACCTCACCCTCGGGTGCGTGAGCGCGAGGCGGTCCAGCAACGGGAGCACCAGCCAGCGACCGGTCGTGGCGATCATCCCGAGGCGCACGCTTCCGACGACCTCTTGGCGAAGCGAGGCGAGGTCTGCGGCTACAGCGTCTAGTTCCGCCTGTACGGCCCGTGCCCGCGCCTCCACCGCCTGGCCTTCCTCTGTGAGCAGGCCCGTCTGGCGGTCGACCAGCTCCACCCCGAGCTCGCGCTCGAGGCGCTTTATGTGGCCAGAGACGTTGGACTGAACCGTGTGGAGCGCAGTGGCCGCACCCGAGAAGCTGCGATGGTCAGCGATCGCTATGAGGGCGGCGAGCTGGCGTAGGTCCACGAGAGCCAGTATCGCGGTCAACTCTGGGTAGCCGGCAAACCTGGAGGCAGGCGGCCCTGCGCGACCGGTCGGGGTTGAGCCGCGGCTTCAGTGGGTAATTTCACTCCAGAAGCACAAAACAAAGCCCAACATGGCCTCAGGTATGGCGCTTTGGCGGGGGCGGCCCGGCCGAGGCCCGAAGGAGGTAGGAGATGTCCAAGCATCTGGCTGTCCCGGAGGCTGGTCTGGTAATGGCGCAGCGTCCTCAACTCGTGCGTTGGGGCGGCGTCTTTTCAGGGACCGTTATCGGGGTGGCAACATTCTCATTGCTGGACGCGCTCTGGCTGGCCTTGTCGTTCAGCAGCCACGACTCGGTCGTCTACAGCAACTTATCGTGGTGGATCGCGGGGACCGCGATCTTTTGCATTTTCATCGCAGGCCTCATTGCCGGCCTCAGCTCGGGTGCCCGTGGCCTCGACGCTGGCAGCGTAAGCGGGCTTACGACATGGGGCCTTGTCGTAATAGCAGTCGGCGTGGTCGTGGTACCTACGTTTGCGATCGGCCACATCCCCAATACCGTCACCGTTAGCGGGACCGTCTATTCGATCAATTACCTGAGCTATTGGGCTGCCTTTTGGAGCCTGCTCATCGGCTTGGGCGCCGGGCTCTTGGGTGGCATGATCGGCGGCGCCATGCCGCGAAGCATTGACGAGCCTTACCTCGACCTGCGGGAGACGGCGGTAAATGAACCGGTAGCTTCCCGCACAGCAGCTAGCGCCGTCTGCAACGGCTCCTGGCACCACTGCGGTGCCTGCTGGTGTCCCGATGACAGCGAGCAACCGGATGGTCCCGGTCGGGACAACCTCGTCGCCACCAGAGGAAGCCACCGGGCCGTACTTTTACGAGCACCAATGAGCCACAGGTAATGCCCAACGACAGGCAATGTTCCCGGACGCAGCAATACGCGTCACGGCTTGGGAGGCCAGCGTCTTTCGTCGGCCGGTGAACGCCGCCGGGCGCTGTCCTTGGGCGACGGCCCGAGCGCCCAAGCCCTGCGCCACGCTGAAGCATCGGGGCCGGTAAGAGGAGGCGTAGTGCCCTTGGCGGCGCGACGCCGGGCGGACCACCAGTCCGTGTTCGCCTCATCTCCCAGAGCCGCAATGGCGTTTTCCAGTTGGCCGACGAGCTCCCGGGCCGGGAGGTCAGGGATTATCGGTGCGCCGAAGGTCACCGTCGTCTCGCCCGTGTAGATGCGCTTGGCCCCTCGCGGCCAGAGCCGGCCCGTCCCTTTGATGTGGACCGGCACGATCGGGCGGCCGCTGCGCACGGCGAGCCACGCGGCACCCCCGTTGTGGGACTGGCCCCAACCGTCTGGGCTCCGGCCACCTTCGGGGAAGACCAGCAGGTTCCAGCCGTCGTCGATCAGCGAGCGCGCTCGGCTTAAAGAGCCACGATTTACCTTTATGCGTTCGATCGGGACCGCGTTGAGCGCGAAGGCAAAATAAGCGGACTTCAAACGCGTGTCGAAGAAGTAATCGGCTGCAGCCAGGGTCACGATCTTGTGCCGCCAGGGCTCGGGCATAACCGAAAGCACGAGGGGGGTATCGAGGTGGCTCGAGTGGTTAGCTGCGAATATGACCGGCCCTACAACCGCTTCGAAACGGTCGAGCCCCTCAACCGAAGGTTGCGCAACAGCGCTCACGAGGGGCCTGGTTACGAAGTCGGTCCAAGCCGCCCGTGCGAGGCGTACCGGGTAGCGCCGGGCCCAGTCGGTGCCGTAGTCGACGCCGAGTTCTGAGCGCTTCGGCAACCGGGGGACCGACGCCGGCCAGGTGGGCGTGCTCAGCGGGAAAGGGAGGTCCCGCAACGAGGAGGGCCGGACGGACCTCCCGAGCCGGCCCACTGCTCCGAGCCGGTCACGGACCTCGCTAATGGACATTTGCCAGCATCACGGGGGGGCAGCGGAAGTACGTGATGGTGGGGTCCCGCCCGACCTGGTCCTCGGCCATCTCGAGGGCGTCGGCGAGAGTGGTGGCTGGTTTGAAACCCATTCGCCGTACGGCTTTTCGGTTGCCGCCGACGATTATCGTGGCGCCGGCGTGCTCAAGGGCGTGCGCGCCCCAGTACCACATGTAAAACGGGTGGACCCCGTGGTAGGCATAGCTGGTCCTGTAGAGGTGCCGGTACCACTCGTCTGTGGCAAAGCGTTCCTCGTAGACCTTTTCTATCTGGAGGGGGTCGGTCGTAGCCGACAGGACCTCTTCGAAGAAGTCGATGTACGACGGGTGGTGCACGGGGTGAAAGGCCCATGGCGTCGGGTGCGAGACGATGACGACCCCGCCTGGGCGGACAAGGGGTTTGCCGATGTAGAAATTGAAAAAGTACCCGAGGCTCATGCACATCACGAGCAGCGGGTTCATTATCGAGTTGACGTTGTAAGGCCCGACGTGAGGAAGCCCGAATATGACAACGTCGCTTTGGCCTTCGACATCGACGAGCTGCTGGCGGTGGAGAGCCTCGATCGTAGACGCGTGGACCGCCTCCACCTCGCCGGCCTGGACGCTCGTCATCGCCTGGGGCGCCAGGATCGAATGGAAAATTGACCTTTTTGTGGCCGGCGACAGCACATCGAGGCCGCGGCTGGTGGCCAGGAAGGTCGCCCTGTCGCGCACGTCCCACTCCCATTCCCGCTTCTGCAGGAAAGCCATTTGGGAGGGGAAGGCGTCGTTGTTGAGGGTCGTCTCGATCTGGAAGACCTTCACGTGCTTGCCCAGGAACCGCCCGATCCGCCACGCCGACGAGTGGAGCTCGGAATTGGGACGGTCCATCAGAGACCTGCTGTGCTGGAGGGTCTTGACGTTGTGGTGGTGGCGGACGCTGCGGTAGCTCATGAGGCCTGTCGAGGTCGACTTGTGGCCCCCGTCCATCGCGACCAGGTTTATGTTCACGTAAACGAGCAAGTCCGATTCGGCAACCCGGCGGCTCACTTCTACGTCCTCGCCCTTTTCGGTCTTGCCGACCATGACAAGTTCGGACGGGTCCTCGGCGTCGTGCTGGAGGAGGGTGCCGTGCGGTGCGAAGGCGTCGAAGATGCGGTCGCCCAGCGCATGGCGCAGCTCTGCATCGGTCATGCGCCGGTGCAGCCCCAACGCCGCTATCAAGACGACGTCGTCCACCCCGGCGTCGGCCGCCATTTCGAGCACCGCCTCGATCACGCGTTGGCGGTTGTCCGGCCTGCGCATTGGTGGCAGCGGCAGGGAAAGGTCATCGAATGCGATGGTCAGGCGCATCCCCGCGTACAAGAGCTCGGGGAGAGGGGCACTGTCGCCCATCGGCTCGACAAGAGCCTGCCGGATGGCAGCGTCAGGGTCGGGGAGCGGGGCCAGGGGTTCGGGCGCGTAGACGACGCGGCTCCGGTCGGCTGGCAGCCGCTCCAGCCTGAAGCCCTCTCCGTGCCAGATGAGCACGGGGGGTGTGGAGCGGTCGACTTCGAGGACGAACCCTGGACGAGGCATTATTCGAACGATCTCTTCTTTTCTCGGCGCATGTCGAAGGCGACTTTCACGGACCCGCGGCGGCCGGCGGCAGCGGCGTGCTCGATGGCCTCGGCCGCGCGATCTAGCGAGTAGGTCGCTGAAAGCAATCGCTCGAGCCGAGCGACCTCAGCCAGTTCGAATGCTAGGTCGAAACTGTGCCGCCCACCCATGGCAGGTTCGGGGCCGTAGGTATACGAGCCTGTTAGCGACACTTCCCGTTGCCACAGGGGTGTGAGGTCGATGTGGGCTGGTGCAGGCATCCCTGCAAGTACAAGATCCCCACCGGGCGCCGTCACGGCCAGGGCGTCGGCGACCGAGGAGGCAGTGCCGACGCAGTCGATCACGAGCGGGGCGCCGCCTGAGAGCTGGCCGGAACCGAGCGCCCAGGACCCAGTGGCGCGCCTGACGGCCCGGCGCAGTTCCCCGGGCTCGGCCACTGACGTCGCGCCGAGGCGATTGGCCAGCTCGCGTTGATGGGGGTGCTTGGCGACCGCGATGACCCGTGTTACGTCTTCCCGGAAGCGCGAGAGGGCAGCGATCACACAAAGACCGAGGGTTCCGGCGCCGATTACGACGGCGGTCAGGTCCTCGCCAGCCTGGGTGCTACCGGCGTGAAGGCGGCTGAGGGCGGCGTGGACGGCGCAGGCCGCAGGCTCGACGAGGACGGCCGCTTCGTCGGGGAGGTTCTCCGGCACAGGGTGCAGCTGGCTCTCGTGGGCTACGAAGGCGAGCGACCAGCCGCCGCCCGTGTCTTTGCAGTAGCCGGTTTGCAGCCCAGGCGATATGTGGCCACCCGTCAGGTTGATGCAATGGCGCCGCCGGCCCCCGGCGCAAGCCGGGCACATCGGCTTGATGCCTCGCGCCTCGCAGCCAAGGACCGGCTCTATCACGACTCGCCGGCCGTCCTCTGTGTCCGCCACCACCTCGTGGCCAGGCACGAACGGGAAGCTCACGATGGGCTCGAACCACCGCGACGAACGACCGTCCACCGTCGCCAGGTCGCTCCCACAGATGCCCGACATCCGTGGCAACAGCCTGTGCCAGCCTGGACCAGGCAGCTCCGGCGGAAGTACGTCCACCAGACGGAGCGGGCCGTAGCGGCCACCGGCACCCGCTTTCCACTCGGAGGCGATGCGCGCCATGGCGAAGCGCGGCACCGAGCGTTCGACCTGAAGCGCCTTCATGACTCCCTTAGACCGCTGGAAGCCCTGTTTTGGCTCATTACGGGCCCGAAGGGCAGCAGCGCACGCTTGTAACCGGGCGCGCGAGGCCAATGCTCGACGTGCCAACCGCGCTTGCGGGCAATCGCTGCGAGCTTGGTCTCGGGGTTGACCGCAACCGGGAACCCGGCTGCTTCCAGCATGGGCAGGTCGCTCGTTGAGTCGGCATAGGCGACGCATTCGGCCAGGTCGAGGCCGTACTGCTTGGCGTAGTCAGCCATTATGAGCGCCCGCGCCTCGCCGGTCGGAGGCGCCTCCTCGAGCTCGCCGGTCAGTTCTCCATCTGTGGCGTTCATGTGTGCGCACACGACGTCGTCGAACAAAGGACGGAACGGCTCGAGCACGAAGTCCAGCGCCCCCGTGATCAGCAGCGTTCGGTGGCCGAGCTCGCGGTGCTCGCGCACCCGCCTTATCCCTGCCGGGAAGGACTTCTCCAGGAGCAGGTCGCTGGTGAGCTCCGAGGCTTCCCCGCGAAGTTCCCCGAGGTCGGCGTTTTGGTAACGCCGGTAGAACCAGCGCAAGAAGTCGCCCCTGTCGACCATGTCGAGAGCGAGCATCCGCGGCGCTTCGAGGAGGGTGCGCACCGTGAAGCGAGCACGCTCGGGCAGGTCCATGTGCCTCGTGGCGAGCCAGGCGTAGGAATCCACGACATTGGTCGCCACCAAGGTGTTCTCCAGGTCGAAGACGGCGAGCTGGCGGTCGGGCGAGAGGATCGCACGCTTGCCACGTTCTTCGCGCGATAGGCCGCTCGACCCCTGGCGTTGGCGCCGGGGCCCGGCCAGGCGCACTCTCGCGTGGGCCACGACTGCAGGTAGGTAGACGTCGTGGCAGTAGCGGGGCCACTCCACCACGGCTGGGTCGAGGCAGAACTGCTGTTGCTCAGTCGGGGGGAGCAGGTTGTTGACCTCGAGGAGGCGGTCGACCTGGAAGACGGCTTCGGTCTCGGTGTAGGAGCCGTACAGCTCCACGTAGCCGAGGGCCCGCTCCGCCTCCTCGCGGCGCTCTTCGATCCGGGCTGCCAGATCCGCCTGACCGCCCCGGAGCGGCAGGGCCTCTAGGGCGCGCTCAGTGCCCCGCAACGCCCGGGTGGCCTGCCGGAGCTGGTTCTGTACTCGGCGCCGACCCGGGAACGACCACTCCGGGACCTCGATCGGCTGACCTTTGTCGTCAGCGAGCGGGTGCTCCGAGAACCATTCACGCACCAGGTTGACGAGCTGGCCGTAGCGGAGCGGGTTGCGGGCGCCCGAGGCGGCGTGGACGACGTCGGGACTTTCGAGCGGTCCCCGGGCGGCTACCGCCAGGATGGCAGCCACCACGAGGTCTACCGGGATGACGTCGATGATCCCTTCGGGGATGCCGGGGAACTCCTTGAGCAGGCCGCGGGCATAGCTGATGATTACCGGGTCAGCCATCCGGAAGCCCCTTATCCAGCCAGGATGGGGTTCAGAAAGGGCGGCCTCGATGATGGACGGACGCACCACTGTCACCGGCAGGTCGCCGCGGCTCTCGAGAAGAGCCCATTCACCCAGGGCCTTCGAGTACGCATAGGCATCTGGCCAACCGAGCCCCTGCGCCCGGGCCTTGCCGAGGGCGACCATATGGTCCTCGGCCCAGTCGACCCGCAACTTCTCGGTCCGTTCGGCTAGGAGAGGGACTCCGGCCGCACCCAGTTCGGCACGGGCGGCGGACCGAAGCCGAGCGAGCTGTTTGGGGTCACGGCTGGCGGCCTCGGCGTCCGAGCGAGCACGCCTGGCTGCCTCGACCTCTCCCCGCCACGGGACCCTGGACGAAAAGGGCGTCTCGGACAGCAGGGCCTCCGGGGCCGGGCCGCGCCTACCCCCCGCGACGTACGCCGTTGAAACCGCGATGAGGTGAGGGAGGGGCGACCCCTGTCGCAGCACCGATGCGACCCGGGACGGGCCGAGCAGGTTGACTTCTACCGCGGCGTCGAGTGGCGCATCGAAGCTGACCGTGGCGGCCGAATGCACCACCGTCGAACAGGTGGAGAGCAGTTCTCGGCCAGCGTCGTCGAGGCCGAGACCGTCAACGGTGACGTCACCGGCGACCGGGAGGATGCGCCGGGAGGTTTCCTCGTCAAAACCTTCGCCGAGCTCGCGCCGGAGCCGCTGGAAGCAGTCATTGCGCAGGACGTCTCTTTCAACGCGGTCTCTGGCCCCACGCCGGCCCGGCCGCACGACCAATACGACCTCCGTGTCGGGCAGGCTCCGCAGTACCCGCTCCGTTAGTGCGGTGCCGAGGAAGCCCGTTGCGCCGGTGATCGCGATCCGCCGGCCCGCAAGTGCCTCTCGGAGCATCCCCCGTGTTTACCACGTAGGCCCTGGCTGTTCAGGTACCCGGCCTGGCCCGGTCATCGGCGCGAACAGGTGAGTGCCTTGCTCGTCGTGGTGCTAGGAACGCCGCTGAGACGCGCGCGATTTGCTTTGCGGCCTCGTGTAGCGAGAGTTGCTCGCCGGCAAGGCCCGTCCCGTTGCGGTCACGACCGGTGCGTCGGGCTTGGCCTTGCGCGTTCGCGCTGCTGGGGCGGCAGCCTGGCCACCCCCTGACCGTTTGCGCTGAGACGGCCTGCTGGTCCCGGTGGCCGCGCTGGTCGAGGTGCTGCGGCTGGCCTTGGGGGAGTGGGCGGATATCCACTCCTTTTTTTGCTTGTTCATCCTGAACGCGATCACCCAGACGCCGTAACCCGCCCCAGCCGCAAAGATCAGGTACTCCAGGTCGGTTAGACCTGTCGGGAACGGTGTGTCGACACCCAGCACCCCGGCGAGGAAGAAAGTGCCGGCCGTGACGTACCGGCGCTTCCAGTAGATGCTGGCCGCAGCCGCAACGCTGACCAGGAACACGATGATCGCCGTCTCGGGGTGGGTAATGGGTAGCCAGTGAGTGACGGATTTGCCGTGCACTGTCGACACTTTCGGGTAAATGTCCTTCCCGAAGTACGACAAGGCCGCCAGCCCGACCATGACGGCGGCTATGTAAAGGGCCCGGCGCGGCTCAGGATCCTGAAGAGCTGAAGTTGCCTTAGAGGCTTCCCTGCGAAGTTGCTGGTACGACGCGTGGTCGGCAGCTTTCTGTTTGCGCACAAGCTCTTTTTGCTTACGCTCAATGTCTTTTGCCGAGGTGCCCGAGCTGGCCTCTGGCACGGCGTGGGATTTCACATCGACGGTTGTTACCTCGCCGCCGCCGTCCTCGTCGATCGTGTCTTCGTCAGTTGCCGGCGCGGGAGAATCCTCGCCGCAGAAGGCTCACTCCTCGCCTGCCTCGCCATCCGGGCCGTCCCCGGTCGACGTATGGCCAGGCTCTTCGCCCTGATCAGTGGCGGCGCCGGGCAATAGCCAGGTCCGGACCTTCACCGAGCTCTGGCGCGGCCCGAGCTGCTCGAGCTGCGCTTCGACCGGGAGATCCGTCGGAGGTTCGCCGGAGGTCACCATGATGATCGCCGGTTCCTTCTTCTCGGTTTCCAGTGCCTGCTGAAGGCCGAAGGCGAACGCCGTCAGGACGGCCCCAGTTGCGCTCCGCTGCCGCCAGCGTTCAACGCTATCTGGCAGACCCGTACGCCTCGGTGCCTCGTTCTCGAGGAGCTCTTCGGTACCCTCCGGAGCGGCTCGGCGGACGTGGCGTCGGCCCAGTTCGTCGACGTACTCGTCGGCCTCGTCATCCTCGAGACTGTCGTCGTCGAACAACTCGCCCTCGGCGAGCCCCTCCTCGTGCTTCGCCGCGGCACCATCCGCGTCGCTCGCCAGGGCGTCAGGAGCCATCTCTTCAGGGTCGTGCTCGGGCACCCCTCCACGGTAGCGCTTCGGCGAGCCGTCCGGGCTTTGCCAGCTCGTACAGGCGAGCCCAGCCCGCCCTGGGCAAGTTGAAGAGTGTTGGCGTAGTCTCCATTCACGGGAGCCGGCTCACCGGAGCTGGCTTACCGGTTGGAGCACGGCACGGGACCAGGGGGGAACGCCTTGTCATATGTCACCAACAACTGGTCGTACGATCCCTTTCTGCTGTTGGTAGGCGTTGTCGTCCTGCTCCATGAGATCGGGCTGCACAACCTGGCCCGCCGCTCCCGGCCCGAACGGGCCCGCGCCCGCCGCCGCCGTTCGATATTTTTCTACGGGGGGCTGGCCGTGTTGTTGCTGGCGGTCGATTCTCCTATCGATTACTGGGCCGATTACTACTTCTTCGTCCACATGATCGAGCACATCCTGATCATGTTCTTTGCCCCTGCCCTCATCGTCGCGGGCGCTCCGTGGCTGCCCCTGGTCCACGGCCTGCCGGTAGGGATAAGGCGCCGGGTCATGAGGAGCGTCCTCCTGGGCGCCTGGGCCAGGCCGCTGCGGGCGTTGGCCCGGGCCCTGACCGGCGGGTGGGTGGCCGTATTGCTGTTCAACGTGGCGATGGTCATTTGGCACGTGCCGGCTCTGTTCGACCTGGCCGAAAGGAACCAGATGGTGCACATCTGGCTGATGCATTCAAGCTTTTTCGTCACGGGCGTGCTCTTCTGGATGCAGATCGTGCCGTCGTACCCGGTCAAACCCAAGCTCACGACGGGTTCGCAGATCGCGGCCATCCTGGGCACCAACGTCGTCATGATCCTGCTGGCCATGTCCCTGAGCCTGTTCACCAACCATTCGCTGTACCCCGTCTATGACCACCTGGCCGGCATCCAGATGTCACCTTTCGCAAGCCAACAGCTTGGCGCCGCGATCTTGTGGGTATGCGGCGACTTCTGGGCCTACCCAGCCCTCGTAGTCCTCATTCGCCGAGCCATGGCCGAAGAGGGTGGTGCCGGACGGCTGGCGGACCGGGTATTGCACGTTGGCGCGACGGTGCGCAGGCCGGCCGGTGACTGAAGACGCACCGTCCCCTCCAGGCCAGTCCGCCGGAGCTGGGGAGGACGAGGTCGACGGGGGACCGGGCCGAGCGGATGCCGCACTAGTACGAGAGCGGCCCGACCGGGCCGCCGCTCTCGCAGCTGGCCCGACCAAGGTGCCCCGGTCCTTCATCGTGATCGCGCTGGCCTGCGTCGCCCTGCTGGCCCTGGGAGGTGCGGCGCTCGATCGAGCATTCCCAGGTACGGCTGGCGGTTCGGCGGCGGCCGGCGTTGTCACCACGATCGGCGACTACCCTCCACCGTTCTCGGTGGCCGGAGCTGGGCGGGCCGACCACCCCACCGGGACGGTCGGGCCGCAATTGCCGGCCTCCCAGTCCGCCCTTATGGGCCTGCAAAAGCTCACCGTGATGGCGGCACCGGGCTTTTCGCTGGTGGACAAGCAGGGCCGGCTGACATCCCTGGCAGGTTTTCGGGGACGGGTCGTGGTGATAACGTTTTTCGATTCGGCGTGCGACGACATCTGCCCCGTGATGGAAGCCGAGTTGTCGCGGGCGTACGCGGACTTGGGCGCCGACGCGGCACGCGTGAGTTTCGTAACCGTCAACACCGACCCGCTCGACTTGAGTGTGAGCGCGGGTGGCCCCGCCGGAACAGGAAGCCTTAGAGCCGTGCCCACATGGCAGTTCCTCACCGGATCGCTCGGCCAGCTGGACTCGGTATGGAGGTCTTACGGTGTGGCCGTCGAGATCCAAAGATCCACCGGGACGGTTTCCCACAACGAAGTCATGTACTTTATCGACACGTCGGGCCGAGTACGCGACCGGGCCACCCCGTTTGCCAACGAGACCCGCTCCGGCGTGTACACCCTGTCTGTGCCGACCGAAACGAAGTGGGCGGCGGGGGTAGCCGATGAGGCGCGTTACCTGCTGGGTGGGCAACGGTGACGACTACCCAGCGGCCCACCCTTTCCCTGGACCAGCTCGGTCCGGGCCAGGCCTCAGCCAGCCCCGGCCAGGCCGGGCCCTGGTACCGCCGCAAATCGTTCCTGGTGCCTGCTGTCTCGGCCGTGATCGTGGCGGCCATAGTAGTGAGCGACCTGCCTCAGTCCAATTCCCGCGCCGCCGAGATCTCCAACAGCGCCAGCGTGGTGTCACAAGTCAACAGCAACGTTGGCCCGTGCAGTTTTGCCCTGTCGGAATCCTTCACGATCTACAACGACCTCGTAACTGGGTCCCTGTCACCGTCCGAGCAGAGCCAGGTCCCTAGCCTGCTCAATGACGACCAGAGCGCTTGCTCGTTTACCGACAACAGCATTTACAACCTCTCCACGATGGACGTCCCTGGCGGCACCTACGGCAACGACCTGGGCCAAATGGTGAGCGCAGTGACCCTCTGGGCGACTTCGGACGCGCTCGCCGCTATAGAGGAGATCCAGGTACTTGAAACCACGCCGACTGACCTAAAAGCTCGCCAAGACCTGACCGCGGACGTCCGGGTGCTCGGGAACGACCGCGCCGAGGCGCTCGGCGAGCTTCAATCCGTCGACGAGCTGCTGGGTACCCATTTAGCGGGCCTGCACCTGGCCCAGCCGCCCGCGATCGCATCGCCCCGGTAGGGGGGCCACCCCTGTTCGAATGGCGCGCCCGCGTCAAATGCGGCGGCCGCTACTGCCGGTCAGCGGGGCGCGTGGGGTGGCAAGGCGCGGCGACGCTCTTCTCGCACCACACGGCGCAACTCGTAGTCGGCGTCCTCTTCAGCATGGAGCCATTGCACCAGGTGCCAGAAGATGAGGGGGACGAAACACGCAGTGGCCACGGCCCACATGAGACCGGACGCCGCCTGCTGGTCGATGGCAAGGCTGATCCCGTGGCCCGGGACATGAAGGTAACTGCGGTACCAGCCGGCACCGGACATCGCCAACAAATAGGCGAGCACCCAGATCGTCCACATGCTCACCGCGGCGACGGCGATCCGCTGCGGCCTCGGGCCGCGCGGCACCAACGCGCCCGAGCTTATGCACTCGAGCCACAGCGCGGCCCCGGAGATCCCGACGCTGACCGCCTCCACAGCTACCAGCCAACCCCCGGCCCTCAAGGCGTTGACGGCGTCCGGCGTACGCCAGGCAACCATGCAAGCGAGGGCCGGTACGGCCACCGCCACCGTGCGGGCGCGTTCATGGTGGCGTTGGCGGGCGGCGGCCAATTTTTCCACGACCGGGCCGAGGCCCAGGACTTCCCACGGCGCCCCGGCAACGACCAGTCCCGGGCCCACCAACGCCAGGACCATGAACTGGAGCGCTTCGGCCCAGTCGTAGCGGTGCGCGCTGACTGACAGGGGGGGTACTACTACCACGACGCAAGCAGCGAGCCCCAGGGCCGACAACGCCCGCCTGGCCCGGGCCGGCGCCGCGCGAGCTGTTAGCCCTGACGGTACCGTACGAAGAACCCCAGGATCAGTGCTACGCAGAAGGTGCCCAAGGGTATGGCGAGAGTCATGACCTGGGCGTCGATATAGGCGTCCGCAACGAGCACAGCTACTCCTCACATGACGTAGAAGAAGACCCAGAATAGCGTTGCGATGAAGGCGGTGAAACCCCAGAACACCACGCAACCCTCGGCGCTGGCATGGTGGATCCGGTCAGCGGGGAGGCCGCCAGGGGCAACCCCCTCTTCGGCCATGGCCCGGCGCAGGCGCACAGACCGGGCGAGGATGGTCTCGATCCAGTAGATGGAGCCCAACAGCAACACTATGTTCATGACCGCCCAGGCGATGAAGCAGGAGGCATAGCCGCTCGAGCCGGGGTAGAAACTGAGCCGTGTGAGCTCCAATATTTGGAGGGCTACCGTCAGCAACCCCAGCACGACCACCGTCCATCCCGCGACCTGCCAATCGAGGTTGGCACCCTGACGGCGGCGGAGGTTCCCCAGGTACAACAAAGCGGCGGCGGCTACGGTCACCGCAAATATGGCGGTCCCTAGGGCCGTGGGAGCGCTTTCCCCGTGCAGGCGCCACAGGCCCTCACTGTTGGAAGACCTCAAGTAGAAGTATGCAAAAGCCAGCGAAGCGAAGGCGAAGGCCACGGCCCCAATGAGCAGGCGGGTGCCCGTCCACAGGGAGCCTTCGGTGGCGCGCAGCTCGTACTCGACCTCCTCGGGAGTCTCGATCAGGCGAGGCGTAGCTTGGGCCTGGGTGCGGTCGCTCACAGCGGAGGCCTGGGCTCGAGGGTGAGGGGCGGCTGGGACGTGCCGTGAGTAATACCGGCCCCGACCAAACCACCGTCGAGATCGGCCATCGCCACCGGCTCGGGCTCGCCGTAGTGGTACGGGTTGTCAAGGATGACAGGGATCCGTTCAAAATTGTAGAACGGTACCGGGGTCGGGGTCTGCCATTCGAGCCCATTGGATTCCCATGGGTTAGCTGGGGATGGCCGCGGGTTGATGATTATTGTCCAGACGAAGTTGCCCACGAAGATCAGGAACGACGCACCCAACAGGAAGGCGTTGACGGAGGAGAAGTCGTTCCAGACCTGCAGGTTGCTGGCGTACTCGAAGACCCGGCGGGGTTGGCCCAGCAGGCCCACGATGAACAAGGGGAAAAAGGTCAAGTTGAAGAAGACGAACATGGCCCAGAAGTGGATCTTGCCCCAACGATGGTCCATAATCCGTCCGGTTATCTTGGGAGTCCAGTAATAGACACCTCCGAAAAAGGCAAAGATCAACCCGCCCATGATGGTGTAGTGGAAGTGGGCCATAACGAAGAAGCTGCCGTGGACGGTGACGTCGACGGGTACGTCCGACAGGAACACCCCGGTGACGCCGCCGATCAGGAAGTTGAAGAACACACCGAAGACGAAGAGCATGGGCACATCCATGCGGATCTTCGCTTTCCACAGGGTTCCCAGGCCGACAAGATAGATGAACCCGGTCGGGATTGAGATCAGTTCGGTCGTCAGCATGAAAAGTGGGCGCATATCGGGGTCGATGCCGCTTTGGAACAGGTGATGCTGCCAGACGAAGAACGACAGTAGGGCCACACCGAGCATGCCAGCGGCCGCCACCCTGTACCCAAAAAGAGGCTTGCGGCAGAACACCGGCAGCAACTCCGCGACTATGCCGAAGCCGGGCAGGGCCATGATGTAGACCTCGGGATGTCCGAAGAACCAGAACAGGTTTTCCCACAAGAAGCTGCTGCCGCCATGCTCGTTCACGAAGAAGGCGGTCTCGGCGGTGCGGTCCAGGATGCCGAACAGCCCGGCGGCCACCAAGGTCGGGGTGGCCAGGGTGAGCAGCGCGGCGGTGGCCAAGATGGACCATACGAAAATTGGCAGTCGTCCCCAGCTCATGCCGGGCGCCCGGAAATGGATGATGGTGACCAGGAGATTGAACCCGGCCAAGATCATGCCGAGCCCTATCACCCCGAAGCCGATCAGGTACGAGTCCATTCCTCCGGCACCTTCGGTCTGGAGGCTCGCGTAACCGGTCCAGCCCGTTGGGAAGCCGCCGAAGGGCAGGGCGGTCAAGATCACGAAATACCCCGCGCAGAACACCCAGAGCGAGGCGGCCTCTATCCGGGGGAACGCCGTGCGGCGGCTCCCGATCATAAGTGGGACCAAGTAGTTACCGAGCGGGCCGATGACAACCGACGAAGCCATCATCATCATGATCGTGCCGTGCTCGCCAACGATGTCGATATAGGTGCCGGGCCAAAAAGTGGCTGGCGGGGGTGAGAAGTTCGGTGCGGATGCCCATGGCCAGCAATCCGCCGGTGAACAAGAAGGTGAAAACAGCCACCAGGTACTGGATGCCCACAACCTTGTGGTCCAGGGTGAAGCGGAAGTAGCGCGTCCAGCTCTGCTTGGGGATGTCGGGGAGCGGCTCCCGGCCGATTATTTTGACTAGGGGGTAATTGAGCGCGCCGACGCCCCCGAGCCAGCCCAGGACCATGAACGCGAGTGCCAGGCTTATAGCGACGTCGTTTTGCCCACTGCCCTGGACTTGGCTGTAATTGCTCGCAATCAGGTTGCCCAGCCAGTGGCCCACGAGGTAGCCGATAATCCCCCCAGCTACTGCGGTCAGCACGCTCTGCTGCATCCACGTGGGCGGTCCAGGGCGCAGGCCCGGCGCTAACGGCTTAGACGGTGTGCCGCCACCAGTCTTAGTGGTCCTGACGGCCTCTGCGCTTGGCTGGCCAACCCGGGGCTCGCTATCGATCGTCATCTTGGCATCGTCAACTTTCGGTCACTAACAGTTCGGGCCCTGTTACGGCGGGGGCCGGTGCCCCCGGACGTGCTCATAGCTTGACCGTTTGGGCGCCGTACACCTCAACGTTGCTGTAAGGGTCGTTCGTGTCGGGGTAATAACCGCCGTCGGCCCCGTTGGCATCGGGGGTGTACGTCCAGGCGAACGGAGGCAGCAGCTTCGTCGCTGCCGCCAACTGCTTCTCACTGGAAGCCGCCCATTTCGTGAAGCCGGGCACGCTCATGACCTGGCCGGTGTTGTACATGGCCCCATGCCAGATCCCGCACAGCTCGTCGCACCGAACGGTGAAATCGCCGAGCTGGTTAGTGGTGTGGGCGTAGGCGATGTTGTCATAGTCTGGGTTGGCGTCAGCTTTTACCCCCAGCTGGTAGGCCCAGAAATCGTGGGTGACGTCCAGCGACGTCACGTGGAAGGCGATCTCGGTATTGGCCGGGATGACCAGCTGGTTCGTCTCGAAGCCGCCGAAAGTCGGGTACCGGTAGGTGAACAGCCACTGCTGGGCAATCACCTGGACCGGCAGGATCTTGTGCGCAGCCGGCGTGAACAACGGGTTGGGGCCCTGGCCCCCGCCTGCCCCGGCCGCCGCGGCGAGCTCGTAGGTCCCAAAGACGAACAAGCCGAGCACCATCGCTGTGGTGCTGAGGATCCAACCCACTTGGGCTCCCAGGTGCCCCCACGAGTAAGGGCCCACTACGGGCTCGGGGCCCCGCGCGATGCCCGCCACATCCAGATTGCGTAGCCCAGGTAGATCCACACGCCCAGGATCACGGGCAGGGCGATCATCAGCAGCACGTAGAAGTCGAACTGAGCGCCGCGGGCCTCAGAGGTCATCGTCCCGGGGGGGACGTGTGGACCGACGACGAAATAGATGATGGGTTCGCCGGCGGCCATTAGGACGAGCCAAATCCCGATCATCGATCGGAAATGATGGTGCCCGTCCGGCACGCCAGGCGCGCGGACCGCTCCGGGGGTGGGTGGTGGCGATGTGACGGCGTTGGTCATGAGTCAGACCACCTTCAAAAATCCGTCCATGTACCCGATGCTCTGCATCGGGCCGCCGTTGCCGTAGAGGTAACCGAGACCGCAGGGTACGAAGCACTGCCAGGGGTACTGGCCCACGCCAGGGCTCATGAAAGAGAAAGTGATCACGTTGTGGGGGGACTTGGTCGTGCACGGGGCTGCGCTACAGAGGTTGGCGGTGGAGGAGTTCCCCCACAGCGGGACGTCGATGCCCAATGTCGGGATCGTGAACGTGTGGGCAACGCCGTTGCCATTGTTCGAGTTGACCAACGAGATGGCCTTACCGTTGAGGGTCATCGTGCCGCCCACCGTCCCCAATACGTGCCCGATGAACTGGTTGCGCAACGGGCTCCCGCTGTCGTACTGGAAGATCGTGACGTGGATCATCGTGTGGGCGGGGACGTCCCACATCGTCGTGTGCACCCATCTACCGTCGGGATCCTGGGTGAGGTAGGACACCCAGGTCGGGTGGGCCCCAGAGCCGTAGGAGCCCACCGTCTGCAGCGTCAGGTCCACCGTCTGGCCAGGCTTGTACGCGGCGGCGAAGTTGATGGTCGGGGGATTTGAGCGTAGGTAGTCCATGGCGGTGAACACCACCAGGCCTACCGCGATGCAAAAGAGCGTCGCTACCACGACGATCCTCTTGCCCATGTCCACCCCCTTCCCTCTGGCCAGCTCCGCTGCCAGGGACCGGTAGTTAGCGCTAACCGGTACCGACAGACAATAGGAAGTAGCCGCGGCGACGTCAAGCACCATCCGATGAGCAAACGATTTTTCTCCTGGAGAGACTGGTCACAAACGGGCGAACTGCCGGGCCTCCATTTCGAAGCGTTCCGTGGCCTCATGGCTCACCGAAGGTTTGGTCGAAGCCACCGCGGTCAGGACATCAGTCCCTTCTACCTTCGGGTCGCCACCAGCAACTGCGCGGTCGAAAGCCAATTGAGCGCTGCGCTGGGCCACCAGAGCGAAATCGGCCGGCGTGAAGCCCGCGGTCCGGGCGGCCACTTCGCCCGGGTCGCTGGCGGGCAGGATGTCTGCGGCTAGTTCTGCTCGCCCGGCCTCGTCGGGCGCGCCGATGGGGATGATGAGGTCGAAGCGGCCCGGCCGGAGCATGGCAGCATCTATGGCGGCCACAGAATTAGTGGCCATAATCATCAGCCGCTCCGGTCTGGACTTGAACACAGGCATCGACTTGAGCAGCTCGTTCACAATGGCCTGGTTCTCAGGCCGCTCAATGCGGTCGGCGACGATCTCGTCGGCCTCGTCTATGAAGCAAACCAACCGGTCCACGGCGGCAAGCTCGGCCAAGGCCTGGCGGATCGCCACCGCCCCGTCCATCCCGCTCCCAAGAAGAGAAGGGTGAAGCTCGACGAAGCCCCACGACAGGCGGGACGCAATCGCCCGGGCAAACGACGTCTTGCCCGTCCCGGGGGGCCCGAACAGTAGCACGGTCGACGGAGGGACCAGCCCGACGGTCTGGGCCAGTTCTTGGCGGGCAAGCGGGGCCAGGACCCGACGCTCGATCAGGTCTCTTGTCGACGAGAACCCCTTCATGGCCTCCCAGAGGGCCGGGCCCGGTACGGACCCGCCGTAGCGCTCGAGAATGGCGAGCTCCTCGGGGACGATGGATACGGCCCTGACGTACAGGTCAAGAGCCGGTTCGCGGGCAAATCCCTGATTGGCCAGCGCCGCCTCCCCCACCTGACCGGGGTGCATGACCGCCAGCAGGCGACGGCCTCCGTGATGGACGATCTCCTGGTCCAGGGCCTTCAGAAGAGCTGACCCGATGCCCTGGTTGCGCCATTCGGGGTGGAGGGCAAGGACGAGCAAGTGGGCGTCGGGGCCGCAAACCCGAGCTACGGCTACCCCGACGAGGACCCCGCCGGACGACAAGGCCACTGACGAGGGCTGGTGCTCCCCAAGGGCTTCGACCACGTCCGATCGCCCATAGGCGGCCGTCGTCGCCGACCCGGCGAGGTCGATCAGCCGGACCACATCCTCGAATGGAGCCACCGGGTCCCGGTGGTCGACAGACAGGACGCGCCAGGCTGGCGTCACGGTCGCCGACGGGAGCCAGGGCGTCGAGACGCCTGTCGACGCCGCCTTGGGTGCGCTCGTCCCAGACCGCCCAGTGCCCCCGCGGGAGCAGTCAGCCTCACCGCGCCGATGCTAATCCTCCGAGTGATGGCCGGACCGAGCCGTGGGGGACCGAGAGCGCAGTCGGCGCTAAGTGGAGGCCCGCCTCCCGAAGGCCAAGTCCATCGCCGCCCGCAGGGTGGCCGCGTTGAGCTGGCCGACGTGGCGGCCGAGCATGCGGCCCCGCGCCGAGATGAACACCGTGATGGGCAAGCCCTCGAGCTGGTACGAAGTCGACACAGGTCCCGGGCGGGGCATGAAGAGCGACATGTAGCTCACGTGCGTCCGGGCCAGAAAGGCGGCGGCGGCCTTGCGGCTGTCGTCTGTGTCGACGCCCACGAACTGCACGGCGCCACGCGCCGAACGGTAAGCCGACTCGAGCAGCGGCATCTCGGTCTGGCAGGGGTAACACCACGATGCCCAGAAGTTCAGCACGAGCGGTCTGCCCCTGAAGTCGGCCAGGGTCAGCTGGCGGCTGGGCACCAGCACCTCCGGCAGGGAGAACGTCGGTGCTGGGCGGTCGGTCCGGTCGATAAGGGCATACACGACCCCCGTCCCCGAGTGGGACAGGTAGGCGACAAGGGCCCCTACCACCAGCGCCGAGACAGCTATGGCCGTACCGGCCAAGCGCCATCCTCTCCGTCTGCCGACGGCTGGCCCATCGTCCACCTGGCCCGGGCGTTTGCTGTGCCCCGCACCTGCCTGGTGCCCACCGGCCTGGCCCTCACCTGGCTGGTCCTCGCCTGACTGGTCCTCACCTGCGGGGAACTCGTCTTCCGCTGCCATCCGGTCCCTATACAAACACATGCTTGGGCGCTCGAAACAACCTAAGCCACGCTTTTGGCTACAGCGGGGCTCATCCGGTACCGCTGACGGGAATGGAGCTCGACAGGTCGCCCGCCGGAGGTGACGGCGCCGATCGAAGAGAGCCGAGCAGCAGCGGGACCAGGTAACCGAAACCCGCAATGACGGCGCCCACGAACATCAGTGCCATCCCTGTGAACCTGACAAGCGACCGGGGGTCGGTGAGCAGCCCGCCGACGCCGGCGACCGCCACGCCGATGAACCCCATCCAGGCGGATATTCGTGCAGCCCGCGACGCCGCCCTCAGGCGGACGGCCAGCGCTATGGCTGCCAATGCCAGCAGGAAGCCGAAGATGGCATGGGCCAAGAAGACGATCTCGCCTTTGGCGGGCAACCCACCACTTGGACGGCTCACGGGTACCGAGAACAACGTCATGATCCCCAGCAGGAACTCTGACCCCACGAGGATGGCGAACATTGTCGCCAGGCGTGCGGTGGCCCGCTCAACCGTGATGTCTGGTCGGGCCTGTGGCAAGCCGGCCGCGTCCGTCGGGTTGGCGACCCTCTCGTGTGCGCCACCGGCAGGGCGGCTCTTGCGCTCTTTGTAGGCCTCCGGGTCCTCGTGGACCAGCTGCCACCAGCCGGCGATGGCGATGAGGGCAAAAATAGGCCATTCGACGGAATAGACCCAGCTGAGGCCGTTGCCAGCCAAGGCCCTGGTCGCTTGCCACCAGCCGGCCAGCGCGCATGCGGGGGCCACGATCACCACGGCCAGGTGCAATAGCAGTGCTCGCGGGGAAAACCAACGCTTCAGCAGAGAGATTAAGGGTAACTACTCAGGCCTGGTGCCATGGCTCCAGACCGGGAGAATGAAGCACCTCTGGGGCCCCGCTTGTGGGTCACCGTGCACCGAGGACGTTCTTAATGGTATTGGCCAGCACCACGGCAAACGAAGAGCGCGTGGCCTCCGTTCCGGGCCCAGGGTCGGTGTCCAAGATGTAGCGGGTGCGGCCGGTGGCGTCGATTTGACGTAGGCGAACTCGCTGTGCCCGACCATCGAACCGCCGGGGAGGTTGACGACCTGTATCCCCTAGGAAGCCCAGACATGCCGTAGCAGGGGGAGCGACCCGGTGAGATAGCGCCAGTTGGGAACTCCCGCGAGCCCTTCTTGCTTGTCAAAGGCTGCTAAGACCGCCAACCCGTTAGGGGTGCCCGGCAGGGTCGCCTTGGCTTGCCGAAGCTGCGCAGAACGTTGGAGGCTCCAGGCAACGGCAACGAGAGCCACGATCAAAAGGACCACGAGTCCCTGGCGGAGCAATGCCGACTGGAAGGCCGAGACGACGGCGGGGTTGTTTGTGCTCAGGCCAGTGTCCATGCCGGGCATGGCGCTATCCCCCTTTAGCCCTTCCTGAGAGCCGGTAAACCTCATACCTTAGGTAGTCCGGCGAGCTCCGCAGCGCTCCCTACAGTTTGCCGAGCCGAACTGGGGGCCGGCCGGGCCCGAAGCCAGAGTCCGTCGATCTGGTGAAGTTCCCGCTTTGCGGCAGGTCGGGGCGGTAGTACATTTCTCGGAGACGAGTACATTCGGGTTCAGGGGGAGCGGGTGGCTATGCCGTACAAGGCGATTGTTGTAGGCACAGATGGTTCGAGCCGCGCAACCGTGGCTGTCAACGAGGCGTTTGACTTGGCGAGGATGGCTGGGGCCACCGTGCATGCGGTCCACGCCATCCACCCCGCCGTCGCTGCTGGGTTTCATGACGCGGTCTCGACTCAGGTCGAAGTCGACAGGTTGCGGCAGGACGTGGAGGCCATCAGGGAGCGGACTGTCGCTCAGGGCGAGCGGCTCGGCGTGCCAGTTGAATTCCACGCTCCGGGAAGTAGCGACGCAGCAGATGCGCTCATCAAGATTGCCGAGGAGGTCGACGCCGACCTCGTCGTGGTGGGGAACCGGGGAATGAGCGGCGTCACACGCTTTGTGCTCGGAAGTGTTCCCAACAAAGTGTCCCATCACTGCCCCTGTAGCGTGCTGATCGTCAACACCGAGGGGGGCTGAGGACAAGCTCGTAGGGTTATACGCTGTTGCAGCGCTGTGAGAGGATGGTCTCGCAGGCATCGGCGGCATGTAAACAGGTCAGCAGCGGAAAAACTAGGGCGCTTGGCTCAGGTGGTTAGAGCGCAGCCTTCACACGGCTGAGGTCGGAGGTTCGAGTCCTCTAGCGCCCACCACATCGCCGTTTCGAACTTGGGCACGGCAAAAAGAAGGTCGAAGGGCGGCCTGTAGAAGCGGCTCAACCAGCTGATCAACGCCAACCTGCGCTACACCTTCGGCCAGTAGGCCGACGGCTCGACGGCCGAGGTGTGAGACACTGGTCCAATCAAGACGAGCCATCCCTATGTCCGATGAACAGAGCATCGAACCACTCCCAGGCGATAGGCGCGCTGGCCGTCTCGGCGAAAATGGTCCTCCTATACGGATGATCCTTGGTGGCTATCGGCTGGGCCGGCCCCGGGGAGGTTACGACTACGTCATCGGGAACAGGGGTGCCTGGGCGTCGTTGACCTGTTCCCGGAGGGAGTCCGCATCGAAGCCAGCCAGATGACCTTCAAGGCGGCCGTGCCGACGTGGGAGGCCCGCTATGAGGAACTGAAAGAGGTCTCTGCGGTCGGGACCTCCCCACTCAGGCCGGGTGTGAGGTTCTACGTGGGGGAGCAGTCACCGATCCCGGGGCGTATCAGCCTCCGGTGGCCCACGTCTGTCGGGAACGCGCTCTCGGGGCACTAGAGACCTGGCAGCGAGCGGCGCGTTGAGGGTGCGTGGGTCGTCCACAAGACCATCAGCGGGGGAGTTGGCGGCGGGAGCGAACGCCAAGCTTGGCATATATAGCGGTCAGGTAATGTTCGACGGTTTTGGGTGACACACCGAGGGCAGCGGCGATCTCGGCGTTCGTCGCGCCCCCGGCGGCGAGGGCGGCAGTTCGTCTCTCTTGATGAGAGAGCTCCGAGCCCTGCCCTTTACCGCGACGGCCGCCGCTAGCGTGCAGCTCGGCGAGCGCTTGGGCCTCCAGGCGGGCGGCGCCGCACGCCCGAGCCAGCTCGAGCGCCCGGCCGAGTGGAGCTCGTGCTTTGGCCGGTCGCGCGCTACGCCGCAGGAACACTCCGTAGTTGACCAGAGCTCGCACACGAGCCAGTGGGAGCTCGACTTCGTCGAGGAGAGCCACTGCCCGGCGATGATGGTCCTCGGCTTTCTCGTGCTCTTTGCTGGCCTCGGCCAGGGCAGCCCGGCACATTTCGGCGACCGAACGGGGCCAGCGGCAAGGCCAACCCAGCGACACCGTTTCCAGATGAAGGGCCAGACTCTCAACGTCATCAAAGCGCCCCGCACGAACATATGCGGACATCGCGGTATCGGCCCAGGGCACCACGCAGGGTTCAACGACACCGGCTTTTTGGGCGAGGTCTCGAATGGCATCCACGCCGCGGTTGCCTCGCCGGTACGCCCGGCGTCGAGTGCCATCTCCGCCTGAACTTTCCACAACCAGATCCGCTGGACCGGGTAATACCCTGGAAAATCCCGCAGTAGCGTTCCGCCTAGAAGCTCACATTGCGCCGCCGCACCAGAGTTATCGCCGGTCTCTAAGGCGAGTACGGCTTTTGGTAGCGAGAGGACGGCTGACACGCCAGCCTCAAAACCAATAGTGGCCTCCTCCATTGAGTTGATCAGTTCGCGGGCTTCGGCCAAGCGTCCCTGTCGGCACTGGGGATCGGCGTAGCTGACGCCCATGAAAATGATCATCTGCGGGGAGCCGGCTCGCTGCGCCAGAGACCACCCGGAGCCGAAAGCTTGCTCCGATTCGGCAAAGCGTTCGGTCGACATCGCGATGGCGTGGGCGGCGACGGCTGTCCATACCGCCAGCATCGGTGGGCTGTCAGCCATGGCCGCGGCGAGACGACCGTCAGCCAGGTAATTGAGCACGAGGCCTACTCCGCTGGGGTCGCCGTTCATGCACGCAGCAACCGCCCACCCCGTGTCGATAGCAACCCGGTCCATCCCGGGATGGTCGTCAAGGAGCCGCCTCGCCTGATCAGCCCAGGACAGGACACTTCGAGGGCCTGTGAAAGTTGAAGTGGCGGAGACGGCTTCGCCAAGAACGGCAAGCTCAAGCGCGGGGTAGTCATGTGCCGCTTCGGCCGCGGCTTGGAACCGCGTCTCGAACTGATCCGGCCGGCCCGTGGCCAGGGCGGCGCGCCCAAGGAGGGTGAGCACCTGTGAGCGCACGATAGGTTCGGAGGAGGCCGACATCAGCTGGTCGCACAGCAGCTCGGCTCGCTCGATGTTCCCAGCAGACAGCTCGGTGTCCGCCAAAGTGAGGAGCAACGGTCCCGAGGCGTTGCTGCCGGCCATGTCCGCAGCGGCCCGCAGGTCCACTAACGCGCTGTTTACGCCGCCAACGGAGAGCGCAGCTCTCCCGGCAGCCTCCAACACGGCGATTGTGTCAGGGTCACCGACTAGATGACTGGCTCGCGCGTGGGCGGCGCTCAGCGCGGGGTCGGCACCTGTGGCCAAGAGGGCTCGCATGACCACGCCGTGCAACTGAGCACGGGTGGTTTCAGGGAGGTCGTCGTAAAGAGCCCTCGCGAACAAGGGGTGGACGAACTCGACTTGACCGTCGCCCAGTCCCCGGGCCAAGCCGGCACCGACCAGGGCCCGCACCGATCGCTCGGTGTCGCTTTGGCCTACGCCGGCGACGGTGGACACCAGTGACGGCCGGAAGCGGATCCCGACCACGCTGGCTACTTGGGCGACGTGGAGCACGTCCGAGGGCAGGCCGCCGAAGCGTGAAACCAGCAAGCGGTTACCGGGCCCCGAAGCTGCGGCCGCCGTGTCCGGCCGCGGCCCTAGGACAATGCCGGACTGCACCAACAAGAACGGGTTCCCGGCGCACGCTCCCAAAGCGTGGTCTACCTCGGTCCGGGAAAGCTCCCGACCGGCAGCCTCAGCCAGGACTGCGGAAGCTGCACCCCGTCCGAGCGGCTGCAGGTCAGAGGTAGTGGCGCGTCCCTGGAAGCTTAGGGCTTCCGCCAACCCCCGGGCCTCGTTCGGCCAAGGTCGCATGGTGGCAACTACCGCCACTGCCCACTCGGCCAACCTGCGGCAGAGGAACCCAAGCAGGCCGAGCGAATCGGGGTCGGCCCAGTGAAGGTCGTCGAGGAGGAGCAGCAGCGGGGCGTCGGCTGCTGCCCTTTCCATCCACTGACCGGTACGGTAGTAGAACGCCGCCCTAGCCTCCGCCGACGACAAGCCCGCGAGAACGCCGAGCTCGTCGAAGCCGTCCAGAGCCTTGAAGGCGTTGGACAACAACCCGAACGGGAGCGCCGCCTCGGCCTCAACGGCTTCACCCAGCCCCACCCGAATTGGGCTTTCGGCTTGGAGCAGGCGGACCAGGCTGGTCTTGCCGAGGCCAGCTTCGCCAACCACGAAGTGGGCCGAGCCGCGGCCCTCAGCAGCATTCGCCAAACCGAGGCGCAGCGCGCCGACGACCGTGTCGCGCTCGCGTAGGGCCACACTCGGGATTTTAACTCGCCCTACCCACCGGCAGAGGACCGAAGTGCCCCGAGCGTGCCACTAAATAGGGGGGCCACCCCCCCTGTTCGCAGTCTTTCGAGTGATGAAGATACAGCCATGTTGCCCCAACGCCCGGAGGAAAGGCCCACGGTCGACCTCACCAACGCCGCCCTTGAGAGTGGGCATAGGCCCAACGTCGTGCTGAGGGTCGCGATCGACCGCTGGGACCCGTTGGCCGGGGTGATCGGGCCGGTCGGCGGGGGTACCGAGGCGAAGTTCGAAGGCTGGATCGGCTTTATGGGCGCAATTGACGAGTTTCGCCCGGACAAGGTTAAAGAAAGTCTAGACGAACGCCAATACGGAGAGAACGATGCCCAATAAAGGACAAACGTCGCGCCACAGCTTGGGGAAATTGAAGTCATTATTCCTCTGGACGGGGAACGGCGCGAAAAGTCACCGTCGTTCAGCCCAGTTGATGGCACACGCCGCGTGGAGCAGCACCGGACGGGTAGCGAAGACGCGGTTCAGGGACAGCACTGTCGCTAGCAACAAGGTAGGGGGGACCATGCGGGGACTTGTCGGTAGGGCGAAATATCTGTTCGTGGTCGCTCTCGAGGGACGACAGCCTGCCCAGGGGGCAGCGGGCAGGATGCGGCGGTCGACCCGATACCGGGCCCTCAGGGTGGCGGCAGCGACGGCGCTGGCAGCAGTGTCCCTAGCAGCGGCCGGCCTGCCCGCGGGCGCGGACGCGCCGACTTGGTCGTTGCAGTCCCCGACGACCAGCCCGACGGCCCGCTATGGCGCGGCGATGGCCTACGACACGGAGAGCGGTCAGACGGTGATGTTCGGCGGCGAGGGGAGCAGCGGCCCCCTCGACGACACCTGGGTTTGGAACGGCACCACCTGGGTGCTCGCGCCTCCGGGCACTATGGCCGCCCCCCCCGTGGAGCGTGTCGGCGCGTCGATGGCCTATGACGCGGCGAGCAACACCTTGGTCCTATTCGGCGGCGACAACAGCAGCGGCGTCCCGCTCAACGACACCTGGATCTGGAACACCACCACTGACACCTGGAGCGCGGTCGATACCGGCCCCGGCTGTCCCACCGCCTGCCCGGGCACCGTCCCGTCCCCCCGCTACGACGCGGCGATGGCCTACGACCCGGGAGGCTCCACGTTGGTGCTGTTCGGCGGCGAGGGGAGCAGCAGCCCCCTCAACGACACCTGGACCTGGAACGGTACCAGTGACACCTGGAGCGAGGTCGATACCGGCGCCGGCTGTCCCACCGACTGCCCGGGCACCGTCCCGTCCCCCCGCTACAGCGCGGCGCTGGCCACCGACCCGACGCCGGGGACGCAGCAGGCCGTACTGTTCGGCGGCGATGGGAGCAGCGGCTACCTCGGCGACACCTGGACCTACAGCGACGGGACCTGGTCGGAGCCGACGCTGACGGGCAGCAGCCCGGCGGCTCGTTCCGGCGCGGCAATGGCCACCGACCCGATGGCGTCTGAGATCGTGCTGTTCGGCGGCGAGGAGGCCGGCGCCCCAACTTACCTGAGCGACACCTGGACGTGGAGCGACGGCGCCTGGACGCTGCAGTCCTCGACGCCGAGCCCGGGGGGCCGCCAGCAGGCGGCGATGGCGTACTACACCACGCCGGCGCCGGACACCAGCGAAGGCGTGGTGCTGTTCGGGGGCGTCAGCGCGGCGGGTATCCCGATCGATGACGACACGTGGCTCTATCAGAGTGGCACGGTACCCCCTCCGACGACCACAACGACCACAACGACCACAACGACCACAACGACCACAACGACCACAACGACCACGACGCTCAGTGACAGCTCGGTGACCGCCGTCTATGGCGACGAGTCGTCGACGGTCTTTACCGTCACAGTCCTCACCGGGAACAGTGAGCCGATCCCCTTCACCGGGGAGAGCGTTGAGGTCACCGCTGGGACTACCTCCCTCTGCTCAGCCACACTCACGCCGGACGCCACCGGCGGCTCGGGGCAGTGTTCCATTTCCAGCGCCAACAACTCCGTCCTCCCGGTCGGCTCCTACACCGCCAGCGCCACCTACGGCGGCGACCCCGACCTGTCGCCCTCTCCCAGCGCCGGGACAACGCCTTTCAGTGTTACCCCTGACAGCACCACCACTGGCCTCACTGTTTCCCAAGTGAGCGTCGATTACGGAGACGAATCGTCGACGGTCTTTACCGTCGCAGTCCTCACCGGGAACAGTGAGCCGATCCCCTTCACCGGGGAGAGCGTTGAGGTCACCGCCGGGACTACCTCCCTCTGCTCAGCCATACTCACGCCGGACGCCACCGGCGGCTCGGGGCAGTGTTCCATTTCCAGCGCCAACAACTCCGTCCTCCCGGTCGGCGGCCCCTACACCGCCAGTGCCACCTATGGCGGCGACCCCGACCTGAACGGCTCCTCCCTCCCGGGCACAGCTGAATTCACCGTCGGCGGCTGCACTACCTCCTCGATCTCGCTCAACCCCAACCCGGCGCCCCTTTCGAGCGCCAACCTGGCGCTCCTTTCGAGCACCGGTGTGGGTACGTTCGACGTGACGGTCACGCCGGCAGGCCCGGACTGCCTGAGCGAGGACGACACGATCTCTCTCGACATCAGCGACGGCGACAGCAACCTCAGCACCCTCAGCACAGACGGGGAAGCTCTATCTTGGCAAGCCGGGGTGCCGTCGGAAACCGTGACGTCCACCCCCGGCCTAAATGGCGCGGTGGTGTTGACAATAAACACGGAGGGCGACGCCACGGCGGTGTTCGACATCACTTGCTCTAATGGCTACTGCGACACGGGTTCCCCCGGCAATACCCTCGTGGTAAGCGCGACCGATACTCAGGGCATGTCGCTTGGCCCTGTGGACGAGACCTTCGTGGCCCCGGTCATGACCGGGATCGAGCTCGTCTGGCCGTCGGTGCCGCTGCCCACCGATCCGAACGGTGGCGTCGACCTCTACGTCGGTGGAGGGACGGACTACGGGATCGACTCCGTCTGGAGCAACGGGACGGCCGAACCGCTCTTCGTACCAACCGGGGGGAGCCAACCGAGCGTCTCGTTCTCCACCCTGCCAGCGCCGTCGACGGCGTTGACCCTCGACTACACCAGCGGGGACACCATCGGCGTGACTGCCAACGCCGTGACCACCTCCCCCGGGGTCTTCAAGGTCACCTACGACGGGTTCGCCCCCGCTTACTCGCCGTCCATCAACGTGGTGAACCCGCCGTGCACCTACGACGGGCTGCCTTGCGTCCCGGTCGAGGGTGCCCTGCTTACCGTGCAGGCCGAGTTCTCAGGGACCTCGGCACCGGTCTCCGGGGCTGTGGTGGACATCACCCAGCCGCCGGGCGAGTACGTCAGCGGGCCGTGCGGGCCTGGGAGCTACGTAAACAACTGCGACTCGAGTTCTGTTTCCACGCTTTCCGGTGCGGTTAGTCTCTCCAACTCCACCTGTACGACCGGTGACAACGGGAACGATACGAGCGACCCGGGGGAGTGCCAGGTGACCGACTCCCCGGATGGCCCCGATGTCGTCACACTCACCCCACCCCCGGGCTACGGGGTGGCGAACGTGAGCGTGAGCGACAGCAGCGCCATCGACGGGACTTGTAACGCCTCCGTGTGCACGATCGAGCCCGAGAGTTACACCCCCTTAACGATCACGTACCAACTTGCGCCACTCGAAAACGAAGGCTCCGGTCCTGGTTCAGCGACGACCACCGACGATCTGCTCACGGCTACCGGGAACGGGGGCACGGGCACCGTGACGGTCGGTGAGTACGCCTCTGACCCCGACGGGGCACCCGGCCTCGCAGCCGTTGGCGGCGCGGGCTACTACGCCGTCGATGTATCTGTCTCCTCGGGCAACACTTTCACGAGCCTCACCATCACCGATTGCGACGTGGTGGACGGGACAGCTCTTTACTGGTGGGACCAACAGGCCCTTGACGGCTCCGGATCGTGGGAACCCGTGATAGGTGCCCCCCCCGGAACGACATACTCGAACGGATGTTTCACCTTCACGTTGAACAACCAGATCGACCTACAGACGGGCGAATACGTGACGAGCCCTCCTCTGTCGGAACTGACAGGTACCGTTTTCAGTCTCGCCTTCGCATCGCCGCCGACCGCATCGATCAGCTCACCAACCGATCACCAGACCTACGCTGTTGGCCAGGTCGTGCCAACGATCTTCAGTTGCACCGAGGGGACCTACGGCCCGGGGCTCTCCTCCTGCCTCGACAGCAACGGCTCGACGAGCCCGGGCGCCCTCATGACCTCTACCCTCGGAACCTTCACCTACACCGTTACAGGCACGAGCGAGGACCGCCAGACCGGCACGGCATCGATCACCTACACGGTCGAGCTGCCGCAGACGATCGTCTTCTCCCACCCATCTCGTCACGCCGTCTATGGCGGCTACTACAGGGTGCACGCCCGCCGCGGCGCTTCGCACAACCCGGTCGTCTTGTCCATCGACCCGGGGGCCACGGCAGTCTGCGCCCTTGAGCCGAACGGGAAAACGGTGCACTTCATCGGGACCGGGCTATGCGTGATCGACGCCACCGAGGCGGGGAGCGCCACGTACGCACCGGCATCAGTGCAGCTCTCCTTCGTCGTCGGCCGGGCTAACCAGGCCATCTGGTTCATCACTTTCCCGCTCGACCACCGAGTCGGCGACAGCTACGAGCCCAAGACGACGATCGGCGCCTCCGAGGAGCCGGTAGTCTTCTCGGTCCCGCCGAGCTCGTCTTCGGTTTGTGCGCTCTCAGCTGACGCGAACACCGTGGTCTTCGACGCCGCCGGGACATGTGTTATCGAGGCGAACGAGGCGGGCAACACCGATTACAACGCGGCACCGGAGATCTCCCAGAGCATCGAGGTGACCCGACCGAAATGATAAGTACCGTGAGTGTGATACCAACGACCAAAAGGAGGACGCCAGCTCCGGTGCCTCGACACTGAGCAAGCTGCGGGGGAGCTAGTAACTGGAGACGTGCGCCGGTGCCCCTTCTGTCATCACCGGGAAGGGATTACGCAAGCCCACGCAGCCGCTCCCGCAGGTCAGGGCAGTTCGAATAAGAGAGATTACGGCCCACTATGTGAAGTCAGATCAGCAAGCACAGGATCGCCCGAGGCGGGTAGCAGCCGAGGCCGGGGCCAGGGGAGAGGCGCCAGCTCCGGTGGCTGACAGGCGCCTTCGGGGCATACGGGTTGAATGAAAGGGAGAATGGGATGAGCGCGAGCTTCAGCAAAGAGGAAAGAGCCGCGATGAGGGCGGCGGTGGCCGAAGCGAAGGCCGCAAAGGCGGGCGCCGACCTGGAGGCCGCATGCATTGCCGCGATCTCGGAGATGTCCGGTTCGGACAAGGAGTTAGCAGAAACGCTCCACCACCTGGTCAAAGAGCACACCTCTCTGGCGCCAAAGACGTGGTACGGAATGCCGGCGTACACGAACCCTGATGGCAAGGTGGTGGTGTTCTTCCAGAGCGCCGCTAAATTCAAGGCGCGGTACGCCACCATCGGCTTTCAGGAGGCCGCGAAACTCGACGAGGGCAACCTATGGCCGAGTGCTTATGCAGTTACCAAGCTGACCGCCGCCGACAAGAAGCAGCTCGTGGCGCTGCTGAACAAGGCCGTCAGCTAGTCATCTCGCCCGACTTCGGGGCCGCTGCTGGCCGTCGGCTCGCCCGCTCCCGGGGCCCCCTCGTCGGTTGCGGTCTTGGTCGTGGCACTCTCGCGCTGGCCGCCGCCCCGGTTTCGTCCGCCTGGCGCGGTCCCGTGCCTGCTGGTGTCACAAACGCTTCGACAGGTCAGGGCCATTTCTGTCATACCCACCCCGCCGATATATCGTTGCGCTCAATGGACGACGAGCAGATAGAGATCCTGCGGAAGACGTTCCCGGAAGCCCGTGGGCTTGTCATGAGCATGATCACAGCGGCTCTCGCCGCACAGGTGGATGGGAGCGAGGACTTGTTCGGCGAAGTCCTTGCCGAGCTCGGCAAGGTGCAGAGGGTGACGATACGGGCCGTGCTCATGACTCAAACGTGGACGCTCGTCAACGCCATCATGGCAATGGCCGAGGTGGCCGAGAAGGATCCTCGGCAGTATTGGGAGGAAGTCGGCCTCAAGCTGACGGCTTTCCAAGTGAAGTAGGACGGCGAAGCCGAAGGCGACTAAATCGCCCGCTCTCCCGTACCGCTGTCGCCGTTCCAGCCCTTCGACGGGCCCCCTCATATTTTGGGGCTCTTCGCAGAAGACCGTGTAGCGCTGGGCGTCGGGGTGCAATCGTCAGAGGAACGTGATGCGGGCCGCTTCCTGCTTGCCTTGCGCGAAACCGGCACGGGCGGCGGGGATGCGCGTTGCCGGATCCATCTGGTTCGTGCCCATTGCGGCTCGGGAACCGGCATCCGGTGTGATCACCTCGACGTGACTGCCCTGATTGCGCAGGGCCTCGACCTGGCTTCCCAGGTCCGTGCCCCATTCCGGCGGTCTGCGCAGGCCCTCGAACTGGCCTGTCTCCGGTGGTGCCTGGCTCCGTCCACCCAACGGCGAAACCACCACGACGTTCGCATAGCCCAAGGCAAGGTCGGCGTTGTCGGCGGAGCGCACGCCGCCGTCGATGTAGCGCCCGCCGTTGATGCTGACGGTGGGGACCAGACCGGGTAACGCGGTGCTCGCGGTGACCGCGTCCACCAGGTCGACGCTGGAATCGCGGTCGAACGCAGCCAACTCGCCGGTATGCGCGTCGATGGCCACCACGATCATCGGTCTGTCCGGCCATTCAGGGCTTGGCAACCTGGCGGCCACCATGGCGCGCCGCTGTCCCGCCCCGGGCTCGAGTATGGAGTCGCTCTCCAGCCCGAACGCGCCCATCGCACGCTGTAGATCGGCTGCCGAGGTGGCGGCGGCGCCGATGGCCCTCATCCGCTCGAACACCGTGGCCATCGGCAGGGACGGCGGCCGCTCCCGGTTCTGTCCGACCGGTCGAACCGGCGGGGATAGCACCGAGGCCAACAGTTCGGCCGCCGGTATACCGCTGCGCAGTTGCGCTGCAGCGGTGGCTCCGGCTGAGGTGCCGACCACCAAATCGGCAGTCTCTGTCATATCGAGTCCAGCTTCAGCGAGGCCGGCGATGATGCCGATCTCCCACGCATTTCCGGCAGCCCCACCACCACCTAGGACGAGAGCAATGTTGTGAACCATCTGCGCACTTTGACAGCCGGTGGAACTCCTGTCCATCGAAATACCAAGACGGTGCCTCTCGGCCGGTTTTGCAGCTCTAGCCCGTCGAACCTCGTTGTCGGGCTCGCGGAGCATTACCGGTGGAGCCCCGACAGTTGGTGCTACTGGCTTGGTGATGCTGGAGATACGCTCGGTCGGTGCTTGAGTTGCAGCGTCTTCGGAGCGATCACGCCGCCGCGGTCCTTTCTTTTGAGGTGGTGAACCGGGCGTACTTCGCCGCATCGATCACCGATCGCGGCGATGAGTTCTTTGAGCAATTCGCGGAGCGGCACCGCGGGCTTTTGGCTGAGCAGGACGCTGGGATGTTCGTCTTTCATGTGCTCCTCGACGGGGATGGGGCGGTCGTAGGGCGCTTCAACTTGTACAACCTCGAGGACGGAACTGCCGAGGTCGGCTACCGGGTTGCCGAGCACGTGGCAGGTCGCGGTGTCGCGACCTCGACGTTGCGAAAGCTATGCGGACTGGCCGTCGAGCAGTATGGTTTGAGGACGCTCAAGGCGAAGACCGACAGCGAGAACGTCGCCTCGCAGAGAGTGCTCGAGAAGGCCGGCTTTGTGCCCGTCGGACCGACTGATGTGGCTGGTCGGCCAGGGACGCTGTACGAGTGCGCTTTGGAGCAAGGTCTGTCGCACTGATTCCCGATTTTCCGTCGGCATGGTGGTTAATGGACGGCCAGTCTTCCCACGCCGGGGCCCCGGAGGGCACTCGCACCCGTTCCAGTGACAAGTTTTGTTGCGTGACGCGCGTTTCGGTCCGTAGATGGCACTTGGGTAGCAAAAAGCCAAGTGTAATGCTCGCCTGCGGGCTCTGTGTGCGACGGGCCAGCGTGGTGACCCGCTTCCCTCCTCGTTCCGTCAGGCGTGAGGGAAGTGGGTTCCACGTCCCGGTTTTGCATACAGAGGGAGTCGCGCGGGCGTTAGATGCGCGGGCCGGCGCATAGAGTAGGAACGATGGGAAGACAGGCCGTGCTGCTTTACGTGCTCGCGATGGTGGCGGTCGTGGTCGGCGTGGACGTCCTGTTCTTCAGGCACCAGATCTGGGAGCGGCTGATAGTAAACGTCGGAATTGTCCTGGTATTCGGGGCCTTCTACTTCAGGTTCCTGAAGAGCCGATGAGCCGGGCTGCCGCAATGCGGCTAGCCGACGGGGGCGGGAGCCCGACCCGGGAACCCGATCGGAGACCCGATCGGGGACCCGAGTTACCCTCATAGGGACAGGGAGATCCAGGCTCGGGAACCGTGCTCATGAGCCGGCCCTGACGTTGGCACCCGCCGCCGGCCCGCTCACGAGCCGGGAGCTGCAGCGGTTATCAGCTCGGGACCGTCGTTGCGCGCGCTGTTCACGGCACTGCTCACGGGGTAAGCGTCCAAAAGGTGGTCAGGTGCGGGCGCCAGCAGCTCGTCGAGCCGGGTACGAGCTAGAGGTCCCGGGCGAAGCCACTCGTCCCAAGCACCCTTCGGGAGAACAACTGGCATCCGGTGATGCACGGTGGCCATTGTTTTGTTAGCCATCGTTGTGATAATCGTGCAGCTGCGGAGCGGGCGACCTTCGGCGTCTCGCCAGAGATCCCACAGCCCAGCGAATACGAGGGGCTGCTCATCGGCTCGGCGGAAGTAGAAGGGCTGTTTGATGCCAGGGCCGCCCGCCTGGGGTGCGCGCCACTCATAGAAGCCAGAGACGGGCACCAATGCCCGACGGGTGCTGATGAGAGAGCTGAAAGCCGGCCTGTTTGTCAGCGTTTCCGACCGAGCATTGATCAAGCTGGCGCCGGTCCTCGCATCCTTGGCCCAGCTCGGGACTAGGCCCCAGCGCAGTGCCCGCAGCTTGCGGGCGCCACCCGAACTGGTCGCCACGGCGTAAATGGACTGGGTCGGTGCGACGTTCCAGCTGAACGGCAGCTCGGGAGCCTCCATCTGCTCGACGTCGAGCAATCGGGCGAGCGTGTCCCGCGGCGTGGTAGAGGTCGTGCGACCGCACATACGGCCAGCGTAGCGGTGACTCGCAATCTGCTCCTCGATCTCCTGGCATCGGGCGACAGTGCCGGCGTAACTCGTGCCTATGAGCTGTTCTCCTCGTTGCTGGAGCAGGCATCGACAGGATCCTGAAGCTCGGGTGGACGGGAGGGCAGCCGATCCCGTTCCCATGCTCCGGGCTCGGGAGGTGCGCGCCTGACCGGTACCGTGCATCGGGTGAGCAATGTTGAACGGGTCTCCTACCTGCGCAGCGCCCGTGACCTTATGGACCTGCGCTACGCCGAACAGCTTGACCTTGGTCAGTTGGCGGCCCTACGGGATCGAGGCGACATTGCGAGACGACTCGGGCAACCTGATCAGCCTCACCCAGGCGTTCGCCTTCGGGGTGCCCACCGACTGACCTTCGGGGCGCCCACCGACTGAACAGCATCGCGGTGCCTCGGCGCCGTGGACGGCACCACGACCACCTCTACGAGCAGGCTGTCGAAAGGCTAAATCGCTGGCCGCATGGGCCTTAGGACGGGCAGACTGGTCGGGCAGAGGCGGCCTCCTCCCGGGCTGACCGTCCCTGCTCGGGTAGTCGGCACCAGGGACGCTGCCGGGGAGTAGAGGAGTGGGATGGACGAGTTCGAGGGCGAGTCCGCGTCGACACGCGACACCCTCCGCTACTGCGTCGAACTGAGCGCGCCCCTACGGCCGGTTCCTCTTGGCCGGTGCAGGGTTTCTCGTGCTGGGCGTGATCATCACCGACGTGGCAACCCCTTTGGTCTTCGCGGAGGTGCTCGACCGTATTGCCCTCCTCGGGCCGCACACTCGGCTGTGGCCGCGCTTTGGCACCCTAATTTTCGCCTATGGCGTGCTGATCGTTGTGGGCCAGGTGTTCTTTCGTTTCAGCGGTTGGCTGCAGTGGGAGGGTTCTCTGCGCACCTTCGCCAACGGCATCCACCGCAGTTTTGAACGGCTTTTGGCGCTTGGCTACCGCTGGCACGTCGACCACTCCTCGGGTGAGGTTGCGTCGTCGCTGAGCTCGTTCTCGTGGGCCTTCGTGGACGGCCTCGACAACCTGCACTGGGGCATACTGCGCATCGTCGTCGTGGTCCTGTGTGCCATTGCGGTCCTGGGTTTCTATGCCTGGCCGGTGGCGGTGGTGCTGATCGTGCTCACGGTCGCCTTCGTCGCGGTGGTGGTCAAACGGTCGGGACCTGTCACCGAGGCCTCTCGCAATTTCTCCAAGGCCCATTCCCGAGCCGAGGGAACCGCTTCGGACGTGATCCGCAATGTCTCGACGGTCCTCGTGGGGGCGGGCGAGGAGGCCGAGTCGGCCAGGCTCCACGACCTCCTCAATACCTCCGTGCGAGCCGACTTGCGCGGCCGGCGCGTGTTCATGATCACCCGGGTGTGGATGAGCGGGACCGTCGGCCTCATGACGTGGGCCTCGCTGTTCGTCGGGGTGTTGCTCGCCGTCCGCGGCGACATCCATGCCGGGGTCGTCTACCTGGTCCTGTTCTATGCCTCACAGGTCTCGGCCCAGCTCATAGAGAGCTTCATGCAGGTGCGCAACCTGTCGCGGGGCCTCGGCCGCGCCTCCAAGCTCGTGGCGCTGGTCAGCACCCCTCCCGAGGTGGTGGACACGCCAGGTGCCACCCAGCTGCTGGTCACCGCCGGATCGGTGCGCTTCGAGGCGGTCAATTTTTCCTACCGTCCCAGGCAACCTCTCCTCACTAACTTCAACCTCGAGCTCCAGCCCGGTGAGCACGTGGGCATCGTTGGCCCGTCAGGGGGAGGCAAATCGACGATCACCCGGTTGGTGCTGCGGCTCATGGAAGTCGACGGTGGGCGGATCCTGGTGGATGGGCAGGACATCGCCACTTGCACCCAGGCCAGCGTGCGACGGGCCGTGTCTTACGTCCCCCAGGACCCCCAAATGCTCCACCGCACCATCGCAGAGAACATTTGGTACGGGCAGGCCGGCTCGGTCGACATCGACCTCGTCCGTCAGGTGTCGATGGGGGCCCACGTAGACGAGTTCGTGTGCGAGCTACCCGAGGGCTACCAGACGGTCGTGGGCGAACGTGGCCTCAAGCTATCGGGTGGCCAACGTCAGCGGGTGGCCATCGCCCAGGCCATGCTCAAGGGCGCGCCAGTACTGATCCTCGACGAAGCCACCAGCTCGCTCGACTCCGAATCGGAGCGTTATGTACAGGACGCGTTGTGGCGCCTGATGGCCGCCTCGACTGCGCTGGTGGTCGCCCACCGCCTCTCCACCATCGCCCACCTCGACCGCATCATCGTCATCGCCGGCGGCCGTGTGGTCGAGACAGGAACTCATCGCGAACTCCTGCTGGCGGGGACCGCCGGTACCTATCGGCGGCTGTGGGAGCACCAATCGGGCGGCTTCCTGAGCTCCTGATGGACGCGAAGGACCCAGGGGCGATGGGCGCTGCGCGAGGGTTTGGTGGGTGGCCTTAAGGCGCCTATTTCGGCTTCTGCCCCGGCAGCGCCATGGGGTTGGCACGCCAGGCCCAAAGTGCCGCGGCTCCAGCGATGGGTGCCCCGGCCAGGTACTCCAGGAAGCCGTAGATCGACGCATCAAAACTGTCGCCGATGTAGGTGAGGTCGATCACCGCGTTCAAGACCGAAGCCACCGTGATGAGTGCCGCGAAGAGTAGGAGCAGCTGGTAGAGGAAGTTGGCCATAGGCGCCCGCTTCGCCTCCGCCGAGCTCCCCAGGACCAGCAGCGCCACCGCCAGGAGCACGGCGACAGCCCAGGGGGCGCCGCCCGGCCCGAGTAAGTGGATGATCCGTTGGCGGGCGTCATAGCCGACGTCGTGCTGGAACGCCGAGAGGACCGACCCCGCCCAGTACAGGACCAGCCCCATCAGGATGGCGGCCGATCCGAGGACCCAAGGCGTCTTGGATAGCGCCTGGACGTCTATTGAAGGTGGCAACTGCACGCTGAAGGCGGGTGGCGCAGGCGCCGACGCAGGGCCCGAGGGTGGCGGGCCGCCGAATGGGGCGCCCGGGGGTGGGCCGGCCGGGGTGGCCGGTGGGGGCGGGGTCCCGGGTACGGCGGGACCTTCGTCTTCGCTCATGGATCCTCCCTATGAATTCAGTAGCTTCGGCGCACGTTAGCGCTTTCTTTCGGACCGGGCCCGGACCACCCACATGAACTACCACTTCCTCCGGTATGGAACTGGGGAGGCTGGTGCGCCAGCCGAGGCACTCGCTCACGGATTGGCCCTGCGAACCGTTAACCTGCGGTGTGATCTTTCTTGGCGCACTTCTGTTTATTGCCGCCGAGATCGTCGTCTTCGTGCTCGTTGCCCACCAGATCGGCTTCCTGTGGGCGCTAGCGCTTCTTATCGTCGTCAGCGCTCTCGGCCCCTTCGTAGTCCGGCGGGTCGGCCTGGGTGTGCTTGCGCACACCCAGGAGCGGCTGGGTCGAGGGGAGATGCCCACCAAGGAGCTTCTCGACGGGCTGGTCATCCTCATCGGCGGGGCCCTGATATGCGTGCCAGGGTTCATCGGAGACGCCCTCGGCTTGGCCCTCATGATCGGCCCGGTGCGCCACCTCGTCATCCGCGCCGCCGGCCACCGGCTCGCCCGGCGCGTTCAGACCGTCCACACCGGCCGCTGGCGGGTCGTTAGCGTCGGCTCCCGGCCGGTGCACGAGGAGCCCCCCTCGCCCGCCCAGCGCCCCGGTCTCCCTCTCGGGCCCGGCGACGGCGGGGCACCCTAACAACGTGATCTTCGCCGCCATCGAACGCTTCGTCGTACGAGGGCTCACTGCGGGCGGTGTCAAATAGGTGCGGCACTCGGTCTACTGCCTCGCCACCGACGTCCTTGACGAGGGCCCAGAGACGGTGCTGGACAACGTCGCAGAGCGGGCTGGAGTCGGGTCGGTCACGGTGGCCGCGAAATACCATGCCGTCAGCGACATCTACCCTCACAACCCTGTGCGCAGGGTCGCCACACTGTCGCCCGGGGTTTTCTACCGTCCGGCGATGGCGCGGTATTCAGGCGAAGCCATACAACCGAGCGCTAGCCCGGCGGCCGACTGCCGTGATGTGCTCGAAGAACTCCTTGCCGCTGCCGGCCCGCGCCAAATGGGGGTGGCGGCGTGGGCCGTGATGTTCCATCATGACGAGGGCCGTCGGGGAATGCCGGCCCTCCAGGTCAATTGTTTTGGCGATGAAATCGCGGGGACACTTTGTCCCTCTAATCCGGACGCGCAACGCTTTGCCGAACTGCTGGTCGAGGAGATCTCGAGCTTCCCCGTCGAGACGGTACGCCTCGAATCTCTACATTTCCACGGCATAAATCACGGGCATCACCATGAGCGCCTCCTGGAGCCGTATGGTGCGGCTGCGCTGTTCGCGCTCGGGCTCTGTTTCTGCCGGTGGTGCCTACAGCGGGCGGAGGGGGAAGGACTAGACGCACGCCGGCTGGCCGCTCGTGTTCGTCGCTCGTTGGAGCAGGTTTTTGATGGCGCAGGCGGTCAAGCGCTGGACGAGGCCTCGCTGGTTGAGCTCTGCGGCGACGATGCTCTCCGTTACCTGACCACGCGCCAGCACACGGTGACAGAACTGGTGGGGCGCCTGGTGGGCGTCGTCGTCGGAAATGGGTCACGGTTGTCTTTTATTGACCCAACGATTGCCAGCCTGGCCTATGCCAGCGGGTCGCTGACCGGGGCCCCAAAGGTAGCGGCATACCGCGCTGATGCGCTCGACCTCATTGGGTCTGCCCTGGCGTGAGATGCGCCAGGACCATCTCGCGTGCTTAATCTCGTCGCATTTTGGGCGGCTCCCCTATAGGGAGGCGCAGGAAATTACCAGGCTCGGTGAGGATCGTTGCCCAAGGGCGCCGGGCCCCGGCGGCACTACTTGCGAGCAGCGCCCTTTGGGCCGGCGTGAGCTCGGTCCAGTGGGCGGGAGGGGCCGCGTCCACTGCGGGCAGCGGCACGCCGGCGACGACCGTACGCGCGGTTCACGAAAAAACGGTCGGCTCGGCGACGCTCAAGATAGCTGTCATAAAGGGCAAAATCACCCACCTCGAGCTCAAAGATGGCGATGTCGGCCGGCTCGCCCACGGCGAGCGAGCCGGCGCGCTCATCAGACCTGCCTCCCACGACACCAGCCGGCGTGGTAGTTGCGGCTCGCACGACATCTGCTAACGACATTCCGATGGCGAGGAACTTTGACATGCACGTAGGGAGGTCGAAACCCGGCCCCATCAGGCTCCTTTGGTGCAGGTCCGATGAGATGATGTCCGGTGGGGCACCCGCAGCGAGCATGGACTCGGCCACGGTAAACGAAAAACCACCCGAGCCATGGCCAACATCGAACAGGACACCACGTTCCCGCGCACGGAGCGCGCTAGCGCGAAGGCTGTCCCTTTCGTTTATCAGTGACATGCTTTGGCCCGTGGCGCAGTGTGTGACGAGGTCTCCGGGTCGCAACATGTCAAGTACATCGTCGATATCGGGCGGCCCGGCTCCGATGTGGGCCATTACCGGCAGGCCGGCGACTGCGGCGGCTTGGAGAGCCAGGCGAAGGGGCTCCAAGCCCATTTCGCCGGTGGCAAAACGGTCGAGCCGGCACTTGACGCCGATAACGAAATCACTGTGCTCCTCTGCCGCGGCCGCGCACCGCCCGGGGTCGCACAGGTCCCGCCGGCGGGCTTCACCCGTGTCCGCCACGAGCCCGATAGCACTGATATTGACAAAAGCGCGCGTCTGCAAAGGGGCGAGCCCGGCACTAAGCCGGCGCAGCGCGGCGATGTTGTAGGCGCCGGCTGAGCCCGCGTCCACCCAGCTCGTCACGCCTGTGCGCCAGGCGACGGGGGTCGGGTCTACTCCCCAGTACGTGCCCCCGAAAAAGAGATGAGTGTGCAAGTCGACCAGCCCGGGGACGACGATGCAACCGCGGGCGTCGACGACTGCAGCGGCAAGATGGCGGGGTATATCGGGCGCAACGGACAGCGACTCGCCCGTCCTTCACGGCCACGTCGTAACGACCGGAGCGGCCCGTCCCGGGCCCGCCAGCTCTCCGCCCTCGACCAGGAGGTCGAACGTTGGTCGCCCGTCCCGGGACGGGCCTACACCGACCGGCGCGGCGCTCAATGGAAGAAGGTGGCGATGTGGTCCAGGACCTCGTAATCGTCGTTCACGAGGAGGACTTCCCGCCATTTGTCGAAGGCCGTGCACGGGTGCGATATCCCGAAACCGATCCGGTCACCGGGTGCTACCGGCGCCTGTCCAGGACGGACCTGGAGGTAGCCGTGCTGGTCATCCAGTCGGGTCAAATCCCCACCGGCAAACGGCTCCAGGCGCCCGTCGTAGCCCCGGACGAGGTGGAGCGGGATGGGAAGACCGATGTCGTAGGGGACATCGCGCTTGCCCATCCCGACGATGACGTGCCCGGTTTCGGGCACGGAGAGGACCTCTGCCCACACCTCGAGCGCGGGTACAAGCGACCCACCGCCCCAGGCGCCGGGTACGAGCGGTGACGCCCCTGCGTAGGTGCCATGGTCGTGCACGAGGTAGCAACCGGAGCGCACGACGAGCCGGACCTCGAGGCCTTCGTAACGTCCACTCCCGAGCACCTGGGCGACCCTGTCGAAGTACCTGCTACCCCCGGCCGACACCAGTACTGGGCCAGGGCCCGGGAAGGCGTGTTCCTTCGCCAACAGGACGGTGAGAGAGCGCAGGTCATCGAGGTACCGGTCGACCGTCTCCAACGCGGCTGGAGACCGGTCGGAGGCCAAGAGGCCCTCGAAACCTTCGGTACCGACCAGTAGGAGCTGGGGGCTAGCGGCCACAGCCTGGGCGACGGCCAGCGCTTGGTCAGAGCTACGCACTCCTGTTCGACGGCCGCGCACCCCCAACTCGATAAAGACCCCGATGCGGTCATGGAGACCGGCACCCTCGAGGTTGGCGCTCAGCAGTTCAACTCCAGGCACAGAGTCCACTAGGCAGTAGAGCTCGCGCGCGCCTTGGTCCAGCTGGTCGACCACAGCCCGTCCCGCAGCGCGTCCGACGACCTGGTTTGCCACCAGTACCCGGGCGGCACCCGAACGAAAGGCAACGGCAGCCTGGTCCGTGTTTGCCACCGTGATACCCCAAGCGCCAGCTGCGAGCTGGCGGCGGAAGAGCTCGGGTGCCATCGTCGTCTTGCCGTGCGGCGCCAGCAGGAACCCATTTTCCGCTGAATAACGGGCCATCACCGCCAGGTTGTTCTCAAGAGCGGTTTCCTTCAGCACCATCGCGGGGAGGGAGAGGTCGTTGAGCACAACATTTGCCTGGGCCGCACTCGCCTCCGGCAAAGTCACGGTGACAGGGGCACTCCCCGGTCACCCCGGAGCGCGATGACAGCGTCGACCTCGACGGCAAAACCGCGGATCGCAACACCCACGGTGGTGCGCGCCGGCAATGGGCCTCGAAGTACTCCCGGTAGGCCGCGTCCATTTCATCGAAGTCGTCAAGGTTGGCCAGGTAAACGCCCACCCGGACGGCATCGGCTAGGCGACCGCCGGCCGCTTCGGCGATGGCGGCAACGTTGTCCAATGTCTGTCTGACCTGGTCCCCGAAACCCTCGGGCACCGCTTTGGTGACAGGGTCGATGGGGACCTGACCGGACACGAACAGTAAACCCCCGGACACGATGCCCTGAGAGTACGAAAATGCCGGCGCGGGAGCCTTGTCCGTGCGCACGGCTCTGCGATTGCCATCTTCGGTCATGCCGCTCCTTTGCGCCTGGATCCTTGTGCCTACGGTAACCGGGGTAGGGCTAGGTTCGTGGTCTTGCGATCGACGTACCGGGTGCAGCTGTCGAAAGAGTTCGGTTTCTCTGACGTGGCAGGCATCGCCGGGTACTTGGCCGAGCTGGGTGTGAGCCATCTTTACTGCTCGCCCTACCTGCAGGCTGCCCCGCGTAGCACCCACGGCTACGACGTCGTAGACCCTGAGCGGCTGAACGACGACCTCGGCGGCGGTCCCGCCTATGCAGGCATGGTGGGGGCATTGCGGGCGGCGGGACTGGGGCAGGTGCTCGACATCGTCCCGAACCATATGGCCACCGATGCCACGAACCGTTGGTGGTGGGACGTTTTGGAAAACGGGCCGGCGAGCCGGTATGCCGCGGTGTTCGACATCGACTGGGAAGGAGGCGACCGGTCCGCGGCGCACACGGTGCTGGTCCCTGTGTTGGGCGACCACTACGGGCGGGTGCTGGAGGCTGGCGAACTGGTCCTGGCGCGCGCCGGCGCCGCTGTGACTGTGCGCTATCGCGACATGGAGCTACCCGTGTCCCCTCGAAGCCTGGACGAGCTGCTCGCCGCGGCGGCGCGCCGGGCGGGCTCGGAGGCGCTCGGGCGGATAGCGGAGGGGTACGGGGCGCTGCCGACGTCGAGATTGACCGACGAAGCGGCCGTCAACGAGCGTCACGAGCAACATCAGGCGTTGCGAGGCCAGCTCGAGGAGCTGTTGCGGGCGGACGGCTGGGTCGCTGCAGCGTTGGACGATGAGATCGAAGCCCTCAATGCCGACCCGGACCGCCTGGACGCGTTGTTGCGGCGGCAGAACTACCGGCTGGCCTATTGGCGCACGGCGAGCGAGGAGCTCGACTACCGCCGGTTCTTCAACATCGAGTCGTTGATCGGGGTTCGGGTCGAGGATCCAGAGGTGTTCGCGCGGACTCACCGGCTGATCGTGGAGCTGGTGAAAGAGGGCACCGTCGATGGGCTCCGAGTCGATCATGTGGACGGTCTCCGCGACCCGGAGAAGTACTTGACCGACTTGGCCGTAGCGACGGGCGGCGCGTACACGGTCGTGGAGAAGATCCTCGAGCCAGGCGAGACACTGCGGGTGTCGTGGCCCGTGGCCGGAACGTCGGGCTACGACTTTCTCATACGGGTGAACAACCTTTTTGTCGAGAGCCGGAACGAGGCGGCCATGACGGCGACGTACCAGGCTGTCACGGGGGAAACCGCGAGCTACGAGCAGGTAGTGCAGACCTCAAAGCAGCAGGTGATGGCGAGCGAGCTGGCGGCGGAGGTCGAGCGCCTTGTGGCGATCCTCGCGGACCTCTCGGACGGCTATCGCCGTCATCGCGACCACACGCGCCGGGAGCTGCGCCACACGCTACGGGAGTTCATCGCCCGCTTCGAGGTGTACCGCACCTATGTGCACCCTGGCGAGCCGGCGAGCGACGAGGACCGCCGGCAGGTCCGGGCTGCGGCAGACGCCGCTCGTGCAGCCCGCCCCGAGTTGGATGGTGAGCTGCTGTGCTTTCTCAGTGAGCTGGCACTGGGTGAGCACCCCGGTGCCTGTGAGGACGAGTTCGCGGAGCGTCTTGCCCAGCTAACGGCGCCGGTGATGGCCAAGGGAGTCGAGGACACCGCGTTTTACCGCTACAACCGGTTGGTTTCGCTCAACGAGGTGGGTGGCGATCCGGGCGTGTTCGGCCGTCCTGTCTCCGAGTTCCATCAAGCGATGGCTGCGGCCGACGAGCAGTGGCCGGAGGCGATGTTGACCCTGTCCACGCATGACACCAAACGCAGCGCGGATGTGCGGGCCAGGATCAACGTGATCTCGGAGGTGCCCGACGCATGGCGGGCCGCTGCGGAGCGTTGGATGGAGCTGTCTGAGGCTCACCGGCGCGGGGGCCTGCCTGACCGCAACGACGTCTACCTGTTGTTCCAAACGCTATTGGGTGCGTGGCCGATCGACGCGGAGCGAGCGGTCGCTTTCATGGCCAAGGCCACGAAGGAGGCGAAGGTCCACACGTCGTGGACCGACCCGGTGGCTGCCTATGACGAGGCGATGGAGGCGTTTGTGCGGGCGGCTCTTGCTGATGACGTGTTCACTGGCGCTCTCGCGTCGTGGTTGGCTGAGCACCGGGTGGTGGAAAGGGGGCGTCGGAACTCTCTGGCCCAGACGGTGCTATTAATGACCTGCCCGGGGTCGCCCGACCTCTACCAGGGCAGCGAGATGTGGGATTTCAGCTTGGTGGACCCCGACAACCGCCGGCCGGTCGACTACGACGAGCGGCGACGCCTGCTGGCTGGGCTGAGGGCAGGGGGCACCGCCGTAGTCGCCTCGGACGAGCGGGGGACCTCCAAGCTGCTGGTTGTGCACCGGCTGCTGGCGCACCGCCAGGCCGACCCCGGGTGTTACGGACCTGCCGGCTACGAGCCGCTCCTCGCGAAGGGGTGCCGAGCGGACGACGTCGTCGGCTTCCGCCGAGGCGGCCTGGCGGTCGTCGTGCCCTGCCGGGGCGACGACGACTGGGGTGATACCACCGTGGTGCTACCGAAGGCCGGTGGGCGCGACGTCGTCACCGGCCAAGTTGTTGATGGGGGAGCGCGGCGGTTGTCTGAACTGTTCGCCGAGCTGCCCGTCGCCGCGATCTCCCGGGCGCTTTGATGGGCCATAGGTTCTCGGTGTGGGCCCCCGGACCCGATCGCGTCGAGGTCGTGGTCGGAGAACGTCGCCTTCCGATGAGCCCTTCGGGGGGCGGGTGGTGGCAAAGTGCCGTCGACGACGCCGGCCCGGGAACCCGCTACGGGTTCTCGCTTGCCGGCGGCCCGACCAGGCCAGACCCCCGCTCGTTGTCCCAGCCCGACGGCATCGACGGCCTTTCCGAGGTCGTCGACCACGACGCCCACCGCTGGGGCGACCAGGGTTGGCGGGGGGTGCCGTTGCCGGGGGCGGTCCTTTACGAGCTGCACGTTGGGACCTTCACCCCGGCGGGCACGTTCGAGGCGGCCATCGAGCGGCTCGAGCACTTGGTGAGCCTCGGCATCGACGCAGTGGAGGTGATGCCGGTCGCCGAGTTCTCCGGAGACCGGGGATGGGGTTATGACGGCGCCGACCTGTTCGCACCGCATCACGCCTATGGCGGCCCTGAGGGTTTCAAAGCGCTCGTTGACGCCTGCCACGCTGCGAGCCTCGGAGTCGTGTTGGACGTTGTCTACAACCACCTCGGGCCGGCTGGTAACTATCTGGCCGAGTACGGGCCATATTTCTCCGAGCGCTATAACACCCACTGGGGTAAGGCGGTTAACTTCGACGGAGCCGGCAGCCTCGAGGTGCGACGCTTTGTGCTCGACAACGCCCTGATGTGGCTGGAGGATTACCACTGCGACGGGCTCCGCCTTGACGCGGTGCACGCCATCTTCGATGAGTCAGCGCTCCACATCCTTGAACAGATGGCCGAAGAGGTCGATGTCTTGGCTGCCGGAGCCGGGCGGCCATTGTTCCTGTTGGCGGAGAGCGACCTCAACGACCCGCGCTTGGTGCGCTCGCGTGAGCTCGGCGGCCTCGGGATGGACGCCGCGTGGGCCGACGACTGGCACCACGCATTGCACGCCGCCCTCAGCGGCGACCGCTCCGGCTACTACGAGGACTTCGGCTCTCTTGAGTTGTTGGCCAAGGCTCTCCGCCAGGCGTGGGTGTACGACGGCGAGTGGCAAACGTACCGTCAACGCATCCAGGGCCGCCCACCGGTCGGGCTGCGGGGCGACCAGTTCGTCGTGTTCACCCAGAACCACGACCAGGTCGGCAACCGGGCCGACGGCGACCGCAGCAGCGCCCTGATGAGCGAGGGGCGCCTGCGCATTGCCGCCGCTCTACTGCTGACCGGGCCGTTCACGCCGATGTTGTTCCAGGGCGAGGAGTGGGGGGCCACATCGCCGTTCCAGTACTTCACCGACCACCGAGACCCTGACCTTGGCCGAGCGGTCAGCGACGGGCGCGGCAACGAGTTCGTCTCCTTCGGCTGGGATCCCAGCCAGGTGCCCGACCCGCAGGCCGAGAGCACTTTCGAGACGTCCAAGCTCCGCTGGGACGAGGCCGCCACCGCTCCCCACGACGGGCTGCTCGCCTGGTACCACCAACTGATCGGCTTGCGCCGGCGTCTACGGGCGCTCGCCGACCCGAGACTGCCCAGCGTCAAGGTGGACGTCGACGAGGCGGCAGGCACCCTCGTCGTACACCGTGCCGACATCGACATCCTTGTCAACCTCGGGACCGAGCCGGCGACCTTCACGGTGCCGCCGGCCACGGTGGTCCTGGCCGCGTCTGGCCCGACGTCGGGCTCGATGGTGCAAAAGTGGTCGTACCCGTTGACGCTGTCGCCCTCGTCGCGGTCGGACGCTCAAATGCCGTTCGACGATAGGGTGCTTGCCGGCGAAGTCCGAAGTTCGGCTACTCAGAGTTGGAGGACTAATGAACAGGTTCGGTCGAGCCTCGGCCATAGCAGCCGCCGTCGGCTTTAGTGCTTTGGTGTCCGGGTGCGTCCACGAAGGTATGAACACCGTCGTCGGGAGTGACGGGACGGCCCAGATGGTGATGACTGAAACCATCTCTCCGGTGATCTATGACTATGCCGGCTCCTTCGGGGATATAACGCCGGCAAAGCTCGCAAAAGAAGAGTCGAAATCGCCACTGCCCGGACAGGGTTCGGTTAAGGTTTACACCGACGCCGAAGGATGGAAAGGCATACAAGTCCGGTGTACGTTCCACTCATTGGGGGCCTTGGACGCAGCGGAGATGGCCCCGGGGAGCAATGGCACCGGCCTGTTCTCGTCGTTTTCGATAACACAGAACGCCGGCCAATAGGTGCTTGACGCGAAGGTGAATGTGCGCGGGATAACGGACCTGATCACTACCGAATCTGGTAAGTCGAAGACGACGGAACCAAGGGGGATCACCCGCACTGACATGGCGCAGATCGGGATCGAGATCGGCGTCTCATTCCAGCTGCCGGGCCAGATCGTTTCGGACAACGCTACGTCGGTCAACGGCTCCGTGATGACGTGGGATCTACTGAGCCAGGTGTACAGCCTGCACGCCGTAAGCACGACTTCGGCCTCGGTTGGTTCGACTACTACGTCCGTCCCTACTGCGGTAACCACCACCTCGTCCCCGGCGGCCGCAACCACCACTTCGACCTCGGCGGCAGTAACCACCACGGCGGCCTCGACCACGGGATAGCGTCTTCTCGAGAGCTCCCGGCGTTTTGCCGCGGATCTGGTCAGCCGAATGTGAAGTCGTAGGCTTGTACCCCGGGCGCGAAGTTGATGTCCAGGTCGCCCGTCACTAACGACTCGCCCGAGAACAGTGTGTAAAGACGCGGCATCCCCTTGACCTCGAGGCTGCTGAGGTGGTGCCCGTCCAACGAAACCTCGACCGCACCGGCTCCGCCCATTACGAGGTAGACGTCGTTTGCGGTGAAGTTCAACGTAATTTCCGCGCTGGCACCCGCGGTTGCCTCCTCGCTGTGGTCGGTCCAAATCCCGTTGAACGCAAACGAGTCGTTGGGGACCTGCGGAGGGCCGCTATAGTCGACTGTTTTGTCGGGTTGCAAAGTCTCGTCGACGTCGTATTCCGCCTCGTTGTAGCCGAGGTAGCTCTCGGGACTTATCGCCTGGTCCGGCGTCTTATCGGCTACGTCGGTCCGGGGCGGCAGGTTAGTAACACCGTTAGCTGTGAGCAGCTCTCTGATATCGGTCTCCATTGCGGAGTAACCACCCTCGCCAGATTCGTAGACACGCACCTGCCCGCGCGGGTCGATGAGGTAGTCCGCCGGCCAGGACTCGTTGCTATAGGCGTCCCACGTGGCGTAGTTGCTATCTACCGCCACCGGATAGTCAACGCCCAGGCTACGTACCGCGCTGCGAACGTTAGAAACGACATGCTCAAAGGCGAACTCGGGTGTGTGTACTCCCACCACCACGAAACCGTCGTTTTTATAGTCGTTGTACCAGGCTTCGACGTGGGGGAGCGCCCGCTGGCAGTTGATGCACGAGTAGGTCCAGAAGTCGACCAGCACCACCTTGCCCCTCAACTGCGCGAGGGTGAGCGGCCGGTCGCCGGGTGTGTTGAGCCAGGCCACGATTCCAGTGAAGTTCGCCGCCGGGCCGAGGTGAGGCAACGGCACAGTCTTCAACGACGAGGATTTCTTTGCGCTTGCGGAGCCCTTGGCGGCCAGCGCCTGCGCCTGTTTCTTGGCGTAGCTGTTTGCGTGCTCGCCGCTCAATTTCTGGAGCTGCGACGCGATCGACGAGCCCCCCTCTACTTCGTTTTGTAGTGCCGAGGTGTAACCCGGGACGGCGCGCTGCAGCGGGTCGAACAGCCCGAAGGCGATGGCGAGCGTGGTCAGCGCCAGCACAGCACCCGCCACGCGACGGACCATAGGGAGGTGCTTGCGAAGCTGTTGCCACCCGGTGGCTGCTCGTTGGGCAGCAACGGACAGCACCAACAGCGGCAGAGCCGCTCCCGCTGAGTAGAACAGCGCGACAAACAGCGACGAAGCGCTAACGCGGTGGTTGGCACCGGCTACTGCGATCGCGGACAGCACCGGGCCTGCGCAGGGAACGAAGACGAGCCCGAGGCTGAGGCCGAGGACAAACCCGCCGCCCGAGCCGGCCAGGCGCGATGCGCCGAGCCGGCTGAAGGGCCGTTCGGTCCAATAACCGATCGTCGGGACCAGCAGGCCAACGGCCAAGAACAGCAGCACTCCTATCCCCAACCAGCGGAGAAGATCCTGGGGCAGCCCGAGCGCGCTCAGCACGGTGCTCCCCAAGAGCGTGGCCAGGGTGAAGCTCACAACGAGGCCGGCAATGATCAGGAAGGGGCGTACCCGCTTTGTCCCTGCCGAACCGCCGGCCACCACCGCCGGCAATACGGGGACGATGCAGGGAGAAATGGCGGTGATGAGCCCACCTAGGAACGCGATTGCGAGGAGCCCAGCCTCAGCCACGAGCCACGCGGACCTTCCTGCGGGCACCTCTCATCGTCGTTGCTCCGCGTCTCGCCCCTCTTGACTGCGCACCTATCTATCGAAGGTAGCCGCAGCCGTATTCCGAGGTGCGTCGCCTCAGACAGCCCGGACGACCTCGTAGGTAACAAAGGCGAGGCCTTCCCCGATGGTCTCGGCGCATACGAGCCGAAGGGGTATTTTGTTGCTGCTTTCGCCGAAGAGGCGGGTGCCCGCCCCGAGAACGACCGGGAAGATGGCGAGACGGAACTCGTCGACCAGGTCATGCTCGATCAGTTTGTGAACGAGCCGGTAGCTGGCGTAGACAATAATTTCCCCGTTGATCTACTTCTTGAGCGACGAGACCTCCTGGCCTACGTCGCCTTTGGGGGTCTCCCTTCGTCGGTGTTGTCACCGTCACGTGTGTAGGCGCCGCCGCGTTGGGAAAATGAGCGCCCATCGACCGCTCAGTTCGGCCCGGGCTTGGCGCCTATACAGCGATGGACTTACTGATAAGCCCAGGAGGGAGGAGCTAACATTGAGCGGGGTGGCCGTTGATCGGGCTCCCGCGGTCGCTCGCCTCACTAGTCGACGCGTACAACGGAGATTATGACCGACGCAACAGTCGTTGTTGAGCGAGCCGCCTTGCTCCGGTGGCGAAGAGCCATCATGGCAGGCTTCGGTCTTGGGGGGATCACCGTTGCCGCCTGGGGCCGCGGCTCCCGGCCATCAAAGCGGAACTCGACATAAGCACAGCTACGATCGGCCTGCTCCTCGCTGGCGTCACGATCGGGCCCTCGCCGGGCTTGTCGCTTCGACACCGGTACTCCACTGGCTCGGGAGCAGGGGTGGCGTGACTGCGTCGCTCCTAGTCGTTGCCGCGGCGATGGCCGTCATGGGCGTTGCCATAGCACTGCGATCGGTCCCACTGGTGAGCGTTTCCTTCCTGTTCATAGGTTTTGGGATCGGTACCCTCGACGTGCTGATCAATGTCGACGGGTCGGCGATAGAACGGGCCGCCGGTCGCACCCTTATGCCCTTGATGCACGGGGCCTGGTCGGTCGGCGCAGCCGTGGGGTCGGGCATTGGCGCGGCGTGCGCGGCGCTGGGCGTCACTCCCTCGGTGCAGTTGATCGGCGAAGGGGTCATCATCGGGGTGGTCGCCATTGCCATGGCGTCGGCGATCCCCACCGGGCACCGCTCAACGGGAGCAACGGTCACAAAGCCCCGCATCGCCAAGGTGCGGCAATGGCTTCGCGGATGGACCGACTGGCGTCTGCTGCTGATCGGGGTTGTCATGCTCGGTGTCGAGCTCGGTGAGGGGTCCGCCAACAACTGGCTCACCCTCGCGGTGCGCAACGACCATGGCCAGACCGCCGCCATCGCGGCGCTCTTCTTCGCGGTGTTCGCTACCGGCGAAGCTCTTACCCGGATCTTCGGTGGCCCGGTCGTCGACCGGCTCGGGCGCGTCCACGCAATCCGCTATACCACCGCCCTCGGCGTCCTGGGCGTGGTCCTCTTTATCCTTGGTGGCAACGTGTGGACCGTTCTCGTCGGCGTCCTGTTATGGTCGGTCGGGGTGTCGATGGGCTTTCCCCTCGGCATGTCTGCTGCAGCAGAAAGTGGCCCGGACCGGGCCGCACGTGTCAGCGTTGTTGCCTCCATCGGCTATTTCGCCAACCTCGCCGGGCCACCAGCGATCGGGGTACTCGCCGAAGCAGTGGGTCTCCTCAACTCTTTTTGGCTGATCGTGGCGCTCTTCGTCGTCGCGTTCGCTGTAGCCGGCTCGCTACGACCTATGGCACCTTCTGGCGTCATCGAGTAGAGACAACTCCTACCACCGATAGAAGCGATGACGGCCGGCGCTCTCGCCTCGGCCGAACGCGACACCGGCCAACCAAAAGACGAAGAAAATCACAGCCAGGATCCACAGTAAATGCGCCGCGAACCCGATCCCGGCGAACAATAGTACCAATAGGAACAACAGTACAATAAGCATAACTTGTTTATACCCACTCTCAAACATCGTTACCGGTTCGGCGTGTTTATTCATTAGGGGTGCGGAGCGTGGGCAGAACACCACAATTGTGAAGCGCTAAGTGTCAGGGGTAAGCGCCCCACCGGATCGACGCCCCGATCGCGATGAGGGCGAGAAGCGCAGCAATGAGGGCGAAGGTCGCCGTGACCTCGTGGCGCTCCTTCTGGACGGCGATGTGCTTGGGCAAATTGGCGAACACCTTGCTCAGTTCTGGGGCATCTTTGGCCGAGAAGCTGGCGCCTCCGGTGAGCTGGGAGACCTGCCGGAGCGGGGGTAGGTCGGCCACTAGCGGTGAACCCCCGCCCGGGATGTTGAACCCTCCGCCGCCATAGGGGCCGCCGCCGTAACCGCCGCCACCGAAGCCGCCGCCAGGCCCGAAGCCGCCGTTGGACGCAAAGCCCCCCTGCTGCTGCGGCGAGCACTTGAACGGAGCAATATGGTTGGTACCAAAGCCGATCGTATATACCCGCACCCGACGGGCGACGGCGTAAGGGACAGCCTGGAGCGGGGTGATACCACGGTTGTTTTCACCGTCCGTCAGTAGGACGATTATGTCGGGCACGTAGCCGTCCTTGGGAGGCGTTGCGGCAGCGCCCGCCCCAGCACCCGTGGCCCCGCCCGGGCTGGCGGGCCCAGCAGTGGATGACGACGGGGCGAGCGCGGCGTTCGACACGGCATTGCCGACCGGCTGGACCTCGGGGTCCACCTCGGCAATGGCGTCGAGCGACTTCAGGATCGCCGCGCCTATCGCGGTCCCGGGACTGGTACTGAGGTTGTTGAGAGCTTGGTCCAGCACCTTTCGGTCAGTCGTCGGTGGGACAGCCAGCTCGGCGTAGCCGGCGAAGAGCACGAGGCCCATTTGGGCCCCTTTGGGCTGTGCGTCGACGAACTCGCGGGCGGCGTGTTGAGCCACTGTCAAGCGGTTTGGGAGCACGTCGGTAAGGCACATAGAACCCGACTCGTCCAGGGCGAGGATGATCGTCGTCTTCGAGACCGGCACGTCCGAGGTCAATTGGGGGCGAGCTGCGGCCACCGCCAGTACGGCCAAGCTGGTGAGCAGCATTGCGACCGGGACGTGGCGCCGCCAGCGGGACCGTCTGGGGAGAGCTTTACGAAGAAGGGCGAGGCTCGAATAGCTCACCGCGTGGCGGCGGCGGCGCCTCGCTGCCAGGAGGTACGTGCCGAGCACCAGTGGTACGGCGAGGCCGAGAAGCAGGGCGGCTGGCCAGGTAAAGCTCATCTCAGACGACCCGCCCGAACCACATCACCGAGATGAGGGCCCCAGCGACGAGGAAAAGCGCGGCAGCCGCGGCGAATAGGGCTGTGACCTCGGTGTACTGAGTCACCACAGTGAAATGCAGGTTGATCGTCTTGGAAATGGCTTTGAGACCGGCCGGGTCATCGGCTTGATGGTACGAGCCGTTGGTCACGGCGGCCACGGCCTGCAGGGTTTGCGGGTCCATCGCCGTCGCCACGCTGAAACCGTCGATCTGTACCGTTGTGCCGGTTACGGTACCGAGGCCGATGGTCTGCACCCGGACACCTGCGGTCGACGCGAGCCGCGCCATCGTGACCGGGCCCGCTTGGGTCGTGTCTTCGCCGTCGGAGAAAAGCACGATCGTCGCCCCGCCGTAGTAGCCGATGTTGACCTGGGCCGAGTTGTCCTGGGTGAGTGCCGCCGTATTGACGATCAGCGTTTTGCCGGCGATGGCATCGAGCGATGTCAGGATGCCCGCAGCCAAAGACGTTCCACCTCCCAGGGAAAGGTGATCGATCGCGTTCAGCACGACAGCGTGATCGAAGCTGGGAGGTTGCACGATCACCGCGCTCGGGCCGAAGGCCACGACCCCGATCCGGACCCCGGCTGGTTGCTCTCGGACGAAGTCCGCGGCTGCAATCTTCGCGGCACCTATCCGGGAGGGCTTGATGTCCGCGGCGGCCATGCTGTTGGAGACGTCGATAGCGAGGACCACCGTTGCTTCGCGCCGTGGAGTCTTGACCGTCGTCATCGGTCGGGCGGAAGCCACGACGAGGAGGGCGAGCGCGACCAGGAATAGCACGAACGGCACGTGCAGGCGCCAGGTCCGCCCCCGCGGAAGGCCCGTCGTGAAGAGGCCCTGGGCGGCGAGGGCGGCTGTTCGTTGGCGTCGTTTGCGCCGGGCCACCACATAGGCGACAACAACGACTGGGAGCAACAGCAACCCGAAGAGCCATCCCGGCGAGAGGAAGGTCATACTCGGCGCCTTCGGCCGCTCTCCGCCATCCGGACGAAAGCGCTCACAAGATCGTCGTCGGTCGACACGACATGCAGGACGGCCCGGGCCTGGGCGACCCCGTGCCGGATCGCAGCGTCCTGCTCTTCGGTGACCGCAAGTAGGCGGCCGCGGAGCTGAGGGTCGCTCGAATCGACAAGCAGTTGCTCGCCGGTCTCCGCGTCCTCGACGTACAACAGCCCGGCGTCGGGGAGCTCGTACTCGCTCGGATCCACAAGGCGAACGGCGACGACCTCGTGCCCTTCGCTAAGGCGCAACAGTGGACGCTCCCATCCAGGCTCGCTGATGAAGTCGGAGATCAGTACAACAAGGGACCGGCGGTGCAAAACTCGCGCGGCGGTGCCGAGCAGCTTGTTGAGGTCGGTCACCGAGCCCCCCGGCACCGGGCGCAGGAGCTCCCGCACCAAGGTGAGTACCTGATGTCGCCCTTGTCGGGGCGGGATCGTCCATACGTCCCTGCCGTCGTACATGACCGCACCCACCCGGTTGCCGCTCCGGACAACCAGCTGGGCGAACGTCCCGGCGAGCTCGCAGAGCACCCGTTCCTTGGTCCGGTCGACGGCGCCGAACGCCATAGACCGGGACCGGTCAAGCAGGAGCCACGCGGTGAGCTCGCGATCTTCCATGAAGTCCCTGACGAAAAGCTCGTCCATGCGAGCGGTGACGTTCCAGTCGATGTGGCGGACGTCGTCGCCCCACTCGTAGCTGCGCAGGTTGAGGAAGTCGGTGCCGTTGCCCCGCAGCAGTGTTCGGTAATCGCCCTGGAGACGCCCGTCGAGACGCCGGACAACATGCCACTGGAGACGCCGCAGGACCCCCTCGGGGGTCAGTAAAGGACCCGCGTCCACAGCCTGCCCCTCGCGTCCTAGCGCCACCGCAGCGGCGGCACTAGCGGCTCACGTCCCGTAACACGACGTCGGGGACCGGGATCTTCCTCAGTACGGCGTCGACGATGTGCTGCACGTCCACGCCGTCGCCCAGTGCTTCGTAAGAAAGGACAAGTCTGTGGCGGAGCACATCGGGCGCGATCATGCGGATGTCCTCCGGCAGCACGTACTGGCGGCCGCGCACAAGCGCCAGCGCCTGGGCGGCCATAACCATGTAGATAGACGCCCGCGGGCTCACGCCGTAGGTGATGTAGCGGGCCAGGTCCTGGAGACCTGCCGCAGACGGGCTCCTCGTGGCTGACGCGACGCGCACGGCGTACTCGATAAGCGCTGGGTCGACAAAGACGGTCTGGACCGCCTTCTGTAACGCCCTCAGGTGCTGGACGTCCATAACCTCGCCCACGCGCTCGAGCCCTGCGATCATCCGCTCGACGATGACGAACTCCTCCGTAGCGCTCGGGTAGTCAACGAGCACCTTCAGCATGAACCTGTCGACTTGGGCCTCGGGAAGGGGGTACGTCCCGTCCGACTCGATCGGGTTTTGCGTCGCCATGACCAAAAAGGGGTCTGGCAGCGGGTAAGTTTCCCGGCCGATAGTGACCTGACGCTCCTGCATCGCTTCGAGCAAGGCGCTTTGCACCTTGGCCGGAGCCCTGTTGATCTCGTCGGCCAGGACAAGGTTGGCGAAGATCGGTCCGAGTGCCACCTCGAACTCGCCGTGCTTCTGGTTGTAGATCCGTGTACCGACGATGTCTGCTGGCACGAGGTCGGGCGTGAACTGGATCCGCTGGAACTCGACGCCAAGCGCGTCAGCAAAGGTCTTTACTGCCAGCGTTTTGGCCAGTCCCGGCACGCCCTCGACGAGTAGATGGCCCCTCGCCACGAGTGCCACAACCATCTTCTCCAAGAGCGCGTCCTGGCCGACGATCACCCTCTTCACGTGGTACAGCACGTCCTCGATGGACACCTCTGGCCGGTCGGCGGCAACATCGGGTGAGATGGTCACTTGGCGGGGGCACCAGCTGCTTGGCCTGCCGTGGCAATCGGCACGGCGAACCCGATCCCGGCAAAGTTGTCGGTCCCTGCTGGATTTGCGAGGCCTGTCACGATCCCGATCACCTGACCTTTTGTGTTGAGTAATGGGCCGCCGGAGCTGCCCGGGTTGACTGCGGCGTCGAACTGGATCATGCCTGAAAGTGTTCGCCCGTTCGCCACCTTGAAAGTCCGGTCGAGCCCCGAGATCACCCCTGCGGACAGAGAACCAACCAGGCCGAGCGGGTTGCCGACCGCAAATGTCTCGTCGCCGACCTGGGGGTTAGGCCCGAGCACGGCCGGCACGATAACTGCCGGCAGTCGGCCCGCCACTAGCACGGCAATGTCGTGCGTGGGGTCTGAGGCCGCGATGGATGCGGTCGAAGTGGTCCCGTCAGCAAATGTGAGCTTTATCACTGAGGCGCCTTGGACCACGTGAAGTGCGGTCAAAATGTCTCCCCGGGTGTCCACGATCACCCCTGTGCCGAGGTCCTCGGTGCCGCCGGCCCGTCCCCGTTGGGCTACGATGACCACGAGCCCGGCCCGGACGGCGTCATACGCGGTGACCGAAGCCGGCGGCTGAGATTCCAATTGCGATACCGCCGTGCTGACCTTCTGGTTGACGATGGCGTTGATGTCGTTCGTCGTGACGGACGGTCGGTGCGAAATTCGCAGGTTCGTGGCGTAGAGGGCAACAAGGACAGCGAGGGCGAACAGGAGGGCCAGCGCGACGACGGAACCCAGGGACAGCCGGTATCGTGAGCTGCGCTGTGGCGAAGACCCTGCCGGCGGTTGCGCCCCGTTGTCGGGGGCGGTGGCCGGGAGCTGTTCGGCCTGTCCGCGCCCATCCCTCACCACTGCCACCGTACATCCGCTTTGCCGGCTGCGGACGGGTGTGTATCAGTTGTTGAAGGTGGCGATGTAGCGTCCGGTACCGGTGCTGACGACGAATAGCGGGAAACGGCCGGTGCGCCCATGCTCGAACTCGTAGGTGCCGTCGTGCAACGTTTTGCCGTGGCCCACGACGCCTTCCTGCTCCAGGACCACCGTGTACGCGCGCCCGACGCCCTTAACGGGGCGCTGGGCCATGACGGTCTGCTGCTCAGATGCGGTCCTCAAGGTCAAGCGCTTCCCGGCTAAGGCTTTCCAGGTGGCGATGTCGTAAGGATCGTCGTTGGGGGTTGCCTCTCCTGCTGTTGGAGCGAGCAGCCATCCGCCCGTGGACGCCGCCAGGACCGCGGCCCCGCTCATGCCGAGGAACTTTCTCCGGTTCAGCACGGCCTCGTCGCCGCCCGGCCCGGTCACTTCTCGGGTCGGCAGATGTGCGAAAACCCAGGATTTTGGCGGGACATTAGTCCTTCTCCAGTTTCACGAACGAGACGGGTAGACGCCTTGAAGGGCGATGATGAAGTTGACGACTAGGTAGGGGGGCAGGTTGTTGTGTGGCTGGCCCCCGCCTTGTGACGCCAAGGCGCCGTCGTTCATCGCCGTGGGGGCGCTGGTCAGCGAGGTGTACAACTCGCGCCCCACTTTGGCCCACGTGCCCCCGGACGGCGACCTGGTGGAGCCAGCATGGGCGACACCGAGGGCCCGGTGCGTATGTGCTGAGATCTGCGATATGGCGAGCGTAACGGTGGCAGCCCCGCCTGTTTGACCGAGAGCGCTTGGTGCAAGGCCGGCGCCGTCGCCTTGTCCCATGGGGCTCATCCCCTGGAGGTTGGGCAGCGCGAAGTTGGCCCTGCCGTCACCCCCGTAGGTCGTGCCGAGGAGGGAGAACAGGGCCGTGTTCTGGCTGATCGGCAGCAGCTGGCCGTTGCACATCGCCCAGCCGCTCGGGGCGAAGTTGCCGCAGAACATACGAATTTCGGCCACGAAGGGGGATGCCAATGCCGTGTCCCTATGATCTCGACGGGAAAATGCCGGCTAGAGCTATGCAGATGTTGACGCCGAGCAACGGGGGCCGGTTCTCGTGGGGCTCACCCGATCCGGTATTGGCGACAGCGCCTGGGTTCAGCGTGGTCGTCGGTGCCCCAGCGGCGTACTGGTTTGCCGACGTAGTCGCCCAGACATTGCCGATGATCTTGTGGGTGCTGGCCGGCGCCGCCGAAGCGTTGACCTGATGGGTGTGCCCCGGGATCTCGGGGGTCGTGAGCTGGTGTGAGTCCTCGCCGCCGGCGTCACCGAGAGGGTACGTCGTCGACGTGTGCATCGGGATCCTGCCTTGGAGGTTAGGCAAAGCGAAGGTGGTGGTCCCGTTCCCGCCAAAAGTGGCGCCGAGGATGGAGAAGAGGGCCTGGTTCTGGTTGATCGGCAGAAGCTGGCCGTTGCACACGGCCCAGCCCCTAGGGGCGAAGCCGAACGAGAAGATCCGCAGCTCCCCTAGGTACGGTGTGGCCATGACTTCGTTTCCTCTTGCGGTGGGTGGATTTTGGGTTAACTCTGGCTCGGGTAGATACCGAAAAGTGAGATTATGAAGTTGACGACGAGGTACGGCGAGATGTTGTCATGGGGCTGGCTGGTCCCCGTCATTGCGACCGCCGCGGGTGAGAGCCGGGCCGAGGGCGTCGCTGGGCTGTAGGCGTCGTCGGTGCCGGCGCCCCAAAACGCCCCGGTGGGCGACTTCGTGGTCGAGGCGCTCGAGCCCTGGGCTGCATGAGTGTGGACCGGCAACTGGGCGGTGACGAGTGTGACGGTGTCGACGCCGAGCTTCTCGCCCAAGGTCACAGGCTCGCCGTTGGTGATCGCTGGCGTCCCCTGATGGGCAGGAAAGCGCCCCTGAAGGTCGGGTAGGGCGAAGGTGCTCGTCCCGTTGCCGCCGTAGGTAGTGCCTATCAGGTTGAACAGAACGTCGTACTGGGAGATAGGCAACAGTTGGCCTTGGCAGAGCGCCCAACCGGATGGGGCGAAGTTGCCACCGAACATCCGGATCTCGCCTACGTAAGGGTTGCTCATGCCGGCGCCCACCTCATGCGTAGGTCAGGTCCCTCGGTGGCCACAGTGACAAAGTCGTTCCGCAGATAGAGCCGCAGGGCCGGGTTGTCTGCCGCCACATGGAGCTCGATGGCTGCCCCCGCTGCGCTGGCTTCCATTTGAAGGCGGGCTAACAGTTCGGAGGCCAGCCCCCGACCGCGGGCACTGGGTAGCACGGCGAGGTCGACCAGGTACCAGGGATGACCGGCCCGGTCAACGGACAGACGCCCCACCGGGCGCAGGCCGTCCATCAGGATCTGGCGCCGGGCCAAGGGGTGGCTGGCGCCGTGGCCGCAATGGCGGGCTGCGAGCTGCTGGGCGATCAGTTGGTCAACCGCAACGGGAGGCAACCCGCAAGCCACAAGGGGAGCGCCCAGGCCCGTCTCGAAAAGATGGCGCACGAGGGCGCTGTCATCGTTATCCTCATCCCGCAGGCTGAGCGGCCCCCGGCTGGCCGTACGGTCTTCGAGGCGCAGACTGCCTCCGTCCGACCCCGGTTCTCCCATGCCGACGTTCCTTTTCTCGCCCGTGACGCCCGGAGCTTACCCCGAGCAATCGTCGGCCTAACCTCGCCCAGAACCGAGTTGCCCAGATTGCGCGCCGGCCAGTCGGAAAGGCGCAGTCGTGGTTTCGACGGGGGTTGGTAAGCTGCCCCGCTCATGGGACCGCCTCGGGACCTGGCAATGCTCGGTGCCGCCGACTTTCAGGCTGTGGTCGGCAGTGACTTCCTGGTGAGTGCCGGGCAATCGGGCTCACTACGCTTTCGGCTCACCGAAGTGATCGAGCTCAGCCATCGTCCCGGACAACGCCGGCCGTTCATCTTGCGCTTCGAAGGCCCAACTAGCCCGGTGTTGGCCCAGGTTGTCCATCGCCTCGAGCACACCGACCTGGGTGATCTCGACATGTTCCTCGGCCCGATCAATACCGATGCCGAGGCGACCATCTATGAGGCCGTATTCGCCTGATTGCCGTCAGCTTCCAAGTTTCTCCGCTAACAGCACCAGCGAAGCGAGCGTGGACTTGGGCGTCGTCTTGGTATAGACAGCCGCGCCGTATTCCTTCACGCCCTCGGTCCCACTGATCCCTTGGATGTTGATCCCGGTCTCGGTGAACGAGTAGTAATAGGCCGTCATCCCGAGGCCGTGGTACGGCACGATGTGCATTTTGATCTTCTGTGCCTGCGAAAGCCCTTTTGTCATCTCGGCTGGGGTGAGCGGCCTCGATGTGCGTGCGTAGTCAAGGATGACGTCCTTAGGGAGCGCAGCGAGCGTGTACGCCCCGTAGGTACACGACGTCACGACGGAGGAGATTTCATCGTTCGCTTTGGTGGCCTTAAGGGACGTGGTGTCGGCGGTAGGCGCAGGTACGGTGTAGCCGACAATGGCGGACACCGATGCAGTGCTTATTTTTCCGCAGATCCCCTCGGCTGGGGACTTTGGTGCAGCCGCGGCCTGGGCGACCGGAGCGGCGAGGAGGCTCGATGCAGTGGCAATTCCCAGGAGTACGGCGGAGGCCCGCGCGCATCGGTAGGCAGGATGAGCGTGCCGGCTAGAACGGGTGCTGGTCGTCATGGGTCCCTTCTTCGGTGGCTCCTGCCACGTCCAGCTCAATTTTAGTCCAGGTCAGGCCCAGTACAGCGGAGGTGGCTTGTTTTACTCTGCCCGCGAGGGCCTCCGCTGGGCCCCGACGTAGGACGCGAGGTGCTCGCCGGTGAGGGTGGAGCGAGCCGTCACGAGGTCGACGGGTGTCCCCTCAAAGACGACCCGGCCGCCCTCGTGGCCCGCTCCGGGGCCGAGGTCGATCACCCAGTCTGCGTGAGCCATGACCGCCAGGTGGTGCTCGATGACAATGACCGACTTGCCGGACTCGACGAGCCGGTCCAGCAGGCCGAGCAGGTGCTCGACGTCGGCGAGGTGGAGACCGGTGGTCGGCTCGTCCAGGACGTAGATGCCGCCCTTTTCCGCCATGTGGGCAGCCAGCTTGAGCCGTTGCCGCTCACCGCCGGACAGCGTCGTGAACGGCTGGCCAAGGCTGAGGTACCCGAGCCCGACGTCGGCGAGCCGCTCGAGGATGGCTTGGGCGGCCGGCGTGCGCGCATCGCCGGCGCCGAAGAACTCCTTGGCTTCGGCTACCGACATCGCGAGCACCTCGCTGATGTCCCGGCCGCCGAGGCGGTGCTCCAGCACCGATGGCTGGTACCGCTTGCCCTCGCATTCCTCGCAGACGCTGGCGACGCCGGCCATCATCGCCAGGTCGGTGTAGATGACACCGGTCCCGTTGCAGTTGGGGCAGGCCCCCTCGGAGTTGGCGCTAAAGAGGGCCGCGTCCACGCCGTTGGCCTTCGCGAACGCCTTGCGGACCGGGTCGAGCAGTCCGGTGTACGTCGCAGGGTTGCTGCGTCGCGAGCCGCGGATGGCGCCCTGGTCGATCGAGACCACGCCCCCGCCCGCGGGGACCGACCCGTGAACGAGCGAGCTTTTGCCGGAGCCGGCGACGCCGGTGACGACGACGAGCACCCCGAGGGGGATGTCGACGTCGACGTTGCGTAGGTTGTGCGCGGTCGCCCCGCGGATCTTCAGCTTCCCGGTGGGTTTCCGCACGTCCCCCTTCAGGGTGGCCCGGTCGTCCAGATGGCGACCGGTGAGGGTGCCGCTGGCCCGCAACCCCGCGACGGTGCCTTCGAAGCAGACGGTGCCGCCCGCAGTGCCTGCTCCCGGCCCGAGGTCGACGACGTGGTCGGCGATGGCGATCGTCTCGGGGTCGTGCTCCACAACGAGCACGGTGTTACCCCTGTCTCGAAGCCGCAGCAGCAGGTCGTTCATCCGCTGGATGTCGTGGGGGTGCAGTCCGGCCGTGGGCTCGTCAAAGACGTAGGTGACATCGGTGAGCGAGGAGCCGAGATGGAGGATCTTGACGCGCTGCGCCTCGCCGCCCGACAACGTGCCCGACGGCCGGTCGAGCGAGAGGTAGCCGAGCCCGATCTCGACGAACGAGTCGAGAGCCCGCAGCAGGGTGGTGAGCAGCGGCGCCACAGAAGGCTCGTTGAGGCCGCGAGCCCAAACGGCGAGGTCGCTGATCTGCATAGCGCACGCGTCGGCGATGTTGACCTTGCCGATCCGCGACGACCGGGCCGCCTCGCTTAGCCGGGTGCCGCCGCACTCGGGACAGCTGGTGAAGGTGACAGCCCGGTCCACAAACGCGCGGATATGCGGTTGGAGCGCCTCGCGGTCCTTGGAGAGGAACGACTTTTCGATCTTGGGGATCAGCCCTTCATAGGTGACGTTGACACCGTTGACCTTGACCTTCATCGGCTCCCGGTAAAGGAAGTCGTGGATCTCTTTTTTTGTGTACTTGCGGATCGGCTTGTCCGGGTCCAGGAAGCCCGACTCGATGAAGGGGCGCACGGTCCAAAAGCCGTCCACGGTGTAGCCGGGGATGGTGATAGCGCCCTCGGCGAGCGACTTGGAGTCGTCATAAAGCTGAGCCAGGTCGATATCTGAGACCCTGCCCAGGCCCTCGCACCTCGGGCACATGCCACCGGTGCGGGTGAAGGTCTGTCTCACGGTTTTGCCCGCGCCGCGTTCGATTGTGATCGCGCCGCTCGCCCGTACCGAGGGGACGTTGAAGGAAAACGCGTTCGGCGAGCCGACGTGCGGCTTCCCGAGACGGCTGAACAGGATCCGAAGCATCGCGTTAGCGTCGGTGGCGGTGCCGACCGTGGAGCGGGAGTTGGCGCCCATCCGCTCCTGGTCGACCACGATCGCGGTCGTCAGCCCTTCGAGGACGTCGACGTCGGGCCGCGCCAGCGTAGGCATGAAGCCCTGCACGAAGGCGCTGTAGGTCTCGTTGATCAGCCGCTGGGATTCCGCGGCGATCGTGTCGAACACGAGGGAGCTCTTGCCTGAGCCCGAGACGCCGGTGAACACCGTGAGCCGGCGTTTGGGGATCTCGACGCTGATGTCCTTGAGGTTGTTCTCGCGAGCGCCGTGGACGCGGATCAAATCGTGCCTGTCGCCAAGGTGCAGCATGGGTTCCTGCGTGCCAGTCTTCGTGGCCTTGCACATCGTTTTCTCCATCTGTAACGCGGGCCACCCTCGCGGCCTCCGTCGCTTGGCCGCCTGCGGGCGGTGGTTAGGGGTTTTGGACGAGCCCGATGGCGTTGCCGTCGGTGTCTTTGACCGAGGCGACCAGCTTGCCACCGCCGACGTCGTTGACGTCCGCCAGCGTCTCGGCCCCGGCCTCGAGCAGCTGTTGGAGGGACTGCTTGATGTCATCGACCTCGTAGTAGGGGACCGCGCCGGTACCGCGGTGGCCGTGGGGGTCCAGCCCGATCTCTTGGTCTCCGACACGGAACCCGATGTAATAGGGCGTGTCCGCGTACGGGTCGACGCCCAGCAGGGTGCCGTACAGCCGCTTGGCTTGCGCCACGTCGGACACCGGGCAAATGATGAGCTTGGCTCCTTGGTTCATGGTGGTGAGTCTCCTTTTCGCTCGGAGCGGTCACATCGAACGTTCCCCGCTCGTCAGTGTTATGACGAACGGGTGGCTAGGAGTGTGACAAATGGTTGACAACGACTGGCTGGCGCAACGGTTCGAGAGCGACCGTGCCCAGCTCCGGGCGGTGGCGTCGCGGATGCTGGGGCCCGGGCCGGAAGCCGACGACGTGGTCCAGGAGGCGTGGCTGCGGCTGAGCAGGGCCGGGGCCGAGGGCGTCGCCAATCTGACGGGCTGGCTTACGACGGTGGTGGCTCGCTTATGCCTGGACGTACTGCGCGGGCGGCGTGCCCGGCCCGACGTGCCGCTGGGTGACGAATGGCTCGAGGTCCGCACGCAGGCGCCCCGCGGGGCCGAGCCGGAACCCGAGCTGCTGCTGGCCGGTTCGCTGGGCCCCGCACTGCTGGTGGTCCTCGACAGCCTGACGCCCGCCGAAAGGTTGGCGTTCGTGCTGCACGACATGTTCGCCGTTCCCTTCGACGAGATCGGCCCCATGATCGGGCGTTCACCGGTGGCGGCCCGCCAGCTCGCCAGCCGGGCGCGCCGCCGGGTGCGGGGAGGTAGTGCCACCGAGGGTGGCACAGCCCGCGAGCGCGAGATCGTGACCGCTTTCTTGGCCGCGTCGCGCGAGGGTGACCTCCAGGGACTGATCGATCTCCTCGACCCCGACGTGGTGCTGCGGGCCGACGCTGCCGCCGTGGAAGGGGCCGCTGCCAACCGGGCCCGGGGCGCACCGCTGCTGACGAGTGAGGCCCGCGGCGCGAGCACGGTGGCGGCTACATTTTCCGGCCGGGCGCGCGTGGCCAAACTGGCGCTCGTAGACGGAGGCTACGGAGCAGTGGTCAGCGCTGCTGGAAAGCCATTGGCTGTGTTCGGTTTCAGCATTGTCGCTGACCGCATCGTAGAGGTCGAGATAATGGCCGCCGCTTCCACCCTCGAGAGGCTCGGGATCAAGAGGGTGGACAGCTGAGGTCGGTCCCGGGCCGCTTTCACGGGTCCTGAAGCAGCCCCAGGACGTTGCCATCGGGGTCGGTGAAGGTGGCGACCAGTCGACCGCCACCTACGTCGCGCACGGGCTCCTTCACGGTGGCACCGGCCGCGGTCACCTCGGCGAGCTTCGCCTCGATGTCCGTAATGTGCCAATAGGCCACGGGCGAGGCCATGCTCTGCGGGCCACCTCGCGGTACCAGCCCGATGTGCTGGCCCTCGGCGTCGTAGCCGACGTAGTACGGCGCGTCGGCCTGCGGCGGGATGCCGAGCAGGGCGGTGTAGACGGCCTTGGCGGCTGCGAGGTCGGACACGGGGTGAAGAACGGTCTTGATCCCCTGTGTGGAAGAGGTCATGTTTACTCCTGGAGTCGTGGGTCACAGCGACCCGGTACGTACGGGTCTATCAGTATGAGTAGTCCGCGCCCCAGTTGAACGCGACCTGTTCTGCACCTGCTTTGCAGTCATATGCGTAGTACGTGCCGGTCCATGCTTTTGCCCATTCAGAACCCGCGCCCTCCCGTGCCCCTTTACAAGAGAAACCGTCGGCCGAGTACGCCGCTCCCTTCGCTTTGTCCGCCCCTATCCCGACGGCGTCGGCCTGGGTGCAGTTCGCTCCCTCCACGGCAATTTGAGCCTGGTAGGACTTGTCGGTGAACTCCTGGTACGTGCACTGGCCATCGCCAAGAGGGGCGGGCAGAAGGCTGTGATCGGGACCGAAATAGTCCGTGCCTCCATTCGCACTGCCTCCGCCACCGCCCGCGATTACACCCCCACCGCCGCTACTGCCGCCTGTACCGCTTGAGCCATTGCTGCCGTAGTGCGGGCCCCAGTTGAACGCAACCTGTACGACGCCGGCTTGGCAGTCATAAACGTAGTAAGTACCTACCCAAGTCGAAGCCCATTCGGACCCGGCGCCGGCCGCGCTTGCGGTGCAGGCAAACCCGTCGCTGTGGTAGGCGGCCCCTCGCGCCTGGAAGGCCCCTATCCCTACAGCATCTGCCTCTGTGCAATTTGCTTCAAAGACCGCAATTTGAGCTTGATAAGAACTGTCGATGAACTCTTGGTACTGGCACTGCCCACTGCCAAGAGGGGTTGGGAGAAGCTTGTGGTTGGCACCGAAATGGTCGGTCCCGGAATAGAGTTCCTTCGACCCGCCGCCTATTACGGGGTCCCCGGCGACGACCACGGAGCTGCAGGTCGTGCCGGTGCCCGGCGCGCTCGCTGCGGCGACGCTGACCAGGCACCACGAGGCACTGGTCGGTGAGCTGGCATGCCAGACCTGCACGACGATTTTGTCCCCGGTGCTGACAACCCAGCCATCTTCACCGTAGTAAGACCCGAAGGAACGAAAGGTGATGGAGGTGTCGGTCCATGACGGGACGTCGCAGGTCACCACATTGGGCGAATAGCCGTTGATGGCGTCGGTGGACCCGGCGCACGCGTTCCACCAAGTCTGGGGGATCTTGCCCGCGTTCTCGAGTTCCGAAATAGTCCCTTTTGGCCCCAGGTCGGTGATGCGGAAATGGTCGCTGTCACCGTTGAAGGCACCGCCAGTCCCAAAGCAAGTACCGGTGACCGTCACATTTGGGGCCTTACCCGGGGGGAACTTGCTCACGTGGGTGATCCGGGGTTGGCAGGGAGCAGCCACAGCGCCCGCGGCGCCGGCCGACGCGAAAACCACTGCCGCACCGGCTACCGGGACGAGACCTAGGCTGAGCGTGACGGCGGCGAGCAGGTGCCGGATGGGCCCGTCGGGTGGAAGCTGCGACCAACTGCGAGCAGGCCTGGCGGGAGTTGATGTGGGCAGCATGTACATGTTCTCCTTTCGCTGCTGCCGGGGTGGTAGTCACCCGTTTTCGGCTCTGCCAAGTCATACCACGCAGGCGTCACAGCAATGTCACACGGCCCAGTTGAGCCCGCCGGAAATTGTGCGCTCAGGAGCGCATCACTTACTAAGGCGTCCTGAACAAGTACCCAAGTTCATCGGGTGGCTCACAGCCGCAATCATGGCCATTGCCGCCGTGGCCCTTTTCGCCACTGGCGGCGTCAGCCTCTGATCGTTCGAGAGGTCCTTCCAGATGTAGCGTGCTGTGGACGTGCGCCAACATCCGAAAAGGTCTTGGGGAGTGGGGAGGCTGAGCGCCCGCCCCCTGGTGGCTTTCGCTGCACTGTGCCTCTGGGCGACCGCGTGCGGTGGCACTGGTGTGACCAATAGCTCAACGAGCATCCACCCTTTCGGGCTGGTCGAAGTTGGCAAGACGCACTTGCAACTGGCCGCCGACGGCAGGTCAGCGATAGTGCAACTGGAGACGAACCCGCCGACTGTGTGCGCCATCGCCTACGGGCGGACGGCGTCGCTCGGGTCGATCGCAGACGACCCCGACATGGGCGGCACAGCGATAACCCGCCACACCGTCGTCCTCGCCGGGTTGACCCCTGGCGCAACCTATCGGTTCCGGCTCACGGCCACAGACGCCCAGGGACTTGTCTTCCAGACCCGGCAACTGGGAACGTTCACGACACCGCGCAGCGCGGGGACGCTGGGCCCGGACATTGCCATTGGCTCCAAGGTTGTCGCCGTCAGTTCGCAGTGGAGCAGCGCTTTCAAGGGGGCGAATGCTGTCGACGGCAACCTGTCGACCGAGTGGGCCTCCGCCGGCGACGGTAATCGGGCCTTCATCACCATCGACCTCGGGCGACAACGCCAGATCGCTGGCATTTCTTTCATCACGCGCGAGATGTCGGACGGCTCTGCGATCACCCGTACCTTTGCTGTTGTAGTTGACGGCCACAGGCGCTACGGGCCCTTCCCCGCTGGCAACGCTGTCGACCCGCGCATTGCGAGGGTGTCGTTCACGGGCCGGCGGCTTCGCTTCGATGTCGTGACCTCGACCGGTGGGAACACAGGAGCATCGGAGATCGAGGTCTTCGCTCGCAGCTGAACCTTGTCGGGTTCAGGAGCCGAATTCGCCGACTTCGTGGCTATGTCTCCTGACCTCGTCGACCGCTGCCTGCAACTCGTCGGCGGTCCGGCGAGCGTCCGCCAGCGCCGCCTCCAAGGCTGCTCGCCATTGGAGCGCCAAAGCTAGCGCCCGGTGCATCTCGGGGCTGTGCTCGCCTTTATCGAAGTACATGGACACCGCCACCCAGGGGTCATCGTTAGCAATGGCCCAAGCGCTGTCAAAGCTTGTCCTAACAAGGTCTTCGTACTCCTGCCGGAGCGTGACCGTGCGGATGGCGTGCTTATCCTGCTCGATGATCTCGGCCACTTTCTTCGGATCAGCTGTCATGGTAGGTAGTCCTTCCTGTTGTCGTCCCGAGCCGCCCCCGGCGAGGAGCCTACACGCTGTCATCCCGCCACGACCAGTCCTTGTGCCCCAATCGTTTAGGTTTTTACGTATATATCTACAACGCGTTTGCGCGACAGCGATGTTTCGCCTAGCCGGCGGTGACCTCCTTCAGTTCTTCGAGCGACTCTCGGATGAACTGCGGCAAGTCATCCCGGTCCGTACCGTTTACCCAGCGTTCAAACGCGACTTTGAAAACAGCGATCCCAGCCTCGGCGGTCAAGTTCGCGGCCGGGCCTTTGACGCCACGCTCGCGCAGGGCGCCCGCGATCGCGGCGGCGAGCGTTGCGAGCTTGATCAGCTCGCGCTCACGCAGTTCCGCGTTAGCCGAGATAACGGCCTGGCGCTGCCGGGCGTGCTCGCGCCTGTCTTGAAGCATGGCGCCCGCGGTCTCCAGCGCGGCGGCAACCGCGTCGATGGGGGTGGCAGTGGCTGGCGCATTGGTGACCGCGTTCACGAGGAGCTCCTGGAGCGCTGCAGCACCCCAGAAAAGGACCTCACGTTTGTCGCTGTAGTGCCGGAAGAAGGTTCGCTCCGTCAGCCCTGCGCGTGCGGCGATCTCCGCAACGGTGGTGTTCTCGAACCCGCGCTCGCCGTAAAGCTCTAGCGCCGCCCTCTCGAGCCTCCCGCGGCTGTCCGGTTCCCAACGCATCAGACCATCGTAGTAGTTTGATGACAGCGGCTGACATCCATGGTAGAGTGATGGCAGTAACTGACATCAGGCGTCCTCGCCGCATGCCCAAGTCACGAGGACGTCCTTCTAACTTGGAGGTTGTCTCATGCGTGTTTTCGTCACCGGAGCGTCGGGGTGGATCGGCTCCGCCACCGTTATTGAGCTCATTGGTGCAGGCCATCATGTCGTCGGGTTGGCTCGCTCGGATAGCTCGGCGGCCGCCCTCGCCGCGGCCGGTGCGGAGGTCGAACGCGGCACTATTGACGACATTGGAATGCTGCGTACCGCAGCTGCAGCCTCGGACGGCGTCGTTCACCTGGCCTTCAAACACGACCTCGCATTCTCAGGGGGCTTCCAGGCAGCGGCCGACGCCGATCGCCGCGCCGTCGAGACATTTGGCGAGGTGCTCGCGGGTTCCGACCGACCTCTCGTCATCGCCTCCGGTACCCTCGGCGTGGTGCTCGGTCGCGTGTCGACCGAACGCGACGGCCATGGTCCCGTTTCGCCTGTGGCCCAGGTCGGCGGTGGCCCGCAGGCTAGGTGGGAAACGGCCGAGGTGACTCTCGGCCTCGCCTCCATCGGGGTCCGCTCGTCGGTCCTGCGGCTGCCTCCTACGGTGCACGGCGGAGGAGAGCACGGCTTCATCGCAAGCCTGATCGACATCGCCCGCGATAAGGGCGTCTCGGGCTACATCGGCGATGGGACCAACCGCTGGCCTGCGGTACACCGCCTCGATGCCGCCTCGCTTTTCCGCCTGGCGGTGGAGAACGCACCCGCGGGGTCCACTCTGCACGGTGTGGCGGACGAGGGTGTCGCGGTGCGCGACATCGCCGAGGTGATCGGGCGGCATCTCGAGGTCCCGGTGGTGTCGATCTCCCCTGAAGATGCGGGCGAGCATTTCACATGGCTGGCTAGGTTCCTCGGGCTAGACAGCCCGGCGTCGAGCGCGCTGACCCGCGAGTTGCTGGGGTGGGAACCTATCCATCCCGCGCTCATCGACGATCTCGAAAAAAACTATTTCCACAGTGACCTCTGAGCTTGGCCGGGTTGCAGTGCGCCACGCTGGCGGTACCTCTCGACTACGCCGACCTCGCCGGTCCATGGATCCGGCTCTCCGTGGCCCGCCACCCTGCGTCGGATCCGGCCGAGCGGATCGGCTCGCTGTTCATCAACCCGGGCGGCCCGGGGGCGTCCGGGATCGCCGACCTCCCTGTAGAACTGGACGTCCTCACCCCAGAGCTCATCGACCGGTTCGATATCGTCGAGTGGGATCCGCGCGGCGTCGGGCTGAGCGACCCGGTGCGGTGCTTCGCCTCGAACAGCGGCACTTCGGATGACAGCGCTGACCCGGTTCCCAGTACGCCCGCACAAGAGGACCAGCTCATCGCCGCGGACCGGGAGTTTGCAGCTGACTGCGAGCGGGGGAGCGGGCGACTGCTGGATTTCGTCGGGACCGCCAGCTCGGCCCGCGACCTCGACATGCTGCGCGAGGCGGTCGGCGACGCGCGGTTGACCTATCTCGGTCACTCCTACGGCACCTTCCTGGGCGCCATATATGCGGAGCTGTTCCCGAACTTGCTCTTGGCGGCCGGTCGGCAACCCGACGGCGGCCCTTGTCGCCGAGGCCGAGCGTTGCGGTTCGGACGTGGTCTACAACGGCGTCCTCGACGCCATGTACACCACGTCACGGTGGCCTTCCCTGGGGGCGGCTCTGGCCGAAGCCCAAGGCGGTGACGTCAATGGCCTGGTACAGCTCGGGACCTCCTACAGCACCGGGGGCGGAGGGACCAGCGCCGATGCCAATGAGGCCATTCAGTGCGTGGACCATCCAGTGCCCAGGGACCTGGCCCTGTTCCCGGCGTACGCGGCCCAAGCCGCTTCAGTCGCTCCTTTCTTCGGGCCGTACTTCGCATGGGGGGCGCTCGGGTGCGCGGTCTGGCCGGCACCGCCACAACTGAGCCCTCATCCGGTCTCGGACCCTGGTGCTCCACCGGTCCTGGTGACCGGGGCGACCGGCGACCCGGCAACGCCCTACGCCTGGGCCGTCTCGCTGGCCCGCCAGATGCATGGGGTACTCCTCAGCTGGGACGGAGTTGACCACGTCGCGTACTATTACACTGCGTGTGTTCGCGCCTTCGACCAGTCGTACCTGCTTGAAGGGGCGCTGCCAGCGGTTGGCACCGTCTGCACAAACTGAGGGCTCAGGAAGAGCGAGAGCTCACCGATCACCAGCCCCGGTCGGCCCACTCTTGAATATGCGGGCGCTCTGCTCCGATCGTGGTGTCGGCGCCGTGGCCGGGCAGCACGAGAGTCCCGGCCGGAAGTGGTGAGAAAAGCCGGTCCTCAATGGAACTGATGATCGTTGCGAAGTCGGCTCCGGGGGTGTTGGTCGCACCAGGGCCGCCGGGGAACAAGGTATCGCCGCTGAACAGGATGGGGGAGCCGTCGACCTGAAAGCACATGGACCCGGCAGTGTGCCCGGGCGTGGCGATGGCCACCAGGCGCAACCGACCGACGCTGATCACGGCATCGTCATCGACCACAAAGTCGTAGGACGGGAGCATGTGAGCGTCGGCAGAGGTGACCCCGACCTGGTAGCCGGCGTCACGTACGGCCGGCACGGCTTGGATGTGGTCCCAGTGCCCGTGGGTTTCCAGCACCTGGCGGACATTTAGGCGTTTGCAGAGATCCAGCAGCTTGTCGTGCTCGTTCGCGGCGTCGATCAGCACCGCTTCGCCTGTCTGTTTGCATCGCAGCACGAACACGTTGTTGTCGAGGGGGCCGACCACTAGACGGTGGATTTCGGCCTGGCTGTCGTCGTAGTGCATGGTTGGCCCGCCCCAAAGTACACGATCCGCGCAGGTGGTCACGCTGCCGCGCAGAAGGCCACGGCTGCCGCGCGAAGGGTCGCCCTGCCGCGCCGGGCCTAATAACGCCGGAGCAGGTGCCGATTATCATCACGATGACCGGATCGCCCGAGAGCGCGCAGACCTACCACGAATTATCGGCGATCGCCCGGATGGCCGCGTCGCTGGTAGACCAGATCGCCCCTGGCCAGGCGGACGCCTACTTGGCCACTTCCACAATCGTCGCCTCGGTTCTATCCGAGTTCGGGGTAGCCGCCGCGGCGGTGAGCGGCTACTTCGGGACCGAGCCGCATTCCTGGCTGGAAGCCGACGGCTTCCGCATCGACATCGCCCGGGCGCTCCTGGACGGCGGCCCGCTTGTCCAGCCGCTTACTCTGCAATCGGAGTACATCGCGGAGGCGAGTTTCCCGGCCTGCTGGTCACCAGACGAAGCGGTTGCTCAGTTCGCCAGCGTGTTTGACTACCCAGCGATCAGCGCCGTGCGTGGTTGGAGCATTTTCGACTATTTGCTTCGGACGTCTTTCGATGCCGTGAGGGTCGCCTAGGCCAACTCCTGGTCTTCGGACTTCGTGTTGGTTTCTCAAGTTGCCAACTGCCATGCCGACCATGGCAGTTACCGGTGGCACCGCGCTACCGGACGGCCTATGCAGGAGTGGGTTGCACGGTGGAAGCAGAGTGCCCCCGGTCCGGGCCCGGCTCGCGCCCAGAGGCCTTGCAGCGAGGCCGCGCCAGCGAACTAACCGGGAAAGCCAGTAAATGAGGCTCCCAGCAGGTCGGGGCCCTCTTATATGGACCGCAACTGCGCTTGCCCTCGTAGCTGTCTTCCTCGGTTTCGCGCTGTCCGGAGCGATCGCCAGTTCGGGCACCACTCGAAGTCAGGCAGCCGCAGCCCTCTCCGACGACGTCCTGAGTAGCCCCGGTCAAGCGCTCTCTCCGCCGGAAAAAGACGCACGGACCGTGGCGTGGGCGGTTGTCGACGGTGTCCGCCACGGCGATATCACCGTAGAGACGGGACGTCTATTGGTGGCCGAGCTCAGGCCCCTTCTCGGTCCTGCGGGCCCCGGCGGCGTGGTGGCCCAGCGGGAGCAGTTCGACAGGTTGGCCGAGACTTTTTTCCGGGACCTGGGCGACCGACAGATCGTCGTGACCACGGAGGTGGTGGACCTAAAGATTGCCCTCGGTGCGCTGGCCGCTTCGTTGGGCACCAAGGTCCCGCCGCCGCCCACTCGTGCGCCACGCACGCCGAGCAGCTCCACGACCGTGATGCGGTCCACGACGACTACGACCCGCTCGACGGGGAGCCATGGGCTCAAGAAGCATGCCCGGCCGACCAGCCCGGCCCAACGGGGACAGGCGCCTCGTCCACAACGGCCATGTCGACGACAACGCTCATACCCACGACGACAACGCGCACGTCCACAACGACATCGCACACGTCCCCGTCACGGGGCATACTCACGACAAGGCACAACCACTCGAGAACTCATCTCCTGCGCAAGTGGCATGGGTCGACGCGGCGTCGGTACCGAGCGGGCACATCGGCGACAGCGATCCAGACGACCAAGAGGGCCACGACGACCAAGACGACCGCGACGACCAGGATGAGGCGCGAGCGAAAAATGTCGAACTTGGGAACATCGCGGGGGCCGACCACCACGCCGGCCGCGCCGCGGCGGACGCCCTCGGCCGGGCCCACCACGACGCGGCCCACCACGACGGCCCACCACGACGCGGCCCACCACCACGCGGCCCACCACCACGCGGCCCACCACCACGCGGCCCACCACCACGCGGCCCACCACCACGCGGCCCACCACGACGCGGCCGGCGAGCCCGGCTGCAACGACTACGGTCAAGCCGAAGATGCGGACGCGTCGAAGGTCCGGTGCCTCGTCGCCGAAGCGGGCGGCAACGACCACCACCGTCCCGACCACTTCGACCGCATCGCCTACGACTACGTCCCCGCCGGCCACAACGATGCCGGTCGCTACCACGCTGGCGCCTACTACGACAACCTCAACGCTGCCGCCGCCTTACAGGACCGAGCCACCTCCGCCCGCGACGACGACCACCGCGACGACCACCGCGACGACCACCGCGACCACGACTACGACCGCCGCTCCGACCACGACAACGACGGCTCGCCCCACGACGACAACAACTCACGCGACGACAACGACAACGGGCTCAACGACTACCACGACTCGCCCTCCAACTACCACGACCCGCCCCCCGACTACTACGACGGTGGCAACCACAACCACGCTCCCGACCACCACCACTCACCCGTCGACCACCACAACCACTCTGCCGCCAGCGACCACCACTTCGTAACCACCCTTACGGCGTAGGGCGGCAAGGCCGTAGATGGCGTAGCTGGCAACGCCGTCCGCTAGCGGCTCAGAGGCCGGGCTGTTGCCCTGAGGGTGCGCCGCCCTGCGCGACTATCTGTGGGTCAGCACCTGCCGTCGATGTGCCCGGGCGATCGCCAGTCGTAGAGCCCGGAGCCGAGGCAGCGGGGGACAAGTGGCCGACGCCGGCTGCGAGCATGGCGGAGTTGGGGATTTTCAGCAAGCCGTCGTCGGTGCGCAGGGTGACGTAGGTCAGGCTCATCTCGCTCACCGAGGCCTCGAAGATGCCACCGAGTGCTCCCGAGCGGATGCGGATGTGGTCTCCGATCACGAACGGCCTCGCCACCAGCAGGACGAGCCCCGCGAAGACGTTGCCGAGGCTTTGTTGTGCAGCGATGCCGAGCACCACCCCCGCTACGCCCGCACCCACAAGTGTGTTCGATTGCACCTCGAGTACCGCGAGCACGGCTAGCACAACGAACAGATAACCAACGACAGTTGAAAGGACCCGTACCGCTCCTCCGGCTCCCGGCGCGGCCCTTCGCTCGACGAGGCTGCTCAGGACGGAAGCGATCCTGTGTGTTGCAATGATGCCCGACACGAGCAGTACGACCGCGCTGGCCCAGGCGATGATCCTCAGGTGAAGCGGCGCTCCGTGCGTGACGCTGCCGAACTCTGACCCCGCTACGAGCGCAACCAGGGCGATGGCGCCGGCGACGGTCCCGACAGCCCATTGCCGAAAACCACCGCGGGTGACCGCGCTGACCGGGTCATGACGAGCCACGTGCTTCCCTCCGAGCACGGGAACCTAGCCGATTTGCGGACCTCCGGGCACGTCTGGTGACTGGACGGCCATAGAGTGCTCCAGAGACAAAGGAGGATCGATAGTGAGCGACTGGAACCACCAGATAATCGAGGAGTTCAGAGGCAACGAGGGCAGGGTTGGTGGCGTGTTCGAGGGTAAGCCGCTGGTGCTGCTACACACAGTCGGGGCGCGGACCCGCAAAGAACATGTCAACCCCCTCATGTACCTGGACCTCGACGGCCACCGCTACGTGTTTGCGTCGAAGGGTGGGGCTGACACCACGCCGGACTGGTACCACAATTTGGTAGCCAACCCCGGCGTGACGGTGGAGGTCGGGAGCGAGAAGTACGAGGCTACTGCGACGCCTATAGCGGGACCTGAGCGAGACCGGATCTACGCTGAACAGGGCCGCCAGTACCCTCAGTTCGCCGAGTACCAGGAAAAGACCAAACGGGTGATCCCGGTTGTCGAGCTGACAGCGAAGTCCTGACTACCGAAGGCGAAATGTCGACATCCACGGGAGGAGCTGCGCGGCCGGCGATCGAGTACCACTATGACGTCGGCCGCGACTTCTACCGCCTCTGGCTTGGCGACCGCCTCGTGTACTCGTGTGCGCTGTGGGACGGCCCGCTCGATGACGATTTGGAAGCAGCGCAAACCGCAAAGCTCGAATGGCACGCGACGGGTGCTAAGGCTGACGGAGCAGCGCGGGCGCTCGATATCGGGTGCGGTTGGGGAGCGATGATTGCGTACCTGACGGGCGAACGCCACGTCGGTCACGTCACCGGGCTTACGTTGAGCTCGGACCAGGCGAGCGCTACGCCTTCGTCGGACCGGGTAGAAGTAAGGCTCGAGGATTGGCGCGACCACGAACCGCCGAGCCCCTACGACGCAATTGTCTCGATCGGGGCCTTCGAGCACTTCAGCCGCGCCGATCTTGCGAGGTCCGAAAGGCGCTCCATTTACCGGAGTTTTTTCGACCGTTGTGGCGGGTGGCTCAACGAAGGCGGGCGTTTGTCGCTTCAGAGCATCGGGTGGGAGGACTTTGACCCAGGCAAGGAGGAGGGGACTTCGTTCTTCAAAGACGAGATATTCCCCGATTCGGCTTTGCCGCAACTTAGCGACATAGTCGCGGCATCCGAGGAGAGGTTCCGGGTGGTCGCCTTTCGCAGCGACGCCGATCATTACGCGCAAACTCTGCGGATCTGGCAGCAGCGCCTGGAAGCTAACAAGGTACAAGCCCATGAGCTGGTGGGCCACGAAACATATCGGCGGTATCTCCGTTACCTGCGAATATCGAGAGCGATGTTCGAGCGTAGGGACTGTACCTTGTTCCGTATCGTGTTCGAATTACGGCCGTCGCGCCCGCTCCGGGGTTAGCGCGCTAACTCGTCAATTTTTGTCAACGACGCGGGCCCCGTCCTGGGTCGGTTTTAGGTCCAGGATCGTTAGCAGGCCGAGTGCTGCTAATCCGGCCAACATCTCGCCCGGGTCCTCGGGGCCCAGGAAACTCACAGTTCCCCCATCTCCTCCGGCGCCGTTGACTTTCCAGCCGATCGCCCCTTTGCGGCGGGCTATATCGATCGCCTCCCATGCCAATGGGCTCACGACGCTTCGGTGGAGGGCCGCTTGAGCCTCATTGCTGGCGATCATTGCGTCGCCGTAGCGACCGAGGTCGCCCGTTACCAGCGCGTCGGCCGCTTCGTCAGCCGCGGCGCGCAACGGGGCCATGAACCGTTCGGTACTGTTCCCGGCTAACTGGCTGATGACCGCGTCATGTACCGCGCTGGAGTCGTGACGCACCCCTAGGTACACGGTCGAGACCCGCTGGGCGAGGGCTTGCCACGTGGCGGGTGCCAGTTGGAGCGGTTGCACTTCGTAGCGGGGATATGGAGCGATCTTGATCAAATTTGCTCCGCCGCGAGCAGCTGCCACCTGGTCCTGGACGCCGCTTTGGCGGGCGAGGTCGACGGTTTCCACGTTATGGGCGGCACTGGCGAGGTCATCGGGGCTTTGCAACGAGCCGTCGAGCTCCTGCAGTGCGGCGATCAGTGCGACCAGCACGGAAGCCGAGGTGCCGAGGCCAGAGCCGGTTGGGACGGGTGAGGACACCGTGATCTCCAACCGAGCGGCGGCGGGCGCCCACCGGCGAAGTGCGGCCTCCAGCATGGGATGTCGGCCTGGCGGGCGGTAGATGGAAAAGCTGTAGTGGTCCTCGAAGTCCGGCAAGTGAAGGTGGACCGAGGACAGCGCCGATATGGCCGAGCGGCGTCAGGCGGACCTCGACTTCGGTGCCCGGGCCCACTCCCAGCTGGCAGACCCGGCCGTGGCCCGCGAACCAGGTGTCGGACCAACCGCCGGCGTCGAGCACTCTGACCGGTGCCTGCACCCTCACCCACGAAGTCATGGGCTGTCAGTGACCCGTTCGTGCGACGACCAGGCCCACGCCGAGAGCACAAGTTGACCAGGAAAGCGCGACCAGGCCGCGTTCGAGCGGGGCCAGCATCGACCCAAGCGTGATCGCCCGCCGAGACCCGTCCGCGTAGATCCGTTCGCCGTCGACGGACACGACCCGGCGCCGGATGTCCCGGGCCTCGGAACTGAGCACCCGTTGGGCGCGTGAAAGCCCGTAGGCGAACGCGGCGGCCGCAATTACTGCGGGCCGCACCGTCCCAGCCTGCGCGTAGTACGCGGTGAGCACGGGGAACGACCCCCATGCCAGGGCAAACGTCGCGTCATTATGGAAGTGGCCGTGCCACAGCTCCAGGTTGTAGGCGATGACAAGGAAGACACCTATCAGGATGAAAATCAGCAGGCCCCATCCGACCTGGGTTATGCCGAGAGCCCCAAGCGTGACAGCGCCGCAGATGGCGGCGATTGAGACGCATGCCAGGACCGGTGAGGGAATTCTGGTCCTGAGGGGGCGCCCACGAAGTTCGTCCAGCCCATGAGCCCCGACGCCCACCGCGAGGGCAAATGCGATCAACGTCGCTAACAGGCGTTCGAGATGGAAGCGCGGTGCCATAGCGGCACCGATGAGCACATAGCTGAGGTGCCATGCCGTGTAAGGCGGGTGAAGCACGGTGAGCCAGTCGCGCCACCTCCCCGGGGACGCGGCGTACCAAGCTGGGGGCTGGGCTGATGGCGGATGAGCTGATGGGGCCGCGGCGGCGCCAAAGGGCTGGCCGCGTGGGTCGCGGGCTTCAGCCACTGGCGGCCAATGCCTCCGCACGCTCTTGCGGGCGCCTCCCCGGGGCGCCCGGCGGACCTGGCAGCTTGCGGCCCCACATGACGAGCCCGCCGCCCAAGCTCATGAGGCTCACCTTCACGTCGTCGATGCCGGCACCGGCCCAGGCATCGAGGTGCCATGAGACGGGGTACCGACGATAGTGCCCCGAGATCGACGGGCCGAGGAACCTTCCAACTCTGAACCATTCGGGCCCACCCAGCACGAACCCGGCAACTGGCAACCCGACCCTGGTGTAGAGCACCCACAGCGGGTGCCAGGCGCGCCCGCTAGGAGTGTGGAACTCGAGATTGGCGATGGTGCCTCCGGGCTTGACGACGCGCGCCAGCTCTTTAACCGTCGCCGCCGGGTCCGCGACATAACGGAGCAGGTAGGTGAAGGTGAGAGCGTCGAAGGTTGCATCGGCGAAGGGAAGCTCCTCCGCCCGGGAGACCGCAAAGTGCACACGGCCGGCCTGAGGGCTCCGGGCTACGTTCGTTGCACCGGCATTCAGCATCTGCGGCGTCAGGTCTACCCCAGTCACTCGTGCGCTCGTGCGCGCCGCGATCTCGAGGGCAACGCCGGCCGGCCCCGTCGCCACGTCAAGCACTAACGCGGGGGAGCCGGAGACCACCACGTCGACCATTGCTCTGCGCCATCGCCTGTTCTGGCCGAACGAGAGGATCTCGGCGAGGCGGTCGTACCGTCGCGGAAGGCCGTCGAAGAGCTGGCGGGCAAAGCGGTTGGGATGGGAGGTGGTGCCAGCCGTCTCGGTAGCCATCGAGCGTCGAGCCTAGGCCTGGCCGGTGCGCCGCGCTCGGTCCGGCTCGGCAGGGCTCGGCCGGGCTCGGTATGGGTCAGGCGGGACGCTGCCCGTGCCGACCCCTTCGCTAACCCAGGTTCTTCACGGCAGCAGCCGGGTAATCCCGCGCCCGCAGGAGCGACCTCTTATTACACTGCTCGCACAATGCAAACAGCCGATCACGTGAAGGCGCTCGACCGCGAAGGCCAGCTGCTGGTGGCTGCCGCAAGGTCGGCCGGTGTACATGCTCCCGTCCCGAGTTGCCCTGGATGGGAGGTGCGGGACCTGCTTGCTCACATCGGCTTCGTCCATCGATGGGCGGCTCGTTATGTCGCAGAGGGGCTGACCGAGATGGTCGAAGAGCCTGGCGAGGCTGAGATGGTGTCGGCTGCCCCGTCCGACGACCTGATCATCTCCTGGGTCGCAGATGGTCATGCCGCACTGGTCGAGGCGCTCTCGTCGGCGCCGCCCGATGTGCAGTGCTGGACGTTCCTAGCCGCTCCGTCTCCGCTGGCGTTTTGGGCACGTCGCCAGGCCCACGAGACGGCGGTGCACCGAGTGGACTCCGAGCTGGCCGCCGGCACCTCCCCAACCCCATTTGACCCCGCGTTCGCAGTCGATGGGACCGAAGAGGTGTTACTCGGTTTCTTTGCCCGTCCGCGGCGCGGCGGCGCTCTAGATGTCAGTCCCGGGACCCTCGGCCTGGAAGCGACCGACGTTGGCTCTTCGTGGACGGTTCGGATTTCGCCGGATGGCATCGCGGCGAAGAGAGGGTTGGGCGAAAGTGACCTGTTCGTCCGGGGCAGCGCGAGCGACCTCTACCTCTTCGTATGGAACCGGCTCCAGTGGGACGGCCGCCCGAACGAAGTCCTAGAACTGCAGGGCCGCCAGGACCTGATCTCCAGCTGGAGGGACCACTCGCACCTCACCTGGAGCTAGTCCGACCTCACCTGGAGCTAGCCGTCGGGGAGCGTGCGCCTGCAGGTCCGAAGAAACCGGGCCGGCAACGAGCCCGAAGTAAGTTGTCGATTTAGATGCCCAAGGTGCCACGGGGCCCGGCCCCGCCCGACAAAGAGCGCGTCCGGGTACCAATGCCGCTGCTGAAGCGGCGCCTGCCGTCAGGGCGGGGAGCCACGGAGCAGCCCAACGCAACAGGCGACGGGGACGCCGCCCTGAACTCTCGCTTCTGGGTGGCGCTCGTGATCACCGGGGTGGCAGCGGGGGTGTTCGGTGCGCTGACCCTGCTTCTACTGTTCACGGTGCAACACCTGGCGTTCAACTACAGCTCAGGACCGTTCGAACAAGCTGTCAAGAGATCGAGCGACGCCCGGCGCCTGATAGTGCTGCTGATAGCGGGAGCGTTCGGTGGCCCCGCCTGGTACCTGCTGCGCCGTTACACCAAGGGCGAGAAGTCCGAGGTGGACGACTCCATCTGGAGAGGTGATGCTCGCCTTTCGTTCCGCAGGTGCTTGGGCACAGGGGTTATCGCGGACATCGTCACGGCCCTGGGGGCGTCCCTCGGCCGCGAGCAGGCCCCGAAGTTGATGGGCGCGGCGTCGGGCAGCGTCGTGTCGGGATGGCTGGGTCTCACGTCGGGTCAGCGCAAGGTGCTCGTGGCCTGCGGGGCGGGGGCGGGGTTCGCCGCCGTGTACAACGTGCCGCTCGGCGGTGCTCTCTTCACGGTCGAGGTGATGCTCGGGTCCACAGTCCTGCCGGCGGTCCTGCCCGCGATCGTGTGCTCGTCCATAGCGACGTTGACGGCCTGGGCGTACTTGCCGACTCACGCGACCTATGTGGACATACCCGCCTACCACTTCACCGGGACGATCATGGTGTGCGCGATCGTTATGGGACCCGTCGTGGGGGTGCTTTCTTCGGGGTATATCCGGCTAATCGGTTGGGTCTCTCATCACCGCGTCTCCGGCCTCAAAATGGTCCCCGCAATGTTGGTGGCGTTCGGGTCGCTCGGGCTCATAGGCTTCGCGTACCCGCAGCTGTTTGGCAACGGCAAGGACATGGCGCACGACGCCCTCGTCGGCCAGGGAACGCTACTCGGGCTACTGGCGCTGTTCATCCTGAAACCTCTGGTAACTGCGCTATGCCTTGAAAGTGGTGCAGCCGGGGGGCTTTTTACTCCCACTCTCAGCACGGGTGCCGCCTTCGGGGCGTTCGTGGGCCTCGCATGGTCGCACCTGTGGCCGGGTTCCCCGGTCGGCGCTTTCGCCATGGTGGGGGCTGCAGCCATGATCGGGGCTGCCATGCAAGCACCTCTGGCTGGCCTGGTACTTGTGCTCGAGCTGACCCGGGGCGGCTTTCAGCTGATGGTCCCGATGATTGCGGCGACTGCGATCGCAACGGCGGTTAGCCGCTATATCGACGGTTATTCGATATATTCCGCTCGCCTCCCGGCGAAGGGCTGATACGGGTAGAAAGGTAGGAATTCGGACGGTTTGTCCCCCCTTGAAGGGCGGCCCCGTCAGCCAACTGGCAAGGCCGCGATCGACCCGGCACCTGTGTGAAGCTAAAGTCGCGCACGATACCCCAGACCCAGGAGGAAACGAATGAAGATCGTGAACTCTCCAACGGCGGGATGGCGGACGCTTCGGAAGCTGAGCGTCGCCGCCGCGTGCGTTGGTTTACTGACGGTTAGCGCGCCGGTGGTCGCGGGTGCGTCATTGGCGCCGGCGATGTCGAAGCCCACCGTCGTCTCGTTTAAAGCCACACCCTCTCACCTGTCGGCGGCAGGCGGCACCGTCACACTCACCGCGAAGGTCAGTGGTGCTACCACCTGCACCTTTAGCGGGCACGGCACAGTCACGGTGAGCTGCTCCAGTGGCTCGGCCAAGGTCAAAGACAAGATTGCGGCTAACGGGTCAACGAAATCGAAGACGATCCACCTGTACCTGGTGGTGAAAGGCGCGGGGGGCACCGCGCCGAAGAAGTCCGTCAAGGTCACAGAAGCTGGGCAGCCGGCCACCCCCCCGACGACGGTCGCTCCGACTACAACGACCGGCGGGAACTCATCCACCTCGTGTGTTGGCGCCTGCACCTTCACTTTCCCGGCACCGGACTACAACGATTTCACCTCGGTCGAGTTCAACGGCATTACGCAGGGAGTGCAGTGCCCCAACGCCCAGACCGGTGGCTGCGCCGCCACTTCGGCCCAGCAGATCGACCAGGTGAGCATAACGATGTGCGCCGGGGGGAGCGGGGTGCAGGGGGTATCGAAAGCCCTGACTGACTTCACCCTGGAGGCTGCAAGCGGTGCAACGGCGTCGCTCGACCCTGTTAGCAGTAACCCGGATGTTTCAACGGGGTTCGGGAACTTCAGTACCCTCGCCGCCGGCTTGTGCGACACGGGCAACCTGTGGTTCGACCTCACGGCCAACACACAATGGGACTCGCTTAGCTTCAATTACACGTCGGACAGCTTCACCATCAAGCAGGTCTATTCGTGGACTGCCTAAGGACCACTTGGGTGAACCGCTAGGCGGATAAGTAGCCCGCTGCCTCCCGTGTGCTTTGGCGCCTGGGAGGCAGCGGTTGGCGGGACAGAGGGCGCGGGCCCTGAGCGATGAAATCACGGTGCGCCGCGCCAAAGCTGAGATGCGAGCGTAAAAGCCGCCCATTGCCACCGCGAGAAAACCAAGGGTCATCATGCCCACGACAGCTACGGAACCAGGTGCCGGTAGCGACATGACTGCGGCACCGACTGCAACACCGACGACCGCAGCCATTTGGGGGCCCGCGACGAGCCGACGCGTTCGGCCAGTGGGCCGAGAGCAGCACGACCGACGAGCATCATTGCCCAGTACGCCGCCACAGCCACTCCCGCCGCCTCGTGGGAAAGACCGCGCCCCGAGGTGAGGAACACGCACCCCCCGATCCCGGCACCGGATTCGATGCCGGTCTCGACGGCACTGAAGATGAGGGCGTTGAGGACGGCTGCATTAGCCGGCTTCGGGGACCTAGCTGACCTTGGGCCTGCGCGCAGTTCCTTGTCCGGGGCTGTATTCGATGCCCCGACTGGGGTTGGTCGAGCAGCCCAGCTCCGACGGGTTGCAGCGCTCCGACCGGCTACCGAGCCTCAGCTCCTCAAGGTGTTCGTTTGCTTGTCAGGAAGCTTAGGCACCCCCCGGGCGGTGGCAGGGGCCGGCCAAACTGCGCAAGACTGGCGAAAAGGAGCTCGCAGTGCCAGGTACAAGTCCGTTCATCAACGTTACAGACCCTCCGTTCGGCGCCAAAGGGGATGGGGCAACCGACGATGCTGACGCAATTCGGGCCGCGATCGCAGCAGCCGCACCATCGCCGTCGAACCCCTCAGGCAACACTGTGTTCCTGCCCGCAGGGAACTACCTTGTCGGCTCGACCCTGACCGTCCCCGCAGCCGTGACGGTACAGGGTTGCGGGTGGAACACACCCGGAGCGGGCCACCCGTTCCTCGGTAGCTGGATCTTCGTGGAGGCGGGCGCTTCGTTCAGCCCTGTTGCAATCGCAGGAAATGGTGGGGCCGTGAGGAACCTGGGCTTCAACGTTTACAACCAGAGCCCAACGGAGCAACCAGCCAGCGCCGAACCTATGATCCTCATAAGCGGCAGGGGTGCCAACAATGCACTGATCGAGGATGTCTGCTTATACAACCCCTATGCCGGGATTTACATAAATAACACCGCAGCGCAAGCCGTGCTGCGGCGCGTCTTTGGTCAACCGATCCGCTACGGGATCATGATCGACCAATCGCAGGACAGCAATTATATCGACAGCGTCCATTTTTGGCCCTATTGGCAGCCTATGGGAAGCACGGTCGGGGCTTACCAGCTCGCTAACGGGAGTGCCATAGTGCTCCTTCGGTGCGATAACCCCCACATAAGCAATGTCTTCGCCCTGGGGTACAACATCGGCCTCGCCCTGTCGTCCAGCCCGGGTAGCGCCGGACCGGGCAATATCCCCCATAAAGTCAGGCTCGTCAATGCCGATTTCGACGGGTGCGTTACCGGGATCTACATCGACTCGCCGGGCCAAGCTGGCAACCTCGCGAGCATCCAAATGACAAATGTGACGATCCAGGCATCGGGGGTAGCCGGAGCTCCGGCAGGTCACGGCATCTGGGTACGGGACACGGCGGCTTACGCCAAGATCCAGGCAAGCAATGTACGCGTGTCGCAGTCCGGTCAGCACGCCATCCACATCGACGCGCCCAACGCGACCTTCTATGGGGAGAACATCTCTATCGAGAACTGGCACGGGGACTGCGGGTTCAATATCACCGACGGGTCCTCGGGCGCCTGGCTTGGAGTCGGGTTCGCCTATACCCCGGGCGGTACCCCGTATGCTCCGGGCCGCCAATTCCACGTTGTGAGGGCGTAGCTCGCGAGCCGTTGTGAGGGCGTAGCTCGCGAGCCGGTTTGTCGGCGAGCCCGTCGTCGGCGAGCGGCGTGCGTGCCGCCCTGTCAACGAGCGCCGTGCGTGCCCTGTCAACGAGCGTCCAGGCCAACCCGAGCCTCGAGGCCACGCCGACTGTCCAGGCCAACATCGCTGCGGCCCAGCGGGAGGCTCAGCGCCTTCTCTCCCTGGGACGAGCCCCAGCGGCCGCGACGACGATGAACAGTGAAGCGGCGTGCAAGTCGGTGGACGGGGACCTGGGTACGCCACCGGTGAGCAGCATTGTGGTAGCGCAGCGGTCATGGCGGGTGCACGGCTCGCTCGCGAGCATCGCGTCGTGGCTGTACGCGCATCCTCCGCTGGGATTGCAGTTGACGACGTGGACGGGTGCGACCGCCGACGGCGGTTTGACGAGTTGCCCTGCCGGCCTAGGTACGGCAGCAATAATGGCCTTCGCTTACCGGACAAGCGTTGACGTGGACATTTGGGTGTCCGCAACAGGCTGCCCGTTCTTCGCGAACGGCTACGTCCGCACCGGCTGGACAACTGTCGACGTGGTCAACTTCATCCATCAGTACAGCTGAGGAAAACCTGCGCGGAGCCGGTTGATCTACATCTCCGGGTGCCACTAACGCTTCGAGAGGTGAGGAGGGCCCGATGATCAAGCAGCCGAAAGTACAGTCCGCCGTAATTGGCCTACTTGCAGCGTTGTGCCTGGTGGGGATCGGCGTGGAGGCCGCTGGCGCGGGTAAGGCTCCAACCGCTACGGCCAGGTCGGCGGTCAAGTTGACCGGAGCATCGTTGGTTTCTTATACGAATTGTCCGCAGATGCTCGAGCAGGTGAAGGCGCAGGCCTTGAAAGAGGTGGGCCCGTACGGGCTAGCTGCGACCACGGGGGTGCCTTATGGCGAGGTCTTCCACGGCGGGTTCGGCGGCGTCGATTTCGGCCCAGGCCCTGTGGTCGCCAAAGAGGCGGTCCCCTTGATGGCAGGAGCGGCCGTGCCTGCCGCAGCGGTGGCCGGTACGGCCAGTACGCCGAGCAACGCCTCCAGCCAAGGTCAGGACTATTCAACGACCAATGACCAGGAGGCCGGTGTTGACGAGCCCGACATGGTCAAGACGAACGGTCAGTTGATGGTGATATTGCGCCAGCAGCCCCAAGGCCTCCAGGTAGTGGATGTAAGCGGGAGCACACCTGTGCTCGATGGCTTCCTGGCCCTGCCCCAGTTCGCCGAGCTGGACGGCATGTTCCTCGTCGGCCAGGACGCCGTGGTGATCGGCAGCGTAGTCAGCCCATCGCAGCCGGTGAACTACGCCTCCGGGAGCGGCCCGGCGCCGTTGCCGTACTCACCCCCAGGGCAGGTAAACCCCGGTGGGCCGATGGTCCCCGCACCCACGATCGCGCGGCTGCCCCTGCTACCTGTTGGCGTTGGTGCCTCGTCTACGGATGTCGTGGTAGTGAACCTCGCCGACCCGCAGGCCCCGAGCGTGGTCAGCACGTTCTCCTTCCAAGGCCAGGAACAGGGCGCCCGTCTCATCAACGGTCAGGTTGTCCTGGCGCTTACGAACCAGCCGCGCCTGCCATGGGTTTATGCCAGCAGCGGGACGTCGGGAGCCCAGAGGGCCGCAACGGCCGCAAACCGGGCGCTCATCGAGGCGTCCAAGGCCTCCGACTGGCTCCCTTCTACCACCGTTACAACCGGCCGGGGCAAGTCTGCAAAGACCGTTACCAGGGCTGCTTCATGCACGGGCACCTACCACACGGAGATGGGCTCCGGCTTGGGCACGGTCTCGGTGGTATCGCTCGACCCAACGTCTGAGGCGCCGGGGAGCGAAGTGACCGTCCTCGGCAACGCAGAGAACGTGTACGTCAGCACCACCCAGCTTTACGTCGCTACGACCGCCTGGCAGTTCCAGAGCGGCTGGACGTGCCCCCCGACGCCGTTTGCCGCCTGCCCGATGGAGCCCGCGGACGTGCCCGCCAACCCTGTGAGCGACGACATCACGACTGACATCTATGGCTTCGACATCTCCAACCCGTCCGACCCCCAGTACATTGGCTCAGGTAGCGTCCCTGGCACCTTGATCGGGCAATACGCAATGTCCGAGTACGACGGGTACCTCCGCGTAGCGACGACGGTTGGCGAACCGACGCCAGCCCCCGTCGATGGAGGCGCGGCGCCGGCCCAATTGTCGGACAACGTCGTAAGTGTGCTCCAGCCCCAAAACAGTGCCTTGGTTACGGTTGGAAAGCTCGATGGGCTCGGTTCGGGTGAGAAGATCTATTCCGTCCGTTTCGAGGGGGACCTTGGCTATGTGGTCACGTTCAACCAGGTCGACCCGCTCTACGTGATCGACTTGAGCAACCCTGTTAAGCCCGCCCTCGCCGGACAGGTCTCCCTGTCGGGTTACTCTTCGTTCCTTCAGCCGCTCAGCGCCGGGCTCCTCCTCGGCGTGGGCCAGGCGGTGGACCAGACCTTGGCCCCGCAAGGTCTCCAGGTCGAGGTCTTCAACGTGTCAGACCCGGCGAGCCCATCTTTGGTTTCACAACAGCAACTTGGCAACGGGGCCAGCTCGGCAGCCGAGTACGACCCGCACGCGCTGTTGTGGTGGCCGCAGTCCAACCTTCTCGTGTTGCCGGTGAACGACTACTCGGGTTCTGGGCCCTCGAGTGCAGCCGATGTCTGGACGGTGGGCTCGTCTGGCACTCTGGACCAGGTGGGAACGCTCGCTCAGCCAGGGAACAGCGATAGCGGCTATCCCGAGATCGAACGGGCTGTGATCGTCGGCACCGACGTCTACACCCTTTCCGAGCAGGGTCTGATGGTGAACGACATCAGCTCGCTGTCCCAGGTCGCCTGGTTGCCCTACCAGAACGCCTCGTCGTGATCCCTCGGCCTGCCGGCGGCCGCAAGTGGCCGACGAAGTGGCGTAGGGCCGAGAACCAGGCCGGGCAGGCAGGCGTGGCTGACGAATTCGACGATGCAAACGAGGCGAGCGAAGTCCGCGCCAGGGCGAGCGAAGCACAGCTCCTGATAGCCGCAGCTGCGGGGGAGCACGAGGCGTTGCGGTGGCTCCTGGACGATGTGGCGCCGGTTGTGTACGGGTTCTTGTTCGCACGCGTCGGTGGCGACGAGGCGACCGCCGAGGACCTACTGCAGGAGACACTGCTCGAAGCTGTCCGGGGTGCTGCGGCGTTCCGGGGCGAGTCGGCGGTTTCCACATGGTTGTGCGCAATTGCAAGGCGCCGGCTGGCCCGCTACTACGAGACCGAAAGGCGCGCCGAAGTGGCGCGAGGGTCGCTACGCCTGGTGGACACGCACGTTGCCGCCGGGCTGGGCGCCGACCTGGTGGAGCGCCAGGACGAGGTTGTGAGGGCTTTGGGCCGCCTGCCGGCGTTGCAACGCCAGGTCCTCGTACTCAAGTACTTGGAGGACCTGTCGGTCGAGGACATCGCCGAACAGGTGAGCCGAAGCCGGGTCCAGGTCCAGTCGCTGCTGCAGCGGGGCAGAGAGGGCTTGCGCCGACAGTTGGGAGCACAAGGTGCCTAACCAGGACAACGATTACCGGTACCCAGAAGACCTGCTTGTGGGAGCCGACAGGCCGCGGCAGCTGCCGGTTGCGGTTCGTGCGCGGCTGGAGGACGCCCTCACCGACCAACGCGCCAGGCCGTTGTCGCCCGAGGTCCGAGGCAGGCTGGAGAGCAGCCTTCGCCCGCAGGGGCCCCGCAGAAAATGGACCGTAATGGCCCCGGGCCTGGTGGCAGCCGCAGCGATCGTCGTCGTGGCCGGGCTTGTCGTCCCGGGGCTGGTCCACAAGTCCCCGGCCAGCACAGGTGCCAACCACGTGGCTCTCCCGGCTCAGCACGGCCCGGGACCGTTGTCGGGACAGTCGCCCGCTGTCGCCCCTAGCTTTGGCCGCGCCGGTGGGACGGCGGCGAAAACGAAAGAGCATGCGGCCTCGGGGCCCTCTGGTCTCGAGGGCGTGCGCGCTACCGGGCAACGGGCGCCTGTACCTCTTTTTGTCACGGTCCCGCCGGCCGTTCGCGGCGTTAACCCACGAAGCGGCCCTCCGACAGGGGCCACCTGGGTAGTGGTCACCGGCACCGGCCTCGGTGGGGTCACGGAAGTGCATTTCGGCAGCGTGGCTGCGGAACGGGTCGACGTAGTGTCCGCCGACGAGATCAGGGCGCTTTCGCCGGTGCATGCGCTGGGGACGGTGGATATCGTCGTGAGCGGCCAGATCAGGAAAAGTGCTGTTTCGCCGGCCGACCGCTATACGTTCACGCAGTAGCGCCCACTGAAGCAGGCCTTTGGCTACAGCCCGGCCGGCCCGTGCCCGTTATTAACACCATGCACGACCCCTCGATCCCCGGGACGGGGTGGTACCCGGACCCAGCCGACCCAGAGACCAGCCTGCGCCTCTGGGATGGCGAGGCCTGGACAGATAAGACGTCCCCACGTCCACGACAATCGGCCGGAGCAGTCCCTGGGCCCGCTCTCGGTCAAGGCGCGACGGCGCCAGCCGCAACTGCGACAATGGCTTCGCTCCAGGGCCAGCATCAAACCCCAGCTTCTCAGCAAGGCGCGAGCCCACAAGGCCCCAGCAGCAATCCGGCCCCGAGCGACCTCGGTGCCACTCCCGACGCCTCGCAGTGGCCACCTGAGGCGGCTGCGGGCACGCAAGGCTATGGAGCGGCGCCCGCATACGGAGCGCCTCAGTACGGCGCACCAGTGTACGGCGTACCCATGTACGGCGCACCCGCTGACGGCCCACCCGCCTACCCGTACCTCGGGCCGGCCTATAACCCAGCTTCGGCGTCTCCCACGAGCATCGCCAAGAGAATTCTGGTTGCCGCCTGTGTCGGCGTCGGCGTGCTCTTCATGGTGGCGATCTTGGCGGCAGTCGCGATCCCGACATTCCTGACCGTCAAAGCGGCCTCCGCAGGGACCGGCTGGTTCAAGGGTGGCGTGCCTGGCTGGCCCACCGTCACCGTGCCGGGAATGGGCTCCACCAGTAGCGGCGCAGTTGTCGAAACTTGGGAGGTCCAGGGGGCAGACTTCAGCGGGCCTGGCCCTTATATGGCGGTAGTCAGGCTTAGCCGGCAACTGCCGGTAGGCGAGACGGCAGCACAATATCTTTCCAACGTGGCCGAGCAGTTGGAGTCGGATGGTGACGACGCGGACCTTACCGCATTGACCAACGGTTCTCCCGCAGTGCAGTGGACAAAAGTCGACGGCTTCGGGGCCGGGAGCAGTGATTACTACCTCTACGCAAAAGACGGCTCCAGCTTGTACTTTGTTTACCTTGTGGCGTCCACTCAGGATTTCCAGAAGGCGCTCGAAATTGCGAAGCCCGTAATGTTCAACTTCAAGGGCACAAACTAATTATCGTGGTACTCGTCCTGAATTAGGTCAGCTGAACTCGAGTACGACCTTTACGTCTTCGGGCTGGCGCTGGTAGGCGTCCTGCCAGTGGTCGAGGGTAACGCGCCTCGACACGACACGGCCGAGCCATGCAGGGTCGGCCTTTGCCAGTGCGTCTGCGCCTGCTTCGTAATGGCTCCGGTTAGCATTTACCGAGCCGAACACGACGTCATTTGCGAGCACCATGTGGCGGTTGAGCTCGCCTGCGTCGATGCCGAGCGAGCGTCCCTTAGGGGAAACCCCTGTCAGGCAGAGCACCCCGTTGGCGGCGATATCGTCCATAGCGTCGAAGACGAGTTGGCCTACTCCGGTGCACTCGAGCACGATGTCTGGCGTCAAGCCGGTCGCGGCTATGTTGCCGTGGTGGTAGGTCGCGCCTATCGCTGCAACAAGCTCGGGTTTTACACCCGAGGTCACCTGGTCGAGAACATGGACTTCCAGTCCACGTTGTGTGCCGAGCAAGGCGGCGAGCAGGCCGATCGGGCCGGCACCGGTTACCAGGACGATGCGAGGCTCCCATTTGGCTCGCCCACCGATCCGGAAAATATGGTCCCAGGCTTTTGCCACGACCGTTGTCGGTTCCAACAGGACGCCTAGGTCGCCGAGAGAAGGTGCAACTTTCACAAGGAAATCAGGCGTTATCCGGTAGCGCTCGCGAGCGTAGCCGTGATGGGACTTTATGCCCCATTCGGTGTAATTCCCGTTGCGGCACATGTCCCATTCACCGATCGCGCAGTTGATGCACGGCAAGGGATCCGGCCGGCGAACTATCCCTACGACGAGGTCGCCAGCTGCGAAGCCCGAGCCGGCCGGCGCTTCGAGGACTTCGCCGAGAGATTCGTGGCCGAGCGCCAGGCGTTCCTCGCCGGGAGGCGCCCAGCCATAGTCGCCTGCGATGATCTCGATATCGGTGCCGCAGACCCCGATGGCGCGGGTCTTGACCAGGACCGGCCCGTCCTCCAGGGGCGGCTCGGGGAGGTCGGTCAGCTCGACGGTGTTCGCCTTTAGTGGGATGACGGTGACGGCGCGGCATGCTAGAAACCGTACACGAGGAATGATGTAAGCCATGGCTGACATCCCCGGGGCCCTGCAGGGCAAGTTGCTCGTTGCTGGGCCCAGCCTGCTCGACCCCAACTTCGCCCGAACGGTGGTGCTCCTGCTCGCTCACGGTGAGCACGGCGCCCTCGGTTTGGTGCTCAACCGGCCAACGGCGACATCGCTTTCGTCGCCGTTGCCCGAATGGAGCGACCTCGCGTCAACGCCTGCAGTCATCTTTGTGGGCGGCCCAGTGAGCGAGGGAACAATATGCCTGGCCAGGGTGAAGTCGGAGGTATCGGTCCCCGGCTCGGGCTACTTGGCGCTCCAAGGCGACCTAGGCACCGTCGACCTCGAGACCGACCCCGTTTTCGTGGCGCCGTGGATCGAGCAGTTACGCATCTTCGCTGGCTATGCCGGTTGGGGGCCTGGCCAGCTCGAGGACGAGATGGAACTCGGCGCCTGGTGGGCCATCGAGGCCGAGCCAGCAGACGTTTTCAGCGCCGACCCGCAGGACCTCTGGAAACGGGTGTTACGGCGCCAGGGTGGGGTGCTGGCAATCGCGGCTGCCTCGCCCCTCGATCCCTCGCTCAACTGATCCGGTCGCCTGCCGGCCGCCCTGTCAGTCTTCCGACGGCGGGGGAGGAGCTTCCTGGTCGTGGGAGCGTCCCCGTTGGCGGCCGCGGTCGGCCGCAGCTAGGACGACCTTGCGGAGGCGCACCCCGACCGGGGTTACCTCGGCGCACTCGTCTTCGCGGAGGAACTCGAGCGCTTGTTCCAGCGACAAGTCGACCGCGGGGGTCAAGCGGACCAGCTCCTCGGACGTGGAGGAGCGCATGTTCGTGAGCTTGCGCTCCTTGGTCGGGTTAACGTCCATGTCCTCGCGGCGGGCGTTTTCGCCAACAATCATTCCCTCGTAGACCTCGACACCTGGCCCGACGAACATCGTCCCGCGCTCTTGAAGGTTCATCAGTGCATACTGGGCGGTCTTCCCGCGCCTGTCGGCAACGAGCGAACCGTTTTGGCGGGTACGGATTTCACCGAACCATGGTTCCCAGCCGTCCAGGACGTGGTGCAGCTGTGCGGTGCCCTTTGTTTCTGTGAGCAGCTGCGAGCGGAGGCCGATCAAAGCCCGCGAAGGGACAAGCCAGTCGGTACGTGCCCAGCCGCTGCCGTGGGAGGTCACATGCTGCATGCGGCCCTTGCGGCCCGCCAGCAGCTGCATCACCGTACCCAGCAGCTCCTCGGGGATGTCGAGCGAAACCCGCTCCACGGGCTCGTGGACCTTGCCGTCGATGATCTTGGTGAGGACCTGGGGCTTGCCCGCGGTGAGCTCGAAACCCTCGCGGCGCATGAGTTCGACGAGCACGGCCAGGGCGAGCTCGCCGCGCCCTTGGACTTCCCAGGTGTCCGGACGAGCTGTAGGCAAGACCCGGATGGAAACGTTGCCCACGAGCTCGCTGTCGAGGCGCCCCTTTAGGAGCCGAGCCGTGAGCTTGGTGCCCTCTTTGCCCGCAAGAGGCCCCGTATTGATGCCGATCGTCATTGAAATGGCCGGCTCGTCCACGGTCACCCCGGGCAGGGGGCGGGGGTCTGTGGCATCGGCGAGGGTGTCGCCGATCATGATCTCGGGGATGCCCGCAACGGCGATGATGTCGCCCGGGCCAGCGCCCTTAGGCCCGGCGTCGACACGCTGGAGCCCGTCGGTCATATAAAGCTCGGCGACGCGCACCCGCTGGGGGGCCCGTCGTCGCCTTGGCGGCACCAGGCCACCGTTTCGCCCTTTCGCACCCAACCCTGGTGGATACGGCAAATTGCCAGGCGGCCCACGTACGGCGAGGCGTCTAGGTTGCATACCAGCGCCTGGAACGGGTGGCCCTCTATGTACGCAGGCGCGGGGATGTACTCCACGAGCAGCTCAAAGAGGATCTTGAGGTCAGGCGCATCGGCGACCTCTTCAGGTGTCAACGCCGCCTGGCCACTGCGGGCGTTGCAGTAAACGACCGGGAACGCAATGTGCTCATCGTCGGCTCCGAGGTCGATGAACAGGTCGTAGACGTCGTCGAGGACCTCGGCCGGGCGGGCATCTGGCCTGTCGACCTTGTTGACCACGAGCACCACAGGCAGGTGCGCCTCGAGCGCCTTGCGCAGCACGAAGCGGGTCTGGGGAGAGGGCCTCGCTAGCGTCCACGAGCAGGAGCACGCCGTCGACCATCGTGAGGGCACGCTCCACCTCGCCGCCGAAGTCGGCGTGCCCAGGGGTGTCGACGATATTGATCGTGAGGTTGCCGTAGTGGACCGCGGTGTTTTTTGCGAGGATCGTGATCCCCTTTTCGCGCTCGAGGTCGGTCGAGTCCATCACGCGCTCGGCGACCTCTTCGTTGGCGCGGAACACCCCGGACTGGCGGAGCATCCCGTCCACCAGGGTCGTCTTGCCGTGGTCAACGTGGGCGATTATGGCCACGTTGCGTATGTCAGCGCGTCGCGTCTGTTCGGATGCCATTCAGGGGTAGCCGGCGGGCGGGCGCTCACCAAGGCTCAGTGGCCAGGGTACCGGCTGGCACTGACATTTCGTGGGCATGGCCGGATTATGGCTGGTACCGGACTTAGGGGTGTGGGCCGGCTACGGGCCCTGGCGCCGGCGCCGGAAGAGCCTCCGAGGCTGTTCGGTACGGCGGCGGTGCTCCTCCATACGGCGCCGGATCAGCTCGCGGCGGGCCTGCAGGTCACGGTAGGTCAGGCTGTCCACGTCTTCGCTCACGCCGACTGCGGCCCTCACGCCCGCGATTTCGAGCGGGCGCTCCCGAGGATCGATGCCGATGTCGTGGGCGATGCGGTCGCCGTAGCGGTTCGCGAAGTACGTCGCTATCTCGGTCACTTCCGTGAACAGGTCGACGTCGGGCGCCAGCGTGGCCAGCGAACCGTCCACAAAAAGAAGGTCCTTCACGAACAGCATGAGGATCTTCGGGAACTTGGCCCCGTACTCGAGCAGACGTCTCGTGAGGTCGCGGACTTCGCTGAGGAGTGCCTCCGGCGCCAGAGTCGTGGGATCTACGAGGGGTTTGTCCAGCCCAAGGTCGCTCACGAGGGCATCGAGGTCTGTGTCCGGCGGGACAGCGCCCATGTCGCGGAACGCTGACAGCTGGAGACGGGGGTCGTTGAGAGACCCGCCCATGAGCAGGCGCAGGAACGCAAGCCTGCGCACCTCATCGAGGCGGCCCGTGATGCCGTAGTCGAGCAAGGCGACCCGTCCGTCGGCCTGCACGAACAGGTTGCCGCCATGAAGGTCCCCGTGGAATACGCCGAACAGGGTCGCCCCTTCCAGGAACGCGATTAGCAGCGCCCTTACGACCGCGGAGGTGTCGATACCTGCGCGCCTCATCCCCTCGACGTCGTCCCAGGCAAAGCCGTCAAGGCGTTCCATGACGAGCACGCGACGGGTCACAAGCTCGGGGTGGGGCCGAGGTACGACGACGGCGCGCTGGTTCGTCTGCGCGATCACGCTTGCGATGTCCATCATGTTGTCGGCCTCGAGGCGGAAGTCGAGCTCCTCAACGATGGTTTCGGCGAACAGTTCGACCAGTGCTGGGGGGTTGGCGAGCGTAGCAACCGGGATGCGGCCTATCAGGTGAGGCGCCAGCCAGCTCATGGCGGCGATGTCGCGCCGCACGAGGCCCGCGACCTTCGGTCGTTGCACCTTCACGACGACGTCCTCGCCTGTGCGCAACCGTGCCGCATGGACCTGTGCGATGGATGCCGCCGCGATAGGGGTCGTGTCGAAATGCTCGAAGACCTCGTGCAATGGCCGGCCAAAGTCTGCTTCCACAACGCTTCGGACGTCGCGGAACCTCTCGGGTGGCACATGGTCGCGAAGCAGCCGGAACTCACCGACGAGCTCGGGAGGGAAGACCCCCTCGCCCGAAGACAGGATTTGGCCGAGCTTGATGTAGGTCGGCCCGAGGCGTTCGAACGCTTTGCGGAGCCGGTGGGACAGCCCGGCCCGCGAGATCTCCCGGCGGCCCAGTCTGTTCGCCCTGCGCTTTTCGACGAAGCGCCACATAAGGATCGCCCAACCGAGCCTGACGCCCGTGACGAGCACCCTCCACCCCGGCGGGACACGGCGGCGGCGCAATAGCTCGGGCACCTGGGCTGCGGTGGCGGCGCGCAGCTCCGCGACGTCGGCGCGCCACGGTAAGTCCTTCCCCGTGAGGTCCCACGGCGGGTTTTCGCTGAACGCCCCCAGGGCCAGGTCCGGCGGGCCATCGAGCTCGCTGTGCCCTGGGGCACCGGCGCCGGCGGGCGCACTGCTGCCGGAGGGCGCGCCGAAGCCGGAGCGACGAGCGGGTTCGCCAGCTGCAGTCATCAGGGGATCCCTGCTGACCCTAGTGGGCAGGGCCAGCCTTGTTGGGCCCTGGACCAGGGCACCGCGACCGGCTTATGCTCAGGCGATGAGCGACCGCCTGAAGCCCGGCGACCTGGCGCCGGCGTTCAACCTGCCCGACCAGTCCGGTAACCAGGTCTCCTTGTCGAGCTTTCGCGGCCGCAAGGTGCTGGTCTACTTCTACCCGAAGGCCGATACCCCGGGATGCACCACCCAGGCGTGCGCGCTGCGCGACGTGCTGGGCGAGTTGGGCAGCACCGCCGTGATCGGCATCAGCCCGGACCCTCCCAAGCGACAGGCGGCTTTCGACGCCAAGTTCTCTCTCGGTTTCCCGCTGCTCTCCGACGTGTCGCACACGGTCGCAGAGTCCTACGGCGTGTGGGTGGAGCGGACCAATTACGGCCGCACCTACATGGGGATCGAGCGATCGGCGTTCCTCGTAAGCCAAGACGGGTCGCTGGAACAGGTCTGGTACAAGGTGAGGCCAGCAGCGACAGCCGAGAACCTGCTCAAAGCCCTCGCCATCTAACGGTGCTCTGTGGGCCCGCCCTACGCGACCGGGATTAGCACGAGGGAGCCATTGTGACCCCCGAAGCCGAAAGAGTTTGAGACGACCGGCCCCGGTTCCCAGTCCCTCGGGCCGCCGATGACGACGTCGAGCTGAAAAGCCGGGTCGATCTCGGTCGTCCCTGTGGTCGGGGGGATTCTGGCGGTGCGCAAAGGTGAGCGCAACGGCAACTGCCTCGATCGCCCCGGCCGCAGCGAGGGTATGGCCGATCACTCCCTTGATCGAAGTCACCGCCGGCCCCGGTGCACCGAACACCTTGTAGATCGCCTCCGCCTCAGCGGCATCACCGGGCGGGGTGGAGGTGCCGTGGCTGTTTACGTGGGTCACGTCCGAGGGAGAAAGCCGCGGATCGGCCATTGCGAGCTCCATGCAGCGGGCGGCTCCGCTCCCGTCAGGAGAAGGGGCCGTTATGTGGTGCGCATCCGCCGTGCTGGCGGCACCGGCGAGCTCCGCATAGATGTGCGCCCCCCTGGCGATGGCGCGGGAACGCTCCTCGAGCACGACCACTCCCGCGCCCTCACCTATGACGAAGCCGTCACGACGGGTGTCGAAGGGCATGGAGACGCCGGAGCGAGAAAGGGCGGTCATGTTGGCGAAGCCCGCGACGCCGAGGTCCGCCAGGGGCGCTTCGGTGCCGCCGGCGACCATCACGTCGCATCGGCCCATCGCGATCAGCCGGCCTGCGTTCGCGATGCTCTGGGTGCCCGCCGCACAGGCCGTGACGGTCGTCTCGCACGGACCTCGAAGCCCGTACCGCATGGAAATATCCGCCGCCGAGCGGTTGCACATCATCATCGGCACCAGGAATGGGCTAACCCTGTCAGCGCCTTTTGTCGTTAGCACCCTGTCCTGTTCGCAGAGCGTGTCGAGGCCGCCCACGCCTGTGCCGATCAGGGTCCCGGCACGGTCAGGGTCTCCGCGCATCGCGTCTGATCCCGCCGGCGTCATTGACGGCCTCGTCAGCAGCCGCCGCCGCCAGCTGGACAAAGCGGTCCGCTCGGCGCACTTCTTTCGGCCCGAACAGGCGGCTTACGTCGAGGCCTCCGACAGGCCGCACCCGGCCGACCGGTGCGGGGCTGAGCAAACCTTGCCAGAACCGCTCGACCCCGATGCCGCACGAGGTCGCGACCCCTAAGCCTGTGACGACCACCCGTCGACCGTCGACGGCCCCCGTGCCGTCCGGCGCGCCCAGGACAGCAAGCATCAGAGTTTGGACGCCACCAGCTCGTAGGCCTGGCCCACGGTCTGCACGCCCTCCAGCTCCGCCTCGGGGACGTCGATCCCGAAGCGCTCCTCGAGCGCCATCACGAGCTCTACCAGGTCGAGGCTGTCAGCGTCGAGGTCATCCGCAAAGCGAGCCTCGGGGACGATCTTGGACGGCTCGACCTGCAGGACCTCGACAGCGCATTGTTTGAAAAGGTCGTAAGACTCTTCGGGGCCCATTTGTCCTCCCATGCTTCCTCCATGTGCTCGCGAGCGGGATTGCCACAATCTAGTGCCTGAGCTCAGCCTGATCGGCCTTTGGCGGGTGCTCAACGTGCGGGGTTGGCCCCCCAGCGCCAAACGGCCGATGCCCAAGTCATCCCAGCGCCAAAGCCGGCGAATAAAACTATGTCACCGTCTTTGAGCCGCCCGGCATTAGCTGCCTCGGTAAGCGCGATCGGGATCGACGCCGAAGAGGTGTTGCCAGCGTGCTCGATGACTGAAGCGATGCGGTCCGACGGGATGCCAAGGCGTTCGGCAACGGCGTCCATAATTCGGATATTCGCCTGATGCGGCACAAAAAGGGCGATGTCGTCCGCGCTGAGTTTTGCATGCTCCAGGCTCTTGGTCGCTGAGTCCACTGTTACCCGAACGGCTTTGCGGAAAACCTCTTGGCCCCGCATCTTCATCCCGGAGCCGAAATCTGCGTAGAAAAGAGGTTGTAACGACCCGTCGACGCCGATATCCCAACCCAGGAGAGCGGGTTCGCCGGCTACCGCTTCAATGACGACAGCGCCGGCTCCATCGCCGAAGAGGAAAGCGTTCGAGCGGTCCGACCAGTCAGTTATCCGCGTTAGCGTCTCGGCGCCGATGAGAAGCACGCGCTCTGCCCCGGTCGTGATGAAGCCCGCAGCGGTAACCAGCCCGTACGTAAAGCCCGCGCAGGCGGCATTTATGTCCATGCCGCCGCCTTTTATCGAAAGTGCATTTGCCAGGGGCGAGGAAGTTGCCGGGACCATTTGGTCGGGGCTGGTCGTGCAGAGAACCAACAGGTCGATGTCGGCCCCGTCGAGGCCTGCCATTTCGAGAGCGCCACGGCCTGCTTCGGCTGCCAGCTGGGCCGTGGTGCCCATCCCGTCGGGTGGGCTCGCCGGCGGTTTGGGCCTGACGAACGGCCCATCCGCTGCCCGGCGTTCTTTGATCCCGGTCCGCTCGACTATCCATTGGTCGCTCGTGTCGAACAGGGTCATGATGTCCTGGTTGGTTACAACCGTCGGCGGGAGGGCCGTCGCCCAGCCGGTTATTGCGCAGCCTGTGCCGGACATCGTGCCCACGCTATCGAGCCCGTAGCCAGGCAACGGGTTGGCCGGCCTGGACCCGTTCGCCAGGATGGGCTAGTACGCCCATCAGTTCGCCGGCAAAGGGGCTCCGCACCTCGGTGCCCGAGACGGTGCCTAGCAGGTCACCAATCTCAACGGGCGTGCCCTCGGTCGCCGGGCTGATAGAACGGCCTGAGGGGTCGGCTCCGCTCGCGGCGGTCGCGGTCGCCGGCGCGGTGCCCAGCGCTGAGGGAGGCGGCGAGGTCGGCAATTCGAAGATGCCTGCGCAGGGGCTGATCACGAGCCTCTCGGATACGTAGAGCCGCTCACCTTGGTGGCCTTCCGCGATGCCCTGAAGCGCGGTGTCACCGGTCAGGCTTGCGACGAGGGTGTCCAGGTCGTCGGGCGAGGTTATCGGGACAGTCGCAGCCTCCGGCAGCGTCGCCCTCACGAACGCCGATAACGGGCCGCGAGGCCCGAGCTCGCAGAACAGGTTGTCGCCGTCCCATTCGTCGGTGCGCATGACCGCAGCCAGGGCGAGGACGCTCTGGCGCCAGCGCACCGGGCTGCGCAGCTGTGCAGAAAGGAGCGCCGCCCAGTCGCCGCCTCCCTCATGGGGTAGGGCGTCTACGTTGGCAACGACGGGCACCGCCAGGTCGTAAAAAGTCGTGCTTTCGAGCGCCTTTCGCAACCGCGGTTGGGCGGCAGCCATGAGCGCGGTGTGAAAGGCTCCGCCAACGGTGACCTCCCTGACCCGCGTGGCGCCCAGTTCTTTCGCCACCTCGGCGGCCCGGTAGGTTTCCGGAGGCCGTCCCGCGATCACGCAGTCACCGGGGGCGTTGGAGTTGGCGAGCCACACATCACCGTCGGCCCGCCGGCATGCGATGCGTACCCGCTCGTCATCGATCCCCGATATCGACAACATGATCCCGACGTTGTCCTCGGACGCCTCCTGCATCGCTTCGCCCCTTTCGGCGACCAGCCGCACGGCGTCTTCGAAGCCGACACCTCCGGCTGCGACCAACGCCGTGTACTCGCCCAGGCTGTGCCCGGCACAGGCCGTCGGCTCGATGCCGAGCCGTTCGACGGCGTCCAGCACAACGAGGCCAATCACGAACGTGGCCAGCTGGGCGTTGCGCGTCTCCGTGAGTTCTTCGACGCCGGCGTCGACCAGCAAGTGCTCCACGTCGCGGCCGGCGATGGTGCTGGCGTCCTGCACGAGCTCCCAGGACGGATGGTCGCGCCAGGGCCGCCCCATGCCTGGTCTTTGCGACCCTTGTCCAGGGAAAACGAACGCCGGCAAGCCGCGGCCCTCCTTCGGTCTTCCAACATTCTGACCTAGTTGGGCCGGCGAAGGTAACAATCCGGTGAACTGGCTGTTACGGGCGGCGATTGACGGCGGGGCACGGCTCCAACTAAGCAGCTAAGCGTCATGACGAACCCACTCGGTACTCCGGGGGACGAGGCACCGACCACGCTTCAGCGGACGCTGCAACCAGGCCCGGCCCGGAGCAGGGGCCTCGAGGGCGAGTACCGCCGCCTCGTCTATGGCCCCGGCGAGCCGCGGTTGGTGCGCGACGACCTGGCCGGTGACAGCCGTGGTTGGAGCCGCGAGCTGGTCTCGCTCGCCCACATCGGCCACCTGACCGATATGCAGATCGCGGATGTCCAGTCCCCGGCCCGTTTCGAGTTCTTCGAGCGGCTAAGGAGCCTTCCGGGCGCGGGGTCCTACGTCCCTGCCTGCCGCCCTCAGGAAGCCCTGGTCGCCCACGCCGTCGCGGCAATGGTCCAAACGATCAACCGCATTGCCACCAGCCCCGAAACAGGGGCGAGCCTTGGGCTGTGCGTGTCGACGGGGGACAGCCTTGACAACGCCCAGCTCAACGAGCTGCAGTGGTTCCTGTCGCTGCTCGGCGGGGGGACGATTGTGGCAAACTCCGGCGGTCCTACCTACCAAGGCGTACAGGCCGCTGACTGGGAACCCGCGCTCTACTGGCGGCCCGAGCGCGCGCCCGACCCCTTCAAAGAACGTTTCGGTTTCCCAGTTCATCCCGGCCTGCTCGCTGAGGCGCTCCAGGCGTTCCGTTCGCCAGGCTTAGCCACGCCCTGGCTGTCGTGCTTCGGCAACCACGACGGGCTCGTGTTGGGTACGGCGTTGCCCACTTCAGGCTACGAACAGGTGCTCTTGGGGGGGCATAAGCCCGCCGACCTGCCCTTGGGAGCCGACCCACTGGCCGGGGTCGACGCGTTCACCGAGGAGCCGGCGCAACTGTTGCTGGGACCGGCCCGGGATGTCGTCGCCGACCCCGGCCGGCGCAGCGTCGGCCGACGGGACTTCGTCGAGGCTCACCTTCAGGCCGCTGGAAGCCCGTCGGGTCACGGTTTTGGGCGCTGGAACGTGGAAAGTGAGACCGCTTATGGGGCCTACGACCTCGACGGCCCCGTCCCGGTACGTGTGATCTTGCTCGACACCACCAATATGGACGGGTACTTCGAAGGCAGCATCGGGGCCCGGCAGCTCCGATGGCTCGAGGCTCGCCTGAGCGAGGTCCACTCACGTCACCTCGACATCGAAGGACGCGTTGTCACGACCGGGGCTACCGACCGGCTCGTGGTCCTGGCTTCTCACCACGGCCTCGTCGCTATGGTCAACGACCGCCAGAGCCCGAAGGGGCTCGAACAGGACCATCCCCGGGTCACAGCCGGCGCATTGGAAGCCTTTTTGCACCGCTTCGGCAACGTCGTGCTCTGGCTCAACGGGCACAGGCACCGCAACGACGTTCAGCCGCGAGCTGATCCGAGCGGCCGCACCGGTGGCTTCTGGGAGGTGTCGACGTCGGCCATAGCGGACTGGCCATGCCAGTCGCGCCTGGTGGAGCTGGTCAGCACCTCCGATAAGGACATCAGTGTCCTCTGCACCATGCTCGACGCCGGAGTGCCTGCTGACCCCGAACAAGCCGAAGGCCCGGAGCGGCTGGCAGCGCTCCACCGGGAGCTCGCTGCAAACGACCCGTTCGCCGGCGGGCGGCATACGGCGGCGGGCAGACCGGGCGACCGCAATATCGCGCTGCGGCTCCCGGCGCCATTCCTGCTCGGGTGACCGCAACCGGCCTGGTCCGGAGCTGGGCGGTTCGCGACGGGGCGGTCTACGCCGTTTTGTCAACCAACTTCGTGACCCTCGGCATGGTGGAGTTCGCCAACAGCACGTCGATCCCGCGTGGCCAGCTCCTGACGTCGGTGCTTGTTTCGGGGCTGTGGGTCTCGTTCCTCGTCGTAACCTATGCCGGCCTTATCGTGACCGTGCCGCGCGCCGGTGGGGACTACATCTGGCAGAGCCGTTTCTTGAGTGGCGGCCTCGGGTTTGTCGTCTCGAGCACCGGGTTATGGTTCATCCTCTGGCTCTGGGCGCCTATCTACGGGACGATCCTTTCTGAAGAGCTCTTCCAGCCCATAGCCGTGGACTTCGACCAGCCCGGCGCCGCGCTGTGGTTCGCCTCCGGCAGTGGCCGCTTCGTCGCGAGCTTGGTCACGATCGCGCTGGCAGGGCTTGTGGTGTCGATCGGGATGGCAGCCTACGCCCGGGCCCAATTGTGGTGTCTCGGCGGCGGGTTGTTCGGCTTCCTGCTGATGGTTGCGCTCCTGATCGCGTTCGGCCACGGTCATTTCGAGTCCTCGGTCGATCGCTACGGCGCGCAGTTGTTCCACCTCCGGGACGCCTACAAGGCCACCCTTGCCGTCGCGGCCTCATCGTCCCACTTCGGTTTGACGCCGTTTGGCTCGAGCCTGCGGCTCGTCCCGATGATGATGTTCTACCTGCTTTGGCCCAACACGGGCTCCTCGCTCTACGGGGAGGTCAAGGGTGCCGACGAGTTCCGGCGCGTGTTGACGGGCATGCTCTCGGGCCTGTGGGTGACAGTCGGCCTGTCGGTCGTGTTCCTACTCCTCGTAGACAAGACGTTCGGATGGAACTTCTACAACGATGCCAACGGCGCTTGGGCCCATGGCAAAGGCATCTTCGGTATCTTTCCCTATCCTGTTCTGCTGGCAGGCTGGCTGGTGCACAACCAAGCCTTCCAACTGATGCTTGTACTGGTGATGAGCCTGTGGTTCTTAGGCTGGGTGGGGACTCTTTTCCTTTCGTCGACGCGGGTGATCTTCGCCGCGGCGTACGACAGAGTTCTGCCCGATGCCGTAGCAAGGGTTTCCGAGAGACGCCACGTCCCGGTTGTAGCCCTCGGCCTGATGCTTGTTCCCGCCGTCGGAGTGTCGGTCCTTTACGCCTACTGGGGCAAGTTCAGCACCTTCACGCTCGACGCCGTCCTGGTGGTAGCCGTGACCTACTTCTTCAGCTCGCTCGTGGCCGTGGTCCTTCCTTGGCGCAGCCCCGAGCTCTGGCGCCAATCGCCCGCCAGCCGGGTGAGGATCCTCGGGATGCCGGTCGTGCCTCTAGCCGGTTTGGTCACAATGGCCCTTCTCGGTTTCAACCTCTACGAGTGGCTCTCGAGCAGCGTCTATGGGGTGAACGCCCCAAGCTCGCTCTTATTCATGGGCTCCCTTTACGTGCTCGCCGCCGTTGTCTATGCCTACGCCCGCTGGGCTCGCCAGCGCCAGGGGATAGATCTGCGGGAGATCTTGCGGAAGATCCCCGACGAATAGTTCCGTGGCTGGGGCGGGGTCGCACTCAGCCGCACGACCCGCCCCAATAACTCAAACGCGCACGCGTCGACCACAGCAGACGGCAGGCGCGTTTGACTAACACCGGGACGCTCGTTTCGACCGCCTCGCCGGTTTCCGCTAAGGGGCCGCGTTTACAAGGCCGACGCATGTAGCGATGGGCACTTGGGCGCGTAGTCCGAATGGCAGGCATGGTGGGCTCAAAATCCGAGATGGGTCGTCCATGGCGTGCTGTCCGAAATGACGACGGTGAGCGGGAACGGCACGTAGTCGACCCCTAAGGGCTAAACGCTCCCGACGACGGGCCACGGCCACGGTGACGGCAACCTGAGCGGCTCCAGCGGCTCCAGCGGCTCCAGCCGGCTCAGCTGCCACGAGATTCGTCAAATTCGCTTGTGGCAAGCGCTTGCCGCCGCGGATTGTCCGCGAAACCTCGACCGGTTTACCCGTTGAGCTGCGCCCGGCGTAGGCCCGGAGCCACCACACCCCTGGGCTACGCTCTTTCATCGTGCTCTTCAGCCTGCGCCTCCCAGCTACTGGTCGACCTCCCATGGCGTTCGGCGCCTCGGTTCTGGGTCAGGAGTAGTTCAAGGAGATGTCACGCCGACGAGGGTGCCACAAACAAGCAGGTCAGACGCACATGGGCGCGTGGTGGAATGGCAGACACGGTGGACTCAAAATCCATTGGCCGCGAGGCCGTGAGGGTTCAAGTCCCTCCGCGCCCACCCAGGGTTTGGCCTCTGGCCTGCTCGATTGCGGGTTGGCAAAGGCCAAAGACGCGAACAGGGCACCACCGCTGGGGGAGACCCCAAGCATTAACGTCGGAGTTACTTCAGCGTAATTACGTCACTGTGACGTAATCGATTTTGACTAACCCCGTCAGCGAAGCGTCGGTGAGGGGGGTCCCAACGACCAGCCGCCGATGGCCTGACGAGAACGACCGCCAAGGCGCGAAATAACCCGCGCTTCGACGAGGCCTCGCAGGTTTCTGGGCGTAGTCCTGGTTCCTGGGCGTGGTCTTGGGCTGCTCGGCGCCCGCGTAATCGCTTTTGGGCCTGTGGCACGCCGAGGTGGATGGGCCCTGCCGAGATGGGCAAACCACGCCGAGATACTCGTCGCTCACCGAGCCGGGCTGGGGCGTCCACGGAACCGGGCTGGGGCGTCCACGTCCGATCACAGAGCTGGCAGGCTGGGGCGTCCACGTCCGATGCAGCGGAGCTAAGCAGCGGAGCTAGGTGGGGAGCTCGGTTACTGAGCCGTTCGAGAGGTTCGAGACGAACAGCTCGGGCCCGGCGACCGCCAGGGCGTCGGGCTCCTCGAACATGTACTCAGGGGACGAGAGCGCGATGACCATCGCTCCGGTCGAAGTCTTGAACTCGGTAACCGAGCTGCCCTCATAGGCGGCACCCGAACCTTCGAGCGCGACGTCGGCGTTGGCCACGAAAAGGTCCGGCCCAGCGACGGCCATTGCGACCGGCTCGTCGGAGCTGTCGGCGGACGCAGGGACCGTCCTGACCGGTGCGCCGGTCGCGACGTCGACTTCGGTAACAGAATTATCCCCATTGTTGGCCACGAAAAGGTCGCTCCCGTCGACCGCCATCGACTCGGGGCCGGCGAAATCGTACCTGGGCCCCGACAGGACTCTCACTAACCCTCCATTGGAGGCGTCGAGCTCAGTTACCGAACTGCCGTCGTAGTTCGCCACGTACAGATCGGGCCCGTCCACAACCAACGCGACCGGCTCGTCGAACTCGTAGCTCGCAGCCGAGAGCACTCTTACGACGGCCCCCGTCGAGCCGTCCAGCTCGACGACCGAACCGCCGACGCCGCCCGCACCCGGGTCTGTTACGAAAAGGTCGGGGCCGTCCGCTACCATGGCCGAGGGCCCGTCGAACTCGTACGCGGCTCCCGAGAACGCCTTTACTAGCTTGCTCGTGGCTGTGTCGATCTCGACCAGCGGTCCGCCGTCCCCGCTCGCCACGAACAGGTCTGGCCCGACCACGGCCAGGGCTGACGGTTGGACGAGTTGGTACTGCGAGCTCCCTAGGACCCCCACCAGCGTCCCCGTTGACGCGTCGAGCTCCGTGACCGACTGGCCGAAGTTGTTGACCACAAAGAGGTCTCCCCCGGACAATGCCATCTGCCCTGGCCCGTCGAACTTGTACCCTGAACCGGACAACACGGTCACGAGATCCCCCGTTGCGATGTCGACCTCGGTGACAGAGCCCCTACCACCGCCGGTGCCCGCGCTCGCCACGAACAGGTCGGGCCCGGCAACCGCCAGAGCGGACGGTTGCACGAACTTGTAATGCGGGCCGTAAAGAACCGTCCGCATCGTCCCATCGGAGGCGTCAAGCTCGCTGACCGACCGGTTGGTTTTGTTCGCGACAAACAGGTCGGTCCCCGCCACGGCCATCGCATCAGGCCGGATTATCGTCGACACCGGCTCGGACAACTGGCTAAGCACGATCCCCGTCGAAGCGTTCAGCTGAGTCACCGAGCCCAGCCCGCCAGAGCCGGCATAGTTCGCAACGAACACGTCAGGGCCTGCCGCGGAAATGGCGTCCGGTTGGTCGATCCCTGTTAGCGAGGCGGGGATCACCCTCACCAGCGCCCCGGTGACCGCGTCGAGCTCGGTGACGGACCCGAGGTGGGTGGCACTGTCGGGTGGTGAGAGAGGGACGCCCTCGTTCGCGACGAAGACGTCCTGGCGGTCCGCCGCCAGGGTGCCCGGGTTATTGAAGCCGTAGCGCGAGCCGGAGATCACTCTGACGAGGGACCCGGTCGCGAGGGCTAGCTCAGTGACAGAGTTGCCGCCGTTGTTCACCACGAACAGATCTGGCCCTGCCACCGCCATCGGCCCCGGCGGGTTGAGCTGGTACTCGGGGCCAGAGATCACCCGGACCAGCGAACCGGTCGCGATGTCGACCTCGACGATGGTAGGAGCGTCGGAGTTCGCAACGAACAGGTCGGGGCCGGCGACCACCATCGCCTCCGGCCCGTCGAAACCGTACTGCGGCCCGAAGAGCTCCCTAACGAAGGCACCGGTTGCGGTGTCGAGCTCGATGACTGTGCTGTCGTTGAGGTCCGCGACGAACAGGTCCGGCCCAGCCACGACCATGTCGGCAGGATCCTCGAAGCTCCATCCGAGCACGTTGACACCCCCCGCGACGGATGTTGCCGCTAGGGTCCCGACAGGTGGCCAGCAAAGAAGGCCCGAGATGAGCGCCACTGCCAGCACTGCACACTGGGTGGCGCAGCGTGGGCCTCCGGTCAGGCGCAAGGCCAGCCTTCGGCGCGGGCGGCGGCGCGGGCGTTTCATTGCGCCGACTTTAGGCAGCCCGCTCCTCGGCTGCAGGAGCCACCGACGCCTCCTTCTCACCCTCTGGGTAAAGGACGCCGTAGACAAGGGCAGCGACCGTCCCTCCGACGAGAGGAGCGACGATGAATACCCACAGCTGGCGGAGAGCGTCGCCTCCGACGAACAGCGCCGGACCGATGCTCCTTGCGGGGTTGACCGAGGTCCCGTCGATCGGGATACCGATGAGATGGACCAGCGTGAGAGCGAGGCCGATCACGAGGCCCGCCACTAATGCGTTGCTTGCACGTCTCGTTACGGCAAGGATCACGAAAACGAACAAGAAGGTGAGGACGACTTCGGCCACGAACGCGCCGGCTGCATTCGCGTGGATGATCGAATGGGCTCCGTACCCGTCGGTGCCAAGCCCGATCGTGCCGGTGTGGTAACTCGGCGTCGTGTGGAATACACCGAACAGCCCGGCCGCGCCGGCAATCCCTCCGACAACCTGTGCGGCCCAGTAGCCGGCAGCGTCCGTCAGGGTTATTCGTCGGGATACTAAAAATCCAATGGTGACGGCGGGATTTATGTGGCACCCCGAGATCGGGCCTATCGCATAAACGAGCACCAGCAATACCAGGCCGAAAGCGAGAGCCGTCATTACAACGCCTGCGGACTCGCTTGCCCCCGTCACCTTGAAGCCAAAAGTCAGTGTCGCAGTACCAACGGCAAAAAAGACAAGCAATGCCGTGCCCAGCGCTTCGGCTAAGAGCGATCTCCATTTCACGGTCGTTCACCCCTTGTACAGTCGTCAACTCGTTGTGAGGTCGATCGAAACTGTTTCTACCAGATCGGGCCGCTTGGGCCCTCCCCACGCAGCTTCCCGACGCCGCTTCCCCATGCAGCTTTATAGCAACGGGGCACCCGACCAATCGCGCCGGCGAAGTTCGAAAATAGCGACCGCGGCGGCGGTCGCAACGTTGAGGCTCCCCACGCGCCCGAGCTGGGGGATGAACGCGACGGCGTCACAAGCCGCAAGCGTGCCCACGGTAAGGCCATGCTCCTCGTGGCCGATCGCGATGCAAACGTCGGGGCCCACCGAGAGCTGGAAGAGAGGGACAGCGTGGTCGGCGAGCTCCAGGCCGACGACGGCGAAGCCGTCCTCCCGGGCAGCGTCGGCGGCGTCAGGGCCGCGGTCGAAGGTGGACCAGGACAGGAACCGCTCCGTGCCCATGGCTGTCTTGCCGACCTTGGCAGACGCCGGGGACGTCGCGCCGCCGGCGAGATAGAGGTGCTCGACGCGGAAGGCAGCCGCCGTGCGAACGATCGTGCCCACGTTGAAAGGGGAGCTGACCCCGTCCAGCAGCAACGCGAGGCGCCCAGTCGTTCGCTTGCCCCAGTCACGGTGAAGCCTCTTCAGGTCGGTCGGCCCGAGCTGCTTCATCGGGTCACCTCGAGCACCCGGTACCCGGACTTGGACGCCGCCCGCCGCACGGCCCAGCCCTTCATGCCCAGCCACTCAGCCAGGGAGTCCGAGCCGAGGTGGCGGTTGACGACGAGCCAGGCACCTGCTCCGGCGTCCAACCTGTCCAACCAGGTCGAGAGCAGTTCGTGAAGGGCTTCCTTCCCCACCTTTATCGGGGGGTTGGACCAGATACCCTTGAAAACGACACCGGTTGGGACCTCGTCAGGCCCGGCTGCTCTCAGGTTGGGCATGCCGAGCGACGCCGCGTTGGCGGCAGTGAGCTCGAGGGCTCGCGAGTTCACATCGACGGCCCAGACCGTCGCCCCGGGCGAGCGCCGGGCGAGCGCGCAGGCGATCGGGCCGTAGCCACAACCCAGGTCAAGAAGGTCACCCGCAGCCGGAGGGTGCGGGGACTCCTTCAACAGGGAAAGGGTCCCGGGGTCCACCCTGCTGCCGGAAAAGACGCCCCGGTCCGCCATCAGCGTCAACTGCATGTCGGGCAGGCAAAGTTCGACAGGCTGAGGACGCGAGGGCGCAGAAGGCTTGGCGGTGAAGTAATGGTCAGCCACTGCGCCCCGAGGTTACCTGCGGCAACTGGCCTGGTATTCATAGAATGTAGCGACATGGCTGACACCGCCCCTTACAGGATCCGGACCTTTGGAGACCCCGTGCTGAAGCGGCGCGCCGAGGAGGTCACAGAGATCGACGGGCGCATAGCCCGGCTCGCCGAGGACATGCACGCCACGCTGAAAGTCGCAAACGGGCTTGGGTTGGCGGCTCCGCAGGTAGGTGTCGGGCGCCGTCTGTTCGTCTACGAAATAGGCGATAGCGGCCCTCGGACCATCGTGAACCCGGTCGTCAGCGATTTCGACGGTGAGTGGGAGTACGAAGAAGGCTGCCTGTCTGTGCCGGGACTGTATTTCCTGATCACTCGCCCCAAGCACGTGCACATCACTGGCTACGACCTGGACGGCCAGGAGGTCTCGATCGAGGCCGTCGACCTGGAGGCAAGGCTGTACCAGCACGAGCTCGACCACCTGGACGGGCGTCTGCTGCTGGAGCTGCTGGATGACGACCAGCGCAAGGCCGCAATGCGCGAACTGCGCCAGCGCGCCGAGACAAACGGAGGTCAGCGGGCCCCGTCAGCGTTGTGAGGCTCGCCTTCCTCGGCACCCCCGAGGTGGCGGCCGAGACGCTTCGGGCGCTGGCGGCCGCAGGCCACGATATTCGCCTCGTGGTAACCCGCCCGGATACCCGGAGGGGTCGCGGTCTCGAGGCGAGCGCGAGCCCGGTGAAGCAGGCGGCGGAGCAACTGGGCCTGCCGGTCACGCACACCCCAGCCGACGTGGTTTCGTCCGGCGCCGAGCTCGGGGTTGTTGTCGCCTATGGGCGGCTGATCAAGCCAGACGTGCTGGCTGTCGTCCCAATGGTCAACGTCCACTTTTCGCTCCTGCCGCGCTGGAGGGGTGCTGCGCCCGTGGAACGAGCGATCCTGGCCGGGGACAGCGAAACAGGCGTCTGTTTGATGGAACTGGAAGAGGGCCTCGACACCGGTCCCGTCTACGCGCGTGCCCTAACCGCGATCGGGCCTGAGGAGACTGCGGACGAGCTGCGCCGTCGCCTCGGCCAGATGGGGACCGAGCTGCTGCTGAAGAACCTGGTCGTTGGCCTCGCGGCACCGGAGCCTCAGACGGGCGAGCCCACGTACGCTTCCAAGATCAGCGCCGATGAGCTGCGCCTCGACTTCGACCAGGCGGCCGTTATCTGTGACAGGGTCGTGCGTGTCGGCAGGGCGTGGACTACGTGGAGAGGAAAGCGCCTGCTGGTGCACAAAGCACGAGTGTCCGGCGAGGAGCAGGGCCTCGCGGCTGGGCAGGTCCAGGGGGACAAAGTCGGTACGGCGGAGGGAGCTCTCGAACTGCTCGTCGTCCAGCCTGAAGGCAAGCCACCGATGGATGGGGCAGCTTGGGCAAGGGGAGCGCGCCTCCGGCCCGGCGAGCGCCTGGGAGAGCCGGGCCGCCCACAGTGACGGCGCGAGTGAAACCTCCCAAGGTCACGGCGCGGGGCTTAGCCATCACCGCGCTCGTAGCCGCCGAGGACGGAGAGCGTGCCAATCTCGTTGTGCCGCGCCTGCTATCGGCGTCTGGGCTCGACGAGCGGGACCGGGGGTTCGTGACCGAGCTCGCGTACGGGACCCTGCGGATGTGCCGGGCATGTGACTGGCTAGTCGGTCAGTTCGCATGGGGGGAGCTCGAGCCTGTGGTCCGGGCCGCTGCCAGGGCCGGTGCCTACCAGCTGGCCTTCATGCGGGTACCCGCCTACGCGGCCGTTTCGGCGACCGTGTCCGAAGCGCCTCCGCGGGCAAGGTCACTGCTCAATGCGGTGCTCCGGCGGGTTGCTGCGCTTGTCGAGGCAGGACCGCTCGTCTGGCCGGACCTCGGTACGAGGCTTAGCTACCCGGACTGGGTGATACGCCGCCTCGGCGAGGACCTGGGCCCGGAACGGGCAATGGGGGCGCTGGACCAGATGAACATCGCCGCATCGCAAAATGTCCGCGCCGACGGCTATACCCAGGACCCGGGCAGCCAGGCCGTTGCCGAACATATGGCCGAGCTGATGAGCAGGCACCCCGGGGCAGTGCTTGACGTATGCGCTGCCCCGGGAGGTAAGGCGACATTGCTGGCTGCGAGCTCCACGCTCGTCGTGGGCGCCGACTTGGCGCCTGCGAGGGCGAGCCAGGTCGCTGGCAACGCCGAGCGGCTCGGGCTTCACAACCTGGCTGTAGTAGTCGCAGATGGGACCGAGCCGCCCTTTCGGCCCGCCCGCTTTGCCGGGGTCCTCGTCGATGCGCCCTGCAGCGGGCTGGGCGCGCTCCGCCGGCGTCCTGACGCCCGCTGGCGCGTCCGGCCCGAAGACGTCGCCCGGTTAGCGGCCCTTCAGCGCAGGTTGTTGAGCTCTGCGGCGGGGCTCGTCGCGCCGGGCGGCGTTCTGGTCTACAGCGTCTGCACGCTCACGCGGGCCGAGACCGTAGATGTAGGCACCTGGTTGGCCGGGGAACTGAGCTCGGGCTGGAAGGTCTTGGAGCCTCCCGGGCCGCCGTGGGAGCCTCACGGTGGAGGAGCGCTCCTTCTCCCACAAGCCGCGGGGACCGACGGCATGTACCTGTCGGCGTTCCGCCGCGAGGCGGCCTAGGCCTTCGAGCGCCCGGTTGGCGTACAGTCCCGTGGCGCGTACTAGGTTCGGCGCCGATGGCACAGGCAGGATCTCCCGGCTCGCCTCGACGGGCGCAGCGCTCCGTCCGCATCGCCCCATCGATCCTGTCGGCCGACTTTGCCCAGCTCGGGGACGAGATAAGCCGGGTCACCCCGGAGGCCGACGTGCTGCACGTGGACGTAATGGACGGCCATTTCGTGCCCAACCTGACCATCGGGCCGCCTGTAGTGACCTGGATCCGCCGCCACTGCGATCTCTACCTCGATTGCCACCTGATGATGGACAACCCCGGGGAGTTCTTGGGGGCATTCCGAGAGGCCGGCGCCAACGGCTGCACTGTCCATGTCGAAATAGGTGGCACCGCCGGGCTCATCGCCCAGATGCGCGACCTGGGCCTCGACGTGGGCCTTGCCGTCAACCCCGAAACGCCTTTCGAGGACTGCGAGCCGTGGCTGGACCAGCTTGACCTGCTGCTCATAATGACCGTGCACCCTGGCTTCGGCGGGCAGAGGTTCATGAGCGAGATTGTCGGCAAGATTGCCCGGGCACGCCACGCCATCGACTCGGCCGGGCTTCCCGTCGACCTGGAAGTGGACGGGGGGATAGACGTGGGGACGGCTCCCATCGTCACGGAGGCCGGTGCGAGGCTGCTTGTGGCGGGGAGCGCGATATTCGCCCAGGCGGACCCGGTGGCGGCCGCTCATCGCATCAGGGAGGCCGCGCAAGCCGCGCTTGCGACCGCGTCGGGTGGGGGGGCTCGCTAATGAGCTATAGAGCTAAAGTCCTAACCGTTTCGGACTCGGTGATGAGGGGAGAGCGCCAGGACGAAAGCGGCCCCGCAGTCGCGCTGGGCTCTTCAAGAGGCCGGTTTCGAGGTGGTCGAGCAGTCCAGCGTCCCCGACGGTGCGGCATCGGTGGCTGGCGACCTGACCCGGATGGCTTCGGGGTTCACGGGTCTTCTCGTTACCACAGGGGGCACAGGCTTCGGGCCGAGGGACCTGACCCCGGAAGGGACCGCCGAAGTCCTGGACCGCCTCGCGCCAGGGCTCGGCGAGGCGATGCGCCGGTCGAGCGAGATAGCGCCCTTGTCGCGGGGTATCGCCGGAGTGCGCGGGCACGCACTGGTGATCAACCTGCCGGGGTCCCCCAAAGGCGCGCTCGAGTGCCTGGCCGTGATAATCGACCTGCTACCGCACGCCATCAGCGTCCTGGCGGGTGAGCAGGCGCACTAGGGGCCCCGCAACGCGGTAGTGCGCCAGGGCGCAGTAAGGTCAGCCCGTGCTACGCCTCGTACTGCCCAAGGGATCGTTGGAGCGCGCAACGATAGATCTGTTCGAGGCCGCGGACCTGTCCGTGACACGTAGTTCGGACGTGGACTATAGGGCGACCATCAACGACCACCGGATTTCAGAAGTGCGGGTACTGCGCCCACAGGAAATTCCCCGCTACGTAGCGGACGGCCTGTTCGATATTGGGATCACAGGGCGCGACTGGGTCGAGGAGACCGGTTCCAACGTCGTGTCTCTGGGCGAGCTGGCGTACTCCAAGGCGACCTCAAACCCGATCAAGGTCGTCCTCGCCGTCGCCGCCGACTCGCCTTGGTCGTCGGCCCGGGATATGCCCGACGGTGTGAAGGTCTCGACGGAGTACCCGCTGCTGACCGAGCGTTATTTTGCCGAGAACGGGGTGAAAGCAGACGTCGTCCTTTCGTATGGCGCCACCGAGGCCAAGGTGCCAGAGATCGCAGATGCGGTAGTGGAGATCACTGAGACCGGAAGAGCGTTGAAAGCGGCGGGGCTCCGGATTATAGAGACGGTCCTGATTTCTTATACCGAGCTCATCGCCAACCCGACCTCGGCCCAGGACCCCGAACGCCGCAAAGCCATGGAGGACATCAACACTTTGCTACAAGGCGCCCTGAAAGCCCACGGGCGCGTCCTCGTCAAGCTCAACGTTGAAGCATACGACCTCGACCGCGTGATCAAGCTGCTGCCCGCGATGCGCAGCCCGACGGTTTCAGAGCTCTTCGGCGGCGGGAGTTATGCGGTCGAAACCGTCGTACCCAAAGAGACGATAAACAAATTGATACCCGAGCTGAAAGATGCGGGCGCTACCGACATTATCGAGCTGCCGATCAGCAAGATCGTTCCTTGAGGTAACCGGTGGGCGTGCTCATGCCGGCGCACAGCGGCAGCGTCGACAGTTTCGACAAAGACGTGGGGCTGGGGAAGGTGCGTGGGGAAGACGGCCGGCTTTACCTGTTCCACTGCACCGAGATCGCCGATGGGTCCCGCGACATTGCCGTTGGCCAGAAAGTTAGCTTCGCTGTAGCGCCTGGTCACCTCGGCTCATGGGAAGCGCGGGCGCTGCAGCCGATCGACTAGCGCCCAGGTGGTCGCTCAGAACGACCGCTCGGACCCTACGGCTGCGTGGCTTTCGGCTCGGTCGGCCGTCGGCAGCAGGAGGGCAACGGCTACAAGGCTGGCGAAGCCTACGCAGCTCAACACGATGAAGGGCAACCTCCAGCCGCCATGCTGGCCGAGCCACGTGCCAAATGGCACGCCGACCACCACGGCAAGCGAACCGCTCCCGATCACCCCTGCGACGACCTTCGCCCGCACCCGGGGCGGGAAGAGCCCGACAGCTGTGCGAGGGCGGCACGGGGGTGGTGGTCGTACAAGACTTCCCTTGTGGAGGGGCCGGCGCCCAATGTCAGGCCTTCAGTTGTCTGGTCCCTTCCCACAACGCCCCCCGGCCTGGCTGCTGTCAACTCTGATTGCGCGGCTACTCCCCGGTGGGTAGCCAACCTGGGTCACCCAGAGGATATCGGCAGAGCCGCTCGCCGGTATTGGCCCGCCGTGCGGCCAGAGCGTTCGCGACACCACAACCGATCGGCCAAGATGGCATTGTGACGAACATGATGAACATCCCGGGCGATGACGAGCCGCAGGTGATCGTGGTCCAGTCGGAGCGTCCACCCTCCGAGGCCGCCGCCGAGAGCCTGCAGGTCGGCGAGGCTGAGGGCGAGACTCTGGAGAAACCCGGCAAGGTCATGCGGATCGGTTCAATGATCCGCCAGCTGCTTGAGGAGGTGCGCCAGGCTCCCCTTGACGATGCCAGCCGGGTGCGTCTTCGGGAGATCTACGACACGTCGTTGGAGGAGCTGCAAGGAGGCCTCTCGCCTGACCTTCGCGCCGAGCTGGCGCGGATGGCCCCGCCGTTCCACCCTGAGAAAGTTCCTACCGATGCCGAGCTCAGGGTTGCGCAGGCGCAACTAGTCGGTTGGCTCGAAGGCGTTTTCCACGGGCTCCAGGCGACGCTGTTCGCACAGCAAATGGCACAGCGGGCGCAGCTCGAGGAGGCTCGTCGCCGAGGCCTGCCTCCGGGCCAACTCGATCGTGGCGACGTGCCCATGCCGGGGAACTACCTGTAGGGACGGTACATGAGCCTCGCCTACCTAGACTCCTCCTCCCGAGACGACCGGCGGGGCGGTGGGTCACGCCGCATCCCGATCACCACCCCATCGGGGCGCTTCGAGGTGTGGACCAAACGGGTCGGCAACAATCCCTCGCTCCGCTTGTTGCTGCTGCACGGCGGGCCTGGCTCCACGCACGAGTACTTCGAGGCTGCCGATAGCTGGTTGCCGGCGGCCGAGGTCGAGTACTACTACTACGACCAGTTGGGTTCGGGTTGGAGCGACGTCCCGGTCGACGAGTCCCTCTGGGACCTCGACCGCTTCGTCGACGAAGTCGAGCAGGTGCGGACCGCCTTGGGCCTCGACCGGGACAGCTTCGTGCTGCTCGGGCACTCCTGGGGAGGGATCCTCGCTGCGGAGTACGCACTGGCCCATGGGGAGCACCTAAAAGGCCTGGTTATCTCCAACATGATGATGGACGTCCAGGCCTACAACACGTACGCCCACGACGTGCTGATGCCGGGCATAGACCACCAGGCGCTGGCAGAGATCGAGGCGCTCGAGGCCTCCGGCGATTACGAGAACCCTAGGTTCATGGAGCTGCTCATGGAGCACCACTACGTGCACCATGTGCTGCGCATGCCGGCGAGCGACTGGCCGGACCCGGCCAGGCGCGGGTTCGACCATATTAACCCGGTCATTTACGTGAAAATGCAAGGGCCGAGCGAGCTAGGTATCGCGGCTTCGGCCACACTCGCTGGGTGGTCCCGCTTCGCAGACCTCGGGCGGATCGACGTGCCCGCGCTGGTCATCGGTGCGGCCCACGACACGATGGACCCGGCTCACATGGCAGAAGTTGCCCGCCGCTTGCCGCAGGGGAGTTACCTGTACTGCCCGAACGGGAGCCACATGGCCATGTACGACGACCAGGAGACCTACTTTCAGGGTCTCATCCAATGGCTCAAAGGGCTCGCGTAGTGCGCTATTAGTCAGCCCGCAGGAGCAGCGCCGTCGGCGTGCGGGCGGCGATGTGCCCGGGAACTGCGGCAACAAGATTTGCGAACACCAATGCGCCGAGCCCAACCACCACCATCCACAGCACCGGGACAGTCGGGTCGGGCAGCCGCGGAGATCCCCCTGGCAAACAGGGCCCTAGGCCCGCCCGGTCGCTGGCGATCAAGTGGCTCGATCCGACCGGGAGAACCAAGGTGGGTAACAACTCTGGCCCCCTCGTGCTAGCACACCGCGCCGGCACCGCTGCGCACGCTGGTCAGCGGGTATGGAGCGGTGGTGGTCACCGAGGCGCGCTAACTTTGACGGAACAACACGGCTGTAATCTCGTCCACAGGATACTCACAGAGCCCTGTTGATGGCGCGCATTGCTACGAGGAGAAGGAGGTAGATGGGTAGGTGAGCAAGTCGTTTGCACACTTGCACCTCCACACGGAATTCTCGATGCTCGACGGGGCAGCACGGGTTGACCAGGTCGTGAAGCGGGCGGCGGAAGATGGCCAGCCTGGGATTGCCATCACGGACCACGGCAACATGTACGGGGTCCTGGACTTCTACAAAGCCGCACATTCTGCCGGTGTCAAGCCGATCATCGGGATCGAGGCCTACATGGCGGGCGGTAGCCGGCTCGATCGCCCGCTTAGGCGTGGTCGCCTTGACGACACCGGCGGTGACGCCGACGAGGGTGACAAGCTTTACTACCACCTGACGCTCCTGGCAGAGAGCGACAAGGGGTACAAGAACCTCCTCAAGCTGTCATCAGAGGCCTATCTTTCGGGTTACTGGTACAAACCGCGCTGCGACTGGGAGCTGCTTGACCGGTACCACGAGGGCGTAATTGCTACTACTGGGTGCCTGGGCGGGCTCGTCAACCAGGCCCTGCTGCGGGGCGACGTCGAACAGGCCACCGCTCATGCCGCCAAACTGCAGGAGATATTCGGACGGGACAACCTGTTTGTCGAACTCCAGGACCACGGGCTCGAAAAACAGCGCAAGACCAACCCGCAACTTGTAGAGATCGCAAAGGCGATCGGCGCGCCGTTGCTGGCGACCAACGACAGCCACTACACGACGCGCGACGACCACCTAGCCCATGACGCCCTGTTGTGCGTGCAAACAGGCTCGACAATGGATGACCCTAAACGGTTCCGTTTCGAGGGCTCGGAGCATTACATGAAGACGTCCGCTGAAATGCGGGCACTTTTTTACGAGCTGCCTGAAGCGTGTGACAACACGTTATGGGTAGCGGAGCGAGCGGACGTGACTATCGAGCTAGGCAAGCCGAAGTTGCCCGCTTTCCCGCTCCCTGAGGGTTTCGCCAGCTCTGACGAGTACCTTCGGTTCCTCAGCTTCCGTGAAGCGGGATCGCGCTACGGGGCGCCCGTGCCGGCAAATGTGGTCGAGCGGCTTGATTTCGAGCTCGGCGTTATCGCTTCCATGGGCTTTTCAGATTATTTTCTCGTCTGTTGGGACCTGATCCGCCACGCGCGCGAACAGCGGATACGGGTGGGGCCGGGACGGGGGAGTGCTGCGGGCTGCTGTGTCGCCTACTGCTTGCGCATAGTTGATGTCGACCCGATCCGCTACGACTTGCTGTTCGAAAGGTTCTTGAACCCGGGGCGCAAGCAGATGCCCGATATCGACATGGACTTCGACGAGCGTTACCGGGGTGAGATGATCCGCTACGCCTCCGAGCGGTGGGGTTCGGACCATGTCGCCCAGATCGTCACGTTCTCCACCATAAAGGCGCGCGCCGCGGTCCGCGATGCCGCCCGCGTCCTTGGGTACCCCTACGGCGTTGGCGACCGCATAGCCAAGGCAATGCCCCCGCTGGTGATGGGCCGGGACACACCGCTTTGGGCGTGTTTCCAAGAGGACCCAAAGCATGCGGATGGCTACAAGACGGCAAGCGAACTGCGCGAGATGTACGCGGCCGACCCCGACGTCAAGCGCGTTGTCGACGTTGCCAAGGGCCTCGAAGGCCTCCGCCGCCAGGATGGGATCCACGCCGCCGCGGTCGTGATCTCGAGTGACCCGCTCACCGAGCACCTGCCTGTGCAACGCAAGCCGGAGCCGGGAGGCCGGCCCGAAGACGCCCCGATCGTCACCCAGTACGAAATGCACGCTGTCGACGAGCTGGGCCTGCTCAAGATGGACTTCCTCGGCCTGCGCAACTTGAGCGTGATCGAGCGGACGCTGGACATGGTCGAGCTGAACACCGGCCACCGGCCGGACATAGACAACGTCGACCTCGACGACCCGGCGACGTTCGGCCTGCTCCAACGGGGGGACACGGTCGGTGTTTTCCAGCTGGAAGGCTCCAACCTCCGGACCTTGGTCCGTTCCTTGTTGCCAACAACCCTGGGGGACGTTGCCGCCCTTGTTGCGCTCTACCGGCCCGGCCCGATGGCAGCGAACATGCACAACGATTACGCCGACCGCAAGAACGGCCGTAAGCCGATCACCTACCTGCACCCCGACCTGGCGGAAGTGCTGAGCGATACGTACGGGCTGATGATCTACCAGGAGTCGATGCTGCGGGTTGCGCAGCGTTTTGCCGGCTACAGCCTGATCGAAGCAGAGACCTTGCGTAAAGCAGCCGGCAAAAAAGTCCGCGAGATAATGGCCAAGGAACGGGAAAAGTTCGTAGCCGGTTGCGAGGCGACCGGGTACGGGACGGCCATTGGTACGGCGCTGTTCGACATAATCGAGCCGTTTGCCGACTATGCGTTCGGCAAGAGCCACGCATACGGCTACGGCATGGTCGCCTATTGGACTGCCTGGCTGAAGGCCAACCATCCCGTCGAGTACCTGGCCTGCTTGCTCACGAGCGTGAAGGACGACAAGGACAAGATGGCCGTCTACCTAGCCGAGTGCAGGTCGATGGGCATCGAGGTCCTGGTCCCGGACATCAACTTGGCGGCTTCGGACTTCACCGCCGTGCGGCCCGGTCAGGTGGCCGCTGCGGGCCAGGTGGAGATCAAGGGCAACGGCGTGATCCCCTTCGGGCTGTCGGCGATCCGCAATGTGGGTGAGGGCCTGGTCGAGCGGATCGTGAGCGAGCGTGAGGCGGCCGGCCCGTTCAAGGACTTCTACGATTTTTGCAACAGGGTCGACCCGGTCGTGCTCAACAAGCGCACGGTCGAGTCTCTCATCAAGGCCGGCGCCTTCGACTCATTGGGCCACCCGCGCCAGGGCTTGTGCCTGGTCTTCGAACAGATCGTGGACGCAACGCTGGCCAGGCGCAAAGAAGCCGACCAGGGGGTCCTGAGCCTCTTCGGCGAGCCAGGCCTAGGAGGCCAGGTCTTTGACGACACCCGGGTGCCCGTCCCGGACCAAGAGTTCGACAAGCACAGCAAGCTCGCTTTCGAGAAAGAGATGTTGGGGCTCTACGTGAGCGATCACCCACTCGTAGGGGCTGAAGCTGCCCTCCGCCGGCACGTGGACTGCACGATACTGGATCTTCGCGAGGACCTTGGCGGGCGGGACGCGGGTGCGGGGGCGTCCCCTGCCGATGGCAACGCGACCGGGCCGGCAGACCCGAACGGCAACGTCGCAGCTAGCAGTGGTGGCGGCAATGGCGGCTATAGCAAGGGCGGCTACGGCGGTGGGGGGTACGGCGGCAATGGGGGGTACGGCGGTCCGTCTCGCGCCGCTGACCGCTGGGTAGGCGGCGTGGTCACCGGGCTCGCCCGCAAGTACACCAGGAAGGGCGAGCTGATGGCGACGTTCTTCCTGGAGGACCTGCAGTCCTCAATAGAGGTGTTCGTGTTCCCCCGCACCATGACCGAGGTGGGCTACCTGCTCGCTGACGACGCCGTGATATGTGTCAAGGGCAGGCTCGACCTGCGTGACGAGGTCCCGAAGCTTGTCTGCTCCGAACTTAAGAAGCCCCAGCTCAGCCTGGACGGGGCGGAGCCGTTGAAGGTGGTCCTCCCGGTCAACGCCCTCGACGACACCCGGGTCCAAAGGTTGCGCGAACTGCTCCAAGAGCACCCTGGGCCCTCACCGGTTTACCTGCATGTTGGGTCCAAAGTGGTCCGCCTTCCGGTCGAGCTCAACGTGGCCCGGAGCCCCGGCCTTTTGGCTGAGTTACGTGTACTGCTTGGACCTGCCTGTTTGTGGAACGGTTCCGCAGGGAGCGGCTAAACTTAAACGCGGTCCCCAGCTAGTGAGGAGTGATCGCCGACATGACGTTCGATGTCGAGACCAAGGACTGCACGGCGCTTTCAGATGGCGAGCTGGCCGATATGGCCGACATCGTTGCGGACGGGCCTGCAGGTTTGGATATCGGGGTGCTTTCCAAGCAGAGAGACGAGTGGGTACTCATTACCCAGGTGCGCGTCGCAGGGCACCTGATGGGCTTCTCTTTCTGCACTCTGGAGCGCATCGGGGGCACGCCGTGCATTCTTTGGGGCCTCGTGTCGGTGAAGCGCTGCACAGAGCGGGAAGCGATCTTGGACGCCCTGCGGGCCGATCAGTTCCGCAAGGCTGTGCTGGCCTTCCCAGACGAGGACGTCCTGGTTGCGACCAGGCTTCGTGAGCCTGGTGGGTTTACGGCCCTGGCACAGCTCGAGGACATCTGCCCCCGCCCCGGCTACAAGGTCTCGGGCGAGGAGCGTGCCTGGTCACGGCGCCTTGCGAAGCGTTTCGGCGCCGAGGGGCGCGTCGATGACCGCAGCTTCGTGGTGCGAGGCGATGGCTCGCCGTGCCCGGTTTTCGACTATGAACCCGAAGACCCGAACGAGATCGACGAGGAGGTTGCCGGGCTCATGGTTTCGATAGACGGCGACCGCCGCGATGTCCTCATAGCGTTCGGCTGGGCGATGTCAGAGGAGCTGGCCTCCGGCTTCAAGTCGTAACCGGCGCTCCAGCGACGGCATTGCTGGCACCGCTAGCGGCGCGGCACGACCGCTTCTACGACCTTGTGGCAGTAGCCGCTCACCGGCGGTTCGAGAGCGACGACGATCCTGGTGCCGGGGCGCATTTCGGCGTACCGACGACCGCTCCTCTCCAGCGAGGCGGCGAGGCGAGGGTCCTGGCAGGGCAGGACCTGGGGCCGGCCTCCCCAGGCGAAGTGGCACCACACGGGGCCGGCCTCGGCGGTGACGACCAGTGGGGTCGTTGGTTCTGCCATGGCGACCGACGGATGGTCCGGCCTGCGCTCCCAGAACGGCACGGTGGGGCCTTGGAAGCCGAGCAGCGGGACGTTCTCGGGGTGGAGCAGTGGACGGATCAAACGCCGGGCCGCGCCGCCGGCCATATGGCCCGAGAGGCGGGGAGGACCGGCTATTACGATCGCGTCCGGCTCCGCCGGGTCCGGAAGCAGGTCGGGATTGTCCGCAACCGTGACCTGGACCACGTCGTAAGGCCGCAGCCGTTGGTCGACCTCGATCGGCGACCAGCCTCTGACAAGGGCGCCTGAGGCAAGGTCAATGCCGGCGCAGTGCCGCTCGCCGGTCGCGACGACCATGAGCTCGAGCGTGGTCCCTGGCGAGTCGTGAAGCCGCCGCATCGGCTTGACAGGCACCTTGAGGGTCGGACTAAGAAGCACGAAGGCTAATAATGGCCGGTGGGGAGGCGCTATAGGTGGATGGTCGGGGACGCCCAGGTTTTCCAGCGGTCAGGGTGGGCCCTTGTCGAGGAGCGCAGCCAGCTCTGCCGGCTCGGTCAAGGGCAGCTTGCAGGTGTAGCTCTCGCAGACGTACGCCCGACCACTTGTGCTGGGCCCGTCACGACCCTCCCAGAGGGGGGACGGGTAGGGCTCCGCCCAGGCGAGCACGGTGTCAGGCAGGTAGCGCTCCCACACGGGGCGTACCAACCGCGGGTCAGAGGTTGTGATCACCACCTGACGCTTCGGCGACATCAGGTAGTCGGCCGCGAGGGCGAGGCCGGGAAAGGCGATCGGAGTACGTGACATGGCAGGTGCCATGGAGCCGACGGTCTGTTGCGCGACGTCGGTGAACTGAGGTTCCCCTGTGAGTTCCCCAAGGCGAGCCAGGGCCAGCACGGCGGTCGCGTTGGCGGATGGGACGGCCCCGTCGTAAACGTCCTTCATGCGCGCGATGAGCGGCTCGGCGTCGCTGCCGGAAGTGAAAAACCCGCCGCCTTGCTCGTCCCAGAAGAGCCCGAGCATGAAGCTGGCTGCTTCTCGGGCGGCGTTGGCCCATTTGGCTTGGCCCGTCGCCTCGCCAAGGCGGGTAAAGGCCTCGACGAGCCAGGCGTAGTCTCCAGCACACGCGAGGCGCTGCCCTCCGGCTCCGGCACCCGCTTGCGCCCCGGGCCGCCACGAGCGGAGCCAGCGACCATCTGGGCGCCGCAACTTCGCGAGCAGTAGCTCGGCGGTCGCGGCCGCAGCACTGACCCACGTTGGCTGCGCGAACGCGGACCCCGCGTAGGCGAGGGCCGAGATTGCCATTGCGTTCCATTCGGTCAGGACTTTGTCGTCAAGGCCCGGACGCGGGCGCTTCGAGCGACGCTCCAGCAGGGAGAGCCGCGCGAGCTCTATGTCCGGTGGCCGGGCGATCGCGCCGATGCCGGAGCGCCACAGGATGTTCTTGCCTTCCCAATTGCCCTCGGGGGACGCGCCGTACCATTCCACGGCGACCCGGCCCGCGACCTCCTTTAGTTCTGCGATATCCCAGGTGTAAAAGCGCCCCTCTTCGCCCTCGCTGTCGGCGTCTTCGGCGGCGGCCCAGGCGCCCTCCGCAAGGCGCAGCGGGGGGCTGAGGAGGTAGCCGACCGTTTCTTCGACTACCTGGCGGTAACGCGGCGAGACCGTCAACTGCCAGGCGTGGGTGTAGGCCAGCACGAGCAACGCGTTGTCGTAGAGCATCTTTTCGAAATGGGGCACGAGCCAGCGCCGATCGGTGCTGTAGCGGGCGAAGCCCCCGGCCAGGTGGTCGTAAATACCCCCGGAGCTCATAGCGTCGAGCGTGCGGCGCAGGGCATCGAGCGAGGCGACGTCGCCGGCGCGCCACCAGTTGTGCGCCAGTACTTCGAGCGTCGTGGGCTGGGGGAACTTGGGGGCGCCCCCGAAGCCGCCCCACTGCGGGTCGTAGCGGGCGAGGAGTGCCTCGGTCGCGCAGGCCACCGCACCGGCTTCCGGTCGCTCGTGGCCACCGCGCCCGCCCGGCCCTGCCCCGCCCAACTCCACTTCGCCCACCAGTTGTCCCGAGCCGAGGTCGTCCGCCTGGCTCGGCCCCGCTGACCAGCCCGGAAGCTCGGCACCCTGGCGGACAGCGTCGGCTAGGCGGCCCGCTTCAAGTTCGAGGTCCGCCCGCTGGGACACCCACAGTTCGCCTACGCGGCGCAGCAGGCCGAGGAAGCGGGCCTTTGGGAGGTAGGTGCCGGTCCAAAACGGCCGCCCGTCCGCTAGGGCGATGACCGTCATGGGCCACCCGCCACCGACGCCCGAGAGCTGCACCGCCTCCATGTAGACCGCGTCGACGTCGGGACGTTCCTCGCGGTCCACCTTGACTGCGACGAAACCGGCGTTCAGCACCTCGGCCACCTCGGTGTCTTCGAAGCTCTCATGGGCCATTACGTGGCACCAGTGGCAGGCCGAGTAGCCAACGGAGATGAGCAAAGGCACGTCGCGCAGGCGGGCGGCAGCGAACGCTTCGTCGGACCAGGGCCACCAGTCGACGGGGTTATCGGCGTGCTGGCGCAGGTAGGGGCTTGGCTCTTCGGCCAAGCGGTTGGGCGCCACCGGGCCAATTTACAGGTGCCCCAATCGGGGCGGTGACAGAGGGGCAACCCGGCGGATGATGCTGACGCGGCTGACGCGGCTGCGCCGCTCCCGGCGCAGAGAAGCGCTGTACGATCCTGGCGCGGCGTCCCGGAAATCAGCCACCGCCGGCAATGCCGCAGGCCGGCAATGCCGTAAGGTCGTGGTGATGAGCTACTACCCGGAGCCAGAGACCGTGATCGGTAGGTCGGCTTACGTCACCGTAGCCATCCCCGGGGGGACCAAGGCGGGTGAAGTGATCATCCGCGTAAGCGGAGGGACCGAGTCGTATATCGCTTTTGCCGACCAACCGGTCGAAGTGGGCGCGCAAGTCGTCGTGGTGGCCGACCGGGGAGCGCGTACGTTGTTCGTCGCGCCGTTATGAAACAACCACTAGCACCCCAGTAGAAAGAGCAATTTTATGTTTGGCTGGCATGTCCCCTCCCCCAACGAAGCGATGCTTATTTCCGGCGGCCGGCGCCATGGCGACGCCCCCTTCCGCATAATCGTGGGCCACGGAGCTTTTGCCGTGCCCGTACGCAACAAGACCTATTTTCTTACCTTGGCCATGCAGGAGGCGGAAGTCGCCGAGCCCTGCGTGACCCAGCAGGGCATAACCCTGCAAGTACGCGCGGTTATCGCTTTCAAGGTCGGCGACGACAACGAGTCGATAGCAAATGCCGGCCGCCGCTTTCTTGACGACCAGGACTCGATGCCCGAGCTGGTTGGCCGTATTTTTGCGGGCCACCTGCGCTCCGTCGTGGGCTCGATGACCGTCGAGGACATCATTCGCGAGCGCCAGAAGCTCGCTGCCGAGGTCCTTGACGCCTCGAAGCCGGAAATGGCGAAATTGGGCTTTGTCGTCGACGCTTTCCAGATCGAGTCGATGGACGACGGCCAAGCGGGCTACATAAAGGCGCTCTCCCAGCCTCATATAGCCGCCGTAAACCAGAACGCCCAAGTAGCTCAGGCCCAGGCAGACCAAGCGGCATCGAAAGTCCGCCAGGAGTCGGACCGCAACCAGGCTGATTACCAGCAGCAGACAGCGGTCGCCAAGGCGGAGTACCAGGCCCAGATCGACCGTGCCCAGCAGACTGCGGCCCAAGCCGGCCCGCTCGCTCAGGCGAAAGCCCAGCAGGATGTCCTCTCTGAGCAGGCCAAGGTGGCCCAGGCGCAGGCTGAGCTCCGCCGCCAGCAGCTCGTCGCCGAGGTCGTGCGCCCTGCTGAGGCCGAGGCAGAAAAGGTACGGACTCTCGCAAAGGCCAACGCCGACGCGATCCGCCTACAGGCCGAAGCGACTGCCTCATCGGGTGGCGTCGTGCTCGAGCGCATGCTTGTCGAGAAAATGCCGGAGATCCTCGGCGCGGCGGCCGGCGAGCTCCGCCAGGCGAACGTGACGATCCTGAACGGCTCTGCAGGCTTGGGCGACCTCGTGGCCGGCCTAGCCGCGCAGGCGACCTCCATCCTGGAGATAGTGCGGAAGGGCAATGGGAAAGCGGCCGACGTGTTTGCTGCCAGCCTCAGCGCCGGTGTCACCCAAGAGCCGGGCGCGGGGCCGCCCGCGGGCTGATCAGGCTCTCCAACCAATAACGCCGGGGCGTTCAGCGCAATTGGTCCCGAAGGACGCCACGCCGCAGTTTCCCAATCGGAGTTTTTGGCAGGGAAGGCACCAGGACAAGTTCCTTCGGCGCGGCGTAAGCGGCAAGCTCCGCGCGGACTAGCGCCCGCAGTTCTTCCAGGGCGGGCGGGGCTGCAGCGTCGGCCGGCACGACGAAGGCGACGACGCGCTCACCCCACTCCGGGTCGGGCCGGCTGGACACGGCCACCTCGCCGACCCCCGGGTGCTGGCGCAGGATGCGTTCTACCGCAATGGGCCATACATTTTCCCCCCCTGTGATCACCATGTCAGAAAGCCGCCCGTGGACCTGCAGCCGGCCCTGCGCATCTAGTTCGCCGACGTCGCCGGTCGGGAACCATCCTTCCGCGTCGACAGGCACCGTCTCGTCCCGGTAGGCGCGTAGGAGCATGGGGCAGCGGAGCAGTATTTCGCCGGAACCCGATATAGATATTTCGACCCCGCGCAGCGGCGCCCCGTCGTATACGACCCCGCTGCCAGTCTCTGTCATCCCATACGTGGTCACAACGTTGGGCGCTAGCGACGGCGGTGGTTCGGAGCCCCCGAGGAGGATCCTGTAAAAAAGGGCGGGGTTTATGCGAGCGAGCGCCGTCGGTACGAGCGACACGAGGACCTCTGGGCCAGCCGCCGCGGCAACCGCAGCGGCGTCGAAACCGTCGAGGACGCTGAGCTCGGCCCCGGTCAGAACCGACCTTGTGACGACTGACAGGCCGCCGATGTGGCTGAGAGGTAGGCAGGCGAGCCAGCGGTGTTTCGCCGGGTCGACTTCGAGCCGTTCGGACGTCGCCATAGCGGATGCTGTTACGGCGTCGTGGGTCAGGACGGCAGCCTTCGCTTCTCCTGTGCTACCGCCGGTCGGGACGACGAGCGCATCGCCGTCGTCCACCGGGAGCGCACCGGGCCGTGGGAGCCGGCCGTCTGGCGTTATTACCCACGCGGGGCGCAGTGCGTTGAGGAGGCGCTCCCTGGCTGGCGGGGCCAGGCGCTGGTCGACCGGCGCGACGGCACTACCCTCATCCCAGGCGGCGCGCAGGTGCTCGACGAACGGCGGGCCGCCTGGCAGGTCTATTGCGACGAGGTCAGCCACATTGGCTAGTTTGCCGCCAACGCTCCCGTGTGAGCGATCGTGTATTGAGACGCCGACAAGGAAGGTCCGCAAGGATGATCGACAAGAGCCCTGTGAGGCACCCCTGGTTCCTCGGCGCGCGCCCGCGGACCTTGCCCGCCTCAGCAGTCCCGGTCCTTGTGGGTACCGGCGCGGCTGCGGCATACGGGCATGCCATCTGGTGGCGGGCTCTCCTGGCGGGCGTCGTCGCCGTCTCGCTCCAGGTAGGCGTCAACTACGCCAATGATTACAGCGATGGGGTCCGGGGAACGGACGCCGTCCGCGTAGGGCCGCTCAGGCTGGTCGCCTCGGGGACGGCAACGCCCGGGGCGGTGAAGAGGGCAGCTCTCCTCGCGTTCGTTGTTGCGGGCATCGCCGGGCTGGCGTTGGCGGCGGTCGCTGGTTGGTGGCTCCTGGCTGTTGGTGCTGCTTGCGTGGCCGCTGCCTGGCTCTACACAGGAGGCCCGCGGCCGTATGGGTACGTGGGGCTGGGCGAGGTTGCGGTCTTCGCCTTTTTTGGTGTTGTCGCGACGGTGGGGACGGCATACGTCCAGACGGAGAAAGTGACCGGCCTGGAGTTGCTCACGGCTCTCCCGGTCGGCTTGTTGGCTGTCTCGTTGCTGGTCGTGAACAACCTGCGGGACATCCCGGGCGATACGGCCGCAGGCAAGCGGACGCTCGCCGTCCGGTTGGTGCCGACCGCGACCCGTTGGTTCTACGAGGCTTGCGTCCTGGGGGCGCTCGTTGCGATAGCTCCTATCGCCGTGAGCAGGCCCTGGGCCCTGCTGGGGCTGGCTGCACTGCCATTGGCCGCCGTGCCGGTCAGAGCCGTCGCAGCCGGAGCGGAAGGGCGGGCGCTCGTCCCCGTACTGGGCGCCACGGGTCGCGCGCAACTAGCCCTCGGGCTGCTACTCGCCGTTGGGCTTGCCCTCTGAGCTGCCGTCCTGCCCGAACGAAGGGGCGCCGATCTGGTCCACCATGGCGTTGATCTCTGCCGCGACGACCTTGGGGTGTTCGAGGTGGCAAGCGTGGCCGGCTCCGCTAACGATCACGACACGGGCGGTTGGGCCGATGGCCGAGGCCATCCGAGCAACCTCGTCGCTGTACTTCCTGTCGAGTTGGCCCGCTATGAGCAGGACCGGCAGGGAGCGCTTTTTGAGCTGAGTGAGCCGGTCCCAAAGGGGCTCCTGGGAACCGGTCCCGGCGAGCCGCAAGCTCGATGCCAGGCCGTCTGGCTTGTTCGCCAAACGGGCCTCGCGGCCTGCGCTGTCGGGTGGGAGGGTGCCGAAGAGAGGTTGGGCCAGCCAAAAGTCGAGGAAGGCCTCGGTGCCTTCGGTATGGATGCGTTCGGCAAGAGCATCGTCTGCCGCGCGGCGCGCCGTACGTTCTTCGGGGGCATCGATACCCGGTGTCGTGCTGATGAGCACGAGGCCCTCAACCTGGTCGGGGTGGGCGAGAGCAACGTGAAGAGCCATGCGCCCACCCATCGAATAGCCCACCCACAACGCTGGCCCGCCCACCATCTCCACCAGCAAGTCAGCCGTATGCCATAGGTCCGCCCTCACCTGAGACGACGCCCCATGGCCGGGCGCGTCGGGGACGATGATCGGGCCACGGCTACACAGCTCGGCGACAATAGGGGCCCACGATGCGCCCGTCTGAGTGAAGCCGTGCAGCAATACGAGCGGCGTCGGCGTCGGCGCCACGCCCGAGTACGGGCTCTCCGGCCCGGTAAAGCTTGCCGAGAGGGCGGTGTACTGTCTCACACCGTGATCTTGGGCCAACGAACACGTGATCTTGGGCCACACTTCGATGTTGGACCACACTGTCATCTTGGGCCACGCTGCGATCTTTGGCCAGCCTGGGATCTTGTCCGAATGATGTCCTTTGCGGCCAACGACGTCCAGGCAGCCTTTGCCCGTGTCCTGGTGGACGAGTGGGTGCGTGCCGGCGTCACCGATGCGGTGGCGTGCCCGGGTTCTCGGTCGACCCCGCTGCTCGTTGCGTTGGCAGAAGCGGCCGAGCTGGGTGCGCTCCGCCTTCACGTGCTGCTCGACGAGCGCTCAGCCGGGTTCTTCACGCTCGGCCTCTCTTTGGCGTCGCCTTCGGGCTTGCCGGCGGTGGTCGTCACCACGAGCGGTACCGCTGCGGCCGAACTGCTCCCCTCGGTGCTCGAGGCACATCACTCAGGGGTGCCCATGCTCGCCGTGACCGCAGACCGCCCACCGGAGCTGCACGACTCGGGCGCTCCCCAGACAGTTCACCAGGTCGGGCTGTACGGGGACGCTGTCCGCTGGCAGGCCAGTCCCGGTGTCCCCGAGCTGGCGGCGGCTCCAGCGTGGCGGTCGCTCGCATCGCGTTCGGTGCTCGAGGCCCGAGGGGGAGCACGTCGCCCCGGGCCAGTGCACCTGAACCTGGCCTTTCGCGAGCCTTTGCTCGGGTCGGTGGACCGCGTGCTCGGGCCAGTGGACCTTGGTCTCAGCTCCGCACCGGATGTAGATTGGGCCGCAAAGGAGCCGGATCGGGCCGCACACGAGGCAGACGGGGCCGGACGGGAGGCAGACCGGGCCGCGCTCTCGCTGGTCCGCAAGGGTCGGGCCGGCGGTGCTCCTTGGCACCAGCTGCGGGCCAGGCAGGAGGAGGTCCCGCCGTCCGAAATCGTCCAGATGCTGGCCGAGGCAGGGGAGCGCGGCCTGGTCGTCGCAGGCGGAGAAGGCGGCTCGGGCGCGGGAGCCAACGTCGCCGATGCCGTGGCGGAGCTGTCGGCGGCGACTGGGTGGCCGGTAATGGCCTCTCCGCTGAGCGGTTGCCGCCTGCCGGGTGCGATCGGGGCCGCCGATGCCTTGCTGCGGTCGCCGGTCGTCCAAGGGTGGCAACCCGACGTCGTCGTGCGCCTCGGCGCTCCCTGGGCCTCTCGCGTGGTCAACGAGTGGTTGGCAGCGCTCTTGTGCACCCAGGTCCTTGTCGACCCCTGGGGCGTCTGGGCCGCTCCCGACCACGTCCCCGGCGAAGTCGTGGTCACCAGGCCTGCGGCGTTGTGCGAAGCAGTTGTCAAGGCGGTCAGAGAGAAGGCCGGGGAGCGTGGGGGCTCGAGCTCCGATTGGGCTCGCCGGTGGTCCATGGCGGAATCGGCTGCCCAGGAGGCGATAAGCGCTGCGCTCGCACGCGAAGCCGACCTCACGGAGCCGGGTATCGCGCGCGCCTTGGTCGATGCGGCGCCGGCGGGAGGGACGATGGTGGTCTCGTCGTCGATGCCTATCCGGGATGTGGAGTGGTGGGGCCGCCCGCGCGACGGGCTCATAGTGGTGGCCAACCGGGGTGTCAATGGCATCGACGGGGTGCTTTCGACGGCCCTCGGTTTTGCAACGTCCGCGTATGCCGGGCCTGTCACCGCGTTGCTCGGTGACCTTGCTTTCCTTTACGACGCCGGGGCACTTTTGGCGGCTGCCGGCGCGGGTGCCGACCTCGACGTGGTCGTCGTGGACAACGACGGAGGGGGAATTTTCAATTTCCTACCGCAGTCAGGCGCTCAGCCGCCGGCGCGCTTCGAGCGCCTGTGGGGTACGCCGCACGCGGCTGACCCGGTTGCCATAGCGAGAGGGTACGGCGTCGCAGTCGAAGAGGTCCCGGACCTGGCGAGCCTGGCGAGCGCCGTTGCAGGGGGTGGTCAGGGTAAGGGCTTTCGCGTGTTTGTTGCAAGGACGGACCGAGCCGGCAACGTGGCCGTCCACCGGGCGCTGCACACGGCGGTCGAGGAGGCTGTAATGGGTCTCGCGGGACCGATCTAAGGTTGCCCGTCCCGGTCAGGGCTTGGTGGTCAGGGCCGGACGAGGGCTGCCAGGAGCGCTTGTAGCTTGAGCTGGGTCTCTGCCAGCTCTGCGTCGGGGTCGGAGCCGGCGACGATGCCGTTGCCCGCATAGAGAACGGCTCGCCGGCCCGACACGGTCGCGCTCCGCAAACCGAGCGCCCACTCGCCATCCCCCCGGCTGTCGGCCCAGCCGACAGGGCCGGCGTAGCGACCTCTGTCGAAGCCCTCGTTGTCCCGTTGCCAGCGCAGGGCAGCATCCACAGGCAGCCCTCCGACGGCTGGTGTCGGCTGGAGGAGGGCGGCGAGCTCGAGGCTGGTTGGCAAGGGTGTGCTGCCGGTGGACAGGGCCCCCCGGATCTCGGTCCCGAGGTGTGAGACGTTGCGCAGCGGCATGACCGTGGGGGCCTTTGGGACGTCGAGGGAGGCACAGTAGGGCCGCAGTTTGGCCGCTATGGCGTCTACGACCAGCTGATGTTCGTGGCGGTCTTTGCGCGAACCCATCAGGGCGGCGAGCAGAGCCTCGTCTGTCGCCGGGTCGCCGCTCCTGGCCACTGTGCCCGCAAGCGGGTGGCTCAGGATCTCCGCACCCGTGCGTCGCACCAGCACCTCTGGGCTGGCGCCGATGAAGCCTTCGACGTGGAAGACCGTGCACGACGGGTACAGCGACGCCAACCGGGAAAGTGCCTCGGGCAGGACGAACGGACGATTTGCAAGCACCTCGACCTGACGGGCCAGGACGACCTTGGCCAGTGAGCCGCCTTCCATTTCTCCGACTGCCTTGGCCACGAGCTGCTTCCACTCGTCGTGGGGGATGCAGGCGGAGAGCTCGAAGCCGTCGGGGAGAGTCTCCGGGGGAGGCTCGTGGCGGAGCTCGCTGAGTTCGTCCTCAATGGCGCGACGCAGCTCAGAATTTGTTCGCCCGGGCGGCTCGATGAGCGTGGCCCAGCTCGTCGCGCCGTGGCGGCCAACAATGAGGCGGGGGACCACCAGGTGCCCTCCAGCGGCCGGGTCGTAGGGGAGCGCCCCAATGGCGATGGGCCCGCAGCCCGGAAGCCCGAGGTCGTCGTGAGCCTTGACAGCCGACAACGCCTCGGCGACGAGCGACGTGCGCTCCGGGGCAGCCCAGCTAGGCGGCAGAGCTAGCCGGAGGGCTTCGCCCAATGCGAGCAGGCTGGCATCGGCGCGGCTCCACAGGCGCCGCCCGTCATGGCCCGCTGCCCGGACCGGCTCAGGCAGCAACTTCGCGTCGATAGCGAGCGTCGTAGACACAAGCCGTCCGGCCGCCTGCAGAGCACGCGTGGCCCTGGACGGGCCACCGCCGTGGTCGCTGACTGAGGGGGTCATTGTGTGCCGGCCTCGTGCTTTCGGGTCGCAATGTAGAGCTGGCTGATGCCACCGGACAGAAGTTCGTGTTCGATAGCGCCGAAGCCCGCTTGCTCCAGCAGTTCGACGACCTTGGAGGCTGGTGGCAGGTAGGCGAAGCTGCGGGGCAAATAGCGGTAGGCGGCTGAGTCGGAGAGCACAGAATCCGACAAGCGGCACCGCGTAGTTCGTCCAGAGGCGGTGGCCCAGGCGCAAGAGCTGAGCCTCGGGTTCGGCGAGGTCGAGGAGCGAGATGCGCCCGCCGGGACGGGTGACGCGGGCCAGTTCGACGAACAGGATGCCTAGGTCAGTCACGTTGCGCAGGGCAAAGCCGCTCACGGCTCCATCGAAGGCCGCCGCCCGGAACGGGCTGAAAATGGCATCGCCGTGGACCAGGGGACCTGGCGAGCGGGCGTGGGCGAGCATGCCAGAGGAGATGTCCACCCCGACCGGGCGCAGGAGACGGCGGTCGAGCTCACGGGACAGATCCCCTGTGCCGCAAGCGACGTCGAGGACCACCGAACCAACCGGCAGCTCGAGAGCATCGATGCAGCGGTGCCGCCAACCCCGGTCCATCCCGAGCGAAACGATGCCGTTGACCAGCTCGTAGCGTCCGGCGATGGCGTCGAACATCTGGCGGACGGCCTTGACCTTCTCGGGGCCGGTGGGTAGTTGCTTCGCTGCGGCCAGCGAGCGTTCCCCCGGCCCCGGCTCAGTCGTAGTAGCGGAAGACGACATCAGCTACACGCGATGGCTTGCGGTCCCACCAAGGCCGGGCTCATGCGGGCAGGTTAGGTCAGCTGGGCACTTTTCGGCCAAGCCGAGGTGGCCGGAGAGGGTGGGGGGCGTGCCAAAGGCGTGCTACGGGCGGGCCAGAGGCGCACCGCGTGGGTGAAATGGAGGCGGCCTGCGCCGAAAACCGCAAACGTGCTTTCGCGATTGCCAGATCGAGCACCGAAACGTCGATTTCTTTGCACCAGCGTCAGTGATGTGCGCGGCCGCGGACCAGATCGGTCACCGCCATGAAAAAGTTGGGGGCTCAGGGGGGCGGGGAGGAAGCCTGGTTGAGGCCGATGACCCACGCCTCGCGCAATTTGTCGACGACCTGACCGGCAAAGCGCGGGTCGACCAGGTCGTCCCAGGTGAAGCGCAAGAACGCCCAACCCGTTGGCACCATCGACAGGAGAAGCCGATTTTGCCTGCGCAGATCCCGGCTGAGCGCCTCACGAGAAGCGTGGGCGGCCGCTCCATCAATCTCCACGGCGACGCGCCGTCGCGGCCACGCAAAGTCGAGCCGGAACGCCCCTTCGCTGGTGGGGACCGAGAACTGTCGGAGCGGTTCGGGCATGCCCGCCCGGCGAGCGAGCTGCAAGAACAGGGTCTCGGCGTCGCTCTCCGTAGGGGCTGCTCCGGGAGGACGACTGGCAAGAACCGAGCGGAGCGCGCCTGCTCCTCGCAGCCGTGGGACGGCAGCAACCGCCTCGGCCAGGGCGTCAACCGAGACGAGCCTCTTGCGGAGGGACGACTCGAGGGCGCGCTCAATTATTTCCGGGCTGACAACCTGGCCAAGGTCGAGCAGAGTACGGGTGACCGAACTGACGCGAAGGCCATCGACTCGACCGATCTCGGCCGGCTCGAAGGTCCTTGGTCGGTACAACCTCTGCGAGCTCGCACGTCCGGAGGTGGCGGCGAGCTCAACGATCCCAGGCTCGACGCCGTCGAGGCCCCAGAGGGCCGCGGCAGTGCGGCGAAAGCACACCACTGTCGCTCGCACCTGCGGTGAACAGGAAAAAATGGCCGCGTGCAGGTCATGGCGCCACTGGGCTTCCCGCTGTTCGAGCCCTGCCGCCCCGCTGTTCCATTGTGTCCATTGCGCGCTGAGCACGAGCCAACGGCCCTGGCGGACGAGCCAACCGCTCTCGACGGCCAGCGCGATCCGGTGACGGCTGAGCCCGAGCTCGCGAAGCTGGTCGTAGCCGGCTACGCCGAATTGCCGGTCAAAGAGCCCTGTAAATAGAATGATATGAAACTACATCACAAGCGGCCCCGCATCACCACGTCTGGCTCACAAAGTCTGGACCGGCGGGCACGGTAGCATGGCCCGCTAAATGTTCGAGGCGCTTTCCGACCGGTTCGAAGGCATTTTCACGCGCCTGCGCGGCCGCGGCCGGCTGAACCAGGAGGATGTGGACGAGGCGCTCCGGGAGATCCGCATGGCGCTTCTGCAGGCGGACGTAAACCTGCTGGTGGTTCGCGACGTTATCGGGCGCCTGCGCGAGGAACTGGTAGGAGCAGAGCTCTCACGCAGCCTCTCCCCAGGCCAGCAGGTGATCAAGGCGGTCAACGGTGAGCTCGTAAGGATCCTTGGCGGGACCGCGCTGAAGATCACCTACGCCTCGAGGCCCCCGACGGTCGTGCTCCTCGCCGGCCTGCAGGGTGCCGGCAAGACGACTACCGCCGCCAAGCTCGCACGCTGGTTCAAGCAGCAAGGTCGCAACCCGCTCCTGGTCGGGACCGACCTCCAGCGCCCCGCTGCTGTTGAGCAGCTGCGGGTCCTCGGCCGGCAGGTCAACGTCCCGGTGTTCTCAGAGGCGTCAGACCCCGTGACCGTCGCCAAAAAAGGCTTGGCTGAAGCCGTCCGCGTTGGGCGTGACGTGCTGATCGTCGACACCGCTGGCCGGTTGTCCATTGACGCAGAGCTGATGGAGCAGGTCCGCCAGATTTCGGTGACAGTCCAACCGCGTTACACGTTCCTCGTTATCGATGCGATGACCGGCCAGGACGCAGTAACTACGGCGGAGGCTTTCCATAAAACGCTGGAGCTCGACGGGGTCATATTGACCAAGGTCGACGGCGACGCGCGAGGTGGCGCGGCATTATCGGTAAAAGAAGTGGTTGGCAAGCCCATTGCGTTCGCGTCCACCGGCGAAAAGCTAGAGGATTTCGAGCTTTTCCACCCTGACCGTATGGCCGGGCGGATCCTCGGAATGGGCGACGTGCTTACGTTGATAGACCGCGCCGAGCAGGCGCTGAACCGTGAGGACGCCGAAAAGGCCGTCGCAAAAATCGCCGCAGGCCGTTTCACGCTCGACGATTTCCTGGAGCAGCTGCAGGCGGTCAAGAAAATGGGGCCTTTGTCGGGCCTGATGGGGATGCTCCCTGTCCCCAAAGAAGTCCGCAATATGGAGCTCGACGACGCGATGCTGAAGCCCGTGGAGGCGGTTATCCGCTCGATGACCCCGGACGAAAGGGCGGACCCTTCTCTGATCAACGGCTCCCGGCGTACCCGCATCGCCAACGGCTCGGGAACGACTGTGCAGGAGGTGAACGAGCTTCTCGAGCGTTTCAAGCAGGTCCAGGCCTACATGCGCCAGGTACCCGGGCTGGGGGCGTTACAGCGGCGAAGCTCGGGAAAAAAGGCAGCCGCCAAGAAAAAGAAGCGCCGCTGACCTCGGAGCGGTAAGGGCGGGCGGCGGTCACTAAGGCCGCGTCCATCGCGCCTACACTTAGCAGGTCCAAACAAGGAACGAAAGCAGAGGATATGGTCAAGCTCCGCCTGATGCGGATGGGCAAGACGAAGCAACCGACCTACCGAGTGGTCGCGGCAGACAGCCGCTCGCCGCGCGACGGGCGTTTCATCGAGATTGTCGGTAGCTACGCGCCCCGTCAAGAGGAGAACAAGGTCGTCCTGAAGGCCGAGCGGGTGGCTCACTGGCTCGGCGAGGGTGCACAGCCAACGGACAGGGTCCGGCGGCTGCTGGTAGGTGCCGGGATACTCGAAGGCGCTCCGGCGCGGGAAGCCCCTGTGGACGCCGCCGCAGGCCCGGGCAAAAAGGCCAAGTGAGCGACCCCTACAACCGTGTGCCCGGAGGCACGGCGCGGGCCGTGCTCGAGTACCTGGCGCGCCATCTCGTCGACGAGCCGGACGCTGTTGAGGTCGAAACCAGCAGCGGGCCCGATGCCCAAGCGGTGCGGCTCAGCCTGAAGGTCGGCCCGGGTGACGTCGGCAGGGTGATCGGGCGGCGCGGTCGCACGGCGCAGGCGATGCGCGCTGTCACGCGAGCTGCGGCGGCCAGGGACGGTGAAGAGGTCTTCGTAGACATAGTGGACTGAGCCCGTTTCAGTGCTGCTCGAAATAGGCCACGTGACGCGACCGCACGGGCTCAAGGGTGAGGTCGTGGTCGGCCTGGTCACCTCCGTAGAGGGCCGGTTGGCACCGGGGAGCGCGTTCGAGTGCCAGCGGCGCCAGCTCGTGGTCGAACGCTCACAAGCCTTGCCCGGTAAGGCGGGGCCCCGAGGCGGCCAATGGTTGGTGTGCTTTGAAGGCGTCAACACCCGCGAGGCTGCAGAAGCCCTTGCCGGGGCGACGTTGCGGGCGGAGCCGTTGGCGGGAGCCGACGCTGAGGGCCTATGGGTCCACGAACTGATCGGTGCTGAGGTTGTCGGCACTGCCGGCGAGGGCCACGGCACGGTCATCGCGGTCGAGGCGAACCCGGCGAGCGACCTGCTCGTCCTGGACAGCGGGGCGCTCGTCCCGTTGCGCTTCGTCGTTGCGGCGGAGCCCGGCAAGCTGACCGTAGATGTGCCGGACGGCTTGTTCGAGTTATGACGGCCGACATATGAGGACCGACACATGAGGGCCGAGGTCTTCACGATCTTCCCAGAGCTCGTGTCGACCTGGGCAGGGGCGAGCCTTATCGGGAAGGCCTGGCGGAGCGGGGCGATCGAAATCGTGGTCCATGACCTGCGTGCCGGTGCTAACGACCCACGCCGCAGCGTCGACGACAGCCCTTTCGGCGGGGGGGCCGGTATGGTCCTGGCCCCCGAGCCGCTGTTCGCCGCGGTGGAGGCAGCGCAACCCGTGAGACCGCTCTACCTGCTCGGCCCCGGAGGTCTGCGCTTCGACCAGGCGATGGCCCGTGAGCTCGCGGCCGGCCCGGGTTTCTCGCTTCTTTGCGGGCGCTACGAAGGTGTCGACGAGCGGGTAGCTGAACATCTTGTCGACGGCGAGCTGTCGATTGGCGATTTTGTGCTCGCCGGCGGGGAGGCAGCGGCCGCTGTCGTGGTCGAGGCGGTGGCGCGTTTGGTGCCCGGCGTCATGGGCAATGTGGCCTCGACCGACGAGGAGAGCTTCACCGAAGGCTTGCTCGAGTACCCGCAGTACACGAGGCCCGCAGAGTTCCGCGGCTGGCCCGTCCCTGAGGTGCTCTTGTCTGGTCACCACTCCCGTGTGGCCGAGTGGAGGAAGGCCGCGGCACTCGCCCGCACGTTGGAACGCCGGCCAGATTTGATAGCCGCGCGGGGCGGAATTTCTGCGGAAGAGGAGGCACTGCTCGCGCAGTGGGGGTTCGATGCTCTAATCTCTCTTAGTTATGGTCCCGACCGATCTGATCGACCGTGAAAATCTGCGCGACGATGTCCCGGACTTTTCTCCCGGGGACACGATAAGGGTGCATGTAAGAGTGGTGGAGGGCAACCGGGAGCGCGTACAGGCGTTCCAGGGTGCTGTGATCGCCCGTAAGGGCTCAGGGGTCCGGGAGACCTTCACCGTACGCAAGGTGAGCTCAGGCGTGGGCGTCGAGAGGACGTGGCCGGTCCACTCGCCTTCGATCGCCCGAGTCGAGGTTGTCACCTTGGGCGACGTGCGGCGGGCCAAGCTGTACTACCTGCGCGACCGGATCGGCAAAGCGGCCAAGATCAAAGAGAAGCGCGTCGCTCACTGAGCTGTCTGGGCCGGTCCGATTGGCGTGGGCCGCAGGTGCGTTAACTGAGGGCCAAACAGGTCGTACCATGCTGATATGAGGGTGTTTTGGGTGAGCGTCGAGGAGGAGTTCTATGAGCGCTGAGGACCTCGAGCGTTATGAGACCGAGATCGAGCTGGCGCTCTTTCAGGAGTACCGGGCCGTCCTGCCGATGTTCCGCTATGTCGTAGAGACCGAGCGGCGCTTCTACTTGGCGAACGACGTCCAGATGGAAGCCCACGGCGAGGCTCCCCGCACGTACTTCGAGGTAAAGCTCGCTGACGCCTGGGTGTGGGACATGTACCGCCCGGCGCGCTTCGTTTCGAGCGTGCGGGTCGTTACGTTCAAGGACGTGAACGTCGAGGAGCTTCCCGACAAAGAGATCTAAGCCCGTCACGGTCACCGTCACCGGCGCCTGACACAATCGGCCCGTGACGGGCGCTGTTGCGGGTAAGGCCGGCGGTTCCCGCCGAAAGGCGCTCGGCAAGGCGGGCGAGGACTTGGCGGCGACATGGTACGAGGCCCGCGGTTATGAGGTATTGGCCCGCAACTGGTCCTGCCGCGATGGTGAGCTGGACATCGTCCTCCGCCACGGCCGGCTCCATGTCTTTTGCGAGGTCAAGGCGCGTAGTTCGAGTGCGTTCGGGCTGCCGGCAGAAGCCGTCGGGCCCCTCAAGCAGGCCCGGGTCCGCCGCCTCGCGGCGCTGTGGTTCGCCGAGCTCTCTCGAAGCGACCGGGGGGCACGGTCGGGAGAGGCCCGTACGCTTCGACGTGGCAAGCGTGCTCGACGGCGAGGTGGAGGTTATCGAGGGGGCCTTTTAGGCCGGCTCCCGGGAACGGGCGATGCCGCCCTGGGGGCCGTCGTTGAGGACCGCATCACCAGTTCGGGGAGGAACTCCGTGCGGAGCTGAGCGCCCTCCCCACCCTCGCGCAGTCGGATGACCAAGCGGTCTACGGCGGCCTCGGCCATCAGTCGTATGGGTTGTCGCACGGTTGAGAGCGCCGGCTCGACCAGACTGGCGAAGAAGATGTCGTCGAACCCCATGATCGAGATGTCGTTTGGCACATTCAGCCCTGCCGCCCGCACGCCAGCGTAAGCGCCGACAGCGTACACGTCGTTGAGGGCCACGATGGCCGTGACAGGGTCCGGCTGAGTTGCCAGTGCGAGTGCTCCGGCACGGCCGAGGTCGGCGGCCTCAGGGTCGCCAAAGAAGCTGTCCTTGGTCCCTTCCCAGACCCAGTCCGGGTCCAGCTTGACCCCAGCCGACGCGAGCGCGGTGCGGTAGCCGGCGAACCGGTCTTTCCGACTGGCCGTCTTGATCGGCCCCGATACGAAGCCGATCCGTCGATGTCCGAGGTCCAGGAGCGCCTTCACTGCCATCGCGCTCCCACGCCGGTTGTCAACTGAGATACAGTCGATCCCCGCCGTCGCACCCTCGTAGATCTGACGACGCAGAGGGTCTCATGAGTTACGCCGATGTCGCCATGTACCACGCCAAACAGAACGGGCGGGGGTGCCACAGCGTCTTCGAGCCACACATGCTGGCGCGGATCTTGCAACCAGTCAATGCGGAGCCGGAACTGCCCGGTGCGCCCGATCGTCAGCTGATGCACGAGGTCTGAACCGCCGGGGGAAAGCGTTCTGGCAGGATCGGATGGTCGCAGCGCCCACCCTGTGGTCTAGCTGGCTTATGAGCTGGGAACTTGGGACGCCACGCGGGATGGAGCTCTGGACGTCGAACTCGGCCACCTCACCGGCGAGGCTCTTTAGTTGCCCGGGCGGCGCCGTTCTCTTAGCAGCCAGCAAGAGGTATGCCAGTGACGGCGCAGGTCAGGGGCGTCGCGGGGCACCACGACCACGTGGCCCGTGCCGATGGTGACTACCTGCTGGCAGCCTGGGCAGATGTAGGCCTTGCGCGCCTGGGTGGGGTGGATCCGCCGGACGTCGAGCCCGAGCGCTTCGCCGGTCGCGGCCAGGTCGGCGATCTCTTGGAGCTGTTCCAACTTGAGCGGCGAACGCTCGGGCTTCTGGCGCCGCCCACGACGTCTTGGGGCAGGCCGGGTCACGCCAGACAAGTTACCCACTCCCACCCGTTGCTGGCGGGGCCCGGTCAGCCGGCCCGACCGCAACAGTCACTGGCGCCTGTTAACGTGCCCTTTGCTCGTGGCCGGCAGCCGGCCTCTCCGCAGGTGCGGTCCCAGACTTTCCAGGGGGTGCCACATGTTGGCCACGGTCTCTTCAGCGACGCTCGTAGGTGTGGACGGTCATCCCGTTTCGGTTGAGGTTCATGCGAGCAACGGGTTACCAGGTTTCCGTGTCGTAGGGCTTCCCGACGCTTCGTGCCGAGAGTCGCGGGACCGGGTGCGCGCCGCCATCCTTTCGAGCGGGCTCCGGTGGCCGCAACAGCGGGTGACCGTCAACTTGGCGCCGTCGGGAGTGCGAAAAGCCGGCTCGGGCCTGGATCTTGCTGTGGCTCTGGGCGTGCTGGCTGCGGACCGGCAGCTGTCTGCGAGCGCGTTGGAAGGCCTGGCTTTCGTCGGCGAGCTCGGCCTCGATGGTTCCCTCCGCCGGGTCCCCGGCATCCTCCCGCTGGCCGCTGCCGTTGGCGAGGGATATGTCGTGGTGCCACCCACGTGCGCCCGCGAAGCGTGTTTGGTCCGGCACGCTACCGTCCGTACGGCTGTCAGCCTGAAGGTCCTCGTGGAGGTTCTGCGCGGTGGGAGGGGGTGGCCGGAGCTGCCGCCGGCCAACGCGGCGTTCGAAGAAGCACGCTTACCCGACCTGGCTGAAGTCCGAGGTCAGGCCTTCGGCCGGCAGGCGCTCGAAGTTGCAGCGGCAGGCGGGCACCACCTGTTGATGGTGGGCCCAGCAGGCTCGGGCAAGACGATGCTGGCGACCCGGTTGCCCGGGCTCCTGCCCGCGCTCTCGCCCGATGAAGCTTTGGAGGTTGCGAAGGTCCACTCGGCTGCCGGCATCGAGCTGGCCAGCGGAGGCCTGTCGCTCCGGCCGCCCTTCAGGGCGCCCCACCACAGCGCCTCGGCAGTGTCGCTCATAGGTGGGGGCGGCGCAAGGATCCGGCCGGGCGAGATCAGCTGCGCGAACCTGGGTGTGCTTTTTCTTGACGAACTGGCGGAGTTCCCGGCGCCGGTGCTCGACAACCTCCGCCAACCGCTTGAAGAAGGTCGCGTCGTCGTGTGCCGCGCGAGCGCAGCGGTGGCCTTCCCGGCGCGTTTCATGCTCGTCGCAGCGATGAACGCTTGCCGTTGCGGCGCCGACGGTTCTCCGGGCTCGTGCCAGTGCGCCGACAGCGCGCGGGCCGCGTTATATCGGCCGCATCTCCGGGCCGCTCCTCGACCGGTTCGACCTCAGGGTTAGGGTGCGCCGTCCCGACGTGGAGGACCTGCTGAGCCCGAGCGGCGGCGGGGTGGTCCGAACAGCCAGCGAGCCATCGGCTGTGGTCGCTGCTCGAGTTGCCACCGCTCGGTGTGCAGCACAGGAGAGGGGCGTGCGTTCCAATGCCGAACTTTCATCTTGGAGCCTCGACAAGCTGGCACCGCTCAGCCCGGCGGGAAGGCGGCTGCTCGAACGGCGCCTTCGTGACGGCCAGCTTTCCGCCCGAGGCCTCGACAGGGTGAGGCGCGTCGCTCTGACAGTTTCGGATCTCGCAGGGAGGCAGGGGCCCCTCAGCGGGGAGGACGTCCTGCTTGCGCTGGCCCTGCGGGCCCCGGGCGCGCTCGGCGTCGAGACGACGAGTGGCGCTGCCGACCCCTTGCCGGGCCTCGAGCTGACCCGCTCATGAGGCCGCCCGTCAACTCAATGCCGGGCGCCGGCCGGGGGGTAGCGGGCGGCGACCTGGAGACGCCACCTGCAGGTTACGCGGCCGCCCTGGCATGCTTGCCGGCGGTAGGGCCGGGCTGGCTCGTCGAGGTCCTTGCCCAGCAGTCGCCAAAGGCAGCTTGGGAGCTGGTCCGTTCGGGTGAGCTTTGCCGGCCCGCGAGGAGCCGCCTCTCGCCCGGAGTGCCGGACTGGTCTGAGGCTGCATGCCGCCTGGACGTCGGGTCGCTATGGGCCTATTGCCAGCGGGGAGGTATCGTGGTCGCGTGGCCCGGGGCTCCGGGTTACCCGAGTGCTCTACGCTCAGGGCCGGCACCGGCGGGGGTACTGTTCTCGCGCGGCAGTACCGAGCTGCTTGAGGGACGCCCCTGTGTCGCGCTGATCGGCACCCGGAGGTGCACACCCGAAGGTAGGGAGGTCGCCTACCAGCTCGGTTACGACCTTTGCGCCGCAGGGGTCGTTGTCGTATCGGGGCTCGCGCTCGGGATCGACGGCGCGGCTCATGCCGGAGCGCTGGCAGCACTTCGGGATGCCAGGACGGGCGCGGGCCTTGGCCCGGGCGCTGCCGGCTCGACCGTGGGAGTTGCCGCAAGCGGGGTCGATGTCGTTTACCCGCGCCAGCACGCCGCACTGTGGGGTGAAGTCGCCCGGGTCGGGGCAATCGTGTCGGAGACGCCGCCCGGGTCACCGGCACAGGCCTGGCGGTTCCCGTCCCGCAACCGCATTATTGCCGGGTTGGCGCAAATAGTCGTGGTTGTGGAATGCCACGCGAGTGGGGGTTCCTGGCACACGGTGGAGGCGGCTGTCCGGCGTGGCGCTGAGGTCGGCGCGGTACCTGGCTCGGTCCAAAACCCCGCCTCGGTCGGCACCAACACCCTGTTGCATGAAGGGGCTATCCCGGTCCGTGGCGCCCAGGACGTCCTTGACGCGCTAGGTATTTTCGACCACCCGCCGCAGCCAGGTCGGCGAGCCGGGCAGGGCTCCGATCCCGGCCGTACCGCAGCTGGGCCTGGTCGCGCCGCAGCTGCGCCGGGTAGCGCCGCAGGTGCAACGAGCCCACGCCCCGGGGAGGGCAAAGCGGGCCACGGCCCTGAGCGGCGCAAAGACACAGGCGGGTGGGCGGCTCCCGGCGCCGGGCCCGGCCCTGCAGCCACGGTGGCTGCGGCGCGGGGAGCCGAGCCGCGCTGCCCCCTCGATGACAGAGTCTTCGCGGCAGTGACCGGGCGCCCGCTTTGTCTCGAGGAAATCGTGGAGCGAAGTGGCTTGCCGGTCACCGCCGTCGTTGTTGCGCTGGAGCGGCTCGAAGAGCAGGGTGCGCTCCGGGGAGAAGCCGGTTGGTGGGCCCGGGCTCGCCTGCCCACTCGTTGAACACCGCGCAGCCGCCGGTCGCGCGCGGCATTATTGTTGGGCATGAAAAACCTGGTGGGACGGCGCCGCCCGCAGGACGGGGAGCGGGTGTGCCGCGGGCGCTTCGCTTCCTGGCGGTCGGGCTCGGTCTCGTGGTCGCCTTGGCGTTCCCGAGCGGGGCGTCAGCGAGCACCGGCGGCCCGAACCCACTCGGGACCTGGACGTCGCAGTTCACATGCACCGCGGGGTGCGGCGGCACGTTTTCCCATACGACAACTATCACGAAGTTCTCGCCGAGCACGGGTGCGTTCTCCGGGACCGACAGCGACGGTCCTATCGAAGGAACCGTAACTGGCTCAAAGTTCTTTTTCCGGACGGTTCCTGCTAACCCCTATCAGTACAAGCTGAACGGCACGATCGGCATGTTCGGGAAATACGAATGCTGGAGCGGTTTTGCGATCGCCCAAAACGGCTCGGGGCCTTGGATCGGGTCCCAGGACCCCAACGCAGCGTTCGCAACGCTGAAGTGCACACCTGGCAACTGGCCAACAGCCTCTGAGGCAAGCTCGATAGCGACCTCGATCGTCACGCCGTCGAAGGCCTTTGCTTCTGTGAAATCTGACGTGGTGGACGCGGCGATAACGCTCGGCATGGCACTGTTCCTCACGTTCCCGTCGAACCTGTTCAATTCGACGTTCCAGGAGAACTACGCCGACATAGTCGTCTGGTGGGAGAAGTGGACAGCCCTCCTGTTCCCGGTCGGTTTGCGAAGGGCACTCAGGAACGGGTTGCGCAAAGTCGGGAGCCTTGCGCTGGCCGTCAGGCACCTGTCGGGCCGATCGGGCGAAAACAAGCTCGAGCGCGAGCAGCTGACCTTTGGGTCGGTCCTGCTCGTCGGGGCCTTCTTAGGGGCTCTCCTCGACCCCGGGTTCGGGCTGAACCTCCGCAGTGTGCTCAGTTTCGTGGCGATCCTCATCGCAATGGTTTCGGGCGTCGCACTGTCGGGGTTCGTAACGGGGGCGTACCACCGGGCGAGGAAACATGGCAAGGTCCCAGCCAAGTTGGAGGCCTTGCCCTTTGGGCTGTTGATAGCAGCGATGTGCGTCTTCATATCACGTGTGACAGGTTTCGAGCCCGGGTACCTCTATGGCATTATTTGCGGCGTTGCTTTTACCCGGAAGCTAGGGCCTAGCGAAGAGGGCCACGTCGTGGCGCTCGGATCATGGGTAAGGGTTGTACTGGCCATTGTGGCGTGGTTCGCTTGGGCGGCCATAACCAACGATGCGACCAAACCTGGCAGCTTTTTCGGGACGGTGCTTGTCGACGATTTCTTGGCGTCGCTGTTCGTTTCGAGCCTTGTGGGCACCGTGATCTCCCTCTTCCCGCTCCGGTTCCTCCCGGGCCACAAGCTGCAGGCGTGGCATAAAGGGGCCTGGGCGCTTACGTTTGTGGTTTCGCTGTTCGTGCTTGTGCAGGTCCTGTTGCGTCCTCACTCGACTTCGAGCGGGCCGTCGCATGCGCCCCTCGTGACGACTGTGGTTTTGTTCGTTGCCTTCGGTGTTGGCTCACTGGCGTTCCGAGAGCACTTCGCAAGAAAGCGCCGTTTGGAACGGGCACTGGTCACCCATGCGGCGATCAGCGAGCTTGGGGAGAGCGGAGGAGCTGTTGCGACCGCTGTGGCCAACCCCGGCCCTGACGGGGCGCAAGCTTGAGCGCCGCATGATCGAGGGCAGGCCGTCGGAGACGGCGCAGAGGGTCGCCGCCCACCGCCTTGCTTTTGAGCGCGTGGCGACGAAGTACGGCAACCCCGCTGCGGACATGGCGCTGGCGACCGACGTCGCAGGTTGGCCGCAGCACGGGATGTCGGCAGGAAGGATGCACGAGTACCTTCGAGCACGTACTGCCTTTTTCGACCGCGTCGTCGTGGGCGCGCTCGAACGAGGTTTCACGCAGGTGGTGATCGGCGCCGCCGGTTATGACGGGCGAGCTCTCAGGTACGCAAAACCGGGCGTAACATGGTTCGAAGTCGATCTTCCCTCGACCCAACAGGACAAGCTCGCACGCCTTCGCCGGCTTGAGATCGCTACCGGGCACGTGCGTTTCGTCGAGGCAGATTTTGCATCCGACCCGGTGGCTGAGCGGTTGCTGGCCGCGGGCCTGAGCCCCTCCAGCTCATGCCTGTTCGTGTTGGAGGGCGTAGCTGTCTACCTCGAGCGGGGCGTACTGGAGCGAGCCCTGCGCCAGTTCCGTCAGGCGGCCGGCCCGGACAGCCTTTTGGCGATCAGCATGTCAATTGATGGCGACGCGCACGACCCGGAGGTCCGGTCCAGGTTCCGGGAAGCTGTGGCCGCAATAGGCGAGCCTGCCCGGCTGACCCTAGAACTCGACGAGGCGGTCGAGCTCCTTGCGAGCACCGAGTGGCAGGAGCTCGCCGAGGTTCACGCCGCGGTCAGCTCCGCCCGTGAAGATGGCGACGAAGACAGCGACGAAGATGGCGACGAAGCCGCCCAGCAGAGGCGTCGATCGGTCGGCCTTCTTTTCGCGAAAGTCATGCCGGGCCCAGGGCCTGGTTCTTGAAGGAGCTCTTAGTGACCACTGCAAATGCCGAGGGTTTCTCGCTGTTCGACACTCCGATCGGGTGTTGCGCCATAGCTCGGCGGCCTCGTGGGATTCCGGGCATTGGAGCTACCGGAGGAAACGGTGGCCGAGAGCGTGTGAGCGGGTGTGCTGGCGTGCCCCAGGCGCGAGCGAGACGGAGCCTCCCCCGGAGGTCCAGCTCGTGATCGACGCTGTTTTGGACCAGCTGGCCGGGAAGGACTGTGACCTCGGCTGGGTGCGCCTGGACATGGAGGGCTTGCCGTCTTTCCATAAGCGGGTCTATGAAGTTGCCCGTACGATCCCGGGAGGGGCGACGATGACCTACGGAGAGGTCGCCAGGCGTATGGGGGCGCCCCGGTCGGCTCGCGCCGTTGGCCAAGCCCTTGGGCGTAACCCGTTCCCCGTTGTCGTGCCCTGCCACAGGGTTGTGGCGGCCGGCGGCAGGCTCGGAGGTTTCTCGGCGCACGGGGGGACATCGACCAAGGAGCGGCTGTTGGCCATCGAGGGCTGGCAGTGACGGAGGCGGGCACGGCCAGTAACCGCAGCGCCTGGCCCGGTACGAAGGCGGCGGTGCGGCGCCTGCGGTCCGCCGACCCGGTGCTCGGCAAGCTGATCGACGCTGTCGGGCCCTGCGACCTGGAACTCCGCGCTGCCCCGGACACCTTCGCCGCTTTAGCGCGCTCGGTCGTGTACCAGCAGCTGAGCGGCAAGGCGGCGTCGGCAATATTCGCCCGCTTGTGTGCGCTTGGCCCCGCCTCTGCCACCAAGGGCAAGGAGTGCCCGACGCCGGAGGTGATCCTGGCCAGCCCGGTGGGTTCGCTGCGTGCGGTCGGCCTGTCGGCTGCCAAGGAGCGCTCGCTGAGGGATATGGCGGAACGTTCGGTGAGCCGCAAGCTCCCGGCCATGGCCGACTTCGCTGCAATGGACGACGAAGCCGTCATCGCCGAGCTGGGCCAGGTCCGAGGCGTCGGGCGCTGGACGGCCGAGATGTTCCTGATTTTCAGCCTGGGCAGGCCAGACGTACTGTCGGGCGGTGACCAGGGCCTCCGGCGGGGGTTCCAGCTCGCGTTCGACATGGCCGAACTGCCTACTCCTCAGGAGCTGTTGGACCACGGCAAGCTATGGGCGCCCTACAGGTCCGTAGCGAGCTGGTACCTGTGGCGCTCGGCTGAGCGTAAGAAATAACGGCCCGCCAAACCTCAGTCCGCGCCGAAGTCGGCGCCGGTTGACGGCGGGACCTCAATGCCGAGCCCGGTAAGGCCCCTTTCAAGCCGCTTTATAACTATCTCCAGAACTCTCACGCGGGCGTAGTTCTTGTTCTCCGCCGGCACGAGTTCCCAGGGAGCGGCCGGGTGGTCGGTGCGCTCGAGCATTTCTTCTACCGCCTGGACATAGGCGGGGCGCTTATCCCGGTTGCGCCAATCTTCATCTGTGAGCTTCCAGCTCCGCAGAGGGTCGTCGCGCCGCCTCTCGAAGCGCGCCAATTGCTCCTTGGCGGAAATGTGAAGCCAGAACTTGACCAGGGTCATGCCCTCGCCGACATTGCTTTTTTCGAAGCCAGTGATCTCGCCGTATGCGCGCTTCCATTCCGCCTTGGTGGCGAAGCCTTCGACTCGCTCCACGAGCACCCGGCCGTACCAAGAGCGGTCGAAAACGGCCATGCCTCCGTTTCCGGGGAGGTTCGGCGAGAAGCGCCAAAGGAAATGATGGCGCTTTTCGCGGGGGGTCGGCGCTGCGTACGACTCGACGCGGACGTGGCGAGGGTCGAGCCCGGACACCAGGCGCTTGATGGCGCCCCCTTTACCGGCTGCGTCCCAACCCTCGAACACGACAGCCAGTGCCGGGCCCAGCCGGCCGTCGCCTATCAGGCCCCCGGCGATGAGGCGGAGATGGAGGAGCCGGTGTTGCAGCGCGACCAGTCGCTGTTCGCTGTCTGCGCGTGACATCTTGAGCGAGAGGTCGACCTGGTCCAGTCTGCCCATTACCCATCGAACGCTACCTGGTGTCAAGCGTCCGGCGCAGCCAGTCCTCGACTCCGGCGATATGGATCGTGGACCACATGCTGGCTAGTTGGGCGTCATGGGCGCGGATTGCCTCGAATATCGCGCGGTGCTCGTACAGGGTCCTGGCCCCTGAGCCCTCCTGGGTGATGCCACGCCAGACACGCGCGCGCTGCGTCGAGCCGGAGAGGCTGTCGATGAGGGAGGCAAGCACCGAGTTGCCGGAGGCGGATGCGATGGCCGCGTGAAATTGGACATCGGCAGCCACCAGCTCGACGATGGGGGAGTGGATCGTTACGAGCTCGAGAATTTTTTCGAGCTCGGCCAATGCATCACTAGTGATCTCGGTGGCCGCGGCGCGGATGCTGCCGGCTCGAGGATCCGACGAACTTCGAGCAGTTCGAGCACCGAGGAGTCGTGCTGGAACTCGACGATGAAGCTCAGGGTGTCGACGAGGGACTCGGCAGACAGGTCGGAGACGTATGTGCCGTCGCCCTGGCGGACGTCGAGGATCCGCACTAGCGACAGAGCGCGTACCGCCTCCCGCAACGAGCTCCTGGACAACCCCAGGCTGGCGGCCAGGTCCGGTTCGCGCGGGAGCCGCTGGCCAGGCCGCAGTTCGCCCGAGCTGATCATGACCTTGAGCTTTTCGATGGCCTTGTCGGTTACTGCCACCATTGGCTCCCTCCGAGACACGTCGCAATCGTCGGATGATTAGTCCTTGGGCGAGTATGTCACAACGGTTGGGAACGGGGATCCCATGAAGTCGCCGCGCGCTGCCGGGGGCTACTTGACACGCGTTGGCCTGGGCGTAATACTGCGTAGACATCGGATGAATGGGGGAGGCGACGAGGTAAAGCAAGCCAGGTCAGATGCCATGAGAAGTTAGTCTGCACAGATACATCGGACCATCACGTCGAGGTCTTGACGCGACCGGGCATTGAAGCCGCCTTGCCTCAGAGCCTCGTCCGCCCGTCCGCAGCGATGTAGCAGCCGCCCTCGGGGCGGTATGCAGTTTTCTCTTGGAGATGACCTGGAGCGGCTCGACGCCCGAATGAGGGAGGAGGAATTGAGGAGGCGTCACCATTTGCCCAAAGCAACGACAAAGACAGGGTGCAAGGACGAGTTATTAGCGGTTCGATCTTGCACCAGCAGTGAAGTCATTAAGCGCTCGGTGCCAAAACCCAAGCGTAACCTTAGAGAAACCGGGAGGGATGAATGAAAATTTGGTCGAAGAGAGGCCTAAGCCTGCTTGCCGCCGCAGGCCTCGTCGTGCCCATGATGACCGCAAGCGGCCCGTTGGCCGCAAGCGCCACAACGCTGCACCCGGACGCCGCGTCCGCGCCGATCACAATCGGCGTCGACCTCACTTATAACAACACTGCTTTCTGGGCTGCCTACATCAACTACGAAAGCCAGTACGCCAAGCAGCTCAATATCAAGCTCATTGGCCCGCTTCTCGCCTCCGCGAGCGCTAGCTTGCAGAACCAGCAGGTCGAGGAGTTAGTCAACGAAGGCGCCAAGGCCGTTGTGGTGAACCCTGAAACTGCCGCCAGCTTGGGCCCGCCATCACCTATGCCGCGTCCAAACACGTCCAGCTGATATCGGTGGACACGATCGTCGGTGTCGGCCACGTCTACATGGTCGTCCGAGCCTCCAACCTGTTCTACGGGTATGCGGCTTGCTCTTACATCTCTTCGAAGGTGAAGTCCGGTTATGTCCTTGATCTTGAAGGAGACCTCACTTCGTCCAACGGCGCAGACCGCACCAACGCCTTCAATGCCTGTATGGCCAAGAACGACCCGGCTGTCAAGGTTTTGAAAGACCCGACTGTTTGGACCGACGCGACTGCGGTCACCGACGCGCAGAACGCGATCAACGCTTACGGTTCGAACCTCAAGGCTATTTACTCGCAGTGGAGCAGCCCTGACCTCGGCATACTGCCTTTGCTCAAGAGCAAGGGCTTTGGCCCGGCGGGGTCCGCCAAGCACGTGATCTTGATCAGCGACGACGGTGTCGCCTTTGAGATGTGCAACATAGGGTCGGGTTGGGAGGACGCATCCTCGTCGCAACCGGCCAACCTCTACGCCTACTGGGCGTTGCAGTACGCCAAGGACGCCGCTCTGGGTGTTGTGCTGAAGCCTGGAGATGCCGGAGGCGGTGCGCCCGCATTGCAAAACGTCAGCTTCACTGGCGACAGCAACCTGGGCGACCCGATCGTGGCCCCGTTCGTAACCAAGACCGCGCTGCACCTCACCGCCACGCCGGTGGACGGCATGCCCGCAAGCTTCTCCACTACGCCAGTAAGCGACGCCGCCCTTTGGGGCAACGTCTACGGCAAGGCCCACGGCGGAGTTTGCTCCGGGTCCACCTTCTAGTCCCCCTGCCAGCCCCTGACCTTAGGTACCCCGGGTCAGGGGCTGGTGCCCGCTGCGGGCCCTTCGATGAGGGCGCGTAGGGGTTCACCGACGGCCGACCACGGGCGCCCACGGGCGGCCACAGCTGGCTCGCGCTACGGTGCCACTACAAGGCCGTTCACGACGAGGCCAAACAGTCACCTACAAGGCCACACAACGGAAGGCATTAATCGTGGTCGAGATCCAGCAACAGCCAGCCTTGGTCGGGGAGGTCCCCGTCGCCGAAGCGATCGGCATCCACAAGCAGTTCGGGAGCACCCTCGCGCTCCGCGGAGTGAGCGTTTCGCTGCACGCCGGGCGCTGCCTTGGCCTGGTTGGACGCAACGGAGCTGGTAAATCGACCCTCGTGTCGATCATGTCGGGCATCGTCGGGCCTGACAGGGGCCACGTGCGCTTTGACGGCCAAAGGGCACCCGACTTGGCAGACGTCCGAGCCTGGCGCGAGCGGATCTCGACCGTTTTCCAGCACTCCATGGTCGTGCCTCAGCTCACGGTCGCAGAGAACGTATTTCTCAACAGCCAACCGGGCCGGTCAGGACTTGTCGATTGGAAAGCCATGCGGGCACAAACGGACCGGGTACTTGCCGAATGGGGTTTCAGCGATGTGGCGGCGGGGGCGCCCTGCGCCACGCTCACTGTCGAGCAACGCCAGCTGGTGGAGATCGCCAGGGCCCTGGCGGCGGGGCGGAGATGCCTGCTCCTGGACGAACCCACCGCGGCGCTCGAGCGGGCCGAGATCCGCAGGCTTTTCGACCGAGTCCGGGCCTTGGTGGCGGCCGGGGTGGCGGTCCTGTACATATCGCACCACCTCGAGGAGGTCTTCGAAGTGTGCGACGACGTGGCCGTACTGCGGGACGGTGAGCTGGTCCTCGCCCAAGCAACGGCCGGCTTGTCAAAAGACGAGCTGGTGGCTGCCATGGTTGGCCCCAACGTTGCGGCAATGACCACCACAGCACGTGCGCGGCCCAACGGCACGGAAGCGCTCGAGCACCGCGACCACGGCCGGCCCTGCCTGGTAGTCGAACACCTCTCGGCCGTGTCGGCCCGTGGGGCAGTGCGGGACGTCTCGCTCGAGGTGCGCCACGGCGAACGCGTCGGGTTGGCCGGTCTTTTGGGTGCCGGCGTTGCCACCCTTGCCCGCGCCGTAGCGGGCAACCAGTCCTGGACCTCGGGCAAGATCGAGGTCGAGGGGGTTGCCCTCGTCCCGCAAAGGCCGGACAAGGCTCTGAAGGCAGGTGTCGGCTACGTGCCTGAGGACCGCAGAGCCGAAGGCTTTGTCCGGGTGTTGAGCGTAGGTGAGAACTCAACCATGACAATCGTGGACAGGCTCGCAAGCCGCCTCGGCGTGCTCTTACCCCGCCTCAGGAACGCGGCCGCCCGGCCTCTCGCGGAGAGGCTATCGATTGTTTCCGCCGGGCTCTCACAGCCGGTCGGCGAGCTGTCCGGTGGCAACCAGCAAAAGGTGACGGTGGCGCGGGCGGTCGCGACCGCGCCGAAGCTGGTGGTCGCGATTACGCCAACCAGGGGAGTGGACGTGGCCTCCAAGGCGACGTTGCTCGCGGTGTTGTCCTCGCTGGCCCGAGACGAGGGTACGGGCGTCCTGTTGGCCACCGACGATTTGGACGACCTCATCATCTGCGACCGGGTCGTCGTGCTGCGCAATGGGGAGATCGTCGCCGAGTTCACTGACCCACCTTTTGAGCGCGAGGCGCTCATAGCCGCCATCGAAGGGCTGGTAGGCGACGAGAGAGCGACAGCATGACGCAGGTCGACAGCGATAAGGGAACGACTGGTGCTGGTGGCGCGGAACCCGGGACCGAGGTTGGTAGCCGCACCGCCGTCGAGGTAGCGCTCCAGCGCAGCTACCGCCAGGCAAGGGCGGTGTCGCTGGTGAGGGAAGCGGCCCTCCTCCCCGTCCTGCTGGCCCTTATCATTGTGGGCGCATTGGTGAGCCCGGTTTTCTTCACCGTGTCGAACTTCTCCGGGATCGGTCTGCAGGCTTCAGCCCTCGGCGTCACGGTCGTCGGCGAGAGCCTCATCCTGCTCATAGGTGGGATGGACCTGTCCCTGGAGGGGACGTACGGCTTTGCGCCGATGTTGGCCGCCTGGCTTGTCGTCCCGGTGGCGGCGTTCGGCTCGGGCGCGGACTTGAACCCGTACCTGGGCCTCCTTGTGCTCCTGCTTGCTGGCGCCTTCGTCGGCCTGGTAAACGGGACGGCAATCGTGAAGGGGCGGATGAACGGCTTCATCTGGACCCTTGGCATGACGATCGTCCTCGCTGGTCTGCAGAACGGGATCCCCAAGGCGCAGACCCTGTTTGCCTTGCCGCGAGCGTTCAGCTACCTTGGGTCGGCTTACTGGGGCCAGGTCCCGTTCTCGCTCGTCTTCACTGCCGTGATCTTCGTGGGGGTGGGCCTGTTCCTGCGCTACCACCGGGCTGGGCGGGCGATCTACGCGGTAGGCGGTAACGCCGAAGCGGCGCGGGCCGCCGGCATCAACGTGGACCGTGTGAAAATCTCTGTGTACGTTGCCGGCGGCACACTGGCCGCCCTCGGGGGGCTCATGGAGGCGGGTCGCGTTTCCGCCGTTACCGGGCAGCAGGGTTACCAGGAAGGGGTCATTTTCACAGTGTTCGCGGCCGCAGTGATCGGCGGGGTGAGCCTGCTCGGCGGGAAGGGCAACATGGTGGGAGCAGCGACCGGGGTCGCCCTCCTGTCGATCGTGCAGAACATCTTGGATCTGGCCAACGTCTCGAGCTACTGGATCGAGGCCATCGACGGCGCCGTGATCCTTGTCGCTTTGATGATGACCCGGGTGATCGGCGGCAAGGCTTCGCAAGGGTGAAGATGACCGAAAAGTTCGAGCATTTCGAGGTGAGCGACGTCCGGTTCCCGACCTCACGGTCACTGGACGGCTCAGACGCGATGAACCCCGATCCTGACTACTCAGCTGCGTACTTGGCGCTACGTACCTCTACGGGGGAATCCGGGTACGGTTTCGTGTTCACGATCGGGCGCGGCAACGAGGTGGCCGTGGCGGCGATCCGGGCCGTGGAGCACCTCGTCTGCGGGCTGGACGTTGACGAAGTCCTTTCTGACATGGGGGCCTTCTGGCGCCGGCTGACCCACGACAGCCAGTTGCGCTGGCTCGGCCCGGAAAAAGGTGTCATGCACATGGGCATCGGCGCTGTTGTGAACGCCGTTTGGGACCTCTACGCAAAAAGGCAGGGCCAGCCGCTTTGGAAGGTCCTCGCGGACTTCAGCCCTATCGAGATCGTTCAGCTGATCGACTTCCGTTACCTTACCGATGTGCTCCCGCCAGAAGAGGCCTTGGACCTCTTGGCACGGGCATCATCGGGAAAACGTGAACGGGAGCAACAGTTGTTGAGCGAGGGCTACCCGGCCTATACCACCTCCGCTGGCTGGCTCGGGTACTCAGACGATAAGGTCCTCGGGCTGGTGAGCCGGGCCCTGGCAGACGGTTTCACCCACATAAAGCTGAAAGTTGGTGCGGATATCGACGACGACGTGCGACGGGTCAAGCTCGTGCGTGAGGCCGTCGGCCCGGACATCAAGCTGTCTGTGGACGCGAACCAACGGTGGGATGTCGACGATGCGATCGCCAATGTAGGCCGCCTGTCGCAGTTCGGCCTGCACTGGGTCGAGGAACCTACGAGCCCAGACGACATCTTGGGCCACGTTGCCATCTCGCGTGCGGTGGCACCGGTCCAGGTAGCGACCGGCGAGCACGTAGCCAACCGCGTGATGTTCAAGCAGCTGTTGGCGAGCCGGGCGATCGACGTTTGCCAGATCGATGCCTGCAGGGTCGCGGGAGTTAACGAGAACCTGGCCATCATCCTTCTGGCAGCGAAGTTCGGGGTGCCGGTCTGCCCTCATGCCGGGGGGGTCGGGCTGTGCGAGATAGTGCAGCACTTGTCTATGTTTGACTTTGTGGCCGTTAGCGGGAGCACCGATGGGCGCTGGATCGAGTTTGTGGACCACCTGCATGAGCATTTCGTCGACCCGGTGCGAGTCGTGAACGCCCGCTACCTCGCGCCGACCAGGCCAGGAGCCGGTGCCGAGCTTAGGCCCGAGGCCGTCAAGGATTTCGGGTTCCCTGGTGGGCCCGTTTGGCAGAACCTATCCGAGGCTGCCGACGAGAGAGGGAGGAACTGACGTGGGTCGCTTCGACGGGAAACGGGCCTTGGTTACCGGGGGCGCGTCAGGCATCGGGCTCGGTACTGCCCAGCTTCTTGCCGCCGAGGGCGCGCGGGTTGCCGTGCTCGACCGGGACGTCCCCTCCGGGGCGCCCGGTGGTTTGGAGTACTTCGTTGCCGACGTCACTGACGACGCGGCTGTGCGCGCAGCGGTTTCGCGCGCTCTCGAAGTGCTCGGTGGCCTCGAGGTCCTGGTCAACTCCGCGGGCATCGGCGCGCAGGGCCGAGTTGAGGACAACGACGACGCCGAGTGGCACCACGTCTTCGACGTCAACGTCTTCGGCATGGTGCGCGTGACCCGGGCGTGCCTGCCGGCGCTCCGGGCGTCGGCACCCGGGGCCATAGTCAATGTCGCGTCAATCGCGGCCTTGACCGGTCTGCCCGAGCGCGCCCTTTACGGGGCCACGAAGGGCGCCGTGTTGTCGCTCACCTTGGCAATGGCTGCCGACCTGCTGCGCGACGGCATCCGTGTCAACGCTGTGAGCCCGGGCACCGCCGACACCCCGTGGATCGGCAGGCTTTTGGCGCGTGCCGAGGACCCAGAAGCAGAACGTGCCGCACTGGCCGCCAGGCAACCGCACGGGAGGTTGGTCTCGGTGGCCGAAGTGGCGGACGCGATCGCGTACCTGGCATCGCCTACGGCGACCTCGACGACCGGTGTGTGGCTCTACGTCGACGGCGGGATGGCGAACCTTCGCCTTCGGCCTCAGCGTTGAGCATGCGGCGGGTCGCGTCGGTCATCCGGCTCCGGCCGGAAAAGGAAGAGGAGTACCGCCGCATGCACGCCTCCGTATGGCCAGGCGTGCTCGACACGCTACGGAAGGCGAATATCACCAACTACTCGATCTTTCTCCGTGACGGGCAGTTGTTCAGCTATCTCGAGTACACCGGCGACGACTACGAGGCCGACATGGCGGGCATCGCAGCAGACCAGACCACCCAGAGCTGGTGGCTGCTCACGGCGCCCTGCCAGGAGCCGGTCGCCTCGGCCTCCCCCGAGGAGTGGTGGGCTCCAGCCACAGAGGTCTTTCACCTCGATTGACCTGCATTCCGTGATGCCCGTTCCTGACGGCTCTGCGCCGATGACCCCGGTCAGACGCGTGGACGCGCACCAGCATTTCTGGGACCTCAACGTGCGCGACCAGCCCTGGACTGCTGGGCTCCCGCTGCTCCGCCGTTCCTTCGGGCTTGCAGAATCTGCGCCCGCTCCTCGTTGACAACCGGATCGACCTCACGGTCGTCGTCCAGACCATTTGCGTCGCCGAGGAGACGCCAGAACTGCTGGCATTGGCGGCTAAAGAACCATCCATCGGCGGCGTGGTCGGTTGGGTCGATCTGTGCACGCCCGGGGTGGAGGACCGTATTGCTTTCCTGCGGGAGCGCCCGGGGGGCGACCGCCTTGTCGGTATCCGCCACCAGGTCCAGGAGGAGCCTGACCCGCGCTGGCTCTGCCGGCCGGACGTGCGGCGGGGCCTTGAGGCCGTTGCGTCCGCTGGGCTGGTGTACGACCTAGTCGTCCGGCATCAGCAGCTTCCTGCCGTCATCGAGACTGCCAGCGCGCTCGACGAGGTACCCTTCGTCCTCGACCACGCGGGCAAACCGCCGATCGCGAGCGGTGCGATCAGTCCGTGGCGCGAGCACGTCAGCTCACTGGCGCGCCTGCCCAACGTGGCGGTCAAGTTGTCCGGCATGGTCACCGAGGCGGACCACAACGGGTGGACCGTCGATCAGTTGCGGCCTTACGGCGACGTGCTCCTCGAAGCGTTTGGTGCTGTCCGGACAATGTGGGGTTCGGACTGGCCCGTGTGCCTGTTGGCGGCGAGCTACGACGATGTGATGAGGTCGGCCGAGGAGCTAACGGCGTCGCTGTCGGCTCCTGAGCTTTCCGCGGTTTTCGGCGGCACCGCAGTGGCCTGGTACGGGCTAGAAACGCAGTACGGGCTCGATAAGACGAAATAGCAGGAGGGGAGCGAGTGAAGCATCGACGGGTGGGCCACACGCAGCTCGAGCTGAGCGAGCTCGGCTACGGAGGGGCCTCGGTCGGGAACCTGTATGTCGCGCTCGACGACGAGGCGGCCGCCTCGACGCTACGAGCGGCGTGGGAGGCCGGCGTCCGGTACTTCGACACCGCCCCCCACTACGGGCTGGGGCTGTCCGAGCGGCGCTTGGGAGCCGCTCTGGCCGCTTTGCCGAGAGACGAGTTTGTCGTGTCAACAAAGGTGGGCCGGCTACTCGTCCCCAACCCTTCTCCGAAGGGGTGGGACCTGGACAATGGCTTCGTGGTGCCAGACGACCTCACCCGGGCCCGGGACTACTCACGCGATGGGGTGCTCCGGAGCCTCGAATCGAGCCTGGACCGCCTCGGCCTGGACAGAGTCGACATCGTCTACGTGCACGACCCCGACGATTACCTCGATGAGGCCATCAGCGTTAGCGTTCCTGCGTTGGCCGAGCTACGCGACGCCGGGGTGGTTGGGGCGATCGGCGCCGGCATGAACTCCTCGGAGCCCCTCTTGCGAATCGTCAAGGAGAGCGACGTCGACCTGGTGATGCTCGCTGGTCGCTGGACCTTGCTCGACCGTTCGGGCGAACCGCTCCTGGCCGAGTGCCTGGAGCGGGGTGTGTCGGTGGTCTCAGCCGCGGTGTTCAACTCGGGGTTGCTCGCGCGGTCGTGGCCACCCGACGGTGCGCCGTTCAACTACAGGCCCGCCTCGGAGGCGGTGTTGGCGCGGGCTCGTGCGCTAGCCCGCGTATGCCAGGACCTCGGCACAACGCTTCCGGAGGCGGCCGCCTCTTTCGGGCTCCGCCACCCGGCAGTGGCATCGGTGGTTGTTGGCGCGGGCTCGACGGACCACATCACGGTGGCCGCTCAGCGTGTAACCACGGAGCTTCCCGACCGGACCTGGCAAGCCCTCGACGAGGTCGTGGCCGGCTGGACGCCACACTGAGTTTCGTAGGGCATTGCGGAAAAAGACGAAAAACGCGCCGAAACCGAAACAAGGCGAGATGTCACAACCGCCCTCCAGGCAGGGAAGACCCTCGTCGGTGGTCCAGGATTGTCCGCTTTTGGGCAGTTTGAGGTTTACAGCGTTTGGGCAACTACCTTCCGTCGCAGCACAAAGTCGGCCTGGCGGCTACCATTTACCACTGTGGGTTCCCCCAGCAGCACGCAAAGTGGGCATAAGGTGGTGGTCATGGATGGCCATCGCCGCATGAGCGCCGGAGCGGGGAGTGCAGAGGGCGACGCTGCGGTGGAAGTCGTCGCGGGCGAGATAGCCCCTGGGTGGGCTCTCGCTGAATGGCTGATGTCCCTGACGGACCTGTCTCCTGCCAGCACTCGGGCCTATGAAAACGGGGTGCGCTCGTTCATCACCTGGGCACAGCGAGCCGGGGCGGACGGCCCCGAAAAAGTAACCCGCCTGGTCTTGCGCCGGTACCTCGCGTACATGACGACCAGGCATTATGCCCGCCAGACGGTAGCGCAGAGGGCGTCGGCCCTGAGGCGGTACTTCGGTTGGCTGGGCCGAAAAGGCACGATTGCCGGCGACCCGACGACCAGTCTGTCGGCGCGTACCGGGGGGTCCCGGCTGCCGCGACCGCTGTCGCGCTCGGAGCTGGAGGTCATCCTGGACGACCCACCAGCTCGGAGCGAGGTCCCCGAACAGGTGCGGCTCCGTGACGACGCAGCGCTCGAGCTCCTGTACGGCAGCGGCCTGCGCGTGAGCGAGCTTTGCGGGCTGTCAGTGGGGGACCTCGACCTGCGAGGCGGTTGGGCCACGGTCTGGGGAAAGGGCTCCAAACAGCGAAGGGTGCCTATCTCAGAGAGCGCCGCCCGTGCCGCACGAAAGTGGGTCGACGAGGGCCGGCCGGCATTGGCCAGGGCGGAGTCGCCTCCGGAAGCTCTTTTCCTCAACGCGAGGGGGCATCGCCTGAGGCCCCGAGACGTGCGCCGTATACTTGACCGACGGTCACCGTCGCCTACGCACCCCCATGCTTTGCGACATAGTTTCGCGACTCATCTGCTGGACGGCGGCGCAGACCTTCGAGTTGTACAGGAGCTCTTAGGTCATGCAAGCGTGCGGACTACCCAGGTCTACACGCACGTGAGCAAGGAGCGCTTGCTCGCCGTATACGACACGACGCACCCGAGGGCCTGATGGAAACCGAAGAAGTCCTATTTTCAACTGACGAGCTCTGGGCGGACTACAAGAGCAGCGGCGCGCGAGAGCTGCGTGACAAGCTGATCGTTCGCTACTCACCGCTAGTCAAGTACGTCGCGGGCCGGGTATCGGTCGGCCTGCCTCACACGATCGAGCAGTGCGACCTCGTGAGCTATGGCATCTTCGGGCTCATCGACGCGATCGAGAAGTTCGACAACGAACGGGCGATCAAGTTTGAGACCTACGCCATAACCCGGATCAAAGGTGCCATCATCGACGAGCTCCGCAGCATCGATTGGGTGCCGCGGTCGGTGCGTGCCAAGGCGAGGGCGATCGAGAAGGCTTACGCCAAGCTCGAGGCGCAGCTGCTGCGGACGCCGAGCGACCTCGAGGTGGCCACGGAGCTCGGCCTGACCGAGGACGAGCTTCAGGCGCAGTTCTCCCAGATCTCTTTCGTTGGCATCGTCGCTCTCGACGAGGTGCTGTCCGGTGGCGACAGGGGCGAGTCAACCACGCTCGGCGATACGCTGGCCGACCGCCACGACGGTCCAATGGCGGCGTTCGAGATCGAGGAGATGAAGCAGATCCTGGCCGGGGCGATCAACCGCCTCGGCGACCGGGAAAAGATCGTCCTGTCGCTGTACTACTACGAGGGTCTTACTCTGGCGGAGATCGGCCAGGTGCTCGGCGTGACCGAGAGCCGCGTGTGCCAGATCCACACCAAGGCCGTGCTGCAGCTGCGCGCTCGCATGCTCGTCGCCGACAAAGAGACAGCCTGACGCACTGCGTGTAGGCTGGGCCCCGGGCCTCCGCAAGTAGCGGCCCGACAAACCTACGCCCAGGGCGCCTCCACGGTCGCCGCTGGCCCCGGACTTGGGGGCCACGCGGCGCTAGCGCCCGGGGGACAACAACCGATGGAGAGGAGTAGTAATGGCCGTCGTCACGATGAGGCAGCTTCTAGAGGCGGGAGTCCACTTCGGGCACCAGACGAGGCGCTGGAACCCGAAGATGAAGCGCTTTATCTTCGGAGAGCGCAACGGTATTTACATCATCGACCTGACTCAGACGCTGCACAGGGTCGATTTGGCTTATTCGTTTGTGCGGGACATGGTCGCCAACGGAGGCAGCGTTCTCTTCGTGGGCACGAAGAAGCAATCGCAGGATCCCATTGCGCGGCGGCAGAGCTGTGCGGTATGCCATATGTGAACGAGCGTTGGCTCGGCGGGATGCTGACGAACTTCACAACTATCGCAGCCCGCGTAAAGAAAATGCAGGAGTACGAGCGCATGCGTTCGGCCGGCGACTTCGAAGCCATGCCGAAGAAAGAGGCGCTCATCTTGACCAGGGAGCTGGAAAAGCTCGAGCGCAACCTCGGCGGTATCCGGGACATGACGCGCCTCCCTGACGCAGTGTTCATCATCGACATCAAAAAAGAGCACATCGCCGTATCGGAAGCCAACAAGATGGGCATCCCGATCGTCGCCGTGGTCGACACCAACTGCGACCCGGACCAGGTCCAGTTCCCGATCCCGGGGAACGATGACGCGATTCGCAGCGGCACGCTCATGTGCCGGGTGATCTCTGAGGCTGTCGCAGAGGGGCGGTTCGTGGCGTCCAAGCGCAGTGCCATGCTTTACGCCGTGCCCGCAATGCAAGCTGCGCCCGCGCCTCCGGCCGCGCCGGCGCCTGCGAGGCCCCCCCGGCCACCGAGGCCAGCGCAGGCGCCCGGTGACGCCGACGCGGAGACAGCCGCTGCCGAGACAGCCGCGGCCGAGACAGGGATCGCTGGCACAGCCATCGCAGAGGCGGCCCATACAGAGCCAGCCACCGAGGAGCCAGCCACCGGGGAGACAGCCGGTGTGGGTACGGTCGACTTACCTGCAGCTGAGGTAGGGACCGTCGAGGCGGAAAGCCCCGGGCCTGACGACGCCGGAGGGCTTGAAACGTTGACGGCTGCAGCCACTGCCGCTGCAGCACCAGAGCAATAGAGTTAGGAGCGCGAACGATGGCAGAGTTCACCGCCAAGGACGTACAGGCCCTTCGCAACGCGACCGGGGCCGGGATGATGGACGCCAAGCGTGCGTTGACTGAAGCAGACGGGGACACCCAGGGAGCTATGAAATGGCTTCGGGAACGTGGGCTCGGCAAGGCCGCCGAGCGAGCGGGACGGGAGACCCAGGAAGGCGCTGTCGCCGTGTCTTATGACAAGGAGTCGAATGCGATAGCGCTGGTCCAGCTCCGTTCAGAGACAGACTTCGGCGCCAAGAGCCCCGATTTCGTCAACCTCGTAAACGAGCTGGCCGCACTTGTCGCCAGCGACGGTGAGGACGCGGTCCAGCAGCGCAAGGTTGCTATCGAGGACCTCAACATCGTCATCAAGGAAAACGTGCAGCTCGGAGAGGTTATCCGTTTCGAGGCCGCACCGGGCAACCTCCTCGACTCGTACCTGCACGTGCAGAACGACCGCGGGGTCAACGGTGTGATCGTCGAACTGGCCGGCGGCAACCAGCAGCTCGCCCACGACGTCGCCGTCCACATCGCCTTCGGGAAGCCCAAGTACCTGCGCCGCGAAGACGTCCCGGCCGAAGAGGTCGAGGCGGAGCGGACGACTTTGGAGGCCGAAACGCGCCGCGATGGCAAGCCCGAGGCGCAGGTACCGAAGATCGTCGACGGCAAGCTGGGTGGTTGGTTCAAGCGGGTGCCGGGAGGCGTGCTGCTGGAGCAACCGTTCGCCAAGGACGACAGCAAGACCGTCGCGAAACGCTGGGTGACGCACGGATCGTGCGCTACGCCCAGGTTGTGATCGGCGGTTGATGGGGCGGCCGGGAGCGCCTTGGAAGCGCGTCGTTTTGAAGGTCTCAGGCGAGGCCTTGGCAAGCGAGGCGGCCGATGAGGTCATCGACGGCCGTATTGTCGAACGTCTCGCCAAGGAGATCGCGGCCGCCCGCACCGAGTTCGGTACCGAGATCGCTGTTGTGATCGGAGGCGGGAACATCTGGCGGGGTGCGACCGGCTCAGCGACCGGGATGGACAGGGCGACGGCCGACTACATGGGCATGTTGGCGACGGTGATCAACGCCCTGGCCCTCCGAGACGCCCTCGAGCGGGAGGGACAACCGACCCGCGTCCAGACTGCGATCGGCATGTCTGAGCTGGCCGAGCCCTACATTCGCCTACGTGCGATACGCCACCTGGAAAAGGGCCGGGTAGTGATCTTCGCTGCCGGGACGGGCAACCCGTTCTTCACCACCGACACCGCAGGTGCGCTCCGGGCCGTCGAGATCGGCGCTGAAGTGCTGTTGAAGGGAACTCATGGCGGTGTCGACGCCGTGTATACCGCTGACCCCCGCCTGGATCCGAGGGCCGAGCAGATCAGCGAGATCAGCTTCGACGAGGTGATCGGCAAGGATCTGCGCGCTATGGACCTGACAGCCATCACGCTGTGCCGGGAGAACAGTCTGCCGATCCTGTACTTCAGCATCATGGAGCAAGGGAACTTGCGTAGCGCGCTGGCGGGTGACCAGATAGGTACGCTTATCCACTGATGCCTGACACCCTGGTTGACGCGGCCATTGAAGATTGCAAAGAGCGTATGGCTCGTGCGGTCGAGCACACCAAGTCCGAGTTCGCGAGTATCCGTACCGGCCGGGCGACCCCGGCGCTGATCGAGAAGTTGAAGGTCGAGTATTACGGTGCCGAAGTGCCTTTGCAGCAGCTGGCAGGGTTGCACGTCCCCGAGGCGCGGGTGCTGGTCATCACTCCATACGAAAAGGGCCCCGCGAGCATCAAGGCGATCGAAAAGGCTGTCCAGTCGTCGGATCTTGGCATCACGCCCAGCAACGATGGCTCTGTGATCCGGTTGGTTTTCCCGATGCTCACCGCGGAGAGACGTAAAGACCTCGTGAAGGTGGTGCACCAAAAGGCAGAGGACGGGAGGGTGGCCGTCCGCAACGTGCGCCGTGCGACGAGGAAGGACCTCGAGGCGCTGGAAAAGGACGGGGACATTTCCTCTGACGAGCTCGACCGATCGGAAAAGGAACTGGACAAGCTCACCCACGACTACTCGGCCGAGATTGACCGCGTCCTTGCACATAAGGAAAACGAACTGCTCAACAGCTGATGGGCGCCGGGACCGGGCGGTTCCGCTGGCGACCAAAGGAGGTCCTCGGCTGAGTCTCCAAGCAAGACTGACTGGGACGTTAGGCGAGCCGCGATCCTGTGCCAGATTTCCGGCGCCACACAGGTCGAGGAGCCAGGGCCGTTGAGCCCCCGCGCCGCCCGGCGTGGCGGCCGGGCCGAGCGGAAGAGCCCTGGCCCGAACACCACGCTCAGCCTCTGGGGTGAGCCTGGCCAGCCGGAAGGCTATGACCCGGGGGCACCGACTGGCCCGCTGGAACTTGCGGAGCTGGCGGAGGTGCACCAGCAGGCCGAGGCGGCCACCGGCGAAAGTGGGGGGCCGGTCGAACCGATCGAGGCCACCGAGGGAGCCGAACCAGTGGACCAGGGCCTTGACGGCGAACATGCTGGGGAAAGGCA